>CABVSR010000006.1:0-174091 GCA_902500995.1 uncultured Nitrospira sp.
TCGCGAAGCGGCATAGGACCAGACGGACTGTCGGATATTTACGGAGAATAGTGCGGGCGGCAGGCCCCGTTGAAGGTGAAACAGAACTCAGTTAGAGTGACGCCACGGGGGAGAGATATGTCCGAACGTTTTGATAAAGTGGTCGCCATCATGGCCCGACTCCGGGCGCCAGGCGGCTGCCCGTGGGATCGCAAGCAGACTCACGAATCCCTCAAACCCTACCTGATCGAAGAAACCTACGAAGCGCTCGACACCATCGACAGGCAGGATTTTTCCAAACTCAAGGAAGAACTCGGCGATGTCTTGCTCCAGGTCTTGTTCCACAGCCAGATTGGGACGGAAGCCGGCACCTTCACCATGGATGACGTGCTCGAGCAGCTGAGCGACAAACTCGTGCGCCGCCACCCGCATGTCTTCGGCGAGACGGCAGCCGTCGCATCAGGGCTCGATTCCGAACAGGTCGTTCATCGATGGGAAGACATCAAACGGGCCGAGCGCAGAAACGCCGGAAAACCCGAATCGGTGTTGCAGGACATTCCTCAAGCCCTCCCCGCCCTGCTTCGCGCCTACCAGACACAGGTGCGCGCCGCGCATGTCGGCTTCGACTGGCCGGACAGTCCGCAGGGCCTGGCTGAGGTGTTCGGCAAAGTCGAAGAAGAAATTGGAGAACTGCGCAGTGCCGTGAGCGACGCGTCAGGAGCTTCTCAGCCGCCCCCGGAGCCTACCGCCGGCATGGCAGCGGAAGTGGGCGACCTGCTCTTCTCACTGGTCAACCTGGCGCGCCATATCAAGGTGAATCCCGAAGAATCGCTGCGTCAGGCGACGAACCGGTTCACGTCCCGGTTCCAACACATCGAACAGGAGGCCGCGCGCAGCGGACGGACCGTCCAGGATCTGACCCTGGCCGAAATGGATCACTATTGGAATGCGGCCAAACGATTGGAATCAGCCGATCATTCTTCGGCCGCGTCGCCGCATGGTTCTCAAGAGGCGCCACAGACTTCCTTATGAGCAACGAGCAGAATCCATATCAAGAGGGCAAGCGAGCCGGGCTCCATCCCCTGTTCGTGCTCTTCGGCGCGATTTTGGTCATGTGGCTGCTCATCAATCTCGCCGTCCCCAGCGGGAAACAAAAACAGGCTGCCGGACCGGAGATTTCGCAAGTGGGCCCGGACGATCCCGATGCCGCGCCGGTCATGTACAAAGTTCAGACGACCTTGACGGAATTTAACGCCGTCAGCATTGTCGTCCCGTCCCAGGTGACCACCAGTCAGGTCGTCGGCTTGCTGAAGCAATTGCAACAGGCGAGACTCAATCAGACGCTGTCAGGCATCATCCCCGCTACCAGTCCCGGCCACAAACTCGGCGATCTGGCCGTCGCCGACTTGTACATCTTTTCGGATCCCAAATATGCGACGGCGGAGGTCGTCGGCACATTGGCACGAGGCGCCCACGCCCCCGGCAACCTGTATCCGCAGGCCATTCCGTTCGAAGAGGCCATGGAACAGGTGCGCGGACATTACCGCATCGATTTGAACGATACGAGCAATCCCGACACCGGCTCCATCGGATTTGCCGATGATTCAGGGGTGCACAGCAGGCAATACCGCCGGATTTTTTGAGCGGTTCCGGCGAAATCCCACGGCTGATGCGCCTTCGCTATCCCCAAGGTCGATCCGGACGGCAAAGATCTCCCTAGGGGTTTCCATCTTCCACAGCATCTAGTAGGCTCCTCGACTGACACCCCCAATGCCTAAAACTTGTGCAGGCCGCTCAAGGACCGTTCTGCGAAGGGGCTCCCGCCTCAAGGAGGACGCTATACACATGCTTATCCACAGATTCTGTGCGTGAGAGAATGAGTTCGGCCCCGACGCCGCTATGTGAACGTTCTGCAAAGAGCGGAAGAGGGCCGAGGCTGAATGCCGGGTCTTCCATCCTGTCTTCGATGACTCAGACTGCCAAACCGATCGTCTGGGTGATTTCGCTGCGCAAGGATTCCGCATGGGCTTGGACCCACGATTCCAGTTGCGGAAAGTGGTGCGCCAGCGGCCCAGTGAAGGGAGGCACCAACACATCGGCCCGCTCCTTGAGCCACCCTTCCTCCTCGGCTATCCGCAGCTTTTGATCGCCGATCTTGCGCGACAACAACTTATTCAGCATCAGTTGCTGTCCGGGACTCCCGGTCACGGTGCCCAGGAGCTTGGTTTTTACATAGTCCAACTCTTCCGCCAGCGCGATCTTCACCCGCACCGCATGGGTCGCCGCCCAGGTCGCCCGTTGAATGGAATAGTCGTACGAAAACACCGGCTCCCGGGGCTCGCGAAAAGGGCCGGCGACATTGGAAATCACCAACTGATCATTTAACATCGTTCACATCCTTCTGTTGCATCGCGCTCACGATTGCGCCTCTCGAATGTTGGCCGTGCGCAGATACCGCAAGGTCCGAGCCGCCGCTTCGGCTCCGTCCCTGATACAGTCCGGCAGTCCGACGCCGCGATACCCCGCTCCCGTGACCGTCAAGCCTCCGAACCGGGACAGCGCGGCCTCGAGTTGTGTCAGTCGATCGAGATGCCCGAGCGTATATTGCGGCATCGCCCGATGCCACCGGTTGACCTCGACATACTGCGGGGTCGCCTGCAGACCCACGATGGACGCCAATTCCTCCCGCACGCAACGGACCAATGACTCATCGTCCTGCTGCAAGATGGCCTCGCGCCCTACGCCGCCCAGATAACAGCGCACGGACATCTCCTCGGGAGGCGCCCGATGCGGCCACTTGATCGAGGTCCAGGTCGCAGCAATCAGGTCACGCCCTTCCACCCGCGGGACCACAAAACCGAACCCCTGCAACCTGCTTCCCACCGCCGCGACCGGATAAATCAGCGAGATCGTCGCCGTCGAGGCATAAGGAATGGTGTCCATCAAGCCGGCTGCGAGCGGACTCAAGGGCCGAACCAGGTCGGCACTCACGTAGGCCGGCGTCGCCAGCACCACCGCTTCGGCCGACAGAGCCGTACCATCGGCGCAGATCACATCGTACATCCAGCGTCCCGCCTGGTGCGAGCGTACCCGCAGCGTTTCAGCTTGCACTCCGGCTTTCAGCGTGCCGCCGGTGTCCCGGATACGCGCGGTCAATCCGGCGACCAAATCCGCCAGGCCGTTTTTCAGCGTCACGAACATGGTATGCCGCGGGCGGCCGTCGGAACCCTTGTGCGCCCGCGCGCGGCGAGCCGCCATCATCCCGCGAATCACGCTGCCATGCTCTTGCTCCAGCTCATAAAACCGCGGAAACGTCGCGCGAAGACTCATCTGCTCGGCATCGCCGGCGTAGATGCCCGCCATCAGCGGTTCCATGACCCGCTCGCAGGCATGCCGCCCGAACCGGCGGCGAAAGAATGCCGCGAGCGATTCATCTTCCGGAGACCGTCGCGGGGGAATCACGAGGTCGCAGCCCATCCTGGCGAGGTCGATCCACGACAACAATCCGCTGCGAAAAAACGGGCCCAGTTGAGTCGGCGTGAAGGTCACGAGACCTTCCGGCAATTCGTGCAGCTGCCCGCCCCTCAGGACGCTGGCTTTTTTTTCAACGGGGTTGGTGTTGATGAGCTCATCGGCGATTCCCAGCCGCCGGCAGAGGTCCATGGCCCACGGCTTCTGGGAGAGGAAGGAATCCGGCCCTGCCTCCATGACCAGCCGGCCGACTCGATGGGTGACGATCTTCCCGCCCCAGACGGGCGCGGCGTCGAGAATGGTGCAGGACAACGCCGTGTCTTCCGCCGCGGCCTGGTCGAGCAACGCAAAGGCCGTGGACAGGCCAGAGATGCCTCCACCGATAATGATGACTGACTTGGACGTGCGCGCCACGGCGGTGCCGCTAAAAAGGAGTGCAACAAGGCTGCGACACTCGCTGAACCGTTCGAGCGTCAGGACAGTTGGCGAATGCTTCGCGCGGGCTGTTCAACCAGCTCCCGCAACGCGGCCGCAGCGAGCGGCGAGGTGAGTCGGACGTGGCCGGGTACGTCGAACCTTGGAGCGAATCGAGCACTATGCTGAGGGCCTTGTTCAACATCCGCCTAATGAACCAGCGACGACTCGTGAGCTTCCACGACCGACGTCAGGACGTCGATCAGCCGAGCCGAGGCGTTGAGCATGAGGATTCGTTCCAGTTGCATACCGTTGGCCCGGGCCAACTGGGTGAGCTCGATATCGATGTCGTACAAGGTTTCCACATGGTCGCAGAGAAAGCCGATGGGTGCCAGGAGCACCTGCCGGTAGCCTTCTTTTGCCAAGGCTTCCACCGTCTCTTCGACCGTCGGCCCGAGCCATTTTTCGCCTGAGCGTCCCTGGCTTTGATAGGCGAACCGCGTCGGTTGCACGCCGAGTTGAGCAGAGACGGCCTCGACGGTCCCGCGAACCTCCTCCGGATACGGATCCTTCATGGCCACCACGCGCTCAGGCAGGCTATGGGCTGTAAACAGCACGGGCACCTGCGCGCGGACAGCCTCCGGAAATCGCTCCAGCGTGCAGCGAATCTGTTCAACAATCGCGGCAATCAACAACGGATGGCGGTGCCAGCTCCCGACGAAGCTGATCGGCGTCCCATCGGACAGTTCCGCGCGGGCCGCCTCGACTTTTTTGACATAGGCCCCGATGCTGAGCGACGAGTATTGCGGCGCCATACACAACCCGACGATATGATCCGGACTGTCTTGAAGCATGGCGGCGTAGGCGTCTTTGATGAACGGATGCCAGTGCCGCAATCCCACGTAACAACGAAATCTCGCGTCACCGGCCGCATTCAGCCGCTGCTCCAATGCTCGGGCTACCATGCGCGTCGTCTCGAGCACCGGCGACTTCCCACCGGTCGCCCGGTACCGCGCCCGGATTTCCTCTACCAATTCGGGAGAAGTCGGCCGCCCGCCGCGGACATCCAGCAGGTAGGGTTCCACATTCTCCAGACTATCGGGGCCACCCATTGCCATCAGCAACAGGGCAATCGGTCGTGGAGTTGCGGACATGAGGAATTCACCAGCCTTCCGGGACGGCATCTCTCACTATTCGGATGCCTGCCCGGCAACGAACACACGCGCATCGCCAAACTCAGCGAGCGCTCAATTTATGGACCAGATCGATCGTCGCGGCCACATGCTCGACGGGAGTATTGGGAAGAATCCCGTGCCCGAGATTAAAAATGTGCCCCGGTCGCCCGGCGGCCCGGCGCAGAATATCCGCCACCCGGCGCTCGATTTCGGGCATCGGAGCGAACAAGGTGACCGGATCGAGATTCCCTTGCACCGCGCGGTCGTATCCCACCATCGCCCAGGCCTCATCGAGAGGGATACGCCAATCGATCCCGATCACGTCGCCGCCCGCCTGGCGCATCGATTTGAGGATGGCCGTCGTGCCGGTGCCGAAATGAATGAGTGGAACCCCCTCATGCTTGAGCCCGTCAAAAATCAGTTGCACATGCGGCATGACATATTCCGCGTAGTCCCCCGCGGACAGGCATCCGACCCAGCTATCGAACAATTGCACCGCCTGAGCGCCGGCCCGGATCTGGCGGCGCAGGTACCCGGTAATGACTCGCGCGAAGGTGTCCATCAAGCGATGCCAGACGTCGGGCGCTCCGTACATCATCTGTTTCGTATGAATGTAGTTGCGGGAGCTTCCGCCCTCGATGGCATAGCTGGCCAACGTGAAGGGCGCTCCGGCAAACCCGATCAACGGCACCCGGCCGGCCAGCATCTTCCGCGTCAGGCTGATGGCATCCATGACGTACTGGAGGCCGCTGTCATCGAGCATCTTGAGCCGCTCCACCGCCGTCCGGTCCCGCACGGGATTGTGGATAATCGGCCCCTCTCCCTCCGCAAACTCCAGCGACAACCCCATCGGTTCGAGCGGGAGCAGGATGTCGGCAAAAATGATGGCGGCATCGAGCGCAAACCGGTCGATCGGCTGCAGGGTGACTTGAGCCGCCAATTCCGGCGTTTTACACAGTTCGAGAATCGAGTATTTTTCCCGCAAGCGGCGATACTCGATCATGTAACGGCCCGCCTGGCGCATGAACCAGACCGGCGTGCAATCAACCGGTTCGCGCCGGCACGCTTTGAGAAATCGATCGTTCATAATGGGGCGCATTTTAGTGGGCCGATCCGAACAGAGTCAAACAATCTTGCGCGGCGACCGCCGTAGAATCGCGCGTTGGTCTCTCACGCCTGTCTCCGATGCGGCGCCGACAGCCCGCGGCTCCGCCTATGCCCGGCCACCTGTTCCCCGCAAGGCAAAATTCTCACGACATTTTCTTGCGAATCCGTGTATAATGACCGCACGTGTCTTGAAGTCCGAGTCTAGACGCTCACTGATCGACACCATCCGAAACATTCAGCGGCCTGCCTCATCGCAACACTCGCAAGCGCCGCAACGATTACGTAACGCTGGTGCAACGGCGGCGCAACCCCTCGGTACCGCATCCAATTTCGCACAACTGTGGAGGTCGCATGAGTAGTGATCTGCATCCGCTCACCTTACCCGACAACGGTGCGCTGCCCAAGTCCGACGAACCGCCCGCAGCAGCGCCAGCCGCGAGCCACTCGCCCTGGCTGACGATTGTGCACTGGTTTGATTCCTGGGCCGGCATCGAAAACATGAAAACCGATGCGGCTCCCGCCACGGTCGACTGGCTGCGTGCCATTCCTCTGATCACGGTCCACTTGATCTGTCTCGGCGTGTTCATCGTCGGCTGGAGCTGGGTCGCGGTTGCTGCCTGCGCCGCCTTCTATTTCGTGCGCATGTTCGCTATCACCGGCTGGTATCACCGGTACTTCTCTCATCGGACATTTAAAACCTCCCGCGCGTGCCAGTTTGCGTTTGCGCTGCTCGGCTCGTCGTGCGCCCAACGCGGCCCTCTCTGGTGGGCCGGCCACCATCGTCACCATCACATCTATTCGGATAAGCCGGAAGACACCCACTCAGTGCGCCAGGGGGGATTTCTCTGGGCCCACATCGGCTGGATCAGCTCCAAGAAATTTTTTCCGCCGAGACTCAAGAGCATCGGCGATTTTGCCAAGTTCCCTGAACTGCGGTTCCTGGATCGATTCGACACCCTGGTGCCGACGATCTGCGGGTTCGGCATGTTCGGACTGGGCAAATTGCTGGAAGCCTACGCCCCCGAGCTCGGAACCAATGGCCCGCAAATGCTGATCTGGGGATTCTTCGTCTCGACCGTCCTGCTGCTCCACGGCACCTGCACGATCAATTCACTGTCGCACGTGTATGGATCGCAGCGTTACAAGACGGGGGACGACAGCAAGAACAATTTCATCCTCGCCATGATCACCCTCGGCGAAGGGTGGCACAACAATCATCATTACTACGCCGCCTCAACCAGACAGGGATTTTACTGGTGGGAAATCGACATCACCTACTACATCCTGCGCGCCATGCAGGCGATGGGATTGGTGTGGGATATTCGCGAGGTGCCGGTGCACGTTCGGGAAGGCAAAAGCAAACTCGCCTAGTAAACCGCGGGGGCGGCTCTCACGGCCTGCCCCCGCGTCATCGCCTCACACCCACTCCGACTCATTGATCGACGCAGAGCTGCTCCCGTACTGCGACGCCAAACGCTCCCGGATTTCACGGCTCGCTGCATCGAGCTCAGCCACCTCCGACTCCGTCGCGACCCAGGCGTCTTCCGAAAGCAATTCGATGCGGTAATGATTCTTTCGCAGCGAAAACCATTCAATGTACGGGTGCGGCACCAGATGGGGATGCGGATCGAATGAGATGATGCCGGCGTCTCCGATCTGCGGAATCTCGACGTCTCCCAACACGTGACCCGCAAGATCCTCGTCGGCAAACCGGCTGTTCTTAAACCGGATGACCTTACCGGCGATTTCTCCCCGGCAATTGCCCGCGAGATACACCTCGACCGCTCCCAGCACCGCAAAGGTGATGCGCCCCACCACCGTGCCGTCCTGCCGGTTGTCGAGAAACCCCTCCTGCACCCAGCGGCTGTTTCCAAACTTTTGCGCCATGTCACCTTCCCTCCGAACGCGCCACGACAGACTCCGGAGATGCCTGGGCGATTTCACCCGCCACTCGCGAGCCAAGCAACACCCCGCCCAGGATCATCGCGCTTCCGAACCAGCCTTGCGCATCCAGATGCTCTCCCAGGAAATACCATGCAAGCCAGGCCGCGACGGCCGGCTCCACGGCGAACAATAAAGCGACTTGCTGTGCGGGCAGAAGCTGCTGCGCCCACATCTGCACAGCGAACGCGCCGGTCGCCAGCACACCGGTGACCCCCAGGCCCAGGATCAACACCAGACTCGGCTCGAACATGGCCGGCGTCGGCCGCTCCCACCACATGGCGCCCAGCATCGCGACCGTCATCATGACCAATTGCCAGGCGAACAACGATACCGCGTCCGTCGATCTCGTGTACCGTTCCAGGCATACCATGTGTGCCGCAAACGCCGCAGCGCTACCGAGCGTCAGCAGGTCACCGAGATTGGCGGAGGCTGTCGGCTTGACGAGCAGCCACAGCCCGAACAGGGCAATCCCATTTGAAATCCAGGTATGAGCGTTCAACCGGCGCAGGTACAGCGGAACGAACACGACATACAAGACCGTGATGAAGGCGGAATTCGACGCCGTGGTCAGGTGCAGGCCCACTGTCTGCAGCACATATCCCAGGAACAGCCAGAGGCTCGCGATGACACTCATCCGCAGGATGGCGGCGTCACGCGCCAACGTGCGACGCATCAAGAACAGGATCGCCAACACCATGAACATGCCGAGGAAAAATCGCAAGAACAGAAACGACAGCGGCGTGATCTGTTCGAGAGCGGCCTTCGTGGCCGGAAATGTTGCGCCCCACACAAAGGTCGTGAGGAGAAGCGCAAGTTGAGGCATGGTCAGGTGATGGGAACGTGCCGGGTGATGGTAGAGATCCGGGAGGAATCCGGCCTATTCCGGCTCAATCAGCGCAGAATGGTGTCGCACACTCGCTAGGGTTTGCAGAGAGCGCATTTGCGCTCATCGGTGGTGCCGGCCTGCTCCATGGCTGCCAGGGCGCGCTCCTTGTCGGGATAATCGAACCACCCGCCCTCCCAGAAATCGCTACTGGAGATGCTGGAGGGAACTTCAGAGCAGCGGTCCCGATGAAGCGTGACTCGATCGATCGCGCGTGCAATATGGATCCAATAGACCATGGTACGCCTTGATTCCGCCGTCAGATCCGTCGCAGCTCACCCTACCACGCCTGTCTCGGAGAGAGCAATGCGCAGAAGATGTCGAGCCGCAACGACCTGCGGCGGCAACACACGTCAGATTGTAGGATGAAGCCAGGGGGCAGGCACTAGGGCAGGAGCTGCCACTCGTCCTTTTCGATCACGGTTTTGACGCCGGTTTCCAGCTTTTTCACGTCCTTCTCTTCAAACAGACGCATATATCGCTCGATCCGGTCCGGATCATCAATGCGCTCTTCTTGCATCACACCGCCATTGCCTTTGTACTTCCGGATTAACAGGGGCATGTCCACCGCTCCTTCAATTGTAGCTCGCGTTTCGGCTCAGAGATTCGGTACAATAGTGCAAAGTTACGCGCAGGGTCAAGCGGTTCCGACGGAGAATTACTTTCACTCGCCCGCCCACCCGAGGTCGGCTACGGAGCGCCATTTTTAAGGAGTCGGCTATGCCGGTCTACGAATATCGCTGTGAACAATGTACTCATCAGTTCGAGGCGACGCAATCCATGCATGCGCGCCCCGAAGACACTGTATGCCCTCAGTGCAATCGCCTCGGGGCCACCCGGATATTGTCCGCCTTCGCGTCGAAGGTCAAAGGCAGCCACAAGCCGGGGTTTGAGGAAATCAAGGCCTACGACATGCTCAATGAACGGATGGATCGCTTCGCTAAACTTCCTCCCGCCATGGGCAAACGAGTGGATGTGTCACCGGATATGATGTCCGGCGCCGTCACTCCGGCGGATACCCCAAACTCCTGAGGGAGAGGTTTCGTGACCGCCATGGACCGCCGCCCCGGCCGGCCGCGCCACGAAGCATTCCTCGGATGGGGATTCAGGGGCGATAAGGAGCCTTGTTCAGCATGTACTCCCGTATCAGCGCCTTGCTCTGTGCCGGACTTCTTACTCTCCTAGCCCTGCCGGCTGCAGCCGAAGTCTCCGGATCCATGGTGATCGCAGGCCATGGCCCCGAGCAACGTGTGATGGAAGCCCTGGCCCACGCATTCGAAAAGGCCAATCCCCGCGCCTATATCGACGTCGTCTGGGACGGCAACTCCAAACCACTCGACATGGTCAAAGGCAAGCAGGCGCACATCGCCGTCACCGGAGCCTCAGCCGATGGCTTGCGCTCCGTGCAAATCGCCTGGGATGGCATTGCCATCATGGTCCACCGTTCGAACTTCACAAAGGAAGTGACCAAACAAGAAGTCGCCGACCTCTTTACGGGGAAGTACAAAATATGGGCCGATCTGGGTGGACCGGATACCAAAGTGCTGCTCATCGACCGGCCGCGCAACGAAAATAATCGGGATGCCTTCGAGGAACTTCTCGGCATTGCCGGCAAAATCCCCGACACTACCAAAGTGATTGCGAAGGACGAAAAGGTCATCAAGACGATCGCGGGAACGCTCCCGCCCAATTCCGCCGTGACCTATTTGTCTCTCGGCCAAGCCCTGGAAGCGGTCGCCTCGGGAGTGCCGGTACGCCTTCTCCCAGTCGATAAGGTGGAACCCGAAACCCCCACGGTCAAAGACGGCCGGTATTTCTTGCGCCGACCGATTCTGCTGGTTTCGAATGCCGACAGTGATCCGCTCGTGGCCGCGTTCGAACAATTTGCCATGTCCGATGAGGGTCAGAAAATCATCAGCGAGTCGTATACCCCGCTTCCCAAGTCATCATCTCCCTGATAGGAGGCTTTTCATGCGCACATTTATGACTGTGGCTCTCGTCTCCGCCATTGCTCCGGGCATCCTCTGTATGGCCGCTTCTCCAGGACATGCCCAGGAAGGGGCCATGGTGGAAGGTGCCGGCTATACGATGTTCAATACCGAATCGATCAAGGGCTCGGATGCGTCCAAACTGGAGAAGGATCCGGTCTGTGATCGCTCGAAACGCCCCTCCATCGGGAAGGTGGAGCCGGACGAAGCGAAGCCCGGCGAAAAAATCGTGATCAAGGGCGAAAACTTCGGCAGCAAGGAATGTTTTCACGGGGTGACGTTCAGCGCGGCGCCCAAGGATAAAATCGAGTACCAATTCGTCAATGAGACAACCATCGAAGCCGTGGTACCCGAGGCGAAGGCAGGCATGTCGTTCATCATCGTGGTCGCCGGCGGCGGCAGCGCGCAGTCGAAACCGCTCCTCATTCAGGCCAAGTAATTCCGTTGCCATGGCAGGAGGCCCTCCGCCTCCTGCCGGATTCCCCCTGCCGGATCCGCCATTTTGCCTACCGTCGTCTCGACAACTCTCTTGACCCTATGCTAGGTTACGCGATCTTTTTGGGAGGCGACCAAGAGGTGAGCTCCGGCTCCGCACCTCGCGCAGGCTCAGCATGTTCCGGAAGATCCTTATTGCCAACCGTGGCGAAATCGCCATGCGCATCATCCGCGGCTGCCGCGAGCTCAACATCGCGACCGCAGCGATCTATTCCGAGGCCGACTCCTCCGGCATCTACGTCAAGAAAGCCGACGAGTCCTATCTCGTAGGTCCCGGCCCCGTCAAAGGGTTTTTGGACGGAAAACAGATCGTGGAAATCGCCAAGCGCATCGGCGCGGACGCGATCCATCCGGGATACGGGTTCCTCTCGGAAAATGCCAAATTCGCCCGGCTCTGCCATGCCTCGGGGATCACCTTCATCGGCCCCTCTCCGGAAACGATCGACCTCATGGGCAGCAAGGTCAAGGCCAGGCAGATTGCCCAGCAGGCGGGGCTCCCGATTGTTCCCGGTACCGAAGGCGGCGTCACCAGCATCGACGAGGCTCTGGAATTTGCCCGCCGGATCAACTACCCGGTCATGATCAAGGCCAGCGCCGGCGGCGGCGGGCGCGGGCTTCGAGTGGTTCGCTCCGACCAGGAGCTGCGAGAAAATATGGAGGTCGCGGCACGGGAAGCGCTGGCGGCCTTCGGCGACGGCAGCATTTTCATTGAGAAGTATATTGAGCGCCCGCACCATATCGAATTCCAGATTCTGGGCGATAAACACGGCAACATCATCCATCTGGGCGAACGGGACTGCTCGATTCAGCGCCGGCATCAAAAACTGATCGAAATCGCCCCGTCCCTGGTGCTGACCGCAAAATTGCGCGCCCAAATGGGCGAAGCCGCCATTGCGATCGCCAAAGCCGTGCAGTACGACAATGCCGGCACCGTGGAGTTCCTCCTCGACCATGACGGCCATTTCTATTTCATGGAAATGAATCCCCGCTTACAGGTCGAGCATACGGTGACGGAACAGATCACGGCCATCGACATCGTCCGCAATCAAATTTCCATCGCCGCGGGCAAGCCGTTGGAGATCCGGCAAAAGGATGTGACGCTGCAAGGGCACGCCATACAATGCCGGATCAACGCTGAAGACCCGCGCAATAATTTCATGCCCTGCACGGGCACGGTCACCGCCTATCTGTCACCGGGCGGCATCGGGGTCCGCATCGACGGCGCGGTCTACCGCGACTACACGATTCCGCCCTATTACGACGCGTTGCTGGCCAAACTCACGGTGCGTGGACGAACCTGGGAAGAAACCGTGAGCCGCATGCGGCGCTCACTCGAAGAATATGTCCTTCGCGGCGTGAAGACGACCATCCCGTTCATGAAAAACGTGATGATGGAACAGGATTTTCAGGCGGGTCGATTCGACACCTCCTACCTGGACACGCATCCGGACCTGTATCAATACGAAGAATCCGAGGAGCCCGAGGACCTGGTGCTGGCGATTTCCGCAGCAATCGCCGCCTACGAAGGACTCTGACCTCCAGCCGCCAATTACGCACCACCTCAACCCTCTCACGCGAGCGATTCCGAGGCCGCCAGTATGGCAACGAAAAAGACCAAGCAATCCGCTTCGAAAAAACGTGTGGTGAAGAAACCGGTCACCGCGAAAACCAGCCGCCCGGCTCTGACGCGCGCGTCCCTGTCCATGCCGTCTACCACACCGCCGTTCACTGTGGCGCCGGCGCCGGGCAAGAAAGTGTTGATCACCGAAGTCGCCTTGCGCGACGGGCACCAATGTCTCCTGGCCACCAGAATGCGCACCGAAGACATGTTGCCCGTCGCCCAGAAGTTGGACTCCGTGGGGTTCTGGTCCCTGGAAGTCTGGGGCGGAGCCACCTTCGACACCTGCCTGCGCTTTCTCAAGGAAGATCCCTGGGAACGTCTGCGTGCACTCCGCGCGGCAATGCCGAAAACAAAGCTGCAAATGCTGCTACGCGGCCAAAATCTCGTCGGGTACCGGCATTATGCCGACGATGTGCTCGACAAATTTATTGAGCGATCCGCGGCCAACGGCATCGACGTCTTTCGCATTTTCGACGCCCTCAATGACGTGCGGAACCTGGAGCGCGCCATCCGCGAAGTCAAAGCCTGCGAAAAACATGTGGAGGCGGCCATTTCCTACACCACGAGTCCCGTCCATCGGCTCGATGGATTCGTGACCATGGGCAAACGATTGGAAGACCTCGGCGCTGACACGATTTGTATCAAGGACATGGCCGGATTGCTCGCGCCAGTAGATGCCTACCGCCTGGTCAAGAGTTTGAAGGCTGCGGTTCGTGTGCCCATTCATCTGCACTCCCACTACACCTCGGGAATGGGAACCATGACGGCCCTGATGGCTGTAATGGCAGGGCTCGATCTCCTGGACACCTCGATCTCCCCGTTAGCGGGAGGCGCGTCGCATCCACCGACGGAATCGATGGTCGCCGCCTTGCGGGGCACGCCCTATGACAGCCAATTAGACCTGGAAGATCTTCAGCCCATCGCGGAGCATTTCCGAAACGTGCGCCGGAAGTACCGGCAATTTGAAAGCGACTTCACCGGGGTAGACGCAGAAATTCTGACCTCTCAAATCCCAGGCGGCATGCTGTCGAATCTGGCCGCACAATTGGCGGAGCAAAATGCGCTCGACCGGATGAAAGAAGTCATGGACGAAATCCCCCGCGTCCGGAAAGACATGGGCTATCCGCCGCTCGTCACGCCCACCAGCCAAATCGTCGGCACCCAGGCCACGCTCAACGTGCTGACCGGCGAACAGGGCGAGCGCTATAAAGTCATCACGACGGAAACCAAGAATTACTTTCTCGGCCTCTACGGCCGCGCGCCAGGCCCCCTCGACAAAGAGATCATGGCGCGGGCCATCGGTGATGAAGAGCCCGTCAAGGGGCGGCCGGCGGACCGGCTGGAATCGGAATTTGAAAAGCTCAAAAAAGATCTGCCGGAATCAGCGACGACGCTGGAAGACCAACTATCGTTTGCGCTGTTCCCCGCCATCGCGCGGGATTTTTTCGAAGCGCGCGAACGGGGCGCCCTCCAGCCCGAGCCACTGGAGCCCACGGAAACCAAGGGTCCGGCCGTAGCGCACGATCTCCATCTCGCCCCGGCCGAATTCAACATTACCGTGCACGGCGAGAATTACCACGTCGTCGTCTCGGGCTCAGGCCGCACGACCGACGGCCGCAAGCCCTATTACATCCGCGTCAACGACCGGTTGCAGGAAGTCTCCCTCGAGCCGCTGCAAGAAGTGTTGGCCGGCGTGCCGGAATCGCCCGAGGCCGGCAGCACCTCGAAGCCGAAACGCCCGCGGCCGACCAAACCCGGCGATGTCGCCCCTCCCATGCCGGGCCGTGTCGTCAAGGTGCTCGTGGCAGACGGCGCCCAGGTCAAAACCGGCGACCCGCTCTTGATCATCGAGGCCATGAAAATGGAAAGCCAGGTGCCGGCCCCCATGGACGGGCGGGTCACCGCCATCCTGGTCGCCGAGGGAGACAACGTGAAGATCGACGAAACCGTCATCCAATTGGAGTAGCCGGTGCCGCGCCCGGCGGGGGTTGCCCGATTGGTTGCAGATGCGCACCATCACCTGGCGATCTGGCTTCTCGCGAGTCTCCTCATGAGCGGTTGTGCGGCAAAGCCGGATGTTCCCCCCTGGTTCGACGCGATCCAGCGATTCCCCGTCCATACCACCTCCGTCAACGGGCACCGGCTCGCCTTTCTCGATGAAGGGCAAGGCCCGCCGCTGATCCTTCTCCACGGCTACGGCGGGTCCATGTGGCAATGGGAATACCAGGAGCCTCTCACCGCAAATTTCCGAGTGATCACTCCGGACCTCCTCGGCTCAGGCCTTTCCGACAAACCTGACATCGACTACCGTCCCTCGGAGCTCATCGAATCCCTACGGGGACTCATGGATGCCTTGGGCTTGCCGGAGGCCACCGTCATCGGGAACTCCATGGGCGGCGGCGTGGCCATCGGCATGGCCCTAACCTATCCGGAGCGGGTCAACCGCCTGGTGCTCATCGATACCCTGCCTGATCATGTGCGGGAACGACTCGTCAGCCCGCTGATGCAGCGGGCGCTCAACACTCGGGTGCCGGCCTGGCTGGCCCGCGTCGGCGCGTCGCTGTTCGGCAGCCGGACGATGGAGGCGGTGCTGAAGGAAATCATCTACGATCACAGCCTGATCACACCCCTCGTCCTCGACCGCTCGAACCGCAACCGGCAGCGGGGAAATCTGGTCGGACCGTTGCTGTCGCTCCGTGACAACCTGCCTCTGTGGGAACAAAACTTCGCGCCGCGCCTCGGCGAGATCCGGCAGTCCACCCTCATCCTGTGGGGCGAACATGACCGGCTCTTCCCGACGCAAGTCGGCCGGGATCTCCACGCCGTGATTCCGCATTCCAGGCTGATTGTGATTCCTGAGGCCGGTCACATCCCGCAATGGGAGCAGCCGCAGGCGGTCAACCGGCACATCAGAGAGTTCCTCCAACCTTGACAGTCTTCCCTGCGAGCCATAGAGTGACCAAGAGAACACATTGTCTCCATGGAGATTCCTTATGAGGGTGATCAACAGTTCGATCCTGCGCGGCGCGGTGCTTCCTCGTCTTGTGCTCGGCCTCTGCTGCCTCGGCGTTGCCGGGTGTGGAATAGGGGCTGGTAGCGGCAAGGCGGACTTTTCATACAAAGACATGCCCGTCGCCGACGGGAGCGCGGTGGCCGGAGAAGGCAACAATATCCTTTTTCAAGGCAAACCGTTGATGCTCACCGGCATGGGAATCAAAGTGGGCGACAAATTGCGGGATGTCAAACTCGCCCAGATCGACCTGTCGATGATCCCCGTGAACGACACCAAGGGGAAAGGCAAGGTTCGCATTATCAGCATCGTACCGTCGCTCGACACGAAGGTATGCGAGCAACAAACGCACTACTTGAGCGAGAAGAATATGGGGCTCGATCGCATGGTCGAGCTGATCACGATCAGCATCGACACGCCCTTCGCGCAAAAACGGTTTGCGGAAGAAGCCAAGATCAGCAATGTCACCTTTCTCTCCGATTTTCGCGCCGCCGATTTCGGCAAGGCCCACGGGCTCCTGCTCAAAGATCTCCATCTCCTGAGTCGCGCCCTGTTGGTGGTCGATAAGGACAACAAGGTCCGTTACCTGCAGATCACCCCGGAGTTGGCCCAACTCCCTGATCTGGAGGAAGCCTTCAGGTTTGCGCGAAAGCTGGTGACCGCCAGCTAGGAAAGCGTCGACCGTGAAGCGCCGTTCGTCTCTCGCGAGCCAGAAAAGAGCGTGTAGCCAATGGCTGATAGTACGGAGGGACAAAGAATAGTCTCTATGGGCGTTCGACTCTGTGTCTCGGCGAGATACGCTTCACGCTTCACGAAGTACGGATACTAACCAGGACACCATGGCCCATTACGATCTGCTGGTCATCGGGACCGGCCCGGCCGGGCAAAAGGCTGCGATCCAAGCGGCGAAGCTCGGCAAAAAAGTCGGCATCGTCGAGCGAAAACGGGTGGTCGGCGGGGTCTGCACCAACACCGGGACAATCCCCAGCAAATCCCTCCGTGAAGCCGCCCTCTATCTCTCGGGCTTTCACCAGCGCGGCCTCTACGGCGCCAGTTATCGCGTCAAACAAGACATCACGATGGCGGATCTGACGTTCCGGTCCAACCACGTCATCAGCCGTGAAATCGAAATCATCCAGAATCAGATGACGCGGAACAACGTCGATGTGTGGTACGGCACCGCCTCCTTCCTCGATCCGCACCGATTACGAATCGAACGCGATGACGATCACGTGGAACATACGGCCGACTTTCTCGTCATTGCCTGCGGCACCGTGCCGGCCCGCCCGGCCCACATTCCGTTCGACGATCGGACCATCATCGACACCGACGGCCTTCTGGCGCTGAAAGATCTGCCGAAGTCCATCACGATTATCGGCGGCGGAGTGATCGGCGCGGAATACGCGTCCATCCTGGCCACGATGGGCATTCATGTCACCCTCATCGAGCGCCGCCCGCGCCTCCTCGAATTCGTCGATCAGGAAACCATTGAGGCCCTGCAGTACCACATGCGCAGTATCGGGGTGGTCCTCCGCTTCAACGAAGAGGTCGTATCGGTCGAGCCGGTGGCCGACCAGCAGGTGATCGTGCGCTTGAAGAGCGGGAAGGAAATCGGTGCCTCGACCGTCCTCTATTCGGTCGGGCGTACCGGTGCCAGCGCGACCCTCAAGTTGGACAGCATCGCACTCGCCGCGGACGATCGCGGGCGGCTGGCGGTCAATGAGCACTATCAAACATCGATTCCCCATATTTATGCGGCCGGCGACATCATCGGCTTTCCCGCTCTGGCGTCAACGTCGATGCAGCAAGGCCGCCATGCGGCCTGCCACGCCTTTGGCGTCCCCTACCAGACGCAGTCGGACCTGATGCCTTACGGCATCTATTCCATCCCCGAAATTTCCATGGTCGGCCGCAACGAAGACGATTTGACCAAAAACGGCGTGCCCTATGCCGTCGGCATTGCTCGCTATCGGGAAATCGCGCGCGGGCAGATCATCGGCGATGAGATCGGCATGTTGAAATTACTTTTTCACAATAAGACCCGGCAATTGCTCGGCTGCCACGCGATCGGCGACGGGGCCACGGAATTGATTCACATCGGGCAGACGGTCATGGCCTTCCAGGGGCAGATCGACTACTTCGTCGATGCGGTGTTCAATTACCCCACCCTCGCGGAATGTTATCGTGTGGCCGCGCTGGATGGCATCAACCAACTCCCGAGGCCGTGGACGCCGCGAGCGTAAAACCACATCGTCACTCGTGAAGCGTATCTCGTATCTCGCGAACGACGAGATCCATTGCAGACCACGAAGGAGGATACGGATGTCGTTTTCGAACCATCTTCGCAAGTTGGCCCAGCCCGTGTGGGATGCGCAACTGACTCACCCCTTCGTGCTCGCCTTGGGCAAGGGGACGTTGTCGGAACGAAAATTCCGTTACTACATCCTGCAGGATGCCCGGTTCCTCGCCGACCTTGCTCGCGTCTTTGCTGCGGGATCTCTCCGGGCACCGGACTCTGAATCGGCCCTTCGTTTCGCCAAGCTGGCCGAAGAAACCATCACGGTCGAACGCAGCCTCCACGAAAACTACGGCAAACGCTGGAAGCTTTCGCCGCAAGAGATGCTGAACGAACCCATGGCTCCGACCAACTATGCCTACACGCGCCACATGCTGGCCGTAGCTCAGGCGGGCACCGCCACGGAGATTGCCGTCGTCGCTTTACCCTGCGCCTGGATCTACTGCGTGGTCGGAAAACACCTGCTCAAAAAGGGAGCTCCGCCAGCCAGACATCCGTACCGGGATTGGCTCATGCTCTATGCGTCGCCGGAGTTCGAAGCCGTCCAGGAATGGATGCGCGCAAGAATCGATAGCTGGGCGAGGACCGCGGGCCATGAAGAAAAAAAGCGGATGGAACAGTCGTTTCTTCTGAGTTCGAAGTACGAGTGGATGTTCTGGGAGATGGCCTGGAACGAAGAGAAATGGCCGGTGTGAGGGGGCGAAGGTGGAGCCTGGCTCTTTACGCTCACAAGCACAGCACCGGCGGGCTCTCCCCGAGACGACCTTGGCGTCTGAACTTGCTGCGACCCGCAGCTTCGGACAGCAGACGCCACCTGCAATGCAGGACGGCTCGCCTCAGGCAGTGCAAAGACCTCGCCGATGCAGTGAGCACGCTCAGAGCATGACCATCTTCCTCGCCAGTCGCACTTCCACTGGCTAGTGGATAAAGGAAGGGCCGATAGCAGGGCTGCTCCATTGCTCGCGCAACGCGCGGCCTCAGAAGGCCCTCGTTGGACGCGCGCAGTTTGGACCAGCCCTGCTATCGGCCCGAAGTAACCACCGGCCATACAGAGAGAAGGAACCGGTCAGCAGATAACGGTACCAGTAAGGCACAATGCCATCGAAAAAGGAGCAGCTTTGCTCGCACCAGAAGCAGAGATTTGACAGCGATGAATATGTGAACAATTTTTTTTGATATAGGAGTTGACATGCCTCATAGGGCGAAGCTCACAGACAGTAGGCAGCTCTCCTGCCATATGTGAGAAGTGAACACTGTCGTCGATGGCCTCCGACCTGCTCAGACTCTCAACCCGTCTTGCGATATATTTGCGGCTGCGGCTGATCGAGGTGCTGAGTACCCCAGTCAGGCTCTCCTTCGTTCATGGGGATGCTCTCTTGAGTGACTGAGGCCCAGATGGCAATGGCACAAAACAGGATCGTCAACGCGATGAGGAAGTAAACAGGCATGGCGACCTCCTCTGTTCCTGGTTGTCCTATTCTCACGCTACACCCCACGCCGGGGAGAGGCTACAAGGTAAAGACCTAGGTATTGGCCTGATTTTTCCCTGGTTCACAAACAAGTCGGATAGATGCTACGGTCTACGACAGTGCGTGACCTCCCCTAGTATTGCCCCCATCCTTTCTCTAACCGGTCTGCAACTACCCCTCAGATCTCCTGCTGATTTGTGGTAGGCTGACCGCAACGCTTGACAGGTCACCGCCTCCTACTATGACCGCCGCCTCGCCCTCTCAAAACATCCTCAGCTCTCGCGAGATCCGGCTTCACCTGCTCGGGCTCGTCCTGGTGCTCGGCTTCCTTGGATTGTGGTACTGGCTCTCGACCGGAGCACGGGCGGTTCCGACGCTGATCGAGTTGCTCAAAGACGATGATCCATCGACCAGGATTGTCGCGGCGGAACAGTTAGGGCACATCGGCCCGGCCGCGCGGAGCGCCGTGTCGCACCTGGTGAGCCAGGCGACACAGGACGGCAGTCAGCACGCCAACAGCACCGCCGCCGCCGCGCTGAAGTCGATCGATTTGACCGCCGCTCGCGGCGTGATGACCTATTTTCTTCCGCATCTCCACGATCCCGATGTCCAGCAGCGCCGCACGGCCTGCGCAGTGATCGGCAGCCTTGGGCCGGTGGCCAAACCGGCAGTGCCGGCCCTGCTGGTTGCCGCGCGTGATGCCGATGCGCTCGTGCGCCGCAATTCCCTCATCGCCCTGTCCGCCATCGGCATTCCCTCGCAGCCGATCGGAGCCGCCCTGCTGGACGGGCTGCGCGATTCTTCCTCGCTCGTGCGCCAGACGGCGGTCGCCCAATGGGCCTTTACCGTCCCCCTCTCGCAGGAGGCGGTCGCGGTGCTGACGCCGACCCTCAACGACCCGGACAAAAGCATCGCCACCCTCGCGCGCACAGCCCTGGACAAGCCACGGGCGGCCGATGCGGCTCACATCGGATCATTGGGCATAATGCTGGCCCATGCATCTGCGCGCGACTATGCGCTGCACCAGTTGGCCCAGTTGGGCCCCGCGGCCGGTGAGGCCTTGTCGCCGATCGTCTCTCTGCTGGAGGATGAGCACCCGTTGATTCGTTACCTGGCGGTGGAAACCATCGGCGGAATGGGTGCAGCCGGCCAACCAGCCCTGCCGGTCCTGCGCCGCCATCGAGATTCCGATCCGGTCGTCCAAGCGGCCGTGACCGAGGCCTTACGCGCGATGGAATCGGCAGCCGCCGCCGCACCATCGTCCAAGGAGGCGTCGCCATGACCGGCAGCCTGCAGGACAAGTCTGCCCGCCTCCGAATGCTGGCACGGTCGGGCATCTGGATCAGCCTGTTCGGCGGGTTGCTGCTCCCTTGGAGCATCATGCTGGCGGTCGAGATCCTGCTCCGTGACGTTCCCTTGCAACGAGCCTGGCGTTCGTTCACGTTGCATCTCTTTGCGCCCGGTTACAATCTTTTCCTCGTCGGCCTGTTGACGGCCCTGCCCTTCGTGATCCTGGCCGCAAGCATCCTCTTCCACTTGGGGACCGCACCGGCCCACAACATCCTGATTGCCCATCGGCGAGCATTCGGCCTCTTTTCGGCTGCCTTGCTCATGGTCTTGATCGCAGGATGGATTCATATCGACGTGCTCATTCATCCCGATGCGCAGGGAGCGCTCGCGTACTTTTACCTCCCGATCCTCTTGCTGATGGTGTTGCCGCTCGGGTACGGATTGGGACGAGGGTTGGCCAAACTCTTCCTGCCCAGAGTCCCGCTCTGATCCTCGCGGACTGGACAGCATCGGCGACGTGAGTATAATGTGGGCCATGCCTCACGGGAGCGTCAACCGGTGCTTATGATTCGTCTCGTCCCCTGCCTGATCCTGCTTGTCTTCTGGCATTCCGCTTCTTTGGCTGCCTCGAAATATGAGGACAGTGTGAAAGAACTCGCCGAAGGTGTGGCCGCTGAGGCGATCAAGATGAAAAAGTCGCGGCTCGCGCTGCTGGATTTCGTCGACAGCAAGGGCGACGTGACCCCCATCGGACAGTTCCTGGCCGAAGAGCTGGCCACCCATCTGCTCGTGGCGGGGGAACTCAAAGTGGTCGATCGCCGGTTGCTGATCGCCACGATGGAGAAGCACCACCTGACTCACCTCGACACCTCGCAAGCCAAGGCGGCCAAAAAAGTCGCCAAGGCCTTGCGCGCAGACCTCTACGTGACCGGCGCGTATCTCGAAATTCCTGAAGGTATTCAGGTCACTGCCAAGCTGATCGGCCCCTATACGGTCTATCCAGTCGGCGCCTCCCGCACGATCGTGCCGAAATCCGGCCCGCTGGCAGCCCTTCTCAAGCAGCCTGCCGCACCAGCCCCGGCCGCGGTATCGGCGGCGGCGCCGGAAGCGGGGCCGGTTCTGAGCGCCCATGAAAATGAGTTGTACACGATGACGATCCTCGGCATGGCCCGGCAAGACGATTTGATCGGTGTCGATCTCGTCTTCGCCAACCGTACGGCGCATCCGGTCAAGATCGCCTGCCAGTTGCTCGACACCTATCTTGTGGATGAGCAGGGGGAGCAATGGAAACAGAATGTCGCGCAGAATCGCGAAAGCCTTTGCACCCGTGGCATGGAACTGAACGCCCGACGGCAGCAGCGCGCGAGCCTGTCCTTCCTGGCCGGCAAGAAGCCGCCGGTCGGCCCGATCACGTTGCATTACCATGAAACCTCGCCCAGGGTGGATCGCATCATCACCTTGGACGGACTGACCATCGATTCCGCCCCGGCCGCCGAGTCCGGCGCCACCGCCGCGCAGGAATCACCGCCTCCCGCTCCGTAGGCCATAACCTCCGCATACGTGGACAGGAACACACCCATGATCAAACAAGTCTTGTCGATAGCTGGTTCAGATTCAGGCGGCGGCGCAGGCATTCAGGCGGATCTGAAAGCCATGTCGGCCAACGGCGTCTATGCCATGTCCGTCATCACGGCCATCACCGCCCAGAACACGGAAGAAGTCGCCGACGTGTTCGAACTTCCCACGTCGATCATCGCCGCTCAACTCGACGCCATCTTCGATGACTTCGACGTCGCGGCCGTTAAGACCGGCATGCTCTCATCCGCCGAGATTATCCGGACGGTGGTACGGCTCCTGAAACCGCAACAAGTGAAGAATCTGGTGGTGGACCCGGTCATGATCGCCAAAGGCGGCCAGCCGCTGTTGAAACCCGATGCCATCGATACCCTCAAGAGCGCGCTCTTTCCCCTCGCCCTGCTCGTCACCCCCAACGTGCATGAAGCGCAGCAGCTGTCCGGGATCGAGATCACCTCGCTGGCCGACGCCCGCCGCGCCGCCAAGGTGATTCATCAATTCGGCTGCGGCTATGTCCTCATCAAAGGAGGCCACCTGCCGAAAGATCGCGGGACGGATGTGTTGTACGACGGTCGGTTTTTCAATATCCTCAAAGGTGAATTCATCGATACGCCGCATACCCACGGCACAGGCTGCACCTTTGCTTCCGCCATTGCGGCGCATCTCGCCCGGGGCAAACCTGTTCCCGATGCCATACAAACGGCAAAGACCTATCTCACCGAAGCGATCAGGCACAGCCTGGCCATCGGACATGGGAAGGGGCCGACCAATCATTTTTATTTCTTGAATCAGGGTTAACGGTATGAATCGAGGGTTCGGATCGTCACTGTCGTTTCTTCTGGCCGGATGGGGGTGGCTCCTGCTGACCTCGCTGCTGGGACTCGCGGCATTGTTAGGCATCGTCCGCGGCGCACCGCTTCCCTCCGGCCTTCGTCTCCTGCACGTCCATGGCGCGCTGATCGGCGGGCTGCTCCAATTCGTGACCGGTCTCGCCATCGCCGCGCAGGAGCTGGCCACTCACGAAGGCAAACGGCCGGGACACCGGGTGCTGTTTCTCAGCATGAACCTCGCGGCGCTTGGCTTTGCTCTCGGAACCTGGCGGCGAGATGCCACGTTGACGCTGGGCGCTGGACTTCTGCTGGCCGCGCTGGTTATTCCCATGGCGCGCCGGATGCTGGTCGGGCTTCGGACCGGCTCGAATTGGACGCCGTTGTTGCAGGTCTATTTCGGAATCAGCCTCGCCGGTCTGTTCGGCAGCTTGCTTCTGGGAGGCCTGCTGGCCGGCGCCTGGTACCCGACCTGGCATGGCGTGATCCGCCTGGGGCATCTTCATGCAGCCCTGCTGCTGTTCCTGACGCTTGGGACAGTCGGCGCGATCCAACTTGCACTGCCGTTGATGTTCCATCGCCCCCTGCGAAGCGCGGGGCTGGGCCAGTTGGTTCTGCTGCTCCTGCCGGCCTCCGCCGCTGGCCTCATCACGGGTTTTGTCTTGTCGTCGGTCCCTATCCAGCTCGCGGCGGGAAGCGTCCTTGTCGTCGCGCTGGCGCTCTGCTGCGTCAACCTGTTCCGCACGTGGGCCCAGGCGGGTCAACCAGGCTCGGCTGCCACGGACCATCTCCTCACGGCCGTGATCTTCCTGCTGATCATGGCCTGCATCGGCCTAGCAGTCGGCATCAACGTCTTGTCGACCCCGCCGGCCATGCCCTACGGCACCTTGCACCTGATGGCCTATACCCACACGGCATGGCTCGGATTTCTCCTCCAGAGCGTGGTCGGTAGTCTGTCTTTCGTGCTGCCGTCTCTGTTGGCCGCAGATCGAGTCGCGAATCACAAAAAGCGAGGACCCTATCGCGAACAGCTTGAACAGGTGCTAAACCGCTGGCGCGCGGCGCAGGTCGCGACCGTGAGTTTCGGCTCCTTAGGGTTGGTGCTGGTCGCCTCGTTGACGTGGAATCTACCCCTATCCTCAGACTGGATTCACTTGGGCACATGGATCAGCTTGGGACTCTTGCTGCTCCACCTCACCATGGTGACCGTTAAGATCGCACAGGCGACCGGCACCCGGCCGCTCCATGAAGGGACGACCGCGAAATAACGGGCCAGGCCCCGCCCGGCCGTGAGCATCACTTATGGAAGAAACCCTGTCATTGCGCGACCCGGCCGGCAACCGGATCGCGGCCGTGCTGGCCGAACCGCAACAGCGCACCGGCCATGTAGCGGTGCTCTGCCATGGCTTTTTGTCGCACAAGAACAGCGCAAGCAATCAAGCCCTGGCTGAACTGTTGCAACAACGGGGCATCGCCTCGCTCCGGTTCGATTGTTTCGGACATGGTGACAGCGACGGCCCCTTCGCCAAGCTGACGACCAGCCTCGCCGTGGCTCAGGCGCGCGCCGTGCTGACCTCTATCGTGGATCGAGGCTACCGGCGGCTGGCCCTCGTCGGCTCCAGCTTCGGCGGCCTGGTGTCGCTTCTCGCGGCCGCTGAGTGGGCCGGCCTGCAGCAGTCAACGCCGGCGACCGTTCCGGCGCTCGCCTGCCTGGCACTCAAATGCCCGGTGGTGGATTTCGGGGAGGAGCTCCGTCTGGAGCTCGGTGAAGAGGGTCTGCAGGAATGGCAACGAACGAACACGATCCCGGATCTTCATGGAGGGCCTGCCCGCCTCCCCCTCGATTATGCCTTCTACCAGGACTGCCTCACCCGCATCGCGTATGAACGGGCGCGATCCATCGCCGCCCCGACGCTGATCGTCCAGGGGGATCATGACGAATACGTTCCTCTGCACCAAAGCCAACGACTGTATGCCTCGTTGCCGGGGCCGAAACACCTGGAAATTCTCCCCGGTGCTGATCACCGCTTTACCAATCCGTCCGACTTCCAACGCATGCTGACACTGATCACGGATTGGATCACGACGCCTCCCGCCTCCTAACGCCTCGCTTTCGCCATCGACAGGCCGAACTCGTGTCGGAGAAAGCCGATGCGCTTCCCGCTGCGCGCAGCCTTCGCACACGAAGCATCGAAGGCATTCTCCTGCACCCATTGCTCGAACTTGCACAGCGAAAAATAACGGACAACATCTCACCACGCGATTCCCGGCAAAATGGCTCGTGACGCGGCTTTCTGGCGTTCGCAGTCTTTTTTTTTGCTGGCATGCCGGTTGCTCACCCAGCATTTCGAATTTTTCGGAGGAACAATCATGAAGACGTCCAAGGGTGTGCTGATATTCGGTGTTGCCGGTTGTTTATCTTCCGCGCTGTGCTCAACAGCTTCGATCCCAACCGCCGCTGCCGCAGACACCACGCTCAGCCTGCTGCAGCAGGCCTCGATTAACGAGGCCGTGAGCAAAGCCCAAACCAGCCGCACGGCTCCTATTGTCACGAGCCCGGCGGCCTTGGTCCTCACTGCGCCGAAGGGACAAACGGCGGTGGGCACCCTCAGCCTGAGAAAATCCAGCACGGATCAACATAGTTATTATCTCAGCACGAATCAGGCATGGGTCTGGATGAATCCGCCCTATGGCAGCACGCAAACTATTAGCACCGAGACCGATCAGCTGGTGATTACGGCCCAAACGGCCAACCTCCCGGCCGGCACCCATTCTGCCGTGGTGTACGTGGTCGATTCAGGCCCGAACAATTTCATGAATATGCTTCGCATTCCGGTGACGGTCATCGTCACGGCATCGGCGGTCGCTCCGCGGCCTCCGGCCCCTGCTGTGGTACCCCCTCCCGTCGCCCCCACGCCAAATCCCGCTCCGGCCGTTCCGCCGGCGGTCACTCCCACACCGAACCCTGTCGCTGTGCCGCCGGCGCCGGTCGCACCCCCGGTGGTGACGGGAACGGCCATCATGTCGAACCCGCCCGCGCTGGCTCTGAGTGCCGTCAAGGGACAGAATGCCGTCGGCACCTTGTCTCTGCGCAAGGGTGGGACCGATCAACACAGCTATTCTCTGAGCACAAACCAGGGGTGGGTCTGGATGAATCCGCCCTATGGCAGCACGCAAACCATTAGCACCGAAACCGATCAACTGGTGATCACGGCTCAGACGGCCAACCTTCCGGCCGGCACCCATTCTGCCGTGGTGTACATCGTCCAATCCGGACCGAATAACTTCCAGAATATGCTCCGCATTCCGGTGACGGTCACCGTCACGGCATCGGCGGTCGCTCCGCCGCCTCCGCCCCCCGCGGCGGTTCCTCCTGCGGTCATCCCCACGCCGAAACCCGTGGTTCTCCCCACGCCACCGCCGCCGACCCCCGTGGTCGTCCCTCCACCGCCGGCTCCTGCTCCGCCAGCGCCCGCGCCGGTGACCACGCCGACCGGACCGATCCAGGTCACGCCGGCAGCATTGAGCCTGACGAGCGCCAAGAACGTGGGCACCCTGACCTTGCGCAAAACGGGGAACAATCAACATACCTACTCCCTCAGCACGAACCAGGGGTGGATCCGGTTGAATCCGCCCTATGGCAGCACGCAAACCATCACCACCGAAACTGATCAGATTGTGATCACGGCCCAAACCAGCGGCTTGGCGGCGGGCACCTATTCGGGGGTCGTGTACATTGTCGAATCCGGCCCCAACAACTTTTCGAATACGCACCGCATTCCGGTGACGTTTACGGTCGCCGCGGGCCAGACCGCGTCCAACCAGCCGGCGACCCCGACCCAGCCAACGGTGACCTCCCCACCTCCGCCGCCACCTGTCACCCCGTCGCCAGTCCCTGTGACCCCGACACCGAACTCGTCCGCCTCCACCTCGGGACCGAAGACGGCCAGCGCCACGGTGAGTTGGAACGCCAATACCGAGGTGGACCTGGCCGGCTACCGTATCTACGTCGGAACCAGATCGGGCAGTTATGGAGTGGTGGGACCGTTCGAAGTCACGAACCGCACCAGCTTCACGATCCCGAATCTGCCGCTCGGCACCACGTACTTCTTTGCGGTCTCGGCTTTTGATAAGTCGGGAAATGAGAGTGCGAAGTCGGCGGAAGTGAGCAAGAGCCTGTTTTAACTCAAGGCGAGACACGTGGGCCGGCGCGCACGGGCGACCGGCTCACGGTCACGCGGGCGACTCACCGGACCTGGCGCATCGAAATCCTGTGTAACTATTGCGCGTGTCCGGCGGTAACTTGAACCGGCCATAGGTCAGCAGATACTTCGGCAGGTCGGACCAGGACCCTCCTCTTACCACGCGGAACATTCCCCCCTCAGGCCCCGATGGATTGCGACGCGAACCGGTCTCGTAGTAATTCGCCCCGTACCAATCCGCAACCCATTCCCCCGCATTTCCCGCCATCTGATTGAGGCCATAGGGACTGCGCCCTTGCTCGTAGCGCTGTACGGGAGCCAACACCTGGCTATAGCTGAACCTGGCCCCTAACCCGAAATTGGCCGATTCTTCACGGGGACTCTGATTCCCCCATGGGTACAACCGCCGATCGTTTCCTCGCGCCGCCTTTTCCCATTCGGCCTCGGTCGGGAGACGCTTGCCTCGCCACTCGCAATAAGCCTGGGCATCGAACCAGCTGACGCCGATGACTGGACGGTCACCGTGCTGCGACAGATCCACCGATTCCCATTGCCAGGGCGCAGGGCGACTCGCGGAGACCAGAAATTCCGCGTAGCGTCCGGTCGTGACCTCGTCACGATCGATTTCAAACCGATCAATCCACACTTCATGTTGCGGCTTCTCGTCCTCCAGCGCGTCCGTTCCGTCGGCCCCCATGGAAAAGACCCCCTCAGGGATTGTGATCATCGGCACGTCGGCAATGACCTGCCTCTCAGTCCGCGGTTTGCGCAATTGCTCGAGCGGCCCCCCCGCCAACTCAGCCGGGCAGATCAGGGCTATGACCACCAAAACGCAGTATGCTGAGGGGAAGGCGGAATGGAAGACATGCATGGTCGCTGTCGACAATGAACGTGTGTGGAGTCCGCGCGGCAGGGGAAGCGCGCTCCCGAGCCTTCGCTCCCCGTTCTAGCCTTCGGCAGAGGGTCAGGGAATGATTCCGCCGACCACCCAATGCCGATCGTCAGGCACATCGATGAGGAGCCGTGACAAATTCATTTCGGCCAATTGGGCCGCCACGTCGTCCTCGGTGAAGGCCGCGAGCAACGAGTGATAGAAGTCCCGTTTCAGAATCGGGTCCTCATCGGCCGCATACTGCTCGACCAAGGCCTGGGCCGCCTCGGGAGAGTCCGGCCGCAACAAATCCATGACGAGAATGCAGGCGCCGGGTTTCGCCAGCTGCTTGAGACGGAACCAGAACTGTAACGGATTGGGCACATGGTGCAACAGGCTATTGGAGAGAAGCGCGTCGGCCTGTTCCGGCAAGACGATCGACTGAAAACGCTCGCACCGGAGCGCGATCTGGTCGGTCAATCCAGCCTGTGCAATGGCTGCCGCCGCCAGGTCGAGCATGGGACGGCTCGCATCGACGGCGGTCACGCGCGCAGCTGGATAGGCGCGATGAAAACGAATCGGAATGTCGCCTGGTCCACAACCCAGATCCACGGCATGGCCGCCGGTCCAGTCCGGGAAATAGTCACGGAAACGGTCGACGAATCCCTGATTCTCCTCGGAGAAATCCGCCTTCGCATAGGCGCGGGCTTGCGCCGCATCATCCATGAGCTCCGGTTCAAGCACTCGCTTCATCATATTGTTCCTCGATCGCGTTCATTGGTCGCCGACCAGTCACCGGCGGGCGCTTCGAGCACGACGGCATCGCCTGCCTTAATGACTCCCTCACGCAAGACTCGCGCATAGAGGCGGCTCCAGCCCGGATGCTCCTCCTGCGCGATTCGGCGGAAGTCACCGTCCGTAAACCATTGCGCATTCAATCGGCACGGCGTGGTGTAATCGGTCAGTTCCAGCAGGACTTGCTCACCGATGGCGAGTCGATCGCCGGGTGCCACCTGTACCCAATCGAGACCGGCTAGCGTGAGATTTTCACCCGACGAGCCCGGTCCGATCGGATGCCCCTCCGCGCGCAACGCCTCAATCACTTCCAGCGAGTAGAGGCAGACTGCCCGATCAGGCCCTCCGTGATACTTCCGATTGCGCTGCCGGTCGCCGGTCAATCCGTGCACCGTCATCATCGCCGAAGCGACGGCCCGCTTCGGCACGCCGCCATCGGAAAGGTTGACCTGGTACACATAGGCAGCCGCCGGTGGCGTCATCGCCGCATCAGGAACAAACATCGCCGTCGCAGGTTTCCATCCCGGTTGCCTCCAATGCCAGCCACCCGTCGCGCTCCCGAACGTGTTTCACATAGACCCCGCGAGAGGCGTAGGCCGCTTCAATTTCCGGCCGCTGCTCGACCAACAGCCCGGACAAGAGCAGCCGCGCGCCGCCGACGGCATAGGCGCAGAGGTTTTCGGCGCATGCCAAGAGGGTCTGCCGATCCAAATTGGCGAGAACGAGGTTGGGCTGAAACGTGTCACGAGGCTCTGTTCCTTGAGCCTGCCCCACGGCCAGCGTTAGCCGCCCGTCGAATCCGTTGACCTGCGCATACTCGCGCGCGCAATCCACCGCGACCGCATCGAGATCCACGCCCATCGCTTCCGTGGCCCCGAGCCGCACAGCCACCATCGCCAGGACGCCGCTGCCGGTCCCCACATCCAGCACACGATCGCCAGGCCGCACGACCTGCTGCAGCCATTCAATCAGCAGTTGCGTCGTGGCATGGTGGCCGGTGCCGAATGCCTGCTTGGGATCGATGATCAATTCGATGTCCCCCTCATTCAGCAAGACCTGTTTCCAACTCGGTCTGATCAGAACTCGACCGATCCTGACCGGCTCCACGAGGCGAGACCATTGTGCATTCCAATCTTGATCGGCCAGCTGGTTGATGGTCATGGCACGATCCCCATCCGCGTGGCCAAGTTGGGTGAGGGCCCATGTGAGCGCCCGCCAGGTATCCGGTCCGCAACGGCTCGCGGGCCAATAGAGGTGCACGCGGTCCTCCTCCTGCCAGGCTCCGGTGACATGAGGATCGTTCAAGACTCCCAGCAGCTCTCCGGCATCCAGCGCCGTCCGCACCTCGACGTCAATCCAGTTCTCGGCATCCACTGCAGCGTCCTCGGTCGTCGCAGCTCGATCTTCCTTGGAGGTTGACGCCATCTCAGACTCCCAGTATCGTCAGGGCTATTGTGAACCCAGCCATTTCACCACGATTACAACCGGCCCGCGAGCAGCATTTCGTGCGGGGACTGCGGCGCGCAGCTCGGTTGGAAACGAACGGCCGCCGCATCAGCGCGCGGTTTACCACGGCCCGTCTGGTGATTTTTGCCGGCGCCCTCCTCGGCGCCATCATCCCGCATAAAATCGGCTGGACGGTGTTCGGCAATCTGGTGCTCGCTTCCGGCTTCATCCTGTTCCTCATCGTGGCCTGGTATCATAACAGGCTGGAAGACCGGTTGCATCGACTCCGGCGCTGGCAAGGCATCAAACGAGTACATCTGGCTCGCCTCAGTTTGAAATGGGCGGAGATCCCTCTTCGTGAAGTGACCGTCCCGGAGCGGCATGGATACGCCAGGGACCTCGACCTTGCGGGTCCTCGCTCCCTCCTCCATTTGATCGATCAGACCATTTGCTCACAAGGCAGGCAGCGTCTCGCCTCGTGGCTCCTGGATCAGCCGCCACCGACCTCGCAATGGTCGAGCCGGCAAGCCCTCGTTCGCGAATTGACGCCGCTGTCTCTGCTCCGGGACCGATTGGTGCTCGAAGCGCAAGCGATGGAGGAGGCGGATATCGACGGGCGCCGGCTGCTTTCGGTGCTGCAGAAGCGGGTGGATGATGCGGGGCTCGTGCCGATGCTGGTGACGGAATCGATGCTCGCCCTCACCACGGCCGCCCTGCTGCTGGCCGATGTGATCGCCGGGCTTGGCAACTATTGGATGCTGTCGTTCGCGCTCTATGCGGTCTTGTTTTTATCGGTCCGCAGTCGCTCGGAGGAAATCTTCGACCATGCCCAGTCCCTGCACCTGCAACTGGAACGGCTCAGCGCCGTTCTCGGCTATCTGGAACGGCGCTCGTATGGCGCGACGCCACATCTGGCCCGGCTCTGCGGCCCGCTGCTGGAACAACAGAGCAGCCCGTCCCGGCTGCTGAAACAGGCCGCCTCCCTGATGAACCGGCTCAGCGTGCGCGCCCATCCCCTGGTGCACTATCTCATCAATGCCGTCGGTCCATGGGATCTCGTTCACACCTATCACCTGCAACAACTGCAAGACCGCATTGCGTCGGTGGCGCCGCTCTGGTTTGAACTGCTCGCCGAGTTGGACGCCGCGTCATCCCTGGCCACCTTCGCCCATCTGCATCCGACCTACCTGTGGCCGACGCTTGATCACCCCGGCGGGCAAGACAACGGTGACAGGCCGCGGCTCGTCGCTGAAGGATTGGCGCATCCGCTCATTGCCGCCGCAGTCCGCGTGGCCAACAACGTGACCTTGGAGGGGCGAGGACGGATCTTTCTCGTCACCGGCTCCAACATGTCCGGTAAGAGCACGTTTCTCAGAACCATCGGCATCAACACCTGCCTCGCGCAGGCGGGTGCGCCGGTCTGTGCCACGGTCTTTCGCTGGTCGCTGGTCCGCATCGGCAGTTGCATCCGTGTGGACGATTCGCTCGACGGCGGGCTGTCGTTCTTTTATGCCGAGGTCAAACGGCTCAAAACGATTCTGGACAGCACCAGGGACCAAGAAGGACCGCCGGTACTCTGGCTGATCGACGAGGTCTTCAAGGGCACCAACAACCGGGAGCGTCTCATCGGCGGGCGCGCGCTCATCACCGCGCTTGCGAGTGGCAACGGCTTCGGTCTGGTGACGACGCACGATTTGGAGCTGGCCGAATTGGAACAACGGCTGTCCTCCGTCACCAATGTCCACTTTCAGGAAACCGTGGTAGACGGCGCCCTGCACTTCGACTACCGTCTCAAACCGGGCCCCTGCCCGACCACCAACGCCTTGCGAATCATGGCGCTCGAAGGGCTGCCGGTTGAACATGCCGAACCGGCGCCTCCGCGATAAGGAATTGCATCGTTCCGGCAGTTTGGGCAGACTGATCTGTCATCATTGTCAGGCCCTGGTCTTCCCTCAACCAAGGAGGCACCTATCGATCCGCAGCCGGATTCCTCATCATCCGCCGCGCGCCCGCTGCGCGGGTTGCTCATTGCGCAGTTTTGCGGAGCCTTCAACGACAACGCGTGGAAATTCATGGTGGCTCTCCTGGGCATCCGGGCCGTCACCGCAACCCTCGCGCCAGGCCAGGAGAGTGAAGCCGCCTCGCAAACGCAGACCACTCTCGCCATGGTGGTGTTTACCCTTCCCCTGGTCCTGACCTCGTTTGTGGCCGGGTTTTTTGCCGATCGTCTCAGCAAGCGGACCGTCATCATCACCATGAAGGCGGTGGAAGTCGTGCTCATGGCGGGGGCGACGCTCGCCCTGCTGTCGCATCCCACCGGAGGCGTCTGGGCCCTGGTGATGCTGGCCTGCATGGGCGTCCATAGCGCCCTGTTCAGCCCGGCTAAATACGGCATTCTCCCGGAACTGCTGCCCCACGCCCAACTGGCCCGGGGCAATAGCATTCTGGAGCTGTTCACCTTCCTGGCGATTTTGACCGGAACCACGGCGGGCGGGTTCCTGTTGGCCGGCGCCGGCACTCAGCCCTGGCTCGCGCCCCTTTCCTTGACGGTGCTGGCGCTGATCGGGTTCGGCGCAGCCTGGACTGTGCCGCCGGTGCCGGCCGCGCGGGCGGCGGGGGGCCTGTTCGATACCTTGCGCGGTGCCCTCTCGGCATTGCGCGCGGATCGCCTGTTGCGACTGGCCATCACCGGCGCGGTGTTTTTCTGGACGATTGCCAGCCTCGTTGTGCAGAACGTCCTGGTCTATGCCAAGGCCGTGCTGGGCCTTTCGGATGCCCTGGCCACCGTTCCCTCGGCATTGATCTCAGTGGGCATCGGGTTGGGCGCCCTCGTGGTCGGACGACTATCGCGGTCTCGCGTCGAATACGGATTGGTCCCCCTGGGCGCGGCGGGCGTCGCCACCTTTCTGCTGATTCTTGGCTGGTGGCAACCGCCGTTCTCCGGCACGCTCCTCTTGATGATCACCCTTGGCATGTCGAGCGCCCTGATCTTCATTCCCATCAACGCCCTGGTGCAATGGCGCGCGCCGCACGACCGCCGGGGCTCGGTCATCGCCCTGGAGAACATCTGTGTGTTCACCGGCATTCTGCTGGGCTCCCTGAGCGGCGGGCTGCTGGCGAACGCCGGACTCACGACCGCCGGCATTTTTCTCGCGACCGCCGGCGTCACCACCATCGGAACGGCCTGGGCCATGTGGTTGATGCCCGAAACGTTCCTCCGCCTGGTCCTCGTGCTGCTCACACACACCATCTACCGGCTGCGCATCGTCGGCCAGCCCCATGTGCCGGTCACCGGTGGCGCCCTGCTCGTTCCCAACCACATTTCCTTCATCGATGGATTCTTACTGATCGCCAGCCTGGATCGCCCGATCCGGTTCGTCGTCGATGCCCACTATGTGAATCTTCCCCTGTTTAAACTGTTCATGCGGGCGCTGAACGTGATTCCGATTGCGTCTGACGGCGGACCTCGCGTCATTCTTCGCGCGCTACGCGACGCGGGCCAGGCCCTCGACGCGGGTGATCTGGTCTGCATATTCCCTGAGGGTCAGATCACGCGCACCGGCAATCTGCTGCCCTTCCGCCGCGGATTCGAACGGATCGTGAAGGGCCGTGAGGTGCCGGTGGTTCCGGTGCATCTGGACCGCGTCTGGGGCAGCATTTTCAGTTTTGTCGGCGGACGGTTTGTGACCAAATGGCCGGAGCGGCTGCCCTACCCGGTGACCGTCTCTTTCGGCGCCCCGGTTCCGGCAGGCACTCCAGCGCATGAGCTCCGCCGGCTCGTCAGAGAACTCGGCGAAAGCGCCTGGCACTGGCGAAAAACTTCCCGGCGCCCCCTGCATGCGGCCTTTGTCCGCGCCATGCGGCGGCATCCCTTTCGCCTTGCGATGGCCGACGCGACCAAACCCCGCGTGTCATCGCTCCAGGCCTTGATCGGCGCAATTGCCCTCGCTCGCGCGCTGGCGCCCCGCTGGCAGGGGCAAGCGTCCGTTGGCTTGCTGTTGCCTCCGACCGTGGCGGGAGCCCTGACCACCGTCGCTGCCGCCCTCGCCGGCCGCACCAGCGTGAACCTCAATTACACCGTCGGCAAAGCCGGGCTCGAATCGGCCGTGCGGCAGGCGCAGCTGACGACCATCGTCACCAGTCGCAAATTTATCGAGAAGGCCAAGCTTGAACTTCCCGATGGCCCGGCGATCATTTGGCTGGAAGACATCGGCGCGTCCATCGGCGGGCGGCAGAAAGCGTTGGCTGCGGCCCTGGCCATTCTGGCTCCGCTCAGGCTCATCGAGTCCGCCTGCGGGCAAACGCGGCGAGTGACCATGGATGATCTAGCGACCATCATTTTCAGCAGCGGCAGCACAGGCGAACCGAAGGGTGTCATGCTCTCCCATTTCAGCATCGATGCCAACGTCCAAGCCGTCTCTCAAGTGCTGCCTCTGGGCCCCGACGATCGCATCCTCGGTATCCTGCCGCTGTTCCACTCGTTCGGGTATCTCGTGTTCTGGTATGTCACGCTCAATGGCGCGGCGACCGTATTTCATCCCTCGCCACTCGATGTCACGGCCATCGGAGAACTGTGCGCCACACATCGCCTCACGTTCCTGGTCTGCACGCCTACCTTTCTCCAACTCTATCAACGCCGCTGCACCCCCGAACAATTCAGCACGCTGCGGGTGGTGCTGACGGGCGCGGAAAAATTGCCGCTGCGTCTCTGCCAGTCGTTCCAGGACCGGTTCGGAATCGGCCCGATCGAAGGCTATGGCGTGACGGAATGCGCCCCGGTGATCGCCGTGAACTGCCCGGATTTTAGAGCGGCGGGATTTTTTCAACCGGCGTCGAGGCGCGGGACCGTCGGCCAACCGCTCCCCGGAGTGTCTGTGCGCATCGTCGATCCCGACAGTGGTGAGATTCTCCCGCCGGGCCAGCCCGGCATGTTGCTCGTAAAGGGCCCGAACGTCATGAACGGGTATCTGAGACGCGAAGATCTCACGGCGCAAGCCATGCGCGACGGATGGTATATTACGGGCGACATCGCCACGCTCGACGACGACGGGTTCCTGACGATCACCGATCGGCTTTCACGGTTCTCTAAAATCGGCGGCGAAATGGTGCCGCATCGGCTGGTTGAAGACGCGTTGCAACTTGCGTCGGGGGAAGACCTCCAAGTCTGCGCCGTCACCGGCGTGCCGGACGAGCGGAAAGGGGAGCAACTGGCCGTGTTGCACACCCTCGCCGAAGAGCGCATGCCGCAGATTCTGGCGAAGGCCGCGGCGGCCGGCCTGCCCAATCTGTTTCTGCCTTCCCATAGCCACTGCGTGAAGGTCGAGGCGCTTCCCATCCTGGGAACGGGCAAGCTGGATCTGCGGGCCCTGAAGCGCATTGCGATGGAGCGGCTCCGCATCCGTGAAACGTAATCGCCTCTCGCAAGCAAACCGGCTGCGGATGCTTTTGCATCTCCGGCGGTATCCGGAGATCCATCAACGTCTCCTGTTCGGAACCGACTATCCGCTGCCGGCGTTTCACCTGCCGGCATGGGGGCGAGTCGCCATGGGATCGCTCCGCAGACTCATGGCAACCAAGAATCGCTTCGACCGGCAGGTCGAGGTGTGTCACGGCCTCCAGCTGGGGTTTCATTCGCTCGGTGAGCTCATTGTCACCAAGTCGGAAAAGGCACCTCATTGAGTAGCACGCACGTGACGCGAGACGAAATCCTCATTCACTTGCGCGAAAGGATTCTGGCCTTCGCGACATCACGAGTCATGAGGGATCTCGCCGAAGATCTCACGCAAGAGGTGCTGATCCTCCTGCATGAAAAATACGGGCGCGTGACCGAGCTGACAGAACTGGTTCCCCTGGCCTTTCAGATTCTCCGGTTCAAAATGCTGGATGCCCATCGCAAATCGCTGCGGCGCGGCGAGTATCATCACGAGACCCTCGATGACCTCTCACCGGCCGATCCCGGCGACGATCCGGCCACGCAATTCGATCAAAAACAGCGGGTCGAGCGCTTGCTGGCGGCCGTGGCGCAACTGGAGGACCGCTGCCGGAGACTGTTCGCGTGGAAGCTGGAGGGACACAGCTTTCCGGAGATACAACGGCTCATGGGACAAACGTCGATCAATACCATCTACACCTGGGACCTGCGCTGCCGGAAACAATTATTGAGTCTGATGGGCGGCTCATGGGAATAATCCAACATGAGTGTTGCGTGAGTCGTTTCCGTTTCATGTCTTCCGTTTCGCGTTCCGCGTTTTCGTTTCACTCATTGCTTTTCACGTTTCACCTTTTACGTTTTACGCCTTCGTCGCGATTCGCGCACAAACCATATGGCTGACCACGAGCTGGAAAAACTCTTCGGCGGTTTTGCGGCTGATACCCTGACGGCTGATGAACGGCAGCGTCTTTACCGGGCGGCCCTGCAAGATCAGCAACTCTTCAATTCCCTTGCCGACGAGCAGGCGTTCAAGGAGTTGCTGGCGGATCCGGACATTCGCCGCCGTCTCCTCCAAGCATTGAAGCAAGCAGGACCCTCGGCAACCGGCGAGGCGCCACCATGGTGGGCCTGGTTCACGAAACCGGCCGGGCTGGCCTGGACAGGAGGGTTGGCGGCAGCCGTCCTGGCCATCGCGTTCGGGACCAGAATCTATCAAGAGAGCCTCGACCGTGCGGCTCAATCGGTCGTGACTGAAGAAGCCCGGTCAGATCGGCCGTCCCCGCAACAAGCACCACCAGCCATACAAGCCCCGGCACCTGCGACGGCCCCGGAACTGAAAGCCAAACAGGAGGCCGAACCCGCCAAGAAAGACAGCCGCACCGGCAAGCTCGCCAAGCGCGAGCGGTCCATTGCCGACAGTCCGCCGGAGCAGGCTGCGTCGCAATCTCTCGCTGAGAATACCGCGCCCCGGCGTGAGCGCGATGCAACCAGCCAGCCTGCGCCGATGGGGGCAAGCGAAAAGGAATCGGCACAGACGACGCCCTTGGCGGACCGGAAGCTCGCTCCCCCCGCGCCACCTCCGGCAGCAGCCCCTCGCCCATCGGCAGCGCCGCCGCTCCTGCAGGCGCCGGCCGGGTTCTCGGCAGCGCGCGTTCCAGCCCCGAAGAAAAGCGCCCGGGCGCTTTTTTATGGCGAATCATCAGACCGCAGCGACGGGCAGATCAAACCGTTCGGCCTTCGCTACAGTTTTGTGACGAGGGGACCCGGCGGCCCGACCGAGGAAATCACTGCAGCGATGGCTGCCCGGAGCAGCGACCCCGTCCGCATCACCGTTGAAGCGACGCAGGAATCCTATGTGCAGCTGCTCCAGAATCTCGGCTCCGCCGGCACCAGACTCTGGTGGCCGCCGCAGGAAACCGGCAAGATTTCCCTCAAACTCCAGGCTGGAAAACGGAGCGAGATTCCGATGCCGCCTCCTGCGGAGAACGGCCTGATCACGCTCATCATCAGGCTTTCTTCCAAACCCTTCGGGCCGTTGACGATGCAGGAAGTCGGCATGCTGGACCGGTTCTCGGCGAACCTGCTCGTCGAAACCGTCTCTCCCGGCCAGACCGCCGGCCTAGAGGAACAGGCCACGTACGTCATGAGCCAGGATCCATCCACCAGCGCTCAGCTGGCTGTCGAGGTACCCGTCGTCCGGTAGGGATATGGACCATCGATTGCGGGATCAGGGATAGAACCGCATCACCAGCATGCCGGCGATCGCCGCGACCCCTCCGGTGACGCAAAGAACAAATCCCAGCGCGCCCGCCACGAACCAGGGTCGCACCCGGCGGTATTCAGCCGTCTGGAGCAATGGGTGCAGTTCCACAGGTTTGTGCCACCACCTGGAGGGCAGCGCCATGCGCGAAGACAGGGTCCGATAGAGCACGACGTGATACCACCAGCCGGTCGGAATGCCGATCAACAGGCCGGCGGCCAGGGCCCACAACCCATACGCCACCATCAGAGGCGGTGTCACCAGTACCGCCAACAGGCCGATCAGGGCAATGACTGCGACGGTCACCAGCGCGAGCAGCAATTCCAGCATGGGTCAAACGATACTCACACCATCGCGGAGAAGGCAGGCCTTGCCGCATCACGGCGGCGCATCGATATCCGTGCGGTTCCAGGTGAAGAAGAAGAACATCGTGTACTGGTTATAAAAGGTCCGCCCCACCAGTGTGGCAGAAGAACCGAGGAATTCACCGGTGCGATTGTCATAGATGTCGAGATGTAAGCGCGCATAGCCGCTCTGGTTCTGTTGTTTGTAGAGCGTCAATTCCGGCAGCGCAAAGGGAATCAGTACACTCTGAACCGGCGGCATCCCGAAAAACGTGATCCCCTGCATCGTCCCGAACGACTCCGCCATGACACGCACGAGATAGGGCGACTCGGTATCGCGCGCCCTCACCAGATAGCCCCTGCGTCCCAACTCGGCCGCCACGGTATCCCGGATGTACAGAATATCGCGATTGGGGCTGTTCAATGAACCCAGATCCGAATTCGTCATACGGAGGCGGGACCGATCGCTTTCGAGGCCCGTGGCGTCCAGTTCGACATTCACGCCGGCAGGTAGCTGCACGGTGAGATTCGTGAGCGCGGAACTCACAGCTTGCGTCAGGAGGACCTGCTCTACCGCCGTTCTTGGCGTCCGGGACAGCTCCTGCTCGAGCGAGCAACCAGTCAGCAATACCACGAGGCCGGACATGAGGCATGAGCGAATCAGCATGGATTCAGTCCGATGAAGAGATGTCTACTCACAAATGCTAATGGACTCCACCACTCTATTCAATGAGGCAGATCCCTAGAGGCCGAGAGATTCGTGATGGAGGCAGGTAGGAATAGGCTGGAAGGTACTCGATGGGGGACCAAACGGTTATCAGCGAGGCAAAAAGTTGTATGACGGCTCTATAGATGGTCTACCCCTATATTCTCTTCCAAACGACTCCTGAAACATCTTCACAATTCGTCAGGCTCGCTTGCTCTTACTATTTCTTCTTTTCCCCTCCACCGATTTTGGGGGAAAGCCATAGCGATTATGTCTAATCATTTCTTCGATAGCCTTTCGATCCTGTGTAAGGGAAATACCGAGTAACAGTTCTTCAACTTGGGAATGTAGAGCAAAAATAGTGGAATCAATCCACAGACCTAATTTCTTGGACTTGACTAACGAGACCAGCCAAGGATCTATGTTCATGCCCTCAAGCTTAAAATCCCTAATGGTTCTGAATTTGTTCAGAAGCGGCTGTAGTCTTCTCGTGGGAGGAGTGTCATCCGCCGCATACCTTCCCTTGAAATGGACTAGCTCATTCCGAAGAGTAATCAATGTATCATGAGATTGAAACGGCTCTCTTGCTCCGTCCCACTGTTGTCCACCTCTCGTTGAGGCGATTAGATTCCATTTATCAGTCACCGTCAGATTCTTTTGCATGCCATTTAATGTTACCCAGAACTCGGGAGTTGGTTTTATGGTTTGCGTGCCATTGCGAGCTGCCATTGCAATTTGCTCATTCAGCGTTGCTTCCAAAAATGAGCCGGAGAGGAAAATGCTACTAAGGTTCAGGGCAAACACCAATGCATCATCAGCCGCCTCTGCCACTATATGAGCATTGCGCCTAACAAGCATTAGAATATCGGCAGAAAATTTATATAGGTAATGTCCATCCTTCAAAGACTTTACGATTTCCCCCATTACATATCCACCTCCTCCTAAATGTACCTTGCCTAAAACCGACCAGGTTGCAATCGAAAAGCATTGAAAGGGCGAGTCTACTGCAACTTCAAAGTAGCTGTCACGCACATCAATATATCTTCCAAACTCGAGCTAATAATTTGAACGACCTCTTTCATGCCTTCGGCACACAGCTTCAATGATTCTTGATTTCGGGCGGAGAAAGAATCTACGCCGCTCTCCTCACGCGAACCCATCACCAATTTCATATTAGGCATAGCTTTGCAATCCTGCTTCTTGCTGAAAGGTGAAGTCTTAAACTTGCTGGAAAAGTGGGAGGGATGCATCCTTACCGGTTTGAACGTTTGGCCGCGTTCGAATCACATCCAACAAGGAGCATCCCATGGCAAGAGTACCGAGCAGCGTCGGCACACGCAAGAGGCTGAAAGAGATGTTGGCAGGCGACCCGGGCGAGATCGACACCAGTACGTTTGTGCGGCAAGCCGTCCGCCTGATGATCGAAGAAGCGTTAGAGACCGAAGTCAGTGAGCGCTTGAGCCGAGGCTATTATGAACGGGCATCCGTCGCGGAGGACGCCGGTACGGCCCGCGGGTATCGCAACGGGGTGCGCGTCGGCCGGCTGAAAACCGCCAAAGGCGTCATTGAGTATGGCGTCCCGCAAGTGCGCGGCATCGAGGGCTGGCAGTCAGAGATTCGCGCCGCATTGGGCGGCAAGAGCGAAGAACTGGAACGGCTCGCCGTGGAGATGTATGCCCGCGGCCTCTCCATGCGCGACATTGAGGCGGCGTTCACAGGGGCCGATGGTCGCTGCCTACTCAGTCGCTCCGCCGCCAGCCGCGTCTGTGAGGCTTTGTGGGCAGACTATCAGGAGTTTGCCCGCCGCGATCTCTCCGGCATCGAGGTCGCCTATCTGTTCATCGACGGCGTCGCCGAGCGACTCCATCTCGGGCAGCCCCGCGAGGCAGTGCTCGCGGCGTGGGCGATTACGATGACCGGCACCAAAGTGCTCCTGGGACTGCAACCGGGGACCAAGGAAGACACGGCGTGCTGCAGCGACTTCTTGCGAGACCTCAAAGCCCGCGGCCTCGCGGATCCCGTGCTCGTCGTCACGGATGGCGCGCCTGGGCTGATTCGGGCCGTGGAGGAATGTCTGCCCCGCGCCCTACGGCAGCGCTGTCTGGCGCACAAGTTGAGGAATCTTGAAACGAAGGTACCCGCCGAACGGTGGCGGGAGGTGAGGGCCATGGCGCTGGCCGCCTATCACGCATCGAGCCCGAAGACCGCCGAGTGGGCCGCCGAAGAATTTCGCCTCACGTACGCCAACGAGCTGCCCAGCGGCGTGAAATGTTTCGATGATGATTTTGCCGCGTGCATCACCTATTTGCGCCTGCCCGTGGCGCACCGACGGGCAACCCGCACGACCAATTTACTCGAGCGACTGTTTCTGGAGGAACGCCGCCGCAGCAATACCATCCCGCACGCGTTTGGCGAACGCGCCGTCTTAAAATTGATGTATGCGGCGCTTCAGCGAGCTAGCTGCACCTGGCAACGGGTGGCGATCACGGACTTCGAGCGGAAACAATTGCTCACACTCCGTGAAGAATTGGACAGCCAGTTTCAGGAGAAACATCGAGTGACTCAACCTGCATCCCGCTCACCAATTTCCAGCAAGCGGGGGACTTGACCTGCTGAAACATGGGGAACGAATCCTATTTTTAGCGGGCGTCGTCAATATTCCGAAGAACCTTATTAACCCATGGTTCGCGGACGGTAAGCATGACCTACTACCGGACCGCGATAAGTCCGTCTCCATTCCAGCGAGGTGGGGGACGATGCTCCCAGTGCGCGCGTCGAACGAGGCCCTTCCGAGGGCGCGCGTTCCGCGAGCAAGGGAGCATGGCCCCCGCCTCGCACCCTCTTCCCCCTCTGAAAGGATTCCCCTCCTCGTTCCATACCCTCCCATGAAGGGAGGCATTCATGGAGCATCACCACGCAGGTTCTGAAGCGGACCCGCCGGCATATCGGCAGGATCCGCGCCTCTATCAAATCGCGAGCCTTGGCACCCTCCTCGTGTACGGTCTGTGCTGGCTGTACTTCGACCTGTCGATCGGGCAGGCCGCCGTGACAATCGGAACCGCATTGCTGACCCAATATGCCGGAACGAGGCTCTTCAACCTTCCGTTCTTCGATCCCAAGAGCGCCCTCATCTCCTCCTTGTCGCTGTGCCTTCTGCTGCGGACCAATGATCTATCAATCGCCGCGCTGGCAGCCTTCATTGCCATTGCCAGCAAGTTTCTCTTTCGATGGAGAAACAGGCATCTGTTTAACCCGACCAACCTGGCGCTGGCTGTGGTGCTCGCCGGCGGCCTCGGCTGGATCTCGCCGGGGCAATGGGGGCAGGCCGTCTGGTTCGCGTTTCTCATCGCCTGCCTCGGAGGGCTGGTGGTCACTCGCGCCGCGCGGGCCGACGTCACCCTGGCGTTCCTCGGCTGTTATGTAGGGCTCCTGTTTGCACGGGCAGCTGGGCTGGGCGATCCGCTCGCGATTCCTGTCCACCAGATTGAAAGCGGCGCGCTGCTCATCTTTGCCTTCTTCATGATCTCGGATCCGAAGACGACGCCTGATTCACGAGCCGGACGTATCCTCTATGCGTTCCTCGTCTCCCTGGCTGCGCTGTATGTGCAGTTTGGGCTGTTCCGCCCGAACGGGCCGCTCTGGGGACTCGTGGCCTGCGCGCCGCTCGTGCCCTTGCTCAACAACCTCTTTCCCGGTCCACGCTATCACTGGCCCTGTCCAATCGATCGTTCCGCTCAGCCGGATTCCGGACCGCCCCGCGATCTGATCCCGACTCCATCATTAACCAAGGAGGTGTCTATGCGACGTACTATCGTTCCTGCATTGCTCTTGATCCTGGGCCTGCTCGCCTGGGGGAGTGACGCATCAGCCTTCTGCGGCTTCTATGTCGGGAAGGCCGACACCAAGCTCTTCAACAAAGCCTCCGAGGTGGCCATTGCGCGTCACGACAATAAGACCGTGATCACGATGGCCAATGACTTCAAGGGCGATGTGAAGGAGTTCGCGCTGGTGGTGCCGGTACCGACCGTCCTGGAAAAGGACCAGATTCGCGTCGGAGACCCGGCGCTGCTCAAACATCTGGCCGACTACTCGGCGCCTCGCCTGGTCGAATATTTCGACCAGAATCCCTGCCTGCGCTATGAACTGCTCGAACGCCGCAGCATGGATGCCATGAAGAGCATGGCGCCGGCGGCGGCTGCCAAAGATCGCGACAAGGCGCTGGGTGTGACCGTCGAGGCGCAGTATACGGTCGGCGAATATGACATTCTGATTCTCTCGGCTCGGGAAAGCAGCGGCTTGGAGGTTTGGCTGAGCGAGAACGGGTACCGCATTCCGCCGGGAGCGTCAGCAGTCCTGCAGAGTTATCTCAAACAGGGCATGAAATTCTTCGTGGCCAAGGTCAACCTGGGCGAGCAGGCCAAGCTGGGGTTGACGCACCTGCGCCCGCTGCAGATTGCCTTCGAATCGCCCAAGTTCATGCTGCCCATCCGGCTCGGCACGGTCAATGCCGACGGCCCGCAGGAATTGTTCATCTACTTCCTCACGAAGCAAGGGCGCGTCGAAAGCACGAACTACCGGACGGTGCGATTGCCGGACGCGCAAGAGCTTCCGCTGTTCGTGAAGGACAAGTTCGGCGACTTTTACCGCGATCTGTTCAGCCGGCAGGTGAAGCAGGAACAGGAACGCGGTGTCTTTCTGGAATATGCCTGGGATATGAATTGGTGTGATCCTTGCGCGGCAGATCCCCTCTCGCCTGAAGAGCTGCGCAGTCTCGGCGTCTTCTGGCAGGAGAGTCCCGGCCGGGTAGGCAAGGGTATGCCCATCGCGCAAAACGTCTTCCTGACCAGGCTGCACGTTCGTTACGATGCCGCGCATTTTCCTGAAGACTTGATGTTTCAGGAGACAGCGGATCGCGGGAACTTCCAAGCGCGCTACGTTCTGCGTCATCCATGGACCGGGACGGACAACTGCCCGGCTGCCACGATGTATCATCAACAATTGCGCGAGCGGTACGAGCGGGAAGCGCAGACGCTGGCCTCGCTGACCGGTTGGAACATCGGCGAAATCCGCACAACCATGAACCTGGCATCACTGCCGGCCGGCGGAGAGAAGAAGTGGTATCAACGCTTGTGGGCTGAATAGCAGCGGGCACGAAACCGGAGGCCGGCAGTCCGGCCTCCGTCATGCCGCCGTCGTGAGAGAGTGAAGCACGACTGGCAGGGACTTATTTCGTGGCGCAATCACCCATCCGTTTGCCATCGACCTTCATCGTCACCGACAGCGCCTTGTCGCCTTTGGGAGTCGCTTTGCGGACGACGGAAAAGCCCGTGTTGGATACGGTGCCTTCCACGCGGGTGATCGCGTAGACGCCTTCGATCTCGTAACTGACCGTCCCCCCGTGCATCGACACATTCATGACTTTGTTCGCCGGATTGGGTTTGAATCCGTTTAACGCGTAATAGTTAAAGACCGCATCGGGATTGGCAAGATGTTCTTCCTTCACACATCGAGTATGAGTGTCCGGCTTGCCCGCCTCACCATTGCTGCTTTCGGTCACGGCCGTCACCTGATACTCACCCGGCTTGAGAGGAACCGACTCCGCCCGCACCGGCAGCGCCCCACAGAGGACGCTCGCGATTACACACAGTCCTGCGCCGATCTTCATCGTGAACCCTCCTTGTAATACCGGGGTGCGTCTGCTCCTGGCTCATCACAGCGACCAGGCCGCCTCGCCCGAATTCGTGCCCCATCAAGGACCCGGCGATTGTGCTGATGCAGGGGGACATTGTCAACCGTTACCTCACCCGGGCGGCCCAGGCGATCCGCTCGAACGGAACCCTCGCAGGCTCATTTCCATGCCGACTATGATATAGTCGGCCCGGGCATCCCCGATTCGCTGCAGGAAAGGAGTGACTACGTATGGCGTGGAATCCTCATTCGATCTTGGCCGGAGCGGGCGGACTGTCCCTGATGCTATTGCTTGCGGGCTGTTCCTTCAAAGCCACATTCAAAGAGACCACGGACACCACGTCCAACATTACCGGCACCACATCCGGACGCATCTGGTGGAATGAAGACGGCCTGTTGAAAGCCGAACATAAGCTGGCCGCCTTCACCGCCTACACGGCCCAGAATCTGGAAGCCGATGCGGCGCGGGGACAAGGCGACTATCTCGATTCGCTGGGGACGCTTGCTCATCTGCCGGATGCGCAGGCGTTGAATGCGACTTCGCAGGACGTCTTCAGCCGTTGGATCCGCGGCGGGCAGGGCTCGACCGCCGATCTGGTACAGGCATTATTGTCCGCACAGCGCTGATTGAAGAGACCGGGTACCGGGCCATCGGACAGAATCACACTCACCGGAGTTCGACAAGGATATGATCGGGTCGCGCCATCCTCTCGCCATCCATCGAATTTTTCACCCCACGGATTTTTCGCCAGACAGCCAGGTGGCATTCGCGCATGCCCTCAAGCTGGCGTTGGTCTTTCGCGCCGAACTGACCATCATGCATGTGGATCCTGACGTTTCGCCGGAAGGATTCGAGGATTTTCCCCGCATTCGCCCCACACTCGCGCAATGGGGTCTGCTTCCGGAATCCAGTTCGAAGAGCGACGTGACCACGCTCGGCATCCGCATTAGAAAAGTTCGCGCCCTGGCGGCCGATGCGAAGCAGGCGATTATTCATCATCTCACCGCCGCACCCACCGATCTCATGGTCCTGGCCACGCACAAGCACGAGGGATTCGCCGGGTGGGTCCACCATGCGGTCGCGGAACCGGTCTCTCGCGAAATGCATGTCACCACGCTGTTCGTGCCATCCAATGTGGCAGGATTCGTCTCGCGGACGACCGGGGAGACGTCGCTGCATCGTGTGCTCCTGCCGATCTCCAGCCAGCCGCCGTCGCAGCCGGCCATCGACGCCGCGACCGTGCTGGTTTCTCAATTGGGCGCGCCGCCCGTCACGATGACACTCATCCATGCCGGAGTGGAAACGGAAGTCGATGAGCTCGTCCTCCCGCAGAAAGCAGACTGGTCCTGGAATCAGATGTTTGGAAAAGGCGACCCGGTGGAATGGATTCTCGCGGCCGGCGCCGAATTCGACGTCGATGTGATTGTGATGGCCACCAAAGGGCAGGACAGTTTACTCGACCTGTTCCGTGGCAGCACCACGGAGCGGGTCTTGCGCGGCGCGCGCTGCCCGGTGCTCGCCATCCCAGCCCCGCTTATCTGATCAGAAACGGGCGTCTCGCTGCGCCACCTCGAGGAGCGGCGGCTCCTGCCGCTCGTTCGCCTGTCGCCCGATCACGGCGCGCACGACCACGCCGTCGCGAAAGATGACGAAATTCGACGGCACCGCGGCGATCCGGGGCCCCGGTAGAATCACCCCGGCCAGATTCAGCGGATCGGCCGCTGAAATTTTGATGTCCTGCTGCGCGGCCATGCCCGGCCGTTTCTTCATCGCCCGTAACGCCTCCAGCGCCTCGGGCAACGCAAACTGTTCCCCCGTGAACCCGCTCACAAAGCGTCCCCCGCGCAACTCTCCCGTCAATTCCAGCCGGCGGTAACAGACCAACAGATCCCGCCAGGAGGACACGCTCGACTCACGCGCCAGCAGGTCCCGGAAAACCACGCCGTAACGGTGCAACATTTGCCGCGCCAGTTGCTCGGTCGCCGATGAAGAGTTCGACGCCTGAGCGCTGACGGCTGAAGGCTGAGGGCTTTCCGTCGATCGCAGCAGCGACCAGCGCCCTCCGACATGGCGCGGCCGGCGATTCCGGTCGGAGGCGTCGGCGCGCCGGCGGCGGGGGTCGATGAGCGCGCGCAGATTGTCGAACCCGTCGGCCGTCACCAGACCGGCCGCGACCAATTCCCACAGGCCGTCCTCCACTTCCGACGCCAGCAGGCGGGTGCCATGCAGCAGCTCGCTGAAAAAACTTGCGCCGCGTTCCTTGAGGCGGCGGCGAATGGTCTGGGCGGATGGACTGAGTTTGGACGACAGATCCAGCCGGGCCAAGTCTTCCGCGGTCGCCCCGAGCAACAGGGGCGCATCCTCTCGCGCAAAGAGACTCACCGGCGCCACACGCGTCGGCACCACGCGGCGCCCCGGCAGCACCGCGAGTTCCTGCATCAGCCGGGGATGCGGCGTGACACGCCCCCACATCAAGGCGCCGCCCAAGCAGAGTCGATCCAGCCATTCAGGCTGGTACTTCGCCAGCCGCACCCGGAGAATGTGCGCTTCCCAGGCCGACGCGGCCGCCTCGAATCCGCCGAGCTGTTTGGCCACTTCCAGCAGTCCCGTCTCCCCATGAAGACGAGCCCCCGGTGACGCATGCTGCCACTGGAAGAGAAACCGCATGAACTCAGCAGCAGACACCGGCTCGATTTCCTTCCGCAATCGCCCGACCGTAAGGCGGTGAATCCTCGCCAACAGGCGACGGTGACACCATTCCACCGACTCATCCGCGGGGCCTGAGGCCTGCGGCGAAAACCGCCCCCGGAGCACGTGACCCTGCGCTTCGAGTCGCACCATCGCGCCGTCCACATCGTTTACCGCCAGGCTCAGACGCGCCGCCAGGTCCGCAGACGTAACCGGTCCCACGCTCTCCATCCATCCCAAGACGACGCGATCGCAGACTTCTTCCCGATCCAGCGGAGGCTGACACGGCACCGGGGCGGTCTCCGGTTCGATCCGGGCCTCGGGAAACAGTGCGTTCCCGTAATGGTGATGCTCAGCGGCCAGCCACCCCAGCTTCGTCTCGCCTTGCCAGAGCGTGGCGACCCGACCGGCGGCGGCGAGCTTCGGGACAAGGAGGTCCCAGCCCGGCATCGATGCGCAGGGCACCCAGCCGAGCGTCAACAAGGCATCGTGGAATTCCTCCGCATCGCGCACGTCGGGCCAGGATTCCTCCACGACCTGATCGATGGCCGCCTGATCCAACGCGCCCATCTCACCGGCCAGCGCAGGCGGGAGCGTACGGCGCATGTCCACGGCCCTGGCCCGCCGTTCTTCGAGCGGCGCATCGTCAAGAAACGCATAGGGATTGGCGTTCAAAATTTCGTGACAAAAGGCGGAGGGCAGGGGCGTATCGACGGCGACGCAGGTGATCGCCCCAGACTGGATGCGAGTCAGCACCGCGATCAACCCGTCGAGGTCCATCGCTTCCGTCAGACAATCCCTGATCGTCTCCTGCGCCAGCGGATGGTCGGGAATCTGCCGCAGGGTCCGCTCTCCTTGAAAATTGTCCTGGCAGGCGATCGCGTCGGGGAAGACGGCGGCCAGGAGATCTTCGGCGCGCATGCGCTGGATTTGAGGCGGCACCCGCTTGCCTCCGGCAAACCGGAGCAGTGCCAAGGCTCGCGACGCATTCCACCGCCAGCGGGTGATGAACATCGGCGCCTGCAACACCGCCTGTGTCAGCACGTCGCGCAAGGTGTTCACGTTCAAAAATGCGAACACCGTCTCGAGCGGGAAACTGTGTTTTTCTCCCAATGACAACACGATCCCTTCATCCGTCGCAGCGGCCTGCAATTCGAAATCGAAGGTCACGCAAAAGCGTTTCCGCAGCGCCAGCCCCCAGGCGCGATTCACCCTGCCGCCGAACGGAGCATGGATGACCAGCTGCATGCCCCCGCTTTCATCGAAAAATCGTTCCGCCACGATCGTCTGTTGCGTCGGCACTGTCCCCAGGACGGATTTCCCGGCCAGAAGATATTCAACGGCTTGCTCCGCCCCTCGCTGATCGAGACCACATTCCTGCTTGAGCCACTGCAGGGGGCGCGCAGAGGAACCGGACACCGGCGCCTGAGCATGGAGCCGATCATCGAGATCGGCCCTGAGACGCGCGACTTCCGCAGACAAATCCGCCGTGCGCGCCGGCGCCTCGCCTCGCCAGAACGGAATGGTCGGCGGAGCGCCCTGCGCATCCTCTACACGCATTTTGCCGGTTTCGACGCCCTTGATACGCCAGGACGTATTGCCCAGGAGGATAATGTCTCCCGCGAGGCTTTCGACGGCAAAGTCTTCATCGACCGAGCCCACCACCGTACCGTCCGGCTCGGCAATCACGGCATAGTTGGCGGTGTCGGGAATCGCCCCGCCGGAGGTGATGGCCGCCAATCTGGCCCCACGCCGGCCGCGGATTTGGCGGTTGATGCGGTCGTGATGCAGATAGGCCCGCCCCCGTCCTCGATTGGTGGCGTAACCCTCGGCGAGCATGGCGATCACCGCATCAAACCTTTCACGGGTCAGGTCGCGAAAGGGCATGGCCCGGCGGCACAACTTATAGAGTTCCGTCTCATCCCAGGCCTGGGCGGCAGCCGCCGCGACGATCTGCTGCGCGAGGACATCCAGCGGAGCGGGCGGCACCTCGATGTGGTCCAAGACGCCGGCTCTGATCGCCCGGATCAACGCAGCGCATTCCATCAATTCGTCCCGCGTGGTGGCGAAGAGACGGCCTTTCGGGATGGCATGAATCCAGTGACCGGCACGGCCGACACGCTGCAGGCAGGTCGCAATGGACCGGGGCGATCCGATCTGGCAGACGAGATCGACCGTCCCGACATCGATGCCCAGTTCCAGCGACGCCGTCGCGACCACCACTCGCACCGCGCCCGTCTTCAATCGATCCTCCGCAGACAGGCGGATCTCGCGCGACAAGCTGCCGTGGTGCGCCGCAACCACCCCTTCCCCCAGATGGCGCAGACGCTCTTCCAGGTAGTGCGACACCCGCTCGGCCAGACGGCGCGTATTGACGAAGACCAGCGTGGAGCGATGTGATTCGACCAGCGCGGCCACCCGATCGTAGATATCGCTCCAGATGGCATTGGTCGCCACAGGGCCGAGTTCATCCTTTGGAACTTCAACGGCCAGATCCATGTCGCGGCGGTGGCCGACATCGATGATGGTCACATCGTTCGGACAGTCTCCCGTCGGATCACCCTCCGGCTTCGGCAGAGACGAGCGGCGGTTTCCCACCAGAAAATGCCCCATGCGTTCGATCGGGCGCTGTGTCGCAGAGAGGCCGATCCGTTGGAGGACACCACCGGCCAGCGCCGACACCCGCTCTAGAGACAGGGCCAGATGCGCCCCTCGCTTGTTCGGTGCGACGGCATGCACCTCATCGACAATGACCGTCCGCACCGTCTTCAACATCGCACGGCTTTTGTCGGCGGTCAGCAGGATAAACAAGGATTCGGGGGTGGTAATCAGGATATGCGGCGGGCGTCGGAGCATCTGCTGCCGCTCGGTCATGGGTGTGTCCCCGGTCCGCACGACCACCCGTAGGTCGGGCACCAGCAGTCCCGCCGCCAATGCGGCCTGGCCGATCTCGAGGAGCGGCTGTTGCAGATTTTTTTGCACATCGTTGCTCAGGGCTTTGAGGGGCGAGACATAGAGGATCTGAGTTTCATCGCGCAGGTCGCAGTGTAGCGCTTGCTGAAACAGGCAATCGATACAGGAGAGAAAGGCGGCCAGGGTCTTACCGGAGCCGGTCGGGGCGGAAATGAGCAGATCGCGCCCGGACTGAATCTCAGGCCAGGCCTGCAGTTGCACGTCGGTCGCGGCCGTGAATTTCGAGGTAAACCACTCAGCGATGATGGGATGGAACGGAAGGGTCGGCGCCATCGGGCGATGGTACCATAACGGCCCACTACAAAAAACGTAAGGCGGCTCGCCGGGAATTGCGACGGGATTGAGATAGGAAAACCGCCGGGGGATTAAACCCTCCCAATCAGAAAGCGGGCCACCTCATCGTTCACCATAGGTTTTCAGGATGTCGTACGACAGGCGGCACTCACTGCAGTAGTTTCTCGAAAACCGTACGAGAGAAGGTGACACAACATGCCGCGCCAGATAACTGGGAAAATCGACCCAACTATTCGTCCCCATGCAAGTCGACCCGTCGTCACGAACCCGCCGGCACAACTCACACATCGGTACGACTCGAACCATCGCCGTCTCCTTTTGCGCGCATCTGATGGCGTGCCGCCACCGCGGTTATTTTTTCTTCGGCCGGCCGATCCGCTTGTACAACTCGTCCGGACAACAGACCCGCTCGCCGTCCAGCACCCGGCGCAAGTAGTGCCCCGGGTCCACCGTCCGGTGTTTGACCAGGTAGCCCATGGCTCCCACTTCAAAGGCAGCGTTCACATAGGCCGCATCTTCATGGGAGGAAAAAAACACGACTTTCGTATCCGGCAGCGCTTCCTGAAGCTGCCGCCCCACCGACAGACCGTCGAGAAACGAGAGCGAAAAATCCAGGATGACCAACTCGGGGGTCAGACGTTTGGCCGCCTGGACCAGGGCTTCGTCCTCGGTTTCCGATCCCACGACCTCAAAGTGAGATTCCAGGAGAATTTCCAGAAACGCCAGCATGGATCGGGAGGCATCCCCGATGAGGACGCGGGGGCGCGATATTTTTTTTCTCATAGTCCTACGGATCTCTGCTTAGAAAAGGGAAGCGTATAGTAGGGAAGTGAAGGGTAAACCACACGCGTAAAACCACGAGGTAGCGCATCGAAAACATACCGGCCTTAATGCTGGTACGTAGAGCAGCGGCGAGGGGGAACCAAGGAGAAGGCGGTCAGGTTTGACTGGTCAGGCCTTGGGCCAGGGCGTATTTCACGAGTTCGACGGTTGTATGCAGGTTGAGTTGCTCCATGATTTGCCCCTTATGGAACTCAACCGTGCGAGGAGAGATTTTGAGAGTGCCGGCGATGTCCTTCACCGTATGGCCTTCGGCTAACAGCTGCAACACCTCGCGCTGGCGCGTGGTGAGTTCGGGGCCGGATGGGGCTCCGCCGTCAACACCGCGCAACATGCTTTCGACCACTTCCTTGGTGACCAGGGGTGTGACATAGAAGTTGCCGCTCCGGACCGCGCGGATCGCCTGGGCCAATTCTTCGCCGACACAACGCTTGAGCAGGTAGGCGGAGGCCCCGGCCTCGAACGCCGCCCGCACATAAGCCGGATCGGCATGCATGGTGATAAATACGATTTTGACCTGAGGGAACTTGACCTTCATCATACGGGCGGCATCGATCCCGTTCAGCACCGGCATCGAGATGTCCAGAATGACGATGTCCGGTTTTAACTGGGCCACCGCCTCCAACAACGCCCGCCCATCGCCCACTGTGCCGACCAGTTCGCACTGGTCGTCCAGCAAGCGCCGGAATCCCTCCAGAACGAGGGTGTGGTCGTCGGCCAGCAATACGCGGGGGAGCGTCATATCGCCACCCGTCCGAGCGGGACGTAGAGTGAAACCGTCGTGCCTTTCCCCGGGATGGATTCGACTTCGCATGTGCCTTGCACCGAGAGCAGGCGCTCCCGCATGTTCAAGAGGCCAAGCCCGCCCTCACATCGCTCCACCGTCATCTGATCGAACCCTTTGCCGTCATCACGCACCACCACGACGACCCCTTCGTCCTCCACCGTGACCTCCACTTCCACCCGCGTCGCTTTTGCATGACGGGCAATGTTCGACAGGCTTTCTTGAACGACCCGGTACAGCGCGGTCGACGCGGTTTTATCGAGCTGGTGATCGAGCGGTTGGTGGACGAAGAGGGCTTTGACGCCCGTCCGAGCAGAGAAGTCATCCAGCAGGCGCTGCAATGCCGCCTTCAACCCCAAGTCGTCGAGAATGGACGGATGAAAGCGATAGGCCATGTAGCGCACGTCGTCGGAGAGGGTTTCCAGCCCCTTGAGCACAGTACGCACCCCGTCTTGGGCTGCCGCGGGCGACAGTCCGATCTGCCGATCGACCGCCTGCAGATCCAACATCAGCAACGCCAGCCGTTGATTGACATCGTCGTGAAGATCCTGCGCAATCCGCCGGCGCTCTTCCTCCTGGGCGGTAAGGATACGGCCGGTCAGCGTGTGCAACTGTTCTTCGTGGCGTTCCAACGCGAACCGGCTGGCGGCCAGATCGGCCGTTCGCGCCGCCACTCCTCGCTCAAGCCGTTCGTTGATTTCTTCCAGAAGCCGTTCGGTGCGACGCCGTTGATACACAAACGCAACCGGCGCCCACACGCCGAACAGGCTGAACACATGATTGACCCACTCGAACCAGGGAGGCAGGTTGGGAATCCGCGGGCTGAACGGGGCGGCAATGATGGTCAACAACGAGCAGCCGGTGGCGGTGGCGATCGGCAGCCACCGGTAGTGACTGGCGGAGGACAGCAGCACGACGGCGCTATAGAGCACCGCATTCGCTACGCCCAGCGGTAGCTGCAGATCCAACACAAAAAAGAGACAGGCCAACAGGCCGGCGAGCCAGACAACGATCGGCTGACGCCGCTGCGCCAGCCTATCGGTCGAACGGCCGACCATGTCATCTGCCTCCTGCTGCCGTAAGGTGAAAGGCGCCATCGGGGCGGGATTTTAGCACGCGTGTCTGCCCGGAGACCAGAACCAGAAACGGGCTCAAATCGGCAGCAGCAAACGGCTTGGCGGTTCGGGTATGATGCGTGGATGCCCGCTCCCCGCCCCATGGTCATTCTCGGCACCGGCTACACAGGCCGGTGGATCCACCGGCTGGCCGTCGAAGAGTCCCGACCCGTTCTGGCCGGCAGCCGCCGACCGGAACAGCACCTCCGCGACCTGGCCCCGACCGCCCGCGTGCATTTCGATCTCGATAATCCTGCGACCTGGTCGGCGCTGCCGCCGGATGCGGACCTGATCTGGACGTTTCCGGCGGCGCCTCTCGAGCAGGTTCACGCGTTTGCCAAGGCTTCCCACTGCGCGTTACGCCGGGTGGTGGTGCTCGGCAGCACGTCGGCCTACGATCGAGGCGATGAAACGGCGATGGATGTGCCACCCTGGATCGATGAATCCAGCCCCGTCAATGCGGACCTCCTCCGCGTCCAAGGGGAGGAATACCTCCGGACCCGTCACGGCGCCATCATCCTCCGCGTGGCCGGCATCTACGGTCCGCATCGCAATCCGGTGGAGTGGATCCGGCAAGGGCGTGTCGGCCCCACCCACAAATTCGTCAACTTGATCCATGTGGAAGATTTGGCGCGGCTGTGCCTGCTTGCCCTGGCAAGCGGAGGGGCGGGCCACAGTTACAACATCAGCGACGGGCATCCGCGGCGATGGGCCGATATTTGCTCGGAAGTCTCGATGAGATGGGGCATTGTGAGTCCCCAAGCAGCGTCTCCCGGCGGGCAGGGAAAACGGATCTGCAATCGGAAGGCGGTGGAAGAGCTGGGCTACACCTTACGCCACCCGGATCTATATGACGCGCTCGCAGCCCTTCAGCCGGCAGCATGCAGCCGGACCGACCCGTAGCGCCGTCTCATTGTCTGGCCAGGCGAGGAGGCGGGCCGGCGAGCACCTGATGAATAGCCTCACCGGCCACGCGCTGCCCCTCCGTGGTCCAATGTGTATCATCCGGAAGGTAGGTCAACACGCCCTGGGCTGCGGCTTCGCGGAGCGGCAGCGTCAAATCGATGAAGTCGATCTCCGGTGCCAGCTCCTTCAGCATGGACGAGACTTCATGGGGCAATTCGTTCACCGGCCAGGTCCTCATCTCTTCCGTCAACGGTTCGAAGTTGTCCAACCCCAGATGCACCCGGTGCTTCGCCGGCGCAAACGCGACCACCAGGCGAATGTCTCGTTGGCGGCTCAGCTCATAAGCTTCGGTCAGAATCGCACGCAGCCGGTCCAGCCGCAATCTGTCCGTCGGCTTCAAGGCCGCGAGCTTTTCCCAGAAATACAGCGTGGTGGTCTGTCCGCCGGCATCCTGAAACCTGCCACGAAGACGCATGTAGTCGGGATGTGAGACGCAGCCCTGCGCGACCTTGCGCGAGAGCAGGAGGAGATTTCTGGTGAGCGACCGCATCCAATAGTCGTCCTGTGCGGCCCTGTTATCTTCTATGCGGGTTGCATCCTGCTCTTCGAGATCTAATTGGGAGAGATCGTTCCCCTCGAAGAACATCCAGACGATCGTCTTCGGCTGCAGGGCCAGCGCATACCGTTTCAGCACAATGAGTTCCTGCTCCGGGCCATAGCCGCTGATTCCTAAATTGGCGACAGAGGCGCCGAGACGATGGCTCAACCTGGTCGTCAACAAACTCGCACCGGGCAGCATGGGCGATTCGACATAAGAATCCCCGATGACCACGACATCCGCCTGGTCCATATCCCGGTCGTTTCGAAATCCGCGATGGTCGTACCGGAGGTCAAAAGGTTCCGGTGTATGCGCCGGAAGACAGAGCGCCTCGCCGATATTTCCCCGCACAAAAGCCCCTTGCTCACGATGATGTGCCGCTCGCCGGTAGCCGAGTTCCGGGTCACGCACATAGCCTGAACGATCGAACCATTCGCGTCCGGGGGTGCCGAACAGCGTCTGGTAATCGATGAGTCCAACCACGCCCGCCAATTCGGCGGTGCCCAGGAGCACCACTCCGGTCAGGGTCATCAGCACGAATCTCGCGCGAATCTCCTTGCGCGGCAGAGTGGAGAGAAGGGCATACAACCCCCACGCCAGAAGGTACGCGGCGACCAGGTTGTCTGCCAGATGTTTGGTACTGGTCGCCCCGGTCAGCCAGAACACAGCCCATCCACCCACGAAAATCGCCACCGTCAACCATGTCGCGTTATCTTTCGCCAATCAACCGTTCCTCCATGATCGAATGCCCTTTCCTGCCCTGGCTCAGGCGGCGTCGCGCGCCGGACTGTTGTCAGCTCGTCACGAGCATCTATGAACCTGTGTCCAGTATGACTGGACAGACTACTTAGCGCGATTGTTGCGATCCGGGAAGCTGGGAAAATCCCCAGGGCAAAGGCGGGCGGACGCGCCATTCATTTCTTGAGACTTTCCACAAAAACGTGTTACACAGGTATAAAGCCGGCTTGTACGCTCCGCTCCGTGCAGGGTTGTGTAACAGCGAGCCATTGATGACCGATACCGCAAAGATCAAGCCTGCACAACGAGTCCGGCCCTCATCCCCCAAACCAGAAGTGCACGTCGGCGACATCGTCCGGCGCCTCCGCAAATCTCATCACCTGTCCGTGCGCACACTGGCGGATAAGTGCGGGTTCTCTCCCAGCTTTATCTCTCAGGTCGAATTGCGCCAAGCCTCGCCGTCCATCGCCTCCACGGAAAAAATTGCGTCCGCCTTGGGCGTCACCCTGGGAGAATTTTTTCGGGCCATCGATCCCGCCCCTCCTGCGATCATCCGGTCAGGTGACCGGCCGGTCGTGCAGAGCGAATGGTCGCGCGCAAAAATCGAGGCGCTCGGCCCGTTCAATAAGGACAGTCAATTGGAGCCCATGGTCATCACGATTCAACCGGGCGGCGCCAGCGGGCACAAACCCTACGTACGCCCCGCCGAACAATTGGCCGTCGTGCTCATGGGAACGCTGGAATTGACGTTGGAGGAGAACGTCTACCATCTCAAGCGCGGCGACGCCGCGGGAATCCCCGCAGGACACCGGCACTGCTGGAGGAACATCAGCAAAAGACCCGCACAGATTCTGATCGTCACCGCCCACCGGACATCGTAATCTCCGATACAGCATCTCCGCGGAACACACCCGCTCGCACATTGCCCGCCGAGGCCGGATCGGCCCGGATCCACACCCGTTCTCAAGGCCGCAACAGCGCCATCACGCTCAGACACACCAGCAGATTGTTGACCGCATGCCCGATCATCCCCGGCCACAGACTGCCCGTGCGCTCATAGGCCCAGGCCCAGATCACGCCGCTCCAAAACACGCTCAGGAATCCGATCACTCCATAGCCGTGAGCGAGGGCGAACAGCGCCGCGCTCAACATGGCCGCTGTTCCCCATTGAAACCGCCGCCGGAACACCCCGAATAACAGCCCGCGAAAAGCCAGCTCTTCGAACACCGGCGCAAAGAGAACATATTCCATCAAGCTGACGAGCAGCGTCGAAGGCGAGCCCCAGACGAGATCGGCGTCGAACCATTCGGTCCAGTGACTGATCAAATTCAGCGGCTCCGCAATGCGGCCCAATACCCACTCGCCCATCAGCCCGGCCGCGACGACCGCCAGCACCGCCAGTCCGAGTTGTCCCACATGACGCGGCGCAAAACTCAACCCCAATCCTCGCCAGAACGTCTGCCGCTGGGGTCTGAGCAAGTGATAATAGGCCAATGCGAGCAGCGGGAAATTCGACAGCGGCACCGCCACCACACGCAAGGAAGGATAATCGCCGACGGCGAACAGAAAGGCCACCGTGAGCAGGGCGCCGACGGCGCCCCCGCGGAGTAGGACGCCGGCGCCTAGACGTCCGGCCCACAAGGGCGGCAGTTCGGCGGATCCCACCCGGAACATGGCGGCGCCCTTGCCCCGCCGCACCCATACTATCAAGACGAGGCCCCCGACGATCATGAGCGTCAATTCGAGCAGCGCAAATGCCCGGGAGCGCCGGACCAGCGCGTCGATCCGTTGCTGATCGGCCGTCTCGATCGTCACGAGCAGCGGACGGTCTCCGGCCCGTTCGGCCAAGCGAGCCGCAAGCCGGCTATAGAACCATCCGGTGACCGGTTGCTCCGCTAGATACGCCTGCAGATCGAACGCGGTGCCCGGCGGCACATGCGCTTCGACGTATCCCGCCTGCAACAGCCGCGCGAACATCGGATACGGCGCGGCTTGCCGACGCCATGCCGAGATGCGCTGCTGCACCTCCGGAAGATGACCCGACTCGCCTTCCAAAATAGCCACATGCAGATCGACAAAGGGATCGGACGATTCTTCGGCGAGTTCGCGATACCATTCAATGGCCTGCTCGCGATCGTTCGCATCACTGCCCATCGTGAGGTCGTACAGCAGCTGCTCCCACACCGGCAGGGTCTTCACGCCGTCGGCCTGATCCATGAGACGGCCGACCATGTGGCTGAGCGCGCGCTCCGCATGCGCCACTCGCTCCACCCTGGGAATATCGAACGATAACCAGGCCACTACCCCGATCGAGGCCGATAGGACCAGGGCGGACAACAGCGTGACCGCGCGAGAAAACCCGGGATTGTACGCATGCGGCGGAGGGGGGGCGCCGATACAGGGCGCGGGCGATTGTACAGGGTACGGGACCGGTGCGGTCGATTCGTCAGCGTCCACAAGACCTCCAGCGGCTACGGCGGGCCGGAGTATACCACCGGCCTCGAAACGGTGGTACTGGAGAACCGCGGCGGCAACGACCGGCCGAACCCCGCGACAATCCCATGGCTGAACCCCCTCCGGTTTCGTTATACTACGCCACTTGTAGCGCCGGACGATTCCTGAGACACGGCGGCCTTCCCTGACGAACAGGCACGTTCAATTCGACCTATGCGCCCTTCTTCTCACGATCGCGAATTTGTCCCGCCGCATCGATTGCTCATGGGACCGGGGCCCAGCCTGGTGCATCCGCGCGTGCTACAGGCCCTGTCGAAGCCCCTGGTCGGGCATCTGGATCCCCTCTTCCTCGGCCTGATGGATACGATTCAAGGTTCGCTCCGCGCGCTCTTCCAGACCGGGAACGAATTTACCGTCGCTCTTTCCGGCACAGGATCGGCCGGCATGGAGGCCGTGGTCGCCAATCTGATCGAACCAGGGGACCGGGCGGTGGTAGGGATCAACGGAGTGTTCGGTTCACGTCTGGCCACGATGATCGAACGCAGCGGCGGAATCCCGGTCCCTATCGAGGCCCCCTGGGGGCAGATCATTGCTCCGGAAGCCTTGCACGACGCCTTGTCCCGAGGCGGTCCCGTCAAGGCGGTGGTGCTCGTGCACGCGGAAACTTCCACCGGAGTCCGTCAGCCGCTCGAGGCGGTCGGCGCCCTCTGCCGGTCGCACGGCGCCTTGCTCATCGTCGATGCCGTGACCTCGCTGGGAGGCATTCCCGTCGAAGTCGACGCCTGGGGAATCGATGCCTGCTACAGCGGCACACAAAAATGCCTGAGCTGTCCGCCGGGACTGGCTCCATTAACGATGAGCCCGCGCGCCATGGACATCATTCGAAGGCGGCGCACGCCCTGCCGGAGCTGGTACCTGGACCTCTCATTGATCGCCGAGTATTGGAATGACCGCAGCCGTGCCTATCACCATACGGCGCCGATCTCGATGCTGTACGGACTGCATGAAGCCCTGCGATTGGTGCATGAGGAAGGACTCCTGCCGCGCTTCATGCGCCATCAGCTGAACGGTGACGCCTTGGTGGCCGGCCTTGAGCCGCTGGGCCTGCTACCGCTGCCTTCGAACGAACATCGGCTCCCCATGCTCACCTGTGTCACGCTGCCCGACCGGATCGACGATACGCTGGTGAGGACGCAGTTGTTGCGCGATCACGGCATTGAAATCGGGGGCGGCCTGGGGCCGTTGCGCGGGCGGGTCTGGCGGATCGGGCTGATGGGCGAGTCCTGCCAGCAGGCCCACGTGCTGACGCTGCTCAACGCGCTGGAAGAAATTTTCGCTCAGCAGGGCTGGCTGGATCAGCCGGGTCGCGCCGTGCAGGCGGCGGTTGAAACCTATACTCACTCACAGGTGTCGGCGAGGAGGGGCGCATGAGTCGAAACGGGTTGTGGATTGTCATGGCTGGGGTCGCCGGATTCGTGGCGGCGATCACCTACTGGGTCATCGCGCTGGCCGTGGCGGAATCGCGCAAGGCCGACATGGTCGCGCCGGAACGCGTCACCAGTTTCATCCATGCGGTGATCGATGCCAATCGCGCCAATTACACGCAAAACGTCGTCGACAAGCTGCACTCCCAAGGCGTGGTCGAAGCCCTCGAACATTGGAAGGAAGAAAAGGGCCTTCCCCTGCCTGCCCAATTCCTCCTCGAATCCGGCCGCCTGGTCGCCCAGAAAGACATGAAACTCAGCTTCCGACTCGCCAGCCTCACGCCGATCTATGTCTGGAACGGACCGAACAGCGAGTTTGAACGGCGCGGCCTCGAAGTCGTCATGAAGGCGCCGGAAAAACCCTTCACGGGATTCTACCAGCAGGGCGGTGTCCGATACTTCCAAGGCATCTACGCCGACCGGGCGGTCTCCGAAAGCTGCGTGTCCTGCCATAATGCCCATGTCAACAGCCCCAGACGCGACTATAAACTGAACGACATCATGGGCGGCGTGATCGTCACCATCCCCATCAGCGAGGCGCCATGACCATCGCCATCCGCCAGGTTCGCATCATCGACGGTCAAGGCCGCACCATCGAGCGCGGCACCGTCGTGATCGAGGGCGATCGCATCTCGGCCGCCGGCCCTGAGAAGGCGACCCCTGTGCCTCGCGGGGCGCGACGGATCGACGGCCGGGGGCTGACGGTCCTTCCCGGTCTGATCGATTGCCATGTCCACTTTTGTCTGGGGGCTGAGGCCGATGTGGTGGCGGCGGTGGAACAGGAGCCGGCGGCGGTGACGTTGCTCAAGGCCGCCGAATTGGCGCGCCGCACCCTCCGAGCGGGATTCACCACCGTCAGAGATGTGGGGTTCCGCGACCATGCCGTGTTTGCGTTAAAACGGGCCATCGAGTCTGGACTGACACCGGGGCCTCGTATCCTGGCCGCCGGTTTAGCGATCTGCATGCCGGGAGGGCATGCCCGCTTCATCGGGCGGGAAGCACAGGGAGTGGAGGCCGTGCGTGTCGCCGTGCAGGATCAACTCAACGCCGGCGCCGAAGTCATCAAAGTGATTGCCTCAGGCGGCGTCCTCACCCCAGGGACCTCTCCGGACGAAGCCCAGATGACCGTCGAAGAGCTGCGCGCCGCCGTGGAAGTGGCCGCCGCCCAAGGACGGCATGTGGCCGCCCATGCGCATGGCGCCAGCGGCATGAAGAACGCCTTACGCGCGGGAGTCCATTCGATCGAACATGCCACGCTCATGGACGACGAGGCCGCCGGGTTAATGACTGAGCGCGGCGTCTACATGGTCCCCACACTGTCTGCCCTCGCCACCACGGCCGCCTGTCCGACCGGTTGCGGGATCCCCGACAGCGCCCGCTCAAAGGCCAGAAACATGGTGAAGCAGCATGAGAAGAGTTTTCGCGCCGCCGTCCGGCGCGGGGTGCCGATTGCGCTCGGAACCGACGCCGGCACGCCGTTCAATCACCACGGAGACAATGCGCAGGAATTGGAGCGAATGGTCACCCTGGGGATGACGCCGATGGACGCGATCATGACAAGCACGTCGGCCGCCGCGCGCTTGCTGCGCCTCTCGGCGGATATCGGCAGCATCGAACCCCGGAAACAAGCGGACTTGCTGGTGGTGGAAGGCAACCCGCTCAGACGGATTGGCTTGCTCTTGAAGCAAGAACGGATCGCAGGCGTCATGCAGCGGGGGCGCTTCGTGTCAGGACCGCTCTCTCAGGCGTGAAACGTAAAAAGTGAAACGTGAAACGCAACAAGGAGAAAGCAGGGAGGTATCGAGACTCATGCGTCAGCTTCGCATGATGTCGTACCACTGACTCTCATCGACGTTCGTACAAGAGTTCCAGCGCCGTGGCAAACCCGTTGAGCCGGCCCTGGCGAAACATCTCCTCCAGGCGGCCGCGCAGCGCGCGAATCCCGCCTTCATCGCCCCGCGCCACCACCGCCTGGGACACCATCATTTGCACGGCCACTTCAAGGAGACGATGTTTGCGTTGCTCCATTTCCTGCGTGACAAACTCCTCCATCACCTCGGCCCCCCGCGCCACGACGATGGATTCCTTGAACGTGTCATACCCCTGGTGCAAAACCGTGCGTTCGCGGATGAGGGCGAGTTCGGACTTGATCCGCGGCACCATTTTCATGAGGACGGCGAACAGTTCCTTTCGCCCCTCGTCGAACAGCTTCTTTTCCATTTCTTCGAGGATCAACGACGGATCGACGGTTTCCGCCCGCGTCTCCTCGCCCCAATGCAGGCGATCATAGGTGCGCCGGCTCTCCGGGTCTCCTAGGACCTCATAGGCAGAGTTGATCTCACGGATCCTCTCCTCGGCGCGGCTGTTTTGTGGATTGCGATCGGGGTGGTGCTCGAAGACGAGCTTGCGGTAGGCTTTCTTGATCTCGTCGTCGGAGATGTCCCTCGACACCCCCAGGACGCGATAATAATCGACTCGCGGCATAATGCGCGGAACTATACCATGCCCGCTTGGCGCGCTTCACCCCGAGGATCAGCGCCGCCTGCAACAGGTTATGAACATGACTCCTCGTATGATCCAGCTTAGCGAGTCCGGAGTCACTGTTGAGTTCGGGGACACGATTGACCTTCACACGAACGAGCTGGTGTCGGCGTTTACCGCTGCGGTAGACCAGGCCGGAATTCCTGGGCTGATAGAAGTCGTTCCCGCCTACCGATCCGCAACCGTCTATTTTGATGCGCTCCTCACCGATGCCATCACGATCATGGACAACCTGCGCGCATTGACCGTGAACATGGCAGTCGCGCCATCGCGTCCGTCCGTGACCCACACCATTCCCGTGTGGTATGGCGGCACAGCAGGACCGGACCTGGCCGAGGTGGCGGCGCAAGCCGGACTCACTCCCGAAGACGCCGCCGCGCTCCACGCCTCCGTGACGTACCGGGTGTTTATGCTCGGGTTCAGCCCGGGCTTCCCCTACCTGGGCACCGTGCCGTCTCCTCTCGCCGCGCCGCGCCTTTCGACGCCGCGCAAACAGGTCGCCGCCGGATCAGTGGGCATCGCAGGCACTCAGACCGGGATCTATCCCCAAGCCAGTCCTGGCGGCTGGCGCATCATCGGACGGACGCCGGTGCTGCTATTCAGCCTTCACAGGCCCGCGCCGTTCCTGCTTGCTCCAGGCGACTTGGTGCGATTCGTGCCGATCGACGAGGAGGAATTTGCGGAGCTGACAGGAGACCCGGCATGACCCGGCCGCGCAGCATCGATGTGAATGGTGATCTCGGCGAAGCGGCGACGACAGAGCAACGGGATGCGGAAGCTCGCCTCATCCCCTACCTCACATCAGTGAATATCGCCTGCGGAGGGCATGCGGGTGATGCGGCACTGATGCGCAGGACCATGCAGCTGGCCCGGCAGTACAACCTGGCGATCGGCGCGCATCCGGGCCTACCGGACCGGGAATCACGCGGGCGCCGTGAACAGCCGCTGTCGCCGGCACTGGTGCGTGATCTCATCTGCTCGCAGGTGGGTGAGTTGATGGCGATCGGTCAATCGGAAGGCCTCCGCCTCTCTCACGTCAAACCGCATGGGGCGCTCTACAATATGGCGGCACGAGATCAGGAGCTTGCGGATGCGATCGCAACGGGAATCGCGCGGATCGACCGGCGCTTGATTCTCGTCGGACTAGCCGGCTCCGAACTGCTCGCCGCCGGAACGGCGCATGGGCTGAGGGTCGCTGCGGAAGGATTCGCCGATCGTGCCTACCAGGCCGACGGTCGCTTACTCCCCAGAACCGAGGCAGAGGCGCTCATCCATGATGACGCGACGGTGCTCGCACGGGCGCAGTCACTGGTGGGCGATGACGCCGTGGCTGCCGTCGATGGATCATGGCTCCAACTTCACATCGATACACTGTGCCTCCACAGTGATACTCCCGGCGCCGTCCGACTCGCCCATGCGCTCCGGAAAATGTTCGATGACCGCGGGATCACCGTCAGGCGGCTCGATCATGCCCGTTAGGCCACCGGTCATTCATGTCTTGCATCCCGGCCTGTTCACCACCGTGCAGGATCTCGGGCGCTACGGCTACCAGCGGTTCGGCGTGTCGGTGAGCGGAGCGATGGACTCCTGGGCACTCACGGTCGGCAATCGCCTCCTCGGCAATCCGGATCGGGCCGCCGGGTTGGAGATCACGCTCCAAGGACCGGAACTCTTGTTCGAGCAGGCCCTCACGATTGCCGTGACCGGCGCGGACCTGTCGCCCACCAGCAACGGCCTCGCCATTCCCATGTGGACGGTGTTCGCGATGAAGGCTGGAAGCCGGCTGCAATTCGGTGAACGGCGGCAGGGCGCCCGCGCGTATCTCACGGTGGCAGGAGGTCTCACCGGCCCAATGACACTCGGCAGCCTATCGACGCATGTGCGGAGCGGCTTGGGGGGACCGGCGGGACGAGCGGTGAAAAAATGGGATCAACTCCCTGTGGGACCAGTCATGCGAAGGTCCGCACAGACCTCTGAGCGTTCGATGCCGGAGGCCTATCGGCCTCGGTACGTGCAGTCACCCACGGTCCGAGTCATGCAGGGCCCGCAATCCGAGCATTTTATGGATGAAGCATTTCGACGGCTGACCGAGAGTTCCTACCGGGTGACGAGCGAATCCGACCGGATGGGGTATCGTTTGCAAGGAGCGGAACTACCGCATCGCGCTTCGGCGGAGATCATATCCGAAGCAGTCTGCTGTGGAAGTCTTCAAGTCCCGTCAAACCGGCAGCCGATTCTCTTGATGGCAGACTGTCAACCGACAGGCGGCTATGCCAAGCTCGCCACGATGATCAGCGCCGATCGTTCTCTCGCCGCGCAATTAGCCCCGGGAGACAGCCTGTCATTTCGTATGATCAGCGCGCAGAAGGCATCTGAACTGTTTCGGTCATCCCGCGCCGAACTTGATCGCATCCTTCCTCCACACCGTTCATGAAGGAAGCCCCAGCAGCGGAGGCTTCGCGCACGAGCCCTTGCAGACTCTTCATGCGCGGCCTCATCGATGGAAAAAAGCCTTTGATGGCCTGAGTCCTTGACATTGCCCTGAAGCGATCTATTATTATCCGTATGGACACCATAGTGACTCCTCGACAAATCACCCACGATGAGAAAAAGGCGGCAGAGGCCGCTTTTGCTGGTCGCCCATTCAATCCCAAATGGTCTGACGCGGCTCGCATCGTCTACGACGGCCTTGTTGCCGCGATGGGGAAAGAGGCGCGTGCCGTCGATCGGCATGACGACCTCGAGCCGGTTGAGCCGCTGGCGTAATCCCCCGCGCGACTGCTCCTCTGCGGAATTGCGCCGTGTCAGTCCGCTTCCTGACAGGCCCGCAATCAGATTCGCTCCTTCTTCGCCTCCACCATCAGGAACCTCCCCGAGTGTTTTCGTCGATCGCGACGCCCCGGTTTACGCACGATAGTCGAACCGTCGCCGCGCTGCTCCTTACCATGACCCGGATCCTATGTTCAGCCCAACAGCAAGGCCTTGGTCTGCTTGCATCATCATTCTAACGGAGAGTATGGTGAATGGAGGAAAGGAAGGATTCGCGGACGGATTGCTCCATGGCACATCAAGGCCACTCTTGCAGGCGACTCGCCATCTGCACGATAGCCGGAATAGTCATGCTCGCGACCGGTTGCACCAAACTCACCTTTCACCCGGCGCCGGTTGTCCCGAGCAAATCACCGCTCCCCTACACCGCACAGGTGCAGTTGACGGCACTGGCCGCCCATATGGTGGAACCGGGAGCGACACTTCTGGCGAATCCGAATTTGCAAGACTCGGTGACACAGGCCACACCCGTTCCCGGACTCTCGGCGCAAGAATGGACCGCCTCGATCACCGACTATGTGTCTGCTCGTCAGAGCTTCCGCAAGGTCGTGGAAGGAGGGCGGGCGGATGTGATCGTGGCGTTGCGGATTTTCCTGTATATCGATCCCGGTGTCGGATTCAAGTTTAGACACACCTACATCGCGAAGACCGATGCGGCTCTGAACGACCCCCGTAATGGGAGGACCCTCGCAACCTACACCGGTTTCGGCAAGGCATTCGGCTTTGTCTCTCGAGGCTCCAGGGAAGACGACGAAGGGCCGATCAACAAATCGGTGCAGGCGGCACTGAACGACGTGTTCAACAAGATCGAGACCGACAAGCGGATCCTCCCCTAGCCCACACCGCGCTCCTCGATCAAGCGCTCGACCAGCTCCCGTTCCTCCGCATCACTCGTCACTTCACCATCCAGCCTGGCCTGAGTCAATCGCTCCAGAATGGTGCGGTAACGGGGCCCGGGGCGCAAACCAAATGTCTTGAGCTCCGTTCCCGTCAGTGCCGGCTTCACGTGGCGATACGTCGTAAGGTACTGAGTCACGTGCCGCTTCGCGGTTTCGGAGGGAATCTTCGCGAGAAGGAACAACACACATTCCTCCGACAAGCTGCTCAACGTCGCGACCGTTTCCGAAGGCCGGAGCGGCGCGCGTCGGCTCAAGGTCCGGCACACGGGTTGGGTGAGGAATCGTGCCTGAGTGATCGCGCTCCGTTCCGCTTCGGTGAATGGGAATCGCCCGAGCATGTCACGGACGGCCTGATCCGGCAGGACTTCGGCGAGTGCCATGGCATAGACCAGCCACCGGTTGATGGGGTGATCGAGACAGGATAGCCGATACCAATCCAACGCCGCTTCCAGGTCGGTCACGCGTCGACTCAATCGAGCCGACCAGGTCAGCTTGGGATGAATGAATCGCAACAGGTCGAGGTCGGCCAGACGCCGGACGGCGTGGCCGGGGGTACGCTCGGAAAAGAGCAACCGCAACTCATCCAACAGGCGATGGCCGGAGAGGCGATGGAACAGCTCCATCTTCACCGCGCCCTTGATCAACGCCGCTGTTTCCTTGCTCAGGTGAAAGTCGAATCGCAGCTCGAACCGGATGGCGCGGAAGACCCGCGTCGGATCTTCGACAAAACTCAGACTGTGAAGGACACGGATCAACCGCTCCTTCAAATCGCGTTGCCCGCCGTAAAAATCGATGAGCCGGCCGAACGTGCGAGGCCTGAGCGCGACCGCCAACGTATTGATGGTGAAATCGCGCCGGTAGAGATCCTTCTTGATGGAACTTTGCTCCACCGTCGGCAAGGCCGTCGGATACTCGTAGTACTCGGTACGGGCCGTCGCCACATCCACCTTGAACCCGTCCGGCAGCAACAGCACGGCCGTGCCAAACCGGTCGTGCGCCTTCACCCGGCCCGCGCGCTCCTTCGCGAACATTCGGGCAAAGGCAATTCCGTCACCCTCGACGACCAGATCGACATCCAGATTGTCGAGGCCGAGCAACAGATCACGGACAAACCCTCCCACGACATAGAGATTCACGCCCAGCCGTTCCCCTAACTCACCTGCCGCCTGCAGCAAGTCATACACATGAGCCGGCAGCCGATCGCGCAGCAACCCTTTTAGTTCCCGCTTCCGTACGCCGCCGGGCGATTCCAGCCCCATCAGCGACTTCGGTTTACCGCGCGCCGCCGCCAGCACGTCGTCATGCAAACTGCGGAGCAAATCGGTCCGGGTAATGACGCCGATGGTTTTGCCGCCGGCCAACACCGGCACGAAGCGCTGATTCAATTCGATCATGCGTGTCTCGATGTCATGAAACGGCGTGTCGGGCGACGCGGTGTATTGCCCGCTGCCGGCGAGATCTCCCACCAGCTGCGCTCCCAGCTGGTGAAACAACGCTTTCTGAACGATCTCCCGTGAAATCATGCCGACGTACAGGCCCTTTGCATCGACCACCGGCAGCACATTCACCCCGTAGGTGGTCATGGATCGTTCCGCCTCGCTCACCGTCAGATCCATGCCAATCGATTTGACGGGCGTGGTCATGACGTCGCGGGCCAACAACGTGGGGCGATACCGCTCGGTCAGCAGACGAGTCAGCTGTTCCTGCACTTCGACCAGCGTGCGGCCTTTGACGCTGGCCGCCGCCGCCACGGCATGTCCCCCGCCGCCGAATTCGCGGGCGATCCAGGCCACGTCGATCTCCGGCCTGCGACTCCGCCCGATGATCTGGATCTTTTCCTCCATCGCAATGGCCACGATCACGGCGTCAAATCCCTGCAGTTCCGCCAGGCGCTGAACCGCCTCGGCAAGGTCGCCCGTATAACGATCGTAGGCACTGGAGGCGACGAGAATTTTCCGGCCTTCCAGATAGTAGATCTCGCCGGACTGAAGCAGGTCGTTCAGCAGCGCAATAAGATCCGGATCGAGCGGGTGTTGGAGCGTCTCCCCGACCCGATTCAAATCGGCACCCGCGCGCAGAACCAGCGAGGCCGCTTCCAGATCGCGCGGAGTCGTCGAGGGGTATGCGAGCGATCCTGTTTCTTCGTAGAGGCCTATCGCCAGCACGGTCGCCTCGGAGGCCGTGAGTGCCACCTGCTGCGCTTGCAGTCGCTCGATCAACAGCGTCACGGTGGCTCCTACCGGCTCAACATGCCGCTCCGTGACCATCGGCCAGGCCGAAGGCGCTGGATCGTCGCCGGCTCCATGGTGGTCGAACAGATGGACGGCCACATCCTTCCGTGCCGCCAGCACCTTCAGCGGACCGATCCGATCGGGCTCTTGCACATCGACCAGAATCAATCGGCGCACCTGCTCGAGCGACACATCCTTGAGACGGCGGATGCCCAGGTCATTCTCGGCCAAAAAGTTTCGCACGGCCTCCTGCGCACCGCCTGGAAACACCAGGACGGCATCAGGATAGAGTTTTCGGGCCGCCACCATGGAGGCCAATCCGTCGAAGTCTGCATTCAGATGAGTCGTAATCAGATCCATGCCGGCATTCTAGCAGGATCGAACAAATTGATTCAGGAGCAGGGCAGGAAGTTCATGTGACGTGATCCGCGATTGAGAGCGGTACCAACGCGAGGCAAGACGCATCGGGAGGAGTCAGATCCACGCCGTCCACAGGACGACCTGTGGACGGCGTGGAGGCACCCGGCAAGAAGTACGAGCGCACATGCCGATCAAGTCGACGGCAGCCATCGGTTCACCTGCCGGCGAACATCGGCCGGAGTCGAACACCTAGCGCTGCTGGCGGTCGTGCTTCTGGCGAGCAATGTGACCCGATGTGCGATCCTGGGCATGACGCAAGCGGGCGCGCTCCTTCTTCGTCACCACCCCGTCGGATTTCGCCTTGTCTTCCAAGTTATTGATGTGTTCCTGCTGATTGCTGAGGCGAGTGGCTTCGTGTGCGTTCAGTTGTCCGCTCGCAATACCTTGATCAATCCGCTTTTCCTGGTTCGCCTGTCGTTGGTCGATTCTGGGTGTCTCCGCCTGGGCCAACACCAACGACGGCACACACATCGACAACAAGGCCGCACTCATCATCACCTGCTTCATACATCCCCCCTTGGTTACCGTGAAGATCCCTGTCAGGCCTCTCAACGTACAAGGGCACCGGTAGGTTGACAACGAGTTTTGGATTTCCAGAACTGAGCCGACCATTGACTCTGCAGAGGCATCCCAGAAAAGCCTGGAGAGAACCGGCCGGGCAAAATTGAACAGATGTCGGCGTTTTCCACCCCTCCCGGCTCGCCGCAACCGTTCGAACCGGATACAACCGGCACAAAAGCGAGTGATTCTTCACCTGCTTGCCGGAGGCATGGGGCTTGCTGAACTCGGTCTGCGACCGCAGCCGCCATTATTGAAGGAGGTATGTATGAAGATCAGCGCTGAGTCCTCTCGACTGGCAATCGCGGTGGCGATTCTGGCCGCCATTGGCATCATCGCGGAGCCGGCCTCGGCAAAGGAAAAGGCCAAGAAAGAGCACCATCACTCGCATGCGACGACCACATCGGCCGCCGCGGCAGCCTCTCTGTTAGGGTCGGTGCCTGAGCCGTCATCGGCCCCGAAACCGGGACAGTATGACTCAAAACCTGGCGTCGCATGGAAGACGGTGGGCGGCACCGTCAAGGACATTCAGGGGGAAACCTATACGGTTGAAGATTACGACGGCAGTCAGATGAAGGTGCGTGTCGGGCAGGGCACCAAGCATCTGCGAGGCAGCAAAAAAGTGGGGGACCGCATTCGGGCGGAGATTACGCACGGCGGCTTCGCCAATTCCATTCAGTGACCCGGCGCAGAGGCCGGCCCTGTACAGGTCGGCCTCTCGACCACTGCCGCCGGCTCGTTTCAGGAGCGGTTATTTCGCAGCCTGGGAAAAGCGGATATCGCCGTAATAGGCCACGGCACGCTCTTTCGTATTGTCCGTATCGGTCATGATCGCCACACCGTTGATGGCCGGCGGGTCCTCCCCGAACGCCGACCGATAGTCCTCGTACACATTTCGTTCCTCCTCCACCCAGGAGCCGGCCCGCGCTGCCCCGCTTTCCACGACGATCATCTTGGCGAAACTTGTGAACGCATTGTCCACGACCGTACCGACAGGGCTCTTGCTGTCCCAAATATAGTTGAGCGCGCCGATGGGGATGTCGCCGAACAGTGCCTGGCCGACCTTATATTTCAGTTTCTTTCCGACACTCACCTTATCCGGCTCATAGGCAAACGTGATGTAGAGGCGCGCCGGGTAGTCGTCGCCGTCCTTCCGGGTCACGTCGCTCCGCTGCAAAATATTCTCGATTTTCCAACGCCAGCTGACAATCGGGTACTCACGCGGATCGATCGTCACGGCTTTGGTCAATCCCGAAGCGCCGGCATCGCTCACGGCCCTGACGACCGCGACCGATTGGTCTTTGACGACTTCGTAGTGCGTCTGCCGCTCGATCTTCTTAAACGTCAGCCTGCGCCAGCCATCCGGCAACTCCGACCCTTCTGTGGCGGTAGAAAAGGTGCCCACGTCCAATTGTATGGGTGGCTGGGCGGTCCCGGTCACCGCGGTACTGGCCAGTGCGAGACAAACGATCGAGCAGACGCGTCTCATACTCCTGTCACCGCCGCAGCCATGCAAACAGCTTGGTCAGCAGCGCCTTGGTACGCGGAGTGAAGTGGGCTTTGCGCCAGAGATTGACGGCCTTCTTGATGACTTCAGCACGGGTCGGATAGGGATGGATGGTCGAGGCAATCGTCTTGGCGCCGGCCCCGGCCTTCATCGCCACCGAGACTTCGCTGATCAGGTCGCCGGCCCGCGCCCCCACAATGGTCGCGCCAAGGATCCTATCGGTCCCCTCCTGGATATGCAGACGAGCAAACCCCTCCTCGTCACCATCGAGAATCGCGCGATCGACCTCATCAAACCGGTACGTATAGGTTTCGACCTTCATGCCCTGCTGCTTCGCCTCCGCTTCATAGAGACCGACGTGGGCGATTTCCGGTGTGGTGAAGGTACACCAGGGCATGTTCAGCGAATGTACGCTGGCATATCCCAATCCGAAGGGATGCGGAAACAGCGCGTTCTGAATGACGATCTGCGCCATGGCATCGGCGGCATGCGTAAACTTGAAGCGCGAACAGACATCACCGGCGGCATACACCCGCGGATTCGTGGTCTGCAGCCGATCGTTGACGGTGATCCCCTTGTCGTTGAATTCGACGCCGAGCGTTTCCAATCCTAGCCCTTGCACATTGGGCGCCCGACCCACGCCGACCAGAATTTCATCGACCGTCAGATCGTAGGGTCGCCCGTGAGAATCGACGATGAGCCGCTTGCCGCCGGGGACCTGTTCCACCCGGAGATCTTTCCCGCAACAGAGCAGGGTCACGCCGTCACGAGTCATCGACTGGTGCACGAGATCGGCCGCGTCGCGATCCTCATTCGGCAGGATGCCATGCATCGCTTCAATGAGTGACACGCGGCTGCCGAACCGCGCAAAAGCCTGTGCCAATTCGCACCCGATCGGGCCTGCGCCGATCACGCCGACGCGCGCAGGCAGGGTGGTGAGCGAAAAGACCGTTTCATTAGTGAGATATCCTGTCTCTTTCAAGCCCGGTATGGAGGGGGCGGCAGCCCTCGCACCGGTACAGACAGCCGCCTTGACGAAGGTGAGAGTCCGGTTGCCTGCCGAGCCTTCCACAACCACCGTCTCCTCGCCGGCAAACCGGGCCTGACCGATATAGACATCCACGCCCAATGCCTTGTAGCGATGCGCGGAGTCCACATGGCTGATTCTGGCCCGCAGCTGCCTCATCCTGGCCATGGCCGCACCGAAATCGTTGCTTGCCCCGTCCGGAATGTGGGCCCCGAATGCCTGAGCATCGCGCACCTGTGCCCAGGCGTTCGCGGCGCGAATCATCGCCTTGGAGGGCACACAGCCGACATTGAGGCAATCGCCCCCCATCAGGTGGCGCTCGATGAGCGCCACCTTCGCGCCCACTCCGGCGGCAATGACCGCCGTGACTAATCCGGCCGTGCCTGCCCCGATCACGACGATGTTGTACCGGCCATCTGCTTCCGGGTTCACCCAGGCGGAGGGATGCACATTGGCGACCAGTTTTTGGTTGTGCTCGTCGTCCGGCAGAATGAGATGTTGACTCTCGGTAGCACTCACGGACGTCCCCATGACCTTTCTTGCTCCGGGGCACCCTCCCGTCAGGGCGCCCTATTCAAGCCGGTTTACCGGCGAACCGCTTGTACAGGATGGGCATCAGCGCCAGCAGCCCGAGGAGGGTAAACGCCATCAACACATTGGGAGAGACGATTTCCTTGAGCGAATTGATCGTACCCAGTTGGCGTCCCGCGTAGGCAAATACGAAACTGCCGGGAATGATACCCAGGGATGTCGCCGCCACATAGGTTCCAACGTTGACCCTCGTTAACCCCGATACCATGTTGACCAGAAAAAACGGGAAGAGGGGAATCAAGCGCAGCGTGAGCAAATAGCTGAAGGCATTCCGGGCAAACCCTGCTTGAATGGCCCCCAGCCGGCTCCCGAATCGCCCCTCTACCCAATCTCGCAAAAGATAGCGCGCAACCAGGAACGCCAGCGTCGCTCCCACGGTCGCGCCGACATTCACATACAAGGTGCCCAGCAGGCTGCCGAAGAGAAATCCACCGGCAAGGGTCATGATCGCGCCTCCCGGCAAGGACAGCCCCACGACGGCGCAGTAGGCCAAGATGTAACCGGCAACGGCCGCCGGATAGTTGGCCTCCGTGAACGCCAATAACTGATCCCGATTGGCCTTTAGCACCTCCAGCGAAAGGAATCGCCCGAGATCGAAATAGACAAACCCTGCCAGGGCAGCTCCCACGAGCAAGGCCAACCAGAGTTTGCCGCCACCCGCGCGGGCCTTGTTCAGTGACGTATCTATCGGAATGGTCATCGGTGTCTGTGCTCCCGGCGGTATCATCGTGTCTGCCCGCGCCTGTGTCAATCGCCGTCACGCCTCGGCACTGTCCCGGGCACAGTCTTTCGCCCTCTCCCTCCCGGTTTTGCCTACCCGGCCAGACCTGTGCCTCAAGTGCAGGATGGCAACATCCGAAAGAACTCTTGATGCCAGGGGGTAAGTGGAGGTAATGTCGATCCTGTACACAACGATTGATGTTTTGGATGCTGCCATGCCGACGACTCATTCGGTTCCACAGCAGACACGTGCCTCGCACCCCGCTTACGAATCCGCTTTACACGTGTGGATGCGCCCCTGTCCCCAGTGCCAGTGCCGGCTGAAAAAAATTTCCCCAGAAGAATCATGGCATTGCGGCTGCGGCTGGCGCACGGAGTGAAGTGGTACAATTGAAGCAGATGAAGGGGGTGATGTCATGGGACCGCTCTCGGTGCACGATATGAAAGGTGGATTCTTCCTCATCGCAAGTTTCGTGTTACTGGCCACCATTTGCGCCATTGCCGCGCTGGGCACGTTGATGCGCCCGCAACGCTGGTGCGAGCGCGAAACCAGACTACACGTTTGACGGTCCTCGTAGCGGAGCCGCCGAGTGGTCTCACTTCTGTGCACCGCTTGGGATTGCCCGAACGAGTTGCACCCGATCCGCCACAGCTCCTTCTTTCGAATTCTCCCCGCGCAAAACAACTACAGGTTTTCCCGCAGACACGATGTAAGAGTCGTCTTCTTCCCGCTGCATACACCCGCCCTTGTCAGAACAGGTCGTCTTGCCCTACCCTGTCATCAGGGAGGCTGGAATGGATCAGAACGAACGGTTGATCAAAACCAAGGAACAGTGGGCCAAGGCGCGCCGCGGCGGAGAAGAGCGGGAAGTATTTTATGAAGGGGACGATCGGCTGCCTCCGGGTCAGCATCTGGTTGAGACATGGCCGGTACTCGACCTGGGCCAGAAACCCGACATCCCGCTTCCCGAATGGAAACTCACGATCGGAGGCGCAGTCGCGGCGCAGGCAAGCTGGACCTGGGCCGATTTTTTGGCGCAGCCTCAGTTCAGGGACGTCTCGGACTTTCATTGCGTGACCTCCTGGAGCCGCTATGACAACGAGTGGGAAGGGGTCAGCTTCAAGCACCTCGTATCCGTCGTCCAGCCGCTTCCTTCCGCCCGATTTGTGCTGTTCAAATCCTATGACGACTACACGACCAATTTGCCGCTCAGTGCGTGCCTAGACGATGACGTGCTGCTCACCTACAAATGGAACGGCCGGCCGCTCACGAAGGAACATGGCGGCCCGGTACGCATGATTATCCCGAAGCGGTACGCCTGGAAAGGCGCCAAATGGATCAAGGAAATCACCTTCTCGGATCACGACGAGAAAGGGTTCTGGGAGGTGCGCGGATACTCGAATACGGCTCTCCCCTGGCAAAATGATCGCTACGGATGAGTCCTCCACGCACAGGCACGACGCCCGGTGAAATCCTCCCTCATACAGCGCATTGACATCTGGCCGGTCGATATTCCGGTCACCGATCCCTTCGTCGTGGCCACCGGCGCGCGCGTGACGGCCCAAAACATCTTCATGCGCGTGACCCTGCAGGATGGAACGCAGGGCTTCGGAGAAGCCGCGCCCTTTCCCGAAGTGGGAGACGAAGACCGAGATTCCTGCCTGACTGCCGCAAGGGAATTGGCTTCCGGCCTGATTGGACAATCTGCCGCAGACTATGAAGCCCTCGCGGATCGCCTGACTGAACAGGCGCCGTCTTCTCCTGCCGCCCGATGCGGTTTGGAAACGGCCGTCCTCGATGCCTATTGCCGAACGCAAAGCATCCCGCTCTGGGAACTGTGGGGGAAAACCGGTGTCCGTGAGCGGGAGACCGACATCACCATCCCGATCTGCGACCTCGAAAAAACGCTCGCCCTCTCGCGCGGCTGGTATGCGCGAGGTTTCCGCCTGTTCAAAATGAAAGTCGGAACCGATGTGGAAGAAGACATTCGCCGCTTACAGGCCGTGCATGAGGCGCTGCCGGGTATCGGCTTCATCGGTGATGGCAATCAAGGCTTTTCCCGGGAGGACTGCATCCGTTTTGCCGGCGGGGTGAAACAGTTCGGAGGGCGGCTGGTACTCCTGGAACAACCCGTCATCCGGGACGACCTCGAGGGACTTCAAGCCATTCGGCACCTGACAGGCATTCCTGTGGCGGCCGACGAATCCGTCCGGTCCCTGCAGGATGCGCGTCGGGTCGTCGCCATGCAGGCCGCGGACTATATCAATATCAAGATCATGAAAACCGGAGTGATCGAGGCACGGCGCATCGCCGCGTTCACTCGTTCGGCCGGGCTCCGGCTCATGGTCGGCGGCATGCTCGAAACCCGCATCGCGATGGGATGTTCCTTCAGCCTGGTGCTGGGGTTGGGCGACTTCAACGTGCTGGACCTCGACACCCCGCTTCTCCTCTCAACTGATCCCGTCATCGGCGGGTATCGCTACCATGGTCCACGCCTCCAACCCTGGCACGAACCGGGGCTGAGCCTGCAGGTGTCTGTTCCCGCCGACTGTACCACCGTTCACTAATCGGGCCGCCTCCAAGACCTCGCGTCACTGGCCAATCTCCCTGCTGCAAGTTTCCGGAAATATTTTGCCGTTTTTCCACTTTTCTGAAAAATTAGCCTGAGGCAGCGTGGCTCCGCTGAGCGGACCACTTTTCTCACTGATGGCCACCGTCCGTATCCGGGAGGAACGTCCCATGCAATCAATGATCCCATACCCGCGACTCGCATCTGTCTGTACGCTCTGCTGGATGGTGGGAGGCGCGGCATTGACGTTGGGAGGCTGCGTCTCGCAGCAGACCTATGACAGCGCCAGACATGAAGTGAAAACGCGCGCCGGCGAGCTGGCGCAAACGCAGGCCGATATCCATACCCTTGAACAAGACCGGGACGCGACCCATCTGGCCAATCAGCGCGACGAACGCGCGCTCGCCGACCTGAAAAGCGAATTGAAAAAGATTCAGGCCTCGTACGACCAACTCCACAAGGCGAATCAGGCTAAACTGGCGCTGCTCGAGCAGAACATTGCGACACTGCGTGCCCGACACCAGGCCATGCTGAAAGAGATCAGCGACACAAAACGGAATGAAAAACGGCTGGAAGCCCTGACCACCCTGCGCGAACGGACGATGGCGACGCCGTTACCCGGACCCCAGGCACAGGTCACGCCCGTCGACGCCGTTCAACAGGAGCCGCGCAGGGTCGCGGTGATTACTCCGGAACCCTCTGAGACAACTCCATCCTCGACGACGCCGATTCCCGCCGGAGCTTCCTCACCGGCGGCCCCTGCGCCGTCCATGACCTCAGCGCCGGCACCGGCCACTGCTCCCGCCGCGCCGGTGGCCGCAGCTCCGGCCACTTCGAACGCGCCGGCCAAAGTGGCCCACGCACCGGTCGCCCCACCGGCTCCACGCCCCGTACCGGCAACAGCTCCTCAGGATGACTCCTGGTTCTCAAGCGTGACAGGGTGGTTTTCTTCGTTGATCGATTGGCTCTGGGCCTAGCAGTTGAACCGGGTTGGTCTCGCCGGGGAGCCTTACGAAATTGCCCCGGCGGGGCTGAATCCATCTCCCCCCTCCTCGCATTTTTTGCAGTTTAACTCTGTGCCGAGAAACTTCTTCCGCCCTTCTTCCGTCAGCACCCACGGCCGGCTCGTCAGCGGCGGCTGATGACGCACATGCTGGCCATGCCCGCATCGAAGGTCGGCGACCCAATGCCCCTCCTCATCCTGGTGATATCCGATAATCGATTGCAGCATCACCCACGCTCCTCGTAGTTGTTCGCGCACTCAACGGCGCATCTGCGCCTGCCGGAGATACCAGCGCCACAAACGACTATGGTACACTTCCGCGCCAACTAGAGTACCACGTTCTCCAGGAGGTCGCAGATGGCCCAGTCGAAGTTTCGCATCGGCATCGTCGGGGTGGGACGCATGGGAGCCAACATGGCCCGCCGTCTTCACGACCTTACGTATCAGATTGTGGCCGTTTACGACACCGAGGGATCACGCGCGCAGGCACTCGCCGAAGAACTCGGCTGCAGAGCCGTGTCGACTCCGGCCCAGGTCGCTGAACCAGCCGATACCATCTTGACGGTGGTGCCGGATGATGCAGCCATGCGCCACATCTATGCGCCCAATACAGCTGACAGCTTACTTCGGCATGCGGATGACCGGCTCTTTATCAATTGCGCGACCCTCTCGCCCGCTCTCCAGGCAGAAGTCCACCGGCTGGTGGAAGACCGGGGCGGCAGCAGCCTCGAAGCCTGTATGGCGAGCAGCATTCCCCAGGCCCGCCAAGGCACCCTCTATCTGATGTGCGGTGGGCGGCGGGAGGTATTCGAACGCGCAACCCCCTTGCTCAAGGACCTGAGCGCGCACCTGCGTTATATCGGACCAGCGGGCGACGCCGCTAAGGTAAAAGCGCTGGTCAATATGGTCATGAACGCCAACACCGCCGCCCTGGCGGAAGGCCTAGGCCTGGCATCGGCTCTGGAATTGGACCTGACCATGGTCCGCGACGTGTTTTCGCAGACCGGCGCCAACTCCCGCGTCCTGGAGACAGACGGCGAGGACATGCAGCAGCGCGCGCATGACTGTTATTTTTCCGCCGCCCATGCCGCGAAGGATTCAGGGATCGCTTGCAGTCTGGCCGCTCAGGTCGGCTTGGACCTTCCTCTTGCGAAAGCGACGTATGATCAATACCGCCGGCTGATCACGATCGGCAAGGGCGAATGGGATAAGTCTGCGGTGGCGGAACTGACCTTCAAAGAGCGGCTGGCTCGCTGACGATCTGCTCAGGGCTTTTCGAACGACCGCTCGGGCTTGACGGACGGCGGGAAAAACTTCCACCGTTTCTGGGCATCCACATCGAACGAGCCCAAAAACGTCGACCGCCCCGCCAACGATTGAAACTCTACCAGGCGAATCCTGCAGCTCGTGCGATCAATCACCCGGGCATCATACTGTCCTAATAGCGTAATCGCCCCGGACTCCTGCTCGTAGACATTGCGCCTTCCCGCATAACCCGTATCGGGAAACAACTCGGCCGTATCGGTACACCCATGAGGACCTTCCACCTGCAGTGTCAACCGGTAGCGCGACAAAAATGGATGGGTGGCGACACGCGTCACTCGCAGGCGAAGCCCGGCCGAAGGCACATCAGCCTCAGCCGGCTCGGGACGATCGCTGTTACAAGCCGTCAGGAGGAGGACCAGCCCCATCACCACCCAGACCGGTCCTCGTCCCTGCACCAGATTCATTTTGCGGCAGGCATCTTTGAGGCCGCCCCGATGGCATCAAGCCCCGCCTCGGCACAGGCATCGTCCAGGTGAGTCCCCGGCGCGCCGCCGACGCCGATAGCTCCAATGACTTCACCGGCGATTTCGATGGGCAAACCACCGCCGACCATCAGAATGTTCTCGTTCATTTCGCGAAGTGCCTGCAAGGCCGGTTGCTTGGCGATCATCTCGGCCAACTCGGTCGTCGCCCGCCGCAAACTCGCCGCCGTGTAGGCTTTCTTTCTGCTGCTATCGACGGTATGGGGACCGGCGCCATCAGCCCGCAACATGGCGCGTAACACGCCGGCGCGATCTACGACAGAGGCGCTGACCCGGTAGCCATCCTTCTTGCAGACATCGAGCGCCGCCTGCACGGCCTTCCCGGCCAGCGCCGCCGGCAAGACCGACTCTTTCGGCAAATCATCCGCCGCATGCGCTCCTCCCAGCCATCCGGCGGCCATGAGCCCCGCGGCGAGGAGGCCGGCACATCCCACCCCTCGACCAAACACCTGTATGCTTCCTGCCATCATCAGCCTCCTTCGTGTCCCTGTCGTCAGCGACGCATCACCCACCGCTGCACCGCGCGAGCCTACGGGCATCACGCCGCTCTGTCAATACTGGGGTTCTTGTGATCGAGGGTGGATGCCGAGGTGTTCCGCGTCGGCAGAGACCGAGAATGGCCCGCGCATCACAGCGCTGATTCCGGAACAGACGAGAAGAGAACTTCGAGGCGAGCAGAACGGCAGACGGAAGTGATGGCCGCTTAGTAGATGGAAATGGGATGGATCACGGCATCGGGGGTGCCGGGGCGATGCAATTCCTCAATCCAGACCTTGGCCTGCGCAACGTAGAAGGTGTAATCGCTTTCGGGGTAACTGTGCACCACGGCATGGAGGAGCTGCTCTGCTTCCTGCTCGCGCCCGGCGCTCAGGCTTGTTCGCGCCGCTTGCAACGTACAGGAGGCAGCCAGGGCTTTGGGATCAATCGTCGTACGAACCGGTTGTTTCGTGACAAACCGATCCAGGCTCTTGGGAACGTCGGGAGCGGGGACGGCATGGGTATCGGCAGATTGCTGCAGCTGTTTCGCCGCAGACAGCACCGTTTCAACATCACCACTGGATTGGCAATGCCGATACAATTCCCACATCGACATCACAGATGGCGACCGCGGTGCCGCCGTGCGGGATGACGAGTCGAACACTTGGCAACCGGCCAAAAGGATTCCGGTCGCGACCAGCAGACAGGATTTGGTTCCAGCGGACAAAACCATGAATGTATCCTTACCGGATCGATTCCAGCGCTGTCAACAATTTCACGGAGGAATTTACGGCAACGGATGCGGCGTAGGATTGAACCGTCACGACAATGACGACAGGTGGTCGTCAGTTCTGAGGCGTGGTGGACGAGAGACTACGTAGAAGGCGCATGTGGGCGGCCGAAGCCCAGATCTTCGATGAGCGCGCGCAACGGCTCGGCCACCGACCAGGCTTGCGCGAAACAGCCACGGGAGCGGTGCGGATGCTGCCCGTCGAAAATTTCAGAAACCTGTCCCACGCAACCGTCGTCCAGGTGTTCGGACAATCCGTCGAGAAACATCCGCGCCTCGCGCAACACGGCCGGGCTCTCACCATAGGTCTTGACCCAGGCCGCCACGAAGGGCCCCAGAAGAAAGGGCCATACGGTCCCCTGATGGTAGGCTCCGTCCCGCGCGGAGATCCCGCCTTCATATGTCGCGCAGAATCGGATATCTTCCGGGGCCAGCGTGCGCATGCCCATGGGAGTGAGCAGGCGTTCTTTCAGGAGCTGCAAAATCTGCTTCGCCTGCGAATCGGTCACAAGCTGGTCATCCAACGACAGGGCAAAAATCTGGTTGGGGCGAAGGGACGCATCGTCCCCGGTCGGACCGTCCACGACGTCGAACAGATAGCCTCCGGTCCGATACCAGAAGCGCTCCCGGAATGAAGCAGTCGCACGAGTGCGGTCCTCCCGGCATTGCGCCGCATAGGCGGTCTCGCCGAATTGCTCCGCCAGTGACGCGGCCACCGCCAAGGCCCGCACCCACAGGGCTTGAACCTCCACCGGTTTGCCGTGCCGCGGCGTGACGACCCAATCTCCGATCTTGACGTCCATCCAGGTCAGTTGCACCCCATCGACTCCACCGGTGATCAGTCCATCTCGATCCATGCGAATCCCGAACCGCGTACCCTGCCGGTACCCGTCCAGAATCTGTCTGATCGCCGGCCAAGCGACCGCACGTACCGCAGCCAGGTCGCGGCTATAGTGCAGATATCGATCCACGGCATGCACGAACCACAAGGAGGCGTCGATCGTATTGTACTCAGGCTGTTCGCCGATGTCGGGGAATCGGTTCGGCACCATCTCCATCGAGACGTAGGAGGCGAAGGCCTCGATCACCTGCCGCGCGACGTCATACCGGCCGGTCACCAGGCACAGACCCGGCAGCGCGACAAACGTGTCCCGCCCCCAATCGGCAAACCAGGGATACCCGGCGACCACTGTCTGCCGTGCCCCTCGCCGCGCCAGATAGCTTCCCGTGGCCGCCCACAGCCTGCGCGTCAGCGGATCATCGGCCGGGATGGATTTCACCATCTCCTCGCGGCGAACGCGCTCGGCCTCGATCGCATGCGTCACATCGAAGGCGGGCAGCGCCTCCGTGGTGAAGACCAGTTCCGCCGCGGCACCCGGGCTGAGGGAAAACACACATTCACCGGGCGACCACCAGTCCTCGATATGATCGAGCCCCCGTTCCTGCTCGACAGGATAGTGCACCTGGCGATACCAATCGGGGCCGTGATGGTATTGCCCATTCTGCCACGCGCGAACAGGGGGCAAGCCTTCATGCGGATGCCAGATGACCTGGCCTTCCGTGACCGTGGCCTCAGTCCTGATGCCCGCCTCCTCTCGCTGCGTCGCATGAAAGTCGCGGCCTGACAGCATCGGTCGGACACGCAACAACACCGGGGCCGGCGCCTCCCCCAGCAGACGCCACCGCACAATCACCAGATCGCGGCCGTGAAGGCACAAGAGTTCCCGCACCAGGCTGATGCCATGACCGGCATACTGCCACGTCGGCCAGGGATCGGCGGAAAAGGCTTCGCAATACTGGTACCCATCCGGATGGACGGCGCCGCTGTACAGATTCGTCGATAAGGGCATCGCCTGCCCGGCGACCTCCACGAATTCTTCCAGGTGGTTCACCAGAACGACGCGATCCACGGGCGGATGCCTGGCGACCAGAAGCAGGGCGTGGTAGCGCCGCGTATTGGCCCCGGCAACTGTGCCCGAGGCATATCCGCCGCGGCCATTCGTCTCCAGCCATTCCAGATTCAACGCCTGCTCCAGATCCTGGCACCGTCTTGCATCGATAGGCATCACCGGTCTCCGCCCTATTCGCCTGACTGTTGAATCAATTTGGCCACCAGCCCGGTCCAGCCGGTCTGATGACTCGCGCCGAGACCCGCGCCGTTGTCGCCGTGGAAATATTCATAAAACAACAGCAGATCGCGCCAGTGCGGGTCCTGCTGGAACTTCTCCGTCCCGCCGTATACCGGGCGGCGGCCATCCGGTCCCCGCAAAAAGGTATGCGTGAGGCGGCGCGACAACTCGGCGGCGACCTCGGCCAGATGACGCTTTTGCCCCGATCCCGTCGGGTACTCGACGCGAAACGAATCGCCTAGAAAATAATGGAACTTCTGCAGCGATTCGATCAGGAGGTAATTGACGGGAAACCACACCGGGCCCCGCCAGTTCGAATTCCCCCCGAACAGGCCGTTGGAGGACTCCGCCGGTTGATAGTCGACGCACTGGCTGGTCCCCATCATCGAGAAGAGGTAGGGATGGTCCCGGTGATAGCGGGAGAGGGCGCGCACCCCGTGGGGGGAGAGAAATTCCTCCTCATCCAGCAGATACCGCAGCACCTTGGTCAAACGGTGGCGATTGACCAACGAGAGGAAGCGGCGCACGCCGCCGTCATGCGATCGGGTTTCGATGTGCAGACTGAAATCGGGCCGGTTTTCGATGAACCATTGCATACGATGCTTAAACCGCGGGAGCTGGTCGATGAGTTCAGAATCCAATGTCTCCACGGCAAACAGCGGGATCAGCCCGACCATGGAACGGACTTTCATGGGAAACGTCTTGCCGTCCGGCAGGTGCAGCACGTCGTAAAAAAATCCGTCTTCTCTGTTCCAGAGCTCGATCTTCGCGTCGCCGATATTGTTCATAGCCCGGCAGATGTAGACGAAATGCTCGAAGAACTTGCTGGCGACATCTTCGTAAGCCCGGTCGCCCCGCGCCAGTTCAAGCGCGATGGACAACATGTTGAGACAATACATGCCCATCCAGCTCGTGGCGTCCGATTGTTCGATCTGCCCGCCGGTGGGAAGCGGCTTGCTCCGGTCGAACACGCCGATGTTGTCCAACCCCAGAAACCCACCCTGAAAAATATTCTTCCCTTCGGCATCCTTGCGATTGACCCACCAGGTAAAGTTCAACAACAGTTTGTGAAACACCCGCTGCAAAAACACCCGGTCGCCGGCGCCTTTGCGTTTTTTCTCGATTTTATACACGCGCCAGGCCGCCCAGGCATGCACGGGTGGATTCACGTCGCCTAAGGCCCATTCGTACGCGGGAATCTGCCCGTTCGGATGCATGTACCACTCGCGCAGCATCAACACGAGCTGATCCTTGGCAAACCGCGAATCGACCAGCGCAATCGGCAAGCAGTGAAAGGCGAGATCCCAGGCGGCGTACCAGGGATATTCCCATTTATCGGGCATGGAAATGACGTCGGCATTGTAAAGATGCATCCAGTCGGCGTTCCGGCCGCGCAGCCGTTCGGGCGGAGGCTCCGGTCCAGCGGGATCCCCCTTGAGCCAGCGATCGACTGCATAGTGATAAAACTGCTTGCTCCAGAGGAGACCGGCGAAGGCCTGGCGCTGCACCAGGCGCGCATCGGCCGAAAGGTCGGAAGACGCCAGATGGGCGTAAAACTCGTCGGCTTCCTTCAAGCGGTCGGCAAACACGGCGTCGAACGGCTCGGGATCGAGAGCCCCTTCAGCAGGTCCGTTGGTGAAGCGTGCCCGAATAGTGATTGCCTGGCCGGGCATGGTTGAGAATACGTAGCGAGCCGCCGCCTTGGACCCGATCCGGTCTGGATTCACCGCGCGCTTGTCTCCGCGTACGACGTATTCATTGATGCCGTCTTTCACATACCGCGCCCCGTCGGGATCGCCGTACAAGCGGCTGGTATTGGTTTCATTTTCCGTGAACAGCAGCTCTGGAGCGGCCTCACAAATCAATCGGCGCGGCCCATAGTAGTCATGGTCGAACTCGACGACGCCGGCATTGCCGCTCGATTCACCCTGGCGCATGCGCGGGCGGCGGACATCCAGTCCCCATGACCAGGTATTCCGGAACCAGATCGTGGGGAGGACCGTCAACTCCGCTGGGTCCGGGCCGCGATTGATCACGGTGATGCGCATCAGCACATCCTCCGGCGACGCCTTGGCATATTCCACAAAGACATCGAAGTACCGATCGTCATCGAAGAGACCTGTGTCGAGTAATTCGAATTCCGGCTCCGTGCGGTTCCGGCGGCGATTTTCTTCGATCAGTCGGGTGTAGGGAAAGGCGGCCTGCGGATATTTGTAGAGGAACTTCATGTAGGAATGCGTGGGCGTCGAATCGAGATAAAAGTAATACTCTTTGCAATCCTCCCCGTGGTTGCCTTCGTTGCCGGTCAGGCCAAACAGCCGCTCTTTGAGAATAGGGTCGCGCCCGTTCCAGAGGGCCAGCGCGAGACAGATGAACTGGTGGCGATCGCAGATCCCCGCCAATCCATCTTCGTTCCAACGGTACGCCTTCGAGCGCGCATGGTCATGGGGCACCGACTCCCAGGCCGTCCCGTAGGGACTATAGTCTTCGCGCACGGTCCCCCAGGCCCGTTCGCTTACGTATGGTCCCCAGCGCTTCCAGTGTTTCCGGCGCAGGTCGTCTTCATCGAGTCGCTGCTGTTCAGCTGATCGCGCTGATCCGGCCTCCCTGTCCTTCGCCGTGGACCTCGATTCAGGCATACCCTCCCCTTCTCGAACGCCGATGACGATCGAAACCGCGCCAGCATGCGCCCGGCGTCGAAAAGATTCAACCGAGATTCGCGGGAAATCGGAAGGCCACTGTGCCAAGAGATACGGGTTTGCGGGCAGAGAAGAACGGGGAGAGGACGCAGAGGGAGGCCAACGGAAGCAGAATGCCTAGCTCCAGACGACGGTTTCCTGATTCATGAGATAGTCGATGACCTCGATGCTATCCCGTAATTGGAGCTGCGCCTGCTCAGACATGGGCAAAATTGCCCCCAGAAGCTTCCCGGACTCCACCTCCGCCAGATTGGGAATCCCGTCGGTGCTGCGTTTTTCGAGATCGAATCGAAAGCTGGCCACGTCTTACCTCCAATCCCTTGTCGGTCGTAGTGCAGCAATTCTTGAGCCACACAGGAGCCTGTGGAATCCCTTGCTCACCATGAAGCATAGCATAGGGGTTCCACGGCCCAGAGAAGCCGGGCAGCCTCGCCGTCTATTGCGCTTTCCGATTGAAGATCAGTGTGATGCGCTCAGGGGCGGGAGCGCCCCGAGATAGGGAAAGGTACCGATTTTCACCAGGGAGGTGTCGGCCCGAAGCCTGAAATCATCGCGCGCGGTGTCAACGAAACCCGGGTCCACCGTCAAATCGGAATCAGGCTTGAGTTCGGGGGCCGGTTGGTTCGGGGTACCGGAACGGAGATAGTTGGAACCGGAGTTCTGCATGGCGTTGTAGGAGAAGAGGACCCGGCTCGAGCCTCCCACGACGAACCCATAGCTATTCAGGCTGACGATATTGCCCGAGGCTTCGTTTTGCGACGTGCCCAAGAAGGCGGCTCCTCCGCCGTTCTTGACGAACGTATTGCCGAGCAGAATGGCCTGCGCCTGATCGTTGACGATCACGGCTTCAAACAGGCTCCTGGTGATGAGATTTCGTTCCAGCCGCACGGTGGATTTGCCCGCGACGCTGACGCCGTGATCGTTGTCGTGGATGAAATTCCCCCGCATGACAGCCTGGGAATTGGCAAATTGCACACCGGTGGTTTCGCTGCCCCCGATATCGCAATCCTCAATCCGCACATCCTCCACCTGCTGCGTAAAGAGCATGCCCTTCACCCGCGCATGATGAAAATGGATGCCGCGGCCGTTAAACATGCCCATCGCATGGCCGCCATGTTCATTGACGGTGATACCGGAGATTTCGATGTTGGTCGCCCCATAGGGCCATTTGCCGATATGAAAGACGCCGACCCGCTCGCGACCCAGGATCGTCACCTGATCCATGCCCGCGCCGATCAACCGCACATTTTCTTTACTGTGAATCGTCACATCCTCGGGATAGGCGCCGGGACGGATGAGGATGGTGTCGCCTTTTTTTGCGGCATCCACTGCTTCTTGAATGGACCGATACTGGCCTGAGCCGTCCAGCGCCACGATCAACGGCGGCCGTTCAGCGGGAACCTCTTCGGCTCCTGCGGAAATCGCACTCAGCGAGACGAATGCGGCACAGAGACATGCCAGCTGCAAGACCCACGAAGGACTCGTTTTCATAGGATGGTCATACAGCCGGCCATGGCGAGAAGTCAACCGCGCTCGTTGCGGGGACCGGCCCCCCGTGGTATCTTCGCGCCCCATGATCCTTGTGGGCCTCACCGGTGGAGTCGCGACCGGCAAAAGCACGGTGGCACAGATGTTTCAACGCTGCGGGGCCTTCGTCATCGATGCCGATGCGCTGGCCCACCAGGTGGTCGAACCGGACAAGCCGGCCTGGCGCGCCATCGTCAAGACCTTCGGCAAGGCCGTCCTGAACCCCGACCGGACCATCAATCGCCAGGCGTTGGGAGCCCTTGTGTTCCGCAATCGCGCCAGCCTGCGCCGCCTGGAGCAGATCATTCACCCCCGCGTCGCGCGTGAACAGGCCAGACTCACTGCTCGGGCCAGGCGCAACGATTCGAAGGCTGTGGTCATCTATGACGTTCCTCTCCTGTATGAAGCGGGCATCGACAAGCGTGTGGAGAAGGTCATCGTCGTCACGGCCGATCGCGAGACCCAGATCGCCCGCCTCAAAAAACGCAATGGATTCCCCCGCGCCGACGCCATCCGGCGTATACGCAGCCAACTACCGCTGAGGCAGAAGGCTCGAGCCGCAGACTATCTGCTCGACGGCACAACGCCCCGCCCCCGATTGCTGGCGCAGGTCAAACGGCTCTATCGCGAACTAGCTGAGCGCGCCTGACCTAGCGCGCCAAGGAGTCTCTTCGCTTTTCCCTCGCCGCGTCGGTGTGTTAGCATCCGCCTATGCGCAATCTCGTCATCATCGGTTCCGGCCCCGCCGGCCTCACGGCGGCCATCTATGCCGCGCGAGCCAACCTGTCGCCGCTTTTGATCGAAGGCTGGCAATCCGGCGGGCAACTCACGACCACGACCGAGGTTGAAAACTACCCCGGATTTTCCAAGGGCATCATGGGCCCTGAACTCATGAAGGACATGCGCGCCCAGGCCGAGCGATTCGGCACGGAATTTTTGACCGGGGATGTCTCAGCCGTCGATCTGTCGCAACGACCGTTTCGCCTGACCATCGATGGGGAGCAACGCGTGGAGGCAGGAGCGCTCATCTTGGCTACGGGCGCCTCGTCCATTCGTCTCGGATTGCCGAACGAACAGCGCCTGACCGGGTACGGCGTCTCGACCTGCGCCACATGCGACGGCTATTTTTTTCGCGGCCGGGACCTGGTCGTCGTGGGCGGCGGAGACAGCGCTGTGGAAGAGGCGACCTTCCTGACCAAATTTGCGCGCACTGTCACCATTGTCCACCGCCGCGACAAGCTGCGAGCCTCCAAAATCATGCAAGACCGCGCCATGAAGAACGAGAAGATTTCGTTCGCATGGAATTCCGTCCTTGAAGACATTCTCGGAAAAGATCTGGTCACCGGCGTTCGACTCAAAAACCTCGTCACCGGCGCCTCCACGGATCTCCCCTGTGCCGGCGTCTTCGTCGCCATCGGCCACCGCCCCAACACCGATCTCGTCAAGGGCCAATTGGAGATGGACCAGCATGGCTACATCCTCACGTCGCGCGGAACGGCCACCAATGTGGCCGGCGTATTCGCCGCCGGCGACGTTCAGGATGCGACATACCGGCAGGCCATTACCGCGGCGGGCTCCGGCTGCATGGCCGCCATCGACGCCGAGCGGTTTTTGGAATCGCGTGAAACGTAAAACGTGAAAGGTGAAACGTTTCGCCCAAATCCCACAAATGAACAAGCCCCACAAAAAGCTGGATGCCTGGACAACGGCCATTGAATTGGCGCAACAAATCTATCAAAAGACTGACAGTTTCCCTTCCAAAGAGCAGTATGGTCTCACCAACCAGATCAGACGCGCAGCGATCAGCATCCCAAGCAACATCGCCGAAGGCGCAGCGAGGCAAACCAAGAGGGAGTTTGCTCAGTTTCTTCATATCGCGAAGGGCTCGCTCAGCGAACTCGACACCCAACTCGAACTCTCCGTTCGCCTTAAGTATCTCGGGTCGAGGGAGTGGACGACGTTGAATGACCTCCTTGAACGAGTCGACAAAATGATCAGCGGGCTCATCCGTCATTTGGGAGCGAAATCGTGAACTCCATATCTGGCTCCTTGTACAGGCACGTTTTCCTGCACCTCTTACCTTTCACGTTTTACCTTTCACGCTGATTCATGCATTGCGCGATCATCCACTACCACGAACTCGCCCTCAAAGGCCGCAACCGCGATTTCTTCGAACAGCGGCTCGTCCGCAACATCCGCCTGGCGCTCAAAGATCTGAAGATCCGGCGGATCGAATCGCTGCAGGGGCGCATCCGCGTGACGATTCCCGATGACGTCATGCCGGCGCTGGTAGCCGATCGGCTCCGCCGCATCTGTGGTGTCTCCAACTTCCTGCTCAGTGAATCCGTGCCGCTCGATCTGCGGGAGCCGGACCTGTCGGTCATCAAGCAGGCGGCGCAGCGCCAACTCGCTCAGCAGCCGTTCACCTCGTTTCGCGTGACGGCCAAACGCGCGGATAAACGCCTGCCCTTGACCTCGATGGATGTGGAACGCGAAGTGGGCGGCTTTCTGCATGAAACCACGGGCAAAGCCGTAAAGCTGAAACAGCCGGATGTGACCCTCTATATCGAGCTCCTCACCAAAGAGGCCTATGTCGCGGCGAGGAAAATCCAAGGGCCCGGCGGCATGCCGGTCGGCACCAGCGGCAAGGTCGCCTGCCTGCTCTCCGGGGGCATCGACTCCCCCGTCGCGGCCTACCGGATGATCAAGCGCGGTTGCAAAGCGGTCTTTGTCCACTTCTCCGGCCGCCCGTTGGTCAGTCGCGCCTCAGAGGAAAAGGTCGAGGAGCTGGTCCGGCTGTTGACGGCCTATCAATACCATTCCAAGCTGTACATCGTGCCGTTCGGCGAGATTCAACAGGAGATCGTCGCGAATGCGCCGGCGCCGTTTCGAGTGGTCCTGTACCGGCGAACCATGGTGCGGATTGCGCAGGAACTTGCGCGGCGGGAGGGCTGCTGGGCGCTGGTGACCGGCGACAGCCTCGGTCAGGTGGCATCACAAACGGCGGAAAACTTGTCGGTCGTCGAGCACGCTGCGGAGATCCCGATGCTCCGCCCGCTCATCGGCATGGATAAGATCGAGATCACGGAACAGGCGCAACAGATCGGCAGCTTCACCACATCCATCGAACCCGACCAGGATTGCTGCAAACTCTTCGTCCCGCTCCATCCGAGCACCAGAACCAAGCCGGATGACATCCTTCGCATCGAACGCGGCCTGGAGATCAGCGCGTTCGTCAAGCGAGGGGTGGAAAAGGCCGAGCTGACGATCTTCACCTTTCCTTCGTGACCACATCGAGCGCCCGCTGCCGCACGAGCCGGAAGTGCACCGTGAGCTCCCGTTCCATGGCCACGGCGATCAACCAATCGGGAATCATGATCTTCGGCTCGACCAGCAATTCGAACTCCGCTCTCGTCTGAGTTCCATCGCCCGCCGCTTGCAGCCGCCACTCCCGATGGTATTGTTTGAAATCGCCTCCTTTGAGATCAGTGACCAGCCCGCCCCCCGGCAACACCCGCGATTCGCACAGCAGTCGCTGTTCGCCGGGCAGGAGCGTGTGAGAAATATACAGGTCGGTCAAGACATATCCTTCGTGTTCCTCGACCTGCGCCATGCGCATGCGAGTCTCGAACAACTCCGGCCACTTGCGGTATTCGGAGAGAATGGAGTGTAGAACGGACGGGGGGCCAGGAAACAGCAGCGTGGCCGTCGCTTTGACTCCCCCGTCCGGATCGGTCTGCACGAGGAGAGGACGAAGCAGATGGATCGACCCCACCTCGCCGGACCAGGAGTGAGCAGGCGCCAGCACGAACATCGCCAGGCAACCAATCAACGTTCCCAAAAACGACTTAGAGCCGAACATCACGCGCATCAGCCTCTCCCGATGAAACCGCCCCCCGGGAGCTGTTGTGTGGAATAAACGCCGGTTTCCATCGACGAGGTAAGAGATCGTTCCTGCTCGAAAGACGATCACTGACAGGCCGCTACCATGAGGCGCTGCCGAAAGAGGTCACACGAGAAGTATACTCATTGACCGGCGCGAGTGCGAGGGGAGAGAGGGCTAGTCGGCGGAAGGACGGAAGACCAGCACCGCTCCGGCCGGCGCGCCTCGTTCGTCCTGAATGACCGTTGCACTGTCGTGAATCAGGGACTCGACTCCGTGACGGCCGATCAACAGCAAGGGCCGCGTGCTCCGGGTCGCGTCCCGCATCGGCTGCAACGCGGAAAGGGCGGGATTCACGAGCGGTGTGCGACGCTCTGCGTCCACGACGACCATGACATCCTGGATGGCTTTTCCGAGCGCATTCGGTTGAGACCAGCCGGTCAACACCTCCGCGGCCGGATTGAGCAAGGTCACCTTCCCTTGCGGATCGATCGTCACGACCGCATCCCGCATCGACTGCAAGACCGAATCAAGCCAGCGGCCGCGTTGTTCGGCAATCCTGAATACCCGGTGACGAAAGAGGGCCAATTCAAGGGCCGCGCGCAAATCACTGCTCACGAAGGGTTTGATCAGATACGCCAGCGGCAGCGTGTATCGCGCCCGCTCCAGCGTGTCCTCATCAGAGAACGCCGTCACATAGATCACCGGAATGCCATACCGCGAGTGAATCGCGCGGGCGGTATCGATCCCATCGAGCGGCCCTTTGAGCTTGATATCCATCAGGATGAGATCCGGCCGGTGTTCCCCGGCCAATTCGACGGCCTCGCTGCCCGAATCCACCACACCGACCACGACATACCCCAGCGCACGCAGCTGGCGCCGGATGTCTTCAGCCACGACCGCTTCATCGTCGACGATCAGAATTTTTTCCTGCGCCATCGTGCCACCGGAGAAGGGCTGACAAAATCGGCATTCGCCCACCAGGGAGAGATGCCGGGCTGGATTCATGCACACCGATCCATACGCCGGGATGCTCACCGGGTCACGCAACTCGCATGCCACTCCCCCACCCCTGTGTTGGCACCAGGTTACGCCTCGCAAGGATCCTGCATTCCCGCCACCGGCGGTGATTTTTGAACAATGTCCGGACAGGATCGGCAGAGACCGGACAAGAGTGGAGTGTCATTAAGCAGAGGGTTCGCTGCGGAAGCAGGCTGTGGTACCATGCCGCTTTTTACCGGAGGGTCTGTCTCATGTATCGACTCGTGTGTGTAATCGGCATGATGCTCTTCGGCATGCAGGGCGCGCTCAGCGTCATGCCGCTCGACGCGCGGGCGCAAACACCCCCTGACTCTGCGGCCACCACCGAACACTCATGCAGTTTCGGCATGGCCAAAGGTGATCCCGCTCATCAGTGCCAGGTACCGATCCCTTCCGGCTGTGTCATCGCGAACTTTCCCGGAACCGACAAACCCTGGACCACCGTGTCCAAGGCCGGCCGCACCTTCTGCGCGTTCGACAAGAAACGGACGGACTGGAAAACCACCATTACCGGTCAGTGCACCAGATGCGATTCCAGCCACTGCACCGGGCAATTCATGGTGCGTTTCGAGTGCGCAAAACCGTAATGCCCCAGTCTCAGACAGCGCTGATCAAACAAGCCGCGCGCGATGTGGGTTTCGACGTGGTCGGCATCAGCCGGCTGCCGCACCAGCCAGAGCCGGACTCGAACCACCATACTGATTTTTCCACGACCCGGCTCCGTGACCGGCTGCAGGAATGGTTGCGGCGGGGATTCCATGCGTCCATGGCCTGGATGACACGGGATCCGGAACGGCGAGCCGATCCGGCCGTGGTCCTCCCAGACTGCCGCTCCGTCATTTCGGTCGGAATGAACTATTACACCGACCAGCGCGCCGACGAGCGCCCGGGAAACGGGCGGATTGCCCGCTATGCCTGGGGACTCGACTACCACAGACTCCTGGGTGACCGATTAACGCGCCTGTCTGAACGGCTCACCGTCCTGGCGCCGGAAAGCCGCCACCGCGCCTACGTCGATACGGGTCCGGTCATGGAAAAGGCCTGGGCTCAGCAGGCCGGCCTGGGATGGATCGGCAAACATTCCAATCTGGTCTCACCGGAGTTCGGTTCCTGGCTCTTGTTGGGAGAAATCCTCACGACCCTCGAATTAGAGCCGGACGAAGCCGGCACCGATCTGTGCGGCAGCTGCACGCTGTGCATCCAAGCCTGCCCGACAGGTGCCATCACCGAGCCCTACGTCGTGGATGCCCGGCGCTGCATTTCCTACCTGACCATCGAACTCCGAGGCAGCGAGCCCCCCATCTCCGACGAACTCCGGCGGGGAATCGGCAATCGGATTTTCGGCTGCGACGATTGTCTCGATATCTGCCCGTACAACCATCAGGCCGAACCGACCAGCGAGCCCGGCTTTCAGCCTACCCCGCTCACGCTCTCGCCTTCGTTGACCACCCTGAAGGAAATGAACGAGGCGACCTTCGCCGCCACGTTCGCAGGCAGTCCTATCAAACGCGCAAAACATGCGGGACTCCAACGCAACCTTTCCTGGGCGATGGACAGCGAGGTCAAGCCGGCCTCAACTCGCGCGCCGGCGCCGTCATCCAGCGGCGCCCCTCTCTGACCTTCCCTCTGTTCCTGCTCCACCGATAGTGGTAGGCTACTCCTCAGGTCCTCGTGCATTCGGGGACCCACTTCAGCGGTTGCACAACCATGCACGCACCCACCCTCCTGATCGTCGACGATGAAGAACGCATGCGGCGTGTCTTTGAATTGGTGCTGAAACCCGCTGGGTATCAGCTCTTGCTGGCGTCTTCCGGGGATGAGGCCATCCGCATGCTGCAGGAGCATGACTCGCTCGACATGATCATCACGGACCTGCAACTGGGCACCCTGTCCGGCATGGACGTGCTGGAGGCCGCCCGCCAGCAGGTCCCGGATGTGCCGGTGCTCATCGTAACCGGGTACGGCACGGTGAAGTCGGCTGTCGAAGCGATGCAGAAGGGGGCCTACGATTACATCTCCAAGCCGGTGGACAATGAAGAGCTGAAAATCGTCATCGCCCGGGCGCTGCAAGTCCGCCAGCTCGCGCGGGACAATCGCACCCTGCGCGCAGGGCTGCACGAGCAGTTCGGATTCGACCGGATCGTGAGCGTCTCCAAAGAAATGGAGCTCGTGAAACGGCTCGCCAAGGAGGTGGCCCAGACCGATTCCACCGTGCTGATCACGGGCGAGAGCGGCACGGGCAAAGACCTGCTGGCGCGAGCGATTCACCTCGTCAGTCCGCGCGCGCAAGGTCCGATGGTGGCGCTGAACTGCGCCGGCATTCCCGAGCATCTGCTGGAATCCGAACTGTTCGGGTATGAGAAAGGCGCCTTCACCGACGCGAAAAAATCCAAGCCGGGCCGCTTTCAACTGGCCGATCGCGGCACGCTGTTTCTCGATGAAATCGGCGAACTCAGCCTGACGGCGCAGGCCAAACTGCTGCGGGTGCTCGAGCAACATGTGGTGGAGCCGTTGGGCGGCGTGCGCAGTATTCCGGTGGATTTGCGCGTCATTGCCGCCACGAATCAGGAGTTGCCCGATCTCATCAAGGCCGGTCGCTTCCGCCTGGATTTGTATTATCGCCTGAATGTCTATCAGCTTCGCATGCCGCCCCTGCGCGAACGGCCGGAAGACATCGAACCCATCCTGACTCAGTTTCTCGACCAGGCCCGCCGCGAACGCGGCAGCCGCATCAAAGGGATTGCGCCGGACGCATTGTCACTTCTGAAGCAATACCCCTGGCCCGGCAATGTGCGGGAACTGCACAATGTCGTGGAATGGCTCACCATCACCTGCAAGCAAGACAGGATTCAGCCCGAGCATCTGCCGGCCTCGCTGACCGCCACAGCCCCACAGCCATCCGCGGCACCGGCCGGCGCACCGTCCCTGCTCTCTCTCGGGCTGTCGGTCGAAGAGGTAGAAAAAGCGATGCTGCAAGAAGCGCTGGCGAAGAGCGGCGGCAATGTTTCCGAAGCCAGCCGGCTCCTGAAAATCACCCGCAACACGCTCCGGTATCGAATGGCCAAACATAACCTGTCGCAGCCTCAAGGTTGATGCGCGCTGTACGGCGGACCGGCGGACTCCAGAGAAAATTTTTTATCGCGTTGTTGATCGTCGGCATCGTGCCAGGCATGGTTGCGCTCTGGGCGACCTACCATTCCAGCACCGCCAGCCTGAAAGAGGCCATCGGTGAAGGGTTTCAGGAAATTGCGCGCTCCACCTCCATTCGATTGGCCGGCGCCGTCGATGATGAAATCGATCGCGCAGCGCGACTGGCGCTCATCGTAGCCAATCGGCAAGAGCCTCTCCACGGACCTGCGACGAGCCCGATCAGCGCCCGCTACCTCCACGAATGGGCGCAGGAATCCCGGCACTATCTGCGCGTCACGGTGGCCGATCACCAGGGCCGGGTCGTCGCCTCTACTGATCCCGCGCTTTCACGTGAACAGGCCGATCACACGTGGTGGAAAGAAGCCATGCAGGCCCCGCCCGGCGCGGCCTATGTGAGCAATGTCACCCATGATCCGGCCATCAACGACGCGATCTTCCACGTCGCGGTTCCCATCGCGGATAAGACCGGAGGCTCCGCGACCGGCGCGATCGACCTCGTAATTCGCCACCAGCTCCTCACCCACCTGATCCTTCCTATTCATATCGGCACGACCGGCCATGCCATGCTCCTGGATACGCAAGGGACGCCGCTCATTTGTCCGGTGCTGCCGCCGACCGCTCACCTCATTCCTTCGAACCTGATGAACCGGTTGGCGCTCGACCATCCCTTATGGCTGGTAGCCGACGATGATGCGCATGGCGGCCGCGACGCCATCGTGGGTGCCTCGCCGGTTCGATTCACCCATCCGTTGACCCCGTCCAGCCTGGACGGCAACCGGTGGTATGCGTTCGTTCGACAGGCTCCCGAAGAAACCTATGCGCCGATTTATTCGCTGCTGCTGTCGGTCGGCGTGATCGGCTTTGGCCTGGTCATCGCGCTGTCCGCCTTCGGCTTTGTCGTCGGCTACCGTATCGTGAAACCGCTCACCGCGCTCCAGCGGGAGGCCGAAGGATTGCGCCTCACGCTGGCCATACCCCGGACAGACCGCAGCGCCGAACCTGCCGCACCGCCCTTATCGCAGGAGTATCGTACCGGGGATGAAATCGAAGACCTGGCCACGACGTTCAGCGCGATGCGGACGGTGCTGGAAGCCAATCTGCGTACCATCAGGTCGCAACAACATGAATTGATCCGGCAGGAAAAGCTGGCATCGGTGGGTCAACTGCTGGCCGCCCTGGCCCACGACCTCCGCAATCCCCTCGGCGTCATCCGCAGTTCCGCGCAAGTGGTCTTGGAGGGTCCGCAGGAAAAAGCCATCCGCCAGGAAATGGCCCGCTACATCATCGACGAAGTCGACAAACTCTCTCAGCGCCTGCACGACTTTCTGCGTTATGCGCGGCAGAAACCGCCGGACTTGGCCGCTTGCGCTGCGGAAGACGTGCTCCGTGCCGCCTTGAAACAATGGGAAGCGCAGGGGGGGCATGAACAAGTCCGGGTCGAGCGCCGGTTCGAGCGCGACCTGCCCCTGATTCGCATTGATCCAGAGCAGATCAAGGAAGCTCTGATGAATGTGCTGATCAATGCGCGGGAAGCGATGGGAGAAGGGGGAACCCTGATCCTGGCGACTCGTCGTGGCGAAGGACACACCGTGGAGATCGACGTGACCGATACGGGAAGCGGCATTGCCCCCGCCGATCTGGCGCGCATCTTCGAACCGTTTTTCACGACCAAGAACTATGGCACCGGCCTCGGCCTCACCAACGTCAAACGGCTCGTCGAAGATAACGGCGGAACCCTGGCCGTCACCAGCCGCCAGGGAACCGGAACCACCTTCACGCTACGTTTTCGCCCCGCGGCGGCAGGCTGAGCCTCTCAACCGTCGCTCGTCGTTCGTGAAGCGTCGTTCGTCTCTCGTCCCAAGAAACGAGCCTTTCGCACAGAACTCCGCATATATAGTCCAACATAGACGGAGACGGCTTTGCTACCAGCCGAAATCGCCATGCCATCCCTGACGAGACCCGCTTCACGATTCACGCTTCACGGATGTTGAGCACGCCGCCGGCAGCCATCTCAACCGTCGGGCAGGAGGCTCAAACAGGTCGTCCAGCAAGGCCGCAGCAAGCGAAGGGGCGAGGCGTACCCTCGCGGTACGTTGAGCCGCTGAGCGCCGCGAGAACGCCGCTAGCGGCCTGTTTCAGCCTCCTGCCCTAGACGCGCTTGGTCATGCGCACGAACCGCTCCTGCAACAGCACGCCGGTGGCGGCCAGATGTTTACTTTGAATCGTGTTCTGCACGGCCTCGATACGCGCTGAAAAATTAGGATGGGTTTTAAATAAGGCGCGATCATCGCCCTTAGGCTCCCGCAAGCGCGCGAGCAAGCCCACATAGGCCTCCGCATCGTAGCCGACCCGCGTCGCAAACACTTCGCCGACCACATCGGCTTCCGTTTCTTTCTCCTGATCCAGACCTTCATCGAGCAGCTTTTTCACCGCGCCGTCAATGACCGTTTTGAACGCCGCCGGATTGCTCGTCGCATACGAAAGTCCTGCTTCCGTGACACCCGCCAGGCGTTTGCTACGCTGAATGACATCGAGAATGTGTTTCTGGCTCACATGGGCGATTTCATGACCCAGCACCGCGGCCAACTCGGCCTCGTTCCGGATCTGCTTGAGCAGACCACGCGTGACAAAGATGTACCCGGCCGGCGCGGCAAAGGCGTTGATCGAGTCATGCTCCAGTATTGCCACGCGATAAGGAATATCGGGCCGGTCGGAGGTATTGGCGACCGCGCGCGCGACCAGATTCACGTACCGAACGAGTTCCGGTTGATCGACGACTCCGCCATACCGTGCCACGACTTGCAAGGCCATGGCCTGGCCGATCGACACCTCCTCCTCGTACCCGATCGGCAAGAGACTCCCGACCACATTGCCGACGCCGTGAATCGCACCGGCCAGGCGGGGATTGCCGGATTTCCGCGCGATGTCTTCGCCGGCCCGCTGTATCTCCGCACAACCGGCCGCGCCCAACGCCAACAGGATCAGCGTTGCCGCCAGGCGATGATTACTTCGCATATTCACCGAGACCTCCCTCCCGCAAAAACTCTTCGACCTCCTGGTCGGGGATCTGATAGGCCGTCATGCGATCCACCGCGTCGCGATCCCGCGCAGAGACGCCGGCGCGATTGGCATACCCTTCGGAAGCCTTATCCAGTCCTCTGGCGCCGGCGGACGCCGTCGTGGCCGACGCATCGCCACCGCGCATACTCTGGCCGAGTTTGGCCAAGGTATCGTTGGTCCCCGACGGTTTGGACGACGCTGTCTTGTTGGCGAAGATCCATCCTTTGGCGCCGGCCGAGGTTTTGACCTCAACCCAATTGCCGTCACGCCCCACCACCTCCAATGCGTCGCCGAACTTGACGTTTCCCACGACGGCATCCAGCGACGTTTTCCCGGCGCGGAGTTGCGCCGTTCTGGCTTGCACGTAAATCGTTTCGGCCCAGGCCTCCGCCCCCCAGGCGAACAGACCGACGCCCAGCACGATCAGGGCCACTCGAAGCATTCGTGGTGGTCTCACAGCTGCCTCCTCTTCAACAGGGCTGCTACTTTGAAGTCATTTCATAGACGCCGTCCCAACCCGGGGACGGGGGCATCTGGCTGTAATCGGTGGCGCGTTCGAGATAGACCCGTGACGGGCCATCAGACGGGTCCAGTGTCACCGCCTCTGAAAACCTGGCGCAGGCAGTCGCGAAATCCCGCTTCTTATACGCCGCTAATCCTTCCAGATACCTATCGATGCCAGGTCGCCTCTTCTCCTCGACCTGGCCCTTGCGGGCCAGCAGCTCAAAGACCACGACCGGGTCTTTTTTGCCCTTCACTCGTAGCAGATCGATCTCCCGCACTTCAACGTCGTTCTTGGCCAGTTCGGCCGTCCGCTGGCCGATCAAAATCAGCGTGTCGTAATATTTGCTGGCGCCCTCCAAGCGCGAAGCCAGATTCACGCTGTCCCCGGTCACCGTGTACTCCATCCGTTCTTCCGATCCCATGTTGCCGACGATGCAGGGGCCGGAATTAATGCCGATTCGAGCCCCGATCTCCGGCAGGCCTTCCTGCTTCCAGATCTGACGGAGCCGCGCCAATTCCGCCTGGCAATCCAATGCGGCATAACAAGCCAGCGACGCGTGGGTGGGATCGTTCAGGGGCGCACCGAAAAGGGCCATGATGCCGTCGCCGAGATACTTGTTCACATTGCCGCGGTGCTGGCGCTTGATGATGGTCGTCATCGCCGACAGGTACCGGTTCAACAACGTGACCAGATCCTCCGGCGACATCTTTTCAGAGATCGTCGTGAAGCCGGCGATGTCGGAGAAGAGAATGGAAATCTCCTTCTTTTCTCCGCCGAGCTTGATGGCCGCAGGATTCCGCATGATTTCTTCGACCACCTCAGCCGACATGTATTTGTCGAACGCCGCCCGCATGAGCCGGCGCTGCTTGCCTTCCGTGACATATTCGACGGTGGCGGCCGTGCCGAACGTCAGTGCCAAGGCCACTTCCGGGAACACCAGCTCCAACCACCACTCATGCCCGGCAAAGGCATGGGCCACCAATGCGTAGTACGCGACAGCCAGCCCGATCGTGACGCCGAATTTGACCGGATAGGAAGGGAACAACATGAAGGCCCCGGCCGACGCGAGGCAGAGCAGCATGAGGATCGAGAGCGAAAACCAGGCAGGAGCCGTCTGAAGGGCTTGACCGTGAAGCAGATTGTCCAACACCGCCATGTGGATGAGCACGCCCGGGGTGGCGGACGAAAATGGTGTCACGCGCAGGTCGTACAATCCGGCAGCCGTCCCCGCGACAAACACAATTTTGTCCTTGAACAGCGAGGCATCCAGATCCGCTCGTTCCCCTTTTTCTTGCTGCGCAAAGGCCTGCAGAACCCGTCCGATGGAATATTTCCCGGCATGGTAAGTCTGCTCCAAGGAGCCATGCCAATCGATCAGCAGATTCCCGTTGGCATCGAGTGGAACGGTGCGGCTGCCGATGTGCATGCGGTCGCGCTTGACCGCAACCTGGCTTGCGCCCAACACATATTGCGCCACCGCCAGGGAGAGATGCGGCACAAGATTTCCATTCACCTGACCCACTAAGGGAACACGGCGCGTGGGTCCATCCGCGTCGGCAGACAGATTGATCACGCCCAGTCCCTGCGTCTGCTGCGCCAGCACAGGAATCGGTAGTTTCACGCCTTCATGCCTGGCAGGCCAAGCCTGTTCGATATCGGCTCGCTCGAGCTTCACCGTGGCACGAGCCTGTAGCTCGGCCGAAATCGGAGCGGGCTCGGCCTGAAACAACATCGGCAGGAAGACATTACCCGCCGCCTGCATGTCGTCGGCAAAGGATTGATCGAACTCTTCGGCATTCTCGTCCGGTTCGAAAAACATCACGTCGAAGACGACCGCCTTGGCTCCCGCCCTCTTGAGATACCGCACGACATAGCCGTAGCGGTCACGAGGCCAGGGCCAGCGCCCGAACGCTTCCAGACTGGATTCATCGATGGCCAGCAGCAAAAGATTTGAATCGGCCTTGGCAGGATCGGCATGCCGCCGGACGAGATGATCGAACGCCTTGAGTTCCACCACTTCGAACCACCGGGTCATGCGGAGCCCCGCCACGAGGGCGTAGACCGCCATCCCGACGGCGAGCGCGGAGAAGATTTTTTTGGTTCGTGGAGACAATGGCATGAACAAGACGGGCTCGACCCTGTAATCAGCGAGCTATGGTACTGGAGAATGGGAAGGAGGGAAAGAGGCAACAGGGGTAGGTTCGATTGGATCGTCGCCGCTGGGAGTCTTTTTCATCACCGTGCTAAGGAGCGTCATTCGCGCAACGAAATCCCAACGTCGGCCCCCAGTAGGTCATCTCATCCCATCCACGATACCCGGCGCGCAATTCCAGCGGCCGCTCCAGCCAACTGCCGCCTCGCAACACTCTGAAGGTTCCGCGCAGAGGTCCTTGCGGGTCGCGGGCCGGCGAGCTGCGGTAAAAATCTTCCGCATACCAATCCTTCACCCATTCCGAGACCTGTCCGATCATGCCGGACACGCCATAGGGGGAGCGGGACGCCACCGGCATGCCTACCGGCTCGACACCGTTAGGGGACACCTTCCCATCCACCAGCATGCCCCGACTCTTCTGGATGACGTCGTCCCCGTTGCCCCAGGGATACCGTCGGCCGTCGATTCCACGCGCGGCCTTCTCCCATTCGGCTTCCGTGGGTAATCGTTTGCCGGCCCACTGGCAATAGGTCCGGGCCTGCATCCAGGTCACATCGGTCACGGGGTGTTCAGCATGCTGGGGATCATCGAAGGCCACGCGCACCTTGGGCGGGAGGCAGCTCTCTCCTTGCACGCAGGCTCGATACTGCCCGTTCGTCACCCCATGTTGATCGATCCAATAGGAGCTGAGATACAGGCGGTGGAGCGGCCGCGCATCGGGCAGGCCATCCTCCATCCCCATCAGAAATTCCCCGGCCGGAATCAGCACCATTCCGACTGGAGGCGTCAGGCCTTGCTCCGACAGCCGTTTCACGGCCTCCTGCTGCTCCGCCTGCAGTTGAGCATTCACTCGATCAATGGCCTCCTCTCCGACTGCGGGAGGTGGGTCAGACGGTCGGGCCAACGGCGCCGGCACACGGGCCACCGACGGCTGCCCGGCCCGCAGCGAATCCCCCATCGATGGAACCGCGGCGGACTGGCTCGTGGCGCCCGGCGGGTCAGACATACGAATGGTGTCGATCCGTACTGAGGTCCGCGCCATGTCCAGCACGGGATCCCCGGTCGGCTTTCCCTTCTTGGATTCTTTTTTGACCCTGCCGATCGCAGAAAAATCGAAATCGGGAATGTTGGCCAACAAGGGCGTGGCGTAACTGATCGGCACGGCAAACGCCATGCCTTCCGGCACAATCCCTGACGGATGCGTAAATTTCGTGGTGAGAATCCCGACGACTTCGCCTTGCCGATTGAAGACTGCTCCGCCGCTGTTGCCCGGGTTCACCGCCGCGTCCACTTGAAACACCCGTTGCACGCCTCTGGTCCGCACGGCGGCCACATGGCCCCGGGTGATCGTGGTTTCGCGCAACCCGAACTGAAAGCCGACGGCAATCACCTCCTGATCCAGTTTTACGGCGCCGGCATACCCCAGCGGGGCCTCGGATAGTCCCACCGTTTCCGCCTTCAAGAGCGCGAGGTCATGCTCCGCATCCACACTGACGACGACCGCCGGCGCCCGAAACTCTCCCGGCGTCACGATCGTAATCCGTTTGGCAGCCGCGATCACATGATGCGCCGTGAGCACATATCCATCATGATGCACGATGACGCCACTGCCCGCCGGTTTCTCAACGGGCAACAGCGCGCGCTCATTGGCATCCCCACGATCACCAGTGCCCAGGAGGATGACGACTAGAGCCAGAACGATCTTCATGGTTTGACCGGCAGTAGCACGCTGATCGCCCCGGCGTTTTGTCCCAGAACGAGGCCTTCCCGGGGATAGCCCATGCGATCGGCCACCCCTTTGGGCTCGCCATGACAATCCAGGCAATGCCTCGTCGCATACAACGGAAGCATCAAACGAAAGGACGCGCTATTGGCCGACATCTCGCTGATGACGGTTTCCCGGGGGTAGGCCGCATCGGCAAACGCTTCCAAGGCGCCCCGTTCGTACGCGTCCGGACGATTGGCGGGGTTTCGAGGGGCCAGCGAGGTTTGTTTCAGTCGCACACCGGTGTGCTCGGTAAACCGGGCCGACACCCGTGCGCCGAATGCGGCGGGAATGAAGCCGGTAAATTCGTTCGCCTCGGGACTGAGTTTCCGGCGGACATCGACAATCACCTGCCTGCTGGTCTCGACCAACTCGCGGAGCAGCCGTTTGGTGCGCGGGCCCAGAGCCGTATGATCCAACTCTTGCAGGTCGATCCCCGCCCGGCCTCGGAACATATCCAACAGTTGCCGTTCGAAGGCCTCCGGCGTGAGGCCCTTGCCCTGTGATTCAGCCAACAGGATTTGATTATCGTTGATGACCGCTCGGCCGGAATCGAGGAGCACGGCGAGCAGACGAGCGGTTTGTTCGAGTTCAAGAATCGTTTGGAAGGGAATCGATGACCGTTCGGATTGCTCACCCCCCGAGGTCGGCGAGCCGGCGGTCAGCGCCCCTCCTGCCAGGAGACATGCCACCATCCACGGCAGACGACGTCGCATGGGTGACCCCTGATGCGTTCGCGTTGCGGGCTGTAGGGAACCGTGCGCTGCCGCCCGCTTGAGCCGGATGGCAGCGCACGTCATGTGAATCGTACGAGTCGCTCAGAAACAAGTCAAGGCGCGCAGATGCCACACCCTCCGTCCTCACTGATTGGGTTGAATATCGATCATCACATTATCCGCATCCAATTCGATCGTCACGGGCATGCCTTCCTGAATCACCGACAGCTTGCTGCCCGCCAGGGTATCCACCTCGAACCGTTCGAACCCTTCCGGAGTGGAGATCTGGATTTCGCCCCAGAAGGGATCGGCATAACGCACGCGGCCAGCCAACGTCTTATGGTTGGCAAAATCTTCACCACCCGGTTTGGTCGCGTCCAACAGCACGTTGTTCAAATCGATCAGCAACCACACTTCATCACCGACACGCGCCTCATGCAATCCCACACGATCCGCCTTATTGGGGCTGATCGTCCGCATTTGCAGCCCATAGGGAGTCTTCACAAACAACAGCCCGCTTTCAATCTTGGTAATTTGCCCGTTCACGGCCAGGTGCATGCCGGGTGAGAACACCTCTGAAGGTTCCGCCCCGGCCGGTACCAAGGGCCACAAGACTCCGATCAACCAGACAAGAAGGCACGCCGTCCGCTTCATGGCAACCTCCTTTCATATCTCTTACGATCCGCCGTTCTGCTCAGTAGCCCGGCTCACTGCCCGGGGCCGGTGGGACGGTAATGCCATACTCCTGAATCGGGGTGATCATGACGGCAAAGTTGAACAACTCATCGGCCGCGACATCATGAATGCCCTGATCACGAGCGCGCAGCATTTTGAACCACTTCCCCATCTCGCTCTTCACTGTCTTGGTATCCCCGCGGTCGACCGCCTCTTTCACCGTTTGCAGTCGTTGGCTATAGGGCTCCCAATTTGAACCGGGGTAGCTGGTTTTATAGAAATTCAGTGACCCGTTGATCTCGTCGACCCAGGTCGACTGAGCCAACGCAGTCCCCATGAGCAACGCCACACCGAGGCACAATCCGAATAACAATGCGAAGAGACCATATCGTTTGGTCTGACTGTTCATGGTACGCCTCCTTTACAATGGAATGATCCTGAGGGAACTCTCAGAAAGAGACTGCCGATCGACTGTCTGACTCTCGAGCATTGTCCGCATCGGTCGTGTCAGGCGTCTTCAGCATGTTCATGTCCCCGCCGCCTGGGGATCCGGTGTCCGGCGCCATCAGCGGCCGGTCGAACCCCTTTTCCAGATCGATCGCAGCAGGCTCGTGGGTTATCACTCCTCCTTCTGGGATCGCCTCCTGTTTCAGCGCGGGCGTCTCGATCATCTGATCAGGATGGATCACTTGAGCTGGAGCCTGCACCGCAAACGAGGCCAACCACCCCACCCCCAGAGCGACGAACAGCATGCGTCCTATATTTGATCCGTGTTTCATCCTCAGTCCTCCTTTACGAAGAATGAGCGCGTCACACCGCCACCAACCGCGGCACTCATGACTGTAGTGGAAGATAGAACCGAAGCCTATTGCCCGGGGGATGGATTTGGGCTCAACCCTTCGGGTGATACGGAAGACCGAGGCGTGGGCGTTACCCGTTGCCGAGGTAGGCGAGCACGGCTTCAACCCGCCCGCTGACTTTCAACTTTTGATAGGTATGATGGAGATGCGTTTTCACGGTATCGAGGGAGACACACAGTTGATCGGCAATTTCTTTATTGCTTCGGCCGGCGGCCGCGCAAGCCAGAATTTCGCGCTCCCGATCAGTCAACAGAGACAGCCCCCCCGGATCGGACCCGCCCTGTTGGCTCGCCAGGGACGCGGCCCGTTTGGCAAAACCATCCGGCATGAAGGCCGAGCGTACCGGCTTGCCCTGGTAGGTGGCCCGGATGATCCGCAGGAACTCCTGATGATCGGCATCCTTCAAAATGTACCCGCAAGCGCCGGCCTGCACGGCGGCGACGATACGGGCGTCGTCGTCATGCACCGACAGCATCAGCACGCGACACTGCGGCACACAACCGCGAATCAACCGGGTGGCGGTAATGCCGTCCAAACGCGGCATATCGACATCCATCAACACGATGCGTGGCTGTTGCGCCACGGCGAGGTCGAACGCTTGCCGACCGTCCATTGCCTCGCCGACGACCACAATATCCTCCTCATGCTCGAGCAACATCCGCAAACTCTGCCGGAACAAGCGTTGATCCTCGGCGATCAGGATGCTGATAGACATGACTGCTCCTGCCTGACCGGCAAGGCGACCGTCAAGACGGCTCCGCCCGTGCGACGATTGCCGGCCGTGATGCGCCCGCCATGGGCTTCGACCACGAGTCGGCAAAAATGCAGTCCGAGGCCGCGGCCGATCCGATAATCCTGGCCGTCCTTCTTCCGGAAGAACAGCTCAAAGACATGCGGCACCTCATCCGGCGCAATGCCTGGCCCTTCGTCCTCAATACAGATGGTCACTAAGGAGCCGGGGGTCGGCGGACCAAGCGCCGTGGCGATCGACTCTGAGCCCTCTTCCACCTGCAGCGTGACGGTGATGGTGCCCTGCGGCGGCGAGTACTTGAGGGCGTTGTGCAGCAGATTGATCAAGACGCGTTGCAGCCGCCGCCCGTCTCCCCACACCCACACCTCGTCCGGCGGTTTGCACACCGCAAACCGCACGCCCTGCGCTTCCGCCTCGAAACGAAAGAGCCGCAAGGTTTCATGCAGGAGCAGGCCTGCCGCTACCGGGGCGGTGCTCAGCGGGAGTCCCGAATAGTGTTCCTGATAGACATCCAACATGTCGTTGATCATCCCGAGGAGAAGATCGGTCGTGAAACGCAGATCTTCCAGGCAGCGACGTGGTAGGTCCGGCGCCATCTCCGGACGACCGCTGAGCCATTCGAGCGTTTTCTTGATCCCCGCCAAAGGATTCCGGATATCGTGCGCGAACATCGACGCAAATTGACTCAACGACGCGAGCCGCTCGGATCGGAGTAATTGTTGCTCGAGAGCTTTCTGCTCCGTCAAATCACGGAGTTGAACCATGATGGATTCGAGACGGCCGACCTTCGTGACCGGTACGCAGTCGATTTCCATCGTCAGTTCGCCTCCCGGCGTCGGCACTCGCATCACGCCTGCCGATACCTCCGCGCCCTTGTGGCGCACCAGCTTCAGCTGGGCCTGCAGACGGGTACGCTCAGGCTCGGCCACAAGGTCGGAAACCGACCGGTGCAGGAGCGTCGAGGCCGGTCGGCCGAGCGTCATCTCGCCGCGCCCGTTCACATCCTGGATCACACCGAAAGGATCGACCAGAATTTTGGTGTCGATCGAATGGTTCCAAAGCAGCCGGTAGTGTTCCTCAGAGGTGGTGAGGTCGAGATTCGCCTGCTCCAGCCTTCGAACATATTGCGCCTTCGCCTGTGACGCCTGGTCCAAGCGCTGAGCGAGTTCATCGAAACTGGTCGCAAGCGTATCGATCTCCTCAACCCCGCACAGCTGGTCAGCCGACGCCGCCGGAGCCGCGGCAGGGATTGCCCCACCGGCCATCTGGTTGATGCGCTGAATCAGCATCCCGATGGGCCGCAGGATTCGCCGTCCCAGCCGCCAGCGCAACCAGACAATAAACACGGTCGTGCCGATCCAGAAAGCAGCAAGTTTGCCCAGCAATGCCGCCAATGGCTCGAATGTCTCCGCCGGATCCTGCTGAACGAGGATGGACCAAGCCGGCACCTGTGCCACTTGTCCCGGGAGCACGACAGGGGCCATGCCGATGATGCCCCCCTGCCCACCGTGGCTGTCGTGATCGACCAGCGTCCATCGGGCAGCGGCGCCCCCTGTCCCCTGCCGGGTGACATCCGCCGGAAGCGGCGTATGGAGGTTGGGCGCGAGCACAGAACAGGCGAGGATGGCGCCCTGCTCATCCAACAGCATCATGTGGCCTGTTCGGCCGAGTCGGCTTCCCAGGATCGAAGACAGGATGCGATCCGTCCCGATGACGACCTTGAGCACTCCACGAACCGGCTCACTCCGCTCGCTGATCGGGACCGCCACTTCCCAATAGCCATGGCCCTCCTCGTCAACCGTAAGCGGTCCTGCCCACGAACGCCCCTCCTGCACCACAGTCGTCCACCAAGGCTGCCTGGTGTAAAACCCTCTGGTGGAGTCACTCACCCGGCCCCCGACCAGCTGCCCGTCCGCCCGGACGATGGCGAGTGCATGAAAATAGCGATGCTGCTCTTCACGCCACCGCTCAATGGGCCGGGCCGTCTCCGCCGACAGCACGGCGCCTTCCACGGAGGCACGAAGATCAGGAAGCGCGGCAAGCCGTTGCACCCATTCTATTTCTCCGGCGAGCAACAAGGCGGCCTTGTCGGCGCTTTGGCGGGCGATTTCCTGGAAGGTGGTCCCGACAGTGGTCTGCAAGGATTGCCTGGCATGCCAGTAGGCATACGCAAGCCCCACGGTGCCGGAGAACAGTCCCACGGCAAGCACTGACAGGGTAAACAAACTCTGAAGACTGACCCGCTGGCGCATGGCGGCAGGCCATAGGAAGTGATTGCGGCTTGACCGGCAGCTCGGGCCAAGCAGTGTGTGCGGCCCGGCTGAGCCCCGGCCCAAACGCAATGTGGGTTACGTCATGTCACACTCCACACAGCATGGTTGCTTGAGGTGATCCGCAAGCAGCACCCCTTCAGCATACAAAACTTCCGGCATCGAACATAGCCCCCCGGCCACTGGTCTATCGCAACTGGACAATCGTCACGCCGTCGCCCCCTTCTGCGCGGTCGCCCGGCCGGAAGGTCACGACATACGGCGAGGCCTTCAGGTACTCGCGCAAGGCACTTCTCAGCTTTCCCGTTCCATGCCCGTGGATGATGCGCACAAACGGGCTCCCGCCCAGAACGGCGCGATCCAGACCGGCAACCACCACATCCAAGGCATCATCGGCTGCCTGACCGCGCACATCCAAGGTTTCCTGGATGTCCTCAGAGGCCAACGTCTGGCTGGGTCGCCTTGAGGAACCGGCAGTCGTTTTGACCGGCACCGGCGGTTCCGGCTGCCGATTTCTGCGGCTACCTGTCAGACTCCCCACATTGGCCAATATTTCACCCTCGCCGACTTTCAGACGCACGCGCTTTTTGCCCTGGGGACTTTCGAGCAACGTCCCCGTCATGCCCAGCCCGACCACTTCAACCGCATCTCCGATGGAGAGCTGATCGACGGACACCGGCTCTTCCGACTCTCCAACCTCGCGCCGGACCGCCTGTTCCAATTCGACCAAGCGGGCTTTGGCCTCTTTGGCCTTGAGCAGTTTTTGATCGCGCTTCAGATCGTCCATCGTGGCTTGTACCGCGGCCCTGGCCCGTTGAAACTCCTGCGATAACTTTTTCTTCAACCCCTGCCGCTCATCCCGTTCGGACTCCTGCAGCAAGGCCAGCAACTCCTGCGCTTCGCGAGCAGCCTGTTCGGCCGCCTGCCGGGCGGCAGTCGCCGCCGTCAGGTCATCGGTGAGTCGCCGTTGTTTGTCCTGCAGATCACTGAGCAGTGTCTCCAGCAACCGGTTGTCACCTTGCAGGCGCGCGCGGGCATCCTCCAGCAGCGACTGATCCATCCCGAGACGCCCGGCAATTTCGATTGCAGCCGAGCCGCCCGGTTGCCCTTGGATCATCCGGTAGGTCGGCGAAAGGGTATCGAGATTAAATTCCACGCTCGCATTGGCGAAGCCCGGCCTGTCTTGGGCCAGGCCTTTCAACAGACTGTAGTGGGTCGTGGCCACCACCTTCGCACCAGCCTCCGCGAGCCGGCAGAGGAGCGCACTCGCGAGCGCCGCGCCTTCGGCCGGATCGGTGGAGGTCACCGGCTCATCCAACAACACCAGCGCCCGACCGGGAGGCAGCGGCATCCTGTCGCGGCCAGGCTCTGACCCCTCGGATACTTCGTTCAATAACTGCACCATCTGTGTGATGTGGGCCGAAAAGCTGGACAGGTCGCGCGCCAGATCCTGCGCATCGCCGATGTCCGCGTAGACCGAGGGAAAGACCGCCATCTCTGACTCCGGGGCGCAAGGCAGGTGCAAGCCGCAACGGGCCATCAGCGCGAACAGCCCGAGTAACTTCAAGATCACGGTCTTGCCGCCCGTATTCGGGCCGGAAATGATGAGCACATGCACCGCTTCATCGAAGGCGAGGTCATTCGGCACGACCTGATCCTTGGTGACCACCAGAAACGGATGCCGAGCCTGCGTAATGACAATGCGCCCCTGATCATTGAGACGCGGGGGCGAGGCTTGGAGACGTTGGCTCAGACCAGCTTTGGCCGAGATGGCATCCAACCGGCCGAGCAGTGCCACACTCCCGGCCAACGCCGGTTGATGAGGCGCCACCAGCGCCGACAGTTCGCGCAGGATTCTGCGTACCTCGCGTTCGACATCCAGGTCCACGACTTTGATGGAGTTATTGAGATCGACGAGTTCGCGAGGCTCCAGAAACAGCGTGGCGCCGCTGGACGACACATCGTGCACGATGCCCGGCATCCGGCCCTGCATCTCGGCCTTGATGGGGACCACGTAGCGCCCTTCCCGCTGGGCAAAATACCGTTCTTGCAACACTTCTTCATACCGCCGCGAATGCAGGATCTGTTCGAGCCGGTGCCGCATCTGCTGCTTGAAATCATTGGCCCGCTGGATCAACCGGTGCAATTCCGGGCTGGCCGATTCACGGATGGATCCGTCGGGATCGATGGCGGCGTTCAGCGCGGCCGTCAGCCGGCGATACTCCGCAATCGGTCCCAACTGGGCGGCCATGGCGCCGACGGTCGGCGCGGCGGCCTGATGACGGAGCAGATACCGCTGAACCTCCACGATCAGATCCAACACCAACGCGATATCCCTCAGCTCTTGCGCCTCCAAACAGGCGCCTTTCGCCACTCGCCCCAACCAGGTGGTCACGTCGGGAAATCGCAGGACGGGGAAGGGATCCACGTTGGCCCGCAGGCGCAGCATGTCGGAGGTTTCCTCCTGGCGGAGCCGGGCCTGCGCGACGTCCCGCTCCAATTCCATGGCTCGGCATTGCTCTGCGCCGACGGTCGATTGGGCATAGGTTGCCACCAGATCCAACAATTTGGCCCATTCCAACACCTTACAGGCCTCAGCCTGGAGTCTTTCAGATTGCATCACGCTCCGACCACCGGTTGTCGTAGGAAAAGCAGACTCTACCCGACCACCAAGGCCGAGGCAAGGCAGCCCGGCGAGCGAAGAGTTTCCCGGCCCCTGTGGCCGATATCACCCGCTCTCCCGTGTTTTTGTATGCTTGACACGCAGAAAGTCGGTCAGTACTATCGCCCCTGACTGACTCAGTTCAACCCGCTTCATTCTTGAGGATTTAGCCCCATGACCACACGCATCGGCATCAATGGATTCGGACGTATCGGCCGCAACGTGCTTCGTGCCTCCCTGGGAGATCCCAGCCTTGAATTCGTCGCCATCAACGACCTCACCGATGCCAAAACCTTGGCCTACTTGCTCAAGTATGATTCGGTTCACGGGACGCTTGCGGCTTCGGTCGAGGCCAAGGACGACCAGCTGATCATCGACGGCCGCGCCATCAAGGTCCTGGCGGTCCGGGATCCCAAAGAACTGCCTTGGAAGGCGCTTGGCGTGGATATTGTCGTGGAATCAACCGGCCATTTTACGGATCGGGAAGGCGCGGGCAAACATCTGTCTGCCGGAGCCAAAACGGTCATCATCTCCGCCCCGGCAAAAGATCCTGACGCCACGGTGGTTCTCGGCGTCAATGAGCAGGTGTTCGACGCCAAGGCACACCATATCGTCTCCAACGCGTCCTGCACGACGAACTGTCTGGCTCCGGTGGCGAAGGTCTTGCTGGAAAACTTCGGTATCAAGCACGGCGTCATGACGACGATCCACTCCTATACGAACGACCAGCAACTGCTCGATCTGCCCCACAAGGATCTGCGGCGGGCGCGCGCGGCAGGCATGTCGATGATTCCCACCAGCACCGGCGCCGCCAAGGCCCTGCATCTGGTCATTCCGCAATTGAAAGGCAAACTGGACGGACTGGCCATTCGCGTGCCGACTCCCAATGTCTCATTGGTGGACCTCACCGTCGAAACGGAAAAGGATTGTGATGTGGCCGGCGTGAATGCCGCCTTCAAAAAAGCCGCCGAAGGACCCATGAAAAATGTGCTGGCCTATTCGGAAGCACCGATCGTGTCCATCGACCTCAAGGACGATGCCCATTCCGCCATCGTCGATGCTCCGCTGACCGCCGTCATTGACAAACGGCTCGTCAAAGTCACCGCTTGGTACGACAACGAGTGGGGCTATTCCTGCCGCGTGCGGGACCTGATCAAGTATATTGTCGCCAAATCGGCGTAACAGGCGTCACGCACGACACGCTTTTCTGACGTGCAGCACCGGCCGGAGCTGCCAGCGACCGGCGCGGGACACACCAGAAGAGGAGTGAGGATCTGCCATGAATATTCGCAAACGGATTATCGAGGACGTGCAACTTCGCGGCAAACGCGTGATTATTCGCGCCGACTACAACGTGCCCCTTGATGATTCCTTGCAGATCACCGACGACACCAGGATTCGATCGACGCTGCCCACCATCAACAGGGCCGTCGATGAGGGGGCGAAAGTCATCCTCTGCTCGCACCTCGGCCGTCCAAAAGGCAAATTTGATCCGAAGTTCAGCCTGACGCCGGTCGCGAAGCGACTGCAGCGGCTGCTCGGCAAGGAAGTGGTGTTTGCGCCGGACTGCATCGGCTCGGCCGTCGAGGGTCTGGTCGCCAAGATGCAACCCGGCGATGTGATGTTATTGGAAAATCTCCGCTTTCATCCCGAGGAGGAAAAGAACGACGAAGGATTTTCCAAGGCGCTGGCTTCACTCGCCGACGTGTATATCAATGACGCCTTTGGTGCCGCCCACCGCGCCCATGCCTCCACCGTCGGCATTACGAAATATATTCCCGAAGCGGCGGCCGGGTATCTGCTCAAGAAAGAAATCGAATACCTGGAAGGAGCGGTGGAGAATCCCGTACGGCCGTTTGTCGCTATTTTAGGCGGCGCCAAGGTCTCCGGGAAAATCGGCGTGATCGAGAATCTGGGCAAGAAAGTCGACAAGGTCATCATCGGCGGAGGCATGGCGTTTACGTTTTTGAAGGCCATGGGCCTCGAGATCGGCCAGTCACTCGTTGAAAACGACATGCTCGACTTCGCGAAGGGAGTGCAGGACCACGCCTTCGCGAGCGGCGTGAAATTCTACCTTCCCGTGGACTGCGTCGTCGCAGCCGGCCGCGAGCCCGGAGCCGAGACGAAGATCGTTCCGGTTCAGGAAATTCCCAAAGGATGGTATGGACTGGACATCGGCCCTGCATCCGTCAAATTATTCTCCGAAGCAGTCCAGGATGCGAAAACCATTCTGTGGAATGGCCCCATGGGCATGTTCGAAGTCGACGCGTTTGCTAGAGGCACCCTTGCCATGGCCCATTCCGTCGCCAACGCATATGCGTTGACTATCGTCGGAGGAGGCGAAACCGCCCTGGCCATTCACCGCGCCGGAGAGTCTGAAAGCATTTCGTTTATCTCCACCGGTGGCGGCGCGGCGCTGGAATTGCTCGAGGGAAAGACGCTGCCGGGCCTTGCCGCGCTTCCGAATCGCGCAGAATAACGACAACGTCCGCCCTTCCTCGCTATTGAGGCCTCGTGAGAACCCGATACATCATCGGCAACTGGAAGATGAATAAGACCGCCACCGAGGCGGGGGCGTTCGTACGCCGCCTCATGCAGGAACTGCCTGCTAGCGATGGCATCCAGGTCGGTTTTGCGCCGCCGTTTACCGCACTGCATGCAGCCCGTGAAGCGCTCGGCTCGACATCCACCTTGCTCCTCGGTGCGCAGGATCTCTATTGGGAGGAGAAAGGCGCCTTCACCGGTGAAGTGTCGGGAACCATGCTGAAAGACCTGGGCTGCCGATTTGTTCTGGTCGGTCATTCGGAACGCCGGCAATACTTCGGTGAACAAGACAGCTGGACGAATAAGAAAGTGCTGGCGGCGCTCCGGAACGGACTCCAACCGGTTCTCTGTGTGGGCGAAACGCTTCAAGATCGCGAGTCAGATCAGATCGACCTGGTCATCCAACGACAGCTTCGCGCCGGGCTGGCCGGCATCGAAGCGCAGAGTCTCGAAACCATGGTCATCGCCTACGAACCAGTGTGGGCGATCGGCACTGGGCGAGCGGCATCACCGGAGCAGGCGGTGCCGGTGCATCGCTTGATCCGCGGAACCATGAATGAATTGAGCGGATCCGAGGCAGGACAGCGAGTTCGGATTCTGTATGGAGGGAGCGTCACCCCGCACAATCTTGCCGACTTCCTGGCTTCTGAAGAAATCGACGGCGCATTGGTCGGCGGGGCTTGTCTAGATCCGGTCTCTTTTGCTACACTCGCCAAAGTTGCCATCGGGTCCAAACCCACCACGGCCTAAGATTCAACATGTATACACTGCTCATCATCGTTCATGTCATCGTCTGCCTGCTCATGATCGGGGCCATTCTGCTGCAATCCGGCAAGGGGGCTGAAATCGGAGCGGCCTTCGGCGGTTCCAGCCAAACCGTGTTCGGCAGCCGGGGACCGGCAAACTTCCTGAGCAAGTTCACGGTCATCACCGCATTTGTCTTCATGTTCACGTCATTGTCTCTGGCGATTATCGCGAAGGATCGCAACTTTTCTTCCACGGTCATTGACTTGAACAAGAAACCTGCGGCCACAACCCCGAGCGCGACACCGTCTGAGTCCGCGACGCCACCGGCCAAAGATTCGCATTCTTCCAACGAAGCCTCCCACTAAGCTTCCCGGTTCACCTCTCTTTCGAAACGATCCACGCCGATCAACCGGAATAACACGCCTCGCCTGGAAAGCGGTGCTGTGCGGTTATTTAACCAGGCCGCAGCCCATCGCAGCAGGAAAGAAGATCTCTGGAGGGAGTCAGTTCGTGAGCGAAACGCTATCGCGAGACTCAACCGGCAGGCCTGATATTTCTGCCAAGAAAACGAGAGGATACACTGGATCGACTGCTAGACGGGAGTCAGCCACTGCCGGTGAGCGGCGTCGGTTCCGCGCACCACGTCAAAAAACGCCTTCTGTAATGCCTGTGTGATCGGCCCCGGTTTCCCGCTTCCGATGCGACGCTGATCAATTTCCGTCACCGGGGTGAGTTCGGCTGCCGTCCCCGTCACGAACACTTCCTCGGCCACATACATTTCATCACGCGTGAATCGCTCTTCGACCACGGGAATGTTTCGCTCTTTTGCCAGCTGAATGATGGAATTGCGCGTGATGCCTTCCAGAATCGAAGTGAGCGGCGTCGTCTTCAAGAGGCCACGTCGCACGATGAAGACATTTTCGCCCGTTCCCTCGGCCACATACCCTTCCGGATCGAGCATGATCGCTTCATCGTACCCGTCCGCTTTGACTTCGCGCTTGGCGAGGATCGAGTTCACATAGTAACCGGAGATTTTCCCGCGAGTCATGGACACATTGACGTGATGGCGCGTAAATGAAGAGACTCTGGCGCGAATGCCTTTCAGCAACGCCTCTTCCCCCAGGTACGTGCCCCATTTCCACGCAGCGATACTCACCTTGATGGGATTCTCGCCCGGATACAACCCCATGGCACCGTACCCGATATAGACGAGCGGGCGGATGTAACAGGCTTCTAATCGATTCACCCTGACGGTTTCGACAATGGCTTCGGTCAATTGCTTGCGGTCGTAAGGCATCTCGATGAGGCCGATGTGCGCCGACTCAAATAATCGATCCACATGCTCAGGCAGCCTAAAAATGGCCGACCCGTTGCTACCTTTATAACAACGGATGCCCTCGAACGCCGCCAAACCATAGTGGAGGGAGTGTGTCAGCACATGGACCTGCGCCTCAGCCCAGGGCACAAACTTGCCATCCATCCAAATTTTTTCGCTGGCTTGCAACATGCGCGGGATAATACCAGCGGCTCGCAACGAGCGTCAAGACAACAGCGCCGCAGGCCGATCGACGGTCTTGTCGCACCTCGTCTTCTGAATGCCCGCCGTCGCCCCGCCTTGCCCTTACCGCTTCGTCACAGTCAGAGCAACTTCTTGACACTCTCTCCGAGCCTATGATAAACACCCACGTTCTGCTGACGAGGAGAAGGACGCACATGTACGCTATTATCGAGACAGGCGGAAAACAGTATCGAGTGGAAACAGGGACCGTGCTCCAGGTAGAGTCCCTCCCGGGCGATGTCGGCCATTCCGTGCAGATCGACAAGGTTCGACTGCTGAATGGTGATAACGGATTGGTGATCGGCCAACCGGTCGTCGCCGGCGCGCACGTCACGGCGGAAATCATCCGCCAGGGACGCACCAGATCCATCACGGTCTTTAAGAAACAACGCCGGAAGAATTATCGGCGAACCAGAGGCCACCGGCAGGGCTTTACGCAGCTGCGGGTCACTGAGATCGCAACCAAGTAACGACTCGAAGGAGAGTTTGCCATGGCAACAAATAAAGGCGGCGGTTCGACAAGAAACGGCCGCGACAGTAACCCGCAATACCTCGGCGTGAAAGCCTACGGCGGCGAGACGATCAAGGCCGGCTCCATCATCGTGCGCCAACGCGGAACGAAGTTTTTCCCCGGCCTCAACGTGGGCCTTGGTCGGGATCACACCCTCTATGCCTACGTCGCGGGTGTCGTAAAATTCGAAGGCGGCCGCGGCAGGCAGAAGGTCAGCGTCTATCCGGTGACGGCAAAGGCCTGATCCCTCCACTGCCCCAACCCTGTTCCCCGGAATACAGGCCCTTCGCTTAGGCAGCACCCCCATGATCCGGCGAATACGCTATACTGCAGTTTCTGAATAAACGCCGCCGGGTGGCTCGCTGCGATGTCTACATTCGTCGATCAAGTCCAAATCCTGGTCAAAGCCGGGCACGGCGGCAATGGCGCCTGCAGCTTTCGCCGGGAGAAATTTGTCCCCCGCGGCGGCCCGGATGGCGGCGACGGCGGCGACGGCGGTAACGTCATCGTCGAGGCCACCACTCGCCTCAGCACTCTCCTGGATCTCCGGTACCAAAAACATTACGAAGCGGAACACGGCGAAGTCGGCGGCGGGAGCAACTGCCATGGGCGCCGCGGCGCCGATGTGCTGATTCCTGTCCCGGTCGGCACCATCGTCCTCGATGAGAATACGCAGGAACTCCTGGCCGATTTGACCGTGGATGGCCAGCGGTGCGTCATTGCCAAGGGTGGAACGGGGGGCCGCGGTAACACGCAATTCGCGACCTCCACCAACCGCGTACCGACTCAGTTCGAACCTGGCACGCCGGGCGAGGAACGCCTTCTTCGCCTCGACTTGAAACTCCTGGCCGATGTCGGATTGGTGGGCTATCCGAACGCCGGAAAGTCCACGTTCATCGCCGCCGTTTCTGCGGCACGCCCCAAGATCGCCGACTATCCTTTTACGACCCTCACCCCCAACTTGGGTGTCGTCCGGTCGAGCGAGGAACACAGCTTCGTCATTGCAGACATCCCCGGGCTGATTGAAGGGGCCCATGAAGGGAAGGGCCTCGGCTTTCAGTTCCTCCGGCACATCGAGCGCACCAGCCTGTTGATCCATGTGATCGATATTTCCGAGTGGGCGACCGACGAGCCGGTCGCAAGCCTCACTGTCATGCGCCATGAACTGTCGGCCTATGATGAGGCCCTCGCCGCGCGCCCCTTTGCCGTAGTGGGTACGAAACTCGACGTCAAAGGCGATGGAGAACGGCTCGAACAGCTTCGGAAGTATTGCCGGCGACGCAAGATTCCTTTTTTTGCCATTTCAGCTGCCACGCGAGAAGGGCTGGACGAGTGCATACGCTACATGGGCCAGCAGGTGGAACTGCTCCGGAAAACCCCGTGCGAGACGAACTCCTAAAACAAGCGAGACGCGTCGTCATCAAGATCGGGAGCAGTCTGGTCGCGTCACGCGAATCCGGGCTGAGCACCGAGCGCATCGAGCGTCTCGCGGCCGAAATTGCCCGGGTACGGGCCCAGGGGCGTGAAGTGCTGGTGGTTTCGTCGGGCGCAGTCGTCTCCGGCATCAAAAAACTGGAGCTGCGCGAGTACCCCAAGAGCCTGCCGGTCAAACAGGCCGCTGCCGCGGTGGGCCAGAGCCTCCTGATGTGGGCCTACGAGAAGGCGTTCGAGCGCCTCTCGCTGCGGGTGGCGCAGGTGCTGTTGACCCATGGAGACCTCGCGGATCGCCGGCGATTTCTAAATGCTCGCCACACCTTAACTACGCTGATCAAATTCGGCGTCGTCCCCATCATTAACGAGAACGACACGGTGGCCGTCGAAGAGATACGTGTCGGGGACAACGATACGCTGGCAGCCCAGGTTGCCCACCTGGTGGATGCCGACCTGCTGGTCATCCTGTCGGACGTCGACGGACTCTTTACCGCGGACCCTCGCAAAGATTCCCAGGCCACGCTGATTCCGCTGATTCACGAGATCACGGCGGACATCGAGCAACGCGCCGGCATGTCCTCCACGTTCGAAGGCACGGGCGGCATGGCGACGAAAGTCCGCGCCGCCAAAAAAGTCGGCGAATATGGCGTGGCAACCTTGATCTTGAACGGGACTCGCCCAGATCTACTTCCGGGCGTGTTATCCGGTCAACCGGGCGGCAGCCTGTTTCTCGGGCGGGAACGGCGGATGAACAGTCGAAAACACTGGATTGCGTTCACGTTGCGCCCCCGTGGGCACCTGCAATTGGATCAGGGCGCCGTCGAGGCGTTGGTACGGAACGGCAAAAGCCTGCTGGCCTCCGGCATCCGCGACATCACCGGCGACTTCGAGGCGGGCGACCCAGTGACCTGCGCCGGACCTGACGGGAAAGAATGCGCCAAGGGCCTGGTGAATTTCTCCTCCACGGTCCTGACCCGCATCAAGGGCCTGAAGACCGCCGACATTCAAAAAATCCCCGGGCTCCAGGAGTATGAGGAGGTCATTCACCGAGACAACCTGGTGATCCTGTAGCGGCTCGGATTCGGACGCCGCCACGGCAGGGGCCGCCCCTCGCAGGGCTGTCCTCCATGATGACCATCACGTTGGCGAGTTGAACCGGAGCCGGCATGCGTCTAGGCCTCTTGGGCGGCAGTTTTAATCCGATCCACCGGTGCCATCTCTCGATTGCACAGGCGGCACAACGACTTCTGCCTCTGGATCGGGTGCTGTTTATTCCGACCGGAGACCCTCCGCACAAACAACCAGGCACTCTAGCCCCCGCTCACCATCGCTATCGCATGGTCCAACTGGCGATCCAGGATGAGCCTGCCTTCGCCCTCACAGACATTGAAATCCGCCGTTCCGGCAAGTCCTATTCGATCGACACGGTCCGTGCGCTTCACGCGCAATACGGGTCTGGCACCGCGCTGTTTTTCCTCATCGGCCTAGATGCATTTATCGACCTTCCCTCATGGAAGCAAGCCGACCAGCTGCTTGATCTCTGCCAATTCGTGGTGATTTCACGGCCTTTCACAAGTTTTCTGCAAGTGGCCTCAATGCCTGTCTTTTCCGGTGTGCCCACAGATGAGTTGCGCGCGCTCGATGAAGGACGACAAGAGCGAGCAGACGTGCCCATCCGAAACGGCCGGGCCCTGACATGCTTGAGGCTGCCGCCTTGTGACAGTTCCGCGTCGGACATCAGAACACGCATTGCCGATGGCCGCCCTCTGGCAAATCTGTTGCCGCCCCTGGTCGAATCCTATATACTTCGCGAGGGGTTATACAGGGAGGACAGTGAGCGTCTCTGAAACAAAAGCCAAAGCTCTCGCGGTGGCGGCCGCCATCTTGGACAAGAAAGCCACCGATGTCCTGATCCTGCATATCGCCAAGCTGACCTCTATCGCCGACTACTTGGTCATCGGTTCCGGAGAGTCGGAACGCCAAGCACGGGCGATCGCAGACCATGTCGGCGATGTGCTCAAGGCCCAAGGGCACCCGCCGCTCAGTATTGAAGGCGCATCGTCTGCCAAGTGGGTCGTCATGGACTTTGGTGACGTCATCGTTCACATCTTTCAGAAGGATATTCGCGAACACTACGCCCTCGAACGACTGTGGGGCGACGCAGGACAGGTCAAGCTGCCAGAAGAGCGCGCGGTAAAAGTGGCGCCACCGGCACGACCAACGGCCCGTCCTGCTCGCACCCGGAAACGGGTCTAGCATGTTTCGGCTCCTCTCGACGATTTTCCTCGTCAGTGTCGGCATCTTTCTCTATAGCTATTTCCGCGAGCTGAACCCGGGGACGATTACGGTCCGGGCCAGTCCGACGGCCCTCTTTGAGCTCAGTCCCGTCTCATTAGTGCTGTTCTCGATGGCCCTGGGGGCCACGCTGGTCGCCCTCATTGTCACGGTCAAGGAAACCTCGCACGTCTTCATGAATTGGCGCACCAATCGCTTGGTTCGCCGCAAAGAAAAGGTGGACGCGCTCCACCGCGATGGAACTCATGCCTTCATGTCCAAGCGGACAGCCGATGCCGTGAGCCTGTTTGAACGCGCCCTGGTCATCGATCCCAATCGCACCGATTCGTTGTTGTGGCTCGGGAATATTTACCGCTCCGAAAGCAACTTCACGGAAGCCATCCGGCTCCACCAACAGGCTCACCGGATTGAAGAACGGAATGTCGAGGTGCTACTCGAACTGGCCAAGGATCTGGAAGGCGCCCGGCGGTATGAAGAAGCGCTCCAGACCCTGCAGAACATCCTCCGCATCGAACCGGATAATCTGATGGCCCTCATCCGCAAACGCGATTTGCAGATCAGACTGGAAAAATGGAGCGATGCGCTCGAGATCCAACACCGGCTGGTCAAGGCGAACCTTCCCGACAGCGAGCGGCGGGCCGAGGCCAATCTGTTGTTGGGCTGTATGTATGAGGTCGGCCGGCAACTTCTGGAACGGGGGCACCCCGACAAGGCCCGCCGGTATTTCAGGGGCGCGATCAAGAAGGATCGCACCTTCCTTCCCGCCTATATCGGGATCGGGGAAATCCTGGTCCGTGAAGGCAAAATCAAGAACGCGGTTGAAATTCTGAAGAAGATTTACGCCAAAACGCGCAGCGTGATCATCCTCCATCGCCTGGAAGAACTGTTTCTCGAGTTGGGTGAGCCCGACGAGATTATTCGTGTCTACCAGGAGGCACTCCAGCAGGACCCCCACAATACCGTGATCCAGTTTTATCTGGGGAAGCTGTACTACCGGCTCGAAATGGTGGACGAGGCGTACGACGTGCTCTCAACCTTGGACGGCACGCAGGAACAGCTGGTCGATTATCATAAGATCATGGCCAATTTGTATCTGCGCAAACAGCACATGGATGAGGCGGTGGGAGAACTGAAGAAAGCCCTGGGTTTCAAGAAACGCGTCGTTGTGCCTTACCAGTGCACACAGTGCCATCACGAGTTGGCCGAATGGTCCGGCCGCTGCCGGCGGTGCGGTCGCTGGAATACCTACGTCGCCCTTCCGTGGAGAGACAATACCAAGTCCGCTGCCGATCAGGACGGGCCGAGCGGACGATTACCTGCCGTCCCCTACCAAGGCATTGCATCTCCGTTTGAAACCGTGTAGGGTTTCCACCGCCCTTTTCTTTTCACAGACCAAACCTCAACCGCGAGTGCGCCGATTGTGGAGCAGCGGCCGGTCTGTCTTTTCGAGGAGTAGCGTGCATGACTGATTTCACGATCCTGGCTGACAAGGCCTTGCAGGATGAATTGCTGACCCGGGAGGAATGCCTCGCCGTATTAAATGCCCCGAACGACCGGTTGCTCGAACTCCTGCAGGCCGCCTTCAAGGTCCGCAAGCGCTATTTCGGCAAGACCGTTCGCCTGCAAATGCTCCTGAACGCGAAAAGCGGCGCCTGCCAGGAAGACTGCGGCTACTGCTCGCAATCGTCCGTCTCGACGGCTCCCATCGAGCGATATGGCTTGCTGGCCCAAGAGCAAATGGTGACCGGCGCGCGCCGCGCCGCGGCAGCCAAGGCCCAACGGTATTGCATCGTCATCAGCGGCCGCAGCCCCTTGGACCGGGAGATTGCCGATATCGCTTCGGCGGTCCGGTCGATCAAGCAAGACATTCCGATCCAAATCTGTTGTTCCTTAGGCCTGCTCAATGAGCGCCAGGCAAAGGACCTCAAAGCAGCCGGCGTGGATCGCATCAATCACAATTTAAATACGAGCGAAGCCTATCACGCGGAAATTTGCAGCACGCATACTTTTCAAGACCGGCTGGCCACAATTCGCCATGCCAGAACGGCCGGCTTGGAGATCTGCTCGGGCGGCATTGTCGGGATGGGAGAAGGCGATGAGGATTTGATTGATCTGGCCCTTGCCCTGCGGGAGGTCAAACCGGATTCGATTCCGCTCAACATGCTGCATCCGGCCTCCGGCACTCCGCTGGAACATTGCACGCCCTTGACCCCGCAGCGGTGCCTGAAAGCGCTCTGCCTCTTCCGATTCCTGCACCCACGGACGGAGTTGCGGATCGCCGGCGGCCGCGAGCACAACTTACGCAGCCTGCAGCCCTTGGCGCTCTATCCGGCCGATTCCGTCTTCGTGAACGGCTATCTGACCACGCCCGGCCAACCGGCCGCAGAAGTCTGGCGTATGATTGAAGATCTGGGATTCGACATTCAGGTGGACACACCGGCACCAGGGACTACTCCGGCGACAGAACCAGCTGTCGGCCTTCATTCATAGCGAAGTCCTTCCACCAAGGGTTGTCTGGCGGCCCAGCGGGCCGGCCAGAACCCGGCGACGAGCGCGGCCACCAGGGCCAAGGCGGCCACCCCCGCAATCAAGCCGAATGGCCAGGAAATCTGGATCGTCCAACCGAACGACTGCCGGTTGATCACCCGGATTAAGATGAGCGCGAGGGCGCACCCTCCGACCAATCCCATCCCGGTCCCCAGCAACCCCAGATAGCTGGCTTCCCACAAGATCAGGGCGGTGATCTGCTTCCGGCTGCTGCCCAATGCCTGCAGGGTGGCCAATTCACGGCGCCGCTCTACAACCGACGTGACCAACGTGTTGATGATCCCCAGGGTCGCGATGATCACGGCGATGGCCTCCAGTACATACGTCAACGTAAAGGTCCGGTCAAAAATTCGAAGAATTTCCTGGCGCAACTCTGCATTGCTCAAAACCGTCGGCATCAGATTCCCTGCGGAGGCTTGCGCGAGGGTGCCGAGAATCGCCGTCCGGGCTCTTGCCATGTCTGCGCCCGATTCGACATAGATGGGAAATACCGTGACCCCCTCATCGTTCCACCATTGCCGGTATAAGGAACGATCAATGACGATCTTTCCTCCGTCGGTGGCATAATCATAAAACACCCCCAGCACTTCTAAAGACTGTTGACCCTTGGGCGTTACGAGAGACACCCGGCTTCCGCGACCCATTCCCAGGCGATTCGCGACCACCTCTGAAAGAATTGCGCCTTCTCCGGCCGCGGCGCGGGCCAGGATTGCCGCAGACTCTCCTTCAACGAACAGATAGCGGCTCCGGGTCGCATGGAGAGCCAGATCCCTGGACACCAGCGCAACCGGCTGTCCCTGTAAGTCGATGCGCAGATCGCGGTACGTATCGACCGCCGACACAAGCTGCGCCCCTGCCAATCGGGATCGCCAGGCGCCGGGCAGTGTGGGGCTTGACGCGCCGTTACGCACAGCATGCGGCCACCCGGCGGGAGCGACGATAAAATCGGCCATGACCGTCTGATCGATCCAGATTTCCACGGTGTCTCGAAAACTTCGAATCATTACCAGCACCCCGACCATAATGGCGACGCCCACGAGAAACGCCGACACCGTCACGGCATTTCGCCCCATCCCACGACTGGTCTGTTCGCGGGCGATATGCCGAATAGTCCCTCCTAAGGTCGGCGGCGGCGAAAGCACGCTCAACCCCCGCGTGCGACACAGGCGTTGTATGAGGCCGGGGACCAGGCAGGACAGGCCTGCAAGAAGGCAAAAGGTGGCCACATAACCGAACACAGGGACGCCGCGGATGGGACCGGCGAAGGCGCTCCCACAGGCAATGAGCAACAGAAGCCCTCCCGCTTGGCCCAACCGCGCCGTGCGGACTCGCTGAGCGACATCGTATTCACCGGGCGCCAACGCCGCGACGATCACCGTGCGTCCGGCATCGAGACTCGGCCCGAGAGCTCCCAGCACCGATACCCCGCTCCCGATCAACACGGCTTCAACCAGCCACAGGCCCGCCCCGGGTGGAAAACCGAACGCTCCGCCGGCAGGAGGCATGGGGGCGTAGAGGTCATGGATGGTCCGACCGACCAGCGCGACAAGCACATCGCCCAGCAACAAACCGAGCAGGCCCCCCAAGAGCCCGCCGGCCACGCCGAACACGCCCGCCTCCGCCAAAAACAAGGTGACCACCATTGGTTCCGACATGCCAATCGCGCGCAGAATTCCCACTTCTCGCCGCCGCTGCGCTACCGTAAAAGACACCGTGTTGTAGATGAGAAAAATTCCGACGAGCAGTCCGACCATGCTCAAGACCGAGAGATTCAATTGAAAAGCACGCACCATCGACTCGACCTGCTGGCTGCGCTGGATGGGGCGGCGCACCGTGACAGCCGGAGGCAACACCCGTCCGATCGCTTCCGCCACCTCCTCGACCGATGTAGCCGGCAAGGTCACGACGTCGATGCGATCGAGACGACCGATGAGTCCGAACGTCCGCTGGATTGCCGCGATATCCATCACCGCCAGGCGATCCCAGGGGGAAGACGCACCAGGACGGCGGCCCATCACTCCGATAATCGATACCGTGACCTGCTGGTCCCCGCTGTGCAGCGCCAACTGAGCCCTTGGTGCGAGGCCCAACTCCGACGCAAGAGCCTGGCCCACCAGCAAGCAGTTGTTCGCCAGCAGGTCATCCAATGCGACGTGGCCACGGGCCTGCTCTCCGGCGTCAGAGGAAGGTAGGAGGCGTCCTCCGTCGGAACTCAACTCCTCCAATAAGTCCAGGCCAAGAATCGAAAACGACTGCCGCTGGGTCCTGCCATCCGTGACTTGCACTCCGACTTCCAGCACCGGCCGAGCCGATCCGACGCCGGGTACCGCCCGCACGACGGAGATCAGGCTTTCATCGAGACCGGATTCTCCCGCCGACACTTCAAGCGTGACCGGGCCAGCGACGGTCAAGACGGACTCTTCAAAAGACCGCAAGACTTCGACGTTGGCCGTCTGCACCGCGATCGTCGCCGCGACCCCGAGTCCAACGCCGAATAGAGTCAACGCGGTCCGACCGGGATGAGTGGACAAATGTGTCCACCCCAGATGCGCGCAGACTTTGAATAACGCGGAGTGGATCAACGACATCTGCATGCCCATTCGTCCGACAGTCCAGTAATTGTTTTTACAGATTTACCCAGGTATGCTAAGATTACTTTCAGTAGAATTTGGGGTACATAATCTTTATGGCACTACGCAAACGACCTCAAGCAAAGAAATCCTCCAAGGCCGCCAAAGCTGCTCCCGCAGCGAAGAAACGAAAGCCCGTCAGGTTGTCCAAGGCTGCGCCGGTGCGCGCCAGACGCTCAGACGGACTGACTCCCCGTCAAAAAGAAATTTTGAAATTGGTGTCGCAAGGAAATACCAACCGCGACATCGCTCGCCGTCTGGATATCAGCGTGCGAACGGTTGAGGTACACCGGTTTAATCTGATGAGGCGGTTGAAGGTCCGCAACGTGGCCCAACTGCTCCGCCAGGCACTGCAGCAGGGATTCCTCCCCAAGAACTTCGCATTCAGATAGTCCGACCGAACCTCGCGTGGCGCGGAACCCCCGCGCCACTTCTTATAACTCCTTCAACCGGCCCCGATAGTCGTCCATCGTTCGCCCCCCGCGAGAAACGAACTCCGCCGCCAATTCACGCTCCAGGCGCTCGAAGACTCCCAGGCCTTGTTCGACCAGTACCGTGCCCACCTGAACAGCCGACGCCCCGCAGAGAACATGCTCAAAGGCATCGATGCCCTGGACGATTCCGCCGGTCCCGATGATCGGTATGCGCCCGCCAAGCAGTTTCCAAAAGGCGCGCACATTCGCCAACGCCACAGGCTTGATCAAAGATCCGCCTAAGCCCCCGAATCCGCCCTTGGGTTTGATGACCGGAGTCTCGCGCGCCGGATCGATCACCAGGCCGTTGCCGACGGAGTTGATCAGATTCAGATAGTCCACCCCGCAACGACCGATGACTTCCGCCATCACCGCATGGTGAGCCGGATCAAAGTAGGGCGGCAGCTTGACGCCCATCGGAACCGTAATGAGCGGCCGTACCCGTTTCAGGAGCCGTTCGGAATCGACCGGGTCATAGGCGATCTGGGGCTTACCGGGAATATTCGGACAGGACAGATTCACCTCGATGAGATCGGGTTTCGCCTGATTGATGGCTCGCGCCATGGTGAGAAAATCGTCTTCGCAGAGACCGGCGATGCTGGCGATGACCGGCTTGCCGAACTGTTTGAGCTCCGGGATGAGCTCCGCATAGGCCAGATAGCCGAGGTTCGGAAGCCCCATCGAGTTAATCGACCCGCCGGAAAATCCGTAGTAGCGCGGCTCAGGGTTGCCGGTACGCGGTTCGACCGTCATCGATTTCGTCACGATGGCGCCGGCCCGCGAACGTCCGAGGGCCAGCAGCTCCTCGCGGGTCATGCAGAGCGCGCCAGACGCGTTCATGAAACAGCTGGGAAAGCTGACGCCCGCAATGGTCATACTGAGATTCATACCGATCTTTTCTCCTCTCCATCACGAACGGACCCAAGGCTACGTATGCGGACCATACATCGCCCGCTCGAATTCAGTGCGTGATACGATTCACCAACCGCCCGTCTCGCATGTGCCAGACATAATCCGCGGCTTCGGCCGCGCTGTCGCTGTGCGTCACCAATAATACGGAATGACCGAACCGTTGGGGCAATGTGCGGAAGAGACTCACGATATCGGCGCCTTGCTTGGAATCCAGGTTGCCCGTCGGCTCGTCCGCCAGAATCAGCCGGGGACGATGCACGATCGCCCGGGCGATAGCCACCCGCTGCTGCTCTCCGCCGGACAATTCACTGGGCCGGTGCGACCGGCGCGCCTCCATACCCACTGCCAGCAACACCTCATCGATCCGGTCCGCAACGCTCTGCCCCTGTTCGCCCTTCAGCAGCATGGGCAATGCTACATTCTCCGCAACGGTGAGACCGGGAATTAAATGAAAGGCCTGGAACACAATGCCGATCATTTCGCGGCGCAGACGAGTCCATTCTGTGGGAGAGGCATCGGTGACGGGCCGGCCTTCGATCAGAATGGATCCCGAAGTAGGTTGGTCCAACCCGCCGATCAAATTGAGCAAGGTGCTTTTTCCGCAGCCGCTCGGCCCCACAAACGCGCAAAATTCTCCCCGCTGCACCTCGAGCGTGACATCCTGCAGCGCGCACAAGACGGTTCCGCCACGGCGATATTCTTTCGACAGATTTTGCACGCTCACGAGCGCTGCGGCAGCATCACGCATCCCCATCCTCAATCGTGAACGAGAGCGAATCTTCCACTCGCGCAGATTTGGCCGAACGGGTCTATATCATACCCCCTTTACGAGCCACAACCTTGACAGCCCAGAGGGTTTCCACACAAAATCCCAGCAGCGGAACGAGCCGCATTCGAACGACGACGATGACTGTTCGCCAATGATCAAGGACCTTCTCCGACAAGCCTCGCGGCTGCTGCTTCCCATGGACTGCACCACCTGCGAGCAGCCCCTCACGGATGATCCGGTGCCCTTCTTCTGCCGCCGCTGCTGGGCACTGATCCGGCCATTGCGCGGTCCTTCATGCCCGCGCTGCCATCGCCCTTTCGCATCACCGTCCGCCCTCAGCCATAGCCCGACTCATGAGTGCCACGACTGCCGCACTCGCCATCCGCACTACTCCCAGGTCTGGGCTCCCTACGCCTACTGCTCGCCTCTCCAGGATGCCGTGGCCCTCTTCAAATATCGCGGCAAGGTCGCGCTGGCGGATGCCTTGGGCGATTTGCTCGTCGCGGCGCTGCCCGATCGCCTGGATGTCGATTGCCTGATGCCGATTCCGCTGCATCCCAACCGGCTCCGGCAACGAGAATTCAATCAGTCATTGCTGCTCGCGGACCGGGTCGGCCATGCTCTCGGGCGACCGGTATCCGCTCGAAACTTGAGGCGTACGGTCGATACCGATCCGCAGATCTCGCTCCCGCGCGCAGCTCGTCTGCACAATCTCCGGAAGGCCTTCGCCATACACGCGCCGCAGGAGGTCGCCGGAGCGCGCATTCTCCTCGTCGACGACGTCTTCACCACCGGTACGACGGCAAGTGAATGCACCCGTGTACTCCTCCAAGCGGGAGCGAAAGACGTCACCGTCCTCGCCTTGGCCCGATCCGTGGACGCGGCCATGGTGCCGGACACGTGGCTGCCTCCCTCACCCGTCAACCCAAGGACAGTATCAGCGAGTGTAAGCCATGCCGATTTATGAGTATCGTTGCCGACAGTGCGGAACCCGCGCCACACGCCTGATTCTGAACGCGAACGCGGTACCTCAACAAAGCTGTGCCCATTGCCGGAGCGCCGACATGGAGCGCCTCCTGTCTCGATTCGCCTCGCCCAAGTCCGAGGAAGCGCGACTGGAGGCCTTGTCCGATCCCAGCAATCTGGGAGGACTCGATGAAAACGATCCCCAGAGCATGGCGCGCTTCATGAAAAAAATGGGGCAGGAAATGGGTGAAGACCTGGGTGAGGATCTCGATGCGGCGATGGAAGACAGTCAATCGTCCCCGCCGGGAATGGACGGGAGCGGCTTCGATTGACCAACGCTGTCAGAATATTCTCTTGACAGGATGGTCCATGTCTCCTACCATCGGCAGGGAAACAGGAGAAACCGCTCATGTTCGCCGGAGAACACCTCTGCAAGGTCGATGAAAAGGGACGCTTCCTGATTCCTTCGCCCCTCCGTGAACGGTTCCAGGCAGAGGGCAATCAGGTGATGTTCCTCAAGAACACCGAGCAGACGCTCTGGATGTACTCAGCCAAAGAATGGCAGCAGGTCCTGGAACGGACCAGAGCGACCCTCGACGAAGATCAGACCCGCCTGTTCATGCACCATGTGATGGCTCAAGCCGGCGCCTCCGACATCGACAAGACGGGCCGGGTCTTGATTCCCAGCCGCCTCCGCAAACTCGTCCCGATGGATGAGGATCAAGAACTCGTCCTCGTGGGGATGTACCATCGCCTGGAAATCTGGGGCCCGTCTGAATGGCGACGGTACTTGACGCGAAACGAAGACCGGGCCGAGCAAGACATGGCTAAGATCCAAAATCTTCTATAGGCAGGCCCTTGCGCCGCGTCTCCCCTTCCCGACAATCCTCCGTGACCATCCGAGCACTGTCCTTCAGGTCCCTGCCACAGCAGGCCGCGCCTACGGACGGAGCCTCCCTCATCCGGACTCGACCGGTTCGAGATCGCCGTTCCTTGCCTTTCCCAATTCCGTCGGACAACAGGCTGAACGTGACCATCGACTCGATTACGCTCGTCTTGCCCATCCCACCCAGCGTGAACCACCAGTACGCCACCGTCAACGGCCGCCGTCTGCTCTCCGCAAAGGGACGCGCATATAAAGACTTCGTCGGACAGCAAATTGTGGTCGCGCTAGCCCGATCGCCGCATCGTGCGACGCTCAGACAGACCTTGCAGCAGTCGGGCCTTGCGTTGTCGATCCACTTTTTCTTCGCCTCCGCGCTGCGTCGGGATACCGACGGCGGGCTCAAGATCGCGCAGGATGCGTTATGCGAGGGGCTGGGCCTCAACGACAATCTGGTCGTCGAAACCCATCTCTACAAACATCAGGATCGCGACAATCCCCGTATGGAAATCCGGTTGGGCGTGGCGCCCTCGCCAGCACCAGATCCGCTGTTTCCTGACTGACGCGCGGCCGGGCTGCGTTGAGGCCCAGCCACCGTTCAGCGACAGGCGGAGCCGAGACGATGGCCGGGTGAGACCGGCTTGATGCCGCCCGACGGACGACCAACACTCGTTATGGCACACCGACCCATTACCATCGACGCGCTCCGCATCGGCATGCATGTCGCCAAACTCGATGTGGCCTGGTTTCGCTCACCTTTCATGCGCCACTCGTTTCTGATTCAAACCGACGAGCAGATCGAGAAGCTGCGGCGCGCGGGCGTCAAACATCTCAGCATCGATCCCACCCGCGGGCTCGACCTCCAAGATCCAACATCGGTCTCCGAACAGCCATTGTCTCTCGCCCAGCAACCTGCGCCTTTTCCGGCAGGGAAATCACCGGAGATCCGCTCGCTCGCCGCCATGGCTCAGGAACTGCTGGCGGCCAGGTCAGCGCGCGCCAAACTGGAAGAATCCGTTCATACGGCCTTTTCTCGCATTACCAAAACCGGCATCGTCGATCCCGAAGAGGCCAGCCATACGGTCCACGCCATCAGCGCCGTGGCTCAGTCACTGAACACCCATGCGTTATTCATGGTCTTCAGCCAGGGGCGCGAACCCAATGCGCCCGTCAGTCAACATGCGCTCGCCACCTGCAGTTTTTCGATGATCCTCGCGCATGCCGCCGACTATAATTTACTGGCCATCCAGGAGTTGGCCACCGGCGCCCTGTTGCATGACCTCGGGTTGTTGCACGTGCCGGCCGCGATTCTCCAGCGCGTTCACGATACCTCCACCACGCTCTCCGAACAGCAGCGGCGGACCTATGAGGCCCACCCGCGCATGGGTGCCATTCTCCTGGAACGCCGGGGCGGGTTCGCCAAAGCCGTGGAACAGATCGTCGCGGAACATCATGCCTACTTGAACGGCGGCGGGTTTCCTGCGGAAACGGGCGGCGCGTTCACCTCGGACATGACCCGGATCGTGATGGTGACCGACCGCTACGACGAATTGCTGACGGGATTCGGGGGCGCCTCGCCGCTGACGCCGCATCAATCACTTCAGCGGCTCTATCAGGAAGGACAGGATGGCCGCTATGAGGGCCGGCTGATTTCGCTATTCGTAAAAGTCATGGGCATCTATCCGGTTTACAGTTATGTCCAGCTCACGACCGGCGAACGTGCCATCGTCTCGGTCATCAATTCAGCAAAACTCCATCAACCGATCGTCACGATCACGCACGATCCTTCGGGAGAGGCCTACATCGTGCCGCTCGTCATCGACCTGGCGAACCAGAACGAGGAAGCTCCTCCGCGCGCAGTCCGTTCGGTGCTCGGCACCATTCCGGAAGAATTCGAACGCGCCTATCACTGACGTCGGATCGCGCCCAGACGCTTACCCGGAAGATTCGGCTCATGCCGCCCTTCGGCGTGACGCCCTATTCGTAGCGGAGCGCTTCGATCGGGTTGAGCCGCGCAGCTTTATTGGCCGGATACAATCCAAAAAAGAGACCGACAGCCAGAGAGAAGAGAAACGCTGTCAGGATCGCATCGACCGAAATCATCGTCGGCCAGCCGGCTATGACCGTCGTCAATTGCGCCCCGGCGATGCCCACGATGACGCCGATCATGCCGCCGAACAGACTCAGCGTCATGGCCTCGATCAGAAACTGAGTGAGTATGTGGATACGTTTCGCGCCGACGGCCATACGGACGCCGATCTCCTTCGTCCGTTCGGTGACCGACACCAGAAGAATGTTCATAATCCCGATGCCGCCGACCAGCAGAGAGACGGATGCGATGGCGAACAACATGACCGTCAAAGTTTGACTCGTGCCCTCCTGCACCTTCCCGATATCGACCTGCGTTCTGATCGTAAAATCGTCGGCCTGGTCCGGTCCCAGCCGATGCCGGGCCCGTAAGGTCTCGCGAATATGCTCCACCGCCTCGGGCAAATCGGCGCTCTGCTCGGTGGAGGCAAACAAGGCCCCCACCGACCCGAGAAACTGGCTGCCGAACACCTTGCGTTCCGCCGTGGTGAAAGGGATGAAGATGACATCATCTTGATCGGTGCCCTGGGCCGACTGGCCTTTCGGGGCCAACACCCCCACGATGTGGAAGGGCACGTTCTTGATGCGAATCGTCGCCCCCATCGCTTCTTCGCCCGGATCGAAGAGGTTTTCCAACGTGGTCTGGCCGATCAAGGCCACGCGAGCCGCGCTCTCCATATCGGCCTGCGTAAAGGGCCCTCCGCTGGTAAACGACCAATCGCGAATGGTGAGATAACTCGGCGACACCCCGTTGACCGGACCGTTCCAATTACGGTTCCCGTTGACGATTTGCATCACGTCGCGCTTCGCCCAGCCGGTGTCGGATAACAGCGGGCTCCGCTTTTTCAACTCCGCCGCATCGTTGATCGTCAACGTCACCGCTCCGCCCTGCCCACCGCGGACCCCGCTGACCGTCGTGGAGCCGGGCATGATGACGATGACATTCGTCCCCATGCTCGCCACCTGGGCCTGAACCGCCGCGCGGGCACCCTGGCCGATACTGACCATGGCAATCACCGCCCCTACGCCGATGACGATGCCGAGCATGGTGAGACCGGCGCGCAGCCGATTGCGATGCAAAATCCGCAAGGCGGTCATGACGGTCAGGAGAACAAATGCCGGCATCGGTGGCCTAGGTCACAGCGGACAGGTGAGGGGCGCGACGAACATCCTGCACGATCTGCCCGTCCTTCATGACCAGCTCGCGCGAAGCATAGCCAGCGATATCGGGCTCGTGTGTCACGAGGATAATCGTGATCCCGTCCTCGCGGTTGAGATGTTCGAGGATATCCATGATTTCACGGCTCGAGGCGGTATCGAGATTCCCGGTGGGTTCATCCGCAAACAAGATCGACGGGGCGCCGACCAATGCCCTGGCAATGGCCACGCGCTGCTGTTGGCCGCCGGAGAGCTGAGCCGGATAGTGCTGTTCCCGCCCGGCCAAGCCGACCCGCTGGAGCGCCGCGGCCGCCTGCCGGCGCTGTTCCTTGATCGAGACGCCGCGATAAAACAACGGCAATTGCGCGTTTTCCAACGCACTGGTCCGGGGAATGAGGTTGAAGTTTTGAAACACGAATCCGATCTGCCGATTACGAAGATCGGCCAGCAGGTCAGGTTTCGCGGTACTGACATCCAAGCCGTCCAGGTGGTAACGGCCCCGCGAGGGCTGGTCCAGGCAACCGAGCAGATTCATCAAGGTGGACTTGCCCGATCCCGAGGTGCCCATCACCGCAACGAATTCACCCCGGTCGATCGTCAAATTGATGCCGCGTAGCGCCGGCACCTCGACGTCGCCGATGCGATAAATTTTCCACAGATCTTCGCACAGGATCAGGGGCGCCACAGTGGCCTCGCAGAGAAATGTCGCTGGACCGGGTGGGAGGGCGGTTCCTCCACCCAAAAACCTAGTGCAACGGGTCTTGCACAACTGAATGATCGGCAAGCATCGGCAGGAAGCAGTTTACTGGCGGGGGTTCACCGCACCTACATTCCACGATCCCGCCGCCCGCTCCGCTGTTGCCCGCCGCCGAAACCCGGAGGAAGTTCACCGGCCTTGCGCTCACTACGCGGAGACTCAATCCCGATCACGACCTGGTCCCCCTCCTGGATACCCGCCGCCGAAATTTCGACATACGACCGGTCTGAAATCCCCATCTCGACAGGCACGCGCTCCAATTCTCCCGACGCGTCCATTTTCCACACAGCCCATTGCCGGTTCATGGGGTCCGCAGGAACACCGGCTGCCGGGCGGGCGCCTGCGCCGTTTCCATTCTTCAATGCGGTCTCCCCTCTCTCGTCCCGAACCGCCTTGGGAGGAACGAAACGCAGAGCGGCATTCGGCACCTTGAGCACATCTTCCCGTTTCTGTACGACAATGGAGACATTCGCGGTCATGCCCGGCTTCAGACGAAACTCGGGATTGTCGAATTCCACGACGACATCGTAGGTCACCACGTTCTGGATATTGATGGGGGCATTCCGCACTTGGCGCACCCGCCCTTGAAAGGCTTCTCCGGGATAGGCATCGACGGTGAACGACGCCGCTTTGCCCTCGACGATGCCGCCGATGTCGGCCTCGCTCACATTCGTATCCACCTGCATTTTGGTGACATCTTCTGCAATCAAGAACAATGTCGGAATGGAAAAACTCGCGGAAATTCGCTGGCCGACCTCCACGAGGCGCGAAATCACCACCCCGTCGACCGGCGAGCGGATGACGGTATATTTCAAATCCAATTCGGCCGCCTGCAGCATGGCCTCCGCCTGCTTGACGGCGGCTTCCGTCACCTTCAGTTGCGCCACCGCCCCCTCGGAAGCCGTCAATGCGACATCGACTTCGTTCTGTGAAATGAATTGTTGACCGATGAGCGACTTGGCTCGATCCAGTTCGCGACGCCGCTGCGCGAGATCCACCCGCGCTTTTTCCAATGCGGCCTTGGCATTGGCGAGGCTGGCAACGGCCTGATCACGCCTGGCTTGGTAGGGAAAGGGATCGATACGCGCGACGACCTGGTTTGCCTTCACCTTGGAATTGAAATCAGCATGCAGGCTCTCAATCATGCCCGAGACCTGGCTGCCAACCTGGACCGTGGTGATGGGATTGATCGTCCCGGTGGCGGTCACCAGGGACACGACCGTTCCTCGCTCGACCGGCACCGTGCGGTACCGTACGGGAACCTTCCGTTCGCCGTTGAAAAACACGTATCCGGCGATCGCCAGGCCGAGTGCAAGCACCCCGACAATGATACTGACACGGCGCATGGACAGGCGTTCCTCTCCGCCAAGTGCTGCGGGCATTCTAGCAGAAAACAATTTGACGATGTCAGGAAGAGGTCCCCGGGTTCCTCTCGCGGAACGCCGTGGCAGGGAAGAAAAACGGCCGTTTGCCGGAGAGGGCAAACGGCCGTTCATGTCGCGCTGTCATGCAGCGCCGGTCTGCGCGGACGATTACGGACTGACGGTGATGCGATCCTTGATGTCGTCAAAGACGTCTTTCGTCACCACGTTCTTGGCGACCAACTCGCCTTTGACTCTATAGGGGCGGTTACTCACGATGCGGTCCGCCACATCCTGTGAAACGCCGAGCGTGAGCACGAGATCGGTCGATGGCGCCTTGTTGATATTCAGCAACGACGCAGCCGGTGCCGGCGCGTCCAATGGTGATGGCGCAGGAGCGGCCTTTGAGGAAGACCCGGCGCCGCCAAGCGGGGCGGTTACGGCCGGGGAATCCATCCCGGAAGACAGGGATCTCGACCGTTCCTTCATTTCTTTCTGATACCGCGCAACCAATGATTTCAATTGCTCATTGTGCCGGCGGGCTTCTTCGTATTCCTGCTTCACGCTTCGATTTTGCGCGCTCAGCTGCTTGACCTTGTCTTCCAGCTCCTTGGTCCTGACATCGATCGTATCGCGCTCTTTATCGCGCCCGTGTTGAATGCGCTGAAGTTCATCGCGGGCGATCTGGCTTTCGGACCCGAACTTGGCGTTCAGGTCTTTCAAGGTCTTGACCTGTTGCTCCAGGGCATTCTTCTGCGCTCGCGCGCGCTCCAATTCGCCCCTGGTGGCATCGGCATCGGCAAGCGCCTCATGATATTTCTTGTCACTTACGCACCCGCTGACGGCCATCGCACTCATCAGCGCGAGCCCAGCCATCCACACATGCCTCATGCGACCCTCCCTGTTCGATCTGGACCGATCGGACTTCTTCCCTCTTGTTGTGTGTATGCCATCACCTGAACTTTGTCAACAAGTTTGCCGATTGCCCAGTCCAGGCCGGCAAGCGGCACTCGAGAACAAGGATCCGCCCCAAAATCCGACAGCGCTTGACTGCCGGTGACCAGTCTGGGAATATGCAGTGACGGTTCAGGACAACCACACAACCAACCGCAGCCTTCCACACTCAGACCATCTCGCGCACACTATGATGAACTGGGGCCCGGAGCTCGCCGTCATTCTCGGCATCATTGAAGGACTGACCGAATTTCTTCCCGTCTCCTCAACCGGTCATCTCATCCTCGCGGGGCATGCCCTGGGCTTCACGGGGGACATCGCTTCCAACGTCGAGATTTCCATTCAGCTGGGCTCGATTCTGGCGATCATTGCCTACGAGCGCGCCAAACTCGCTTCGCTGGCCTCGCATGCGTTGCGCGAGCAACGGGAGTTTCGAGTATTGGTCGCCGGCCGGGGTAGGAAATCCTGGGCGGAAACGCTTCAGCAGTCGATCCATACCCAACCCAATCTTTGGTTCGTCATCGGGTTAGGCCTGGCCTTTCTCCCTGCCGCGCTGGTGGGATTTCTCGCGCACAAGTCGATTAAGGCCTACCTCTTTTCCCCGACTACCGTCGCCATTTCCTTGATCGTCGGAGGCATCATCATTCTAGCCGTTGAACGCATGCAGAACCGCGTGCATGTGAAGGAGTTGCTGCAGGTGACGCCGCGATCGGCGCTGTGGGTCGGCCTGGCGCAATGCGCCTCCTTGATTCCGGGCATGTCCCGCTCCGGTTCCACGATCGTCGGGGGCCTGTTGGCCGGCCTCGACCGGCGTGTCGCCACGGAATATTCCTTCTTCCTGGCGCTCCCGACCATGATCATCGCCACGATCTATCAAATGCTGAAATCGCAGGCCTCGTTTTCCCAGGACGATTATGTCGCGCTCGGGATCGGCCTCGTGGTGTCCTTCGCGGTGGCCTGGGCCGTGATTGCCGCCTTCCTCACCTACGTGCAACGCCACAGCTTGAGCCTGTTCGCCTACTACCGCATGGTGCTGGGCGTCATCGTGCTGCTCGTGGTTCGATAAACCAATCTACAACCCGGAGTCGACTCGTTATGGAAAATGCGATGGAGAGCGTCCACGTCTACGATACGTGGGTCAAGGGCAAGAACGGCAAACTGCACTTTGACGTGATGACCACCAGTCAGGACAAGGCGTTGACACTGGCGAAACAGCATCTGGTCCGAATCGGTGAACCGGAAGCCGTGATCACCCTCAAGGAATGTCAATTCTGCCATAGCGAACCGCTCGCGATGTTTTCCGTAGAGCAGCAACGGCAATTCCGGGAGCAAGGCGGATTCATCATCACCCTGCCGGCGTGACGGGAAGCACAGGCAGTCTTCTCTATGAGGCCCGCCTGTCAGGAGGGAGGATTCTCGGAGACCACCGGGCTGTGCTCCGGCTCTTTCTCCAGCGCAAAGTGGAGGATCAAAAACACCACTCCCACCGTAATGGCCGAGTCAGCCACATTAAACGCGGGCCAGTGGTATCCGTTGATATAAAAATCGAGGAAATCGATCACTTCGCCGTAACGCAGCCGGTCCAATAGGTTTCCGATCGCTCCGCCCAGAATCCCCGCGACGCTCAATCGCCCCATCCAGTCATCTTTCGGCATGCGCACCATGATCATGCCCAGCAAGCCCACCGCGAAGACCGAGGTCAGGCCGAAGAAGACAAACCTGAACGAGCTGCTGCTGGTGGAGAGAAAGCCGAAGGCCGCGCCGGGATTGCGAATGTAGGTGATGCTGAACAGATTGGTGATGACGGGAATGGATTCATGGAGCCGCATGGTCTCCATGACGTAGACCTTGGTGACTTGATCCAATACGACGATCACCAGGCTCAGCAGCCCGAGCAGAAGATAACGGATGGCTGGGCTCACCGGACAGCCTCGAGGCAACGGTCGCAGAGGGTCGGATGCTCCGCCGAGGCGCCCACAGCCGACCGATAATTCCAGCAGCGCTCGCACTTCGCCCCGGTCGCCTTCTCAACCGTAATCGCAAACCCGGCGCTTTCCGGCACTTGAGCCACCGCCTTGAGAACGACTTCCGACACGATAAAGAATGACGGCAGATCCTGGCCGTAGGGTTTCAAGAATTCGTATTGGCCGGCATCGGCTTCGATGATGACCCGCGCCTCCAACGGCGCGCCGATCACCTTGTCGCGTCGCTTCACTTCGAGCGCCGCCTGGACCGCCACTCGTACATCAAGCAGCCGCTCCCACCGCTCAGCCAACTTCGGATCGGCCCAGCGCGGATCGGCCTCGGGGAACATGGCGATATGGACGCTGTCGGCCTTCGCCTCCGCTCGTACGCTCTCCGGCAACGTCCGCCAAATCTCCTCGGCGGTAAAACTCAGCACCGGCGCCATCAATTTGGTCAGGGCCACGACAATCTCGAACAGCACCGTCTGCGAGCCGCGCCGGAGCGGAGAATCCTTCCGGAACGTGTAGAGCCGATCCTTCAAAATATCGAGATACACGGCGCTCAGATCGACGGAACAAAAATTGTTCAAGGCGTGAAAGATCGTGTGGAATTCAAAGTCGTCATACCCCTTCCGCACGCGCGGGATCAGATCGCTCAGTCGCATGAGCGCCCAGCGGTCTAATTCAGGCAACTGCTCGAACGGCACCCGATGCTGCGCCGGATCGAAATCGTAGAGATTGCTCAGCAGGAAGCGGCAGGTATTGCGAATCTTTCGATAGGCTTCGATCAGATGATTCAGGATCTCCTGGGAGATCCGAAGGTCTTCGCGATAGTCCTGAGCCGAGACCCACAACCGGAGGATTTCCGCACCGGATTGTTTGATGACATCCTGCGGCGCCACGACGTTACCGGCCGACTTGGACATTTTCCGTCCCGCCCCGTCCAACACGAAGCCATGCGTCAGCACCGCCTTGTACGGCGCCTGCCGGTCCGTGATCACGCCGGACAAGAGGGCGCTATGAAACCAGCCGCGATGCTGGTCGGAGCCTTCCAGATAGAGATCCGCCGGATACCATTGACGTGGTTTGAGCACGGCCGCGTAACTCACGCCGGACTCGAACCACACGTCCAGGATGTCGCGTTCCTTTTCGAATTCGGTCCCGCCGCATCCTTCGCATTGAGTGCCCTGAGGAAGCAGCGAGGCGGCCTGGTTAGCAAACCAGTAGTCGGTCCCATGCTGCCCGATCAAGTCCGCCACATGATCAATCACACGAGGGTGGGCCAGCACCTTGCCGCACGATACGCAGGTAAAGCCGGGAATCGGCGTGCCCCAGACCCGTTGACGTGACAGACACCAATCGGGCCGGTTTTCGATCATCCCATTGATGCGGTCGCGGCCATAGGCCGGAATCCAGCGCACCCGGTCGATCTCCGCCAACGCTTCTTTTCGCAGCTCATTCGTCTCCATGGAGACGAACCACTGCTCCGTTGCGCGAAAGATGACGGGACTCTTACAGCGCCAGCAATGGGGGTAGGAGTGATTCAGCGAGCCGTGGCCAACCAGCCGACCGTTTTCCTTCAGGCGCTCCACGATCTTCGGATTAGCCTTGAAGACATGCTGCCCGGCAAATTCCGGCACGGCCTCGGTGAATTTCCCGCCATTGTCCACCGGCGCCAGGATTTCGAGCCGCTCTCCGACGCTGGCCTTGGCATTGTGATCCAGCACCAGCAGATAGTCTTCCATGCCATGGCCCGGCGCGATGTGCACGCAACCGGTTCCCTGCTCCAAGGTCACGAAGTCGCCGAGGAGAATCGGCGAAAGACCCGTGCTCAGCGGGCGTTGCGTCTCCAATCCCTCAAATCCCTCACGGCCTTTCTTGACTGCGACGATCGTATATGTCGGCAGGTTGCAGGCCTTGGCCACCGACTCGACCAGCTTCTCAGCCATCACCAGCAATTCGTCGCCGACCAGCACAAAGGCATAGTCGATGTCGGCATGCAGGCAGACCGCCTGGTTGGCCGGCAAGGTCCATGGCGTCGTCGTCCAGATCAGCACCGACGCGCTGGTCGCTTCGACAGGGAATGAAACCAATCCGAACCTCTTGCTCAACACCGAGGGCGGACTCACGAGCGGAAATTTCACATAGACCGACGGCGACGTGTGGTCGTCGTATTCCACCTCCGCCTCTGCCAAGGCCGTCTGGTCTTGCGTGCACCACAAGACCGGCTTCAAGCCTTTGTAGACGCCCCCGCGCTCCACAAACCGGCCGAACTCGCGGATGATGGTGCCTTCATAGGCCGGGTTCAAGGTGAGATAAGGCTCTGGCCATTCACCCAGCACGCCCAGGCGTTGGAATTCCTCCCGCTGAATCGCCACATACTTCTCCGCATATTCCTTACAAAGCTTGCGGATCGCGAGCGCGTCCAAATCCCGCTTCTTGTCTCCCAGTTCTTTCAAGACCTGATGCTCGATCGGCAAACCATGGCAATCCCAGCCCGGCACATACGGGACGTGATAGCCCGACATGGTCTTCGATTTGACGATGATATCTTTCAGAATTTTGTTGAGGGCGTGCCCGATGTGGATCCGCCCGTTCGCATAGGGCGGCCCGTCGTGGAGAATGTATTGTTCACGCCCCCGGCGGGATTCCTGAATCCGTTCGTAGAGCTTGTCCTGCGCCCAGCGGGCCAGCATCTCCGGCTCCCGCTGCGGCAAGTTCGCCTTCATCGGGAAGTCGGTCTTCGGCAAATTGAGGGTTGATTTATAGTCCATGGTACTTACGCTGTCGGCGAAGAGCCTTCAGCGATCAGCATATCAAGAGGTTGCGAGCTTCGTCTTCGGTGATCTGGTGGAATATACCGGAAGGAAGCGAGGGGAACCAGTGGTTTGTTAGCGGCCGAAGGCATTAACAAGGTGACTGGCAGGATTTGGCTGTCTTGCAAGCTGTTCAGAAAGGTCGTCCGGTAAGGCCGCAGCGAGGAAGCATGTGAGGCGTACCCTCAGCGGTACGTTGAACATGCGAGCGACGCGAGAACGCCGCCGGCGGCCTTTCTCAACAGCTTGCTAACTGAGCGCCATCATGCGGTCCAACGCTACCTTCGCCAATTGCTTTTCGTCGTCCGGAACGACGATCCGGTTGACGACATGGCCGTCGGCGAGATTTTCCAGCGCCCAGCAGAGGTGCGGGGCATCGATGCGGTACATCGTGGCGCATTGACAGACCGTGGAAGAAAGGAAAAACACCTTCTTGTCCGTCTGCTCATGCTTCAGGCGATTGACGAGGTTGAGTTCCGTACCGACGGCCCAGGTGGTGCCAGCCGGTGCCGCCGTAATCGTGCGGATGATGTATTCCGTCGAGCCTACGAGGTCGGCTTTGTTCACCACATCTTCATGGCATTCTGGATGCACAATCACCTTCACCTCGGGGTGCTGCTTGCGGAAATAGTCCACGTGGGACGGCTGAAACATCTGGTGCACACTGCAATGGCCCTTCCACAGGATCAACTTCGCCCGCTGAATGGCCTCCACAGAATTGCCGCCACGCGGCATGTAGGGATCCCAGACGATCATCTGCTCGCGCGGGATGCCCATTTTATTCGCCGTGTTCCGGCCCAGGTGCTCATCGGGGAAAAACAGGATCTTCTCGCGCCGCGCCCAGCTCCATTCAATGACCTTCCGCGCGTTCGACGAGGTGCAGGTCAGTCCGCCATGTTCGCCGCAAAAAGCCTTGAGGATTGCGGCGGAGTTCACGTAGACCGCCGGCATCACCGTTTCTTCCACCGGCACCACCCGGCCCAGCGCATCCCAGCACTGTTCCACCTGTTCAATCGCCGCCATGTCGGCCATGGAGCAGCCGGCAGCCATGTCGGGAAGAATGACAGTTTGATTGGACCGGCTCAGCACATCGGCGGTTTCAGCCATGAAGTGCACGCCGCAGAAGACCACATAGGGACGATCGGAACGCTGCTCGGCGACTTGCGCCAGAATGAGAGAATCGCCGCGGAAATCGGCATGTTGAATGACTTCATCACGCTGGTAGTTATGACCGAGCACCATGACCTGGTCGCCCAACCGGCGTTTGGCCGCACGGGTGCGCTCGAAGAGTTCTTCGGCAGACAGAGCTTGATAGTCGGTAATGGGACGGGGAAGCGTGGCGACCGTTTTCACCTGCAGCCTTTCGGTTGATTCAAAAACTAGACCACGAGGGAACTTACACCCTGAGATTTTACGACACCCTGTCACGGGTACGCAATGAAATGAGTCGACGCAGATGGCCTACGAAGAATGGCGGGATGGGTCAAAGGGGAAGGAGAAGCCGGTGTCTAGCAGGTAATTGATCCGGCACGGACACCTGCATGAGCGCCCGGCTCTGTGCTGGTAACGGGAGTATTAGCGCTCGTCTTTGCCATTATCCTCCGCACACTGAACACCAGGCTCGCGCAACAAGGCATGTAACATCTCAGCCTTCGTGGCATACGCCCGCAGCGCATTCAGCGACAGCAAATGTGTGAACCTATCGCCCCAGCGGAATGCTGAGCACAATCCCTCCCATCACGTCCTGCGGCTTGAAATCCTTCTTTGGGCTATTCGGGTGGGCATTGTGGCAGCCGACACAGGATTGCGACGCAGCTTTGTCTGCGTAGATGGCTTGAAACACCGGGGGGCCGCCGTCGCTTGTGACTGCCGTGTAGGGCTGATCGGGATTGACCAGAATTTCTGTGAGGCCGGCTCGCTCGAAGTCGGTCCTTGGCCGGTTCTTGGCATTGATCGCCCAGTTGCTGATCAGCCGGTATTGCAGGCCGCTACGCCCCGCTGCCACGAGCCGCCCGGTTTCCAACAAATATTGAGCCGGCAGAGGAAGCCGCGAGGTCTCTCGCCAGTTTTCGGCGGCGAAGGCGATCCCCCGCATCTGCATCCGCTCGACAATATCCGTGGTGTAAAACGTGCGATCGGCCTGAATGACGCTATGCAGATACTCCGCCACCGCCGCGGCGGGAATACAGCCGGAGGGGTCGGTGTCTTTACTTGCGGCGGCAGGCCCCCACTGGCCGAGAATCCCCATCCCGCTCACTCCCAGAAAGAGCCCAAGCCAAAACCCTCTTGTGTTCATGAGGTGCCTCCGTTTCTCTGAGCGCAGTCCGTCATGCACCCAAGAAAAAATCTTACACCTGTCGATCCGGCAACGCGAGCGCCGGCGGACCGAGGCCTCAGGGCATCGGTCCGCTGACGCACCTATCCGTCCGGCCTAGCGAGGGACCGGCTCCTGCTCTTTCAGGCTGGACAGGGCCTCTTTGATGACCCGCATGGTGTGCTCGACATCACCGATCTTTTCTCGCTTGGCATCTCGCCGGACATCGCGGGGTTCTTTCTTCAGGACCGCTCCATGCTCCACCAGGGCCGCTCTGAACCGGCCGAGATAATATTCATAATCGGTGCGGCCCAAAGTCGCGATGGCCTGGTCTTTTTTCTCGAGTAACGCGCTCGTATAGAGCTGCCGCGCTTCTTCAATATGAGGCGCCGCGCGGCGGAGACGGCCGCCGGCTTCCTTGGCGGACGCCATTTCTCCCATGCGGTCGCCCATGTCGAGCACCTTGTAGTCTTTTGCCAGCGGCGCAGCCAAGGCCACGCGCGCATGATAGGCTACCGCACGATCGCCGAACCGGTCGCTCACTTCGCGGAGCGTATCGTTGCCTCCGCGGAGTACGGCACTCCCGTCGAAATTGAGGATCCGGCCGACCTCATCGGAAAAGAAATCCTGCGCGACGAATTCCTCATCGTACCCGCGGGGTGGGGCGACACGAATGGTCAACGCGTCAGAAACAATGTCTTCCGTCTCCATATGGAGGGCGATTTGGATGGTGTAGTAGCCCGGTTCGGCGATGTCCCACCCGTTTCGTCCCACGGAAATGAACAGCGAATCGGTGACGAACTCGCCGGGCATGACCACTTGCGCCTGCATGTTATGGCAATAGCGCGCAAAGGGCAGATACTGGCGAGCCGGCTTATCCCGCTTCTTGACGATGACGGTCATATGATCCGCCATGGACAACAATTCCTTCTCCAGCACCAGCGGTCGCGGTCCGATATTGGTCAGCTGGAGTTCGAGCACGACCGGCTCGAGAAACTGGTAGGTGGCTTGTGCCCGTTCGACTCGAAGGTTGAGCTTCAGCGACGGCTCCGGTGAGCTGCTCGCCTGCTCGAAACCATGGTGATCGAACCAATCGGCATTCCCCATCTGCACAAACCGCTCCGGCGCATGGCGCATGAATACCAACTCGTTGTCGCTGAAGCGGTAGCCGAAGTCGGAGAAAAATGCCGTCTGCCCGCCCGACACGTTGTACGGATAATTCATGAAGCTGCGAGCCTCCGGCTCATTGGCCAAGGGAATCCAGGGCGTGCCCCAGTCCGGGGGGTGCTGCTTCTGCCAGGAATGCGCCAGGTTGAAGGCGTGCCCCATTTCATGGCAGGCCGTCCAGAACCGCATCCGCTCGACCCACGCAACCGGCTTGGCATCGCCGGTCGGCGCCGTGGAGATGAACGAGTCATTGAAAATCGCCGTGCCCTGACGATGGTTCGGCCCGATATCGTCGAACATGATGCCGCCCAGGTTTGTGCCTTGTTCGTGCAGCTTGGCGAAAAACACCCAGAGAGACCACTGCGCCTTGCCCGCAAATCGCGACCAGTACACCTGCATGGCATCGTGCATTTCGTTGTCGCTCCAACGCGCATTCGTGCCCGCATCGCCGATGGGCACGATGGTATCGCTCCCCGATTTCCGTACGTCGAACCCGACCCTCCGGTAGACCTCCTCGATCGAGAGCGTTTCGTTCGGCAAGGTGGCCGGACGATTCGGGTGGTCATGCGTGCCGATTTTCGTGGTGGCCGTGACTGCGGTCGCGCAGTCAAACTCAAATTCGACCGACCGGAAATAGGGTGATTTGAACGCCAGCGTTCTGGTGCGGACCGACGTGCCGCCGCCCGACAGTCGAACCACGGCTCTGCGCTGGCTGGAGAGAAAGGTTGCCGTTGTGGTGATGTCGACCGTCGTGTAGGGGAACCCTGCGACATCGCCATCCTTAAACCAGATCGAACCGGTCCAGGCGTTCGGCCCGGATGCGGTGAGACGGGCAATCCAGTGCACACGTTTGGCCAGCACCCCGTACAGTGTTCCGCTGGCCATCATCTGCGGATACCGCCCATCGACATCGAGGCGCAGTTCTTCGCGAAGCAGGCCCCAGGGAAGCAGTTCCTCAATTTGCCAGGGAGCGGCTGATGTGGGCACCATGCCCGGCAGCGGCTGAGGAATCGGAACGGGCTGAATCGGCAAGGGGCCAGGGGCGGGAATGGGCGGCGTCACGATCCTCGATGCCACATACAGCCCGCTCACCCGGATGCGCGGCGGCCAAGGGATAATCGGGAGAAGAGGCTCTATGCCGGGACGAGCCGCTTCGGATGCTTCGGCGAGAGACTCCTGATCAATGTGGTCATGCTCTTTCATGCTCTGCCTCCTGTTGTGAGAAGCCACGACCGTCATGCGGCACCGATCCGGAACGCCTCTCACAGGTATCCGAAGGGTTCGTGTGAGAGCTTCCAGACCACTTCCCCTTCCATCGTGAGGGACAGGCCGACATAGGTCGGACGATCCACCGACACCGATTTGCGTTGAGTCACCCCCCGCTTGCTCAACACCACCTCCACCATGACCGGGCTGCGCGTCACATCGAGGTCCACGGAACCGGCATATCCGGTTTGTCGACGCGTAGTGACATCGCCATTCGCCAATGCCTCCCGAGCATCCACCAGCACGCGCACCTCGTCATGATGGAAGCCCTCCTGAAGAGCAATGTGCAGCAACACGATTCACCTCGTCCGGATCGTTGCCATGGGGCGGTTGCAGGGAAGTGCTCCAACAGGTTCTCTAGAGCAAGCCGTATACCGCAGCTGACAGCAGCGCATTCAGCGGGTGCCAAAAGAAAGCACGTATTTGGAAGTCTGTGAAATACGGCGCGTCCGGCTCACCGCCTGGGAGCGGCGACACACATACCTCTCGAAGATGCGGAAGAGCGGCGGCGGCGCGGCATCTGTTCTCGTATCCGATACGATACGAGATCGGTATCTGATGCGATACAAGCGCGCAGTGCTTCCCCCCGCATCCTCAGAATCATTCTGCGTCAGCATCATTCTGCGTCGTCGCTCTTGACGGTACGGTCTCTTCAGAACTCGACTCCCCGTCCGAGAGGGCCTTCCATCACTGGGCCTTCCAGCGCATTGACTTCGTATCCACAGGTCGGTACGATCACCGACGACAGCTAGGGGTGCCATCCGGCTGAGAGTCCGAGCGATCGGGCGACCCTCACAACCTGACCTGGGTAATACCAGCGTAGGGAAGCGACCGGTTCACTGGCTTCGTGATCGCTTCAAGCCGCACCCAAGCTGGATGCGGCTTTTTTATTTTTTGGCCATCAGACCGCTCACCTTCGACGAAAGGAATTCCGCCATGAGCGAGGCCCATACACAGAACGGTTCACACAATGGTCACGGCTCCAAGCCCTCCACGGCACGCCTGACCACCACCCCTTTTGCGGCCTCGCGCAAAGTGCATGTCGAAGGGTCGCTCCCCGGCGTGCGGGTGCCGATGCGTGAAATCAGCCTCACGCCCACGCGCTCCACCAACGGCAACGGCGGCATGCCCAACCAACCGGTGACCGTGTACGACACATCCGGTCCGTATACCGATCCGGATGTGACGATCGATGTACGCGCCGGCTTGCCGCCGCTGCGCCGGACCTGGATCGATGCCCGGCAGGATACGGAAGAACTCCCGCAGGTGACGTCGCAATACGGCCGCGAGCGCGCAGCTGATCCGAAACTGGCAGACCTCCGGTTTACACACATCCGCAAACCGCTCCGCGCCAAGGCCGGACGGAACGTCAGCCAGCTGCATTACGCCAAGCAGGGGATCATCACACCCGAAATGGAATTCATCGCCATCCGGGAAAATCAATCGCGCGCACGAGCCAAAGAACTGATGGCCTCGACCAATGGCCATGGCGGCGGAGTGCGGCAGCATCCCGGTCAGGCCTGGGGCGCTCGAATCCCGGACATCATTACCCCCGAGTTCGTGCGCGATGAAGTCGCCCGCGGCCGTGCCATCATCCCGAACAATATCAATCACCCGGAAACCGAGCCCATGATCATCGGCCGGAACTTCCTCGTGAAGATCAACAGCAACATCGGCAACTCGGCCGTCGCTTCCACGATCGAGGAAGAAGTCGAAAAGATGATCTGGTCGATTCGCTGGGGCGCCGACACGGTGATGGACCTTTCTACCGGCAAAAACATTCACGAGACGCGTGAGTGGATCATCCGGAACTCGCCCGTCCCGATCGGCACAGTGCCGATCTACCAGGCGCTCGAAAAGGTCAACGGCAAGGCGGAGGATCTGACCTGGGAGCTGTTCCGCGATACCCTCATCGAACAGGCCGAGCAAGGCGTGGACTATTTCACCATCCATGCGGGCGTGCGGCTGCGCTACGTGCCCATGACGGCCAAACGCATGACCGGCATCGTCTCGCGTGGCGGCTCCATCCATGCCAAATGGTGCCTCGCGCACCATCAAGAGAATTTTGCCTACACGCACTTCGAAGAGATTTGCGAAATCATGAAAGCCTATGACGTGGCCTTCAGCCTTGGCGACGGCCTACGGCCAGGGTCGATTGCCGATGCCAACGACGAGGCGCAATTTGCCGAATTGGAAACCCTCGGCGAACTGACCAAGATCGCCTGGCGGCATGATGTGCAAGTCATGATTGAAGGGCCCGGCCACGTGCCGATGCATATGATTCAAGAGAACATGGAAAAGCAGCTCAAGGAATGCCAGGAGGCGCCCTTCTACACACTGGGGCCGCTGACCACCGATATCGCACCGGGGTACGACCACATTACCTCCGGAATCGGCGCCGCGATGATCGGTTGGTACGGCTGCGCCATGCTGTGCTACGTGACACCCAAGGAACATCTGGGCCTGCCGACCAAGGAAGACGTCAAGGTCGGCGTGGTGACGTACAAAATCGCCGCTCATGCGGCGGATTTGGCCAAAGGGCACCCGGGCGCGCAAGTTCGCGACAATGCCATGTCGAAAGCGCGGTTCGAGTTCCGCTGGGAGGATCAGTTCAACCTGGCGCTCGATCCGGAGACTGCCCGCGCCTACCACGATGCGACACTGCCGGACAATGCGGCCAAGGTCGCCCATTTTTGCAGCATGTGCGGGCCGCACTTCTGCTCGATGAAAATCACGCAAGATGTCCGTGACTACGCGGCCAAAAAGGAATTGGAAGAGCAGCAGGCCATTCATATCGGGATGAAAGAAAAGTCGGAAGAATTTAAAAAATCCGGCTCTGAGATCTATCTATGAGGCTGGTCAAAATGGCTGCCCAGCGAGGCCGCAGGCGAATCCAAACCGGAGGCGTACCCTCAGGGGTGCGTTGAGGATTTGATGAAGCCGAGCACGAAGCCGGGAGTCATATTCAGCAGCCGCTGAGAGGAAAGAGAGTATGGGGAAGCCAAAGCCGGCACCGTTACGCGAGCGCGATATCACCCGCCAGATTGCACGGGAATACTATAAAGAATTCGATCAGCTGATCGAGAGCGATGTCATCATCGTCGGCGCCGGCCCTTCAGGGTTGATCTGCGCCCACGATCTCGCCAGGATGGGTGTGAAGACCCTGATCGTCGAACAAAGCCTGGCCTTGGGCGGCGGATTCTGGTCCGGCGGCTACCTCATGAACAAGGCCACGATCTGCGCTCCGGCCCACAAGATCCTCAAAGAAGTGGGTGTGCCCTGTAAGCCGATCAAAGAATGTCCCGGCATGTACATGGTCGATCCTCCGCACGCGACGGGCGCGCTGATCGCGGCGGCCTATGATGCGGGGGCGAAGATCATGAATCTGACGCGCGTCGTCGATCTGATTTTACGCCGCGAAGGCGTGCTCGAAGGGGTCGTGGTCAATAGCACCACCGCCGAAATGGCCGGGCACGATATTATCCATGTCGATCCCATCGCATTAGAGAGTAAGATAGTCGTTGACGCCACCGGGCATGATGCGGTGGTGGTGAACCTTCTCCATAAACGAGGGCTGTACCAGCAGGTTCCGGGCAACGGCGCCATGTGGGTGTCGCGATCGGAAGAGGAAGTCATGGATCGGACCGGGGAAGTCTCTCCCAATTGCTTCGTGATCGGACTAGCCGTTGCAGCGGTGTTCGGCACGCCACGCATGGGCCCGGCCTTCGGCTCGATGTTGCTCTCAGGCCGGTACGGCGCGGAGCTGATTCACAAGAAATTGAAGAGTCGGTAACTCACACTACCCTGCGGCTTCTCAAACGGGTTGCCGGCAAGGCCGCAGGAAGCGAAATCGACGAGGCGTACTGCATGAGTACGTCGAATCGATTGAGCGACCGAGAACGCAGCCGGCGACCCGTTTCAGAAGCCGCATATGGATGTCCAAGATTTTCTCATACAGGGCGACGGCAGCGAGGAAGACAAGCGCGAAGCCTGGCAACTGTTTCAGCAAGCCTACGAACAGCAGATGAAGGGGCAGTTGGAAGAAGCCGTCAGCCTGTACAAACTGTCACTGGCGACCCATCAGACGGCTGAAGCCTATACCTTTCTCGGCTGGACCTATAGTTTCATGGGCAAGCTGGACGAAGCGATCGAGGAATGCCATAAGGCGATTGCCTGCGATCCGCACTTCGGCAATCCCTACAACGACATCGGCGCCTATTTGATCGAAAAGGGCGACCTGGACGAGGCGATCCCCTGGTTTCAAAGGGCGATGCAGGCCAGACGGTATGAAAGCCCGGCGTTCCCGCATCTGAACCTGGGACGCGTCTACGAACGCCAAGGCAAGTGGAGCGAGGCCATCGACTGCTACAAGCAAGCCCTGGCCCTCAATCCGGATTATGCTCTGGCGAAGAAAGCGCTGGGCCGCCTGATCAGCTCACTGAACTAGATCGATCGATTTTCGATGAATACCACCATCCTCGTGGCCGTCACCGACATTTTCTTTTACACCAAGATCCGGGACGCTTTGCGCCCGCAAGGGTATACCTTGGAACGCATTCGTCACCAAGAGGACGTGGCAGACAAGACGGCTTCGGCAGATCCAGCCGCCCTGATCTTGAACATGAACGACCTCGCGGTAGATGCCTTCCAGGCCCTGGAAACCATCCAGCGTCATCCCACCCTGCGCGCACTGCCCATCCTGGCCTTCGCCAATCACGAAGAAGTCGACACCTGGCGCCGAGCCAAGGAGCTCGGGGTCACCAAGATTGTTTCGAGAAACGAGTTCTCGGCCCGCACGAGAGAGCTCGTCGAAGAATTGATCACGAACCGCGGCCGGCAAGCAGCCGCCGGCTCTGAGCTGAACGCCGACCGCTGACAGAAGAAAGCACAAGCCCGATGAAACAGTCTCGCCTCCATGACCAACACCAGCAACTCGGCGCCACATTCGAAGACGTCACGGGATGGTCCGTGCCAGCGCGATATGGCGACGTCACCGCGGAACATGCCGCCGTGCGGAACGCTGTCGGATTGTCGGACTTGTCACAGCGCGGAAAGATTCGAGTGACCGGCGATGACCGCATCAAGTGGCTCCAGAGCATCATCAGCAACGATATCCTCCCGCTTGAGCCTGGGCAGGGCCGCTACTCCAGCTTCCTCACCCATAAGGGAAAAATGCTCGGCTATTTCCGGGTGTACATCCAAAGCGAGGCGGTCTGGATCGAGGATGTCGGTGAAGTCGGAGAGGCCACGTTTCAGGCGCTCCGAAAGTTTCTTCTCTACGGCACCAAAGCCAAGATGGAAAATTGCGCGGACAGTTGGGGCTTGCTGCTCGTGAGCGGGCCGAAATCCGCGGAGGTAATGGAAGCGGCATTCGGCGTCAAGGTCCAGACCTTACAACTTCTCCAGACCATCTCTACCACCATCGACGGCCACTCAGCCCTGATCATGCGCACAGAAGAAACGGGCGAACAGGATCTGGAAATCCTTCTGCCTGCTGATGGCCTTCAGGCGGCATGGAGCCGGCTCATGACTGCAGGCGCTCCGGTCGGCATCAAACCCGTGGGTTCTCAAGCACGTGAACTGTTGCGGATCGAAGCAGGGCTTCCCAAGGCCGGACCCGATTTGAACGAGGAAATTGTTCCGCCGGAAGCCAACTTGGAAGACAAGGCCTTCAGCCTTTCAAAGGGTTGTTACCCGGGGCAGGAAGTGGTGGCGCGGATGGACACCTACGGAAACGTTCGCCGGCATCTGGTGGGGTTGGTGATCCAGGATCAGACAGTTCCGGCACGGGGATCGAAGCTATTCAGCGGAGATCGGGAAGTAGGATGGATCAGCAGCGCCGTCTTCTCACCGCAGCGCAATGCCGTCCTGGCATTCGGCTTTCCGCTACGCGACTTTTCTGCGCCGAATACCGAGCTGAGCGTGGAAGCGGCAGGGACGCGCCATCAGGCAATCGTCCATGCCCTTCCGTTCTACGTTCGCTCTTAGCAGGATACTGAAAACACCCGCCAGCAGCATTCTCGCATCGCTCAGGGCCTCAACGTACCCCCGAAGGTACGCCTCAGCCCTTCACTTGCTGCGGCCTTGCTGGACGGCCATTTTGACTATCCTGCGGGGATCTCAATCACGAAAACCAGTCGTCACCGTTTTGTGATCTGGCAGCAATATCTATTTTTCGGGATTGCGCACAGCCGATACGGCGGAGGCGAATCCGAGCAGGCTCCTCCGTTCCTCATCGTCCAAGGCCAGCAACAGATGGGTTTCTTCGGCATGCATCAGCCGGAGGCTCAAGAACGGTTCCTCACGGCGCTTTTCCCGGTTGTCCCACATGGCGTCGATCACTTGCACCTTGTCCAACTGCCCGACCGAGACGACATCGTAGCGGAAATAGGAATCGCCGATCACGATATCGAAAATGACATTCCCGACCGTCAAGAGGATGAGATTGAACCGTCCCTGATCTTCGTATCCTTCGGGCAAAAACTTGTTGATATGGCACCGCGCGACCTTGCGATCGCCGAGGGCAGCGCGAAACTTGACCTGCAACGCTTCGTAATCGATCTGGAGCGCCTTTTCATCCGCGCTGGTCGCCCCGACCGCCGCATTTTTCGCCTGTTCAAACACGTCATCCGCCGACAACAACCCTGCCATAGCGACCTACTCCTTCGTTACAAGACTGCCTGATGTGTATGATGTCATCCAGAATCAGAGGCCGCGCGCGGTGCGCCGGGCGCGTATCGACCGGGCTACCCCGACCAGCCCGATTCCTGCCCACGCAAATTCCAACAGGACGAACCCCACCCGTCGATCTTCAATCGCCACGATCCCCAATAGCAGAGATCCGATGATGTTCAATGCCAAATAGCCCGCATCCAGCTCTCGCCACGTGCCGGCCTGAATGAGGCCATAGGCGATCAGCACCATCAAGGCTCCAACCACCGATATGACCTGCATGACCATGGATAGGCTCGAGCACTGGGCCCCAATCTGATTGGGCATCAGGGTACGGTACCTGGCTGCCGGATAGGATTGCAAGCGAATTCCCTGCCCGGCACGAGAAAGCGATCCACGCATCTGGGGTGGCAGATGAGCGCCGCCGTCGGGACTCACCAGCCTCGCGTGTCGCATTGCATTTGCGAGGGGATCTCCGGCATACTTCGCTCGAATGACGGGGAGGCAGACATGAGCGGACAGAGCTGTTTGATCGATGGGTGTCAGGCGAGAGTGTATGCGCCGGCAGGGACCCGTTCTATTTGCAAAGATCACTTCCTGGGGTTTTTGACCTGGCGGCGCCGTCGCGGCCCCCAGATGTTCCGCAAATATGCCGGCATGAGGATGGAAGAGCGCGATGTCATTGCAGGTGAGTGGCTTGAGACCCTGGGCACCAAGGATCTTCCTCACCCCATCCCTGGTTTGTGACCATTTCCTCCCGGCTCGCTCGCCTCGCCCCGCGCAAGTGCCTGCCAACACATGAGGCGACATCCTCCCGAATGCCTCAGCATCTATTTCGTCCCTTCTGACCGCCGAATTCCCTCGTGAGTACCCAACAATTTTCCTTCCAGCGCCGCCTTGAGCAGCTGCGCGGTGTTTGAGGCTCGCAGTTTCTTCATCATATTGGCCCGATGCGTATCGGCGGTCTTCATGCTGATGTTGAGCAATTCCGCAATGCTGCGGTTGGTGTGACCATCCCAGATCAAGCGAAGAATTTCCAGTTCACGCGGGGTAAGATCTTCCGGTCTACGCTTCGGCACGGACATGTCGGCGCCGCCGGACACCTCGCGGATCATCCTGGACGATCTGCCCACAGCCGCGTCTTGGTTGTTCCCCACCCTCTCTTGTTTTTCGGCCAGCATGGTACCTCTCCTTTTTCGCCAATCGCGGAGCTTAGGGTCTCATAAGACGCCGGTGGTTAATTCTCCCGCGTCACAACCGGTTTCGAAGTATCCCACAGGCGTTGGAGATACCCCAACACGGCCGTAATGGCCTGCGTGCGCGGTTGCCAGCTGCCTTGCGCGTTGCCGTTGAGTTCGACCCAACAACCATCGACCTTTTGGCGCACAATCAGTCGTTCGAACATTCCATGCGTCGCCGGCTGAATGGCCAACAGATACTCCTGCTCTTGCCCGTCTTTGAGCAAAAACCCCTTCACCGTCATGGCTTGATCCTCCTTCACAGGCTTGCAGCAGAGACTTGGACCTTCTTTCACTGCCATATTCCCTCCTTTGATCTCCCCAAGGTGTTCGCCCTACGACATCCACCAGGCACTAGATCAAAGCTTGTGCCACGAGCGAGCCAGGCGTTCATTCAAAGAAAATACAATCACTTGCGTCTTTCTTGCGAGGAGAGGAAGACAACCGGCCTCTGTGTCACGATCGCTGGAGTTGTGCCAAACCGTCGCCGTGAGACAGTCGAGCGACAACTAGGCAGAGCGCTGCCCTGGCCGGGTGCCCGAGCCGCTCAAGGGATGCAGCACTGATGATTTAGGGCGTGGACACGACGGGCGGGCACCGGTCATTCGGCGCAGGCACAACCTTCGAGCGAACGTGTCGAAATATAGGTGAGATTGTTGGTGTAACGCGTGAATCCTTTTCGACGGCCATAGAGACGCAGGAGGCAGGTTTCGCTTTTGCGTTGGACAAAGAAACTGTAATCGGTGCCGGACGGCGAAGATACGCCGAAGGGGCGAGGCCCCAACGCGCCGGTTGCCAACACGACGGTGGTGTTGACGGCGAGACGATTCGCCGTCTCCGGTTGTTCCCCCTCTTCGACGAGAATGGATTCAAGCTGACCGCGCACCCTTTGGCGACAGGATTCATCCGACAGGGTCGTGATCTGTGCCACCGTGGCGCATCCGGATAACAGGATAGCCCCCCACCCGGCCCACCTGATGGCGAACACAACTGGTTTCATGACGGACGATTCCCTATTCACATGGCACGGGCATCATTCACAGCCATCGGGTGATCGGACAGAAACCTCACGCCGGCAAGCCGACATCCGGACTGCTGCGCTGGTCGGGATACCGAGATTGGGCCGCACCGGGTACCGTTACCCCATGACGGGGCTGCCGTGGTGATGAATCATCAACCACTCATCACCGATCCGTTCAAACAGGTTGGTGGCGAGCACGCGGGTTTCTACCGGCTGGTCGTCCTGGCGGCTAGTGAGATGTTCGGTACAGATGACCCAACCCAGGTCGCCTGCAACCTGGACCTGCACGTCGGCCAACTCGAATTTCATGGAAAAGGTGTTGTTGAAGATCAGGACCCAGGAATCGCGTACCGCAGGCCAGTCGCTTCGGAGCGTCCAGCCCGGGTGAATGCAGGTGACGTATTCGAGGTGGGCCCATACCTTATCCATCTGGAGCATATCCAGACTTTCAAAGGCGGCGTAAAAGGCGAGATTCGCCCGAGTGATTTCTTCGATGCGCTGTTCGACCACGACTCGCTCCTGCGACGGTCCGGCATTGTACTGTAAACCCCGTCGCCGGTGCGAGCCTGAATTATGCCGGGAGGGGACGGACTCGCGGGGAGCCGCCGCGCTGCCGGAAGTGGGACTTCCTCCGAGAGCGCGGGCCGCCGCGAATCCCTTCAGCCCGCGTGGGTGGCGAGCAGCCCCTCTTCCAGCGCCGTTTTCAATAGCTGCGCGATATTGGAGACACGGAGCTTCTTCATCATATTGGCCCGATGCGCCTCCGCGGTCTTGATGCTGATATGCAACTGCTCCGCAATGGTGCGGTTGGTCAATCCAGCCCAAACCAGCTGCAGGATTTCCTGCTCGCGCGGAGTCAAATCCTCGGGGCGACGCTTCACCGCCACAGTCGGGCTCGACGCGAGGTGAAGTTGGGGTGATCCTGCTCGGGCAGTATCGCCTTGGGCAATCCGCACTCTCTCTTGCTGATCATTCCACATGGCATGTTCTCCTTTATGTCAGGCGCTCCATCATGTCGTCCGGGCTGCAAATCCTTCCACATCCATAGATCTCCACACTGTCTTCGGGAGCTGCATGTATCAAAGATCGTGCCATCGGTGTGGGCAAAAAAGCTCCGTGAAATACTAGGGGGTTAGGCTAAGGACCTTTCCCGTGAGCGGCTCGATGCGTCAAGGGGATGGCACAATGGGCTGTATCATAGGTGTGTCATGTGACGATTTGCCGAGAGACGGCAGGCGAAGACATCACCACGAACGCTGAGGACCGGCAAGGAGAGAGAATGTGAGGCAGAGGGCTTCGATCAGGCCATTCCGCGGAACGGCGTGAAATGCAGATTGGTGTCCAGGGAGATGGTCGTGGACTCGGTTGAAGACTGCCGTACCGCATCCATGACCTGTTGTACCGCCAGACCATCCTGAAAGGACGCATCGACCTCGGCATCCAAGCTTCCACGCAAACAGGCATCGACGAAACTGTGCATCATGCGGAACAGGCAATGGGGTCGGCCATCCGAGGCTTGCTCCGGCAAGGGCACGACTTCCCAGGCGGGTTTCAGCGGGCGGCTGATTTTCAGCACATCCACCGACCCCCGACTCAAGGAAGCCTTCAACGCTCCCTCTCGGCCCACGACCTCGATATAGGCCTTATCGCCGGCATTCGGCGTCGCGCGACTGGCAAACATCTGCCCCTGGATCCCGCCGGCACAGGTAAATGCCGCCGACGCAATATCGTCTGTCTCCACGCGGGCAGGCTCGCCGGTCCTGACGTCGATCCCTGCCCGTGGGATCAGAACGGTATTGCCGGAAACGGCTTCGATCGGCCCGACCACAAACCGCACGAGATCGAAGAGATGCGACCCGACGTCATACAGCATTCCGGCCCCGGCTGAATCGAGCTGTTCACGAAAGCCGATCGGAGCACCAGGCCTCAGACCGTCCCAGGAATCATAGTGCACCACCACATAGTGCGGCTCACCGATGTCTCCGTTTCCCAATCGCCGCTTCAGTTCCTGCACGCCATACAGATACCGATAGGTGAAGGCGGTCTGGTGAATCTTGCGGCTCTCCTTCGCGACGCGAAACATGTCCGTCGCTTCGTCCGTGTTCATCCCAAGCGGTTTTTCACAAAAGACGTGTTTGCCGCCCGCGAACGCAGCCAGGGCTTGGCGGGCATGGACCACATTCGGAGTGGCGATCGTGATCGCATCAAGGTCGGCCCGGGCGCAGACGGCTTCATAGTCGATCGAGACGTCCGAAACCCCCACCCGCTTCGCCGCCGCCATGGTGCGCTCCCAATCCCGCCCGCAGAGCACGGCGACCTCTGCGTCCGGATGCGATTGCAAGCCCGGTACGTGGCAGCACTCGGCAAATGCGCCGGCTCCGATGACTCCCACTCGTAACTTGGTCATTGGATCATCCTGCAGAAAGCTGCCGTCGCCTGACAGCACTCCTCCCCGGCGTCGTACACGTGCACTTCCGGCGGGGAGACTCGCATGACATGAAGGCCGTACAGAATAACTGGACTAAGTGTCCACTGTAGCTGATTACCGGAGGGCTGTCGAGACTGCTGTTTCTTGGAGGGAATGATACGTAGTTTTATGAGCTACATGACACGGCGTGCCATGCGGGGCGAGCGTCGACGCCCTGTCTAGGGCCGTTGCGTTACCCGGCGCGCTTCCCGCGGGCCGACTGCCACCCGACCAACCACACCCCTGCCAGGATGAGGAGAATGCCCAGACATTCCCGCAATCCAATCGTCTCACCCAAGACCAGGGCCGACAACAGAAGAGCCGACACAGGAATGAGGTTCACGAAGACGCCGGCTCGTGAGGCGCCGACTCCCTGTACTCCATACAGCCAGGCTTGCTGCCCGAATGCCGTGGCAAACACGATCAGGTAGAGTAACGTCAGCCAGCCGGATACCGGCACGGTGCTTGGTCCGGTCAGCAGCATTTTCCGATCGGTCCACAGAAGGGGGATCTGCAGCAGCAACGACAGCAGGAGTGTCGTCCAATTGACGGTCAGGGGAGACAGCCGCTCCATCACCTGACGGCCGCCGATGGAATACAACGCCCAGCTTACGAGCCCCAATATGACGAGCGTTCCCCCTAGCCAGGGATGCTCTCCAAGCGGAGCATCCCCTCCGACCCCCGACACCAGCGCCACTCCCGCAAACGAAACCGCGCACCCCCCGGCGACTTTCCTGAAGGGAATATCGCGCACCAGCAGTGAGGAGAGAAGCGCGGTGATGACCGGGCTCGCGCCGATCAGGACGCCGGCGGTGGAGGCACCGACATAGCGGAGGCCGAACAATGTCAGCAAATGGTTGCCGAGCACGCCCAGTCCCAAGAGGGACAGTAACTTGAGGTCCCGTGCCGTGAAGGTCGTGTGCCCACCTTCAGTCCACCACCACAACGGGATCAAAATCGCCAGCGCGCCGATGCCGCGAAAGAGTGACGTTTCGACGGCGGAAAAGGCCCCCAGCGCCAGTTTTTGCCCGACGATCGAACCGCCCCAGACTAAAGCCGACATGGTCAGCGCCGCATAGGCGGCGGATGCAGACGGTTTTTCCATCACGTCAGTTCCCCGCCGGTACCTCGCGCGCGATCGACAGGCCCGATCATCGAGTGCTCGCGGGGGTAATGACCCAGATGCCGTCCCGAATCGTTGCTAGCACGGCCGTGACACGAGTATCATTCGCGACGACGCGGTTCAGCGCTTGAATCGCCGCCGTCCGGTCATCCGTTGGCGGGTCGGCGAGCACCTCGCCGCCCCACAACACGTTGTCGACAAGAATGACGCCGCGCGGTGAGAGCAACTCCATTGCGCGCCGGTAATAATTCACATAGTTCACTTTGTCGGCATCGATAAAAATCACATCGAACGGTCCGGTCAATTCCGCCATGGTTTCGAGAGCCGGCCCCATCCGGATCTCGATTTGACGGCCATGCGGCGACTGCGCAAAAAATCGGCGCGCCACCGCGGCAGACTCCTCATCCACTTCGCACGTCACGACTCGGCCCTGCTCAGGCAATGCTTCGGCAAAGCAGAGGGCGCTGTAGCCCGTGAACATGCCGATTTCCAGAACTCGTTCAGCCCGCACGAGCCGGGTCATCGTATGCAGGAAGGCCCCTTCCAACGGGCCGACCAACATCCGCGCATCTTCCATTGTGCGTTCGGTTTCTTCGCGAAGAGCCCGGCGCAGTGGGGTTTCCGGCAGGGAATGGGCAGCAGCATAGGCCTCGACATCCAGCGGCACGAGATCGGCCATCGGTTTCACTCCGGGTGACAGTTATGCGACAATTTGCGCCGGCGGCGATCATACCACGGACATTCTGAAGAAAGAGCGCACACGTGAAGACCTTGAAGACCTTGGAACCGTTGACGACGCGGCTGCTGGAAATCCGGCGCATTCAGAGTGCCGCCTCCGTGCTGTCATGGGATCAGGAAACCTACATGCCTGCAGGCGGCGGCGCGGCCCGCGCCGAACAACTTGCCACGCTGGAAGGTCTGGCCCATGAGCGGCTCGTGTCGCCGCACATGGAGTCCTTATTGAACGAATGGATCGACCCCGCAACCGGGCAGGCGGCAGACAGCTGGGATGAACCGTCACGGTCGCTGTTGCGAGAAACCTGGCGCGATTTCAGCCGCGCGAAAAAGCTCCCGTCTCATTTCGTCATCCGCCTGAGCCGCGAATGTTCATTGGCTCAGCAGGCCTGGGTGACCGCGCGGACAGAAAGTCGATTCGCAAAGTTCCTTCCTTCCCTGAAAACGGTCCTGGGCCTCAAATGTGAAGAAGCCCAGTATCTCGGATACAAGGATTCGCCCTATGACGCGCTACTGGACACCTATGAGCCAGGCGCCACGGTGGCCCAACTCACACCCCTGTTCACTCAGCTTCGCGCGCGACTAGTTCCGCTTCTGAAGCGCGTGCAGGCCAGTGAGGTGACGATTGATGATAGCTGCCTCCATCAGACCTTTGATCACACGAAGCAACTCGAGTTCGGGCGTCTTGTCCTGGTAGCCATGGGGTATGATTTCGAGCGCGGCCGACTCGATCTCTCGGCCCACCCCTTTACGACCTCCTTTCACCCGACGGATGTCCGGGTGACCACACGGGTCTTCGAGAAGGATTTGCCGTCCTGTCTCTTCAGTTGCATCCACGAAGGCGGCCACGGTCTGTACGACCAAGGGCTGGACGCGCGCTATTATGGATCGCCCCTCGGCGAGTCTGTCTCGCTCGGCTTTCATGAGAGCCAGTCGCGGCTCTGGGAAAACTGTGTCGGGCGGTCGCGGGCGTTCTGGCAATGCTTCTACCCGATTCTTGAGCACACGTTTCCTGAGCAACTGGCCGGCCTGTCTCTCGATCAGTTTTATGCCGCGATCAACCGCGTCACCCCCTCGTTCATCCGCGTCGAAGCCGATGAGCTGACCTATAACCTACACATCATGCTGCGCGTAGAAATTGAACAGGCGCTGATCGAGGGTCGCGCGCGCGCCGAAGATCTACCCGCTTTGTGGAATGACAGCATGCAGGCGTACTTGGGCATCACCCCTGAACAGGATGCCGACGGCGTCTTACAGGATGTGCACTGGTCGATGGGGGCCTTCGGCTACTTTCCCACGTATACCCTGGGTAACCTGTACGCGGTGCAATTTTTCGAACAAGCGAAGCAGGAAATTCCGCAATTGGAAGAGAACATCGCGGCCGGACAATTGATTCCGCTCCGGCACTGGCTGGAACAGAAGATTCACCGATGGGGACGCATGTTTACGCCAGACCATCTGGCTCGGCGTGTCACCGGTCACGGCGTGAGCCCGGAGCCGTTTTTGCGCTACCTCGAGATGAAATACGGCAACCTCTACCGGCTGTAACGGCTCACGATTTCGCCAACGGGATCTTCGCAGCGTCTACCTCAGTAATCCGCCCACTCCCTCCTGCACCGTCGGGGATTGTCAACTGCCTGATTTCTCTAGGGCCATAACAGGGCCCTTCAGCTCTGGCGAGCCATTCGGCCGCGTGGTATTCGTGAACGAGTTCACAGTTGGGACATGTATTTTTTGCCCTGCTCACCGGTTTCAGGGATGAGCATGTGGACACTTGAAGGCATTGAATGATGCCGTCCGGGTTTGCGAGCTAAAGGGCCCCAAGGGCAGTTCGCAATCGCTCGAGCTGCCCCTCGCAATGAACTATTGGGAAACGCATGGTCGTGAATGCCTGTGACACGCTACCGGCCGTCAAAACCGACCTCAACATCCTGCTCGCCGATGACCATGCCCTCCTCCGGCGCGGCTTGAAAGAATTTCTGCAGGACTTTCTCATCGAAGACGGACTGACGCTTCACATCGCCGAAACCACCTCAGCTCACAGTGCGATTAATCATATTCGAACCGCAGCCTGGGATCTGGTGATCCTGGACTTAAATTTGCCGGATATGCCGGGGCTGGAAGTCTTGCGCATCCTGAAATCTCTCCAACCGGCCCTGCCTGTCTTAGTCGTGAGCATCTACGCAGAACAACATTATGCTGCCCGTGCGATTCGAGCAGGCGCCCTCGGCTATTTGACGAAGGAGACCGGACCCGAGGAACTTCGTGCTGCCGTGTCTCGCATTCTCCAAGGCGGGAACTATATCCCGCCGTCTCCGCCGGAACAGATCTCAGACCCCATCGTGAACCGCAACGCTCTGGGCGCCTGCGACCTCCCTGCGGTTCTCTCGGATCGGGAAATCGAGGTTCTGCAATGGATCGCACAAGGCCGGCGCCTGACTGAAATCGCGGAGCACCTCAACCTGAGCATCAAGACCGTGAGTACGTACCGGTCTCGGCTGCTCATCAAGCTCGGAATGAGAACGACTGCAGAATTGATTCGATATGCCCTGGATCAACAGCTGGTCTGACACCACCATTTTCATGAGAGGAGGCACACCTTCACGACACCACCTCCGCCAAAACGGGCAGACATCTGCACGATGCTTTCGGGCCGTCGCACGGTGATCAATCGCTCTCTCTCATCACTTCGTGTCGGGGGACTATGGCCAATATCCTGATTATCAACGCCGACCCGAATCTTAAACGGCACATCAAGCTCGCGCTACCCGGCATGGAACACTTCGTTCAGTATAGTGCCAATTTACAGAACGCTTCCGCTCAGCCTCTCGCATCCAAACTGGATCTGGTCATCGCCCGCCTGGTCGCCGACGATGATCAGGGACCGGAAGATCTGGTCGACCTTCGAGCAACGTTTCCGACTGCCCGCATCGTCGTCACAGCGGCCCTGCACGATTCTGCTCTGGAAGGTGAAAAATTTCAGCGTGTGGTGCGCGAGCTGCAAATCGAATATTGTTTGCTGGAGCCAATCGAGACGGGGGCCATGTTGCAGACGATTCAATCGGCGCTGGCCCTGCCTCGGCGACACTAGCAGGGGCCCTTTCCCCAACCCTCGCCTGCAGCAAGGCGAGCGGGGGCACGAACTGCATCGCCTCTCTCGACACGTGAGCGTCCCGATCAGTAGCCCATCGCGGCATTCAGCTTGGCCAGCCGAGGTGGGGGCAACAGAAATTCTGCCGTCGTCTCGATTCGCGAAGGAACCAGAAGCGTGGTGTGAAACACGATATCGCGGATGGGGATTTTGAACTCGGGTTGCTGCGGGGTACTCAGTTCCACCGATTCAACCGATTGCATAATGGCGGTGACATCCTGCGGCCCGTAGGTGGCGATGACGGCTTGCACGAGATCACGGACCTTTTCATTCGTCTCATTGCCGTCAATACTGTTCATCAGCAGTGGGAGGATCTCGTCACGAGCCTGATCCGACGGGCTGAAGTTCTCAATCCGTTCCTTGCGCCGCAGTGAAGTCAGGTCATTATCCAGATCCCGGCTGAAGGCTCCATAGGCAAACCGCACAAACTCGAAGTGAAATCCTTTCAGGCCTTTTCCGAACAGTTGCAGCTCGCAAAGAAAACAGAGTTGCTGCAGTTTGACGTCGCTCAACAGTCCGTAGGGCTCGGCTAATGAGAGCACATACAGAAGCAAGGCCCGGTCAATCGTCATTTCATGTGACTTTCGCACCTGATGGAATCTCCCTCGTTCGGCCGCAACGGGGAGGACTATAAACAGGCCACTTCCGATTCGTCAATCCGCAGATGCCTGCCCACCAACCCCCTTGACCCATCAGGGCATTTTCGTTTTTAATGAGCCTCTTTTTATGCCGGGTCATAGGTTATGAGCAAAGCCCTCAAAGAAATGGACGTGCTTCGCCAGCATCTGGCCAAGCATCAATTGAAGCTGACTCGACAACGCGAGCTGATCTTGACGGCGTTCCTGAGACAGGAACATGTCACCGCCGAAACGATGTACCATCAACTCGCCAAGAAAGATCCTCATCTTGGCCTCGCAACGATCTACCGAACGCTCAACCTCTTCTGCGAAGCCGGCATTGCGCAAGCCCGGCACTTCGGCACCCAGACGCAATACGACAACATCTCCCACAAGGGTCACCATGACCACCTCATTTGCACGGGTTGCGGGACCATTGTCGAGTTCGAGAATTGCGAGATCGAACGGCTCCAGGAAGAGGTTGCCACCAGGAACGGCTTTGTCATTCAAACCCATCGACTGGAACTGTACGGACTCTGCGCGCGCTGCCGCCATTGACGGATTCCCGGCCCATCCGGTATCCTCTTGATACAGCTTATCAATTTCAACTAGGACGCCCTCGGGGTGTCCTCACACGTGGAGGCACGCCGCATGGCTGTATTCCCTCGCACTCTGTATGCCCTGACGCTGCTCCTTGCCATGTCGGTCTTGGCGCCGTGGCCTCTCCGCACCGCGGAAGCCGGCGACAAACTTGTCGTCTATTCGGGTCGCGCCGAACGACTGATCAAGCCGGTGCTTGACGAGTTTCAAGCGAAGAGCGGCATTCAAATCGAGCTCTTGTCTTCGGGCACAACCGAATTGGTCAATCGCTTGCAGGCTGAAGGCGACCATACTCCTGCCGATGTCTTTCTGACCAACGATGCCGGCAGCCTCGAGCATGCGCGGGAGCTCAAACTCCTTCGTCCCATGAATATGCGTGAGGTCGAGCGGGCCATTCCTTCTCAATTCCGTGCGGCCGACAATAGTTGGATCGGGCTGTCCGGCCGATTCTGGATCGTCGTTTACAATACGAATATGGTGAAACCCGAGCAAATCAAGTCGCTGCTCGACCTCGGTCAGCCGCAATGGAAGGACAAAATCGCGATTCCGAATTCAGGCAGCGAGTACCTTCAGGCCGGCGTGTCGGTCATCAAAACCACGTACGGCGACGACCGGACCAAACAATTTCTCCAAGGACTGAAAACCAACGCGGGGTCGCAGGTCTACCAGAAGAGCTCGCAAATTGTGGAAGCGGTCGCAAAAGGCCAGGTCACAGCTGGGATCGTGAACCACTACTATATCTATCGCCATCTGGCCGCGCAGCCGACCGCGCCTATCGCGGCCATTATGACCGATCAGCAAGAAGGCGGCATGGGCGCGATTATGAACGTGACCGGAATCGGCGTCACACGTGCGTCGAAACACGTCGAGAGCGCTAAACTATTGATCGAATTTCTGGTGGCGCAGGCCGGGCAGAAACTGTTTGCAGACCTGGACAAGGAATATCCGCTGCATCCGGACGTCAAAGCCGACCAGGCTCTTGTCGACCGGCACAGCTTCCGCGCGGCACTCGTTCCCTTAGCCAAACTCGCTGAATTGCGCGAGCCCACTCTGACCCTGATCGAGCAGGTCGGCCTTCGCTGATCGCTGTAGCCAAGCATGCTGACCGTCACTCGAGTTCCGCCGCCGTCTCCCTTGCAGTGGGTCAGCCTCCTCACTGCCGCATTTCTGGTGCTTCCGACCGGCTACATCACGTATGTGGCGGTTACGGCCGCACCCGCTGTATGGACTCGCCTCTGGTCCACACGCATCCCGGAACTGCTGGGAAACACCCTGTCGTTGGCCGTCAGCGTGGCATTGACCACATTCGTGCTGGGGGTGTCTCTGGCGTGGATTACCGTCCGATACGATTTCCCCGGCCGCCGCATGTGGGAGTGGGCACTCGCGCTGCCGTTAGCCATGCCGACCTACGTTCTCGCCTACGTGTATGCCCACCTCATCGGCATGGGAGGTCCGGCTGAACAATGGTGGCAGATGGTCCTCGGCCCGGACGTTCGACTGCCGTCGCCCCAGAGTTTTGTCGGCGTCACCATCATCATGTCCCTCGACACCTTTCCCTTCGTCTATTTGCTGGTGCGTGGAGCTCTCCAGAATCTGAATATTTCCTTTGAAGAGGTGGCGCGTGCCTGTGGCATCTCACCTTGGGCAACCCTCCGCCGGGTCACGCTCCCGCTCATCCGACCGGCCATGGCGGCAGGGTTGGCGCTTGTCGTCTTGTATGTAATTTCCGACTTCGGGGCGGTGTCCTTGCTCAGATACCAGACCCTCACGTATGCAGTCTACCAACAGATGACCAGCCGCTACGACCACACAGCCGCCAGTATCCTGAGCCTGCTGCTCGTGCTCATGGCCATCGTTTTTCTCGCGACCGAACGATGGTTCCGCCAGCGGAGCCGTTTCTATCAAACCTCGGGCCGATACCGCCATTCGACACGGCAACACGCAGGCCTGCTGGGAACCGCCCTGATCACCGGCTACGTAGTCGTCGTCTTTGCGGCCGCTTTTGGAATCCCCGCGGCAATGCTGATCCACTGGAGCATTGAAGCCATCTCGCAGGGAGCGCTGGATGCGCGGTTCCTGGGGTTTATCTGGAACAGCACTTTTCTCGCAGCACTGGCCGCCAGCGGCGCCGTGATCATCGGGCTCCCGTTAGCGTATCTCGCCAGCCGTCGCCCGACTCGGCTGAACATCGCCTGCCTCCAAGCCGCCTATGCCGGTTATGCGCTGCCGGGACCTGTGGCCGCGCTGGCAGTGCTCGTACTCTTTACGCACTTCGCGCCGGCGTTGTATGGGACAGTGGTGGTGCTCATCATCGCATATATTCTGCACTTTCTGCCGGTCGGTCTCCAATCCATGGAGCCGGCCCTGCAGCAAATCACGCCCAATGTGGAAGAAGTCGCGCGCACCCTTGGGTGCACGACGCAGCACACACTTCGTCGCGTGACGCTTCCGCTCGTTCGCAACGGGTTTATTGCCGCGTGGGTCTTGATGTTCCTCCAGACCATGAAAGAACTTCCGGCAACCTTGCTGTTGCGACCGGTGGGATTTGATACACTGGCCATCCGCGTCTGGTTGGAAGCCAGCGAAGAGTATTACCAACTGGCGGCGCCTGCCGCGCTGCTAATCGTCCTCTTGAGCCTTCCAGCGCTGATGTTGCTGGTGTCCAACGACTGGCGTCGACATGCGCAGGAGGGTGCCAGGTGAGTCTCGTCAACGAATCCATCCCGGGTGAACCACAAACCAACTCCGGAGGGATACGCTCGAACACGCTGGACACGACCGCCGGACGGGCGGCGGTTCTTGAATTGCGCGACGTGTCATGCGCCTATGAGCCGACCCGACCGGCCGTCGAAGGCATCACCTTCTCGGTTCATCAAGGGGAAATTCTCTGCCTGTTAGGGCCTTCCGGCTGCGGCAAGACGACGATCCTTCGCGCCATCGCAGGATTTGAACGGGTGACCACGGGAAGTATCGCCCTCTCGGGCCAACTGGTTTCGTCGCGAGACACCGTGATTCCGACCGAACAACGGCATATCGGCATGGTATTCCAGGAATATGCGCTGTTTCCGCATTTACGCGTCGACAAGAATATCGCGTTCGGTCTGCGCCACCTTTCCCGAGCCCAGCAGCAGACGGTGGTCGATGACCTCCTCGCATTAACCGGCCTGCGAGGGCTGGAGCATCGCTATCCGCATGAACTCTCCGGAGGCCAGCAGCAACGTGTCGCCCTCGCCCGCGCCTTGGCCCTCCGTCCGGTGCTGCTGCTCCTTGACGAACCGTTCAGCAATCTTGATCCCGATATGGCCGGCCGTATGCGCCAGGATCTCCACGCTCTGCTGAGACAAACGAAGACGACGGCCATTCTCGTCACACACGATCACGATGAGGCATTTTCCATGGCTGACCGAGTGGCGGTCCTCAACAAGGGGCGTCTGGAACAATTCGATACTCCCGAAGCCATCTACCATCTCCCGTCGACTCCCTTTGTGGCCGATTTTGTCGGGCAGGCGGACTTTATCGAGGGGGTCGTAAAAGATCACGTAGTGACGACCGAAATCGGTGACTTTCCCAACACGCAGCATTTCGCCACGGGCGCGCACGTCGTTGTGATGATTCGTCCTGACGATATTCACATCGTCCCGACCAAAGGTGCCGAGGCCCATATTCTTGCGCGGCAATTCAAGGGCTCGGAGAACGTCTACACCATTCAATTGCCGTCTGGTCAAATCGTGCATAGTAGTGAATCATCGCTGAGCATCTATCAGGTCGGGACCGCCATCGCCTTGCGCGTAGTGGCCACGCATACCGTGTTGTTCCCTCAATCCCCGGGCTCGCCGCAGGCAACGCTCTAACATCAACACAATGCGCTGCTACGATACTAGACACGACGCACAAAGGCACCACAATCGATAGACCGCGGGCTTCCCCGCCGAGCAACAACAGCGAGAGTGGAGGATCGACGAATGGACGTGCTGAAGAATGCGGTGGAGTATGGAATTATCGGCTTGTTGGTCGCCTTGAGCGTCTGGTCGGTCGCTGTCGCGGTTGAACGGTGGCTTTACTACCGGCGCGTGAATCCGGCGGAGTTCACAGACGTTCAAACCTTTGAGATCGCGTTGACCAAGCGGCTCGTCGTCATCGGCACCGTCGCAGCCAACGCTCCGTATATCGGATTGCTGGGGACGGTCCTAGGGATTATGATGACATTTCATACGATGGGCACTTCCGGAACCATGGCCGTGAATACCATCATGATCGGCTTGAGCCTGGCCCTCAAAGCGACGGCCGTTGGCCTCCTGGTGGCAATCCCCTGCGTGGTCATGAACAACATCCTTCGCCGGCGCGTCGCGGAACTTCTGACGACTTATAAGGTGCAACATGGAACGCGAGGTTAATCAGATCAACGTCATTCCCTTGGTGGATGTGATGCTGGTGCTGCTCGTCATCGTCCTCACCACCGCCACCTTCATCAGCACGGGGCAAATCCCGGTCAATCTTGCTAAGGCCAAGGAAGCCGGAGATCATAAGGATGTTCCCATCGTGGTGACCTTGACTGCCACCGGTGATCTGTTTTTGAACGACCGGCCCGTCCCGGCGGATGGCCTCAAAAGTGTGATGCTGGCCCACCCGCGAGAATCCCTGGTGGTTGTTCGGGCTGACAAAGTCACGATGCTTGAGCGTTTTGTGTCGGTTGTCGATGAGATCCGTGGCCTGGGATTTCAATCTGTCAGTCTGGAGGTCGTACGCCTGTGACCCATCAGCATGCCGGCGTACCGGGCGCCTTCATTCGCTTGCGGGCAAGCGGGTGGATTATTTCGCTATGCCTGCATGGCACCGCCATGGTTGTCGCCGCCATGTTGGCCACCAGGGTGGGCTTAGCCCCGCCGTCAGCTTTGTTTCATTGGGACGTGACGGTCGTCACTCCGTCAGGCGCGCCATCTGCACCCTTACCGACGACCGACCAGCCACAGAGTGGCTCACAATCTGCGCGGCTGCGAGCACCGAGCAAGCCATCACCACCTCAGCGCTTTGCTTCACAAGAGCTACCACAGCCGGCAAGATCGGCTCTGACCACAGACGTCACACCTTCAACGCTGCAAGCGTCGCCCCCTGCGCTTCCTCCACCTCCTCGGAATATTGAACAGGAACCTCACCATCCTCTGGCATCTCCTCATTCCCAGCCTCTCGCAGGCCCTCATGAAGAAGTCGGAATGGAACAGTCCCCCACAACGGTGGCGGAATTCCCGTCTGATGCTCGGCAAGAGCAGACACCGGCATCTTCACCCGCCCAAGACAACGAGCCCTTGGGGCAATCCTTATCACCGCCGCAAGCTGCTCATGCATCACCTGAACAGCAGCTCGCCCCCACTGCAATCGCCGCCCTTGCCCCATCAACTCGCGACATTCCGGTGACCAGAAAGGCCGACTATGGATGGCTTGCAGGCATCCTCTTGCCACGCATTGAAGCGCTGAAACATTACCCCGCGGATGCTCGGCTCAAACATGCCGAAGGTCGTGTGGTCGTTCGAATTGTGATTCATGACAACGGGCACATTGCATCTGCGGTGATCGCGAAAAGTTCAGGATACGATCTGCTCGATCAAGCAGCACTCGAAACGATTCGCCAGATCGCGCCTCTCACGCTCTCCCAACCGCTCGAACAGGCTTCAGTCACGATACACGTTCCCATCGGGTACTACCTGGACCGGTAAGACCCAGAACTATTCCTGGCAATGTCGCTGTTCCCAGCCTCGCAACACCTTCTGCTTGTCGAACGCCAATACATAAGCCCGGCAACTCCCGCCGCGCACCTGGCCGCCAAACCCTGCAGTGCCGCTGCCTCGCTCGAAATAGGTCCAGATTTCTCCCCCGTCGGAAGCTACCTGTGTCTTGTGTGGAGACCCGTAGCGCTTTCCCACCATGTCCTGCGTCGCTTGGTTGACTGCGTCCTGAAAGTATTTGGAATTGCCGCTGCATGCACTCAACAAGCACAGGCTCAACGCAATCCCAACGAGCTCGCCCTTCAGGCGCCACCGACAAACAGGTCCCCCTGGTGAACGTTCGCGTTGGAGGGAATTACTCGATGCCATTATTCATCCTCACTCTTCCTTTCAGATACGATGAGACCCATATTTTGCCGTCACGATCGACGATGACGGCACCGACCCCCGGCAAGCGCTCAATCAACGCCAGCCCTCGTTCCCGGCCCATGACGAAGATGCCGGTGTCCAGGCCGTCCGCCGTCAGCCCGTCGCGGGCCACCACGGTCACACTTTGGCAATCGCGGGCCGGTAGTAAAGAGAGAGGATCGAGAATGTGGTGATAACGCACCCCATCCCGCTCGAAATACCGCTCATAGTCACCTGCTGTCGAAATCGCCTCATCCTGAAGATCGATAAAGGCTAACACAGCCTCTTCCTGCCTGGGATGCCGGATGCCGAAGGGGAATTTCATGCCGCCCGGAAGCCTACCGAAGGTCCTGATATCGCCCGCGAGAGCCACCACCCCTGCAGTAGCCCCGGCCTTCTGCATCGCGGCGACAGCCCTATCGGCAGCGAAGCCTTTGCCGATCCCACCCACATCCACTCGCATTCCAGCCTTGGCTAAATAGGCAGTCCCTGCCGGGGCATTCAGATGGAGCGATCGCAAATCCGTCAGTGGGCGAACAGCCTGTAAGACTGCGTCGGATGGAATCTGCTGTCCATCAACAACATTCCAGGCCTCCACCGCCGGTCCGACGAGAATATTGAATCCGCCTTCCGTCAACCGGGCCATTTCGAGCGACGACTCCAACACTGTCATCGTGTCAACGCTGACAGCAGTGGCCTCCTTGCCGGCCGCAGCATTCACTCGCGAAAGCTCACTGGTTACAATCCAGGTACTGATCAAGTCTTCCAAGCGACGCACTTCTTGAAATCCTGCCGTCGCCGCATCCTGTGCCCGCTGGCGATCCGACGCGACCGACGTGATCGTCACAAGCGTTCCCATCTGCATTTGCGTTCGTTTCACGACGACAGGAACGGAGTCTGGCCTTGTCGTCGTGCAACCTGAGGTGAACAAGAGCAGAATGACCCCCGTCATAACTAAAAGATGATATCTCATCGCCCCCTCTCACTCACACGCAGACGTCATCAGCAGGCGTTGACCACACATTCTCTCGCCTGGCCTTATTTCAACACTTCACCAATGGACTCCACACAAGTCCTATCTTCTTCGGCACGCCTCACAAAAGCAAATCCTCTCCCCAGTCGGACGGAAGACTCCGTGATTCCGTCCTCTCCGGATCGTAAAAGAATCACTTGGCACGGACATGCCATGGAGACCAGACGCGATCCTTCTAAATTTGATGGCGAGTCTTGACATTTCCTCACTGATCGGGATATTAATAATCGTTCTCAATTTCACCCGCGAGCTTGATTACCCTATGATCACAGAAAAATCTTTGGCATCCCCGTCGTGCCACGAGAGTGAGACGCGCTGCGAATGCGGACAACTCATTGCAAAAGTTCGTGGGCAGGGGCTTGAGCTCAAATGCAAACGGTGCAAGCGCATCGTGGTCATTCCCTTCACGTCAATCGAAGGCTGGGCACCATCACAGTATGATTCGATCTAGGAAAGGAGGCCTTGCTACCCGGCATACAACAGGGCAGCGATCGCGCACATTGGTTTTCACCACAGGCCAGAGACCTTTGAGTCCCGAGTCAAACTACAACTTTTCTCGCGGATGGAGGATCCCATGAAAATTCGGGCACTCCTCGGGGCTCTCGTCTTAGCCAGTCTGCCGGCCATGCCGGTCTTGGCGGAAAATATGACCCCGGAGGACATTAAAAAATTGGTTGATGAGGCGGTCGAGAAGCGGCTTCAGGAGCATGAACGACGTGAAGGCGGCATGCCACCTGGCCAGGCCGAGGCTGCGTCGACTCCGCAATACCCGGTCGCGACCGGCCCGATGACCGACATTCGCGTAGGGCGACCAGGTGAGGAAAAAATTCCGTTGGGATTCGGATCAACCGGATCCGGCAAACTCCTTTACGCCAAGCCTTTCTTGAGCGCCCCCAAAGCCACTGTCGGTGGATATGCCGATGTGATGTACAACTCTCTGTCCCGCCAGAATCTCGACAACCCGAGCCGTAATTCATTCGGACAACAGCGGCTGGTGCCTTTTATTTATGCGGACATTACTGACCATATCAAGTTTGCCACTGAAATCGAGATCGAACGCGGAGGCCAGAATGCCCCACAGGCCGGTGACGGATCGATGCAGATCGAGTTCGCGCAGTTGGACTATCTCATCGACGAATCGATCAATCTTCGAGCAGGTATTTTGTTGATGCCCGTCGGCAAGTTCAACTTGCTACACGATTCGCCTTTGAACGACCTCGTCGATCGGCCGATGGTCTCACGTATCGTGATCCCCAGCACCTGGTTTGAAGCCGGTGCCGGTATTTACGGAACCTTGTATCCGTCCTCACGGTCGAAGCTGGATTACGAAGTCTATGCCGTCAATGGCATGAGTCAAACGGCGGGCGGCATTACCGATCTCGGGGTGCGAAACGCACGGGGCAGCGTCTCTCGAGATCGCGACGACAACAAAGCTGTCGTCGGCCGCCTCGCATTCAGCCCGATGCTGGGTATTGAAATTGCCGGGTCCGGCTATCACGGCGCCTATAAACCGGCAGCTGGAGCTGTTGGAGCCGGCTACATCGACATGTTCGCGCTGGACTGGACACTTCAGCGGGGCCCGTTCGAAATCATCGGAGAGTCAGCGTGGACGAGAATCAGCAACAATAATGCGACCGGGGTGGCCAACCGAGCCATTGGACCTGCCGGCATGCAAGGGTACTATGTTCAGGGCAATTATCACTTCATGCCGGAATTTCTCAAGAAATGGGCGCCCAGCCATTTCACCGACGCTTCCACGTTTACGGCAGTCGTGCGATGGGAACAAGTCAATACCGACACGGACGACCGTACCAAACAAAACGCGCTGGGAGGCCAGCGGAAGCTGGAGCGCCTCACCCTCGGACTGAATTTCCGGCCGATCGAAGATACGGTCATCAAGTTCGATTGGCAATTCAATACTCAGAAGGATGCAAAGGGGCTTGTGGCCGCCGGAGACCTCGGCAATGCAGGCAGCCCATTGAACGGGAACGGATTTCTAATCCAAGCAGCCACGTACTTCTAATTTAACTACGTCCAGGCCGTTCCCATTCGGGGGCGGCTTGGACAAACCGACGCAAGAGCAATGAACCGACGCATCTCTCGACTCACAATCCTTCTACCTTTCACGTTCTTGACTGCCTGCGCGTCACTGGGTGGGATGCACGAACGGTTCGCCGTGTGCAGTTACGATCATGCTTGGGAAGCGGCGCTGGCTGCAGTCAAAGATCGTGCGATTGAAAAGCAAGACAAAGCCTCCGGCGTGATCGATACCGGATGGCTCGAAATTCCCATGCCGGGACGGACCTTTGGTGCCCTTCAACGAGACATGGGGGACAGCAAAGATCGGTCGCGGATTTCACTGGTCGTTAAGCGACTCGAGGATGTAACAAAGGTCGGCTTCATTGAAGAGCGGCAGCGATGGGCGTTTCGCGGCGGCTCTCGACTCTTCGGGTGGACAGACACCGAGCCCTCGACCGAGGTCATGATGGATATACAGAACCGTTTGGATACCAAATTAAAGGAGCATGGATGTTCAGTACATTGAGTGCGTACCGCACCCTGATCATACTCACAGTAATCATCGCATCGGCATTTCCTGCACTGGCCGCGGAGAAAGTGTGGGACAACGAACTACGCCGCTACCTGAAAGAGGATGACTTCAAGTATGAAGAGTTCATGACTGAGGAAGATGCCGTCAAGACCATCCTCCCGAAGTCTCAACGTGTGCGCAAGGAAATCATTCGGCTCACGCAGGACAGGAAGGAACTCATCGAACAGCGCATCGGCTGGAAGTTTCCTGAAGACACGTTTGATCTCTATATCGGCGAGACAGGAGACAAGATCAATGGGTATGCGATGATCCACAATACCATCGGCAAATATAAACCGATGACCTATATGGTCGGGGTCGATCCAAAAGGGAATTGCACCGATGTCGAATTGCTGGTGTTCCGGGATGCAAAGGGCAGCGAGGTAGGAAAGAAGCGGTTCAATTCGCAGTATGACGGCAAGACGGTGTCGGACCCCATTCGGATCAACAAAGACATCATCAACATTAGTGGCGCCACGATGTCCGTCCGGTCGATGAATGCCGGCGTCAAGAGAGTGCTGGTGTTGGTGGACGAATTTTACTTGAAGCCGGCCGGTATGGGCAGCGATACGGTCGCAGTGCAGAAGGCCGAGAGGGGCCTATTGGGAACCCTGTTCGGCAACTGAGGCCTCCGGGACACTGCACTGGCATGCGAAATTTTAATGCCCGATTCCGTCTGCGTGATTCAGACCGTCACATCAGGTTGCTGTACACGCAATTCCTTTTGCTCATGTTGGTCGGATTTCTATTTTCTTTTTTTTGGGCACACAGCATGACCGGACTCAGCCCCCAAGGAATCGCCGATCACTATCGCGGCTCAGATGCAACCTTCGGCGAGCCGATGTCGTTCCGGGAGCTGGCTGAAGTCACGCATTTTCATCTCTTTACCATGCCCGTCGTCTTCATGATCCTGGTTCACGTCCTCTATCTCACGCACGCCAGTCACGCCACGCAAGTCTGGCTGACATGGCTGTCCTTTGGGGGGGTCGCGCTCGATCTACTCTCCCCCTGGCTGATCAGTTACATCTCTCCTGTTTTTGTGCTCACGATGCTCGCGGGCGACACGCTCATGATGGGGACATTTCTCGTCATGATGGCCATCCCGCTATACGAAATGTGGATTTTGAAACAGCCGCTCATGGCCGGAAAACGCGGAGAAGAATGAGACGCGTCTAGCAAAACGCTGTTGATCCTGTTGCGGCCAGAGGTATCAGCCCAGAGCCCAAGATCATTGCAGATGGTCTTGGGCTCTGATTTTTTGGAGGCATCCTATGCATCAATCGACATTGCCGACACCTACCACGACCCAACTCGTTCGGGACCTCGGTCGGCAACTCTTTGCCCTGGACACGCTTGAGCTCCCTCAGGAGTCCCTTGAGGCAGTACGGTTGCTCCAACTTCGGCGCCTGACTCGACGGATCGAGACCTTCATTCCCGGACACTTCGGGCATGGAGAACGCACCGCGCACTATGCGCTGTTGCTGGCCGAACAGCTCCGACTCACCGGAGAACAATGCCTCCACCTGCAATATTCGGCATTGCTGCACGACATTGGACTCTTGATGATGCCGGAGCATCTGCTTGGCGCGGCGGCCCCTCATACGCTGAACGAGTACGCCCTGATCCAAAGCCATCCCCGGGAAGGGGCCGCGCTCTTGACCCCCTATTCGTTTCTCCAAGAGCCGGCACGGCTCATTGCCCATCATCATGAGCGATGGGACGGGGCCGGTTATCCTTATGGCTTGCGAGGTGAATACATTCCCGGCTCGGCGAGAATTCTCGCGATCGCCGACGCATTTGATAGCATCGTCAGCCGAACCAATTCATGGGGCAGCGCCCTGCGCACACTTCGCGCCTCCTCCGGATCCCAATTTGATCCGACCTTCTGCGCCATGTTCTACGACCTTCTGCAGAACCACGATCATGATCGGGCAGGCCAAATGTTCAGCGCCACCAGCACCGCCACGTATCCCGAACCGGCGGTAGACCATCCCGCTGTATGTCCATAACCAACCTCGGCATCTAGGGTCATCGCCGGAACAATCATCCGCCCTGAAACCTGGACCAACGCGACGGAGGATCTTATGTCAGACACATCATCCACCTCGACTATTTCTTATGATCGTCTCCACACCTTCTCGTCAGAACTTCGAATTCACTCGCCACAGTGGGCAGACCGATTGGAACAGGTCCGGACGGAACAGGAGCTTGGCGACCTCATATGCGATTTATTCAACCTGTCACACACGGTCATTCCTGACCATCATCCGCCGACGATTCCCTCAACACCAGCCGCGCGGATTACGGCCTTTATCAACGAAAATCTCCACCGAGGCATCACGTTAAAAGTCCTCGCAAACTTTCTGGGCTACTCGGAAAAGTACTGCTCCAACCTGTTTTGCCGCGTCATGGGTGAGCCCTTCTCGAAATATCTCCGACGGCAGCGTATCGAGCGTGCCAGTGCATTGTTGACCACGACCGAACACAAGCTGGCCCACATTGCGTCCCTGCTGGGATTCAGCGATCAGTTCTCGTTCAGCCATTTCTTTAAGCGTGCAACCGGGCAGTCCCCCAAACATATCCGCGTGACGTTTGCCCGGCAGCAGGGACGACGCCTTCAGGCGTTT
>CABVSR010000006.1:174191-176328 GCA_902500995.1 uncultured Nitrospira sp.
AGCCCGACCTGCTTGATCGTTTCCATCTGGGTCTCGATCCAATCAATGTGTTCATCCACGTCTTTAGCCATATCCTCGAACATGTGGCGCGTCGTAAAATCTGCGACCTTGGTACAATGCACCACACCTTCGCTCAAAAGGGTGAGCATTTCCTGCTCCGCTTTCAGATCGAGTTTCAACTGCTCAGGAACAGTCTCCCCAATATGCACGGTGTTCATCCGTTGAACGTTGGGGACGCCTTCTAAGTAAAGAATGTGGCTGATCAATTCGTCCGCATCTTTCATTTCATCGATACTGCGCTCTCTGACCGTGTGATGAAGCCGATCATAGCCCCAATTCGCGCACATCTTGGCATGGACAAAATATTGATTGATGGCAGTAAGATCCGCCGTCAACACTTTATTGAGCAGTTCAATGACCCCTTGTTTTGCCTTCATATGTCCCTCCTCCGGCCAAAAGTGTTGCAGGTTCTCTGAGTAAGTGCTGGATTGCCTTGAACCTTACGCACGGTACGTATGTCATATTGTACTCCTTACTTAGACATTCTCGATAGCCTTGTCAACCATTCATATACGTATTTCTGAGGGTGGTTATCAACATCGCCGAGAACGCTTCTCATTCTTCTCATCAGAATGCGAAGGCTGGATCGAGCCGTGCGGAATGTGTAGACGAGACCAGAGATGAAAAAGGGTATGAGAATCCGGTCGGTGCGTGAAAAGTGTGTCGGGCTAGGTGGGGCTTGTCGTTAGCCGACTTCGCGGTAGCCGCACTCCTCGTTGCGGCACTGCACTGAGCGGCCTGCCTGCTTGCTCACTTTCTCAATCAGAAACGGCGCCTGGCAAGTGGGGCACGGTTTGTTGATGGGTCGATCCCAAAGCGCAAATTCACATTCCGGATACCGGCTGCACGAATAAAAGTTTCGACCTTTTTTTGTGCGCTTCTGCACCAGATCCCCGCCGCATCCTGGTTGCGGGCATTTCACGCCCAGGGCAATGGCCTTCGTCGTTTTGCACTCGGGATAAGCGGAACAGGCTAAAAATTTTCCGAAGCGACCGGACTTGACCACCATGGGGCTTGAACATTTTTCACATTTTTCATCGGTCGTCTCCTCCAACTTCGGCACAATCTTGACCGTCCCGTCGGGAAGTTTTTCAAAGTTTTGCGTATTTTTGCAGGGCGGGTCTTCCTTATACCCGGGGCAGGCCAAGAACTTGCCATTCCGACCCCACTTGATCTCAAGCATGCGGCCACATTTTTCACAAGGCAGATTCGTGGGCGGCTCAACGACATCTTTCGGCCCGGGAATGTTTTGTGCCAGCTCCATTTCTTTAACAAAGGGGGTGTAGAATTCCCTCACTGCCGATACCCACGGCTTCGTCCCCTCTTCCACTTCATCCAGCTGCTCTTCCATATGCGAAGTGAATTCCGTGTCCAGCAGATCAGGAAACCCCTTCAGCAAAAAGTCGTTGACCGTCCGACCCGTTTCAGTGGGCAAAAACCGGCCTTCGACCTTCTCTACATACTTTCGATCTTGAATCGTGGAAATGATGGCCGCATAGGTGGAGGGACGACCGATGCCCTTTTCTTCCAATTCACGGATCAACAGCGCTTCGTTGTAACGGGGTGGCGGCTGAGTGAAATGCTGCTTGGAGAGAAGGCCCGGCAGGGTCTGCTGTTCTTGCTCCACCAGCTGGAGTGACTCTCCTTCACGGAGGAGGGGAAGCTGCCTGTCCGATTCGTCATCTGACTCTTGCTCACTCTTGGGCTTCTGCGACGGCAACTCCTTGTCGGTCCCCTCCAGGTAAACGGCCGTATGGCCAGGAAATTTGACGACGGTGCCGGTCGTACGAAACACGTACCGCTCCGGTGTATCGACCGGACTGGAATCGACACGCGTCACATCCAGGATAGCCGGAACCATCTGTGAGGCAATGAAGCGATTCCAGATCAGCTTGTACAGATTGTATTGATCCTGCTCCAAAAACTGCCGGATCGATTCGGGATCACGAGCCGCCATGGTCGGGCGAATGGCTTCATGCGCTTCCTGCGCTGCCTTTTGCGTCTTGTACACATTGGGGGTGGCGGGCAGATACTCCTCTCCGAAACGCTCCCGAATGACCACCCTCGCATCCTCGGT
>CABVSR010000007.1 GCA_902500995.1 uncultured Nitrospira sp.
TTGCCGACCGGCGATTCGCGGATTCAGCCTCTCAGCGCAAGTGGATCGGGTGCACGTCAAGCCGAAGTGCTGCCCGAGCCGCAGGCGATTCCAACTGCCATGAAGTAAGCGGGTCAGTCATGGCGTAACACCGGATGGGGGAGCTGCCTGTATCACGCAGCTCCCCCATCTCTGTTTTGAGGGTGGAGAGGAAATAGGTGAGGGGTTCCTTGTATGATCGAGGAATGTGTGTCGATCGTAACATGGACCCATCACAGAGGAGGCCGGACGTGACACGTGGCATGACAATGCGGAGTACGCAGTCGACGACGAAAGATCGTTGTGGTGCATGGTTGTTGGGGTTGGCGACGATCGCCCTCGCGTCTTCCGTCGCGGGTGGACCAACGTGGGCGTATGAAGAAGGAACCGTGACGGATGGGGGAACGCTGTCGGGTGTGGTCAAGCTCGAAGGGGCGGTCCCGAAACCGAAGGGTTATAACCTCACCACCCTCCCTGATCCCTTTTATTGCGGGCGTATTTCCGACGGCGAGGGCTGGCGCATTTTGCAGCCGTTTAATGTCGGACCGGGCGGGGAGTTTCGTGAAGTGGTCGTGTATCTCGAAGGCATCGAGAAGGGGAAATCGTTCGCGGACAAAGAAGTGCCGCAGATCGAAGCCAAGGATTGCCTGTTCCTTCCGTTCACGACGGTCGTGCGTGACGATCAATCGGTGACGGTCGTCAATATGGATCCGGTCATGCACGATATTCAGGCCTACGAAACCTCGAACCTCGGCGCGCGAGTGTTGTTCAATGTTCCGCTTCCCATGAATCCCCAGCATCCGCGCAATTTCAAAGACCGGACCGAAGCGGGGATGTATCACAAACATATGGCCGGTCCGCCCATGAAGGAATTGGTGAAGCTGAGCAAAGGGCGGCGGATCTTTGTCATGCAATGCGGGTTTCATGCCTACATGGAAAGCTGGGGCGTCGCGATTACGAATCCGTATTTCGCCAAGACCGACGACCAGGGCCGATTCACGCTGACCGATGTGCCGCCGGGCACCTACAAGCTGGTGATTTGGCACCCGTATATCAGGACTACGATCGAACAGACCGTCACGATCGGTCCGAAGGGAACCAGTGATGTCACGATCGGCGTGCCGGCGCCGACTGGCCGGCTCTATGCGAACGAAGTGCTGGATCATGCGTACACGCGTTACAACGTGACCGAAGAAGCGAAGAAAGAAATCGATCCCTTGCTGGAAAAGCAGGCGCACTGAGAGGGAGAGTGTGAGAGCTGTCAGCGATCAGCCGCCAGTTCTCAGTGTAAGAATTCTGCGTCCGGCTGAAAACTGATGACTTCATGCGCATGAATCGCAAGATGGGTTTCAAGATTCTCATGGCAGTGGTGCTGTCGATGTCGTTCACGGCCATTGAGCTGTCGCTTGCGGACCATGAGTTGCCCAAGCCGCCGCCTCTCTGGTCGCCGCTCGACGAAGCGGAACGGCTGGCGCTGATCGAGGTCCCGCAAGGGATGGCTGACGTGCCGGCCGGTCCCTTCTTGATGGGCAGCGACCCGAAGATGGATCGAGCCGCGGGACCGCAGGAGTTGCCTCAGCATCAGGTCTATGTGGACGCATTCAGCATCGACCGCTACGAAGTCAGCAACGTGAACTATCTGCGGTATGTGTTGGCCACGGGCGCGGCTTGGCCCCATTATTGGCGCGCCCAGCCGTTTCCGGAGAAAATGGCGAAACATCCGGTGATCGGCGTCTCCTGGCGAGAGGCCGATGCCTATTGCCGCTGGCGCGGAGCGCGTCTGCCGACCGAAGCCGAATGGGAAAAAGCGGCGCGGGGGGAGGACGGGCGCATGTTCCCCTGGGGCAATGAGCCGGCCGGGTGGATCAAGAGCAACATCGCGCATCCTGGTTCCAAGCGAGGGGCGAAGTATCCGCCGCTGGCCAATGTGGATCGTTACGACAACGGCGTGAGTCCCTACGGGGTCCACCAGCTGGCCGGCAACGTGAGCGAATGGGTCTCCGACTGGTTCGATCCGGAGTATTACCGGCGGCAGCAGAATCGCAACCCCCAGGGTCCTGCGTCCGGCCAGGACAAGGTCTTTCGGGGAGGATCGTGGAATGAAGATCCTGAAGTGGCCCGATCGGCCGGACGCAACGCCGGTGGATTGGATCACTGGAGTTATCTGACGGGGTTTCGTTGCGCAACATCAGGCGAGAGTGGTCGTCAACTTTCGTCCATCGATCCGGAGATTGTGCGGCATCCGGAGCGGTGACTCAGACGGCAGGACAATAAGGAGGCCAGAGATGAGAAGACTACGGCAGGGTATCAGAAGGGCACGAATCCCACTGGCGCGGGCGATTGTGATCGGCGCCGCGCTGTTTGCGCTGGCTCCGTTGGCCCGGGCGCTGGATACGCAGGACATTGTGGTGGAATGGACGGAACAAGGGAAAAAAATCGCTCAGGAACGGGTGGAGAAATGGAAGACGAAAGAGGAAATGGTGCTCATTCCCGCCGGCGAGTTCCTCATGGGCAGCGATAAGAAGACGGATCGCCTCGCCTATCGGAGCGAGATTCCCCAGCGGTCGGTGTACCTCGATGCCTTCCTGATCGGGAAATATGAAGTCACCGCGCTCGAGTATCTCAAGTTCGTCCTGGCCACGGATCGCTTGCCGCAGTTGGATTGGCGCTACGACGGAGGCAATTTTCAGGACACGATGGCGCATCATCCGATCATGCACGTGAGCTGGTACGATGCGGATGCCTATTGCCGATGGGCCGGCAAGCGATTGCCGACCGAGGCGGAGTGGGAAAAGGCGGCGCGCGGGGTGGACGGCAGACTGTTTCCCTGGGGCAGTGAGTATGCGGGTCCCACGCGGGCGAATTTCGGCAGAACCGGTTTGTCCGGCCCGGTGCGGGATCGCCCCGAGCGGTTGCTGCTCTATCCGCCGATCATCTCCGTCGACAAGTATGAGAATGCGCTGAGCCCCTATGGTCTCTATCAAACCATCGGCAACGTTGCCGAGTGGGTGTCCGATTGGTACGACCAGGACTATTACAGGACCTCGCCGGCCCGCAATCCGAAAGGACCGGAAACCGGCACGCAGAAAGCCTTCCGGGGCGGCGGGTGGATGGATAGCACCACCACCATGCGGGCGGCCATGCGGAACGGGACAGATCCTAAGACGAAGATCAATTGGATGGGTTTCCGTTGCGCGCAGGATGCCAAGGAGGATGCAGGCGCGAAGGTTTCGCTGATAAAGGAGTAGGTGAGGAGGGCCGAAGGAAGAGATCTTCTTCTCAGGCAAACCAACAGCCGGTCTGTCTCCCGCTGGATCGGGGGACGACCGGCTCCCTGTCGCCCTGCTTGCGCGCCTGGATGCCGTCCCGGGCGGCTGCTTCCCATCCAATCTGCTTTCATCACTCGCGGCGGCATCTGTGCGAAGGGACCACTTGCCCGCACCGCTTGTCCGACCGTGGGCCCGCCTTGGACCGCGGGAATAAGTAGTCGTTCGCAGCATCCTATTGACGGCCGCGCTCGGATTGCGCTATTTCCTACCGCCAAGAACAGGGGTTCAGCAAGCTGAATCAATCTGTATTCGGTCGCACGGTCATGGGTCGTCTAGGAATCGGCAAATCGTGAAACGGAAGCCCTGCCTCATCGAGAATTGCAGCACCTGCGGGCTTCGCGCAAAGGTCGTGTTGTGCGATATCGCAGGAAGCGACCTCGCCGAATTTGAACAAATCAAACGCACGCTTCAGTACGCGCCTCACCAGACCGTGTTCTACGAAGGGCATCTGTGCTTGGGCCTCTATGTGTTATGTTCAGGCAAGGTCAAGCTCACTCGCTCTTCGACGCGCGGCCGGCGGCAGATCGTCCGCATCTTAGGCCCGGGGGAATTGATCGAGAAACACGTCTTCGGAGATCGAGCCCTCCATGAGGTCACCTGCGAGACCTTAGAGCCCTCTCAAGTCTGCGTCATCGATAAGGAACGGTACCTCGCCGTCATCCGCGGAAACCCTCAACTGGCGATCAAGCTGATCCAACTCCTCAGCAACGAAGTCGGAGTGAACATGGATCATCTCGACCAGTTCACCTTCAAAACCGCCCGCGAGCGATTAGCCGGCCTGTTGCTGGAACTCGGCGATCGATTCGGCAAACCGCACGACGATCATGTCCGGGTCGGACTCACCCTCAAGCGCGAAGAGGTCGCTGAGATGGCGGGAATCACGGTGGAAACCGCCATCCGCCTGCTCGGCATGTTTCGCGATGAGGGCGTCCTGACCCTCGATGGCCGAACCATCACCTTGGTGAATCCGGACCGCCTCTCCAGAATTGCCCAGCGCTAGGCGAACCAGTCGAACGTGATGCGTGAAGCGTCGTGCGTGACGCCCGGCAGGCGGAACACCACGCTCACGAGTGCAACGTCCACATTCCTCACCGCTTGAGCACGTCTCATTTCGTTCTCCTCATCCGGGCCGCTCATCCCGGGCGCGCGGATCCCCTCCCCGCAGCATAGGTCCAAAGACCTATCCGAAATCCTGAGATCCATCATACGGCAGACCAGCGGATCGCAGTGTGCGCCACGGGCTTGTCCGGTACAGTGCGCGCGGGATTACGCGCAGGTTGGAGTCTTCGCCATGGGATTCTGGACCGATGGTGTCTCCAGATAGCTCGAAAACGAGGGTCGCCGTCGATCCGATGGCCTTGCTCAAGCGGGAACACCGAATGATTCTTGACCGACTGGTGATGGTCGAAACAGCCATGAGCTCCCCTTCCGCGCGGACGGGCGGGGTGAAGCGGACGAACCGGGAGACGCTGCGAGAACTGCTCGCATTTTTTACCGGGCCTGTGGACGTGCATTTCAAACGTGAGGCCATGCTGGTGGACGATCTCCGAAAGACCTCCGACGGAAAGCGGGAGGAGGAGCAGTTTCAGAGCTTTTTGGATGAACACCGGGCGCTGAAAGCCGACGCGATGGCGGTGAAGAGACGGCTTGCGAGCAAGCAGGCCGGGGAGCTGAACGCGTCCGCGACAACAGGATCCGGCGGATTGCGCACGCTGACCGCAGCACTTCAGGCACTGATCCGCCGCTATCGTGAACAGATTGCCTGCGAGGAGCGACTATTGTTCGCCTTGGCCGAGATGCGGTTGACCGCGGAGCAAAGACGGCAAATCGGCCGGCGCATGTTGCAAGTGTGAAGTCCCTCATGATCGGCCCTGGCGCGGAGCCGGCGAAGAGGGAGATTGGATGGGGGAGGCCGTTCCGAGCGCCGCAATGCGGGAGATCTCGACGTACGACGATCGGAGGATGGTGACGATGTTCAGCCGAGTACGTCACAGGCTTGCGCAGCTCCTGCGCCAGACCGGTGAGGACATCATGGGAGGGCAACCCGAGCGCCGCTCAGGCGTGTCGGTGACACAGCAAGGAGGGGATTATGATGGGGGTTCGGAGAGTCGCGCGGAATATTGGAATGTGGGGTGCAGCGGTTGCGATCGCCGCGGTGTGCGGTGTTGCTTCTGTGCAGCCGGCATCGGCTGAAGAAGGCACCGGCAACATGGTGTTCTTCAAGGGCGGGTTCATGAACTTGAACCAGGACCGCGGCGGGCAGATTTTTTCGGATACGGCCGGCATTGCGGGCGTCAATGGAAGTAATGCCGGATGGTACGCCGGGGCAGGGCTGGATCTGGTCTTGTCGAAAGATGTCTGGGGCGGAATGGACAAGACCTGGGTGCTCGGTGAAATCGGATTGCAATTCAACAGCCTCAATTCAAATCGGGTGAATAACGTTGCCGGGAGCATCGCCACCAGAACCTTGAGCGATACGCTCGCGACCGATCTGCAAAAGGTGCAGCTCACCATGGTGACCATCGACGTGGCGCCGAAAATCAAGTTCATGGAAGGCAGCGCCTTCAGGCCGTGGATCATCCCGATCGGGTTGGACATCCATGTGATCAGCCCGCCTTCCAATCGCACCCAATATCTCGATCTCGGCGTGCAGTTCGGCGGAGGGTTTGAATTTGCGGTGTGGAAGGCGTTCAAAGTCGGCGTCGATGCGCGGTATCACCTGACGGCGCGTCTGACCAATACCAACAACGATTACTTCCAGGTCGGTCCGTACATTGGGATTTCCTTCTAGGGACAGAAGAGCCGGGTAGGACGTCTCCCGGGAGATCGTCAACCCGGTCCGCAGTCAAAGAGTCTGAGGTGGCCATGCCGGTCGCTCTCCTGTGGTAGATCGGCATGGCGCCTCTTTTCCCGCTCTCTCTTGCCGGTGATGCCTTCTTCCCCTATCCCTCCTGCATGGGCGGCCGTATCGAGCTGGTTTCGTAAACCGGTGCTGCCGCTCGCCTTGCGCCCGGTTCGTCCATCTGTCATGGTGCCCTGGTGACCGAGTAAGAAGGAGGCGCTTGTGTTCGCATTGGTCTGGATTCACGTGCTGGCGGCAGTGGTGTGGGTCGGCGGCATGGTGTTCTTGTCGGTCGTCCTGGTGCCGGTGCTCAAGCGGGATGGGGGATTGGCGCGGCACGCGGCGCTCTTTCGAACGGCTGCCTATCGATTCAGGGCGTTGGTGTGGGGGGCGATGGGGATCTTGGTCGGCACCGGGTCGGTACTGGCGGTGGGGAGATCAATTCCCTTGACGGTTCCCTCGCAGTGGCCGTCTATCTTCATGGTGAAAATGGGGCTCGTGGCGTTATTGTTTACGCTGACCCTGCTGCACGACCTGGTGGTGGGGCCGCGAGTGCGACGGATTCTCGGCACGGATGAAGCCCTGCGGAGCGCCGGGGATCGCCTGCTCATGCGTTATTCCGTGATCGTGCCGCGCGTCTCGCTGCTGGTAGCCTTGTTGGTGCTGTTGGCGGCGGTGGTGCTGGCCAGGACCTAGCCTTCTCCAGCCGGAACGCTCGACCATCTTGTCCGATCTTCCCGGGGCAGCTATTGCGGAACTATCAGTGAGGTTGGCACAGGGAATAGGGGGGCGATCAGGATCGTGCGGATAGGGTTAGCGTGCGGCTTGCGTCTCTGATGGATGCAACGCCTGCACCAGACGTTCGGCCTGTGCCTGGCTCGATAACGCCAGCTTTATCACGACGCCGCACAAGGTGAACACCACGGCGTTCAGCAGGAAAAACACGAGGGCCAAGGAGCCGGTCGTCAACGTCCAGGCTTCGGAGTCCGCCCGATTGCGGGCTAAGACCCGGGCTTCTTCGTCGCGGATTTGCCCGGCGATATCGTGAATCGTATCCATGGTCCGGTTTTGTCGATTCTGGGCCACGACCGATTTGGCAACCGGTAGCCCCTGGGTCTGTCGCGTGACAATGGCCCGGTCCATTTCTTCCGACCGCTGCCCGACCTGGGCGGCAAGGTACGCCAGCCGGTCTTGCTGGACCGTATTGTCTCTGGTCAGACCGCCGATGCGTCGAATCTGATCCTGCAGCGCGTCGATGGCGTCCCGATAGGGCCCTAGGAATTCATCGGAGCCGGTGATGATAAATCCGCGCTGATGGGTTTCCGCCCCGGCCACGGTGCTCCTCATCCGCTCGAGCTCAATCAAGACCTGCTCGCTTCTGGTGGCCCAGTTGTTCGAGGTCTTGGCGTGCATGAGGCTGAGGAAACAGGCGGCGACGATGGACTCGACGGCCAGGAAGCCGGCGACGAGGGCAATGATGAGGCCTTTACCGGCCCATAGGCGCTGGAACCACATACAATCTTCCTACTTGATGAACTGTCTCTATTAGGACTACCCACCGCTGACCCCCTCTGTCAACCCGACAAAACCCTTAAGGGAACAAGCAAAGTGTCAAAATGTTCGAGTGAGACACAGGGACATGTTACGCGCCCGGTCGCGTTCCCTGGCTAGTCTCTCTCTCGAATGAATCCAATTCAGTCCTTCGTGCCTCTTAACGAATAATTGCAGGCCCACCTGCACAGGCTCAGGCGGCGGGCCATCCGCGGCTGCGGCAATCATCGCGTCAAGGGGTGCGCCAAGGCGGCGACTCACCGAAGGAGGAACATTATGGCGAGGGTAGTCATCATCGGGGCGTCGATCGGTGGATTACCGGCGGCCTACGAAGCGCGGGATCTGTTGGCCAAGAAACACAAGGTGACGGTGATTTCGAATGTTGAGTCATTTCACTTCGTGCCGTCGAATCCGTGGGTTGCGGTCGGATGGCGGAGCCGGAAGGACATCAGTTTTGCGTTGGGGCCGGTGTTGGAGAAAAAGGGGGTGGAGTACATCCATGCGACGGCGGACCGGATCGAGGCGGAACACAATCGCGTGATCACCTCCAAGGGCGAAGTGCCCTACGATTACTTGATCATTGCGACGGGGCCAAAGCTCAATTTCGGCGCGGTGCCGGGGCTGGGGCCGAGCGGCTATACCCAGTCCGTCTGCAATGTGGACCATGCCGAGCAGGCCTGGGGGACCTATCAGGCATTTTTGAAGGACCCTGGCCCCATCGTCGTGGGGGCGGCGCAGGGGGCCTCTTGTTTCGGCCCGGCTTATGAAATGGCGTTTATCCTGGATGCCGATCTTCGCAAGAAAAAGCTTCGCAAGAAGGTGCCGATCTATTTTGTCACGCCGGAACCCTATATTGGCCACATGGGATTGGCGGGGGTAGGCGCGTCTCGCCGGCTGATGGAAGATGAGTTCGCCGAGCATGCGATGAAGCCGATTTGTAATACCGCGATCAAGGAAGTGCAGCCGGGGAAGATGCTGCTGGAGGGAGGGGAAGAGATTCCCTTCCGATACTCGATGATTATTCCGCCCTTCGCCGGGGTCGATGCGGTCGCGTCCACGCCGGGACTGTGTAATCCGAAGGGATTCGTGAATATCGATGCCTATCAGGCCAATCCCAAGTATAAAAATATCTATTCGGTCGGCGTCTGCGTGGCTATTCCTCCGGTGGAGCAGACACCCATTCCAACCGGCGCGCCCAAGACCGGGTACATGATCGAGTCGATGGTGTCGGCGGCCGTGCATAACATCAAGGCCGATATCGACGGCGACCCGAAACGTGAAACGGCGACGTGGAATGCGATCTGTCTCGCCGATATGGGGGATACCGGGGTGGCTTTCGTGGCGCTGCCGCAAATGGCCCCGCGCAATGTAACCTGGGCGAAAAAGGGCAAATGGGTGCATCTTGCCAAAATTGCGCTGGAGAAGTATTTCTTGCGCAAGATGAAAAAAGGCGTGAGCGAACCGTACTACGAAAAGGTCGTGCTGCAGGCCATGGGGATCGCAAAGTTGGAAGGCCCGGCGTAGCGGGCAAGGGGACGAGGGATCGCGTGGGAGCGATCGGGCAGGAACCGGCATGATCGATCAGGCGCTCCGTTCTCTGCTCGCGGGTGTGCCCATCGGTCTGCAACTCGGCGCGACCGGAACAGGCGGCGCCATCCTGGGCATGCCGTTGATGGTCTATATCGCCGGCATGTCCCTGCAGCAGGCGGCGGCGATGTCGTTGATCATCGTCGCCGCTTCATCGCTCGTCGGCGCCTGGGAGTATGGCCGTCGGGGCCTGGTCAAAACCAAGGCGGCGGCGGCGTTCAGTTGGACCGGTATGGTCGGATCGTGGGGCGGGGCGTTCGGCCACCGCTTAGTCCGCGAAGAAGTGCTGCTGGTGCTGTTTGGCTGCCTGTTGTTGGTGGTGCGAGCCATCATGGCCCGCCGGCAAGGTCAACCGGCTGAGCCGGACGACGAGGAATCCTGCGCGGTGCAATTCCCGCGCACCTGCTGGCTCAAGGTCGGCGCGATCGGTCTTGTCGTGGGAACGATCAACGGGATTTTCGGTGTAGGCGGCGGATTCATGGTGGTGCCTGCCTTGATTCTGATCCTCCGCTTCCCGGCACGCGCCGCAATCGGCACCTCGCTGACGATCATCTCGCTCATCTCCCTCGGCGGCGTCATCGGCCATCTGCAGTTCGGCGGCATCGACTGGAATCTACTGGCCTATGTGCTGCTCGGCAGCCTCACCGGTATGTTGCTGGGGGTCCGGGCCGGCTCGTGGGTGCCGTCGGCCGTGATGAGCAGGGTCACCTCCGCCATCACCATTTCCATCGGGATCGTCCTCATTGTGGTAAACGGGATCAAGCTCTGGTGACGGATGAGTAAACCTTGTTGACAGAAGGGGGGAGTTGTCGGACGCTGAACGGTACATCAGGGCTTGCGTGGGAGCGTTGTCGCTCATGCACGCTCGGGTAATGACTGTCCTATTGCATACCCCTATGGCCGCCTAGCTCGACGATGCATGATCGACAGTGGTTCCGTTCCATCGGTGTTCGTGTGGGATTGTTGATCGCGGCCGGGCAGCTGATGCTGGTGCCCGATCCGCCGGCGCAGGCCCAATGGTCGGCGATCGCCGAACAGAAGACCAGCTACACGACCGATGCCTTCCAGTTTTCCTCGGCTCGCCGGCTCCGTCTGACGGAAGATCCCTCTCAACCGACGGTGGTCTCGGCCGACAAACCGCAGGATGTGATCTGGGAGCCGGCCCTGGAGGTCCTGCACTCCACGCCCACCATGCAGGGCACGAACATTCTGTCGGTGAAGGCCCAGGGCGCCATCTACACCAACAATCCCGTGTTCAACCATGCGGACTTTCGCATTCAGGATCGCTTTTCGCTGAATCGGGACACCGCGGTCCTGCTGCGATATCGTTACGTGCCCAATCTGTTTCTGGGTCCGAACTTCGAGCGTCGCACCGGGACGCGCTCCATTCAGGAAGAACGGGTCAGTTCCCACCATTGGCGGGCCGAAGTCGAACGGCGCTTGTCGGATCTGGTCACCGGCACGCTCATCACCCGCTTCGGACTCCGCCGCTACAACGACGCGTTTGAGGAACGTAATACGAATTTCTGGACCGTCGGCCCGCGCCTGGACTATCACGCGAACAAGTGGCTGACGCTCACGCTGTCCTATCTGTACGAGCGAGGCTTGGCGGACGGCCACAAGGAACCGCAGTTTGCGGATGACGTCTCCTACTATCTTCACATGGTGTCGGCTGGGACGGAGTTTCGGTTGCATGACCGGTGGGATCTCGGTTTGACCTATATCCATCGTCGGAAAACGTTTACCAGCGGCATCGCCGGCGACACCCACGTCGATCGCTTCGACACGACGAATCAGGGCATCGCGGAACTGCGGTATCACGTCGCGCCTGCCGCGACGGCGATGCTGTCGTTCCAGTACGGTAAACGGACCTCGACGAACGTGCTCAGGGAGTTTCAGGACTCGATCGTCTCCATCGGCGTGCAGTACCGGTTCTGATGCCGTCCAGGCTGTACTCTGTACACTGCTGAATCCTTTCGCCCCTCCGGCACTCATATGCAGTAAGAAAGGAGGCGAGGATGAGGCTCAATGAGTGGCTCCGATTGATCGCTGGACTGTTCGTGCTGGGCGCGGTGGTGCTGGGTGCGACGGTTCATCCCTACTTTCATTACTTCGCGGCGTTTGTCGCCGTGAATCTCATCCAGTCGGCGGTCACCGGCTGGTGTCCCATGATGACGCTGTTGCGGAGGCTGGGTGTTCAAGAATAACGCGAGTCGTCTCAGAAGGTGGATCATCGCCCTGGGGCTGTCGTTCGTAGCGGCATGCGGGCCGTCGCAGGATCCGACCAAAACCGGAGACGAGCGCTCGGTAGCCGCACAGCAACAGCCACTTCAGGTTGCCATGATCGAAGTGAAGACGAGTCACGTCCCGGTCAGCGTCGAGGTCACCGGGCAGGTCGCGCCGGTGTATCAGGCGACGTTGGCCAGCCGGATCCAGGGGACCATCGACAACCTGCTGGTCCGCGAAGGCAGCTTGGTGCGGAAAGGGCAGACCTTGGTGGTCTTGGACAATCGAGACCTGCAGGCCGAATTGTCGAGGGTCACGGCGGAACTCGACAATGCACTCGCGCAACGCGACCGCATGGAAGATCTGTATCACAAGGATGCGGTGTCCAAGCAGGAACTGGAGAATGCCACACGCACGTTCCGGGTTGCCGAAGCCGGCCACAGGTCGGTGCTGGCGCAGTTGAGTTACACCATCGTGAAGGCGCCGTTCGACGGCGTGATCACGGAGAAAAAAGTGGAGCGTGGTGAATTGGCTTCGCCTGGGCAGCCGCTCCTGAAGATGGAAGATCCCGGGCAGCTTCGGCTGGAAGCGACGGTGGCGGAAAGCGATGTGCGGGTCGTCTCCATCGGCTCAGCGGTGCCTGTGGTGATCGATGCGCTCGGGACGAGTCCGCTCAAGGGCACCGTGTCGCAGATCCTCCCGGCCGGCGATCCGCAGACCCACACCTTCACGATCAAAGTGGATTTGCCTACAACGGCGGGACTGAAGTCCGGCATGTTCGGCCGGCTCCGGCTTGACAAGGGAGTGAGCACGACCTTGCTCCTGCCGAAATCCGCCTTGATCGAGCGGGGAGAACTCGCCAGCCTGTTCGTTGTGGGGAACGATCAGACGGCGCGGCTTCGATGGGTCCGGATCGGCCGCACGCTGGAGCAGGGCGTCGAAATTCTGTCCGGTGTCGACGCGGGTGAACGGGTGATCGCCGACGGCAGCACAGGCCGTGACGGGGCCCTCGTGCAGGACATGACCGCCGTGGCGCTGCCACCGCAAGGATTGTGAGTGGCTGAAAGAGCCGATAGCAGATGGCTGATGGCAGGAGCAAGAACAGGCTGATCCTAAAATAACGTGATATCCCATTCGTACCTCTAGCCATATGCAATCAGCTCCCCTAGGCTCCCCGGCTTCTCTCGGCTTCAGCGGCCGCCTCGCCGCGCTGTTTGTCGGCAGCAAACTCACCCCCTTGATCATCGTCGCCAGCCTCCTGCTGGGACTGTTCGCGATCCTGGTGACCCCGCGCGAAGAGGAACCGCAGATCGTGGTGCCCATGGCCGACGTGTGGCTGCCGTTTCCGGGCGCCTCCGCGAAGGTGGTCGAAGAACAAGTCACCAAACCCATCGAACGCAAACTCTCTGAAATCAAATCCGTCGAGTACCTCTATTCGATTTCGCGCCCCGGCGGGGCGCTGATCATCGTGCGGTTTTATGTCGGGCAGCCGATGGAGCAAAGCCTGGTCGATCTCTACGATAAATTGATGTCGAACCAGGATCTCTTGCCGCCCGGCGCGGCGCCGTTTCAAGTCAAGCCGCGCGATGTGAACGAGGTGCCGATCGTCACGCTGACGCTGTCGAGTGCACGGTATTCTGATTTCCAACTGCGGCAGTTGGCGGATCACGTGCTGGAGGACGCGAAGAAGGTCCCCGGCACGGCGAGCGGGTTCGTGGTGGGCGGCCGGGCTCGTGAACTGCGCGTGCAGATTGATCCCACGCGGTTGAAGGCCTACGGCCTGACGCCGTTGCGGGTGGCCGAGGTGATCCAAGGCGAAAATCTGGCTCTCCCGACAGGGCGATTCGAAAGCCGGAATGAGAGTTTTCTGGTGGAGACGGGACGCTTCATCCGTTCGAAGGACGATCTTGATGGCGTGGTGGTCGGCGTCAACGAACAACGGCCTGTCTATCTTCGCCAGGTGGCGGACGTGATCGATGGCCCGGCCGAAGCAACCAGTTATGTCTGGCATGGGGAACGCGCGCGTCGCTCGTCGCTCGTGAAAGGTGACACGAAGGAGCAGGCACGAGAGACGGTCCGCGAGGACCGCGTCACGGAGGAAGCTCCGGCCGTCACCGTGGCGATCGCCAAACAGGCCGGCACCAATGCGGTGGCGGTGGCCGAGGGCGTCATTCGGAAGGTCGATGAGATGAAAGGGCGGCTGATACCGGCCGACGTGCGCGTGACCGTTACGCGGGACTATGGAGAAACCGCGGATGAAAAAGCGAATGAGTTGCTCTGGCATCTCCTCATTGCCGTGATCGCGGTCGTCGTGTTTCTGGGGCTGACCCTGGGATTTCGTCCTGCGTTCGTCGTCTCGATCGCGATCCCGCTGACGCTGGCGCTGACCCTCTGCATTTCGATGCTGATCGGCTACAGCATCAACCGCGTCACCCTGTTCGCATTGATCTTTTCCATCGGCATTCTGGTGGACGATGCCATTGTCGTTGTGGAGAACACCTATCGGCATCTGACGCTCCGGCTCCTCCCGCATCGCGAGGCCTCGCTCGTCGCCGTCGATGAAGTCGGTAATCCGACGATTCTGGCCACGTTGACGGTCATTGCCGCGCTCTTGCCCATGGCCTTCGTGTCGGGACTGATGGGGCCCTACATGCGGCCCATTCCGGTCAATGCGTCGATCGCCATGTTCGTCTCGCTGTTTGTCGCGTTCATCGTCATCCCCTGGTTCTGCCAGACCTGTTATCGGCCCGGGGTGCAGATGGCGGGCGCCGACCATGAATCGTTCGAGAGCCGCAGCAGTCGCCTCTATCGGCGGGCGCTTGGGCCGGTTTTGTCTCATCCGGTCATCGCCTATCTGGTGCTGGCGGTCATTGCGCTCTTGCTGGCCGGTTCGCTGCTGCTCTTTTGGACACGTGGGGTGGTGGTCAAAATGCTGCCCTTCGACAATAAAAGCGAACTGCAGCTCGTCATCGACATGCCGGAAGGTACGACGCTGGAGGGCACGGCGCGAGCCACCAAGGCCCTCACTGAGTACGTCCGCGCGATTCCCGAACTGCGGGACTATCAGGCCTACGTCGGGACGGCTTCGCCGTTCAACTTCAACGGATTGGTGCGGCACTATTATCTGCGCGATCAGCCGCATGAGGCCGACATACAAATCAACCTCGTCGCGAAGGATCGGCGGCAGGCGCAGAGCCACGACATTGCGCAACGGATTCGACCGGCCGTGCAGGAGATCGGGCGGAGCTACGGCGCGAACGTAAAGGTGGTGGAAGTGCCGCCGGGCCCTCCGGTGCAATCGGTGCTGGTCGCCGAGATCTACGGACCCGACTATGACCGGCAAATCGAGATTGCCAAAGACGTTCGCCGGATGTTTGAGACCACGCCCGGTGTGGTCGATGTCGATGATTATCTGGAAGCCGACCAGGTCAAGTACGTCTTCACGGTCGATCGCGCCAAGGCGGCCTTGGCGGGCATTCCGTCGGAGGAAATCGTCAGGACGCTGCGCCTCGCCCTGGAAGGAACGGATGCGGGGCTGGTGCACATTCCTCAGGAAAAGCAGCCGGTGCAGGTGAAGCTGCGCCTTCCGCTCATCGAACGGACCGGGCTCGAACATCTGGGAGAGCTCGCCTTGCGGACGGCCGGCGGGCACATGGTGCCCCTCTCCGAACTTGCGCGGGTGGAACAGACGGTCAGAGAGAAGGCGATCTATCACAAAAATCAGAAGCCGGTCGTGTATGTCATCGCCGATGTGGGCGGAACAGGCCCCGACCAGGGAGAAAGCCCTGTCTATGGCGTGATGGGCATCGGGAAGAAATTGGAGCAGTATGTGTTGCCGGAAGGATACCGGTTAGAACAACAGTATGCCGTGCAGCCCTGGTCCGAACAGCGGTTCGCGATGAAGTGGGACGGGGAGTGGCAGATCACCTATGAAACGTTCCGCGACATGGGCATCGCGTTTGCCGCGGCGCTCTTGCTGATCTATCTGCTGATCGTCGCGCAGTTCCAGTCGTTTCTGACGCCGGTTGTCATTATGGCGCCCATTCCTTTGACGCTGATCGGGATTCTTCCCGGCCATTGGCTGACGGGGTCCTATTTCACGGCCACGTCGATGATCGGATTTATCGCCCTGGCGGGCATCATCGTGCGCAATTCCATTCTGCTGGTCGATTTCATTCAGCATCAGGAACGCGAAGGCATTGCGCTGGAGGAGGCGGTCATTCGCGCGGGAGCTATCCGGACCCGTCCTATTCTGTTGACGGCCGCGGCCTTGATGGTCGGGGCCTTTGTCATCATCCTCGACCCGATCTTCCAGGGCTTGGCGGTATCGTTGCTGTTCGGCGTGGGCGCTTCGACTCTGCTGACGCTCATCGTGATCCCGCTGTTGTACTACCACCTCATCGGCGCGCGACCCGGCCGTCTACCGGTGGGCGATCAAGGCCCCTGCCCCCAGACCGTTCCCCTTCCATCTAAGTAGTTCATCCTCGAGACTTGCGTGCAGCCCAGGCGCGGTCAGCGCCAAACTAGGGAAACCCCTAGTTTCGAAATTGCGGGCCAAGCGGACACTTTACAACCGCGTGGGAGGGGCGTTTAATGCGGTTTCTGTATCGACTTGCGCCACGATTCTGCTTGCGCGGCGCCCCGGCCAATCGTCTCTCGTAAGCGGGGCCCTTCCCAAGCGTTCGTCATAAGAAAGGACATGACGATGCCAAGCCCGGACCGTCCGGTTCGCCCGGACATTCCCTGGGATCGCCTGAGCGGCGGAGGCGAGATGGGGAGGATCGTGCGCGCCAAAGACTGGTCCAAAACGGCGCTTGGTCCATTCGACACCTGGCCCAAAAGCCTGCGGACAGCCGTAGGCATGGTGCTGAACTCCCGCTACCCGATGTTCATCGCGTGGGGCGAGGAGCTGACCTTTCTCTACAACGATGGATACGCGCCGATTTTCGGCGCGAAACATCCGGCTGCCTTGGGGCTTCCCTTCGCGCAAATTTGGGCGGAAATCTGGCACGATATTCGGCCGCTGGTGGACCAGGCCCTCAGCGGGACCGCGACCTGGTCGGAAGACCTCCTCCTCTTCATGGAGCGCAGCGGCTATCCGGAGGAAACGTATTACACGTTTTCCTATAGCCCCTTGCCGGACGATACCGCCGGCATCGGTGGAATGCTCTGCGTTTGCACGGAAACCACGGGGCGCGTCATCGGCAATCGTCAGTTGGCCGTCTTGCGCGAGATCGGCGCCCGCACGGTTGAAGCGCGAACCTGGCAAGAGGCGGCCCTGTGGAGCGTCGAAGCGTTGAATGCCAATCCTCGCGATCTGCCGTTCGCGCTCCTGTACCTTGCCGACCCCGAGACTGAGCAACTCACATTGGCCGGAGCGGCCGGCATCGAGCCGGGCCACGAAGCCGCGCCCACAAGAATTGGGTTCAATGGCGTGCCCTGGTCACTGGGGGAGGCCATCCATCGACGCGAGCCCATGTTGATCGACGATCTCCCGCGGTTATTCGCGGACTCGTTGCCGAGCGGTCCCTGGCCGCAGCCCCCCGTCAAGGCCGCGGTGGTGCCGGTCTCAGCCGGCGGGCGCGCCGGAGCGTTGATCGTCGGTCTGAATCCCTATCGCCTGTTCGACAGTGGATATCGAAACTTTCTCACGCTGGTGGCCGGGCAGATCTCGGCCAGCATCGCCAGCGCGCAGGCCTATGAGGAGGAGAAAACACGCGCCGAATGGTTGGCCGAGCTGGATCGGGCCAAGACCGCGTTTTTCTCCAATGTGAGTCATGAGTTTCGGACTCCATTGACGCTGATGCTGGGCCCTATCGAGGACTTGCTGGCCAAGGGGGACGCTGAGCTCGCGCCGGCGACCAAAGACCAGTTGGAGCTCGTCAACCGGAATGGAGTGCGATTGCTTCGCCTGGTAAACAATCTGCTCGATTTCTCGCGGCTCGAAGCGGGACGGGCGCAGGCGCGCTACGAACCCACGGATCTCGGTTCTGTGACGGCGGAGTTGGCGAGCGGTTTCCAATCAGCCGTGGACCGGGCGGGATTGAAGTTGATCGTCGATTGCCCTCCGCTGTCGGAGCCGGTCTATGTCGATCGCGATATGTGGGAAAAGATCGTCCTGAATCTCCTCAGCAATGCCTTCAAATTCACCTTCGACGGTGAGATCGAAATCAGTGTGAAAACGGATTTCCGGAGCCAGGCAGGGCCGGATGACGCCTCCGCTCCCCGTGTCATCCTCACGGTGCGCGATACCGGGGTCGGCATACCGGCAGAGGCCATCCCGAGGCTGTTCGAACGATTCTACCGCGCCGAGAACATGCGAAGCCGGACCCATGAGGGAAGCGGAATTGGCCTGGCGCTGGTGCAGGAGTTGATCAAGCTCCATGGCGGATCGGTGCGCGCCGAAAGCCGGATCGGGGAAGGCAGCCGGTTTACCGTCATGATGCCGTTCGGGACGGCACATCTGCCGGCGGAAAGCGTCGGGGCCCGCGCTGCTTTGTCGCCCCTCGCCGGAGGCGCCGAGTCCGTCGTCGAAGAGGTCCTGCGATGGTTGCCTGAAACGGACCCGGCCCGGCCGTGGGCGGCCGATTCTAGGCTCAGAGGCCCGGAACCCCTGATTGGGGCCCGTCAGGAACAAGCCGGCGTTTTATCCGATCCACCGATACGCCTCGCGCCGGGCGCACCGCGTATCCTGGTGGCCGATGACAATGCCGACATGCGGCAATATCTCGTCCGACTGCTCGCAGAACGGTATGTGGTGGAGGTGGTGCAGGACGGCCAGGCGGCATTGGCCGCCGCGCGGAGAGCGAGGCCGGATCTCATCCTGAGCGATATCATGATGCCGAAACTGGACGGCCTCGGCTTGCTCCGCGAACTGCGCCGGGATCCCGCGCTGAAGACCGTTCCGGTCATTCTCCTGTCTGCCCGCGCCGGCGAGGAATCCCGTATCGACGGAGCGGAGCAGGGCGCCGATGATTACCTCATCAAGCCGTTCAGCGCCCGCGAATTACTCGCGCGTATCCACGCGCACCTCATGATGGCGGGCGTTCGGCGGGATAGTGAAGCGCGCATGGCGGCCGAACTCGAGGCCATGACGCGATTGTATGAGGTGGGCAACAGGTGTGTTCAGGCCGGAGAGGATCTGCAACGCTGCGCCAACGGCTTCGTAGAGGCCGCGATTGCATTGACGGGAGCGAATAAAGGCAATCTGCAGCTGCTCGACAGGCAGAGCGGCGCACTGATCATCGCGGCCCACCGGGGATTCGAGCGACCGTTTCTCGAGTTCTTTGCCGAAGTGCGACCGTCCGAAGCGGCGGCCTGCGGCGCAGCCATGCACGGCCAGGAGCGCGTCATCGTGGACGATATCACGCAGAGCCCGCTGTTCGCCGGGCGCCCGTCGCAGAAGGTGTTGCTGGATGCCGGCGTGCGCGCCGTGCAATCGACCCCCTTGATCAGCAGCACGGGAACGGTGCTGGGGATGATCTCGACGCATTTTGCGGAGGCGCATCGGCCCAGCGGGATCGAATTGCGCCTGATGGATCTGCTCGCGCGTCAAGCGGCCGACTACCTGGAGCGCAAAGAGGCGGAAGAGGCGCTGCGATCCGGCGAGGAGCGGCTCCGGGCCATGTTCGAACAAGCCGCCACCGGCATCGCGGTCGTGGATCTTGACGGGCGATTCCAGGAGGTCAACGATCGCATGTGCCAGATTGTGAGCCGCGGACGCGAGCAGTTGCTCACGTTGTCCTATGCCGATCTGACCCATCCTGACGATTGGAGCGGCACCCGGGAGAAAATGGAAGGGGTCGCCTCGGGAACACTCGCGGAGTTCGATCTCGAAAAACGCTACAGCCGATCCGACGGAACCTGGGTTTGGGTGAATGTGGCGGTTTCCGCCCTGCGGGACGGAAACGGTCGGCCGCGGGGATTGCTCGCCGTCGTGCAGGACATCGATGCACGCAAACGTGCCGAGCAAGCCTTGCGCGAAAGCGAAGCGCGCTTCCGCGAGATGGCCGACAACGCCCCCGTGATGGTCTGGGTCACCGACCCGGACGGCTACTGCAACTTTCTCAGTCAGTCGTGGTACGACTTCACTGGGCAGACGGCGGAAACCGGCCTGGGTTTCGGGTGGATTGACGCCGTGCATCCCGGCGACCGGGAGCGCACGCGGGAAGTGTTCGTCGGCGCCAGTGGCCGCAAAGAGTCGTTCCAACTCGAATACCGCCTTCGCGGCCGGGACGGCGAGTACCGCTGGGCCATCGATGCCGCCGCACCCCGGTGTTCTGAGTCGGGCGAATTCCTGGGCTACATCGGTTCGGTCATCGACATCACCGAACGGAAAGCGGCCGAGGAGCGGCTGTTCGAGGCCCACGCTCTCATCGACTCGCTCCTGTTGGGCGCGCCGATCGGCTTCTGTTACCTCAACCGCGAGTTGCGCTACGAGCGCATCAACCCGCGTTTAGCCGAGCTGAACGGGCTGCCGGTGGAAGCGCATCTCGGCAAACACGTGTCGGAAATCGTACCGTCGCTCGCCGGCGCCGTCTATGACGTGACGAATCGCATCCTCTCCACGGGCCGGCCGATCATGAATCATGAGTTCAGCGGGGAAACGGCGGCGGCACCGGGCATGATCCGCTATTGGAATGAGAACTGGTATCCCGTCTATGACCAGGGAGGAGAGATCCGCGGCTTCGGGGTGGTGGTGGAAGACGTGACTGAACGGAAGGGGGCCGAAGTCGCCTTGCGAGAGGCGCAACAGCGCTTGCAGGAATGGAACGTCAAGTTGGAGCAGGCGGTGAATCTCAAAACCGCCGAATTGATTCACTCGGAGGACCGGCTCCGGGCCATGGCGACCGAGCTGAACCTGGCCGAGCAACGGGAACGGAAACGCCTGGCGACCGAATTACACGATCACCTCCAGCAGACGTTGGTGCTGGGCAAGTTGAAGATGGGACAAGGGAAGCGGTTGGCGACCGCGATGCCCGCCTTAGCGCAAGTAATCGAGGAAACCGATGCCGTCTTCTCCGAGGCCTTGCACTATACCCGCACGCTCGTGGCGGAGTTGAGCCCGCCGGTGCTGCGGGACCACGGACTCGCCGCCGGGTTGAACTGGCTTGCCGACTACATGAAGAAACACGAGGTGTCGGTGACCGTGATCCTGCCAAAGGATGACGGGTTGAGTTTGCCTGAGGACCAGTCCATGCTGCTGTTTCAGTCGGTCCGCGAACTGTTGATCAATTCCTGGAAACATGGCGGAACGGGCCAAGCCACGGTGACGATGGAGCGGTCTGCCGGGCTGCTACGAATACAGGTCTGCGACGAGGGCGCGGGATTCGACGCGGCGGCGGTGGGGCTGGCCGCGGGTTCCGGAATCTCGTCCAAATTCGGACTGCTGAGCATCCGGGAGCGGATGCGGGCGCTGGGAGGTTCTTTCGAGATCGACTCGAATCCGAATCAAGGCACCAGGGCGACCCTGACCTTGCCGGTCGCCGGCGGCCAATGGAGAGCGCCGAGCGGCCGGCCCGGTGTGTCAGGCGAGGGCGCCACGGCCGGCCGTGCTGCGGTTCCCCCTGCCGATCCGTCGCTGCCGGCGGCAGGGATTCGAGTATTGCTGGTCGACGATCATGCCATGGTGCGGCAAGGGCTTCGTTCCGTGCTGGATGCCTACAGCGACATTCAGGTTGTCGGCGAAGCCCAAGACGGTTCGGAAGCCGTGAGGCTCGTCGGAGAGCTGTGGCCGCGCGTGGTGGTGATGGACATCAGTATGCCGAAGATGAACGGGATCGAGGCGACCGCGGAAATCAAGGGCCGGTATCCGGACACGACGGTCATCGGCCTGTCGGTGAACGCGGACAGTGAAAATGCCGAGGCGATGGCGCGCGCAGGCGCGATGCGTCTCCTGACGAAAGAAGCCGCCGTCGAATCTCTCTACGATGCGATTCGCGAAGCCGTCACGGTCACCGAACCGGGTTTGGAGCGCCTCTTCTCGGCCTGACTGCCGGATGTTTTTGGCGGACACACCCTCCTTGCCTCAAACCGGCCTTCCAGGAATTCATAAGCCTGATGCAGCGGCAGGCCTGAGACACCGTAGAGCCTTGCTTGCCGATCCGGCAGAAGACAATCACTTTGATCCTATAGGAAGACGCATGGCAGCTATGAATGTTCCTCCGTCACAGCTCGAAGCCAGTTCCCTGGCCTCCGCACCCAGACCCGCATGGACGGCACTCTGGGAGAACCCGGCCGTGGGTCGATATGTGGAGATGTTGCTGCTGGTGCTCGTGGGAGGTTGGGCCTATTTTGCCAATCTGCATCTCTCGTTGTTGGAGGGCAGCGAAGGCCTGTATGCCGGTATCGCGGGAGAAATGCGCCGGCGGCAGGAATTCTTCGACCTGACCTATCAGGGAGAGCCCTACTTCAATAAGCCGCCGCTGTTTTTCTGGTTGTTGAATCTCTCGACCTCGCTCTGGGGAGACCACGAGATCGCGCTGCGCCTTCCCGGCTCGCTGGCCGCGGCGGGAACCATTCTCCTGACTTACCTGCTGGGCACGCAGCTGATGTCGTCCCGGGCCGGATTTTGGGCCGCGCTCGTCGTGGCCACCACCCATGTCTTTCTCTGGTACGGGCGGCGCGTGTTGTTCGATTCGACCCTGACGTTCCTGGTCACCCTGGCGCTCTTCGCCTGGATTCAAGTGCAGATCCTGGGCCGCAGTTCACGCTGGTATCTGCTCGCGTTTCTCAGTATGGCGCTCGGAGCCATGCTCAAGGAGATGCACGGATTTTTCCTGCCCCTGTTGATCATGGCCTTGTATGCTGTGATCCAGCGCGACGCCCGGATGGTGAAAGACCCATTCTTTTGGATCGGGCTGGCGGGGGCCGTCGCGATGCTCGCCTGGTACGCGCAATTGTTGAGCGCGGGGTACCAGCATCATTTCCTGGTGCGGAGCGCCGTCCAGTCCGTGTGGAACAGCGGCCTGTCGGGCGCTGCGGGCACCTCGAAGGACGGGCATCCGATCTATTGGTACCTGGGCATGATGTGGGCTGATTTTTTCCCCTGGTGCGCGCTGTTGCCCTCGGCGTTGATCTTACTCTGGGCGCAACGACCGTTGCGTTCGCATCCGACGGAACTCCTGCTGCTGGTGTGGGTGCTGGGTCTGTTCACGGCGTTCAGTTTGGCCACGCTCAAACGGGAGCCGTATCTGACCACCCTCGTGCCCGGCATCGGTCTGATGATCGGTTATTTCTATCATCGGTTGGGCTCGTCCGAGGAGACCGGCCGGAGCATGCCTCCATTGCTCAGACTGTTTCTGGTCATCCTCGCCCTGGTCTTTATCGGAGGCATGTTCTTTGGCGCCGCCCCGTTGCGCCGCCGTTGGCTCGTGTCCGCTCCGATCGTCTCGCCCGTCTTCGTGGTCATCATGGTCTCGCTCGCGGGGACGCTGCTGTATGCGGCCATCACAGCACGCCTCCAGTTCGCGCTTCGCATGGTCGGAGTGTTGGCGGTGGCCTACGTGGTCCTGGTGGTGAATTACGTGTTTCCCGCGATCGATCAGGCTGCCTCACCGCGGAAGGCCACCGAGGAAATCACAACCATGGCGAGAGACGCGGGACAGCCGATGTTTCTCTACATTCCGGGCTGGCCGAAAAACGAAGATGCGGTGTACTACCTGAAACGTGACTCCTTGCTGCGCGACCTGCCGGATCAGGAAGCGGTGCAGCAAGCGGTGTTGGCGCAGGGGCCGATCCGGGTCATCACCGAAGAACAGCATAGGCGTGCTCTCCAGCAGCAGGCCGGTCTGGCCGTTGAAACCCTCCAGGAGTTTCTGCAACCGGGCCGCAAGCACCTGTATCTGCTGTCCGTTCAAGCGCGAGGCTGAGACGCGCCGTATACAGCCCGGTCTGTTGCATTCTGCCACAGGCCGGCCGGTTCCTTCTGTAGCAGACCTCCCCGATTCTGATCCTCACATCTCAATCTCCGGCCCGTGATCCCGTTAGGCAGGAGAGACCGTAGAGCTTGCCCGCCTCCAGACCCACTCAGGGCGCCATCCTTGCACCGTGGTGATGCTGTTTTCCGGCGCGGAGTTTCGCTTGATGCGGATCATCGGCTCAACCATTCTGCTCATTCTGGTCATGCTCATGAGGCTCGGTCCGGTCCCCGCCTTTGCCGACCAGGACGAGGGACCCTCGCCGCTGGTCGGAAGAGCGTTGTTGCGCGAGGGACAAGTCTTTAACGGCGACTATGTGGCGTTCGGTCCGCTGGTGGAGATTTCCGGGATCGTCAACGGCGATCTCTATGCCGCGGGCGGTGAAGTGAGGGTGACGGGTGTCGTCAACGGGGATGTGATTGTGGCTGGGGCCAAGGTTGTCCTGTCCGGCACGGTCACCCAGGATGCCCGCGTGGCCGGAGGGCATGTCACCATCAGCGGCCGCATCGGCCGGAACGCGACGATCGGAGCGGGTGAGCTGGACCTGACGGACCAGGCCCAGGTGCGGGACAACCTGCTGGCGGGGGGCGGCCACGTGGAGCTGGCGGGCAGGGTGGGCCACGATGCGCGGATCGGGGCGTGGCGCCTCATCGTCGCGAGCGAGATTGCGCGCGATCTGGTCGTGGCCGCCGAGTCCGTGCGTGTGACATCTAAGGCGTCGGTCGGCGGCCGCTTGCGATATTGGAGCGAGGCCGCTCCTTCGATCGACGAGCAGGCCAAGATTCACGGGCCGATCACGCGCCGCCCCTTGCCGGAGGGGTGGAGTCTCGAACGGGCTCGCCAGGGCCTGATCGGGATGCGATTGCTGGCGGCCTTCGTCAGCTTTTTCTCCACCTTGATTCTGGGGCTGCTGCTCTTGCGATGGTTCCCGTGGTTTGCGGGAGAGGTCACGGCGGCGATCCGCGAGCGGCCCGGGCCTTCGCTGGGATGGGGACTGGCCGCCTCCATCATCACGCCCGTCGTCGCCGCGAGTTTCGTGATCACGCTGCTGGTATTGCCGGCGGGCGTCATGCTGTTTGCCCTGTACGGCGTGACGCTGTATCTGGCAAGGATCTTTGCCGTCACCCGGGCGGGACAATTTCTGCTTCGCCGGCCGGCCGACTCGCCTGCGTCTGCCCAGCCCTTTGTCGTGGGGTTGGTCGTCTATTCACTGCTGGCGCTCATCCCGTTCGTCGGAGGCTTGGTGACCTTCATCGCCGTGATGACGGGCATGGGCGGCTTGTTGATAGCCGGGAGGGAACGTCTCGCGCGCTCGCAAGAACAGGACGCAGCGGAAGAGATGCACGCAAGCAGGCTATGAATCGCCCTCACACAACGGACCCACGGGGGCAGTCGGCGGCGGTGACCTTCGTAGACGGTCGGACCCTGCGTTGTCTCGGATCGTGGACGATGTCCGATGTGGGGCCGGCTGAACGGGCCTTGAGAGGAATGGAGTGGCCTCCCGGTGGTTCCTTGCGCGTTGAGGGAAGCGGCATCGCCGCCTTCGATACGGGAGGCGCCGTCGTGTTGTCCCGGGCGGTGATGGAAGCCCGGCGGCGAGGCTGCGAGGTGACGATCGAAGGGTTGCGCGCCGAACATGCCCAATTGATGAGTCTGGTGTCGGCCAATTGGAACGCCATGATGGCGCATGTCGCTGCGCGGCGGAGCAGGAGGGCGCGTCTCCAGTCTTCGATGGACAGTCTGGCCGCGCAGCTTCTGCGGGGCTTGGATTTTGTCGGTGAAAGTTCGCTGGCGCTCCTGCGCGCCGGCTTGTCGCCGGCCCGTCTGCGCTGGCGCAGCGCCTTGAACAGTCTCCGGCTCGACGGCGTCAATGCGTTGCCGATTACCGGGCTGCTGACCTTTCTGATCGGGGTGGTCATCGCCTATCAGGGCGCCGAGCAGTTGCGGAAGTTCGGCACGAATATTTTTATCGTGGACCTGGTGGGGATTTCGCTGTTGCGAGAAATTGCGCCGCTGATCGTGGCCATTTTGATCGCCGGTCGGTCCGGGTCTGCCTATGCGGCGCACATCGGGACGATGAAGGTCACGGAGGAGCTGGACGCGTTACGCACGTTCGGCTTGTCGCCCACCGAACTGCTGGTCTTGCCGAGGGTCCTGGCGCTGGTCGTGGCCTTGCCGCTGCTGACCGTCTATGCCGATGCACTGGGAGTGTTCGGCGGCATGTTGATCGCGTCGAACCAGCTGAACGTGAGCTTCACCGCCTTCCTCTCGCGGTTCGAGGAAGCGGTGGCTTTGCGCCATTTCCTGATCGGCATTGCCAAGGCGCCCTGTTTTGCCGTCATCATCGCGCTTGTCGGATGTTATCAGGGCTTCCAGATCAGGGGCGGCGTGGACGATGTGGGTCGGCACACGACGCTCAGCGTGGTGCAAAGCATTTTTCTCGTCATCATGTTTGATGCCCTGTGCAGCATCATCCTGAACTGGTGGAACCTCTAGCGGGGCGAGGGAGGCGACATGGCTCTCGCCGTGCAGACAGAAACCCCCGTGATCGAGGTGAGCCATGTCTTTACGCGGTTCGGGCCGGCGGTGGTGCACCAGGATGTGAGCCTTACGGTAGTGAAGGGCGAGGTGTTTGCCATCGCCGGAGGCAACGGGTGTGGAAAATCCACGCTGCTGCGGGAGATCATTGGGCTGCTGGCTCCGACGGCCGGGAAGATCACGCTGCTGGGTGTGGACAGCCGCGAACTGCAACGAGCCGACGGGGGCGCCTTACACCGCCGGTTCGGCGTCATGTTCCAACATGGGGCGCTGTTCAGTTCCATGACGCTGGCGCAAAACGTGGCCGTCCCCTTGCGGGAGCACACGGCGTTGAGCGCGGGGCTTATCCGGGATATCGTGGCTTTAAAAATCGCGCTCGTCGGCCTGCCTCCAGACAGCGCCGCGAAATTTCCGCGCGAACTCAGCGGGGGCATGAGACGGCGGGCCGCCCTGGCGCGCGCCATCGTGATGGATCCGGAGCTGTTGTTCCTGGACGAACCCACCGCGGGCTTGGATCCCATGATTGCCGCCGGCTTTGATGATCTGGTGCTTGATTTGAAGCGCATGCTGGGCCTGACGGTGGTGATGGTCACCCATGATCTGGATTCGTTGTGGCGCATTGCGGACCGCGTGGCCCTGCTGGGGGACGGGCGGCTGCTGGGAATGGGAACCATGGAACAGTTGGCCGCCTCGGACGACCCCGCTCTCCGGGAGTATTTTCGCGGTCCCCGCGGGCGCGCCGCGCAGCTGAATCACGGCGAACGCGAGTCGCCTCGCGATTGAGAGGTGCCGGATGGAACCGAGGGTGAACTATATCGTGGTCGGCGCATTCGTGCTCTTGCTGGGCGCGACGGTACTTGGGACGGTGCTCTGGTTGGGAAAAACCGATTACCGCGGCATCTATGATCGGTACTACGTCTACACGAGGGAATCCGTCGCCGGACTCAGCGTCGATTCAACCGTCAAGTATCGCGGGGTGGATGTCGGGCGAGTGAAAGAGGTCATCCTCAACCCAGAGAATGCCGAGGAGGTCCGGGTGACGCTGGACATCGTCGGCGGAACGCCGGTCAAGACGGACACGCAAGCGGTGCTGGTGACGCAAGGCCTCACGGGATTAGTGACGCTGAACCTGACGGGAGGAACAAAGGATGCGCCGCCCCTGACGCCCGCTGCGGGACAGACGTACCCCGTCATCAAGAGCGCTCCTTCCTTGTTCGGCCGCCTGGACGGCACAGTGGAGGCGCTGTTATCCGAGCAGGGGCTGCCGACTCTCGTGGCCAATGTGACCGGCCTTGCGCGCAATGCGTCTCTCGTGCTGGACGAAGACAACCGCGCGCAGTTCAGGCAGATCCTGAAAGATCTGGGAGAAGTGACGAAGGTGCTGGCGGCCCGGAGCGGCCAGGTCGATCGCGGCGCACAACATGCGGCGGAAGCGGCCGAACGGACGGCGCGGCTGACGGAGCACCTCGGCACACAGCTGCCGGCGTTGTTGGATCGCATGGGCAAAAGCGCCGCCGCATTGCAGCAGATGACGGTGGAGGTGGCGCGTACGAGCCGCGAGGTCGGAGAAATGGTCGGTGCCGGCAAGCCGGGCATCGAGCAGTTTTCACGGCAGACGCTGGCGGACGTCGGGTTGCTCATCAGCGAATTGCGGCAATTGGCGGCGACGATGAATCGCGTGGCGCTGCAAGTCGAACGGCAGCCGAATGTGCTGGTGCTCGGACGACCGGGGCAGCCCAAGGGACCGGGTGAGTAGAGAACCGACCATGGACCTTCGTCGCATCGTGGCCTACGTAGGGATGGTCGTGGCGGCAAGCGCCATGACTGCCTGCTTGCTGCCGAAACCGGACGACAATCCGGTCCGCACCTTCGTGCTGGCGGGCGGGGAGACAGATCGCGTGGAAGTCTCGGCTGCCGCGCAGACCGGCGCTCACGGTGTCTTGGTGGTCGGCGTGCCGCAGGCAGCGCCAGGCTTCGACCAGCCGCGCATGGCCTATCTGCGGTGGCCGTCGGAAGTCAGTTATTACGCGACGCATCTGTGGGTCGATACGCCGTCGCGCATGTTGATGCCATTGATGATCCGATCTTTGGAATCCACGGGAGTCTGGCGGGTCGTGGTGCCGATGCCGACCGTGATCAGAGGCGATTACCGGTTGGATCTCTCCGGCTTCTTGGTGCAGCAGGAGTTTCTGCAGCAGCCGAGCCGGAGCCGGGTGCAGCTGCGCGCGAGCCTGACGGATGTCAACCGGCAGCTCATCCTGGGCGCGAGGAATTTCGAGGCGGTCGAGCAGGCGCCGACCGAAGATGCCTATGGGGGTGTGCTGGCCGCCAACCGCGCGACCGAGACGATGCTCCGGGCCATGATGCAATGGGTGACGGCCTGTATGGGCGGCACAAAGGACGGGGCGGTGGAATGCGCACCTCACTAAAAACGGGCTTCAGTTTCGGCCTGACGTCCGGTGTCATCACCACGGTGGGGCTGATGGTGGGGTTGCATGCGGGGACACATTCGAAGGCCGTCGTGCTGGGCGGCATCTTGACCATCGCGGTGGCGGATGCCATGTCGGATGCGCTGGGGATTCACATCGCAGAGGAATCGAAAAACCATGGCAGCGAGGCGGAAATCTGGGAATCGACGCTGGCGGCGTTCGCGGCCAAATTTGTGATCGCGGGAACCTTTGTCCTGCCGGTCCTTTTCCTGCCGCTGGATCAGGCCATCCTTGCCAGCCTGGGCTGGGGTCTCTCATTGCTGGCGGTGTTGAGTTATTACCTGGCGCGGGCACAACGGATTTCCCCATGGAAGGTCATCGGCGAACATGTGCTGATCGGGCTCTTTGTCGTGGCGATCACGCATTATCTCGGCCTCTGGGTGCGCGACCGCTTTACGTAAACGAGGTGCATGTGGACGGAAGGCTCCCCCCGCCGCCGGCTCAAGTGGCGTACTTTTCGATGGAGATCGGGCTCGATCCCCTGATGCCCACCTATGCCGGAGGACTCGGTGTGCTGGCGGGGGATACGTTACGGTCTGCGGCGGACTTGGACCTGCCCATGGTCGGAGTGACGCTTCTCCACCGGCGGGGATACTTCTACCAGCGCCTCGACCGGACGGGGCTTCAATCGGAAGAGTCCGTGGCCTGGACGGTCCATGACTTCCTCGACCCGCTGGATCAACGGGTGCCGGTGGAGATCGAAGGGCGCACGGTGCAGATCCGCGCCTGGCGCTATCTGGTCAAGGGCATGTCGGGGCATGTGGTGCCGGTCTATCTGCTGGACAGCGACCTGCCGGAAAACAGCCCCTTCGATCGCTCGATCACCGACTCGCTTTACGGCGGTGATGCCTACTACCGGCTGTGCCAGGAAGTGGTGCTGGGATTCGGCGGTCTCGCGATGTTGCGGGCCTTGGGATATGGCACGATCTTCCGGTATCACCTGAACGAAGGCCATGCGGCGCTCATCGTACTGGCTCTCCTGGAGGATGAACTCGCATCACGGCCGCATAACGGCGAGGTGCCGCCAGACGTGATCGAGAAGGTGCGGGAGCAATGCATCTTCACGACCCATACGCCGGTGCCGGCGGGACATGACCAATTCCCTGCGGAGCTGGCCCATCGTGTGCTCGGGAAGCGCCGGTGCGACCTCATCGAGGCCTGCCAGCATCAAGGCGCGTTGAATATGACCCTGCTGGCGCTACGGGGATCACGTTATGTGAACGGGGTGGCGATGCGGCATGGCGAAGTGTCCCACTCCTTGTATCCCGGTTATCCGATCCATTCGATCACCAACGGCGTGCATGCCGTCACCTGGACCGCGCCTTCCTTTCAAAATCTCTATGACCGCTATTTGCCGGAATGGCGCTTCGATCAGCTCTCGCTCCGGTATGCCATCAGCATTCCGGGGGCGGAGATCTGGGCCGCCCATCGCGAAGCCAAGATGGCGCTCGTGGACCTCGTCAACCGCGAAACCAATGCCGGATTCGATCGCGACCACCTGACCATCGGCTTTGCGCGCCGCGCCACGGCGTACAAGCGCGGGACGTTGATCTTTCACGATCTCGATCGATTGCAGCGGATGGCCAAGCAGGTCGGCCCGATCCAGTTCGTGTTTGCGGGAAAGGCGCATCCCCAGGACCAGGCCGGCAAGGAACTGATCCGGCGCATTCATGACGTGCGGGGCCAGGTGCCGGTGGCCTATCTCTCGAACTACGACATGGGGATGGCCCGCCTGTTGTGCGCGGGGGTGGACGTGTGGCTGAATACGCCGCTCCCGCCGATGGAGGCGTCGGGTACCAGCGGCATGAAGGCAGCCATGAACGGCGTGCCGAGTTTGAGTGTGCTGGACGGGTGGTGGGTCGAAGGCCATATCGAGGGTGTGACGGGCTGGGCGATCGGTTCGGGTAACGAGTCCCGCGCGAGCCAGAAGTCGGATCTAGACCTGGTCCATGCGGCGTCGCTGTACGAGAGTCTGGAGCGGCGCGTGTTGCCGCTCTTCTACCGCGATCGCGAGGGATACATCGAGGTGATGAAACACGCCATCGCGATCAACGGGGCGTTCTTCAATACGCAACGCATGGTGGGCCAATATCTCCGCAACGCCTATCGCCTGGCGGCACTCTCCGGCAATGGAGCCCCGGTCCATGAACCTTGAACAGGAGCGCGATCGGCTGCACTCCGAGTATGCCCATCTGCTCACGCTCTGGACCGCGGGCGTGCGCGATTATCACACCATGTTGTCGGATTATCTGACGGCCAATTCGATCTTCGTCGCGGTCATCGGCCTGCTCGTGTCGCGTGAATCCCTGGCCTTGCCCTTCACGCTGGTGATCGTGTTGCTGAGCACCATCGGGATTCTCATGAGCGTCCAGATGGCAATTGTGCTGGGCCGATTCTCACGCCAGAATGCGATGTGGGAATGGCAGCTGCGGGGCATCGAAGCCCTGCCGGGCTGGCAGGAACGGAAGCCGGTGAGCATGCTCTATCGGCTGCGCGAGCACCGGGAGACGATTGTGGATGAGACCAATGAACCGCGCAGCTTCGAGCCCTCCTGGGCCTTTCGCCAACACCGGCAATGGTGGGCCCACCGAGCGGTGAGTTTCCCCTGGTTCTTCGGAACCGTGTACGGGCTCTTCCTGCTGTGGGGCCTGACCCAGCTGGTGCGGTCGATCATGCTGCCCTTCGGATAAGCCGCGGGCCCGCCTCGCCACATCGCGGCGAGCATGATCAGCACCAGCACCGTGAGCAGTAGCATCGCTTCTCCTTTCTGCTGCTGAACTGCGCCCTCGTCTCCTTCATACCACGCGAAGATGAACCGGAGATGAAGGCTCGGTGAAGAAGCCTTCATGGAGCGGAAACATTCGGCGAGTCCCTGGTATGATCGGGCGTCCCAGGCCCATTCACGCGAGGCATACCATGCGAATTCTGGTCGTCGAAGACGATGCCGATCTGGCGCAATTCCTTCGGAAAGGATTGGAAGAAGAGCGGCATACGGTGGAAGTGGTCGCCGACGGCGAAACGGGGCTCATGCTGGCCCTGGACGACGGGTACGATCTGTTGATCGTGGATGTGATGTTGCCCAAGCTGGACGGGCTGACCCTCTGCCGGCGCCTTCGCGAACGGGGGAACCGTTCTCCGATCCTCCTGCTGACCGCGCGCGATTCGGTGGAGGATAAGGTGGCCGGCTTGGATGCCGGGGCCGACGATTATCTGACCAAGCCGTTTGCGTTTACGGAACTGGTCGCGCGCATCAGAGCGCTGCTGCGACGAGGGGGCCCGCATGTCGGCAGCCGCCTGAAGGCGCGGGATCTCGAAATGGATCCGGCCTCTCGCCGGGTCTGGCGAGGCGGGAAGGAAATTACCCTCACGAGCAAGGAATTCGCGCTGCTGGAATTTCTCCTTCGGAACCGCGATATCGTGCTCACCCGAACAGCGATTCTGGAGCGCGTGTGGGGATTGAACTATGATCCGATGACGAACGTGGTGGATGTCTACATCCGTTCCTTACGCGTGAAGATCGACCGGGATTTCGCGGTGCCCTTGATCGCCACGGTACGCGGCGTGGGCTACAAGCTGGAGGCGAGTGAGTGAGCAGCTTCCGCGCCCAGTTCCGGCTGTATACGGTGGCCTTGGTCGCAGCGCTCCTGGGCGGATTCAACGTGGTCGTCTACACCGCGTTTCATAGCCTGCTGCAGCAATATGTGGACGGCCGCTTGTACGGCTTCGCCGATACCCTCGCTGAATTGATCGAACAACGGCCGGAACTGCTGAAGCGGTCGGACCACGAAATCGTCGTGCCGCGCGGCGCGCAGGTGGCCGACGACCGGATGAAGGAACTTCGAGAAGTTTCCCACTCCGTCCATATCCTGGCTCTCGATGGCACGGTGGTCTGGCAGGGGAGTGCCGTGGTACCCAGACCGTCGGTGGATGAGGCGGTCCTGGCCCGAGGCAAGCGGGGAGAAGTGGTCTATCAGACGCTCGAAATGGACTCGGGCGCTTCGGTGCGCCAGGTCTTCGTGCCGATTCGGCAACAGGAGGACGTGCGATACCTGCTGCAGGCGGAAGAGTCCTTGGCCTTTTTTCGCCGGACACACCGCAGCCTCATGGGCTTGCTCATGCTCGGATCGGTGGCCGTGCTGGCCGCCTCCTGGTTCGGCAGCGGGTGGTTGGCGAGAAAGGTGCTCGACCCGGTGGGAGCCTTGAGTCGCACCGCCGAGAGTATTTCCGAGTCAGCCCTCCGCTCGCGGGTGAATCTGAATGCGCCGTTCGAGGAATTCGAGCGGCTGGCCCAGGCCTTCAATGCGATGCTGGACCGGCTCCAGCGGGCCTCCGAGAGCCAGCGCCGGTTTACCGACTATGCGGCGCACGAGATGAAAACACCGCTGACCGTGATGCAAGGCAACCTGGAAGTCGCCCTGCAGCGCTCGCGGTCTGCGGACGACTACCGCGAGGTGCTGGTCTCAAATCTGGAACAGGTGCAGCGCCTCATCGTCTTGACTCGTTCGCTGTTGACCCTCGCGCGGTTTGCCGGCGAGCGGCCGCCGGTGGAGCTCTCGGTCCTGTCGCTCCAGCCGCTGTTGAAAGAATTGATCGAAGACCTCACGCCGGTGGCGGAGGATCGGCATGTGACACTCGTGCTGGAAGAGGAACCGGTGCAGCCGGTGTTGGGTGATGCCGAACGGCTCAAGCAAGTCTTCATCAACTTGCTCGACAACGCTATGCGCTACACCGATCCGGGCGGCACCGTGGCCCTCTGCCTCAGCAGCGGGAACAATCAGGTGCAGGTCGCGGTTCGAGACACGGGGCAAGGCATTGCCCGCGAACATCTGCCGCATCTCTTCGAACCCTTTTACCGGACCGATCCGGCTCGCGCCAGGGATTCGGGCGGGCATGGTCTCGGCCTTCCCATCGTGAAAGAAATCGTGGAGGCTCACCATGGCGCCATTACCGTGGAGAGCGAAGTGGGCAAAGGCTCGATCTTCAGGCTGACGTTCCCCGCCATCCATCCCTAGCCCGGACTATTCATGAACACCCGCTGCGTCGTCCGATCCTCTCGCCCGGCGGGGCTTTTCTCGTTCGGCCTCCTCAACGGACTGAAGGTACGCCTGCGTCGGCCTCATCTGCGAGAAGCCCCGGCGGGCTTCGGTCTCGAACGCCTCGCGGAGGCATTCATGAATAGTCCGGGCTAGCCGGCTGTCACGGCGGCCCGCCTCTCCTATCGTCCTGTCCTTGTTCGTACGACGGTCGCTTTTGACACAGGGCTTTCGCAAGCATGAAGAATTCTTCATGCGCCGCTCATCGGCACTTCATCTTGCCGGGCTAGAGTGGGTGACGGCAGGGAGCGGTGCGATGAACTCAGCTGAAAGAGGGACATTGTGATGAAACAGGTCATCATCTTGGCGCCGGCTACGTTACTGATGGTCCTGGTCGTGGCCGCAATCGGGATCATGGTTTTCTGGGGCCTGTCCCTGCTCGACTTGTCCGAATAAGACCGTCCCTTGACCGGCAATGACAGGGCCCGCGATCCGCGGCTCCTCGTGAAGGAAAAGGAATCATCCGGCGGCGAAGGATCGGGCGTCGCGAAGGGCGAGAAGGCATGATGCGAGCAGCAGGAGATCAACTCGGGCGGCGGTGGTCGATCGTCCTCGCCGGTGGGGATGGCGTCCGGATGCAACCGGTCGTGAAGCGGTGGTTAGGCCGGACGATCCCCATCCACTACTGCCGATTTCTCGGGACGAGGTCAGTCTTCCAACATAGCCTCGACCGCGCGCTCAGCGTCACGAGCCCTGCTCGCACTCTGGTGGTGGTCGGGCGTGGTCATCAGGAGGCCTGGAGGCAGATCGGCGAGCGGAATCCGGGCATGGTCCTCGTCCAGCCGCGCAACGCCGGCACCGCAGCCGGGTTGTTTCTGCCGTTGACCTATATCCGCGCGCGAGACCCGGAGGCAACCGTGTTGATCGCTCCGGCCAACCAGTTCGTGTATCCCGAAGAGCGCTTTCTCGGGGAAATGTTGTATGCGGTGCGAGCGGCGGAGAAACTGCCGTCGCATGTGGTGATCCTTGCCGCGCGCCCGGATGGGCCGGATGGAGAGTATGGCTGGATTGCATGCGATCGGGAGCTGGAGAAGATCGGTCTCCGTTCGATCCGGGCCGTCAGAACCTTGTTGCACAAGCCTGAGCCGGAACTGGCGCGGCTGGCCTATGCGTCCGCCGCCATGTGGAATACGCAGGTGATGGCAGCACATGTCGACACGTTATGGCGCCTGGGCCGGCGGGTGCTGCCGGAAGTGATGGCACCCTTCGAACGGCTCGCTGCCGTGATCGATACCGTGGAAGAATCACAGGTGCTTCGCGACATCTACGAGCGCATGCCGGTCCGCTGCCTGTCGCGAGATTTTCTGGCGCAGGTGCCCCATGCGGCAGCGGTGATGGACATGCCGGGACTCTGGTGGAGCGAGTGGAGCAGACCCGATCGCATCATGCACACGCTGACGAGGTTGGGACGGGAAACGGCGTCGGTCATGCGCCATCTGAGAGCGGCAACGGCTGAGTTCTCCTCGTCGCAGTCGCTCAATGTGGCCACGGCGCAACATGCGATGGACGACCAGTAGGAGCGATTGAGCGTGGTGTATCGCCTCACCAGCCCGGGAGCCGCTGCCGCAAATGGCAACAATCGGATCGCATCGCGGACGGGCCGGCTCTGCAACTCCGCGACGGCTGCGCACTTCCGACAGCAGCATGCGGGACAGGGCGTGGCACCTCTCTTGCGTGACACCATCCGTCAAGTAGTCGCGATCGTCTAACACCGTCCATGACTTTGCCCAGCCTCCGGTCAACGGCCGGCGGCTCCTCCGGTGAAGTCCTCGGCCATCTGGAACTATCCTGTCTATCGTGTGAGGACTCAGCCATGACCACACCATTATTGAAACGCATCTTATTGGCCACGGATTTTTCAGATGATGCCCGTCGTGCCCAGGACTACGCGATAGATCTCGCCAAGGCCTGGAAGGCGGAGTTGGAGATCCTGCATGTGATCGAGCCCAAGCGGACGGTCGACGAGGATGCGGAATCCTTCGCCATGGCGGGACGCTCGCGGACAGACGCAGCGCGGCAGCTGGAAGCGGTGCGGGATGATGTGGCGCGCCGGGGCATTACAGCCAGACCCCGCTTACTGTTGGGAAATCCCGCGGAGCACATTCATCAGGTCGTCCGGGAACAAGGCATCGACTTGATTGTGCTGGGCCTGCAAGGACGGAACAACCTGGTCTATGGACTGATCGGCAGGACAGCCCAGCGGTTGGTTCATGACGGGCCTTGTCCGATCCTGGCGGTGCCCGGATTGCGGAAAGACGCCCTTGAATCGTTGCCGCCGGACACACCGGCCGTGATCAGCCGTATTCTGGCGCCGGTGGATTTTTCGGCGCCCTCCATGGATGCGGTTGAATATGCCGTTCACCTCACAAAGAGGGCCGGCGCGACGCTCATGCTGGTGCATGTATTGGAGCCGAACTCATATGATCTGGATTGCGGCCTCGGGGTGATCGAAGACGAATGCTCGAAGCGAGAGTACTGGGATCGGCAGTTGCTGGAACTCCGGGACATCATTTCCGCAGCTGGAATCCCGGCCGATGTGGAAATTTCCGGCGGTCTGCCCGCCGATGTTATTCTGGCTTGTGCGTTACGCTCTCAGGCCGATCTGATCGTGATGGGAACCCATGGACGGCGAGGCCGGTCACCGGAGCGATTCGGCAGTGTCGCAGAGGCGGTCTTGCGCCGGGCGACCCGTCCCGTGTTGACGGTGAAGACCGCACGGTTCACACCGGACCACCGCCGGGTCGTACCGCTCGCGCTGGATCGGCAAACCGCTACAGGAGAGAAATGATGAATGCCCATACGCTGTATATGACTGAATTAGACTTGTCTCGTCTGAGGGATGTGTTGCAAGCTCGTACAAGCGCGGGTCGCGATCGAGACCACCTGGATAGTTTGGAGCAGGAGCTGGATCGGGCCCATGTCGTGGACGCATCGGCCATTCCTCGTGACGTGGTCACGATGAATTCGCAAGTGCGGATCGAGGATGTGGATTCCGGTCTGGAGAATGTCTACACGCTGGTGTTCCCTTCGGATGCCAGCATCCCGGAGAAGAAAATTTCCATTCTCGCGCCGATCGGCACGGCGTTATTGGGTACCCGGGTCGGGACGACGGTCGATTGGCCGGTGCCGGCGGGCAGGCGGACCGTGCGCATCAAAGACGTGCTGTATCAACCGGAGGCCGCCGGCGATTATCATCTCTAGCAAGAGGCTGAAACAGGCCGCCAGCGGCGTTCTCGCGGCGCTCAGGAGCTCAACGTACCGCCAGGGTACGCCTCGCCCCTTCGCTCAGCTGCGGCCTTGCTGGACAGCCTGTATGAGCCTCCTGCCCGGCGATTAAGATGGCCGCCGGCGGCGTTCTCGCATCGGGGATTGTTTCACTCGGGGACAATACACATCCGGAGGGATTCATGGACGTACGCAGTAAGGTCTACACCTATCGAACGGCCGTCACGTGGACGGAGCAGAAAAAAGGCACGATCACGAGCGAAGGCAAACCGGAGATCCAGGTGGCGACACCGCCTGAATTCAAGGGACATGCAGGGATCTGGTCGCCGGAGGATTTGTACGTGGCGTCGGCCAATGTCTGCCTCATGACCACATTTCTGGCCGTGGCGGAGCGGGGAGGATTGGCGTTCACGGCCTACCACTGTGAGGCAGAGGGGCGCTTGGAGCTGGTGGATGGGAAGTTTCAGGTCACCAACATCACCTTGCGCCCGCACATCACGCTGGCTCCAGGAGGCGATGCCGCGAAAGCCAGGGAGCTGATAGAAAAAGCGGAGGCCAACTGCTTGATTTCCAATTCGATGAAAACCAGCATCACCCTGGAACCTGCCATCGATTGATAGGTTTGGCTGTGGCATCTTGCGCCAGGGCGGCGTCCGCGCTGGGGTGATTCTCTCCAGTTCCGCCGGTGCTGTCCCGGTCCTCCTGCGTGAGCCGTCTCCTTGCAGAGCCATTGAATGAACCCCCTGCGGTCCAGTTGGCATGGGGATCGCATTGTCATGAATGGCAACGGTCGTAGACGTATCGGTCTGGAGAGAGGCGGCGAGCAGCAATCTTCACATGGTGGAATAAGACGTCCATGAAATGGCGCATCTTCGGGTGGGGAATCGCGGCGCTCTGGGTGATCACGATCGTCATCATGTCGACGTTCCTCGTGCAAGGCCATACCAGACCGGGCAATGACGGGCGCACAGAAATCATCCTCGCGCCGTCGGAGCGGGATCTGGTGCTGGCGGAGATGCGGGGCTTATTAAAGGCGGTGCATGGAGTGGTCACCGCGCTTGGAACCCCGGATCAGCCGCTCAAAGCAGCGGAAGCCTCAGCCCGCGCGGCGGGCATGGCGATGGCGGCGGACGTCAATCCTGCCATCATGCTCAAACTGCCCTTGCCGTTTAAGCAAATGGGGATGTCCATTCATAAAGACATGGATCATTTGGCGGATGCGATTGCCCAAGGTGAATCCCCACCACAGATTCTCAACCGCCTCTCAAGCATGACGGCCCGCTGCACGACGTGCCACGATATGTATCGATTTGGGACGAAGTAGCGATCAGGGTTCAGCCCTCAGCTGTCAGCAGCATGAGACACGAGAATTGTGAGAGGCTCTGAGGCCTGAAAGTTGAATCTATTCACGCGGACGATGACTCATACTCATCAGGATGCTGATAACTGGACGCTGACTACTGATCGCCTGATTGCCACGAAGGAGGTGCGGTGATGGCATGCAACGTCGGCGGAATCGAACGACCGGTGCGGATCGTGCTGGGCATTCTGTTGATTGGAATCGGCGCGTTTGCGGCGCTTCCTCCCGTGGGTGTGGGCATCGCCTTGGCGATGGGATCCATTGCCCTGATTACGGGAGCCTTGGGATTCTGCCCGCTCTGGAGCCTCTTCGGTATCAACACCTGTGCCGTCGGCGCCGCCAAAAAAACCTGATCGCCGGGGCACGAGAGACACTATGGGGCATGTAGAACAGCCTGATGAGCAGCCGGGCGGCGGCTTTTCAACCCCGGTCGGGTCGCGGCGAACGTTTTTCCACTGGGTGACGGCGGCGGCCGCCGGGCTGGTGGGCCTGGGGCTGGCCATTCCCTTGTTCAGCACGCTGATCTCGCCGGCCCTCCGGCGTCGGCGCCGCGACTGGGTCGATGTCGGGGCAATCGATGACTTGCCGTCGGGTCAGCCCCGGCAACTGGACCATGTGACGTCGATCCGCGACGGCTGGTTGGAGACCACCTCGCGTAAGGCCGTCTGGGCGGTCAAGCAACCGCAGGGCGGCATCACGGTGTTCTCGCCCATCTGCACACACTTGGGCTGCGGTTACCGGTGGGACGACAGCGAACAGAAATTTCTCTGCCCCTGCCATGGAAGTTCCTTTGACGTGAACGGGCAGGTGGTGGGGGGGCCCGCTCCGCGCCCGCTCGATACCCTGCCTTCGAAAGTCGAAGGAGGGCGGCTCCTCGTCATGTACAAGGACTTCAAGTCGGGCCTCCCGCGTAGTGTAGAAACCTAAGGGCTGCGGGATTCATTCCTCACCAGTGGATAGGACATGCCGTCACGCATTTACGAGTGGCTTGATACCCGCCTGAATCTGAAACCGGTTCAACGCACCCTGCTCGATGAGCCGATTCCAGGCGGGGCCAGCTGGATCTATGTCTTCGGTTCCGTGACGCTGTTCCTGTTCGTCCTGCAGGCCGCCACGGGCATGTTCCTCGCGCTGTATTACGCGCCCACACCGGACCATGCCTACGACAGTGTCCGGTTTATTGAAACCGAGGTGACCTTGGGGTGGCTGGTGCGAGGCCTTCACCACTGGGGCGCTTCGGCGATGGTCGTGGCGATCGGTCTGCACATGCTCCAGACATTTCTTTACGGCGCTTATAAATCCCCGCGTGAAGTGATGTGGATGGTCGGGGTGATGCTGTTTCTGCTCGTGATGACCTTCGCGTTCACCGGCTATCTCCTGCCATGGGATCAAACGGCCTATTGGGCGACGCAGATCGGCATCAATATGGTCGGTACCGTTCCGCTCATGGGGGACTTCGCATCGCGCGTGCTGCGTGGGGGTGAAATCCTCGGCGCGCTCACACTGTCGCGATTTTTTGCCATCCATGTGCTGTTCCTGCCCGCTATCCTGATTGCGGGCATCGCCATACACCTGTTCGTCCTGCGGCGAGTCGGGCCGGCCGGACCCTGGACCGACGAACGGGCGTCATTAAGCGCCGAGACCTTTGCCCCGCGGCAGGTGTACATGGACGCCGTCGTGATCGCCGGCGTCTTTCTGGCCGTCGCGGCTCTCGCCATCAGCATTCCCTTGCCCCTCACCGACAAAGCGAATCCCTCCGATACGAGTTTTGTGCCGGTGCCTGAGTGGTACTTCCTGTTTTATTACGAATTGCTCAAGTATGTTCACGGGCCGCTTGAACCGGTGGCAACCTGGGTGCTGCCGCTCTGTGTCATCTTGATCATGCTGTTCTGGCCGTTCATCGATCGCAACCCGGTGCGAAATCCGATCCGGCGACCCGTGGCGCTCGGCGGCGGCATCCTGTTCCTCCTAGTCGTGTTCGGGTTGCTGGGTATTTCGATCAAGAACCTGTATGCGGTGCCGAGGGCCGATCCCTCCGTGGCCCGTGGGCGCGCGATCTATGCACAACTGGGTTGCGTCGGCTGCCATCGGATTCACGGGGAAGGAGGCGCGGTGGCGCCGGACCTGTCGGCGGTGGGCGACACGAGGCCTGATCGCGAGTGGCACGTGAAACATTTCCGGGACCCGCAGTCCGTTTCGCCGGGGACGTTCATGCCGAAATTTCCGCTCAGCGATGAGCAGCTGCACGACCTGACGAGCTATATGCTGAGTTTAAAACGCGCCACCTGAGACGAGACGCGATGACGCTGGTTCTCGCAATCTGAACGAGGAGATCATGATGCGCATGGGGGTCAATCCAGGATTGATGGTGATGGTGTGGGTATTGCTGGGCACGATTCCGGCCGGTCTGGCTGCTTCCAGCAAGGCAAATCCGGTGACGGGACAAAAGCTTTACCGCGAGAGTTGCCAGAACTGCCATGGGGCGACGGGAAAAGGCGATAGCGACATGGCCGCCTATCTCTCGCCGGCACCGGCCAATCTCGCCTCCAAAGCGACACAGGACAAAACGGATGCGCAGCTGCGCAAGGTGATTCAAGAGGGGCGTCCCGGCACGGCCATGACCGGATATGCCGTGACCTTCAATGAGGACGCATTGAACGATCTGATCGCGTTTATTCGCTCGCTCAAGCCGTAAACGAACTATCGGCTTGAGCGCGGTGGCACGCCCGCGAATCCTTTTTCTCGCTCCTGTCCCTAATCGGCAGAATTCACGGCCCTCCCGCGAGCCCGCTGTAGCACGATGCCGCAGGCCGGGCGGGAAACTGGGGCTTTTGTCCTCACGGGTGCCGGCGGGCATTTTTCCATGCGCCTATCGAAGGGCGATTCATTCCGATGCGCCGGCTTCGGCGTGGTATGCAGTTTGCGAGACGAATACGTATGCGCTCTTTTCTGTTGAGCATCCTCATGATAGCCGTGGTGATGGCCGGTTGTGTCGAGTCGAAAGATTCGCGCGGCGGCGCGTCTGCGGGTGCACGTCATTCTGAAGCCACCGGGCTTGACGCCCTGTTCAGCCATCCTTCTCCGGATTCCATCCCCGGCGGGCAGCGCGGCGAACAGATCCGCCTGGGGTATGAAATGGTGGTCCATACGCAGGAATTCGCCGCCGCCTACGTAGGCAACCGCCTCACCTGCGCCAATTGCCATTTGGACGCGGGACTCGATCCCAATTCGGCCTCCTTTGTCGGCCTGTCGCGGGTCTATCCGGAATATCGCGCGCGGGCCGGGAAAGTGCTGACGCTGGCGGACCGGATCAACGAATGTGTTGAGCGTGGCTTAAACGGGAAGCCGATTCCGCCGGACAGTCACAAGCTCCAGGCGATCGTCGCGTACATCGAGTGGTTGTCGAAGGATGTGCCGCCGGGAAGCCGGATGGCCTGGCGCGGGATTCCGTCTCTGCCTTCGGCTAAGCCGCCCGATGGCCTGAACGGCGCGAAGGTGTTCACCGCCCGCTGCGCCTTCTGTCACGGCGCCGATGGGCAAGGCACTATGGCAGCGCCGCCCGTCTGGGGCGCGCAATCCTACGGCATCGGCTCGGAGATGGCTCGTGTGCCGGTGGCCGCTTCATTCATCAAGTCAAACATGCCACGGACGCGCGGATGGGCTCTGTCGGATCAAGACGCCTACGACGTGGCCGCCTATATCAACGCGCAACCGCGGCCGGATTTTGCGGGGAGGGCCGGCGATTGGCCGAAGGGCGGGAAGCCGGCGGATGCGCGCTACTGAGTGTGTGAAGTCAGACATGGATCGCGGCAAGAAGCGTTGAGGCATCAGAGGCGTTCAGATGCGAAGCGAGAGCCGGGCAGAGGAGCGGTAGGATGAAGCTCAGTGTGGCCTATCAAGGCGGAACCCGCTACGACATCCTCAGCGAGCGCCATCGCGTCGTGACCGATCAGCCGGCGGACGAAGGCGGGGCCGATGCCGGCATGACGCCGGTGGAACTGTTCGTCGGATCGGTCGCGAGTTGCGTGGGGTATTTTGTCGGCCAGTTTTGCGCCCGGCACGACATCTCGCGGGATGGCCTGAAGGTCGACGCCGAGTGGGCGATTGTCGAAGGGCCGCATCGTGTCGGGCAAATCCAGCTCTCGATCCGCCTCCCCCACCGCATCACCCCGGAATTGAAAGAACGGCTGTTGAAAGTCGCTCACGGCTGCACCGTGCATCAATCGATCGTCGTGCCGGTACAGGTGGCGATCGAGTTAAATCCCCATACGTAGAGGGTGCTGCAGCGTGACGAAAGGGCGAGCATGGCGGTGACAAGGCGGGCGTTGTTCGCACGGGTGCTGCAAGGCATCGGAATGGCGGTGGCGGCAGGCCGTCTCGATCGAGCCTCAGCCGCCAATCAGGTCGAAGCGACCGGGCAGGCGATCGGCCCGCTCACCGTGCGCGTGTCCCGGCCCTTCGACGCGGAAACGCCGGTGCGCGAGTTCACCTCCGCGCTGACTCCCAACGAGCGGTTTTTTGTCAGGAGCCATTTCGGCCCGCCCAGTGCGGAGGCCGTTCAGCCGGAGACGTGGCGCCTCACGGTGAAGGGACTCGTGAAGGGTGAGTTAACCCTGAGCCTGCCCGAGCTCAAGAAGTTTGAGCCGCTCACGCTGACGGCCGTGCTGCAATGCAGCGGCAACGGCCGCGCGCACCATCGCCCTCAAGTGCCGGGTGTGCAGTGGGAGCGCGGCGCGGTCGGCAATGCGCAATGGACGGGCCTTCGGTTGCGCGACCTGTTGCAGCAGGCGGGAATCAAGCCGCAGGCTGTACACGTGCAGTTTCAAGGCGCGGACCGCCCGGCCCTGCCCACCGTGCCCCTGTTCACCCGCAGCATTCCCATTCACAAGGCCCTGCATCCCGATACGCTGTTGGCCTATGAGATGAACGGCCGGCCCTTGCCGCTGTTGCACGGCGCGCCGTTGCGCGTCATCACTCCCGGCTGGATGGCGGAATCCTGCATGAAGTGGCTGACGGAGATCACGGTCCGGGCCGATGAAACGCCGGGATACTACATGCAGCAGGCCTATCGCATACCCGAGACGTCGATTCAGCCCGGGTCCGGGTTGCCCGGGTCGGTCATGGTACCGGTCGAACAGATGCCGGTGAAATCGCTGATTGCCGCGCCCGCTGAAGGGGATGTGCTGAAGCCCGGCCCGGTGACCGTTCAAGGCGTGGCCTGGGCGGGTGAGTCGCCTGTCGCGCGGGTGGAAGTTTCTTGCGACGACGGGAAGACCTGGGAGCCGGCTCGTTTGCTGGGTGAGGAACAACCCTATGCCTGGCGACAATGGCAATATCTGTGGAGCGCCCGCCATGTGGGGCCGACAGCCATTCTCTGCCGGGCCACGGATGCGCAAGGTGTTCAGCAACCGGAGAAGAGCCCGTGGAATCCAGGCGGGTTTTTGTGGAGCGGGTGGGACCGACTGACGGTTACGGTGGCGGCATGAGCATGCCGCGGCGGGTCTCCCGTTTCGTCTTCGCCGCCTTGCTGAGCCTGACGCTGAGCCTGGCCGTCTTCACCGCGGCCCAGGAGGAGGACCGCGCGTCCCTGAGTCCTGCAGAATCGCGCAAGGCTGCGACCTTGATCATGGCCCGATGCGCGGTCTGCCATACCACTGATCTCATCTCTCAGCAGCGTTTGCCGGAAGACCGGTGGATCGTCACCGTTGAAAAAATGGTGCATTGGGGCGCGGAGTTGTCCAAGGAAGAGGCGGCCGTGGTCCTACGTTACTTGGTGGCTCGAAATCATCCAGGTGCCGCCGCGGAACTGCCGACGATCGAACAGGAACTGGCGATGAGCCAACCGGCTTCCGATCCTGGCGCAGCGGGTGATGGTCCGCTGACGGGCCTTTCCGCGCGAGGGGCAGGCTTGTATGCGCGGAACTGCCAGGCCTGTCACGGCGAAGGCGCGACGGGCGGCGTCGGGCCGAAATTGGCGCGCAATATGATTTTGAAGAATGAAGGGGCGTTTTGGGAAACCGTGCTGCATGGGCGCGGGCCGATGCCGGCCTGGGGCGCGGCGCTGAGTCATCAGGATATCGCGGATATTCATGCCTGGCTCGCGGCGCGGTAGGCGAGCATCACGGGTGAGTGAACGAAAGGGGTGCCTCATGGGTCACAGACGGATGGTGATGGTCGGGTGCGCGTTGGTCATCATGGTGGGGTTGATGTCCTTCCCGCGCCTGCTTTTGGGAAGCGACCAGGCCCAAGTGAAACAGCTGATCCAGACCAATTGCGCGGGCTGCCACCGGTTGGAAGGCAAGGCGGATTCCCGGTTCAACCTGAAGGCGCCTGATTTGATCTGGGCGGGCAGTAAGTATCAGCGCGCGTGGTTGCTGCGGTACCTGACGGGAAAAGAAGCGCCGCTTTATCCCAAGGGGTATCGGTGGGATCTCGCTGAAGGGCCGGTGCGGCATCCGGTCGTGAGCGAAGACGAGGCGACGGCGATTGCGGAATATTTTGCGCAACACAACAAGGATTCACGGGTCACCGTCGGCGCCTTCGACCTGTCGAAAGTGAGTAAGTTCGACGCGGCGTTCGGCGGGATGGCCTACAAGGCCCATGCCTGTCTCGGCTGCCACCTGATCGAGGAAAACGGTCAACTCATCGGCGGACCGCAGAGCGCCTCGCTGGTGGCGGCCGGTCAACGCTACGATAAGGACTGGCTGTTCCGGTTCGGGTTGAATCCGCAAGACTTCGTGCCCCACAGCGGCGAATTCCTGGCCGATGCGACCGAACCGCAGCTTCGCGCCGTCATCGGGTTCCTCATGGTTCAGGGCGTGAAGGACTTCAAGTATTACGAGCCCTGGACGGCGCCTGAGTTCGGGATGGCCAGTGTCGATCGCGGTAAAGTGCTCTACAAGGAATATTGCTCGCAATGCCACGGGGCGACCGGCAAGGGTGATGGACCGGCCGCATCCGGGCTCATTCCCAAGCCGGCGATTCACGCCAACATTCCGTTTGAGAAGTTGCCGACCGAATACCTCTACAACGTGATCAATCACGGTGGCGCGGCGATGGGAAAATCCCCGAACATGCCGTACTGGGGCTTAACGATTGGGCAGCAGGGTGTGGCCGATGTCATGGCCTACTTGAAAGCGACCTTCAAGGGCGGAGCCGACGTCGCGCAGGCACCCAGCGGCGGTGACGGTCCGAGCGGCGTGTGCCCGCAGCCGAGGAAAACGGCGAAGGCGCCGGCGGACTTCCTCTCCAAGACCAATCCATTACCGCACTCGGATGCCACGATCCAGGCAGGCAAGACGTTGTTCCTGCAGACGGCCCAGCCCGTGGCTTGCGCGATGTGCCATGGAGAAAAGGGCAATGGCCAAGGGTTCATGGGCGCGGCGCTGATTCCCCCGCCGAGAAACTTTACCTGCGGCTCGCTGATGAAGGATTTGCCCGACGGCCAGCTGTTCTGGATCATCAAGAATGGCTCGCCCGGCACGGGTATGATGTCGTTCGCCGCGTTACCGGATGAGCAGGTGTGGCAGTTGATTGCCTATGTCAGAAGTTTGGCAAAGTAAGAACGTGAAGCGTATCTCGTGAAGCGCATTCGGACGAACGACGAGATACGAGAGACGAGCGACGAAACGCGTGAAGCGTTCCGGACGAATCACGAGAGACGAACGACGAGATACGAGATACGCTCGACAAGCGACGAGAGACGAACGACGAAAGGATGGAGGATTCGATGGCGACGTTTATGATTTCGGGCAGCCGCGGGACGGATGATCCGACGATGGCAACCCTCCCGTTTATGGCGGCCAAGACCGCCAAGGAGCAAGGGCATGAGGTGGTGCTCTGGTTGTGGAACGAGGCCGTGACGCTGGGACGCAAGGGGACGGCGGATCATGTCGTTGGCGTGAATCTCACGCCGCTGAAAGACTTGCTCGCGGCCGTGCAGGCGGCCAACATTCCCATCTGGGTCTGCGGCGCCTGTGCCGTCGCCAGACAGATCGGCCAGGGCGATCTGGTGTCAGGGGCGGTGATCAAGGGTATGCCGGATTACATCAAGGCCGTGGCGGAACGGGATCGGAACGTGGCGTTTTGAAACAGGCGGCGGGAGGAGCTTGTATGGCAGCTGACGGACAATCGAACGGCAAATCGAAGAGCAAAAAAGATCGCGCAGCGTCAATGGAGACAGGCGGACAGTTGAACGGTGAGCCTGGCGGGGATGATCTGGAAATCATTCCGACGGCCGTGCCCAGGGCCGGAGACGGATACCCGTCTGCTGCCCAGGCCGCCGGAGAAACGGCGCTCGGACTGATCGGCGAGGCGGGCCGCACTCTGACCGAGGAGGACCTCCGGCGGATCAATACGCCGAGAGGTCTCATTCAATTGATCAAGAGCAAAAATGTCGATCTCGAAGAGGTGCGCAAAACGCTGCTGTACGAGCAGGAATTGCGGCAATTGCAGGTGGAACTGGTCCGTCTGCAGCGCTGGGTGCAGGCCGATGGTCAGCGCATCGCGATTCTCGTCGAAGGGCGGGATGCCGCCGGAAAGGGCGGCACGATTCGGCGGTTCACCGAACACCTCAATCCACGGGCCATGCGGGTGGTCGCCCTACCCAAGCCCACGGATGACGAACGGGGACAATGGTATTTCCAGCGCTACATCCGCCAACTGCCCAACAAGGGGGAAATCGTCTTTTTCGACCGGAGTTGGTACAACCGCGCGGTGGTGGAGCCGGTCATGGGTTTTTGCAGTAAGAAGGAACACCAGCGCTTCCTGCAGCAGGTCACGGAATTCGAGCACATGCTCTACGAGGACGGGGTGACCATCATCAAGTTCTGGTTTTCCATCTCCAAGGAAGAGCAGGCCAAGCGATTCGACGCGCGCCGGCAAAATCCGCTCAAGCAATGGAAGTTGAGCCCGGTCGATGAGAAGGCGCAGGAGATGTGGGATTCCTACACCCGGTTCAAGGAAGAAATGTTCAGCAAGACGCATACGACCTTCAGTCCCTGGATCATCGTCAAGGCCAACGACAAACAGGCCGCACGGTTGGAAAGTCTGAGGTATGTCTTGAACCTGCTTCCCTACACGGGGAAGGATGAGGCGCACATTCGGCTGACGCCCGACCCCAACGTGATCACCCGGTTTCATCGTAAGATGGCAGAGTTGGACTTCTGACGGCAGGGGAGCAGGTCGATCCGATCACCGGGCAATCTCCGCACTGGAGGCGGCGATGAAGCGGACCATCCTCGCAGTCGCACTCGTGCTGGCGACCACAGCGGTGCTCTCGTCCGCATCGGTCAGCGCTTCCGATCGCATGGGGAAGGGACATGGTGCCATGCGGCCGCGGGTCCCGGCGGACCAGTTGGCGGAGGCGCGGCAACTGACAAGTCCTCTGCCGCATTCGCCCGAGACGATTGAACGCGGGAAAGCGCTGTACGCCGGCAAGGGCACGTGCATCAATTGCCATGGGCCGGAAGGCGCCGGGAACGGGCCGACCGCAGCGCAGTTGAACCCGCCGCCCCGGAACTTCCAGCATCGAGGATTCTGGTGCCATCGCACGGAAGGAGAACTCTTCTGGGTCGTCAAGCACGGCTCTGCGGGTACCGGCATGATCGGATTTGGAGTCCAATTGACGGACGAAGAGATCTGGGCGCTGATCCACTATGAGCGCACCTTTGCGAAGGGGTCTGGTCACCGGCGAGGGATGGGGCGGCAGGGAGGAATGGGACATCGGGATGCACGAGGAGATCAGGACGGCATGCAGCAGGGCATGGGAAGCGGGGGCGGGAGGTGTGAAGGTGCACCCTGCGATCGGTAAGGGAGCGGCCTCTCGCAGGAAGCCAGGGATGCCGTGACGGACACGATTCATCTCGTGTGCCCCCATTGCCGGAGTCGTAATCGGGTGCCGGCCGCTCGTCTGGCGCAGCATCCCCGTTGCGGCCAGTGCCATGGGCCGCTATTTTCCGGTCATCCGATCCCCCTCACGGCGACGGATTTCGATCTGCATGCGCAGCGGGCGGACATCCCCCTGCTGGTCGATTTCTGGGCCTCTTGGTGCGGTCCCTGCCGGATGATGGCCCCGGCCTATGAGCAGGCCGCGCAGATGTTGGAACCTCACGTCAGGCTGGGCAAAGTGAACACGGAGGAAGAGCAGACGTTGGCCGCCAGGTTCGGCATTTCCAGTATCCCCACGTTGGTGCTGTTGCGAGGAGGGCGTGAACTTGCTCGCCAGCCGGGGGCCTTAGGAGTTCAAGACATCGTCCAGTGGGTTCGCAGCAAGATCTGACGGAGCAAGCTGGCGCATTTTGCGACAGCGCCGGCACTTACCCGGTTCTGTAATTCCCCATCGTGAAGCGTCGCTCAGCCGTTTCCTCCCGGCACCCGCTTCAACCCCTTGTCAAAATTGTGACTTGACGGCTGCTTCTCGGCCATCGCCTGGCACGCCCTCTGCTTTCGACACCTGCAGGTTGCCGCGGGGCGGGTGAGGGTTCACATAACGGTCAGGCGGGAAGGAGAATCATCATGGCGGATCACGATCATGAGTGTTCGGGACTCGGGGTGTCGATGGCCTTTATCAGCGGTGCGATGCTCGGCGCGATGGCCGCCATTCTGTATGCGCCCCATTCCGGGGAGGAGATTCGCCGGGCGATCAAGGGATATGCGCGGCGGACGGAAGAGGATGTGCTGGAGAAGGCCAAAGAAATCCGCGCGGATATTGCCCAGACGATGGAAGAGGCGAAACGGTACCTGAAGGAAACGGAAGCCACGATTGCCGCCGCGCTGGCGGCAGGAAAAGAAGCCTTCAAGAAGGAAAAGGCCGATCGAGCCTGAGCGGCTCCGATCGCCTGTCAGCTGAATTGGCGCCGCCGCGCATAACAAGGAGAAACTGCATGTCCGATGCGAAGATCAGCATCACGTTCGAGCAGGATCACGACCGCCTCGATGCTCTGTTGACATCCTTCCAGCAGCAGAAACGAATCGATTTTGCCAAGGCCGCCGCGGCATTCGTGGAGTTTAAATCAGGACTTCAGCGCCACATCGTGTGGGAAGAAGATGTGTTGTTCCCGAAGTGGGAAGAGAACTCAGGCATGGCGGAAGGGGGGCCCACGCAGGTCATGCGGACGGAGCATCGCATCATCGGTGAGTGCCTGGAGGCGATTCATCAGAAAGTGCAGGCGAACAATCCCGACAGCGACCAGGAAGAACAGCGCCTGATCGACGTGTTGAAGACGCATAACATGAAAGAAGAGCGCATTCTCTATCCCTCAATCGATCAGGTGATCAGCGATCAGGAACGAACGGAGCTGTATCAAGCCATGAAGGAGATTCCCGAAGAACGGTATCGAACCTGTTGCGGGAGCGAACGATCATGACAGGGCGGTGGCTCGCCGCCCTCTGCGGCCTGGCGGCCTTGCTCGTCGCGGGGGGTGCGCCCGAGGGAGCGGAGACATCGGCTGATCATGGCAGTCGCTCGCCGCAGCGGGAGTGGCTGCGCCCGGCGATGACCATCGCCGATAGCGGCGGGACGATGCCCAATCCTCACAGTGATTTGATCTTCCGGGCGACGGGCGCCACGAAATGTGTGGATTGTCATCGCACCGGCAAGGAAGGGCAGATCACGGGACTGATGCCAGACAACGCACTCGTTCAAGAGCTCAAGGCCAAGGCGAAGGGCATTCACGGGCCCGGCCGATTTGCGGACTGTTTGCGGTGCCATGCCGGAGGCAGCAAGGGAGTCGAGAAATACCGGAAGTAGCCGTGGATGAGGAAGGGCGGGGGCTCATGACGGGGGCGCGGGCGCGTCTCATCGCGGTGGTGGCGGCGACGATCGGCGCGGTCGTTAGTGCGCTGGCCTTTGAAGCGTTGCTCAGTCTGGACCAGGTGACCCCCTTCGGCCATACGCGGTACGGGCATGGCGTCGGCTGGGCAGGACTCGCCGTCACGCTCTTCGTGTCCGGGTATCCGCTCATCAAGCGGCTTCGACCATCGCACCGGTGGCCGCGCAGGTGGTTCCGGGTCCATATGGTGGCAGGCGTGCTGGGGCCGCTGCTGATTTTCCTCCATTCCGGCGCCCACTATCATGCGATCGTTCCTATCCTGGCCATGCTGTCCATGGTCGTCGTGGTACTCAGTGGAATCATCGGGCAACTGGTGCACGCGTTCAGCCTGCGCGCGCTCAACGATCAACGCCGGGAGCTCCAGCACCAAGGGCTGTCCGAAGGCGATATCGATGCGCATGTGCATGCCATGGCCTCTCAAGAAGTGGCGTTCCGCCTTTGGCAGGCGATCCATGCGCCGATGACGCTGATGTTCCTTGTCTTTACCCTGCTGCATGTTGCGGGGGCGTTATTCTTTGCGGGAATCTCGTGAGCCATGCGCTACCTTCCGCTGCCGAGAACTGCGGTGCCGGTGGTCGCGCTGTCCACGCTGGTGCTGGTGATCTGGATCGGTTGGGGATCAGTGAGAAGTCCGGCGTCCTTTTGGGCTCCGGGCGATCTGAGTCGATACCATGTCGATACGGCCGGCTGTACCTCTTGCCACGAGCCGTTTCGCGGACCGAGCGCCGCCCGTTGCGCCGGTTGCCACTCAGAACGATCGTTCGAGACCGGCACCACTCCTGCGAGCGGTGGCTGGCACCGGGATCTGATCACACGGCAGACGGCCTGTACAGGCTGCCACACGGAACATCGCGGGGCCTTGGCTCAGATCACCGAGCAGGCACGCAATAATCCACACGGTGAGTTTATCTTTCTCGCGACCGGGACGAATTCCTGCCTGGCGTGCCATGAGTTTGGAACGAGGGTGGCGATCAAACCGACGCTGCGAGATGAGCCGATCGTGCGGCAATTGTATGAGAAGGGGCGCGGCGCCCATCAATCGGGCCGGATGGGCACTTGTCTCGCCTGCCATGGCGGGGGTAGTAGTGAACGGAGGTGACCCGGTATACCTATCGAGAATCCGTTATTCGAATCATCGGCGCCGGTTACTGGTGAAAAGGAAAGGCTGTCTATGAGCATGAAAATAAGATATCGCGATGAGCCTTTGGGTGAGATTCGGGTCGTCCCGGATTTCCTGCCTTCTCCTGCCGAATTGGCGTTTCGCGATGAGGGGATCAAAGTGACGTTGGCCCTGAGCAAAAAGAGCGTGGACTTTTTCAAGGCTGAAGCCACCCGGCATCACACACAATATCAGCGTATGATTCGCCGTTTGCTCGATGCCTATGTCGAAAGGCAGCCGCAGAACCTGTCCACACGTTCGCCGCGGACCGCACGGGGGCGAGCGGCTCGTAAACGCAGCGCCGTGTAAGTTACGCCGTACCGTGTTCGATGTCAGTTGTTGTGACGCCTGTTCTTCCCTCTTGGCTTGCGCTATACTTTACCCACTGGAGTGCACTGCATGCCAAAGATAGTTCCTACTCCTCCTCCTGGATTTGACGATCTCTCAGTTGATGAACGAATCGATTTCATCCAATCGCTCTGGGACCGGATCGCGGCGACTCCTGAGCAAGTACCTGTGCCCGAATGGCACCGGCGAATTATTCGCGAACGGCTTGAGGCATACCGCGAGAATCCCATGGCCGGTCGGTCCTGGACGGAAGTCCGGTCGGAGATTGAACGCAAGTTGCGGGAGCGTTGATCCCCTGGATGGCACGGCGGATCGTCGTCCAAGCTCAGTCTGACCTCGACATTCAAGCTGCGGCTGTATGGTATGAAGACCAACGATCCGGCTTGGGTGTGAGATTTCTGGACGAACTCGATCTCTTGTTTCAGCGGATCGATTCCAATCCTCGGCAATTTCCGTCGTGCGCTCCTCCGACACTTTCCTTATGGTGTGTATTTCATCGAAGCGGATGCCATCACAGTACTAGCGGTCCTTCACCTTCATCGAGAACCGGATATGTGGAAAAACCGTAGTTGATTTGCCTTGAGACGAGACGCATCTGAGTCCGACTCGAGCGCTGGTGGGGAGGCTATTTGAGAAAGTTGCTAACTCGCCGATCTCAGCGTATTGGCCCCCACCCTGATCCTCGCGTCCACGATCCGGCAGCCCTGCCCCGGCGGTAAGGCCATAATCGGGTTCAGATCGAGCTCCACAATCTCCGGCACCTCTTCGACCAGGCGCGACAGCCGCAGGAGCAGTTCCTGAATGGCATCCACGTCGCCCGGTGGATGGCCACGATACCCCTGCAGCAGACGGTAGCCTTTGATGCTGCGTATCAGGTCGGCCGCGTCCAGCTCCGTCAACGGCGTAATCCTGAAGCGCACGTCTCCGAGAATTTCGACGTGGATTCCGCCCAGTCCGAATCCGATCAAGGGTCCGAACGACGCATCCTGCACCATCCCGGCCATCACCTCAACCCCGCCCGTGATCATCGGTTGAACGAGCACTCCCTGCATGGCGTCTAAGGTCTGATCCTGCGCGAGCCGCGCCGCGATGTCGTCATAGGCGCGGCGCACGTCGGCCTTACTCATCAGATTCAGGTGCACGCCGCCCACCTCGGTCTTATGAACCAGGGTATGGGAGGCCAGTTTGACGGCGACGGGAAATCCGATCTCCGCGGCGAGCGTGGCGGCTTCCTCGGAGCTGCTGGCCAGGCCGCCGGGCGGCAAGGGGATTGCCATGGCGGACAAGACCGCGCGCGTTTCCATGACGGTTAACCAACCGGCTCCACGAGCGGCGAGTGCGTCCCGGCAGATCCGGTTGATGGCCGGGATGTCCAGATCATCGAACTCGGGCACCATGCCCAGGGGGCGCTCGCGCCAGTGGACGTAGCCGGCGATTTTCCCCAGGACGCGCGCGGGAAGCTCAGGCAAGCCATAGGTAGGAATGGTTTCCTGATGAAGGGTGAACGTGCGGTCGCGGTCTGTCTCTACCATCCATCCGATGGAGACAGGTTTGCTGATCGTCTCTTGCGCCCGCGCCGCCGCAATCCCCCGCGCAATCCCGTCGGCGATGGGACCGGCATCGGTGGCCGTCACCGCGATGTAGAGGATGATGAGCGCATCGATATCGTCGGAGGCCAGCAGCGTGACGATCGCTTGCTCGTATTGCTCCGGAGTGGCTGAGGCGATCAAGTCGACCGGATTGTGCAGCGAGGCGGCGGCGGGAAGAAACGGCGAGAGCCGCGTCACCGTGGCTTGCGACAATTCCGGCACCTCGAGGCCGGCTGCTTCACAGGCATCCGCGCAGAGAATGGCGGGCCCGCCTGCGTTGGTCAGAATGCCGGTGCGCCGCCCCTTCGGCAACGGTTGGCCGGAAAGGCCGGCGGCCAGGGCGAACATTTCCTCCAGCGTGTCCGCGCGCAGGATCCCGGTCTGTTGAAACAGCGCGTCCACGGCCACATCGTTGGCGGCCAGCGCCGCGGTGTGTGAGCCGGCGGCGCGTTTGCCCGACGAGGTGCGCCCGGCTTTGAGCACGACGACCGGCTTATTCCGGCTGACCCGGCGGGCGATCTGCGCAAATCGCCTCGGGTTGCCGAACGATTCGACGTAGAGGAGGATCACATTCGTAGCGGAGTCCTGTTCCCAGTATTGCAGGAGATCGTTCACCGACACATCGGCCTTGTTGCCGACGCTCACGAAGGTCGAAAGGCCGAGGTGCAATCGGGTGGAGGCAGCGACCAGCGCGAGCCCCAAGGCGCCGCTTTGTGAGGACATGGCGATCGATCCCGCGCGCGGAAAGGTGGTTGTGAACGTCGCATTGAGCCGCACGGCGGGATCGGTATTCAGGATGCCGAAGCAATTCGGTCCTACCATGCGCATCCCATGTTGTCGGACTTTCTCGAGCAACTGATCCTGCAGTCGCCGCCCTTCCTCGCCGACCTCCGCAAATCCGGCGGTGATGACGACCAGTGCGCGGACTCCGATGGCGGCGCATTCGTCCACCACCGCCAGGACGGCGTCTTTCGGGACGGCGATGACGACAAGATCAATCGGTGCCGGCAGGCGGCGCACATTCGGGAATGCCTCGACGCCCGCAATCGCAGAGGCGTGCGGATTGACCGCATAACAGCGGCCTTGAAATCCGTTGTCGTGGAGGGCTTCGAGCAAGCGGTAGCCGATACTCTGCGGGGAGCGCGAGGCGCCGACCACCGCGACGGCGCGCGGGTGAAACAGAGGGTGCAGCGACGCGATGGTGGCGAGTCGCTCACGCCATTCGGATTGCCGCACGCTGTGGTCGGTCGGTGTCAGCGACAGTTCGACTTCCATGTCGCCCCCCTCGACATGTTCCTCCATGCTGAAGCCGGAGGTGGCAAACACTTCGCGCATGGCCAGATTGTCGGCATGGGTGATGGCCCAGAGTCTTGAGAAGCCCTGCCGGATCGCCAGCAGCGCCAGCCGTTCAAGCAGGATCGTGCCGAGCCCATGCCCGTGGAGTTGATCGTCCACCGCCATCGCCACTTCCGCTTCATGCGGTCCCCGCGCATGGTAAGAGCCGGAGGCGATGATGCGCAGCGTATCGTCCAGCCGGCGCAGGACGATCACGGTCAGGCTGCGTTCCGGATGCGAGGTATCGCAGAGCGAACGAATGACCTCGGTTGGCGGAGCGGATTCCGAAAAGAAGCGGTGCCGTGTGGCTGCCGGGGACAGCCGCTCAACGAAGCGCTGCAGCTCATCCGCATCGACCGGTTGGGCAATGCGGAGGAGGGCCGTGGTGCCATCGCGCAGGATGGTATAGGCCGCATCGGGACCCTCATCCCGTAACGGTGGCATGTGGCGGGGGCGAATGCGTTGCATCGAGTCACCTCGTCAGCAGGCCCGGTGTACAGATCAGCAGGAGCCCCAGCGCGATCATGACCGCGCCGCTGATGAGTTTCAACCACCGGCCTTCGCGTTCCTCCAACCTGCGGCGGCCCAATGTCACGACCGCGAGCGTGGCCATCAAGGCATCGTCGGCCATATAGGCGAGATTGTAGAGTCCGAGATAGGCGTAATAGTGCCAGGCGGGCAGGCGGTAGGTCGCCAACACCTGGGTATAGAGGGCGGGGAATCCGGCGGTGCACAGTAGCTCGACCACGTTGACCAGGCCCGCCAGCACAATCACCCCCGCCAGAGCACCGCCTCGATGTTCAGCCTGGACGATGCGGCGAATCCTCGCATAGAGCCCGGGCTTGGCGGCGTCGGGAATGGTCAAGGAGAATCCTCGCCGGAACGCGAAAAAGTCTTTCACGTTCACCAGGCCGATTCCGATCGCCAAGGTTCCCAAGATGAACTGAACGGTATGAGACAGGCCGATCAGCAGGAACAGGTTCAGCCAGGCCGCCATGAAGGCAAAGTAGATGAGCCCGCTGACCAGCACGAAGGTGCCGGCGAGGAGCGCCATGGCGAAACGGTCGTGCAGCGTGACCAGCAGCGAGAGGAGAAACAAGAGCACCCACATCGCGCAGGGGTTGAATCCGTCGAGCAGGCCGATCGCGAGCGTGAACAGCGGAAGACCCGATTCAGCGGCGCTGATGCGGCCCAGCCAGGGAAAGAGGATACTGTCTTCTTCTGTGCGCGGGGCTGCGGTAGCGCAAGCCTCCTTAGCGGCGCGGCAGGCGGCGATCGAGTCGGCAGCGGGTGGGGTGGAGGAAGGGGCGAGCATGGCGCGCAGGCGGGCGCCGGTGGTCTGATCATCCTGATATCCGATGAGCAGTTCTCCGTTCACGTAAAACGCCGGCACTCCGACCACCGGTGCGGAGCGGGCCTGCGCGAGCCTTTCGAGACGGGCCAGGGCATCCCGGTCGCGGGAGATGTCATGAAACACAATCCGCAGCTCAGGACGAGCCCGCTGAAGATCGGCGAGAAAAACCTTGGCCGCCTCGCAATGCGGGCAGCCGCTGCGCACGAAAACTTCCAGATCGGGAGCCGGCTCCGAGGCCCTGCCGACTCCCTGCCCGATGAGCAGACAGAAGAAAAAGAGGAGCAGGCAGGTCTGTCGGCGTTCACGGGCAACCATGCCGCCCCCGGTCCGCGCGGCTAACTCACGAAATCAGGCGTGGCGACCGACCGGATGTACGACAACACGTCCAGCATCTGTTGGTCCGTCAGTTTCCCGCGATAGCCGTGCATGGGGCTGAACAGCGCCCCGTTGGCGATGGTGATCAACAATTCCCAATCGGTCTTGGCGCGAGAATTCACCGACTGAAAATTGGCGGGCCTCACGATCAGATACTGGCCGTCCGGCCCGTTGCCGTCCAATTTGTCGCCATGGCAGCGGAGGCACTGCTTTTCGTAAATGGCCTGGCCCTCGCGCGGATTGCCGCGGTTCGTTTGTCCGGCGGCCCAGGAACTTCCGAGGACGACGAGGCAGAGGGCAAAGAGAACGCTGAAGGTTTTCATGCGCAGGCTCCTTTATGGTTCAAATATGACTTCCGGGCGGACGTCTGCTTATCGTACCAGTAATACGGGGCACGGCACCTGGTGCAAGAGCGCATGGGAAATGCTCCCCAGCAGGAAACGCTCCAGTCGCTTCCGCCCGTGAGAGCCGATGATCAACAGGTCTGCCGAACGAGCGCGCTCAGTGAGGATTTCAGTCGGGTCGCCCACGGCCACGTGTGTCCCGACGGAATAACGATGGTTCATCACCGACGCGGCCAGGTTTTTCACCAGGTCCTCAGCCGATCGCACCGCGATGCCGGTCCAATCTTGAAGCGGAAATAAACTGAACGGATCGGTGGCCGGGATCGGTCGCACGACACTGACAATCGTGAGATCGACAGGATTCTTGAACGGATGGGCGAGCAACCAGGCTTTGATGCGATCGGCGTCCTCATGCCCTTCGACGGCGACCGTGACTCGCTTGACCGGTCCCTCTCGTTCCTTGACGATCAGGGTGGTGCAATCCGCGTGGAGGGCGACACGGTGAGACACGCTGCCGAGGACGAATTCGCCGACGCGGCCTCTGCCGCGCGCTCCGATCACGATCAACTCCGCCCGCAGGTCGCGAGCCTTGTCTAGCACCAGCGACGCCGGCTTGGCAAATTCGCAGACGCGCGTCATCGCCAACCCTTGCGAAGGCAACAGCGTGGCGGTGTGATCCAACAATTGCTGGCCCGCTCGTTCCATCGCCTTGCGGAAGTCGTCGTAGCCTTGCATGTTGCTCACTTCGGCAACGATCGGATATTGAAACATGCCTAGATCGATCCCATGAACCAGAATGACCTCCTGCAGATCGTAGAGATACGAGACTTCTCGAACGGCTGCGAACGTCTGTTCCGACCAATCGAGTGCAATCAGGACACGCATAGGCCTCCTCTCCCTAAAACAACGGATGCGGCGACGTGCCGAAGGGCATCAACCGCGGAGAATCGCCGACGTTGCCTCGAATGCGCCACTGTCCGTCTTCGAAGGTCATGTAATGGACTTCCTCATACCAACTGTCGATCGGCACGCGTAAGCCACCGGTCTTGGAGCGCCCGGTCAAGCTGCCGGTGCAGGTGACTTCGATGATGGTCTTGGACCCGCTGCCGACCTTGGTCAGCCGGGAAAAGTAATGGACATCGGTGAGGTCCTGAAATTCGTCGAACAGATTGGCCCACACCTTGCCCATATCCGACTTGTTCAATCCGTGATAGTCGTACTGTTCTGAATAGAGGGCCATCAGGCGGGTGAGGTCGCGTGCCCGGATCGCTTCATCGGCTGCGCGAAAGGTGCTCATGACCGCCTCCGTCGTCGCCTGATCGAGATCCGCCGCTGCGCCAGGCGCCAATCGCGATTCGCCCCTCGCGGCCGGGAGCATGACCGCGAGGACCAGAATTCCACCGGTCAGCAGCCCGCTCCATTGCATCCCTCTCCGCCGTCCTTCACCCATGACCACCTCGCCTGAATTGCTCCCCTCGCTGTGTGGGCCGCTCGGGCCCTGCCCGGCGGTGCTTACCCGGTCCACATGATCCGGATAAACTCTTCGTCCTGGTCGTATTGAATATCCAGCTCACCATGGTGTGAATGTTTCAACGCTTCGCCGATGCGCCGGGGCAAGTGTGCATCCGTGGTCAGGACGACCAACCCCTCGGCCCGGTCCTCGATCGTCATAATGCGAGCCATCGGGTGAGATTTCTTTTCCTGTGCCTCGGTATTCCGAATCAAGCCCATCACCTGATCGCGATGCTGCGCGGGGTATGGGCCTTTCAGCGTGACGTATCCCTTGGGATTTTTGTCCTGGATGCGCAGGCAGGCCGGGCAGACGATGCGCTCGGCGTCCGCCGCCACGGCGCCCCACGTCCAGCGACCTTTCTGGTACAGGGCGCCGCATGTCGTGCACACCGTCGGCTCCTTCAACTTGCCCGGCATCTTGTATGAATCGTGTTTGTAATCTTCAATGAATCGATCGCGGCGCGCGCCGCGGCCGCCTGCTGTCTGTTTGTTCATGGCACGAGGTCCTTTTCCTGGCCTGATCGCCGGTCGTCGGCGCCAGGCCGGTTCTTATGACTTCGTCAAAAATGCTTCTTCCGCGAGGTTGAGATACTGCAAGACTTCGCGGTCTTCCACCTGTTCGAAATCCCGGTAGAAATTGCCGACGGCGTAAAAGGGGTCGGGAACGTGGAGCACGACGAATTGATCGACCAGGCGGCGGGCCTCCTCCACGGTACTGCGAGGGCCGACCGGGACCGCGCCGATGAGACGGCGCGGGTGGGCCTGACGCACGGTGGCGACCGAGGCAAAGAAGGTGGCGCCGGTGGCCAGACCGTCGTCCACGATGATGACGGTCCGGTCCTTCACATTCGGAAAGGGCCGCCCTTGGCGGTACAAAGCCACCCGCCGGGACACTTCTTTCTGTTGCGCCTGCACGGCGGCTGCACGGTCGCGTTCCGAAACTAACAGGCCGGACAGCGCCTCCTGATTCCAGTAGACCGCGCCCGTTTCACTGACCGCGCCCAGCGCATATTCAGGATTGTCCGGCGCGCCGATTTTGCGCGTAATCAGCACATCGAGCGGCAGATGCAGGGCCAGGCTCAATTGATAGGCGACGGCCACCCCTCCGCGCGGGAGCGCGAGCAGGATCCCGTCGGGGTCGTTGCGGTAGGCGGCCAATTCCTGCGCCAGGAGTTCGCCGGCTTCTTCACGGTTTCTGAACATTATCTGTCTTGCCCCTACGCCGGTGCCGATCGGCCGTCGATGCCGTCAGCCCCATTACCATAACCCGCTGGTCACGCCGACCCCGATCAGAAACAGCGCCGCGATGATGACCAGGATCATCAACAGCCAGTGATGGCGGGACGCGTCTTCCGGGTGCCAATGCATTTCCCAGGGAATGTCCAGATAACGCGGATGCTTGAACATGGTCGCTCCTTTCATCGAAGGGACCTTCACCGTGACCATTCATGTCTCTGCATACCTGCCTCAACCTCCTGCAGGCTCGATGCCAGGACCTCTCGTGAAGCACCCGGCCTGCTGGGCCGCAGAAGTTCAGTGCCGGCCTGTAAAGCCACGTTGAGTCGCGGTTCCGGTGGGGCGATACGGGACAGCAGGGTGGTAGCCGAATGGTGCCAATTACCTCATTGATTTCCGATCGGCCGTGCTTACATGAGAAGTGAAAGGAGGGCGAACCAGGATAAGGTCACAATCCCCGCTTCCGTGCAGCGAAGAGTTGGGTCGGAGATTGCGCCTGTGCCGGTTTCGGGATCAGTTCTGAAGGGACGCGCTTCCATCTCGGTGCCAGTATGAGGCACGGCTCCCCAGGGAGCCCGATGAACGGGAGGCGCGGGACATCCGGTGTGAGTGTTGCGCCGGGATGTTCAGATGGGTCTCGCTCGGTCGGCAGGTCTGGTCTCTACACGGAAGCGGGCTCTTTTTCTCTCCTGTCTTACCAAGCCAACCTCATGTGCTGAAAAGTGTGCCTGCCGTTTTTCCAATTCCCGTGATCCTGCTGAGCGCCAGGCCGGTTGAGAGTGAGGCCGAACTCTCTCTTCCGGGGGAATATGTACTGAGCGATCGACTGCTTCTGCGACGAGCATTGTTGCACTGAGCAACACAAGAGTCGCCTAGCTTGGGGCAGATGGGGGCAGCTTTGGAACGAGGTGGATGGCTCCCTTTTTTGAAGGCGCCACCATCGTGAACGCTCCGGTGGAAAGCCGCTGCATTATCACCAAATTTCTGTCGAAGGAAGCCGGAGGGCCCCGGTCATGGTGCAAGCGTCGGCATCAGTAGGCAGGCATATGCGTTGCACCTAGAAGAGGTGCGTCGTACCTGTGGCCGAGACGCTGGAAGAAGGGCGGCTCATGGGGCCGGGTCATAGAGAAGTCCTCCGCATTCAGCGACGGCAGTCGCATTCACTACCAACCGGAGGAGGGCACTATGAAACGATCAGGTCACACATTGGGCGGCTTCTTAGTCCCGTTCGCGGCGGGCACCGTGCTGCTTGCGGGGCTCGGTGTCGGAACACCTCTCAGCGCGCAGGCGGATGAGGGAAAAATCGAAGTGACGATCAAGGATGACGGCTATCATGTCAAAGGCCACACCACACCCGGAGCGGTGACGAGGATCCTGCTCCGCAACGAAGGGACCATGACCCACGGGTTCAGCTCGCGCATCATGAAGGATGTCCCGGTTCGCGCAGAGGGTGACGCGAAGCAAGTAGTCGCGCATGGAGTGAAATCGTTCCATGTGGACGCCGGAAAGAGTGCGACGCTGGTCTTCACGAAACCGGTGAAACATGACGCCGCGACGGGAATCAGCGAGACCGAACAATATGGTTTCTGGTGCGACCTTCACCCCCACATGAAGGGCGAGTTTTTGATCGTCGAGACCAGAGGCGAAGTGGGTGGTGGCTGATTCTGCGGTCTGTCCCTGCGGGGAAGGGGCGTCCGACTCCGGGCGTCCCTTTCACGAGATGGTTCAGGCGACCGGTAGCCACGGAGGACGCTTCGCTTATCGGAGGAAGGCCTTGCGGATTTTGAGGAGGAAGGCGTCGGCTATTTCGGGATGGGCTTGTTGGGAGCAAGCGCGTAATCGGCGGGCGGCTTCTTCTTTCCAATGTTCTCCCATATCGATTACTTCCCCGGGCCGATAGTGCCCGGCCTTGATTTTGAGCACCGCTTCACCGACCGGGGTTTCCGAAATCCTGATGCTGAAGGTGCCTCGTTCCAGCAACTCACAGAGGTTGAACAGCACCCGCACGTAGGCCGCGGCATACTTCGCCGGTCGGCCATCCTTTTTCTCCAGCATCTTTTTGCGTTGATTGTCGCAGTAATTCACAAAGGCATCATAGGCCGCTTGCGCGGACCAGAGGCGAGGAAAAAGTTGCCGGAGCTCCGCGCCCCAGTCATCCATCGCGACGACCGGGGCGACCAGCGTTTCCAGCACCAGCGGATGGCCTTGTCGCGCGAGCTGGAGAAAGTGCCCGATTTCCCAGGCGGTCTCGTCGTCTTCCTCTTTCATCATTCTCGAACCCTGGTATTTGAAGCCGACGCGGAACAGGTCTGCGGTCGGCAACACGAAGACGCTGCGAAAGTCTTTGTCGCTATCCGGTCCGGCCAGGCCGTGCGCATGCGAACCGACGACGACTTTCAAGATGCAGGTGTCGGCCGGTGGTGAATCGGGGGTGGTCATGTTCGTGAGGCCGCAACCTGGGCGGCGCAGCCGTTCAACGTCAGGTATTTGGGATAATCGGATTCCGGAATCTCGATGTGGAACGTGTTGTGAAGCGCCACCACGAAGTTAAGGAAGTCCATTGAGTCGAGATCGAGCTGGTCTCGAAAACTGACATCGGGGTTGAGCGCGGCCAGGTCGGCTTCGGGGGCAATCTCGCCCAAGAGGCGGAGGATCTGCGCGCGAGTGTCGGCGTCGGATGGTGTGGGCGTCATAGCGCGTGGGGCTCCTGTAAGAGGCGATCGAGTTCCGCCAGAAACAATCCTCCGCGATGGCCGTCGCTGACACGATGATCGGCGGACAACGACGCGGTCACGACCGGCCGCGGGACGACCAGCCCGTCCGCCACCCAGGGCCGTTCGACCACCTTGCCGAAGCCCACCAAAGCCACTTGCGGAGGATAAATGACCCCGAACACGGTTTCCACCCCTTGTTCGCCCAGGCTGGTGACGGTGATGGTGGGGTCCGACAGTTCCGAACTCCGTAACGAACCGGCGCGGGTCCGTTTGACGAGATCCTGGAATCGTTGCATCAGCTCGCTGAGGCCGGCACGGTCGGCATCGTGCAGGGCAGGCGCCACGAGGCCTCCCTGGCGGAGGGAAATCGCCGTGCCGATATGAATCCGCTCGCTCCTGACCGCCTCGCCTTCTTTCCACAGCGCATTGAGTTCGGGGACCTGCCTGAGTGCGAGGGCGACTGCTTTGATGAACAGGACGCTCACGAGCAGCCGTTCTGTCACCGGGCGGCGCCCATTCTCCGCGGTGAGCCACGCCAAGGCACGGCTCAGGTCGATGGTGGTGCTGAGATAATAGTGCGGGATCTCGCGTTTGGAGCGAGCCATGGCGGCGGCGATGGTTTGACGCATGCGCGCCTGGCGATCAGCCGCGTTGGCCGATGTGGCGACGCCCACGGCGCCCTTGGCAGCGCGGGTGATATCGTCCAGCGTGATGGCTCCTTCCGGCCCTGTACCCCGAAGCCCCGTCGGGTCAATCCCTCGCTCGGCGGCCAGCGTTCTGGCTGCGGGAGAGATGCGCAGGCGGCTGCCTGGCAGCGGTGAGGCGGCCGTTCCGGTATCGGGCTGGAGGACGGGTTGGGTGGACACCGGCTGCGGCGTGAAGAGTTGTGGCCGGGATGGGGCGGCTGCCGGTTGCCCTTCCTCGCGAATGACGGCCATCACCGTGCCGACCGGGATCTTGTCTCCGGGCTTGGCCAGCAACCGTTCGATGATCCCGGTGGCATGGCATTCGACCTCGATGGCCGCCTTGTCCGTATCGACCTCCGCGATGATGTCCCCCTTGGTGACCCGCTCGCCGACCCGCTTTTTCCATTGCACCAAGGTCCCCTCGGTCATGTCCGCGCCGAGGGTGGGCATGACAAAGTCAGCCATGAGAGAGACTCCGTGAAGCGTGAAGCGCGAAAGGTGAAACGTACAATGGAACGGGCGATGCGTGACAGAGCAACAGCCGATCCATCGATTATCCCAGCAACCTGCGAACCGCCCGCACGATCTTTTCTGCCGACGGCAGCGCCGCCTCTTCCAAATGTTTCGGGTAGGGGATCGGCACCTCCTCACTGCAGACTCGTACGACCGGGGCGTCCAACTCGTAAAACGCCTGCTCCATGATCACGGCGGAGACTTCCGCGGCGAAACTCCCGGTGCGCCAGGCTTCATCGATGACGACGGCTCGGTGCGTTTTCCGGACCGAGCTCAGTATCGTGTCGCGATCAAGCGGGCGTAGGATCCGCAGATCCACTACTTCGGCCTCGATGCCCTCCTGCGCCAGACGTGCGGCGGCGGCCAACGTTTTCCAGAGGCTGCCGCCGAAGGTCAGCAGGCTCATATCCTTGCCGGGACGACGGACGGCCGCATGCGAGATGTCCACCGCAACCGGGTTCGTTTCCAAAGGCCCTTCCATGGCATAGAGATAGGCGTGTTCGAAGATAAACACGGGGTCCGGTTGTTCCAGGGCCGTCAGCAGCATGCCTCGCGCATCGGTGACCGTCGCGGGTGTCAGGACGGTGATGCCGGGGATATGCGCGTACCAGCCCTCCAAGCTGTGGGAATGTTGCGCAGCCACCTGCCGACCGGCTCCCGTGGCCATGCGGACCACCAACGGCACGCTGAATTGCCCGCCGGACATGTGCCGGAGCGTGGCGGCATTGTTCATGATTTGATCCAGCGCCAGCAGGCTGAAGTTGACGGTCATGACCTCCACGATCGGACGCATGCCGCCGAGCGCAGCGCCGATGCCTGCCCCGACGAACGTGCTTTCGGACAGCGGCGTGTCCCGAATGCGTTCCGGGCCGAATTCATCGAGAAACCCCTTGCTGCAGGCGTACGTCCCGCCGTACCTGCCGACGTCCTCTCCCATGAGAAAGACGCGAGGATCGCGCTGCAAGGCCTCCCGCATGCCGCTTCGTACCGCTTCTCTGTAGGTGATATTCATGGCATCCAACTATGAGCACAGAGCACTCAGCGATCGGCACTCGGCGTTTGGCTGATGGCGGACAACTGATCGCCGACAGTTCGGCTGTACACGTCGGTCGTCAGATCTTCGACCGGTTCCCAAGGGCCCGCCTCCGCGAAGGCGACTGCGTCCTCAACCTCGGCGGCGATCGACGCGTTCAGGTTGTCCCAATCCTCGTCCTGCAAGAGTTTGGCGGCACGCAGTGCCTGTTGAAAGGTGACGATCGGGTCGCGCTGTTTCCATGCGTTCACTTCATCCTTGGTGCGATAGAGCTCGGCGTCATACATCGAGTGGGCACGGAAGCGGTACGTGTGGTACTCCAGAAAGAACGGCCCGTGGCCTTGTCGCACGAACTCGACCGCGCGGCGTGTGGCGAGCTCGACCGCCAGGACATCCATCCCGTCGACCGATTCGGCTCCCAGCGCGTAGGCCCTCGCTTTGGCGGCAATGTCCGGTTGCGATTGGTGGCGGGCCAGGGCCGTGCCCATGGCATAGAGGTTGTTCTCGCAGAGGAACAGCACCGGCAGGTTCCACAGGGCGGCGAGGTTCAATGATTCATGAAATTCACCTTCGGCCACGGCGCCGTCGCCGAAATAGCAGGCGGTGACGCGGGCGCGGCCTTGTAGCTTGTCGGCGAGCGCCAACCCCAGCGCCACGGGTAATCCGCCGCCGACGATCGCAAGTCCGCCGTAGAAGCGGCGTGAGGCGTCGAAGAAGTGCATGGAGCCGCCGCGCCCGCGCGCGCAGCCGGTCGTTTTACCGAACAACTCGGCCATCAACGATCGCATGGAGGTGCCACGGACGAGCGCATGGCCGTGTTCCCGGTAGGTGGCGACGATGGCATCGTCATTCATCAAGGCGGGAATGGAGCCGGCGGCCACGGCTTCTTCGCCGATATACAGGTGGAGAAACCCGTGGATCTTTCCGAGTTGGTAGAGCTCCGCTGCCCGTTCTTCGAATCGGCGGATCCGCAACATCTGCCGCAGTAGCTCCACGCCCTGCTCGCGCGTCATCGAGGCCGTCATGAACCGCTCTCCAATGTCGAGGTGTCGCCTTCCGGCAAGCCCAATTCGCGCGCCTTCAGGAGCCGTCGCATGATCTTGCCGCTTCTCGTCTTCGGCAGGGTCGGCAGAAACGCGATCTCCTTCGGGGCCACCACTGCGCCGAGGCGCGCCCGCGCAAAGCCGAGCAATTCTCGTTTGAGCGCGTCGTTCGGCTCGTAGCCGTCCTTCAGTGAGACAAAGGCTTTCACGAGTTCCATGGCGACGGGGTCCGGTTTGCCGATCACCGCGGCTTCCGCCACGGCCTGGTGCTCGATGAGGACACTTTCGACTTCAAAGGGACCGATGAGATGCCCCGAGGTCTTGATGACATCGTCCGCTCGGCCCACGAACCAGAAATACCCGTCCTTATCCTGCCTGGCCACGTCGCCGGTGAGATACCAGCCGTCTGCAAAACATTTTCGGTACCGTTCCGGTTCATGCCAATAGCCGCGGAACATCGAAGGCCACCCTGGGCGCAGCGCCAACTCCCCCTGTTGGCCAGGCTCGGTCACCGGCTCCACCTCCCCCGAATCGGATCGTTTCACGATCGCGGCGTCGATGCCGGGCAGGGGGCGTCCCATGGAACCGGGGCGGACATCCATGGCCGCATAGTTGGCGATCATGATGCCGCCGGTTTCGGTTTGCCACCAGTTGTCGTGAAACGGGCGACCGAAGGCCTGCTCTCCCCACACGACCGCTTCGGGGTTCAGCGGTTCTCCCACACTGGCAAGAAAGCGCAGTTTCTCTAAATGATACTGTCTGACGGGAGACAAGCCGACTTTCATCATCATGCGGATGGCGGTCGGTGCCGTGTACCAGACTGTCACCCCCTGGTCTTGCAGGATGCCGTACCATCGTTCGGCATCGAACTCGGCTTCATCCACGATGCTGGTCAGTCCGTTGGTGAGCGGCGCAATGATGCCATAGGAGGTGCCGGTGACCCAGCCGGGATCAGCGGTGCACCAGAAGATGTCGTCGGAATGAAAGTCGAGGGCCAGTTTCCCCGTGATGTGGTGGGCCACTACGGCTCCATGGACATGGACCGCACCCTTAGGTGTGCCGGTCGTCCCGCTGGTGAAATGCAGCAGCGCCGGATCTTCGGGATCGGTTGCTCCGATCCGATAGTCGCCTGAGGCTTGCTGAAGAAGATGATGAAAGTCGGCTGTGCCTGCTTGTGTCGGCATCGACTGCTCGTCGCCGACCAGCAAAATGTGCTCCAGATGAGGCAGGGCCTCTCGAATGGCGGCCACCTTTCGTTGATAGAGGGCGGCCGTGGTTACGAGGACCTTGGCCTGGCCGATCGTCAGTCTGGCCCGAATCGGTTCCGGTCCGAACGCAGAGAACAACGGACAGAAGATTGCGCGGTGTTTCAGGGTACCCAGTGCCGCGATGGACAGCTCCGGGATGCGCCCGGTGAGTGCATAGACCCGGTCACCCTTGGCGACGCCGAGTGCCTGCAAAACGTTGGCAAAGCGGTTCGTCAGCTCATCCAGCCGGCGGTAGGAGTAGTCGTCAACGGCGCCGTTCTTGCCGAGCCACCTGATGGCCGTCCGTTGCGCGAGCGGTCCTGCCGAGTGCCGCGTAACGGCTTCATGAGCAATGTTCAGTCCCTGTCCTGCCGGGAGTCCATCCAGTTCGTCGCGTGCCTGGTCCCATGAGAAGCTCCTGCGCACCGTCTCATAGTCGTGGAGGTTCGGGATGACGTCCCAATCCCGTCTCGATTTGATGATGGGGTTCCAAGGCATACCGGTTGTGATGCTCCGAGCATAGGTTCTGCAAGGCGTAGACCATCGAAAGACATCCCTGCGGCAGAGTCAAACGCGGGAATTTTCGTTGGTCCTGTTAAAGTCGCCTCGATGGTGAGGGGGGCGGCTGTAGCATTATTCAGCAGAGATGGAGAATCGCCGTGGACAATCGACTCACCGGGAAATCTGGATGCCGCCGGTTGCACCATTGAGGGGCGAGAGGAGAATGAACCGCATCTGGCGCAGGGATGCCTGGTCTTCGCCGGAGTGGACTATAGAAAGATTCTGCCAGAGGTGGAGGGCGAAGGGCGCATGAATCCTTTTTGCGCAATCCTGTTCAAATGAGGCATCAGGAACAACACCACGCTCACAGAAAGGCGAGACCATACATGGAGATTCATACGACAGCAATAGCAGGCGATCGATGCCTGCGGTGCGGTGGATTTATGGTGCCGGAGGAGATCCGCGAGGTCAATCAGCTGGGATGGCGTTGCGTCATGTGCGGGGAGCACATTGATCCGCTCATCCTCGAACATCGACGGAAGATGAGCACTCCGGAAGGCGCGAGACAATTGTTGGAGAAACGCGAAAAGGCCGGGCTGAACTAGGGAGGAAAAGATAGAGCCGAGCGGAGGTTGGTTCAGAGAGCGTCCTTCAACTCTGGAGGCCTTGGAGGGGCTTCAGGCTTCCCGCTTCGCACCTGCGGGCCTGCTCACCACCCCTGCGCTTGACCTCGGTGTCCGTCTCTGTTCCTCTCACCGAACCCTCCGCTCACTTCCTAGATAACGTCGGTTCGTCGGCGGTCAACCGGCTCAGCCTCAACGGGAGATGGTTTCACCACAGAGAAATACATGCTGTGGCGTTATAGGGCAGCGGAATCGAGAGATCAGCCCGATCATTTCCCGTTCCGTGGTATTCGTTTCCAAACTTCTTGTTTCCTCGTCTGTTCTTCATACCTGGACGTCGCCACTTCCTTCCCTCCCCGCGCTTGCCTCTGGCATAACCTATGCTGGTTCACATGATGATGCGGCGTCCTTCGTAGCCGCGAGGAGGACTATATGCGACTCATCCAAGACATCAAGTGGATGGCGGCAGCCTGCCTGCTGGTTGCGAGCGTCATCATCCCCGGTGTCGGCCTGGTTACCGGAGCCGGGGATCAGGACTGGCTCGATGCGATGACGCAGGCGGTGCTGGCTGAGCAAGCGAGGGAGGAAGGAGCAGGAAGCCCGTTCGTGCCCTATGTCACGCAACTGGCGGCCGTCCGCGCACAGCTTGCCCAGAATGACGGCGAAGGGGTGTATCACAGCATGAACCGGTTCATGGATATGCTCCAGGCGCGGGAGGAGGGGATTGCGGCCGAGGCGGCGGAGCGGCTGTTCGACTATTGTTATCGCGTGACCCCGGCGCGGTATCACGACGTGTCGCGGCATCTGCACCGGATGAGTGGGTTTGTGGTTGGTGCGCCATCGGTTTGAGACTGCCTTTGCCGAGACGGTAGGCCTCCCACAATTTGCTGGATGTGGTTTGAAGGGGTTGTACCGGCTTCGGCGCCATGCAAGAATGGGCATCATGTCAGCAGATGGTAGTGATTCCGGAGATCGCGAAGCACTGGAAGCCAGGTTTCGCCGCTGGCGAGCGACCCATCGAACCCCCAGCACGGTCCTCGGGGCGCATCGCGAGGTCATGCTGGAACGCGTCTCTCAATCCATGGCGTTCGAAGGCGAGCCCGTGACAGTCTCTCGTCTGAAAACCCTCCTGGAGCAATCCGGCCCATGGTCGAAGACCCCGGACACCTAGGTTCCACCCGTTCGTTCGACACGACGCAAGGCGCCTTGACCTTCCTGAACTTTCTGAGCGGCTGGCCGTCGCGCTCGCGCGTATCCTCGATCGGATCTTGCGAACTCCCGCCCAGGACATCGTCATGACGTCGGAATGGTTGTGTGAGAGACATCGCGAGTTGGCCGGAGCTCTGTTTCCCGATTGGGCGGGACGATTCCGGACGACCGACGTGAAGGTGGGCATCTTGGAACCACCGGCTTTTTATCAAGTGCCGATGCTGGTGCGATCCTTCTGTGATGATCTGGCCGAGCGGCTACGTCATCTCCAGGAGGACGACCTTAGCCACATTGCCTCAATACTGGCCTAGGTAGACTGGCGCTTCCAGTGGATTCATCCGTTTAAGGACTTCAACGGCCGTATCGGCCGGATAGTCCTCGCGGCACTCCTCTACAAACTTGCTCTACCGCCGGTCGAAACGGCGCCGACCGATCCTGATGGCCGTCGTTCCTACCTTGAAGCCCTGCGAGCCGGGGATGCAGGCGACCTCGCGCCACTTCAACAACAGTGGATTGTCCGGCTCTCAGCAGCCATCTGAGGCGGCGAAGCCCTCGCCTCACCAGTACAGGTACAACGCCGCCACGATCCCGAAAAACTCGGACGAATTTTGCCCATTCAGGCTGATCCAGGGACCGGCCAGCACGCCCACATGCTGATTCCAGCTGTGTTCCAATGCCGGGGCGATGGTGACCAGATTGCTAAACCCTCGTCCGACAAGTGCCGGTCGGCCTTGGGCATCGAGGCCGGGGTCTCCTGAAAAATGGGTGGCGTTCACGGTCTGAAATCCGATATCGAGGGCCAGCACCAGGCGGCGGGTCAGGCTGTATTCCGCGGCGACCGTCACCGTGGTGACCGATCCGGGCGTGACCCGTCCTGCTGTGCCGAATCCTCCGCCGTAGGCATTGAATCCCCGCACGTCGACCGAGGAATAGATGCCGTATGTCGCGTTGAATCGGTAACGCAAGACATGCTCTCCTCCGAAGGGGATCGCTTTCTCGAGGGCGATTCCGAATGTGGTTGCGTAGGCGCCGCCTCCGGTCCGTTCCAGGTCCGCCGTCGCGGGGGTCAAATCCGAATAGCGGCCGGTGGGAAAGATCTCTTGCATCCAGAATCGGACATTGGGTACCCACGATTCCGGAGGACTGCGCCAGGCTTGGACTCCCAGCTGGACTGGAAAGTCGCCGAACCCACCGGAAGAGTCGCCTCGCGCGTGGTTCCCGATCCATTGGGGCGCGATTTGGATATCGACCGAGTCGATAGGGCCGTAAACGATGTAGGTTTGTTGGGTGAGGCTCTGGGAAGTTGTGGCCGATTGGAGTCGCCAGTTGTGGTTATACAAGCCGCCGTACCGCGTGTAGAACACATAGGGCTGTACTATTGTGTGCCCTTGCCCCAGGTTGGTCCCCCGGGTGGAGAGGAGCGTCCCGGTAAACCATGGCGCAGTTTGGGACGGGTCGGTGGTCGGCTCGCCTCGGGAGGCGTCGATGCCGCAGATAAGGATGAAGAACAGGCAGAGCAGCAGGCTGCCGGAATGACAATGCCCCGCGCGGATGGTCATGTCGATCGGATACGGTGGAATCAGGTTCTCGTCCGACCGATGCTACCCCGTTTGAGGTGGAACAGGTAATGAATTGACGATTGCTGCGCGTCTTGTTCGCTCAGAGGCGGAAAGGAATGCGGGCTAGTACGGACTCTTGCTCGGAGTGGAGGCGCTCTGTCTGAGCGCTGCCAGATAGGCGAGGATGTCGGTGATCTCCTGATCGCTTAGCGTCGAATCCGGAAACATGCCGCTTCCGGGATGGCCTTCACGGATCGCGCGAAAGCGGGCCTTGTTGTCTTTGAGGATTTGTGCCGCGCGGTTGCGGAGATCCGGCGCCGAAGCCGACTGCTTCGCGATCGCTGCCACCGTCTCCGGCTTGAGTGACGGCTTCTTGTCGATCGCTCCGTCCACGCCGTGGCAGTAATGGCAAATGCCTTTGCCGTTAAAGAGCGTCTGCCCACGTGTGGCGTCACCCTTCATGGCGGTGGCCGTGCCGCCCGGCTCAGCCAGAACTCGGTTTGGCGCAGCGAACAAGAGGAAGGCGAAAAGGAATCCCGAGTAACAGAATCGTGTCAGCATCACTTGTGTCCTGAGGTACAAGCCCTGTTCGCCCAGTATGCCGCGACGATGCCGCGAACACAATGGCGTTTCTCCGGTTGGATTCATCCGCGTTTCCTACCGGGCGAGCGGCCGGCCTGCATCTCCCGACGGGTGGCTTGGTATAATGCTGGATGCTCTCACGCGGCACTGTCGCCGCCGGACGAATTCACCATGAAGGAGGGACGACATGAGGAAGGCCCCCAAACAGATTTCCAAGACCGGCGAGAAGCGGAAGACCCCCACATTCTCCAGTCCGTTGGCCCGCAAAACCGCGGCGGCTCAACAACAACAAAAGAAAAGCGATGTGACGGCAGCCATGGAGTTATCCCAACGGAAAGCCGCGCTGCAAAGTTCGCCGAAGGTGTCTGCCGCGTTGGTACGAACCGTGGAAGCGGCCAGACTCCGGCGCAAGAAGGCGGCCATTACGGCGGCGATGGAAGAATCCCAACGAAGCGCCGATATCCAGCGCAAGCCGCTCTCATCGAAAGACCTGGAGCGGGCGGTAGCGGCCGGCGAGCGTCTGCGCGCGAAGGCGGCCATCACGGCGGCCTTGGAAGAATCGCAGCGGCGGTCGAGTTGACAGGAAAGCTGACGTAAGTTGCTCGCCTTGTGTGACTCTGCCAAACAGTCTTGACCCCCGGGGGCTCAGGGGAGGTCTCAACGTAATATGCCCAGACACTCAGGGACGGCATTCGACCTAGCCTGACTGTGCGTGATATTCCCCTTGACTGGTGAACCCGTCGCTTGTCGTGAACACGTGAGTTTCCGGACTCAGCGTGAAGGTACGCAGCGTGCCCCTAATTGCCCCAATAAGTGTATTGCCTCCTGAAGAATCTTGCTACAGTCGAAAGATCCCCATCTCGGCCTTCATTGGGCCCGATGTTCACCTTAGCCGCATCAGCAATGGGCAAAGGCGCTGCCTGGCTGCATTACGTGTTCATGGCAGTGAACTTGCTGCTACGTAGAATAAGCGGCGACTTACGCCAAGCCCCACTTGTTATATGGTCGCCCCGCGTCAGGGGCACGATCAACGATCGGCTGTCCCGGAAGGACCTTCAGTGTCAGAAGCTGATCAACAGAAGAAGAAGCCTCGGGTCATCATCGTAGACGATCAGGCCGTTGTTGCGGCGGGAATTCGCAAGCTGATCGAGCCGGAGTGTGAAGTGATCGCTTGTGTTGAGGACGGCCGGGTGCTTCTTGCTGAGGCGGAGAGGTTGCGGCCTGACATTATCCTGATGGAAGTGCTGCTCCCGTCGCTCAACGGTATGGATGCGGCTCGGTACCTCGCCAGAAGAGTGCCTGAAAGCAAAATCGTTTTCTTGAGTATCGACGGCAGGCACGTGGAGGAGGCCTTTAGGGCGGGCGCTTCGGCGTACCTCCTGAAACGTTCGCAACCATCAGAATTAACTCAGGCGATTCACGCCGTATTGAGGGGGCAGTGCTACCTTACTCCGCTTATCGCCGAAAACGTGGTGAAGAGGCGTACGAATGCGGCACAGGGCAAGCTGAGGAGTCCGGCCTTGTCTTCCCTGACCCCTCGGCAGCGAGAAGTGTTGCAGTTGATCGCGGAAGGGCGGGGGACGAAAGAAGTCGCGACCTTGCTCAATATCGCGGTCAAGACCGTCGAATTCCACAAGTTCCGCATCATGGACCAGCTGAATCTTCACTCCACCGTCGCGCTCGCAAAACATGCCATCCTTGAAGGGCTTGTCCGGCTTGAGTATTGATAGTCGCCCATCTGTTGCTCGACTTTGAGCTCAAGTAATCTTCCCAGTTTCCAGGCTTCCGCGTTTGAGCGTAGGGTACAGGCCGTATTCCGGCAGTGCCCCTTGTGCGAGCGAGGCCTGGCCGACCATCGCTCTGGAAGGAAGCCGACCATGTTCCCTCTCAGTCCAGGTGTGTCTCTTCGAGTTCTGTGCTGGCAGTTACTGACCTTGCTCCTGATGGCGCCTGGTGAGCTCCTCGCCATTCAGATCGCACCCAACCCAAATCCAGACGGCAATACGATCACGATCACGCCAGCCACGCCTGCTGAAAATCTCGTGCCCTTCACCAATGTGGGGGTCATCAACATTCAGCCATCCGCGTCTCTGTCCAACGCGAGCCGGTTCGAAAACTTTGGCGGGCTCTTCACTGCCGGGGCGATCACGAATGCAGGTGAATTCATCAACAACAGAGTATTCACTCTGCAGGAAGGATCACGATTCAACAACCTGACCTCCGGTCTCTATAGCGGCTCCCAAGGTTCCGTCGGCGTCAGCGGCAGTTTTGTCAATGAAGGCGCCGTGACGCACAGCCTTGGCCACATTATCGTCGGAGAACGAGGTGAGTACATTCAGCGACAGAGCCCAGGGTCTTCCGTAACGCCCACGACCACCACTCCTGACGCGCCGTTTACAAATCGGGGGCGTGTGCACATCGCTGCCGGTGACTTCATTATCGACCCACTGAGTGTGCGTGCTGCGTCGGCGACGTATGATCAATCTTCCACCGGCACGACTCAGATCGACGCAAGGCTGCACAGTAACGGCGGTACGGTGCGCAACGCGGGCGCGATCACGGTCGGAGCCACCGGCCAGTATCTCCAGCAAAGTTCCAGCCCTCAATTCCTGGCCGGCAGCACCGCGAATACCGGCAGCTTTGCCAACGCGGGCACGACGAACATCAACACCGGGGTCTTTGAGAACAGCAGAGGCTTTTCCAATACGGGAACGGTCCGTATCGGCGAAAGTGCCTCCTTTACCAATAAAGACTCCGCTTTCTATTTTCAGCCGTTCGGCGGTACGACAAAAATCGATGGGAAGTTTATCAGCAGCGGAGATGTGCAGAACGGGGGGACGATCACCGTGAGCACAACAGGATTGTATAGTCAGGTAACTGGTAAGTCGTCGACCTCCTCTGCAGGTAATCCAGGAACCTTTACCAATGCGGGTGAAGTGCGTATTGGTCAAGGAACAGCATTTACCAATGTTATGCTTTCGATGCACCCGTCACCGTCGGGGGAGTACTTACAGCAGTCGAGCGGGACGACAAGAGTCGACGGTATATTCGCCAACAGTGCCCGGGTGGATAACGCAGGGGCTGTGACTGTCGGGGCAGGAGGGCAGTATGTCCAAAAAGCGACCCCCGGCGGCTCCCCCACGATGGGCACCACCAATAGCGGCACTTTTAGCAACGCGGGTACGGTGCGCATCGGCGAGGGAACGGTTTTTAGCAACTTCCCAAGGCTGGAACCGGGCTCAGCAGTTCCGGTTGGCGGGCAGTATATTCAACAGGCCGGCGGTACGACGCAGCTCGATGGCACATTCTTCAACGGCGGCGGGCGTGTGACCAACGACGGGACGATCACCGTCGGGGCGACGGGCACATACAGCCAGACACGCTCCGCTGCGCCGGTGCCGGGGACCCCGATGACGGTCAACGCCGGCAGCTTTTCCAATGCGGGATCCACGTCGATCAATGCCGGGTCCTTCGTTAATCAAGCCAACGTGGCCAACTCCGGCTCGTTTCAGATCGGTGTCAACGGCGCGGCAACGTTCACCAACCAAGGCAGCCTCGTGAATGCCGGAACATTGGAGGTGGGAACTCTCGGCCATGTGACCGGCACTGGAACCTACTCCCAAACCGTCGCGACGGCCCACACCATCGTCAACGGGACGTTCGCCCACACCGTCAGTCTTCAGGCCGGCACCTTAACCGGCGCCGGGACGATTCAGGGAGCTGTTCAGAACAGCGGCGGCCTGCTGCTGCCCGGCAACAATGGATTGGGGATGCTCACGATTAAGGGCCAGTATGCGCAAGGACCAGGTGGGACCTTCGGCGTCAATTTGGCCGGGTTGAATCCGGGGGTCACATACGGACTGCTCGCGGTGCAGGGGACAGGAACCGCGGTGACATTGAACGGGAATCTCAAAGTCGGGCTGTTGAACGGCTTTTCTCCGTCGCTGGGCAATACCTTTGGCATCCTGACTTGCACGGGCTGCACCATCGGCGGAAGTCTGCGCGGCCTCTCCTTGCCGGCTTTGGCCTCGGGCTTGGACTGGTCGGTCCGATTCGTGGATGCGCTCGGCACGCTGCAATTGGCGGTAGTCTCGACACCTACCGCCTCTGCTCCCGAACCGGCCACGCTCGTTTTGGTTGGCTCCGGATTCGCGGGATTGCTGGCATGGAGACGGCGGAAGAGCGGGAGAACCAAACGGTGAGGACGGAACGTCACCGGGACTATTACAATGCAACCATTACGTTGTGTGACGCGAAAAAAGAGATTGTAACGATTACGGCCGGCGGGATTTCGGCGTAAGTACTCCATCGTGATGCGGCCCTATCGCAGAGGAGGATGACGATATGCCTACGAGATCAATGCGACGCCTGACGGTCTTCATACTCGGCCTGTGCCTGTCGGCGCCGTCGCTGGCCGGAGCCGGCTCGATCGTCTTTTCGGACTTCGGAGCGATTCTGGACACGGTCGATGCCTTTCGATCCGCCATCGGAGGCGCCAACAACGGCAATGCCGCCGGGCCCTTCACGACGGGCCGCAGAGAAATCAATTGGGATGGCGGCGGGGCCAATGCGCAGCCCTTGGTCAACATGCCCAAGGATCTGTTCTTGAATAACCGCGGCGCTTTTTACGAACCGGCCGCCACGACCTTTTCCATCAGCGGCCAAGCCGCCCCCAATGACGCGACGCTGGCGCGGTTCGGCAACATCAATTCCACCTATCCCAACACCTTCACTTCTTTCAGCAGCCCGCGTATTTTTGCCCCGACCAACAGCATCGTCACGGAGCAACTGTTCTTTCAGCCCGGGTCGAACAAAAATATTCCCGCCGTCACGACGGCGTTCGGCGCCGTCTTCACCGACGTCGATCGCGCGCGGACCACGTCCATCGAATATTTCGGGGCCAACAATAAGTCACTGGGCAAGTTCTTCGTCCCTCCCGCCAACAATGGCCTGTCCTTTCTCGGGGTCAAGTTCGACGGCGGTGAGCTGATCAGCCGGGTATCGATCACCACCGGCGATACGGTGCTGGGGCCGAATGACGGAGGCGCCGTCGATGTGGTGGCCATGGACGACTTCATTTACGCCGAGCCCAAGTCCGCGGCGGCGGCAGGCGCGCCGGAACCGGGGACCTTGCTCCTGCTAGGCGGCGGCCTCGTGGGGTTGCTCTGGACCGGCAGGTCGGTGAGGCTGACGTTGCCCTCGTGAGGGGTGCCGCCGGCTATTTCTCCTGAGGGGCTGGAAGGACCGGCAGGTGGCTGAGGCATGGTCTTTATCCGTGGCTGTTATGGCAAAGTGGAGCGGGCGTTGCTGCCTTGTGGCCCTTGTGCCGCTCCTTGTTTCATGTTCCGAGCCGCCGGCCGACCGGGCCGCCCGGCACGAACATCGCGGGGATGCCTACGTTGAGCAGGAGCAGTTCCGCGAGGCGGTGATCGAGTATAAAAACGCCGCGCGGGATAGTCCCGCTCGAGCCGATCTGCACTGGAAGCTGGCCTCGGCCGCGTTACGCACCGGCGATGTGTCTGCCGCCTTCACGGCGCTCAAGCGAGTCGTGCAACTTGACCCCCGGCACTTCGACGCGCATTGGTCGTTAGGGGATCTCTATCTGGCCGCCGGCAAAACCGGCGAAGCCGAGCAACTCGCCGAAGGCCTGCTCCTCGCGCGTCCTCAGCATCCCGCCGGATATCTGCTTCGTGCCGGCGCCTCCCTCGCCCAGGACCGGATCGCAGAGACTATCGAATCTCTCAAACAAGCCGCTGCGCTCGATCCCACCATGCTGCGGCCCCGGATTGCCCTTGCCAATCTCTATTTCACCCGGCGCGATTTCAGGGAAGCCGGCGAGTGGTACGCGCGAGCGCTGGAAGCTGACTCAGCCTCCGTGGAGGCGCGCCTAGCCCACGGATACTTTCTGTGGGCGACGGGGTCGGTGGCGGAGGGGAAACAGGAATTTCAGAAGGCGCTGGAGATCGGCCGGGATCAGGAATTCGTCAAACTGCTGCTCGCCGAGCGGTACGTGGCGCTGGGCCGTCGCGATGAGGCCGAACAGGAGCTTGCCGGACTCGTTACCGGCATGAATTCCCGCAAGGCCAAGAAAGCCCTCATCGAGTTGAAGCTGGCCGGCGGGCAGGTGGCGGCAGCCAAGCCCCTTGTGAACAGCCTGCTCGAGGCCGATGAGCACGATGCTCTGGGACTCTATTTCAACGGGCGCATCGCCCTCGCGGAGAATGATCTGCTGCAAGCCGTGAGTCTGTTCGAGCAATCCATCGGCCGGGATGCGGTCCTGGCCGGACCGCACCTCTACCTCGGACTGGCGCGCATGGCGCAAAACCGTGTCGATGCCGCGCAGAAAGAACTCCAGGAAGCGATCAGGTTGCAGCCGGACAACGACACAGCCCATCTGACACTCGCCAAGTTGTATCTCGTCCAGCAACAACCCGCTGAAGCAGAAGGTCATGCCTGGCAGGCGTTACGCTCGAACCCTTCGAACCCCGAAGCGGCCCTCGTCGCCGGAGACGCGCTGACCCAAGCGAAGAACTGGGCTAAGGCTCAAGAGGTGTACGGTGAAGTCGTCAGGCAACTTCCCGGACAGGCGGCCGGCTATGTGAAGCTGGCGGCGCTCAACCGGTTTCAAGGAAAGCCCTCCGAGGCGGTGCCGTTGTATGCTCAAGCCCTGTCGCGTGCCCCTGATGATCTGGTTATTCTGCAGCACTATCTGATGACTCTTGTGGAATCGAAGCGGGCTGAAAAGGCAGACCGCGTTCTCGGGGAGTATCTGACCAAAGCTCCGCGGGATCCAAATGTCTGGCGGCTCGCGGGCCTGCACTATGTGGCTCAGCGCCGGCTGGATCAAGCCGAGAAAGCCTTCCGGAAGGCGGCTGACTTGGCGCCGGATGCGGCCCTGGTGCACTATGAACTCGGACAATTCTATCTCCTCGAGCGCAAACTGCCCGCTGCCGAGGCGGCGTTGCAGGCTGCGTTGAAACGCGAGGAGAGCAATCCGGAGATCCATACGGCTCTGGGCATGGTGCTGGCGTCGGAGGGGAGGACCGATGCGGCCAATGGTCATTATCGCCGGGCTGTCCAGCTTGATCCGCACAATGCCGTGGCGGCGAATAATCTTGCAGCCAGCCTCAGTGAACAACAAGAGCTGGACGATGCGTTAGGATTGGCCCTGGCCGCCCTCGATCGGGCGCCTTCGAATGCAGCCATCAAAGATACGCTGGGGTGGATTTATTACAAGAAGCACCGGTTTGAGGATGCCCATCGGCTGCTCACCGAAGCCTCGGCGGCGCTTCCGCAGCATCAGGTCGTCCGATACCACCATGCGCTGACGCTCGCTAAGGTCGGCAAGCAGGAGGAGGCGCTGGCCGAATTGAAAACAGCGCTCTCGATTCCTGGCGGTTTCCCAGAGGCTGATCGCGCGGCTCGGATGATCGCATCGAATAAGGTTGAAGAGTGATCCAGCAACCGTGGCGCTGATGGTGAGTGAGGCCGGCCCGTGGAGAACTCGTTCGTCAATTCTTCTCAAGCTCTGGAACAAGTAGAACCAGGACGCTCTCTCGCGGGCGAGCGCGCATTCCGCTTCCGCCATGGTCAGGTCTGGCTCCGGGCATTGGGAGTCGGCATTCCTCTCGCAATCCTCTGCGCTCCCATCGCCGGCGACCTCGTCGATCTCTGGTCGAATCGATACGGCTTTTCGCACGGGTTCCTCGTGCCGCTGGTCAGTCTGTACCTGGGCTGGCTCCAATGGCCGAGGTTGCAGCAGATCCCTCCTCAGCCGGCCATCGTGGCGGGATGGCTCTGGCTGGCCTCGGCGACCGCTTTACTGCTGGCGAGCGAAGCCGCCGGGGTCATCACCACGGGAAGCGCGGCGTTCATACTGGTTCTCGCCGGGCTCGTGCTGCTGCTGTGCGGGTACACCTATCTAAAAGCCCTGGCATTTCCGCTTGCCTATTTGCTGTTCATGACGCCGGTGCTCGACGTCCTGACCGAGCCGCTGGTCTGGCCGTTTCAGCTCCTGACCGCCGGTATGTCGGCGAGTCTGTTGCAGGTGCTCGGCATTCCCGTTCTGCTGGATGAACACATCCGTCTCATTCTGCCTACTGTGACATTGGAAGTGGTGCGCGAATGTAGCGGGGCTGGATTGCTCATCGCTGTCTTGGCTATCGGATTGCCGCTCGCCTACCTCACGTTGCAAGCCTGGTGGAGCCGGATCATCTTGGTGCTGTCCTCGGTGGCCGTCGCAATTGTGGCGAATTGGGTACGCGTGGCGGTCATGGGGATATACGCGCAAGCGGGCGGCAAGGATTTGCACGGGCCCTACCACATTCTCCAGGGACTGTTCGTCGATTGGGTCGCGTTCGGGTTCTTATTTCTCGGGGCCTGGTTGCTGGGCAGATTGGAGAGGGTTGCTCCAGGCGTGACGCCACCCCCTGCGCAGCAATGGTCTCCGGGACACATTCCGCCGGTTACGGCCTCGCCTCGCGCTTGGTGGCTGGCATGCATCACCCTGACGGCGGCGGCGCTCGCATTCTATGCGCTCGATCGCGGGGCGAGCGGACTCACGAAAGATCTGGCGACATTCCCGGCCGTGATCGGGGACTGGGTCGTGGACTCCGAGCCGAACCACGAGCCGCTCGCCCTGTTGCCGGATGCTGATCAATCTCTTGCGCGGACCTATCGCACGTTGGACGGCCGGCGCGTGCATCTGTACATCGGGTATACGAGGTCGCAACGTCAGGGAACGGAACTGGTGGGCATGGCGACGGCTCCGCTTCATGAGAAGGCCATCGCAACGGCTGTAGCGGTGGGAGCGGGATCGCAGGCGGCGAATCGCACGAGCCTAGACCAGCGCCGCCAGTCCATTCCGGCTCTGTTTTGGTACCACGTCGATGGGACAGGCTATGCGGGCCGGTATCAGGCCAAATTGGCCACGGTCACCCAGGCCCTTCTGCGCGGTCGCACCGATGGGGCCCTCGTGCTGCTGTCCGCCGAGCCGCGCCATGATCAGAACGCAGCGCAGTGGCGAGCGCAGGAAGAGTTTGCCGGACTGCTGGTTCCGCTCATGCGGGAGTATCTGCCATGAAGACGGGCGCCCCGCTGACCATCCGTTCCGCCACGTCCCTCGAAGCCTTCAAGGGATTGGCCCCAGAATGGGAGGCGTTGCTCGACAGGGTGCCGGGTCATAGCCTGTTCCTCACCTGGGACTGGTTGTACTCCTGGGCCACGCATTATCTGGGAGACGGGCAGATCAGAATTCTTTTGGCGTTCGACGACCGCGAACGTTTGGTCGGCATTGCGCCGTTCTTCCTTCGAACGAGAAGACGAGGTGTGATCTCGGTTCGAGAGCTGAGGTTTCTCGGCAGCGAGGCCGTCTGCTCGTCCTATCTCGATTGTCTTGCGCAGGAGCCTCACAAGCCTGCTCTGATTCAGAGTCTCTATCACTATTTGTTTACGGAGGCGCGTGGTCAGTGGGACATCCTGACCTTGTCTGATCTGCCGGCGGAATCATCCACGTTCGATCTCTTCAGCGACCTGTTCGATCAGCCGGGCAAGGTCGGGGAGATCATTGGCACGACCTGCTGCCCGGTGATCCGGCTGCCGGGCGATGTCACGACCTATCGCGCCGGGCTCGGGCGAAACCGGCGGTATGGCCTGCAACGAAAGACGACGCGCCTGCGGAAGGCCGGGCGGTTGGAGTTCACTCGTGCCACCAGCCCCGCCGAAGTGGAGGACGCCTTTGAGTCGGTGATCGACCTCCATCAACAGCGCTGGAACGGTCGACCGGGCGGTGGCGTGTTTGCCGATGGCCGGGCGAAACGGTTTCACCGGGACATCGTGCGGGTCATGAGCGAACGCGGGCGCGCCAGTATCGACAGGCTGTTGCTGGAGGGACGACCGATCGCCGGGATCTACGGATTTACGTATCGGGGTGTCTATTATTTTTATTTGCCGGGCTTCGATCCGGACGCGATTCCACAGGCCAGTCCGGGACGGCTGCTGTTGCATCACCGTATCGAGCAGGCCTTAGGCGACGGCGAACGGATGGTGGATCTGCTGCAGGGCGCGCCGCCCTACAAGCTCGAATGGTCGAACGATGTGCGGCGATCCATCACGGTGCGCTGGTACAACCGGTCTGCGCGGGCCGTGGCGCTCAAGCTGCTGGAGAGCGGCAAACAGGCAGCCAAAATCTTGCTGCGGTAGCGCGGCGAGAAGCCGGTACACGTTCGTGACAAGGAGGCGCCGGTTGTGAAATTGGTCGTGACCGTCGATGTGGAAGAGGATCAATGGGGCATCGTTCCGCATGCTCAAGCGACCGCGCGCAATGTGTATCGTCTTCCGAGGTTGCAGAAGGTGCTGAATGAGTTCGGCATCATCCCGACGTACCTTCTGACCTATCCGGTGGTGCGTGACCCCTGTGCGGTCGGGATCCTGCGAGCAATCCTGGATGCCGGCGAGTGTGAGATCGGGATGCACTGCCATCCGTGGAACACGCCGCCCTATGAGGAGCGTTTAAGTAACCACAACAGTATGCTCTGCAACCTCCCGCCGACCCTGCAGTTCGACAAGTTGCAACGGCTGCACGAAGCCATTGAGAACCATCTTGAGATCGCTCCCGTGGCATTCCGGAGCGGCCGGTGGGGGTTCGATGCGGGAGTCGCCCGAAACATTGTCCGGCTTGGGTATCGTCTCGATACCTCTGTGACTCCCTACACATCCTGGGCACAAGCCTCCGGTCCCGACTTTTCAGACGTGTCCCCCCGGCCGTACACCTTCACCCAAGGTCTTCGTAACGGGCTGGATTCGAACGGCCGGCTGGCGGAAATACCGGCCACCATCGGCTATCTCCATGGGGAGTTTCAGGCCTGCGCCAGATTGATCCAGCGGCTCAACCGCGCCCCGCTTGGCGGATTCAAACTCGGCAGCCTGCTGTCACGGCTGCGTCTCCTGCGGAAGGTGTGGCTCTCCCCCGAAATGGAAACGCCGGCCATGATGATGCAACTTGTCCGGCAGATGCGCAGCCAAGGGTATGAATGGCTCAACCTCGTGTTCCACTCCTCGGCGTTGCTGGGCGGATGCGGACCGTTCGTGCGCACAAAAGACGACGAACCGCGGTTTCTGAACAACCTCCAGAGGTTCCTCCGCTTGGCCAGTCAGGCGGGAGTTCAACCCGTTCCTCTCTCCCAAGCCGCCGGCTCGCTTTCGGCCGGGTCGAACCGGATGGGGTCAGCTCGGCCTGCGACTTCACAAAGCTATTTGCCCGATCGTGTGATGCCTACATACAACGTCGCAGAACCGATCGCCGCGCAGCGTGGCATCGCGGTCGCCGTGAGCCAGGCGCCTCCCACCAGTTGAAGTCTCTCAAGACCAAGCCGGTTGAGACGTATCGGGCGCCGCTTATTTCCCCGCATGCTGGCCGGGGAGGCGAAAGAACTTCGCGACGTCGTCAACGACCGGCACGCCGGTCGGATTGAACCAACTCAGCGCGCTCGCAATCCCCACATGCCCGATGTTTCGGTAGATCTCCGCCTGGACCTCTCCGCCCGTTGCCCGGATCCGCGCCACGAGTTTCTCCAAGTTGGAGAGCCTGACGGTGTTGTCCGCATCGCCATGGAGCAACAGCATCGGCGGCTGCCGGCCGTCAATGAAGGTGGTCGCCTGCATGGTGGGATAATTGCCGGGAGGTCCGAACATATCCTGCAAATCGGGCTCATCGGGGGTAAAGGCGTAAGGGCCGGCAAGCCCCGCAAAATCTTGGATCACGGAGGAACGATCCTTCCCTTCGTCGGCAAGATAACGGGCATCCGTGGCGAGGAGCGCGCCGATATGCGCTCCGGATGAATGTCCCGCGACATGGATACGCGCCGGATTCCCGTGATACCGGGCAATGTTGTCGTGGACCCAGGCCAGCGCTTTGGCGCCATCCTGGACAAAGACGGGGAAGCGCACGGCCGGATACTTTCGCACGTCGGGAATGACGACGATAAAATTGCGGTCCGTGAACGTTTTGCCGACGAACCGGTAGTCGTCTTTGTCCCCGAACGTCCAGCGACCCCCGTAAAAGAAGACGATGACATCCAGGTTCTGGCCCTCTGATCCGGCCGGACGATAGATGTTCAGTTGTTGGGACTGCTCGGTTCCATAGGCGACGCCGGCAATCTCGTCCATATCTCCGAGGCGAGACGGGACATTGATCAAGGTGAAGCCCGCCTGCGCGCAAGCGGAGGTCATCGATAGGAGGCAGATCATCGCGATCCGGCACAGATGTCTCACATTCATTCTCGTTCTCGTGGCTGCTCCTCCGCTCAACAAGGGTTGACGCCGGGTCTCCTGATCCAATTCCGAAGTCAGTCCATCGTAGCAAGTTTATGAGCGCCTTTCTCAAGGGATGCCGGACGGATGATTACTCGACTAGGGAAATGCCTTGTAGACAATACGTATAGCGGTGATATGGTCAGGTCACCAGGCTGAATTGTGTCGGTGTCACCGGGAGAAACGAGCTCCACATGACGTCTTTTATGAGCCGGTACTCAGCCCAGACCTATGCATTGATGCGTATCGTGACCGGGTTCTTGTTCCTCTGGCACGGGACGCAAAAGCTGTTTGGTGTGCCCATGCCGCCGCCGATGCAACTGCCGCCCTTTGTGGTCGCCGTGGCGGGTCCGATTGAGCTGTTCGGCGGATTCCTGGTCATGATCGGCCTCTTTACGAGTTGGGTTGCGTTTCTCTGCAGCGGATTAATGGCCTTTGCCTATTGGATGGCGCATGGCACCCAAGCGTTACTGCCCATCCAGAACATGGGGGAGCTGGCCGCGCTGTATTGCTTTGTGTTTCTCTATCTCTCGGCGCAAGGGTCCGGCATCTGGAGCGTGGATGCGGCACGCAAGTCGGGCTAGTAGGCTGCGGAAAAACTCGAATAGCCCGCAGGATGCGTAAAAAGGCCGTCCGGCAAGGCCGCAGCGAACGAAGAGGCGAATCGTACTCGTGCCGTACGGTGAGCCTCTGACTGATGCGAGAACGCCGCTGGCGGACTTTTTCCGCATCCTGCTAGATGCGTTCCAAAGCCGACATGAGTCATCGATTGCGGATCAAGACGACCGCGCCGAAGCAAATCATCGATCTCACCGATACGATCCAGGCATTGGTTCATCAAGCCAACCTGAACCAGGGGTTGTGTTCCGTCTTCGTGAGTCATACGACCGCGGCGATCACCACCGGAGAAATCGGGGAAGGGACGGAGCAGGATTTTTTGCAGATCATCGAGGAGATCATTCCTCGCATTCAGTTCCGCCACGCGCACGATCCGTCACATGCCTGGTCCCATATGGCGTCCTCTCTCCTGGGCCCATCCCTGACAATTCCTGTGTCAGCCGGTCGACTCGTGGTCGGAACCTGGCAGTCCGTCATGCTGGTGGAGTTGGACGGCCCGCGGGAGCGCGAGGTCTCTGTCACGTTGCTTTCCTGCTGACCCCTGTTCGCGCGCGGGCGATTCTCCGCCGCCCACGCGGGGAATTGATGAGCTTGCCGATGGCCATTCGTATCTTTGTCCTCAGCATGGCGCTCCCATTGTTGCCAGGATGCCTCTCACCTATTGCGATGCATCAAGCCGTACTCTCCTATGACCAGACCGTGACGCAGGTCAGCAGCGAGCAATTGCTATTGAATATCGTCCGGGCTCGCTATCATCGGCCGGTGCACTTCACGACGGTATCCAGCGTGGCCGCGACGTTTGATTTTCGCATGACGGCCGGCATTACTCCGCCGGAGGGGGATTCCCGGGGGCTTGTGGCGCCGTTGTTCAGCACGACCGTGGCCGAAAATCCCACCGTCACGATTATTCCGATGGACGGAGCGGAGTTCGAGCAACGCCTCCTGACGCCGCTGGAAGAGCAACGATTTCTCGCGCTCCTCGAACTCGGCGGAGATCTTGGGATGGCCCTCCGTATGATGGGCGCCGCCATGCGGGTGGAGACAGACAAGGGTGTGATGGTGGTGAAAAATGATCCGGGAGTACCGGCGGAGTATGAGGACTATCGTCGGAAAAGTCTGCATCTCAGCGTCTTGCATCGCAACCACCGGCTCTTCATCGAGCCCGTGATGGTCGAGCAAGTGTGGGAAGGCATCATGGAGAAGGGGCCTTCCCCCGCCGATGTGCTCCAGGCGCTGGACAAGGGATATCGCTGGAGGAAAACGGGTGCCGATCGGTACACCTTGAATCGGTCGCGGGTCCTCCTTTGCAATTACGATGTCGCGCGGCACCCTGATTGGCGCAGCGAGGTGTTCAAAGACCTCATGGATTGGCCGCCCAACGAAATTCTGGTCGATATCCGGCCCGACTATCCGGGCGGGGAAGTGCCGTTCCAGGGGCGCATCAGTCTGCGCAGTTTCAACTCCGTGCTGCAGTTTCTCGCCCGCGGCATGAGTGATCGCCGGGAGTACGCCGTTGACCAAGATCCACGCACAGGCCTCGTCCAGGTTAATCCGCCCCACACACTCGAGATCGTCGAGACGAGCGCCCTGCCTCCCAATGCCGTCTTTTCCATCAAGTACAACGATCGCTTTTATTCCGTGGAGGAAACGCCGTCAGCGGCAGGAGAAGGGGCGAACTGGAATTTGAAAGCATTCAGCATGTTGTACCAGCTGTTTCAGATGACGCAAAAACCGGTGATCGCTCCTGTACCGGGTATCGCAATCGCCAAGTAGCGACGATCCATCGTGCAGCAGTCCTTTCAACGAACGGTTTGCGCCCGCGACTCACCCGGCATTCGCGCGGTTCGAATGTCATCACCCGATGCCGAAGTCGGGAAGAAAATGTTGCGTCATACAGCGCATTGATTCGGCGATCACTTCTCAGAACACTCATCGTCTAGATATAGAGGGCGACACAATGAGATCCCCAAATTGTTGTGTCGGACAGTTTGCTAGCGAGACTCATGAAAAATTCGTAGTGTGTAGTTTGGGGAAATCTGCTAGGGTTGGGGCGCATTCGCCTTGTTCGCCTTGATGGACATGTAAGTCCGCCGCGATTCGAGGAGGTCACGATGCCTAGTCCTCAACTCGAGCCCACCACGACACGGACGCTCACGTGCCTGCACATGCGACTGATCGATCGTATCCGGTGCGAGGATGAACAGGAGCCTCCCCGGTATCGATGTCTGGAATGCGGGGCCGTCATTCAAGAGCCCAAGCCTGCAACAAAGCCCTCCGCATAATCCTCCTCTCCGGCGTTCGGCTCGCGTCTGATCGCGGCGAATCAGCCCACAGGCCATCACTGCCTGCTCGGGATGCAGCCTGCCGGCGCATAAGTCTTTCCCTGGTCATCCGCTCCCTCCACCGCCGCTTCGCTGATATCCTCCGACTGCATGCTCCAGGCCCGGCTCGCCGGCCGGTTTCCCGGCCGGTTGCAGCCACGATCATCGTTCAGTAGAGTAAGAGTGCGGATCATCATTCCGCGTCCGGCGGGCAGGTCTGTGTAACCACTCACAAGGAGACATGGACGGTGAGTCGCAACAAGCTGGTGGCGGTCGGGTTGCTCCTTTGGTATTTGGCCGTGTCGGTCTGGATGGCTCAGGCTCCGGTCGATCCTCAATTCTGGTTGCTGGCGAGTATTCTTCCGGCCCTGTTCGTCGTGCTCCTGGTGGCGACGCATCGGATTCTTCCCTTCTCGCACACGTCCTATGCGCTGATCACGGCCTTTCTCACTTTGCATACGATCGGCGTGCACTACACCTATGCGGAAGTGCCGGTCGGACTGTGGATGGACAAGGCATTGCATCTCGGGCGCAATCATTTTGATCGCATCGTGCATTTCAGTTTCGGCTTCTTGCTCGCCTATCCGATGGAGGAGTTGTTCCGTCTGAGCGCCAGCATCCGGGGATGGGTGGTGTATTATCTCCCGGTCATGACCGTGCTCGGGTTGAGCGGATTGTGGGAAATCATTGAATCGTGGGTGGCCCGCGCGGTGCATCCGGAGCTGGGCGTGACCTATTTGGGTTCGCAGGGCGATATCTGGGACGCGCAAAAAGACATGGCCGCCGCGCTCTATGGCGCCCTGCTTTCTATGACCATTCTCCTGATCCTGCGCGCGCTGCGGGGGGCGGAGACAACCTTGGAGTCAGAAGCGGCCTTTTCAGAGTAGCCTGAAACATGCTCGCAGCAGCCAGACAGCAACGGGGAAGCCTGCAGCCTGACCATCGCCGGATCGCGATGGGGCTGTTGCTGGGGTATGGCGTGATCTGGGTCTGGTTGGCAATCGAGCCGGTCAGTCGCCAGGATTGGTTGCTCGAAAATCTCCTGGCCGTCGCACTCGTGGCGGTCCTTGTCCTGACCTACCGGCGGTTCTCGTTTTCTCTCACCTCCTACTCGCTCATCGCCGGATTCATGGTGCTTCACGCAATCGGCGCCCACTATACCTACGCGGAAGTGCCGTTCGGTTTCTGGCTCAAAGACCTGGGAGGATTGAGCCGGAACCCGTTCGACAGGATCGTCCATTTTGCCTATGGCCTCCTGCTGGTCTATCCCTTGCGGGAATTGCTGGTGCGCCTGGCAGGGGTGCAGGGGAGCTGGGCTTATGTGATGCCGGTGAGCAGTATCCTCGCGCAGAGCGGGTTTTTCGAGGTGGTCGAAGCAATCGTCGCGATGATCGTCAGCCCGGAATTGGGGAGCATGTACCTCGGCACCCAGGGAGATGAGTGGGATGCCCAGAAAGACATGGCCGCGGCCTTCGGCGGTGCCGTTCTGACGATGGTGATGACGGCGGCCCTCTTCGCGCGCCAGCATCCGCAGGAGCAGCGCTCTTCAACCCGCCATGCGCCAAGCGTGGTCCATTAAGATTCGGCTCCGGGATACCGCTGTGCCGCTTCCGCTACGGGCCCCGTTACGGCCAATAGATTGCCTTGGCCTTCACGTAGGCGAACACCACATCGCGCCGCGCGACCATGCCGACCAGTTTCTGATCCTTCACCACCGGAACGCGAATCAGATGCCGCTCCTGCAGCAGATGTATGAGTTGCATGATCGGCGTTTCTTCCGTGGTACTGATGACGTCTTTCGTCATCATGTCCGACACGGAAAGCTCCCGGAGATCTTTCCCCTGCTCGACGGCCTTCAGCAGGTCAAACTCCGTGACGAGCCCGCGCAATGTCCCGTCCTTCTCGACGACCGGTAAGCTCCCGAAGCTGTGCTCGCTCAAGATTTCCGCCACGGTCATGGCGCTCGATGTCGGGCTGGTCGTGACCACCGCATCCTCCATGATTTGTCTCACCACCAGCGAATCGGGATTACAGCCTCGTGCGAAATATTCTGTGGCCCTCATAGGATCCTCCTTCTTAGGCTGTAGGTGGAGTGAGTGACAGGATACCGGGACTGAGGCAGACCTCCCTCCCACAGGAAAAGAGCAAGCCTGATGCCTGCTCAGGCGCGCTCTCGGCCGTTACACACAGAGCCATAGACCCGTGTTCGCGGGTCATCGAGGGCCCGGCTGTGGATATTCGCGCCACCTCGAAACCGTCGGACTGCGGAAAATCTCCGCAGTTCAGCGCGAGCAATGGTCGCTGATCGAGCAATTCGTTCCGATTCACGGCCCACCGCCAGGCAGAGGACTTGGCATGCCTGTTGCGGTTGGAGGTTGAGCCGGTGGAGCGTTTCGGACCTCCGCCTGCGGGAATCATTGTGACGTGGGGTTAGTTCTGGATCGGGATCAGGAGCCCACGGAGGATGGAGACCACAACCGGTACCGTCGTTGTTTTGGTCACGATTATGACGCTCTCGACCGCCGCCTGCGCGCCGCCGACGCCCAAGGTAGAACAGCGGCCGGCCTCCGTCCCTCACCACATCGCGCCTGGACCGCAGGAACCCGTTCGAGAGATGGATCCTTCCTTTCGCCCGCTGGCGCGGAAAGGCAGCCTGAGAGCGGCGGCTCAGCATGGGTAAACGCATCCTCATTATCCAGGGCCATCCTGACGGGCAGGCTCGCCATTTTTGCCATGCCTTGGCCGACGAATATGCGAAGGGTTCCGAAGAGGGTGGCCATGCAGTCAGGCGGGTCGAGGTCGCGATGGTGAACGTTCCGCTCCTGCGCACGAAGGCGGATTTCGAGACTGGGCAACCGCCGGAGTCTATCAAGCAGGCGCAAGAGGCGATTTGCTGGGCCGATCACCTCGTGATTCTCTATCCGTTGTGGTTGGGATCGATGCCGGCTCTGCTCAAAGGTTTCTTTGAACAGGTGTTTCGTCCGGGAATGGCATTCGAGTACGGCGCAAAGGGGGGAATGGCGAAAAAGTTACTCGCCGGCAAGTCAGCGCGGATATTCGTGACCATGGGTATGCCTGCACTCGTGTATCGATGGTGGTACCTCGCCCACAGTCTCAGGAGTTTCCAGCGCAACATTCTCGCCTTCTGCGGCATCAGACCCGCGAAGGCGACGCTCATTGGAGGCATTGAAGGCCTGAACGATCAACAGCGCGCCGGATGGTTGGATGAGGCCCGGAGATTGGGCCAGCGCGCGCAATAGACCGGGAATCGCGTATCTTTGTGCTGCCTCGCGGAAAGAGCCTCGGCCTGCGTATCACTGGCGGGCAACCGGATGAAGGCGGGTTTTCGCCAGGGAGGTATCGGCAAACATCTCATCGCGAATCTGCGCGACGGCCTGACCCAGCGCGCGATTGAGGCGATCGCCGGGATGCACGTCGCTGTTAGGTGTGTAATCTTCGTTGAACGTGGCATGCCCGACATAGGACCCGATGACCTCGCCTGTGGGCTTGAGCAGGGTCAGTGTGAGATGGATCTCACCGTTGGTCGTATAACTATTCACGCGGAATAGATTGGCAAGCTTGTTGGAATAGTAGGGGATGAAGGTCCACAGTTTCCGGCGGTCGTGTTCGAAAAACCGGTCGATGCGCCCGGTGAGGATGAGGTCAGGGGCCGGATCGTAGGTGCTCACGTTCCGGAACACCCGGTGCGCCGCCAATTCCGCCGTTACCTGCTGCGTAATCGATTGCGTCAATTGCGAGGGCGGATGATTCGAATAGTCATCGGCGACCACGCCATAGTGTGAATGCCCGAAGCGCAGGTCGTCGGCGGCGACAAAGGGGTGCACTTCAACGACGGCATCGATCGTGCGATTGAATTCGGCCGGAGGCAGCACCAGGTGCGGTTCATAGGTCGTCGAGCAGCCGCCGACCAACACCACGAGCAGCAATACCTGGAGTGTCCTCTGGAGCGCCGTCACCATGGCCTATTGTAAGGCCGGGATGCCGGCTGCACGTAACTAGGTGATTCCCCTGCAGGGCCTATCCGTTACTGGTTGTAGAGCAACTTCCGGCATTCGGCCAGAATGTAGACGGGCCTCGTGTCCTTGCCGTTCTTATCCGGGTTGTGACCGATCGCCATCCCCGTGATCACCATGCCCGGTGGACATTTCCAATGATCGACCCTCAGCATCCCGCCCAACCCGAACGCATCCGGGAACCGCCATGAAGTCGGACGTTTTGTTGTCGTATCTCTCTCGATACGGCGCAGCACAATGGGATACGGCTCGCTCGTCGCCGATGAGCGTTCGATTTGACAGCGCCTGCCTCGACGCGTAGGTTCTGGTCGAACTTTTTTCCCATTCACCGAAAGGACGAGACGATGGCCGGTCGCCTTGTAGTTCCTAATCGACTGCTGGAACTCGGGTTCGGGTTTTGGGGTTCGAAGACCTTATTGTCGGCGGTGGAGCTCGGTCTGTTCACTGAACTCGCAAGACGCTCGCAGGATGCCAAGGCGCTGGCGAAACGGCTGAAGCTCAATCCGCGAAGCGCGCGCGACTTCTTCGACGCCTTGGTCGCTTTGGGGATGCTGAAGCGAGTGGGTGTGAAGTATGCCAATACCCCCGAGACCGCCTTATTCCTGGATCGCGCCAAGCCAAGTTATGTCGGCGGCATGCTGGAGATGTGTAACGCGCGGCTCTATGGATTCTGGGGATCGCTGACCGAAGCGCTGCGCACCGGCCGGCCGCAAAACGAAATCAAAACGGGAGAGGATTTCTTCGGCACGCTCTATGCGGACCCGCAGCGGCTGGACGGATTTCTCAAAGCGATGACCGGACTGAGTCAGGGAACGGCCCGAGCCATCGCCGCGAAATTTCCGTGGAAACGGTATCGCTCGTTTGCCGACATCGGCTGCGCCCAAGGCTGCGTGGCGGTTGAAATCGCCCTGGCGCACCGGCATCTCACCGGCCAGGGGATGGATCTTCCCGTGGTGCGGCCGGTGTTCGAGGCCTATGTCAAAGCGAAGAAACTGCAGAAGCGCGTGACGTTTCACCCGGGAGACTTTTTCAAGGAGCCCTTGCCTAAGGTGGAGGTGCTCATCATGGGGCACATCCTGCACGACTGGGATCTGAAGGAGAAGATGATGCTCCTGCGCAAGGCCCATGCGGCGCTGCCCGCCGGCGGCGCCTTAATTGTGCATGAGGCGCTGATCGATGATGCCCGCAACACGAACGCCTTCGGTTTGTTGATGAGCCTCAATATGCTCATCGAGACCGAGGGCGGTTTCGATTTCACCGGCGTGGATTGCCGGCAGTGGATGAAGAAAGCCGGTTTCACACGAACCAAGGTCGAAAAACTGGCGGGGCCCGATTCGATGGTGATCGGAATCAAATGACGCCTGGGTGCCGTCCCCCTCGAATCCATGACCGAACAGGCGAGAGAAGTCTGACTTGCCCGCTTGTCTTCCCGTAAGATGCGGCCATGAAGCCTCGGACATCCACATGGCCGCTTCCTTCGCAGGATGACTGGTCCACGCCGTTTGCCGAGGTCTTGCTGGAGCAGCTTGATCTCCGCCCGGGGCTGAGCATACTCGACATTGCGTCCGGCCATGGCATTCCGGCCTTCTATCTCGCCGACCAGATGGGGCCGACCGGCTCGGTGACCGCCATCGATGCCAACCGCGCCCAGGTGACCAGCGCGCGCCTGATTCAAGGAGAGGCGCTGCCCTGGTTACGCTTCGAGTGCCTCGACATGCGGGCGCTGCCTGCCGGCTTCCCGATGTTCGAGCGCATCACCGGCAATCTCTCCGTCATGTTCCTGCGGCCGGACCGGTTTGAGGCGATGCGCCAACTGGTCGATCACCTGAAGCCGGGCGGCCAGCTCGTATTGACCTTTCCCTCGCTCGGCACGTTCGATTCAATCTGGCAACGTATCGACCAGGAAATGAGCCGATACGGGCTGACCATCGAGCGTGAACGGTTGGCGGCGCATGTGGCGGAGCGGCCTTCCGCAGCGGAGGCGCGGGGATGGCTCGAACGGTTGGGGTTGGAACGGATCGTTGCCGTGGAACGGCCGCTGGAGGTGGTCAGCGGCGACGGCGCGGCGTTTCTACAGCATCCGCTTCTGCGGGGTGGGTTTCTTGACGATGCCTACGAATGTTTCGACGATTTGAAGTTGGCCGAACAGGTGATGACTCGCGTCTCCCTTGACCTTGATCGCATGCGCCCGTTGCTGGCGCAGCGTTGCGCGATCGGCGGATGGAAGCCGGCCACAGGGTGAACCAGACCTGCCGCTCCATTATGATCGCGGTTCCTCGGCGTAGCGGCTGTGCAGTTTAAGCGGCGCAGCCCGTTTTTTGCGCATGCGGATATTCAGCATCTCGACGGTCACCGAGAAGGCCATGGAGAAGTAGATGTAGCCTTTGGGCACGTGCACGTCGAAGCCTTCGACCATCAAGGTCACGCCGACCAGAATCAAGAACGACAGGGCTAAAATTTTGATCGTCGGGTGCGCCTCCACAAAATCGCCGATGGCCTTGGCCGCCATCAGCATCACGACGACGGCCAGGATGATGGCCACCGCCATGATCGACACATGCTCGACCAGACCCACCGCCGTAATGACGGAATCCAAGGAGAACACGATATCCAGGAGCGCGATCTGGAAGAGCACCATCCCGAGGCCGGCCGCTCCCATCGGGCGGTGGCCTTCTTCGACCCCTTCGAGGCTGTTGTGAATTTCATGGGTGGCCTTGGCCATCAGGAACAGCCCGCCCCCGATCAAAATGACATCGCGGCCTGAGACGCCGTGACCGAGGATGGTGACCCAGGGCTTCGTCAACCCCATGACCCAGGAAATCGAAAACAGCAACCCCAGCCTGGCCATCATCGCAAGGCCCAGTCCCACTCTGCGCGCGACGGCGCGTTGCGATTCCGGCAGGCGGCCGACCAGGACGGAGAGGAAGATGATGTTGTCGATCCCGAGCACGATTTCCAGCGCGGTGAGGGTTCCAAGGGCGATCCAAATTTCCGGATTGGCAAGCCAGTCCAACATCAGCGGCTCCATTCGTCTATGAGGGGGCGAGTGACTCGATCCGTTAGGCGTGAGGGTGCGGGAACATCACGTCTCGGTGGAGTCTACCGTTCGAGGCAGATTGGCGCAATCAAAACGTGGAGAGTCGTGGGGCGCAGTCAGACCGGATCCGTGGGCTGACTCGGATGAGCCCGGATGAACAATCGATGAATTGTCGCGGCCGACGAGACCTCTGCTCAGGAGGCGCCGCGTTTCAGAAAGTCGGGCCGGTCCCGGATGGCGACCATCTTCACGAGATCTCTGATGGACAGCACTCCCACGACCTTCTCGTGTTCGGTCACGGCGAGATGGCGAATGCGTTTGGCCGCCATGCGTTCACTGGCGTCGCGAATGGTCCGGTTGATATCGATGTCGAGCAAGGGCGAGTTCATGAGCGCGCCGACACGCATCGCCTCCGGATCGAGCTGATAGGCGAGGAGCTTCCGCACGAGGTCGCCTTCGGTGATGATCCCGACGAGCTCATCCGCCTCGATGACGAATAGCGCGCCGATGTGCTTGTCGGCCATCCGTTGGGCGGCGGCCATGGCCGTTTCATCGCTGCCGATGGTTTCGATGGCCTTTTGCATGAGGACACTCAGCGGCCGGTACACATTCGTCAGCGCTTGAACCGGCCCGCCGTCGGCATCCACGAAATGGCGCACGAGGTCGCGGATGGAGATCACGCCCAGCACATCCGTCCCTTCGGTCACGACCAGGTGCCGCACGTTTTTGCCTTGCATCAGATGACTGGCATCGACCATCGGCCGATCCGGCGTAATCGTGATGAGCGGGCTGCTCATGATATCGGCCATGCTGGTTCGAGAGGGCACCCGGCCGGATGCCAGCACCTTGGAGACGAGATCCGTTTCGGTCACGATGCCCGCAATGCGGCAATCGTTGTGGGGCCGATCGAACGATTCGATCAACACCGAGCCGATGCTCCGTGTCCGCATTTTGGTGGCGACCGTCACCACGGACGTATCCTGAGGAACCACTTCCAACTGCCGGTGCATGTAATCACTGACGCGCGATCCAGGTGCGGTGGTCATACGACTGTCCTTTCTGTGGCAGCTGTGGCTCGGCGACACCGCAGAACCGCTGCCGATGATTCTGTACGAAGTGGAATCGTGTCATGCATCCATCATCCCGTCAACCTGCCTGCCGCATTCGCAGGCGCCCGGCCAAAGATTTTTTGAATCCGTCCGCCAGCAGCAGGCCGATCGCTCCCAACGCCAGCGGGCCGAAGATCCAGGCGGGCAATGCGGCCGTACCGATCACGAGATGCCCGAGCGGGCTGTACGTGAGAATCAGCAGGATGGCGAGTTCGACCGCGACCCCCACCAGCAGGAGCGGATTGCTCAGCCAGCCGAGCCGGAACGCGGACAAGCGGTCGGACCGGCAGGCGAAGACATTCGCTACCTGAGCGGCGACGATACCGGCAAAGGTCACGGTTGTGGCTTCTTTATACAGAGCGGAATTCCAGTCCAGGTGCTCTCCCCAGGTCCACCCTTCGCTGTGCAGGTAGAGGAAAAATCCTCCCATGGCAATGCCGGCCTCGATCATTCCCAGAAACGCATAGGCCCTCAGGAGCACCTCCCGGTTCAAGAGCCGCTCCGTTCTCGGTCTCGGTGGTTCATCCATGATGCCGCTATGGGGCCGTTCGGCGGCCAGCGCCAAGGCCGGCACCATGTCCGTGCCCAGGTCGACGGCGAGCATTTGCGGCACCGTCAGGGCCAGCGGAATCGATGACAAGCCATAGGCGAGATAGGGCACGACTTCCGGCACGTTACTCGCCAAGACGTAGGTCATGAATTTGCGAATATTGAGAAACACGGCACGGCCCTCTTCGATCGCGCTCACAATCGTGGCAAAGTTGTCGTCGAGCAAAATCATCGACGCCGTTTCCTTTGCCACGTCCGTGCCGCTTTCCCCCATCGCAATGCCGATATCCGCCAGTTTCAGCGCCGGCGCATCGTTCACCCCGTCGCCGGTGACCGCCACCACTTCGCGCATCTCCTTCAAGGCCGACACAATCCGCATTTTATGCCGGGGCGCCATGCGGGCGAAGACGGGGTCCGGCTCGCCGGGAGCCGTCGGAGTGAGCAGTTGCCGGAGTTGCTCATCGTTGAAACGGTCCACCTGCGCCCCTTCGATGACGGGCACGAAACGCCCCGGCTCGGCGACCGGAGACTCCGGTGCCAGGCCGATCCTGCTCGCGATGGCCAGGGCAGTCATCGGATGATCGCCGGTGATCATGACGACGCGAATTCCGGCCTTCCGGCATTTACGGATCGCCTCCGGCACCTCCCGGTGCGGTGGGTCCATCATGGCTACAAGCCCGAGAAACGTCAGCCCCTGTTCGAGACTGTCGGCCTCCAGGTCATCGACCCCGCGCTCCACTTCGCGCATGGCCAGAGCCAGCACTCGGTACGCCTGCCGGGCGAAGGCGTGACTCTGTGCCAGGATCTTTTTTCGCCCGTCGAGGGTGAGCTCCGTAGCGGCCGATGATCCTTGCTGCCTGGTGCAGCGGGGGAGAATCGACTCCGGCGCCCCTTTGGTGAAGGCCAGTAAACGGCCGTCGCTCCAGTGCAGCGTCGTCATGCGCTTGCGGTCGGCATCGAAGGGCCACTCGCCCATGCGCCGCAGCGGTGGGCGATGGAGCAACCCATGGTCTGCGGCAAACTCCAGGAGCGCCGTTTCCGTCGGGTCGCCGGCGACCTGACTGCGGCCATCCGGCCGGCGTGTACGTTTGGCATTGTTGCAATGGATCATCGCGTCGAACAGCGGGCGCCACCGTTCGGCTTCCGCCGCGCTGATGAGGCGGTTCCTCGCGAACAGGCAGCCCTCTCGGGATTCGACGATGAGATCATCGACATAGAGCTTGTCGAGGCGCATACGGTTTTCCGTCAGGGTACCGGTTTTGTCGGTGCAGATGACGGTGGTACAGCCCAGCGTTTCGACGGCGGCGAGATGTTTGATGAGCGCCTTGCGCTGAGCCATGCGCTGGCTGCCCATGGCCAAAGCCAGGGTGACGGTGGGCAGGAGTCCTTCGGGGACGTTGGCGACGATGATGCCGATGCCGAACATGGCGCTGCTCCAGAACCCGAGTCCCATGCCGATGCCAATGGCGAAAAACCCGAAGCCCATGGCCAGGGACAAGCCGGCCACCACGCGCGTCACCTTCACGATTTCCTGCTGGAGTGGGCTCAAGCCCGATTGGACGGAGGTCGCGAGATGGGCAATCTTGCCGAATTCGGTGTTGAGGCCGGTGGCAAAAACCACGGCCTGGCCATGGCCCGACAGGACGGTCGTGCCGGCGAAAGTGAGGTTAGCGATCTCGAGCGGGTGGCCATCGGTGATGGGCTCGGCCGTTCGCCGCTGCGGGTTCGATTCCCCGGTGAGCGACGAATTATCCACGCGCATCCCGCTGACCTCGGTGAGCCGGGCATCCGCGGGCACCTGCTCGCCTTCTTCCAGGACGAGCACGTCGCCGGGCACGAGTTCGCTGCGGGCGATCTGCTGCTGTTGCCCGTCTCGAATCACCCAGGCCTTGGCGGGCAACATGCCGCGCAACGTCTGCACTGCTCGCTCGGCCCGATATTCCTGAAAGAACGCGAACACCGCATTGATGAGGATGACACCGAGGATGGCCCATCCCAGCATCGCCATCCCTTCCCCAGGATGGAGAGTCTCGGCGAGGAAGGCCAAGCCTGCGGCCAGCCAGAGCAGCAGGGCGAGGAAATGCGTGAACTGACGGGCAAACCGGCCGATGAGCGGCGCGCCCCTCAAGGCCTGCAGACTATTCGGCCCGTATTTGAGGGATCGTTTGCGTACGTCGTCCTCGGAGAGGCCCTGCGGTGAGGTGGCGAGCGCGCGGAACACCTGGCTGGGCGCCAGGCGGCAGATGTCCAAGGCTGTCAGCTCAGGCACGCCACCCTCGCACGATGAGGACCGAGCAGGGCGCGTATTTCAACAAAGTTTCCGAGACGCTCCCCAGCTGCAGCCGTTCGGAACCGGTCAATCCTCGCGAGCCGGCCACGAGCAGATCGATGTTGGGCGAGGTCGCTTGCCGGAGCAGCGCATCGGTCACATGATCAAACTGCACCTCCGGCGTGACTGCATAACCGTCGGCCAGAAAACGGGCGCGCAACCTCTCCACCAGTTGCTCGGCTGCCTGGCGCTTCGGCGCCGAGATCTGTTCCACCTGGTCCCTCGACAGGTATTGACTCGCCAGTTCGGTGACGGCCGGCTCGACTACGGACAGGACCGTGACCCTCGCCGTATCCGGGAGGAATTGTCTGCACAGGAAACTACAGGCGCCTTGCGAATGTTTCGACGTGTCGGCCGCCACGAGGACGTGCGAGAGACTGGTGAGCGGCCGTTTCACCACCAGCACCGGGCAAGGGGCTAAGGCGCTGACTTTGCGGGAGACACTGCCGAGCAAATAATGTTCGGCATCGCTCAAGCCGCGGGAGCCCACGACGAGCAGGTCGGCTTTCTTGCGTCTGGCGACCTTCGCGATGGTGTCGGCCACGCGGCCGTAGGCGAGCATCGTGTCGATGGTGGTGCGAGGTTTCGTCGCGGCTTGCTTCAGCGCGGTTTTCGCGAGGCCTTCGAAGCGGCGCAGCACCTGATCGCCGGCTTTGGTCATGGCGGCGATGGCCTGCTTGGAAACCGACGCAAGTTTGCGCGCGGAAGATTTCAACGATGCGCTGTCTACGACATGCAGCAGGGTGACGGTATCAGGGGGGCGGCCGGCGACCGCTTCCAGCATTTGTACGCTCCACTTGGCAAATTCCGATCCGTCTACCGCAATGACCATCTTCATCGTTGCCGCTCCTCTGTGGCCTGCTGTCCATTCCGGATGATGGTCTGCATTGGATATGCCTGAACGAGATCGGACTTCAAAGGGGGTATTCCGTACGATGCCGCATGCGGGGACGCTCCGGCCCCGCCGGTGGATCATCGCGCTGCGGCGTTTTGCAGCAGTGCCGCCCTCTAGCCTGGGGTAATTGGCCTCAGTGATGGCGCCAGCGGCAAGCGCTGCGGGGGACGCTGTGATCGGGCGGAGGCCGGCCATGCGCGGTGGCCAAGGTCGAAACGGCCACGTCAGTCAGGCATCACGATTGCGTGGGCACCGGGTGGGAGGAACCGACATGGCGCAGAGAGACCTGTTCGGACTGATTGCAGGATGCCTGATCATGACTCTGGGGCTGGCGGCAGAAGCTGATGCCTCGCCGGTGGTCGCCCACGTGCTTCCCAACGGTGAGGCAATCGAATTGGACATTCCGACGGACATCGGCATCCAGAAGGAGCAACTCCCGCTGTATCACAGCGGGCTGGTACGGTACTTCAGCGCCGGGATCGGTCATGTCGAGCGGACCGCCGAGTACCCGCCCTTTTCGTTGAAGCTGGTCTTTACTGCCGGTGGGAAGCCCTTTGTGTCCGGGGTCGCGGTCACGCTTCGTCAGGCGAAAGCAGGAACAGTGGTGACGATTCCGAATGAGCACAATACCGGGCCTTGGCTGTTCATCGACCTGCCCGATGGGACCTATGAACTCGCGGCCACCTTGGGGGGTGTCACGCAGCGGGTCAAGGAGATCAAGGTGCGACGAGGTCATGTGCTCACGCAGCATGTCCGCTGGGCCGAGGACCGGAGTCCCGCCTTACCTGCGCAGGCCGAGTAGCAGCGAGGTTGTACCGATTTCACGGATCGATGACGAGGAGGAAGCATGGTGACGAAACGCAAGGTGCCGGCGAAACGATCTTCCGCCACAGGGCGCAAACCCCTGCGGTTCGAAGATCTGACGGTGAAGGACATCGTGAGTCCGCGCGTCCAGGCGGCTCGTCTTGACCTCGCAGGCGAACAGGTGGCGGCGTTGCTGGTGAAGGTGGGAGGCGCGATGCCGGTCGTGGACAAGTCGAAACAGCTGGTCGGCGTAGTGAGCGAGCACGATGTGCTGCTGGCCATAGATGAAGAACCTGCCTGGGGAACGCGGAGGGTACAGGATCTGATGAGCGCCAACCCCTATTCGGTAAGGCCGGAGACCAGTTTGCCCACGCTGGTGCATGTGCTGACCGAAAGCGATCTCCTCTCGGTGCCTGTCGTGAATGGTGCGAACCGGCTGCTGGGCGTCGTCACCCGCCGGGATGTAATCCGGGCGGTATTGCGCCGCGCTGTGAAACGGCGATCCTGAGCGGATATCGGCGAGACGTGTGTGCCGAAACAGATGTTCCCTGAAACGGATGCGCCTGATGCTAGGGAACAGGATGCCAGGCGGTCATGTCGGATTCCGCAGGTCGGGGTAAAGCGTCGCCAGATCCTCTCCCTGCCGCCAGTCGTACCGTGTGACATCGACGAGATGGCCTTCCTCCTCGCGATCGATCCACAATTCCCACCGGCCGTCTTGATCGGGATCGTACCAGTAAAACAGCGGGTGCGAGGCCACATCCGGCTCCTGTGAGGCAGGATCGTCGAAGGAGATGCCGAGAATGTGGCGAGCGGTGCGATAGTCGACCTGACCGTTCCCACGCAACGAGTAGTCTCGAAACAGGAACCCGACCGCCGAATCGAAGGTCTGCTCGATGAGCAATTCATCCGCCGGTTCATCGGGGAGGTGGGACTCAGCGCGAGCGGCAACCGGCCACAGCAGGCAGAACGACAAGCAGGCCGGCAGGCAATAGGTCCATCTGGTATTCATGGCATCCTCCCTTCGCCTACATGGATCGGTGCCTATCTCATCGTTGCACGACAACGCTCAGGGTCACGCTGGAGAAGTACCTAGTTCCGACACCTCCGGACCCTAAGGCGCTCACAGGGAGGAGAATGGTGCTGGGCACGTATGTCGTTGATGTGTCACGTCATTCAGCAGAAAGATGGAACGCGTCCGGGCGGAACTGTTGGAATGGGGTGCCCTTCTCTGTCTGGCGCCTCCGTCATCGATCACCGGCGATGGGGGCGCTGGCGTGGCGGCGGGCAGGCCTTCGGCCGTTGCAGGTCGTCAGGGATCCGGGTGGCGTCATCCAGACAGGCTTGATCCAGTTGCGCTTGCACGAGTCCCACCGCGCCGCTCAAGTTGGCCCCGCGTAAATTCGCCTGCTGGAGATGGGCATGGTTGAGCTGAGCTCCCGTCAAATCCGCCGCGCTCAAGTTTGTGCCTCGCAGCGTGGCTTCCTGCAAATTGGCTTGGACCATGATGCTGCGACTCAGGTCGGCCTCGCTCAAATCGGCCGAAACGAGATTGGCCAGTTCGAGGTTTGCCTCCGCAAGCCGGGCTTGCTGCAAATGGGCCTTCGGCGCATAGACTTCGGTCAGGTCGGCTTTCTGCAGATCCGTCCGCGACAGGTGCGCGTCGATGAGGACCGCGTGATGCAACCGCGCGCCGTGCAGATTGGCTCCGGACAGATGGGCCTTGTACAAGACCGTCATCGTCAGGGTGGCGGAATCGAGGCGGGCCTTGGCCAGGTTGGCTCCTTCCAGGTTCGCATTTTCAAGATTGGCTCGTTGGAGGTTGGCCCCGGTCAGCCGCGCGTAACGAACATCCGCCCCGCGGAGACTGGCCTCGTGAAGATCTGCGCCGGCCAGTGAGGCGTCGTCGAGATAGGCGCCGTCCAAATCGGCTTCGACCAGCGACGCGCCGTCGAGCGTAGCGCTGTCAAGGAGCGCGCCTTGGAGATTGGCCTGCCGCATCTCGGCTTGCCGGAGGTTGGTCCGGCGCAGGTCGGTTCCGGCCAGGTCGGCATCGGTCAGGTTGGCCTTCGAGAGGTTCGCGCCATAGAAATATCCGTCCAGGAGGCTGGCGCCGCGCAGGTCCGCGAGTTGTAAATTCGCATCCTCGAAATGGGCCCGTTCCAACAGCGCTTCCTTGAACAAAGCGCCTTGAAGATTGGCTCCGTAAAAGGCCGCCTCGTCTGCGGAGACTCGATTGAGACGGGCCTTCGCGAGCAGCGCTTTGCGCAGGTCGGCGCCTTCCAGATTGGCGTCGTCGAGAATGGCGAGGGAAAGGTCTGCGCCGGTGAGGTGCGCTTGGACCAGGTTCGCGCTCCGCAGGTTCGATCCGTTCAACAAGGCGCCTTCCAGATTGACCCGTTCGAGGTTGGCCCCTGCCAGACGCAGGTGCCGCAGGTCCGTCCGGCAGAGATTGGCCCGTCGGCCATCGGAAGCGTCTCGATCCTCCAGCCAGCGGGCATGGGCCAGCAGTACCTTGTCCAAGAGTTTTGCCGCGGGGCGCGTGCGCTGATAGTGGCTTTCACAGCTGCCGGCGGATGTGGATGCAGGCGCGGGTTTCGCCGCGGCATACGCACCGGCGGGCGTGGAGAGCAGCGCGGTGGTCATCCAGCCGGCAACGACCAGGGCGGACAGGGGATGTCGATTCATCAAGGGGCCTCCTTCACAGGTATGGGTGCCGTTCCTGGCTGGAGCGGCAGGTCCGTTCGCATAGGCTCATGTGTTGCGGTCTACTTGTTGCGCCAATTGTTCGAGCGCCTCGGCAATCCGAACGTCATAGGGCGCAGCCCGGTCCAACCGACGGAGCGCATCCGGAAGTTCCGCCAACGCCGCTTGTGCGTAGTCGCGAATCTCCTGGATCGAGGGGCTCGAGGCGGATCGATGACCTCTCTGCATGACCTGCCGCAAGAGAGGCCGGCCCGGCAGCGTTTCGTTCGCGACCGTGATGGTGTCTCCACCCAGGCGTCCATCCGGCCCCAGCCGGCGATAGACCTGCTTGCTCCCGGGCCACGTCGCTTTGCCTTCTGAGCGCTTGCGGCAAGGTCTCCCGGCATAATCCTGGAGTTTGTAGGCGCAGTCCAGATAGGGTGCATCGGCTGAGGTGGTCATGGCGGTGCCGACTGCGAACCGGTCGATCGGCGCCTCACTTCCTACCAGTGCCTCCACCCGGTCCTCATCGAGGTTCCCGCTGGCAAGGATGGTGGTCTCCGCAAGCCCTCCACGATCGAGGATCTGCCGCACCTTCCGTGCATGGTCAGCCAGGTCCCCGCTGTCCAGACGTACCCCATGGACAGCAATGCCTTGGCTCTTCAGCCGGGGGGCCAGGGCGACCACCTTTTCCGCCGCAGCTTCCGTATCATAGGTGTCGATGAGGAGAACGACATTGCGCGGGTGCGCTTGGGCAATATGCAGGAAAGCCTCGGTTTCGTCGAGATGGGCCTGCACAAAGGAATGGGCCATGGTGCCGTAAGTCGGAATGGCGAACCGTGCTCCGGCCAGGACGTTCGACGTGCCTGCGAATCCGGCCAGGTAACTGGCGCGGGCGGCCAACAATCCGGCTTCCCCTCCGTGGGAGCGGCGCAGGCCGAAATCGATGAGTGGTTTCCCGTCTGCCGCCAGGACCGAGCGGCAGGCTTTCGAGGCGACCATGGTTTGGAAATTCAGGAGATTCATCACCCTGGTTTCGACGACTTGCGCTTGCGGGAGGGGCGCGGTGATGCGGAGGATCGGTTCGTGCGGGAAAAACAGCGTGCCTTCCGGCATGGCGTGGACGTCGCCGGTGAAGCGCATGGCGCGGAACGCGTTCAGTGTTGCCGGAGTAAAGGTCCCCGTGTTCGCGAGCCAGTCGATATCGCCCTCCGAGAAATGAAACGTCTCGAGATAGGAGAGGACCTGGTCCAATCCGGCCGCCATGAAGAAATTCCGGCGGGCGGGCAACTTGCGGACGAAAAATTCGAAGACCGCGTCGCCCGTCATGTCCCGGGCGAGGTAGGCCTGGGCCATCGTCAATTCGTATAGGTCGGTGAGCAGTGCTTCGGACAGAGCGTTCATGCGAGCCCTTGCTCATAACAGAGCGGGATTGCTCCGGCTGACACCATCGATTCCACGGCCCGCCTCCCATCTTCAGGGCGGACGTTTACCGCCCGCACTGCATCGACCAGCAGATACACCGCATAGCCGAGCCGGAGAGCCTCCTCCACCGTTTGGAGTACACAATAGTCGGTTGCGAGGCCTCCGACGAACAGTCTCGTGATACCGGCGGTCTGAAGATCGGCATGCAAAGAAGTGCCCTGGAACCCGGAGTACGCGTCGCTCGCCGGATCGGTACCTTTGGACATGACGATGGCCGAGGAGGGCAGATGGAGCGACGACGGGAATTCCGCGCCTCGAGACCCTGCGATGCAGTGCGCGGGCCAAGGTCCTCCCTGGGCATGGAAGGAACAGTGATTGGGCGGATGCCAATCGCGCGTGGCGAAGATGGGGGCAGACGCGTCGACAAACAGGTCCAGATATCGTTGCAGAGCCGCAATGACGGCCTCTCCTTGCGTCACCGCGAGGGTTCCGCCGGGCAGAAAATCGTTTTGAACGTCTACGACGATCAGTGCATCGCCGGGTCGGAGGCCATTCATGAAGGCCTTGGCGGAATCAGCCGCATCTACCGTTTAATGCCCTTGCTGAACGAGCTGGCGGATATAGGCCAGCGCGTCCTGCCGCTCCGTTTCGGTCAATTGCTCCTGCCACTCATGCATCGGGCTGAAGACAACCCCGTGCTCGATCGTTCGGAGCAGTTCTTCGTCTGATTTGAGAAAGGACTTAAATCGATGAAAATTGGCAGGGGGGACCGTCAGGGCGGCGGCGTCAGGTCCGTCACCCCGGCCGCCTGCCCCGTGGCACGCCAGACAATGCCGCTCATAGACGGCTTTACCCTTGACGGCATCCGGCGGGAATTCCTGGGCGCCCGCAGAGTCGCCGGTTGCCACCGGCGTGAGGAGCAGCGTGGCGGCGAAAAACAGAGGGCGAGAGCCTGAGAGCCGAAATGTTCGCATGATTGGCCGAGTCTCCTCTAGCTTTTCTTGGTCGTGTGCGCGATGAACGTGGAGAAATGCTGCTGCAATTTCGTGCTGCCGCAGGCCGGACATTGTACCTCGCCTTTTTCATGTTGTTTCAACGTCACGACGATCAGGGATTCTTTTCCGCAATCCAGACAGGTGTAATCATACATCGGCATGGACACCTCGCTTGGAACGAGACATCTGTTCCGGCTAATCCTCGACCCTGTTCTCTGCTTCCGCCTCGCCCCAGGTCGCGACGATTTGCGCCATCTCTTTCATGCGGGCGGCGGTTCGGCCATAAATGCTTTCCGGCGGGAAGGTTCCTTCCGCGCCGCGTTCGCCTGCGGGAACTCCGATGAGGAGCTCCAGCGCCTCGTCGGCCGTATCGACACCGTAGACGGCAAAGCGGCCTTCTTCCACGGCCGTGACCACGTCCCGATTCAGGGCCAGGTGTTTGATGTTCCGCGCGGGAATGAGGACCGCTTGCTTGCCTGTGAGGCCTCGCCGCTTGCACGACTCGAAAAAGCCTTCGATTTTTTCGTTGACGCCGCCGATGGGTTGAATCTCTCCGAGCTGGTTCACCGAGCCGGTCACGGCCAGAGATTGCCTGACAGGCAGGTCGGCCAGGCTGGAGAGCACGGCCGCCAGCTCGGCCACGGCGGCGCTGTCGCCTTCGACTTCGGAGTACGTTTGCTCGAAGGTCAAGGTCGCATTCAGGGCGAAGGGCTGCATGCCGGCGAACTTTCCCGCCAAGAATCCGGCCAATGTCATCACTCCTTTGCTGTGAATTTCTCCGGCCAGATCGACCTCGCGTTGAATGTCGATCACACCCTTCGTGCCGACATAGGTCCGAGCGGTAATTCTGATTGGACGGCCGAAGCAGTAGCCGCCCAGCTCGTAGACGGACAATCCATTGACTTGGCCGATCACGTCGCCCTGGAGATCCACCATCAATGTGCCCTCGGCGATTTCGCCCTGGAGCCACTGCTCGGGCAGATCGGCGCGGCGCCGTTGATGCGCCAGCGCCGACTCGACGTCCGCGGCGGCCACCACGACATGCCCGCTCTTTTGGGCCCAATATCCGGCTTCGCGAATCAAGTCGCTGACCAGGCTGAATCGCAGCGACAGCCGGTCGTGCCGGTCGGCAAACCGGAACCCCTGACGGATGACTGCCGCCACCGCGTCCGCGCCGAAGTGCGGCAACCCTTCCTCGCGGCAGAGTCTGGACACGAATCGCGCATATTGCCGTTCCTGCCGCGCATCGTGCGGGACTTCCACGTCGAAGTCGGCCTTCACCTTGAAGAGTTTGGAAAAGTCTTCCTCGTAGGCCTGCAGCAGATGATAGATGCCGGCGGTGCCGACCAGGATGACCTTGACTGAGACAGGAATCGGCTCCGGGCGCAGGCCGGCCGTGGCGAATCCATAAAACTCCGACGGGTCCTCGATGGTCACCGCCCCGGTCTTGATGACGCGCTTCAAGGCCTCCCAGGAGAAAGGTTGGCGCAGCAGATCGAGCGCCTGCAGGATGAGATACCCGCCGTTGGCCTGCAACATGGCACCTGGCCGGATCTCGGTGAAGTCGGTATACATCACGCCGAGATGGGCACGCCGTTCGATCTTCCCGATCAGGTTGCTGTAGGTCGGATGCGATTCGTCTATGACGGGAGCGCCGGCGGCTGGATCCCTGGCCACGATCAGGTTCACGGCAAATCGTGTCATGTCGGGACGGCGTGATGGCTCCAGGCCCGGAATCGAGAGGACCGGTCCGGTATGCGGCAGGAAGTCCCGATACTGATGCACGATGTCGTCATGGACCCGCTGCAAATAAGTGAGGACCGGTTGCGAGGATTGGTAGGCTTGCTGCAGCGCGTCGTAGGCGCCTTTCATCACGTTGGCGACGATCTGGTGGTCCAAGAGATGCAACGCCTGTTCGGCGTCCCGTTCCAGGCCATGCAGGCGGACATGAAATTCGCGGATGTCGCTCTCCAGCGATTGCCGCCGCCCGGACAATTCTTCCCGGGCCGACTCAGCGAGCTCCTCCATTTCCTTCTCAGTCATCGGGTGGTCGTCTTTGAGGGGAACCAGCGCGAACCCGCCCGCGGTCTCTTCGAACACGAAGCCGCGCTGCCGGCAGAGGATGGTGAGATCGTGAAAGAGGCCTTTCTTTTTCCCTTCCGTCTCTTCGATGATTTTCGCCTTGGCATCGAGGTATTTCTTCCCTTCGAAGGCCGCGGGAATGTCACGGCGAAGCCCTTCGAGGAAGGTGCTCATGTCGCGTTTGAAGGCTGCGCCTTGCCCCGCCGGAAACGAGAGGCAGGCCGGTCGGGATGGGTCCTGGAAATTATGGACGAAACACCAGTCCGGCGGGGTCGGCGCCGTCTGAGCCAGCCGCTGGACCATCTGCCGGACCAGCGTGCCTTTGCCGGTGCCTACCGGACCTGAGACGAAGATGTTGAAGCCGGGGCTCTTCATCTGCAGGCCGAATTCCAACGCCTCGACCGCCCGTTCCTGCCCGATCGTCTCCTCAAGCGCCTCCACCTGGCTCGTATCGTCGAATCCCAAGCGGGTGGGATCGACAGATGGAGCCAGGAGAGAAGCCGGTAATCTATGCCTGTCCAGCATCGTGTCGGTCCTACAATTTGAGCAGATGCGATCGCTGAACGATGGTGGCGTGCAGGCCCTTCTCGCCGGGCTCGCTTTCGAATAAGACTTCCACCCCGTCTTCCATCTCGGTGAACGACATGCCTTTCAGGGCATTTTTGTGGAAATAGACCTCTCCGCCGCCATCCATCAAAATGAATCCGTATCCCTGTTCTGGAAACACCTTGCTCACGACCCCGCGGAGCTGCGGCAAGGGCTCCGCGCGGATTACCTTATCCGCGCGTTTCTCACGAAATTTCCGCAATTCGATCGCCACGGCATCGAAGGCGGCCCGGATCGCTTCTTCGAACGTCTTATCTTCTTTGCGGGAGGTAATCGTCTGCCTGGCCGGCACCGTGACCAGCACGAGCGCCTCCGCGACATTGTCCAATTTCTTATGATGGCGGTTTTTGGTGAGCGTCACGCGGCCGTGAATGATGTCGTCATGGCCACGCTGCAACGCGGCCATACGTTCTTCGATTTCCGTCTTCCAACGCGGGGTCATTTCGATATTGCGGCTTTCGACTTCCAGATTCATGCGTCCTCCTCTCGTCTCAAATGGAACCGTCATTCTCCGTTTCCTGTCTCAGCAAGGCACATGCCCCTCCGGATGGTGTTGCACGGCAGCCGGCCCCGGGATGAATCGCCTGAAAGTGAGGCATTTGCGCATGAGGAGTCGAACAAGTCGAGTGTGGTCTCCGGGTCACTGGCGCATAATTCCTCAGTGGACTGAGCCGAGCTGAAGCCCAATGCGCCAGTTCCCTGCGGATCAGGCTCGGCATGCGCGGCTCTTTTCGGGAACATGTTTTGCGTGGGGGTGTCGTATGCCGGTACTGAAGAAAGCCGCCCTGGAAGCCTATCTCAAGACGCGCTTCGGCCCGACGGTGGAGTTGCAGGCCTATGGCCCGATCGGTAAGGAAACGAAAGGCGCGCGGTACAAACGATACGGGTATGGCGCTCCGATCCGATTGACCTTTCGCGAGAAGGGCAAACCGATCCGACAAGTCGTATTGGGCACGATGAGCCCCGGTCCGTTCGGCCATGAACATCCGGCTGATCGGGCGCAGGCGATGTTATGGGATTATGACTGTTACGGCCGGCTTCCCGGGCATATCGATGCGCTGGATGTTGGCGCCTTCACCGCGCGCGGCGAGTTGATGTCGGTCGCTACGGCCAAAGAATTTTTCTTGCTGACCGACTGGTCGGAAGGGGAGACGTATCACAAGGATCTCGAACGGCTGGCGCAAGCGGGCAGGCCGACCGCGCTGGACCGGAAGCGGACCGCTGCGCTTGCCGACTATTTGGCGACGATTCACCGGCTGAAGCGCAAAGACCCTCAACTCTACCGCCGCCGCCTGCGTGAATTGCTCGGCCACGGCGAATGTATCATGGGACTCACCGATAGTTACCCTGACCGGTTCGGCTTCATCACGCAGGATCTGCTCCAACGTATCGAAGTCGCCTGTAACCAGTGGCGCTGGCGGTTGCGCGGCAAACATGCGCGCCTCTCGCAGGTCCACGGTGATTTTCACCCCTGGAACGTGCTGTTCCGCCGGGGGGCCGACTTTTCCGTCCTGGACCGGTCGCGGGGCGAATGGGGAGAACCGGCCGATGACGTCACGTCCATGTCGATCAATTATCTGTTCTTCTCGCTCTGCCGGCACGGCACATTAAAAGGCTCGCTTGAGGTGCTGTTTCATTCATTCTGGGAGCGGTATTTGAGCCGAAGTCACGATCAAGATGTCTTGGCTGCGACGGCCCCGTTTTTCGCCTTCCGGGGGTTGGTGTTGGCGAGCCCGCTCTGGTATCCGAAGTTGACCCTGGCTGTGCGGAGAAAAATATTCCGGTTCATCGAAAATGTGCTGGCGGTGCCGCGATTCGATCCGGCCGATGTGAACCGCTACTGCGACTGAGGCATAGTGACGACCGGCCCGTTGCGTGGCGCAATGGCGCGATCCATCACATGGAGCACAGGACCATGGCTCCTTTCGCACTCTGGATTACCGGCCTCCCCGCTTCCGGGAAAAGCTCGATCGTCGCGCGGCTCTTGCCCAAACTGGCCTCGCTGGATATCACGGCCGAGGTGTTGGAGTCGGATGCCGTCCGTCGCATCCTGACGCCGGAGGCCAGCTACGCCCAAGAGGAGCGAGACCTCTTCTACCGGGCCTTGGGCTTCATGGGGGGGCGATTGCTGGCGCATGGAGTGAACGTGATCATCGATGCGACCGCGAGCCGCCGCGTCTACCGGGACTTTGCCCGCACGCAGATTCCTGGCTTGCTGGAGGTATCGATCGAATGCCCGTTGCATGTCTGCATGGAGCGGGATAAGAAGGGGACCTACCGGCGGGGACTGCAGGGCGAGTCCTCCACGGTGCCGGGCTTGCAGGAGCCCTATGAAGCACCGCTCTCGCCGGATTTGGTCATCAATACGACGGAGCTGTTACCCGACGCGGCCGCCGATCAGATTGTGGCGCTAATCCGCTCGCGGCGTCAAAGTTGAAGGAGGCAGAGCTCTCTGCCCAAACCTTCTATAGGCTGACACCGCCTGCGCGATCAATTCTCGGAGGGCATCCATGCCCGCCTCGCTCAAACACATCCATCCCGGGACTCCGATGGGCGCCACCCTGGTGGCCGGCGGGGCCACGTTCCGCTGCTGGGCTCCGCAGGCCAAGTCCGTGTATGTCCTGGGCGACTTCAACCAGCGCGTGCGTGACGACGCCGCCCTGCTCACGCGGGATCAGCAGGGCCACTGGCGGGGCTTCATCCCGGGGGTGAAGGATCGGCAGCGCTACATGTTCTACGTCGTGGGTTCAGGGAGCGAGGGACCCAAGCGCGACCCCTATGCTCGCGAGCTCGAGTCGCCGTTTCCCGCCGAATGTATCATTCGCCGCACCGATTTCCCCTGGCACGAGAGCGGCTATGTCACGCCGCCGTTTCATGAGTTCGTCATCTATCAGCTGCACGTCGGCACCTTCTTCACGCCGAATCTGCCGCGTAAAGGCGGGACTTTCCTCGACGTGGCGCGCAAGCTGCCTTATCTGGCCGAGCTCGGCGTGACGGCGCTGCAACTCCTGCCCATACAGGAATTCCAGACCAGCTTTAGCCTCGGGTACAACGGAACCGACTATTTTTCGCCTGAAATGGATTTCGCGGTGGCCGACGCGGATCTGCCCGCCTATCTGGCGGAGATCAACAAGCTGCTGGATGCGAAGGGCTTGCGCCGATATCAGGCCGCTGACTTGCGCGGCGAAATGAACCAGCTCAAGGCGCTGGTCGACCTGGCGCATGTTCACGGCCTGGCTGTGTTGCTTGATGTCGTCTACAACCATGCGGGCGGGGACTTCGGCGATCAAAGCCTCTATTTCTTCGACCGGCAGAATCCTGCCGGAGGCCAGCGGAACTCCCTCTATTTTACGGACATCGGCCATGCGGGCGGGCTGGTCTTCGACTATTCCAAGCCGGAGGTGCGCGATTTCCTGATTCAGAATGCGAAGTTCTTTGTGAGTGAGTACCGGATCGATGGATACCGGTACGACCAGGTGAGCGTGATCGATCATGACGGCGCGCCGCACGGATGGCGGTTTTGCCAGGACCTCACATCGACCCTCCATGCGCACCGGCCGGCGACCCTGCACCTTGCCGAGTATTGGGGCGTGAATCCTTTTATCGTGGCGCCGACGCCTGCCGGGGCCGGGTTTGATACGACATTGACCGATGGCCTACGTATTGCCATTCGCGATGTCATCGGCCAAGCGAGCGCGCCGGATGAGCGGTCCTTGAATATGGCAGGGTTGGCGAAGAGTCTCTGGCCTGAAGGGTTTGCGGAAGCGTGGCGATTTGTGCAAGGCCCTGAGAACCACGATATCGTGTACAAAGGGCGCGAACCGCGTATCGCACGGCTGGGCGATCCGAGCAACGCGCGATCCTGGTTTGCACGGAGCCGGGCGCGCGTGGCGACCGGCCTCAGCCTGACGGCGCCGGGCATCCCCATGTTGTTCATGGGGCAGGAGTTTCTGGAGGACAAACAGTGGGCGGACGACTTCGTGTCCCACCGCGACCTGCTGCTCCATTGGGCCGGCCTCGATCAAGGCGACAAGCAGATGCTGGATCACCTGCGGTTTACGCGGGACCTGCTGGCGCTGCGCCGCCGATTGCCGGCACTGCGCGGGCAGGGGTTCCGCGTAACTCATGTGCATGATCAGAACCGGGTGCTGGTCTTCCATCGCTGGGTTGAAGGGGAAGGGCATGATGTGATGGTGGTTCTGCATCTGGCCAACTTCACCCGTGTCGGATACCGGATCGGTTTTCCCGGCTCGGGAGAGTGGCGCGAAGTGTTGAACAGCGATGCGTATGAAAACTGGATCAACGCCGGCGTGGCGGGCAATCAGGGCCGTGTCGTCGCGAGCGAGCACGCTCTGCACGGATTCCGCGACTCCGCCGACATGGTGCTGCCAGCGAATAGCATCCTGATGTTTACCCGCTAGTACCGCCTCATAAGACGTCTGTGTAGCTGAGACGACCTCACGCTGCGGCACATATTCCACCCGCAATTCGCACCATCGGCGACAGACTCCCCGGCCACCTGGGCATAGAGTCACCATGTCAGTAGGAACTCAGGCGGAATGGTGCGCGATGGTGCGATAGAACGAGACAGGAGGTCATGATGAAGCGGCAAATCCTGGCGATGCTGATCTTCGTGTGGGGAATCGGATCAATGAGCCTGGCCCAGGCATTTCAAACTGCGGTGGTCTTCCCGGTCAGTTCGATCGAGCACGTGGATTCACGGAACCAAGTCCTCACGTTCAAGACGGAGGACGGGCAGGTGCGGATGTTTCGCGTGGCGGAATCAGTGGGGATGAAGCGGGAGTCCTTTGCGAAGGGTGACATCGTCCGTATCGAAGTCGATCTTGACGACCAAATCGTCAACATCGCCAAGATCCCTCAGACGTCGTCTTCCTCTCACGGATTCTGGCGAACGAAGTGATTCCCCCTTATGGTGATCGCCTCGTTGTCGGCGGGACCATCGACAGAGCAGTTAGAGTTTCCACCACGAAGCGACGGCGGGATGAGGTCTTGCGCGGAGCGGGCGCGTTTGAATCCATTGGTCCAGGAAACGAAGCCCTGCCTGGCGGCAGTAGTCCGCGGCGATGGCCGCCTCCTCCGTTCCCTGATTGACCATGAAAAAGAAGCCCTTCTCCGTCAGGTTGAGTGCGATGCTGTCAAAAAGCCGCGCCGGGGAAAAGATCCTGAGGGGCAGTCGCCATGCCAGCACCGGCGACGGCGTCACGAAGGGGTACCAGGCAGTGATCACGTCGGCCTGTTTCTCCACCTTGCAATAGTCAGCCACCACAAATGACGTCTGCGGGAGCGGCGCGATGTAACCGCAGGCCGCATCGTAGCGGCTGTAGCCGGTCGGGTAGAGACGGAATCCTTCCACATCGATTCCTGTCAGCGTCGCCGGACGAAAGAAGGCGTGAAGAGCTCGTGCATACCAGAAGTTTGCGCAGCCCACATCCGTGACGGCGAGGCCTTGCGGAACATGGCGGTTCTTGGCCGTCCACGCCTGGTCGAGGATATCAATATACGTATAATTGGCCAGCGCAGTATGGCGGCCATAGTGGGATTCGAAACGTACGGCATATCGCGCCTGCAATTCATCGATGCGCTCGACCTGCCACGGTGCCAACCCCGAGAGACTACCGATCGGCGTTTCATGGTATGGCCGTCTCGACCAGCGTAGACCTTCCGACAAGCGAAACCACAGCCCATGATAAAGCGACCGGCAGCGCTGAATGAGGGTGTAGTAGTGAACCGGCGGAGCAAGACCGGAAAGAATCGCATCTTTGTCAGTCGCCCGTCCCGCCTTTGTGAATGATCCCATCCAAGAAGTTTCCCCCACCTGTCCATATCCGCCAATGAAAAACTGAAAGCGGCACGGGTTGTTTAATCTACACGTTAGATCACCGGAGACCGCTCCTATGTGCGGTTCAGTGAATTCTCCAACTCCGGTCTGGACTACACCGTCGTCGAGGATCTGCGACCTGGCGAAATTTACGATCGCTGCTTGAGGTGCTGCAAGAACGTCGCGACCGAGACGATTTCCACGGAGGCCACCCGGCGAAGGGTAAGCAGATCGTCGTCGCCGCTGACAAGCCAACGTGCGCCGGCTGTCTTGGCGCAGGCGACGAATTTGGCGTCGTCCTTGTCGCGTAGCTCAGGAACAGGGAATGACGTTGCCTTGACCGTCTCGACAAATGGAAGCAGTTCGTCTTCGAGCAGTGCACGAATCTCCGCTGAACTGAGTGTGAACTTCGGATAGGCCAACACCCGAATGTACTCATCGAGGATCAAGGCCGACACGATGGGGCGGATTCGACCGGATTGCCAGGCAGGGACGAGCTGGGATGGTGGGCCGGAAAAAAGCAGGGCGGAAACAATCACGTTGGTGTCGAGGACGGCTCGGATCACCGCTTGCGGCCTCGCCGGCTTCGTGTCCACTCGATGGCCTTGTCGATATCGTTCGGTTCGAGCCCGAGTGCTGCGATTTTGAGGCGTATGGCGGAGAGCCGGGAGCCTGCATCCGAGAGAGTGACCGGTCGAAGAATCAGAGTCCCGTCCTTAGTCGTGATATCGAAGTAGTCGGTATCGGGGATCTCCTCCAGCGCTTTCTTGGGTAATGTGACTTGGTTTTTTGAAGTCTTTTTTGCGAGCATACGTACCTCTCGTAGAGTAAGGATATCTTACTGGACCTCCTAGGTCATCCGCAAACTCCTTCCATCTTCCGACATGAATCCCCGGCTTCATGAATGGCTGGCAGGGAGTCGGATCCCGCCCTCGCATCGAAGTCGATCTAACAACTTGTATCCCTTCGGATACAGCCGTATCTCGCTCGATACAACCTCTGATCCGTGAAGCGGTTCGATTCGGCTCAACGTCGGCCGCACCCGCGACGCCGTGCGGGACACCCGTGCTTCAAGACGCGGGACTAAATGGACGGATAACGCTGGTCCAAGCGACGGCATCATCATGACCCCGGCTGTTCGCTGCTTGCGGGACTCTTGTCTGATCTCGTGAAGTCTTTCTCCGGAACCAGTGCCTTCTCCATTTTCCGGTGTGGAATGCCGGCATCGAGAAACAGATCGCCGACGGCACGGAAGCCGGCTCGTTCATAAAACCCGATCGCGTGGGTCTGCGCCGAGAGTGTGACGCGGTTGAGCTTTTGCCTGAAGGCGAGATCGAGTAACGCCTCCAGCAACGCGCGGCCCGCGCCGCGACCGCGCCAGGCCTTGAGCACGGCCATTCTGCCGATCGTGCCGTTGGTTTGCATGCGCGCGGTGCCGATGGCTTCACCCGCCTCGTTCCAGGCGAGCGCGTGGGCACAATGTGAATCGAGCCCGTCCCATTCCAATTCTTCCGGCACGCTCTGTTCATGGATAAAGACAGTGATGCGGACGGGCCGGATCACCTGTTCCGCTCGAGACCAGTCCACGAGTTCCACGCGGATGGCTTCATCCCGATTCTTCTTCACGATTTCGTTCTCCCGGGAATTTCCCAGTGCCAATGTGACTGCAACCACCATGACAATGAACTAGACCATCCAGAGTGTCTCCGCAACCGATGCCGTTCGCCGGCCGGGTCAATTTCACTTCTGTTTTGGCGGATCGGCGATCACATGGTACCGTGATGCCACGTAGTCATCAATGAGGCATGACGCGTGGTTCATGGTCGCGGCGGGAAGAAGGAGGCTGACGAGTGATGGCTCAACGGCGAATCGTTCGAAGCGCGGCGTTACGGAAAGGCCGGACGGGAATGTGGCATGCCTGGTGCCATGCCGGCGGGCAGGCGGCGCGGCCATCCCTGTTCAGTTGGGATTTTCTGCGATCGGTATGGACGCTCCTATGCAATGTGACCCGGCGACGGGACGGTCGAGGGGCTGATCGCCGCTTCACCTGGGGGCCGGAGCGTATCGGCTGCACTGCCCCGCGTTCCCCCGGCGTCTATGGACGCATGAATTGATCCTAGCCGCAGGCTTTCGTTCCTCTCCTCTCCAAATCGCTCCTTTCATCTCTGGCTAGTCCCTCACGCCACCCAGGCTTGATAGCCCGGCAGTCGCCCATTCAGCAAGGCCTCGACCGCATCAGCCTCGCCCGCTCATCGTCCCTTCACCGGCCGGAAAGAAGCTATTGACCCGCCGAGCGGTTGAGGCGAAGATGCGGCAGCGCCGCGCTGGTCCTACTGAACAGTGTTGATCATCTTGGCAACAGATCGAACGATGAGGGGAAACCTATGAAAGTGCTGATCGCGACGGATGGATCCAAGTATGGCAAGTGGGCGACCGAGTGGGTGGCGAGAATGCCCTTCGCGGAGAAGCCGGACGTGAGTCTGCTGCATGTCACGGATATCGAGGCGTTGCGCGCGCCGGTCATGTTTCAGCCGGTGGTCATCGGCAATGAGCCCTTTATCCAGGAAGAAATCAAACGCATCGAGGCGCGCGGGAAAACCACCATGGCCGAAGCCAAGGCGCAGATGGCCTCTCTGAAGTTGAAGGGGAAACTGCTGTCGGAGCGCGGGCCTGCCGGTCCGACCATCCTTGATCGCGCGCCTCAGCGGGACGGCCTGGTGGCGATCGGGAGCCGCGGGTTAGATGCGCTCGACCGGCTGATGCTGGGCAGCATCTCAGCGCAAGTCACCCTGCATGCTCCCTGCTCGGTACTGGTCGTGAAGGAAGCGCCGCGTCCTGTGAGTCGGATCCTCTTCGCGGCCGACGGATCGAAGGCGTCGGACAAGGCCCTGCGGTTTCTCCTGACCAAGCTGCAGCCGGAGGCTCGGGAAGGCCTTGAGCCGATCGACGTGGTGGTGACGCATGCGATGCCGTTCCTCAAGTACCCGGAGCTGAAAGAAGCCGGCGCTCGCCTGGTCGAGCAATGCGCCAACAAACTGATCAAGGCCGGGTACGTGGTCGATGAAGTGGTACAACTCGGCAAACCGGCCGAGGAGATCTTAAAAGTGGCGTCCAAGAAGAAGGTGGATTTGATTGTGACCGGAGCCAAGGGCATGGGCGCGGTCGCCCGGTTTCTGCTGGGAAGCGTGTCTACCAAGGTCGTGCAGCAGAGCCCCTGCTCGGTGCTCGTGGTCCGATAATTGGGACGTACTGGCGGCGCATCTCGGGAGGCGAGCAGGCCGCTGTGGCATTTCACCCCGTTTCTCCTCTCAAGAGCGTAGCAAAACGCTGCGATGACTGTGTCATTTCTGTGAAATTCGACTCCCCTCCGCGGCATGGTCCCTGCTGTTCTTCAGACACAGCAGGGGCGTGCAGAATAGACCATCGGCGCATGACCTATCAGGTAACGGCTCCAACCGGTGCGGTGAGGCGGCAGCTTCGGCGGCTCGGGGGATCGCTTTGCCTTGCGGGTCGTACCCTCCTGGTCGCGTCGTGGCTGGCGTCCGGGATGGGGTGTGACCGGGATCCGTCGGCCTCGCCGCCGTCTGTCAGGCCTGCCAGTCGAGCTGCCGATGGCGTGGTGCAGCTGACTGCTGCCGAATCGGCTCGGGCAGGCATTCACGTCGCCACGGTACAAAAAGAGCCGTTTGTCTTACATCGCGAATTCCCGGCGACGATCCACGCCAATGAGAATGAATCGGCAGAAGTCACGACCCTGATCCGGGGGCGAGTCGTCGAGGTGCTGGTCGACGCGGGCAAGGACGTGAAGAAAGGCGAACGGCTGGCATTGCTCGATAGCGCGGATTTGGGGATGGCCGAAGGCCTGTATCTCAGAGCGGCGGCGCGGCAGCACGAAGCGCAACTCGCGCATGAGCGGGCGGCCAACCTGCATGAGCATCGCGCCATCAGCCTGGCCGAGCTGCAACGCCGGGAGGCGGAAATGAAAACGGCGCAGGCCGAGGCGAGGGAGGCGGCTCACCGGTTGACCCTCCTCGGCGTGCCCAAGCAGGAAGTGCAACGCCTCGACCGGGAGCGGACGATCCGTTCGGACATCGCGATCCGGGCGCCGTTCGCGGGGCGTGTGATCATGCGGAACATCACGCGCGGGGAAGTGGTGGAGACCTCGCGGAACTGCTTCACCATCGCCGACCTGTCCGATGTCTGGGTGATCGCGAGCGTCCCGGAGAAAGACGTGCAGTTTATCCGTTTGAATCAGACCGTCCACGTCGTGGTCGCCGCCTACCCCCATGGGCTGTTTTCCGGACGCATGACCTACATCAGCGATGTGCTGGATCCGGAGACCAGAACGATGCGCATCCGCGTCACCGTGCCCAATCCGGATCGCGCGTTGAAACCGGAAATGTTCGCCATGGTCCGCGTCGATGTTTCTCCGCAGCCGGCTGTCATGGCGGTGCCGTTGGCCGCCGTCCAGCAGGACGGATCGGGCAAACTCCTGTTCGTGCGGCAGGGGGAGAATCGATTCGAGCCGCGCCGGGTTGTGCTGGGCGATGAACAGGACGGGCGGGTCATTGTGCTGGAGGGGTTGCGCGAAGGAGAAGAGGTGGTCGTCAAGGGAGCCTTTGCGATCCGGTCCGAACTCGATATCCACAAAGTTGAGCCCACCCAATGATTCTTGCGCTGCTGGAATTCTCCCTGCGCCAGCGCATCCTTATTCTCGGCCTGGCCTGCGCCTGCGCCGCGGCCGGGCTGTTCGCCTTCCAATCGATCCCGATCGACGCTTATCCCGACGTGACCAACGTGCAAGTGCAGGTGTTGACGGAAGCCCCGGGGCTCTCGCCGGTAGAAATCGAACGCTTCATCACCTATCCGATCGAACTGCAGATGAACGGTCTGCCGGGACTGACGGAAATACGTTCCATCTCCAAATTTGCCCTCTCCCAACTCACGGTTGTGTTCGCGGATGATGTGGATGTGTATTTTGCCCGGCAGCTCGTGCTGGAGCGGATCATGGCGGTGCGCGACCGATTGCCGACGGGCATCGAGCCGGTCATGGCGCCGGTGACGACCGGGCTGGGAGAAATCTACCAATATTATCTCGATGGGGCGAAGGGAGCGGACCGCGATGCCGCGCTGGTGGAAGAAGAGCTGACGAATCAGCGGACGGTGCAGGACTGGGTGCTCCGCCCTTTGCTGAAGGGCGTGCCGGGCGTTATCGATGTGAACGGCCTTGGCGGGTTCGTCAAACAGTATCAAGTGCTGGTGAACCCCGACAAGTTACGAAAATACAGCCTCACGCTGCAGGACATTTTTGACGCGGTGGAACAGAACAATGCCAATGCCGGCGGCAATGTGCTGGAGCGCCATGCTGAACGCGCCATCGTGCGCGGGCTGGGACTCATCAAGAGCCTCGCCGACATCGAGCGCATCGTCGTCAAAGAAAAAGACGGCGTGCCGGTGTTCGTGCGGGATGTGGCGGAGGTCCGTATCGGGCATGCGGTGCGGCATGGGGCGGCGCTACTGAACGGGGAGCGCGAGGTGGTGGCCGGCACCGTGTTGATGCTGCGCGGGGGCAATGCGCGGGATGTCGTGCAAGCGGTGAAACGGCGAACGGAGGCGATCCAGCGGGAGGGGATTCTGCCGGATGGACTCACCATCGTGCCCTTCTATGACCGCATCGAACTCGTCACCGCCGCCATCCATACCGTGCGCGATGCCTTGATTGAAGGCGTGGTCCTGGTCACGCTGGTCTTTTTTCTCTTTCTCGGCCATGTGCGAAGCGCGATCGTGGTGACGGCGTCGCTGCTGGTCACGCCGTTGATCACGTTTCTGGTGATGCAGCGGCTGGGACTGTCGGCCAACCTGATGACCTTGGGTGGGCTGGCGATCGGCATCGGTGAAATCGCCGACGGATCGCTGGTCGTGGTGGAAAACATCTATCGCCATTTGTCGGAGCACCGGCTGCAACAGCGATCCCGATTGGAGGTGATTTTGCGGGCGACCAACGAGGTCGGGCGGCCGATCCTGTTCGGGATTCTCATCATCAGCGTCGTCTTTCTTCCCTTGATGACGCTCCACGGCATGGAAGGGAAAATGTTCGCGCCCCTGGCCTACACGCTCGTCATTTCCCTGTTGGCCTCGGTGATCGTCACCTTGACCCTGTCCCCGGTGCTGGCCTCGTTTGTTTTGCGCGGCGACCATCCGCAAGAAACCCGCCTGACGCGGTGGATGAAGGCGCAGTATCAACCGCTGCTCCGGTGGACGCTCGACCATCGCGCAGCCGTGCTGCTGGGTTCGACGGCGGTTGTGCTGGCCAGCGTGAGTCTGGTGCCGTTCGTCGGGCGGGAGTTCATTCCCATTCTGGAGGAGGGCGCGCTGACCCCGCAGATTGTGCGCCTGCCCAGCGTCTCGTTGGACGAATCGATCGCCATCGAAAAACAGACCCAGCAAGTCATGCTGGAATTTCCGGAGGTGCGGATGTCGGTGAGCAAGATCGGGCGGCCGGATATCGCCGTGGGCCCGGAGGAGCCCAACGAAAGCGACCCGATCGTCACGCTCCGCCCGCGCGAGACCTGGACCACCGCGCAGACACAGTCCCAACTCGTGGACGCGATCAGAAAACGCCTGGCGGAAATCCCCGGCATTTCCGTGCTGATGAGCCAGCCGATTCAGGAGCGGGTCGATGAGCTGATTTCCGGGATCAGGACCGAATGCGCCATCAAGTTGTTCGGCGACGATCTCGATCTGCTGTACCGGCATGCCGAAGGCATCGCCGACCTGATGCGGACGATCGAAGGTGTCAAAGACGTGAAAGTCGAGCAGGTCGCGGGGCAACCCTATCTCACGATCGATATCCATCGCGAGAAAATCGCCCGCTACGGGATCAACGTCTCGGATGTGCAGGATATCATTACCACCGCGGTCGGAGGAAAACCGGCGACGCAGGTGTACGAGGGCGAGCGGCGATTTCAGCTGATCCTCCGTTTCCCGGAAGCGTCCCGCAACAGCATCGGCGCGATCGGAGAGATCCGGGTGCGATCGGCTGCCGGCGCGCCGATTCCCTTGAGCGAACTGGCCGCGATCGAGATGCGGGAAGGACCGGCGCGAATCAGCCGCGAGCAGGCGAAGCGGCGGATCTATATCGGCTTCAATGTCGTGGGACGGGACATCGGGAGTGTCGTCGACGAGGGCCGGAAGCGGTTGGCTGAGGAAGTCCGGTTGCCGCAAGGGTACACTGTGGCCTGGGGCGGCGCGTTTGAGAATATGGAACGGGCGAATGCGCGCTTGTTGCTGGTGGTGCCGATCACCCTTGGATTAGTGTTTTTCCTCCTCTTTTGGGCGTTCCATTCGCTGCGGTATGCGGGATTGATCATTCTCAATCTCCCGTTCGCGTTGATCGGCGGGGTGGTCTCGCTGTGGTTCACCGATCAGTATTTGAGTGTGCCGGCCTCGATCGGCTTCATTGAACTGTTCGGGTTGGCGGTCGGCAACGGCATCGTGCTCGTCTCGTACATCAATCAGTTGCGCAATGAGGGGCAGCAGACGGAGGCGGCGATCCTCGCGGGCTGCGTGCTCCGGCTGCGGCCGGTCGTGATGACGATGATGACGACCCTGTTGGGCCTCCTCCCCCTGGTGTTGGCGCAGGGGATCGGCGCGGAGGTGCAGCGGCCATTGGCCACGGTGGTAATCGGCGGACTGTTCACCTCGACGGCCTTGACCCTGCTCGTGCTGCCGGCGTTATACCGCACGTTCGCCGAACAGGAGGTGACGAAGGAACATGCCCCGGAGTGGGTGTAGAAGGCTCCGGGAGAACCTATGCTGAAAGCAACTCCATTCTGGGCCTTGCCCGCGGACGACGTGCTGCGAACCTTGTCGGCCCGGCGAGCAGGGTTGACCACCGCAGAGGCTGACGCGCGGCAGATGATCTCTGCCACCACCCGACTCAGGCCAGAGCCGAATGGCCGACCGATACGGCAGCTGCTGGCGCAGTTTCGAAGTCCCATCGTGCTCATCCTACTGGTTGCCGCCGGCCTGTCGTTTTTTCTGGCCGAACGCGGCGACGCGCTGATTATCCTCGGCATCATTGTGGCCGGCGCCACGTTGAGCTTCTGGCAGGAGTATAGTGCCGCGCGTGCCGTTGCCGCGCTGCTCGCGCTGGTGCAGATCACGGCGCGCGCCTGGCGGGACGGGGAGTTGAGAGAGGTGCCGGCCGATCAGATCGTGCCGGGCGACATCATCGAACTGTCGGCCGGTTCGAGCCTCCCCGGCGACGCCTTGGTGCTGGAAGCAAAGGATTTGTTCGTCGATGAAGCGGCCCTGACTGGGGAGACCTATCCGGTCGAAAAATCAGTTGCAACGATCGCCGCCGACGCGCCGACCGCGAGACGCGCCAACAGCCTCTTTCTCGGCACCCATGTTGTCAGCGGGCAGGCCCGGGTCGTCGTCGTGGCGGTGGGAAAAGAGACGGAATTCGGCCGCCTCGCCCAGCGCATGGCGGCCAGGAAGCCCGAAACGGAATTCGAGCGGGGCGTGCGGCGATTCGGGTATCTGCTCCTCGAAGTGACGCTGCTGCTCGTCTTGGCGATTTTTGCGGTGAACGTCTATCTGGAGCGGCCGGTGCTCGAATCCTTCCTCTTCTCGATGGCGTTGGCGGTCGGACTGACGCCGCAATTGCTGCCGGCCATCATCAGCGTCAATCTCTCGCACGGCGCGAAGCGCATGGCCCGGCAGCACGTCGTGGTCAAGCGGCTGGCGGCCATCGAAAATTTCGGGAGCATGAATGTCTTGTGCTCGGACAAGACCGGGACCTTGACCGAAGGCTCCATGCGCCTCCATGCCGCGCTGGATCTCGACGGCCGGCCGAGCGAGCGGGTGTTGTTCCACGGGCATGTCAACGCGATGTTCGAAACCGGATTTCCCAACCCCTTGGATGAAGCCCTGCGGCGGCACCGCGCCTTCGATCTCTCCGACTATCGCAAGGTGGAAGAAGAGCCCTACGATTTTGTTCGCAAGCGGCTGTCCGTGCTGGTGGCTACGCCGCACGCCCATCTGCTGATTACCAAAGGCGCGGTCGAGAGCATGCTGGCAGTCTGTCACCACGCCGAGCAGAAGGACGGGACGTTGTTGTCGATGGACCTGGTACGCGAGTCGGTCCGGGAGCAGGTGCGCGGTCTCAGCAGCCAGGGGTTTCGCACGCTTGCGGTGGCCTGGCGGGATCTAGGCGCCATCGATCGCGTGTCAAAAGAACATGAAGCGGAGATGACGTTTCTGGGTTTGCTGGTGTTCGACGATCCTCCCAAGGCCGGCATGACCGACACGATTGCGCTGCTCCGCAAGCTGGGAGTGGCCTTCAAAATGGTGACGGGCGATCAGGCGTTGGTGGCGGCCCACGTGGGGCAACAGGTCGGCTTGGCGCATCCGCGGCTCGTGACCGGTCGCGATCTGCGCGGCATGAGCGATGAGGCGTTGCGCGCACGGGCGAGTGAGGTGGACATTTTCGCGGAAATCGAGCCGAATCAGAAGGAACGCATCATCCGCGCGCTACGCGACTCGGGACACGTGGTCGGCTATCTCGGCGACGGCATCAACGACGCGCCTGCTCTCCACGCGGCGGATGTCGGGATTTCCGTCGATCGCGCCGTCGATGTCGCCAAGGAGGCGGCCGATCTGGTGTTGTTGCAACAGGACTTGAGTGTGCTGGCAGAAGGGGTCCGGGAGGGCCGGCGCACCTTCGCGAACACGCTCAAATATGTGTTCATGGCGACCAGCGCGAACTTCGGCAATATGTTCAGCATGGCCGGCGCCTCCCTGTTTTTGCCCTTTCTCCCGTTACTGCCGAAACAGATTCTGCTGACGAATGTGCTGACTGACATTCCGGAAATGACGATTGCGACCGATCAGGTTGATCCTGAACTGATCGACCGGCCTCGAAGGTGGGATATTCCTTTCATCCGCCGATTCATGCTGACCTTCGGGTTGGTGAGTTCGTGCTTCGATTACCTCACGTTCGGGGTCTTGCTGCTGGCGCTGCATGCCACGACCGGCCAATTCCGGACGGGCTGGTTCGTCGAGTCCGTGCTGTCCGCGTCACTGATCGTGCTGGTGATTCGTACGCGCCGCCCCTGCCTGACCAGTCGCCCGTCCGGGCCATTGCTGCTCTCGACGTTGCTGGTGGTGCTTGTGACGATTGCGCTTCCCGTGACGCCGCTGGGCGCGTTTCTGGGACTGGAGCCGTTGCCGGCTGCCTTCTGGATGGCGCTGCTTGGAATCCTGCTGGCGTATGTCGCGGCGGCCGAACTGGCGAAGCAGGTGTTCTACCGGCAGGCGAACAATGGTCACTGAGCCGGCAGCTCCACTTCCGTAATTCCTACTCCTGCCGTGGCTCTGCAATCGATCATCTCCTTGACTGTGGATGATGATGTAGTACAACCAAAGAAGCTCGTTCGCTCTGCTTCCACGCTCCACTCCGCACGAGGACGCCCATGCCTGCTTCTCCGCACTCGCCCGACGCCCGCTCCTATGATCCGCAGGTGTTGCTGAACTCGCAGCCGGTCATTGTGACGGTGATCGACCCTGCCGACCATGCCGTGCAGTTCCAGAACCGGACCAGTCTCGGAACGTTCGGCGACATGGCCGCCTCCCGCTGCCATGACAAGATTGCCGGAAAGCCGAGTCCCTGTGAATTTTGCCGTATGCCCGACGCGTTGACCGGAGATGCGGTGGTTTCGGAACAGGTCGACATGCCGGACGGGCGGCGCCTGCTGTTCCATTGGGCCAAGGCGCCGACGCGGGACGGCCGCGTCCATGTCATCGAGACCATCATCGATCTGACGCAGCGCAAGCAGGATGAGCAAAGCCTACGGCAGTCGCAGAAGATGGAGGCGCTGGGACGATTGGCCGCCGGCATCGCGCATGACTTCAATAATCTGCTCATGGTGGTCATCGGCCACGCGCACCGGGTCGCGCAGCAACTGGGATCGCATCCGCTGCACCACGAAGTTGAAATGATCGGGCAGGCCGGCAGCCGGGCCGCGGCGTTGACGAAGAAGTTGCTGACCTTCAGCCGGCGGCAGGTGTTGGAGCAGCGGGACGTGCCGCTCAATACGTTAATTCGCGACATGGAAGATATCTTGCGGCGGCTGATCGGCGAACAGATTCAGACGGTCATTGTGGTGAATCCCCAGGCCGGGCATGTCCTTGGCGATCCGGTGCAAATTGAGCAGGTCTTGTTGAATCTCGCCCTGAATGCCCGCGACGCCATGGCGGAAGGGGGTATTTTGACAATCGAAACGGGCAATGCCGATTTGGATGGGGAGTATGCGCGCACGCACCCCGGCGCGATCCCCGGCCCCTACGTCACCCTGGCAGTCGAAGATACAGGGTGCGGGATCGATGCCGAAACCCTCTCCCACATTTTCGAGCCGTTTTTTACCACGAAGGGATTCGAGAAGGGCACGGGATTGGGGTTGGCGACCGTCTATGGCATCGTGAAGGAAAGCCGCGGATACATCGAGGTGACGAGCCAGCCGGGACGAGGCTCGCGCTTTACGGTGATGTTGCCGCGCGTGCAGTCGCAAACCTCGGACGGCGAACAGGTGGTGATCCCGGCGCGCGTCCCGGCGCCTTCAGCGACCATTCTCCTGGTGGAAGACGATGAGGGGATTCGGCGTCTTGTGACGGCCGTGCTGCGGGATCAAGGTTATGAAGTCCTGGCGGCGGCCGACGGCGTCGAGGCGCTCCAGATGTTGCAGGTACGGAAGGGCGGCTGCGACCTGTTGATTACCGATGTGATCCTCCCGCGCATGAAGGCCTCTGTGTTGGCGCAGGGGGCGAGGACGATGTTTCCCTCGATCAAAGTCCTCTATATCTCCGGCTATGCCGGAGACATGCTGGCGTCCCATGGGGTGGATGCGCAGGGTGCCTACCTGCAAAAACCATTTCTCCCTCAGGCCATCATCGACAAAGTCGCTGAATTGATCCCGGCCGTTTCTCCGCGATAAACATCTTCACGCGGTGCGCCTGCTATGATCGAATCCCATCCGGCTCGCGTCCGGGTGGCCTGCTTCGGGAGCCGGGGAGAGACTTATTGCCAGGAGACGCCGGGAAGCGAGATGACGCGTTCTGTTTCGGCCGTCGATTGTGCGTCAAGAAGCAGGTCGTAGACCAGTTTCACGCGGCTCCGCACCTCTGCCGAGAGCGCCAGGAATTCCACGCCGAAGGCCTCATTGCTGGTCCAGGTGACGACGGCGGGTTTGATCTCGATGGGGTCGAGGCGATCGGGCAGCGAGATCCGCAGCGTCAACCGCATCCCGCAGTGCACCTTCGCGCCGGTCTGTTGAATCTTACATCCGCCGGGAGAAAAATCCCGCACCACGCCCTGGCTGCTCCCCTTGGGACTCAGCACATCGATCGGTCGATTCATCTCCACTCGTACGTTCTTACGTTTTGCCATCCCTCGGTCCTTCCATGATCGGCTGGTCTGCTTGGTCCACGCGGTTTAAATGGCGGGCTGCATGAGCGATTCCGTGAGGGTGCGAAATGCAGGATCCAGCATGAGTCGCCTGAAGGACACATCCTGCCTGGGGTCCGGTATCGGATCTCGCTCCGGGCTCCGGCGAAAGTGCAGGAAGGCGGCGTGGAGCGCTTGCATGGCTCCGTCTCGTTCGTTCATTCCGGCATAGGTGCGGGCGAGATCGTAGTGAAACAACGGATTCCCCGGGTCTTGCGACAGTCCATACTCGATCGTCGCTTTGGCGCGCGCCAGGTCGCCGGTTGTGGCATAGGCAATGCCCAGGTTGTGGACGAGCACACGCCAGAGGGACCTGTCCAGGACAGGATGCATTCGTTCGAGGGCGATGGCCTGTTCGTAATGCGAGATGGCTTGATTGAATTGTCTCCGCAGATAGGGCGCGCTGCCTGCTCGAAAATGATCCAGGCTGCCGGCCGTAGGCGCCGGTACGATGGTGAGGCTCCTCAGCAGGTTGCGTAGCGTCGGCTCGCCTCCGGTGTTCGAAACGGGTTGTGAAAGATGGATGTCGGCGTACACGTTTTCCTTGCTCATGCAGGCGAAGAGGTGTCGTTGATCCGGCCGCCCGCCGCCGGTCTCGTCCAAGAGCAGTTCGAAGAGAGGTTGTTGTTGTATCTCGCTGCGTGCGGGGGCTGCCGGGTGAGTCGCTGCAACCGTCTGTGCGATGCGGCTCAGATGCGTGAGGCAGCCCTGCTCCGTGGCCTGACCGGAGACTGCTTCCAGCGTGATCGAGACGTGTAGACCGGTGGCGTCCTCTGTGGCGAGGAAGTAGCGGCGGCTGTCGGGCTTGACGCCATCTGCCTGAACACGGAACCCGGTGGTATCGAGACTCACGGCCCAGGTCTTGTCGATGAGGGCGATGTTCGCCCGGGGTGCAGTTTCTTCGGCCAGAGCGGCTCCGGCCGCCAGCAGTGTGATGCCGAGTACCGGGGCAAGCAGCACGGTGGTCGATGGTGGCATTCCCGCTCCTTGTCTTCGTCTCTCTGATGGCTGACCGCAGCCTCGTCACCGTAGTCTAACGTTCAGTCATCTGCGGCCCAAGCAAAAGTCGGAAACCGGCGGCCTGTGAGGGCGATTGGTCGGCAAGCACCGGCCGTGAAAGGCGGTCGCCCGTGAGCCGGCGTTGCATAGTTTCAGAGAAGTCTGTATCCCTATCCTGAACAAGGAGCCGACGATTCCTTCCAGCGAGGCATGTCATGTTCGAACGATGGATCAAGCAGCCAGGTAGCGGGCGCCGGGCCGGTGGGCGGATGCGACAGGCCCTCCGAATTGTTATGCTGGCGGTGATCGGGCATACGGCCGGGCAGGCTGAAGCGGTGGTGCGCGTGTTACCGGAAATGACCGTGACGCGCGAGAGTGGAACGATCACGGGCGCCAAGGCGGTTCGTGCCGATCCCACGCTGCGCGAGGTGTTGGCTGCCTTCGAGCGCGCGGAGCGCGCGTTGGAGAAACAGGACCTGCCGGCGCTCATGCAGTTTTATGCGCCGGGCTACAATTATCACGGCTTGCATGTGGACGACGTGGAACGAATCTGGGGCGAGGTGTTCGAGCATTATCGCGCGTTATCCTCGACCCATCTGTTTTCGGGGATGAAGATCGTGCAGGCGGAAGATGGCCCGCGCGTCGAGTTGACCTGCACCGGTGGCCTGTATGGGGCGGAGGCGCAGTCAGGCGCGCGCGTCACATTGGATAGCTGGTTTCAGGAGGTACATTACCTGGTGCGGGATAAGCAGGGGTGGCGGTTTCTTGGCAATCGAGGTGACGCGCCGCGCTCCGCGCCCTTTTCTTCTTCCCCGCACCATCCGCTCTTCTAGCTGGAACGGTCTTCGCGGTCAGGCGGCAGCCGCGGAAGCCGCCGTGTCGGCGCTGCTGAGCAGCTTCTTGACGCTGGCATGGGCGAGCACGACATCGGGGGTCCGCTGCAAGGCTTCGTAGTAGCTGCGTTCGAACCCATCGCCTTCTTCGGACGGGCGCAGCATATGGCGCGCTTCCAGCAGCAAGTCCTGCGCGGCTTCGATCGTGGTGTCCTCGTGATCTTCCAGTACGACATCGATCCGAACGACGAGATGCGACAAGGGATGGAGCCAGGCGAACCAGGGGTCGTTCATGACCAGCTGCAGCAGCTGCCCGGCCGAGGAAATGCGTCCATAAATGCGTTCATAGGTGAGCTGCTCGGACACGATCAACGACTTGTGCAGGCCGAGCAGGCCATGGCGAAGGTCTTTCAGGCTGCGGCGAAGGTTGTCCGGGAGCGGATTCGACGACGACCAGGAGGAACGAGTCATAGATCACCCATGCTACGCAATCCACAGCTTCAAGCGACGGCCGTTCCTACCACAGGAATGATGCCCCTTGCGGGCCACGCTCCGTCCTTCGTGGATACTGTATCGGATGGTTGGGCGCCGGGATTGAGTGGTGGGAGGGTGAGCGTGCGAAACTTCCCCCTGCCCCGTCGCCGTGACCTACTGAAGGCCGCCGCTGTCGAAGGGACTTGTCCTTAGGGAATCGGCCCGCGAAGAGAACCGGGTGAGAACGGAAACATGGCCGACACGCAACAGCCACAGCAGTCCCGGTGGTATGCGCGATCCACGGAGGAGATCGGCCGCGAGCTTGGTGTCGCCCCTGAGCAAGGGCTGACCGAAGAGGAGGCGGCGCACCGGCTGGCCGCCCATGGACGCAACGAGCTGCCTGAAGCTCCTCCGCCGTCGCCCTGGCGTATTCTGGGCGCGCAATTCAGCAGCCTGATTATCTGGGTGCTGGCGGGGGCCGCCCTGGTCTCTGGGCTACTGGGCGAATGGATCGATGCCGGCGCCATCCTCGCCATCGTGCTGCTGAACGGGTTGCTGGGATTTGCGCAGGAATACCGGGCGGAACGGTCGCTGGCTGCGCTCAAGACCATGGCGGTGACCCACGCCCGTGTGGTGCGTGGGGGCGCGCGGCGAACCCTGTCGTCCACGGAGCTGGTCCCCGGCGACATCATCGATGTGGAGGCGGGGGACCATGTTCCCGCGGATGCGCGGCTGATCCACGCCGCCGCCTTTCGCACGCAGGAAGCGGCGTTGACCGGGGAGTCGACGCCTGTCGAAAAATCCAGCCCGCCGTTGCCCGGCAGCGACCTGCCGCTGGCTGATCAACGCAACATGCTGTTCATGGGCACGACGGTCACCGGGGGTAAGGGGCGCGCCCTCATCGTCGCCACGGGCAGTCACACGGAACTGGGGCGCATCGCGACTTTGATGACCGCGGCGCCGATCGAGCCGACCCCGCTTCAGCGTCGATTAGAGCAGTTCGGCCATGTGCTGCTGTGGCTCTCGCTCGCCATCGTGATGGTGGTCTTCGGGCTGGGTCTGTGGCGCGGCGAACCGCTGTTCGACATGTTTTTGACGGCCGTGAGTCTGGCCGTGGCGGCCATCCCCGAAGGGCTCCCGGCCATTGTCACGACGACGTTGGCCCTGGGCGTGATGCGGATGGTGAAGCGGCATGCGTTGATCCGCCGGCTGCCGGCCGTTGAAACGCTGGGCGCGGCGACCGTGATCTGCACGGATAAGACCGGCACCTTGACGAAGAATCAAATGACGGTCACCAGCCTGGCCGTCGAGGGCCTTGTCTGCGAGGTCACCGGCGACGGCTATGCGCCGGAAGGTGAGATCCTCGGCGGCGATTGCCGCACAGGAGCTTTGCGCGATCTGTTGTGGAGCGCCCTGCTCTGCAACGGCTCGTCGCTCCGACAGTCAGACGGCACCTGGACGGTCGTGGGCGATCCCACGGAAGGGGCCCTGCTGGTGGCGGGCGGCAAGGCCGGATGGCGGAAAGAAGAACTCGAAGGGGCGCATCCGCTGCTGGGAGAAATCCCGTTCGACTCCGAACGCAAGATGATGACCATGGTGCGGCGATCGGATGGCTGCGCCGTGGCCTATGTGAAGGGGGCACCCGATGTTTTGCTCGGGCGATGCAGTGCGTACATGACAAGGGCAGGGAAGGTCGAGCCCTTTTCCGATTCGGCGCGCCACTCGATGTTGTCGGTGAATCAGCAATTCGCCCAGCAGGCCCTCCGGGTCGTGGCGTTGGCCAGGCGGGTGCTCGATCCGGAGCCGGGAGCGTTCGAGTCAGAGAAGATCGAGCGCGACTTAGTGTTCCTGGGCTTGGCGGCGATGAAAGACCCGTTACGCGCCGAGGCTAAACAGGCGGTCGACCGTTGCCGATCGGCGGGCATCAAGACCGTGATGATCACCGGCGACCACAAGGAGACGGCCTTGGCCATCGGGCGCGAGGCAGGCTTCGCGAGCGCACCGGCGCAGGCCCTGTCCGGCCTCGAGCTGAATGGATTGAGCGACGCGGAACTGTCTGCCCGTGTGCGCGACCTGTCCATCTACGCGCGGGTGTCGGCCGAACACAAGCTCCGCATCGTCCGGGCCTGGCGCGCGCAAGGGGCGGTGGTGGCGATGACGGGCGACGGCGTGAATGATGCGCCGGCGGTACGGGAAGCGGATATCGGGATCGCCATGGGCATGACGGGGACGGATGTCACGAAGGATGCGTCGGATATGGTCGTGACCGACGACAACTTTGCGTCCATCGCCGCGGCGGTCGAAGAGGGCCGGAGCATTTACGACAACATCCGCAAGTCGGTGCACTATTTGCTGTCGTGCAATCTGAGCGAAGTGCTGGTGATGCTGGGAAGTACCTTGTTGGGCTGGCCCTTGCCGCTGCTGCCGATCCATATTCTCTGGATCAACCTGGTCACCGACGGATTTCCCGCGCTGGCCCTGGCCGTCGATCCCAAAGACCCCGATGTGATGAAGCGCCCGCCCCGTGACCCGCAGGCGCCGCTCCTGGATCGTCAGCGATTCGTGACGGTTTGTGTGCAAGGCGCGGTGATGGCGGCGGCGGCCTTGGCGGTATTCGGGAGTGCCCTCTCCATCATGCATGACGACGTGACGTTCGCGCGCTCGATGACGTTTACGACGTTGGTGCTGATTCAGTTCCTCCACGCGTTCACCTGCCGCCATGACCGGTTTTCGCTGTTTCAGATCGGAGTGACCACGAATCGAGCGCTGGTGGCTGCCGTGTTGGTCTCGGCGCTGTTACAGGCAGGGATCATGCTGAGCCCTTGGGGGCAGGAGATTTTTCGCGTGGTGCCCTTGCGGGCCGATGAATGGTGGCTGGTCGCGGGGTTCGGCCTGCTGCCCTTTGTCGCGATAGAACTGTGGAAAGCCTGGAGCCGGGCACGAAACGGGCTGCCGGGCGGGTCTAGGGCGTAAGTTTCGGCCTGGCCCAAATCGTCGTGAGGGGAGAGGCCTGCCGGCTGAGGCCGACCGGCTTCGCTCCGTACATGTCCGTGATGGTCCTCAACAAGCCGTAATGGTCCACTGGTTCTCCGTAGCGGCCCGGCTGCACCATCGGTCCCACCAGGATCGTAGGGATGCGGTTGTCTGATTTGCCGTTGTCCTCGTCCCACGTAATGATCAACAGGCTGTTGTGCGTCTGCGCCCATTCGACGTAGCGATCGAGATGGGTACGCAGCCACTGGTCTCCGCGTTGGATGCGGTCCGGATCGCGCCCGTCGTGCATATCGTTTTGTTGATTCGGGATGATCATGCTGACGGTCGGCAAGGCGCTGAAGTCTGCCGGAAAATCGGTCAATGGGCGATTCTGTTCAGGTGCGACCGTGTTGATGGGGGACGATTGCCAGTTCACCCAGGGGTTATGTTTGCGCGCGTAGGCGCCTGCGATGCACTCGACGGCGCCCACGGCGGGAAGATCCTCCGCATACCCGATAAACGAGTAGCCGGCCGACGCCAGGGTGCTGGAGAGGTTCGAGGTCGTCAGCAAGTTGGGGCACGTATTGCCATGCACGCCCTCGAAGGTGCCCGTAAACAGCGCGATGTAGTTCGGTTGGCTCGGATGGGTGACGGCGTAGGAATTCGTCAGGACCGCGCCTTTACGCGCCAGCTCATTGAAGTACGGGGCGGCCGGTGAGTCGACGATCTGGGAGAACGCATGATTCTCTTCGATCACGATCACCACATGATCCGGTTTGGGCAAGGGGGATTGAGCCGAAGCAGGAACCGTCCAAGAAAGGATGAGTGCGGCGAAGGCGAGCGCGCGGGCCGAACTGTTCATCAGAGCCTCGTGATCGATTAGACCGGGAGTTCACTGAGTCGCAGCGTATACAGGTAATGATACAGTCCTTGTTGTTCCAGCAGTGCCGCATGGGTGCCGGATTCCACGATCTTTCCTTTATTCAACACCAGAATCCGGTCGGCGCGCTGGATCGTGCTGAGCCGATGGGCGACGACGAACGTGGTCCGGTTGACCATGAGACGTTCCAGGGCTTCCTGGACCAATCGCTCCGATTCGGTATCGAGCGCGGACGTCGCTTCATCCAGCAAGAGAATCCGGGGATTCTTGAGAATGGCTCGCGCGATGGCCACGCGTTGCCGTTGTCCGCCGGACAAATTGATGCCCTTTTCCCCCACGATGGTCTGATAACCGTCCGGAAATCCCGCGATGAACTCGTGGGCATGCGCAGCCTTGCTCGCGGCGAGAATGTCTTCTTCCGTGGCGTCCTCGCGCCCGTACCGAATGTTATCGCGGATGGGGCCGCCGAAGAGAATCGTATCCTGCGGCACCAGCGCAATTTGCCGGTAGAGACTATCGAGCCGGACATCCTTGACGTCATGGCCGTCCACCGTGAGCCGCCCGGAGGTCGGATCATAAAAGCGGTGCAGGAGATTCATGATCGTGGTTTTTCCCGAGCCGGTCGGTCCCACAATGGCAATGAGTTCACCGGGCTTGGCCTCGAAAGACACGTCTGAGAGCACGGGCTGCCGGGCATCATAGGCGAAGCTGAGATGTTCCGCGCGCACGTGCCCGGTCACGGGGGGGAGTTCGATGGCGCCTGGGGCATCGGCGATTTCCGCGTGGGTGTCGAGAATTTCGAAGAGACGTTGCATGGCTCCCTGGGCTTCTTTGATCTGCGCAAACACGCGGGCGGCGGACCCGAACGGCCCGATCAGAATGCCGGCGAAGAGGACAAAGGCGAACAGGTCGCCTGGGGAGACTGAGCCGTCGATGACCTGGCGGCCGCCGTACCACAAGACGAGGGCGGCGGCGGCAAAGGTGACGAAGATGATGGTTGGCACGAACCAGGCCATGATGGTGGCACGGCGCAGTGACAGCTCCATCGCGGATTGGACCTGAGCCACGAACCGTTCTTCTTCCCGTTTCGTTTGGACGAAGGATTTCACGACGCGGATCCCTGCAATGACTTCTTCGACCAGCGTGCTGACGGAGGCGGTTTGGTCCTGGATTTTGGTAGATAGCGCCCGGAGTCGCCGCCCGAACAGTTTGGCCACGACGACCAGCATCGGGAGCAGCACCAGAATGAGTAGGCAGAGTTGCCAGTTCATGGCGAACAGGAAGCCCGCGCCACCGATGAAGGTGACGATTTGTTTGGCGGCGTCGATGGGCGTATCGGTTACGACATTTTGGATGACGGTGACATCGTTCATGAGGCGGGACATCAATTCGCCGGTTCGGCGCTTCGAGAAGAAGTTGACCGACAGCGTCTCGAGATGTGCGAAGAGATGGATCCGGAAATCGGCCATCACCCGTTGGGAGACCCAGGCGGTGAGGTAACTGTGTCCCATCGAACATAACCCCTGGATCAAGACCAAACCCAACAAGAGCAGGATCATTTCTGTCATGCGCGCGGCATCGTGCTGGACGGTGATGACGTCCCACAGGGTGCCGCCTAAGCGAAGGAGGGCAAGGTTGATGGCGGCAACCGCCATGACCATGACGGCGGCCGCGATCATCCGGGGGACATAGGGCTTGAGGAAGGGATAGAAGCGCTTGAACGAGAACATCGGTGTTACGACAATGGTTTCAGGAAGGCAGGCGCGCCGTGTAACGCCGGGTGGCGGCGATACGGAGACGACATGACCTTTATGATGAGGTGAGAGCGTGTTAGAGCTGGGCGATCGATTCGATCAGGTTTTTATTGATCGCCACGAAATCCGATCGATCCTTGTCATTGATCAACACGTCAGTCAGGCTGATAAACAACCGCTGCTCTTCATTGATCGCATCGGACACCCGATTACGCATGGGCGGAATGAGGAAATCCCCGACGTAGATGCAGTTCACCGTTCGAACGCGGATGCGAACTTTTTTTCCTTCGGGCACGGATCCCTCCGTCCATTATGTCGTGATGGGCTCAGCTCTTGCGACGCAAGAATTTCTGACGCCGGCGCAACTTCTTATACTTGTGCTTGCGCATCTTCTTCCGGCGTTTCTTGAGGACACTCGCCATACATTCAATCTCCAACTGCTAGGCGCGGGAGTCTAGTGGGTTTCGGCTCAAAAAGCAAGCCAAGAATCTGATGTGCAGTGCGCCGACGAGGGATCGAGAGGCGTCCGCAAAGCGAGCGTGAGCCTGGTCAGCGCCGTTGCTTGACCTCTTTCCGCCAAGGTTCCTATACTGCGCCATGTTCACGCCTTTCCTGCGTTCCGCCGGTTTCGGTAGCGTTCTCCTGATGATGGCGCTCTTCCTGGGCGTGGGATGTTCAGGAAAAACCCTTCAATACAAAGACGATCATGACCGAATTCTCCGGATCGATCAGGCGGTGGAGTCGCTCCGGAAGTCCTACGTAGAGAAAGACCGGAGCGCGCTGGAGACGTTGCTGCTGCCCTCGGGAAATCTGGACCAGATGCAGCGGGATATCGACAACGATTTCGACACGTTTCGCGATATCCAATTGGAGTTTTCCATCGAACGCATTTTGATCGAGGGCGAGAATATCGATGTGTTTGTCCATTGGCAGGGCCAGTGGAAACGCAATCCCGCCGAGTCGGGCACCCGGCAGAGGGGTCACGGGCGCTTGGCCTGGGTCGGGACGCAATCGATTCTGCTTCGAGAGGCTCAAGGCGATTTGCCATTCGGCATGGGCACGCGGGCCAGCCTGAACGAAGATCCGGCTCGCGGGCAAGCCAAACCCTAGCCATGTCAGCCCGCAGTGCGTCCTCCACCATTGAAACAGACTTCCTCGTCGTCGGGAGCGGCGTCGCCGGTCTTCGCGCAGCCATTGAGTTGAGCCGCGCGGGGCGCGTGTTGATGCTGACGAAGGGGCATCCCCTGGAAAGCAATTCCATGTACGCCCAGGGCGGAGTGGCGGTTGCGCTCAGCGAGGAAGACGATGTGGGCAGCCATCTCACCGATACGTTAAAGGCCGGGCATGGCCTCTGTCGCCGGGAGGCGGTGCGCGTGCTGGTTGAGGAAGGGCCGGACCGGATTCAAGAGCTGATCGCGTGGGGAGCGAAGTTCGATAAGATCGGCAAACGATTTGCCTTCACCCGCGAGGCCGCGCACAGCCGGAGCCGCATCCTGCGCGCGCGCGGCGATGCCACCGGCAATGAGATGGTGCGCGCGCTGATGGCCTATGCGGCCAGGCAGCCCCGCATTCAGCGATTGGATCGGCGGTTTACGGTGGATCTGGCGGTGGTCGATGGCCGGTGTTGTGGCGCCATTGTCTTAAACGAAATGTCGGGCGAGCGTACGGTGCTGCCGGCCAGCGCGGTGGTCCTGTCCACCGGCGGAGCGGGTCAGGTTTACGCGCGCACCACGAACCCCGGCAACGCGACGGGCGACGGCATGGCCATGGCGCTGCGGGCGGGAGCCTCGCTGATGGATATGGAGTTCGTGCAATTCCATCCTACCTCGCTGTATCTGCCGTCGAGTCCGCCCTTCCTGCTGTCCGAGGCCATTCGCGGGGAAGGCGGGCAGCTCCGGAACATCAAGGGCGAGTTATTCATGCACCGGTACCATCCGGACGGCGCGCTGGCTCCCCGTGATGTGGTCTCGCGGGCGATCTGGTCGGAAATGGCTGCCACGCGCGCGCGGCATGTTTATCTGGATGTCACTCATCTCGGGGCCGCCTTTGTGAAGCGCCGGTTTCCCACGATCTACGCGACCTGCCTGCGGTATGACATCGATATGACGGAGGAGTGGATTCCCGTCTCCCCCAGCGCGCATTACATGATGGGCGGGGTGTGGACGGACGTGCATGGCGCGACGACGTTGCCCGGCCTCTATGCGGCGGGAGAAGTCGCGTGCAGCGGGGTGCATGGCGCGAATCGGTTGGCCAGCAATTCTTTGTTGGAAGGGTTGGTGTTCGGTATGCGGGCGGCGCAATCCGCCGTGGCCCATGCGGGGCGCCTTTCTGAATTGGTTCGGTTGCCCGCGATCGAGGATCTGGAACAGGGCCGGCCGAGCGACCTCGACGATCCGGAAAAGCTGCGCAGTTCGTTGCGCCGGCTGATGTGGGGCAAGGTGGGGCTGGTGCGTTCGGGCGATTCGTTGATCAGCGCGTCCGCGCAACTGGTCCGCTGGCAGCGCCTGCTGACGAAACCCTTCTCCTCGCGGGCCGCGCTGGAAGTGAAAAATATGGTGCAGGTGGCGCGCTGTATTACGGATGCCGCCCTCTGGCGGGAGAATAGCGTCGGAGCCCATTACCGGTCTGATTTTCCCGAGGCCAAGCGGGAGGGGTGGCGGCACCATAGCGAGGTGCGGTTGGCAGCTGAACAGGTTATCGGGATGCCGTCGAAGGCGCGGCCCGCCGCTGTGGCGACCGGGGCGCTTGTGAAGCGTAGGCCCGGGAAGACGAAGCCCGCGCGTTCGTGAGGAAGGTGCGATAGTGCCCGAGGACTTTGAGGACATACTGCCGCGTTTCCGGGATCGGCGGGAGTCCCCGGTAGCGCTCCACCGCATGTTCTCCCGCATTGTACGCCGCTAAGGCCAAGGGCAGATTGCCGTTGAAGCGGTCCAGGAGTTGCCGCAAGTACTTTGTCCCCCCGCCGATATTGTCATCCGGATTGTACGAATCCCGCACATCGAAGCGCATGGCGGTCTGGGGCATGAGCTGCATCAACCCGACCGCGCCCGCATGGGACACCGCCAGCGGATCGAAGTCCGATTCGGTTTTGATCACGGCACGGATCAACGCCGGGTGCAGGCGATGGGCACGGGAATGCCGGGCAATCACTGGATCCAGTTCACGGTCGGAGATGATATGGCGGGAGCGGGGGAGTTCGGAGATGACGCGTCTATATCGTGGATCGTTCGGCACATTGGTCAGCGAAATGGTGCCGTGGGCATCGATATATTGATAGACCTCCGACCGCGCCGGAGAGGCGGTCAGCAGCCAGGTCACGGACAGAACCAGGAGTGGTGTGGTGCGGTGGTCAAGAGCCATCGTGATTAAGACGCCCGGACCGGGTTGGCCTTTCGGATCGATGCTTCAACCGTAGCAGCCGACCCCCTGCCTGTCAAAAACAGCGGGGCCTGTTGGCCTCACATCAGATCGCGTAACCAGTTGATGAACAGGGGAAAGTGTGAGTTCTACGAGGCAGGTGGTTCAAGGAACCTGTGGCGGCTGGCTGCGAATCTGGCCTGAATTCGTGTCGTCAAGGGTCCGGGGCGACCGTTGCCGATCGGCACGCCATCCACCCGTGAAACCGGCATGACTTCCATGCTGGTATTGGTCAGAAAACACTCACTGGCCTGGCGCAAATCCGCCAGGTGGTAGTGCCCTTCCTTGACCGGCAGGCCGTCCTCCTCCGCGAGGGTCATGACGATTGCTCTCGTAATCCCGTCCAGAATCCCGCAGTCCAACGCCGGGGTATGCACGGTGCCGTGGGAGATAAAAAACAGATTGCTGATCGTGCACTCGGTCAATTCATCCTTCCAGTTCAGGAGCAGGCTGTCAAAGGTGCCCGCCGCGATCGATTCGCGTTTCGCCAGAATGTTATTGAGGAAATTTGTGGATTTGATGTGCGGAGACAAGGCGGCCGGGAGATTCCGTCTGGTTGTCGCCACGGTCAGTGAGACGCCGTCCCGGGACAGGACCGAAGGCGACGGATGGAGCGGCTTGGTCATAATAACAACCGTCGAGCGGGGACAGAGCGCAGGATCCAACCCGATCTCTCCTGCGCCGCGTGAGATGGTAATGCGCAGATAGGCATCGACATGATCGTTGCCGACCTCATTGCGGCGCATGGCCTCATGGAGCAGATCCGGCCACCGTGTATCTGGAACGGGGATCGTCAGGCCGAGGGCATCGGCCGAGCGTCGCAGCCGGGCCAGATGCTGATCGCGCATAAAAATGCGGGGGCCGTAGGAACGAAGCGTTTCGTAGACGCCATCGCCGTAGAGAAATCCATGGTCGAACACCGAGACGAGGGCTTCCTCTTTGGGCACGAATCGATCATTCAGAAAGACCCACATCAGCGGCCGGCCTCCAGGATGTTCATGAACGCGCCCGCCTTGGCGAGCGTTTCGTCGTATTCGCGATCGGGATCCGAATCGGCCACAATGCCGGCGCCCACCTGCAGGTAGCCTCGGTGTTTCGTCAGGATGAGGGTGCGGATCAGGATATTCAGATCCAAGTCCCCGCTCCAACTGAAGTAGCCTAGCGCGCCCGTGTAGAGGCCGCGGCGCACCGGTTCCAGTTCCTCGATAATTTCCATGCACCGCAGTTTAGGTACGCCGGTGATCGTGCCCCCCGGAAACACAGCCCGGACGAGATCGAAGGGCGACGTTCCCGGTTGCAACGTGCCGATCACCTCCGAGACCAAATGGCTGACATGCGAGTACTGCTCGATGCTCATGAATTCCTCCACCCGGACCGATCCGTATCGGCAGACTTTTCCGAGATCGTTACGTTCAAGGTCCACCAGCATGACATGTTCCGCGCGTTCCTTGGGGCTGGCCAGGAGTTCGGCGCGCAAGGTCACATCTTGCGGCTGTCCTGCTCCCCGCGGCCTCGTGCCCGCGATGGGTCTCGTGTCTACCTGTGAACCGGTCAGTCGCACGAGGCGCTCCGGTGAGTTGCTGATGAGGCTGAGTTCGGGGAAGCGTACCAGGCCTGCAAAGGGAGAGGGATTCACACGGCGCAGGCGGGCATAGAGGTCGCTTGCGTAGTGGTCGAGATCCGAGGCGGACCAACCGGCATCGAGCGTCAGGGTGAAGCGATGGGAAAGGTTGGCTTGATAGATATCGCCGGCCGCAATGTAGTCTTGGCATCGTCGCACCTGAGCCGTATAGGCCTCACGCGACTGGCTGGGTACGAAGCCGGACTGCGCAGGCCAGGTCTTGGCGGATCGAGGCAAGAAGGGGCCGGTGAGGCGCGCCTCCAGCTCGGCCAACCGGTCACACCCTTCGCGAAAGAGTTTTTCCCGGGGTTCGGCTTGAAAGCGAGACAGCGGCGGGCAGTACATGAGATAGAGCTGATGTGTGTGATGATCGATGGCGGCGACCAGGTCGAAGAAGGCCATCTGCAGGTCTGGGAGGCCCAGGTCGTCGGAAGCCAGCGCGGGAAGCGTTTCAAAGGAGCGGACGAGATCGTAACTCAGGTAGCCGACCGCGCCGCCGAAAAACGGCGGGAGACCGTCGGGATGCGGGATCGTGGAGTCGGCGAAGGCCTGCCGGAACGCCTCGAACACCGGGCCATGGCCAATGTTGGTGTGTTCGCCCGTCTTTACTTGATAGTCTCGGGCGCGGCCGGTCAAGGTCAGATAGGGATTGCTGCCGAAGAACGAATAGCGCGCGGTGGCGTGGGTGCCGTTGCCGCTTTCCAGGAGGAACGCCGGGCGGTCGGGAAGAGACAAGCGCTGGTACAGTTCGAAGACGTCCTCCTCCGGTTGCGGCCGAACCACGACCAGCGGCTGCGGCGGCCCGCTCAGAAAGGTCTGCTGCGAGAAATCAGTCATGAAGATGTCGTTCACCGGCGCGTGCACCAGAGGAAACGACTATACCGCATCGCGAAGCCCGGTCATAGCAGGCCAACTTCTTGACAAGGCCCCAGCGAATTTGCTTGAATGGCGCGCCCGCCGATGGGTGCACTCTCTCCGACTGCGCTGAGGAGTGCCGCGCGTGAGCACGTGATGCCCCCCTCTCAGGATCCGTTATATGCGGGGCTCGGGCAAGCTGTCCGGATCGGGACGGAACTGCTTGCTGCGTTGATTGCCGGGGGAGGATTGGGCTGGGCCCTGGATACCTATCTGCTGGACTCCGGTCCATGGGGACTGGTCGTAGGTTTGGGGCTGGGAGCTGCCGCCGGTATCCGGAACGCCTATCGGTCGGCTCAACGATGGCAGCGTTAACCTGAATCGTCTGACTCGAAAAGGATCATTGTGGAAGAAAGTCCGTTACATGCGTTTGAATTGCACGAGCTGATTCCGCTCGTGCCCGCCGGCGTCGATATCTCCATCAACAAAGCGGTCATCCTCATGTGGGTGGTGGTCGGTCTGGTCGCCTTCCTGATGATCTCCGCCGCCGCGGCGCGGAAGTTGGTGCCGGGCAAATTGCAGAACATCGCCGAATTGATCGTCGAATTTATTCGCGGAATTATCCTCGACACGATGGGTGAGCCGGGGATGAAGTATTTCCCGCTGATCGCCACACTGTTCCTTTTCATTCTCTTTGCGAATTTGCTCGGGTTGATTCCCGGTTCTTACACGGTGACCAGCCAGATTATCGTCACCGCGGTGTTTGCGGTAGGCATTTATGGGCTGAGCCTGGTCTTGGGATTCTCGCTGCACGGCATGAAATTCCTCGGTATTCTCGTGCCGCCGGGAACGCCGGGCTGGTTGCTGCCGCTCATGATTCCGATCGAGTTGATCAGCCAATTGGCGCGGCCCATTTCACTGGCGGTGCGGTTGTTCGCGAATATGACGGCCGGCCATGTCATCTTGGGCGTGCTGTTCGGATTGGCTATCAGCGGCGGGTTGCTGATCGGCTGGTTGCCGTTTGCTTTCACGATTGCCATGAATGGGCTCGAAGTCGGCATTGCGTTTATTCAAGCCTATATCTTCACCGTGCTGAGCTGTGTCTATTTAGGGGATGCCGTGACCTTGCACGGTCATAGCGAGCACGCACATTAGGTCGAGTAGTCTATAAACGGAGGAGAGGACACACAATGGATGCAGCAGCAGCAGCGTTGGTCGGTATGGGATTGGCGGCGGCGGGATTTGCCGGAGCCGGCGTGGGAATCGGGTATATCTTCGGAAAAATGATCGAGGCTGTGGCCCGCCAGCCGGAAGCCGAAGGTCGCGTCGGGAAGTACATGTGGATCGGTTTCGCATTGGTCGAGGCCATCGCCTTGTACGGGCTGGTCATTGCGTTCATCATCATGGGCTTGCGCAAGTAAGCGCATACGGTCGAGCCCTGATGCTGGGGCCATGCCCGGCTCAGAACCCTCAACTCATTTGGGTAACAGACTATGCCTCAATTTGAATCGCATTTCTTTTCGTCGTTGATCTTCTGGGAGATTCTCTCCTTCGGCATTCTCTTCTTCCTGCTCTATAAGTATGCGTTTCCCAGCTTGCTGGGCATGTTGGAAGAGCGTGAGAAGAAGATCAAGGATAGCCTCGATCAAGCCGAACGCCACCGTTCGGAGGCCGAGCGCAAGCTCAAGGAATATGAAGCCAAGCTGGCGACCGCAGCCAAGGACGCGGACGCCTTGCTGGCGCAAGCCAAAGAGCGCGCGGCGCGATTGATGGAAGAGAATGAGCAGCGCATGACGGCGGACGCGGAGCGGATCAAAGGCGACGCGACTCGCGAGATCGAGACCGAACGCCGGAAAGCCATTCAGGACATCCGCTCGCAAACGACGGATTTAGCGATGATGGTCGCGGAAAAAGTGGTCGGGCGGGCACTGACGGACGGCGATCATCGGCGTCTGGCGGACGAAGCCTTGGACGCCCTCGCAAAGACCTACCAGAGTCGGAATTAGGCTCCTGTTGCCGGGGGGGTGAGACTCACGCCTCCCTGGCGATACCCTTCCAAATCCACCGTCACGAAACGATACCCCGCCCGTTTCAAGCTGCCGACGAGCCGTTCTCGGCGGCCGTCCTCCAACAATTTGGGCAGGTCTTCCACCGCCAACTCAATCCGTGCCAGATCGCCGTAATCGCGTACGCGGCAGTGGCGCAAGCCTTCGTGCATCAAGGCAGCTTCCGCCTGCTCCACGCGCGAGAGGGTGCTGCGGGTAATGGTGATCCCTCGCGGAACGCGCGAGGAGAGGCAGGCAGCGGCGGGCTTATCCCAATTCGAAAGCCGCAGCTCCCGGGCCGCGTCACGAATATCGGCTTTCGTGAATCCGGCTTCCAGCAGGGGACTTCGAACATCCCATTCCCGGGCGGCCTTCAGACCGGGGCGGTCGTCTCCGAGATCGTCGACGTTGGTCCCGTCGACGATACTGGTCGCGTGATATTCAGACCTGAGTGTGCCTAGGAGGGAGTATAAATCGGTCTTGCAATGGTAGCAGCGGGTGGCATCATTGCGCACAAAGTCGGCAATCTGGAGTTGATCCGTTTCAACGATTCGATGAGCCGCGCCGATTTCTGCAGCAAGGCGGCGCGTGCTCTCCAATTCAGAAGCAGGGAGGGTGGGGGAGACGGCGGTGATGCCGATAGCCTGCGCAGCCAATTCATCGTGGGCGAGCTTGAGGACCAAGGTGCTGTCGATGCCGCCGGAGAAGGCCACGATGACCGAGCGCATTTCACGGAGGAGATGTCTTGCGCGAGCGATCTTATCAATCAGTGGAATGGTGGAGACCATGGGGATTCCGACGCGTTGCGTGGTCGCCGGGTCGGCAAGCGGGCTATTGCCTGACTTTGGCCTTCGCAATCGAACCGACGACGACCAGGGCGTAATGTTGAGGGTCGAGATATTGCTTGGCCACGCGGAGGACATCGTCCTTCGTGACCTTTTCGATGGCTTTGGGATAGTTCGTAAAATAATCCAACCCCAGATTGTAAAACTCGACTTGCGCGAGAACATTGGCAAGCTTGGCGCTGGAATCGACCCGCAAAGGGAAACTGCCGACGATGAACGACTTCGCTTCGTTGAGTTCCTGATCGGTCACCGGCGCATCCCGTATTCCCTTGATCTCTGTCAGGACTCCGGTGATGGCTTGATTCGTCACCTCGGTCCTGGTCTGCAGGCTGATAAAAAATGCCCCCGGAAGCAAGCGGGAATCGAATTGGCTCATGATGCCATAGGCCAGGCCCTGCTTGTCTCGAATGGAGTCCATCAGGCGCGAGGAGAACCCGCCTGCGCCCAAAATATAGTTCATGACCGTGACGGCGTAGTAGTCGGGATTTGTCCGGCTGATGCCTGTATGTCCCAGGACAATGGTCGACTGGGTTAAATCTTTCTCAATCAGCTGAACCATTTTTCGATCGATCGGCGATGGCTTTTTGAGCTGGTAGGGCGAAGGCGGGCCCTTCTTCCACGATCCGAAGTGGGTCTGAACCAAGGTCGCGGCCTGTTCCTGCGTCAGATCCCCGACGATGACCAGAATCGTCTGATTCGGCAAATACTCCCGCGCATGAAACTGTTGGACGTCGGCGACCGTGATCTTGTTGAGGGTATCCTCTCCGCCACGGGCCGGCCAGCTATAGGGATGGCCGTGGAAAATCAATTGATGAAACGCCTTCATCGCGACATTGCCGGGATCGTCGTCATCGCTGAGAATTTCACCGACGATCTGGGTGCGCACCCGCTCGAATTCCTGTTTCTGAAAGGCAGGGTGTTGCAGCATGTCGGCCAGCAGGGCAAAGCCAAGATCGGCGTCTTTCTTGAGCACGCGCGCTGAAGCGGTCGTGAAATCTTCGGCCGCATGGGCTTCGAGTGAGCCTCCCACGAAATCAATCTGCTCGGCCATCTGCCGGGAGGTCCTGGTCTGTGTTCCTTCATCGAGCAGGCTGGCGGTGAGATTTGCCAAGCCGGCTTTATCCGGCGGATCTTGGGCCGACCCCACCTTCACTAAGGCATGGATTTCCACCGTGGGGAGATAGTGTTGTTCCAGGAACAAGACGGTCATCCCGTTGGCGGTTACGGAACGAGTCGGAACAATGTCGGCGGCTTGTCCATAAGCGTTCGGCAGGCAGAGGGCCAGCAAACAGAATCCCAGGAGGATTCGTCCCAGTGGCCGTTGGCTTTGATGTGGGCGTAGAGCCTGTCGTCGGGTCATCTGCATCTGCTCACTGGTGCGGTTGGGCCGGCAAGGCCGATTGGGTTTGCGGCGGAACCGGGATCAAGGCCCCGGTTGTGCGCATATCGGCGGCCAGATACTGGGAGGCGACTCGCTGGACGTCCTGGGCCGTGACCGCGCGGGTACGTTCGACGAACTGGCTGACCTTACGCCACCCGGCGCCGATCGTCTCGGCCTCCCCCAGCAGCATGGCTTGGCGAAAGTTCGAATCCTGCTCAAAAATATGAGCGGCTTCGATCTGATTTTTTGCGCGTTGGAGTTCGAGTTCGCTCGGTGGCTCTGCCTGGAGCCGCTGAATCTCTTTCAGCACGGCCTCTTCCACAACCTCGAGTTTCTCGCCCGGTTTCACCACGGCATAAAAATAAAACAGGCCGGGATCAGCCTGCATCAAGCCGTAGTCGGCGCCCACCGCCAAGGCGGTCTTTTGCTCATACACGAGGCTTTGATAGAGCCGCGCGCTCTTCCCATGCGACAGAATGGATTCGAGTACGTTCAGCGCATAGGAATCGTCGCTGGAATAATTCGGGACGCGGTATCCCATCATGACAAAGGGCACTTGCGCTTCGCGCTTCAAGAGAAAACGGCGCTCGCCTCGTTGCGGCCCTTCGGTGACAGCCAGGGGTTTGGGCGAAGGCCCTTTGGGAATCGGCTCGAACAGTCTCGCAATGACCGGCAGCAGCGTCTCTGCCTTGATGTCGCCGACGACGAGCAAGGTCGCGTTATTCGGCGAATAATACGTGTCATAGTGCCGCTGGAGGTCGTCGAGAGTCATGGCATCGAGGTCGGAGAACCATCCGATCACCGGCCAATGGTAGGGATGGCTCATGAAGGCCTGCGCAAAGAGCGCTTCGACGAGCGCGCCCTGCGGATCATCTTCGTTGCGAAGCCGCCGTTCTTCCTTGACGACTTCCCGTTCGGTTTTAAATTCGTTGGCATCGAGAATCAGTCCTTGCATCCGGTCGGCTTCGAGTTCAAGGGCCAGCGTGACGCGATCGGCAGCCAAGTTTTCAAAGTACGCGGTAAAGTCCTGGCTGGTGAAGGCGTTGTCCATCCCGCCGCTCTTGCGGATGAGGCGGGAAAAGGTCCCTTTGGGATATTTCGCCGTGCCTTTGAACATCATATGTTCGAGCATGTGGGACAATCCCGCCCGTCCCATGACCTCATTACGCGAGCCGACCTTGTACCAGACCTGGACGGTGGCCACGGGAGCCTTCGGGACTTCCACCAGAATGACCTTCATGTCGTTGGAGAGCGTGAATTCCTTCGGCTCAACGGCATGCGCGGCGGGGCCTTGGCTCATGAACAAGGAGAAGCTCAGAAACGAACAGGCGAGAACTGAATGGCGAAGCGGAGATGAGCTGTGGAATGGGCTCGGCTTAGGCATGTACGAAGATCATGCTAACAACGGGTCTGAATCTGTGTCAAGGTAACCGGGGCGTGGCTCATGTCGATCCGGCCCAATTGGCCGCAGGCGCCGAGGACGTCGCGCCCGCGACTGCGCCGCAGGTAGGCATCGACATGGCCCTGGCGCAGGATGCTCTGAAACATGTCGATGGCGGCATCCGACGGGCGCCGGTAGGCACTGCCGGGAAAGGGATTGAAGGCAATCAAGTTGACCTTGCAGCGCAGGCCGCGGAGCAGCTTGATCAATCGGGCCGCGTCCTCAGGTCGATCATTCACCTCCGCCAGCAGCACATACTCAAAAGTCAGGCGCTCGCGATCAGCCAGGGGATAGTCGCGGCAAGCGGCGAGCAAGGCCTGAAGTGAATGGAGCCGGTTGGCTGCGGGCATGATCCGGCCGCGAAGTTCGTCGGTGGTCGCGTTCAAGGAAATTGCCAGGTTGACCTGGAGGGGCGCGACATCCTTGATTCGTGATGCGAGCCCGGCGGTCGAAATCGTGATGCGGCGGCCCGAAAATCCGAGCCCCCACGTGTGGTTGGTGAGGCGACCGACCGCATCGGCCACGGCGTCGAGGTTGGCCAGCGGTTCCCCCATGCCCATGAACACGAGATTCGTCAATCGTTGGCCGGCTTCCAAATGGTCCTGGGCCAGCAGGACCTGATCCAGGATTTCATGGGCGCGCAGATTGCGTGCGAGCCCTAACGTGCCGGTCAGGCAGAATCCGCAATCCAGTGTGCAGCCGACTTGCGTGGAAAGGCACAGCGTGAGGCGGTCTTCGTCCGGGATGAGCACGCACTCGACTTGCTTGCCGTCGGTGAGGGTCAGCACCAATTTTTTCGTGCCATCCTGCGAGGCAAAGAGGTGGACCTCCGTCGCCCGTTCGATACTGGAGGTGGAGGCCAGATGCTCGCGGTCTTTTTGCGGGAGATTGCTCATCTCCGCAAATGTGCGGACCCGTTCCTGATACAGCCAGCGTAAGATTTGAGAGGCTCGATAAGACGGCCAACCGAGCGACGTGACGAACGCGGTCATGCCGGCTTCGGTCAGGGCCAGCAGGTTGTGCCTTGTCGCGGTCTCAGGAGCCATGCCGGAGCCTAGCACAGGGAAAAAACTTGTGACAAGCAAAGGCGAACCTGGTCGCGTTTCTCCGGCATTACGCTATAATGATGCCGGTTCACCTTCTGCTTAGGGGCATCGTGCGCGAACTTCCTTGGCGGACCAGTGTAGCGCCACTTGCCTGGGGGCTTTTTCTGTCGAGTGTGTTTGTAACGGCGACAGCTGAGTCCCCTCGACCGTTGCCTGTCGTGCCTCCCCTGTGTGTCTCCGCCGAAGACTGCTTCCGTTCCGCCCTCGCAATCAATGATCGATCCGGCTCCCCGGCCCAGCGCGAACAGGCGACGCTGCTCAAAATCGATCAGCTGCGATCCGTGATGGAATTATTTCCCTCGACTCCCTGGGCCCAGCGGGCTCGGGTCGTGTCGGGAGCACTCCTGATCGAACGGGAACCGGGCGAGGCGGCCAAACTTCTTCGCGCGGCTCAGCCGGAGATCCCGGTGATCGACGATTATCTCCGCCTCTGGACCGCGGAGGCGCTGTCGAAGCAACAGGAGCCGATCCAAGCGGCCGAGTTGTTGGAGACCATCCCGAAGATGGTGCCGGATTCCAACCTGCTTGCGAAGGCAGCCTATCGCACGGGGGAAGCCTGGTATAGCGCGAATGTGTGTGTCCGCGCGATTGAGTGGTTGGACCGTGCCCTGGCACTGGCGGACAAAGATTCGTCGGCTCCATTGGCCCTCCTCCGGCAGGCCGACTGCCACATCCGTGAGAACCGGATGCCGGAAGCGCGCGCCGCGCTGAAACAGCTCTGGCTAAGATATCCACAGTCACTGGAAGCCCGTGAGGCCAAAGCGCGATTGGATGCCGGTCTGGGAGGAGAATCCTGGTTGCCGACGGCCGACGAGTATCTGGTTCGCGCCCAGGCATTCCTGGGGCTCTCGATGCAAGCCGAGGCGGTGGAAGAGTTACGGCGCGTGCTCTCATTGGCTCCCGGGCATGCCCGCCGTTATGAGGCGCGCCTTAAACTAGGCATCGCCTATGTCCGGTTGAAACAATATGACCAGGCCCGCGAAGTCTTTCGCGGCCTAGTGGCCGACCGGGTGCAGGAGTCGGCGGAAGCCACGGTCTGGTTGGCGCGAGTGTATTTGCGGCAAAGTCTGGGAGACAAACTCATCGAATTGGCCAAGTCGGCCGCGCAGGGTCCCTTGGCCGGAGATCAGCGCGCGATGGTGCACCTGTTTGCAGGGGTATGGTTGGAGGATCAGAGCAAATTCGATGATGCGATCGGCATGTTCCGGCAGGTCGCAAAGCTGGGTGATTCAGCGAGTCAACGGGCCGAGGGGCTGTGGCGGGCCGGGTGGGCGCAATACCGGACCGCCCGGTACAAGGAGGCAGCGGAGACCTTTCGGGCCGTTGTGGAATTGCACGTCAATGGGTTTGAGCCTCAGGCGATGTATTGGGCGGCGCGCGCGGAAGAGCATGGGAAAAACCAGAACGCGGGCGAGCACTATGCGCGGGTTTGCCAGCGCCATGCCTATAGCTATTATTGCCAGCTGGCCGCGCGGCGAACGTCACTGCCGCCGAATCAGCCGGCGGTGGCGGCCGATGACCGTCCTGCGGCTGAAGACGCCGGACGGCTCCCGGAGAACCGGCGTCCGGAAATCGAAAAGCATGCCATGTATCAGCGCGGAATCGAGCTCAAAACCCTGGGGTTTGCTCAAGATGCAGCCCGTGAGCTGGGGGCCCTGACGGAGCAATATAGTCGGGATCCGGATGTGCTGCTGGCCTTTTCGACGATGCTCAGCGAAGTGGGGGCCTATCATCCTGCCTTGCGGGTCGCCAAAGTTCATTTCCGTGACAAGCTGGAAAAGAGCGGCCTGCCGACGGCACCGGCTTTATGGACCGTAGCCTATCCCACCGGCCTCGTGCCGACGATTGCCGCCCAGGGGGTGACCGCTGTCGATCCCTATCTGGCCGCCGCCATTATCCGGGAAGAAAGCCAGTACGATGACAAGGCCGTTTCGGTCGTGGGAGCGGTGGGTCTGATGCAGCTGATGCCGGTGACGGCCAATGCGGTCGCGCAACGATACGGGTTTCCAGCGGTCGGGCGGGAGGAATTGTTCGATCAAGAAACGAACATCCGTCTCGGCGTGCGCTATTTGGGCCAGTTGCTCGACCAGTACGGAGGTAATCTGGCGCATGCGGTGGCCGCCTATAATGCCGGCCCGATTGCCGTGAACAACTGGATTGCGATGCACCGGGGACGCGATCAAGATGAGTTCGTCGAGCTCATTCCCTATCAGGAAACCCGGTTGTACGTGAAGCGGGTGTTGCGCAGTTACGGCGAATATCGCCGGCTGCACGGCGCGTCCTAGCGGGTGCGGTTTTCTTGACAAGGGAGAATGAACTTTCTATATTTCGCCCCCATTGACCACCATGTGCGACCATCACTTTGCTATGAGGAAATACCATGACTTTAGATCGTCTCGACGCCCTTGAAATTCGGATTCGTGATCTCGTGAAACTCGTGCAGGATCTCAAGCGAAAGAACACCTCGCTGGAGGACGAACTTCGTTTGGCGCGTGAACGGGTCGCCGTGCGCGACGACGAAAACCGGCGCTGGGAGCAGGAGCGCCTCGATATCCGATCCCGGATCGAAAAGGTGCTCGGCGAAATTGATTTGCTGGAGTGCCTGGATGAATCCAAGGAGGTGGCGTTTGACTAAAACCATTGATGTGGAAATCTATGGCCAGCGGTATGCCGTGAATGGCGAGGCCGACGAATCCTATGTGAGGCAGATCGCCGACATTGTTGATAAACAAATGAAACAGGTGGCGGCAGGAATGCGGTCAGCCACCCCAGCCAAGTTGGCGGTCCTTGCCGCCTTCAACCTGGCGCATGAATTGCTGGAATCGGAACGGCGGTTCCGGCAGGGTGAAGCGGATGCGGACCGGCGCGTGGCATCCCTCATGGAATCGATCGATCAACAGATGCCATCCATCCTATCGCGGTGAGTTTCGCCTTGCTTTCACTCCACTCCTTTGTTATCGTTTCGCCATTGTATTGACCTGAGGGTCAACAAGAGCAGGAGAAGAAAGGACGCTGCGATTAAGGACGGAAAATCTGACGACGGTATTTGAGCTCTAAACATATGGAATCTCTGGTTTTTGTGCTGCTGTTGAGTGTGGTCGTGATTGCATGGGTGAATGAGAAGGCTTGGGCTGCTCTCCCCGTGCGACAGGTGTGTCATCAACCGAGGCTGATGTTCCGGACCCAGAGGCGTACGAGTGGCTGGGGGCGTTCCCCGTGGCTTGAGTCTGCCACAGTTCGAACGAGGCGGCTGAGGTCCGCTTCTCTGCGAGCTGGCCTAAGAAATGTTTCGGGTCGAGGCCGACCACTCCTGCACTTGAAGTAGCGACGCGATTCCATACGGCGGTTTCACTGGCTCACGCAGTCGGGTTCCTTCCTGTCTAGCCATCCCTTGCCTTCAGTTCCTGCTTCCTTCTAACACTGGCTGCGATCATTTGCAGGGTGACAGTGTGACTGTCCCACTGCCGTAAGGGAGGTGGTTCCCATTTCTCTCAGCGTTGTTGCGTACATTATTGTCGGATTACTTGGAGCGGTATTGGGCGCCGGTCTGTATGAAGTGCTGCGTCGACGGTCGGCAATCAGCAGACGGGCCGAGGCCGAAGATCAGTCAACGCAGATTGTGCAGACCGCTCAGCGCGAGGCGGAAACCCTCGTCAAAGAAGCCAAGCTGGAAGCGAAGGACCTCGTCTTTCAAGCACGAATCGAACTGGAAAAGGAACAGAAAGCGAAACTCGCCGAGGTCTCCAATATGGAACGGCGGGTCTCTCAGCGCGAAGAGGGGTTGGACCGGAAGGTCGGTTTGCTCGAGAAGCGCGACCAGGAGGCACTCAAGCGGGAGCAGGAGCTGCTCAAGCGGGAAGACGTTCTGACTCAGAAAGATGCGGCCTGCGCGCAGGCGCTCAAGCAGCATCGCGAGGCGCTCGAGCGGGTGGCCGGTCTCACGGCCGAAGAAGCCAAGCGGCAATTGATTCAGGAAATGGATAGTCAGGCCCGCTTGGAGGCGGCCGGGTTGGCGAAGCGTCTGCTCGAAGAAGCGAAAGAAAACGCCGACCGTGAGGCGCGGGAAATCATTGCCTCTTCGATTCAACGCGTCACGCGGGATTATGTGAATGAGGCCACGATTTCAGTCGTGCCGATCGCCAATGATGCGATGAAGGGCCGGATTATCGGCCGTGAAGGGCGGAATATCCGTGCCATCGAGGCGGCGACGGGTATCGATCTCATTATTGACGAGACGCCTGAGGCCGTCATTATCTCGGGCTTCGACCCGCTTCGCCGCGAGATTGCCAAGGTGTCGCTCGAGCGGCTGATGCACGATGGCCGGATCCACCCGACCCGCATTGAAGAGATCGTCGAAAAGGTGAAGGTCGATATCGAAAAGCTGATGATCGAAGAGGCGGAAAAGGTCATCTTCGAAGTCGGCTTGTCCGATTTTCATCCCGAGTTGGTCAAGGTGCTGGGGCGGCTCAAATATCGCACGAGCTACGGGCAGAACAATTTGTACCATGCTCGCGAGGCCGCCTACATCTGCGGCATCATGGCCTCGGAATTGAAACTCGACGTGAAACTCGCCAAGCGGGGCGCACTCCTGCATGACATCGGCAAAGCGGTCAGTCACGAAGAAGAAGGTCCGCATGCCATGCTGGGCGCGGAGATCGCCAAGAAATACGGCGAGAGCGCCAAGGTCGTCAATGCCATCGCGGCGCATCACGAGCAGGTCGAGCCGATTTGCCCGGAGACGGTGCTGGTTGCCGCGGCGGAAGCGCTGTCGGCTGCGCGGCCGGGCGCTCGCCGTGAAGCGTTGGAGTCGTACGTGAAGCGTTTGGAAAAGTTGGAGTCGCTGGCGACCGTCCACAAGGGCGTGCAAAAGGCGTATGCCATTCAAGCTGGACGGGAGATTCGGGTGATCGTGAAACAGGAAGACCTGACGGATCCGGAATGTTTTCAGCTCTCCCGGGATCTGGCCAAAAAAATTGAGCAGGAGCTGACCTATCCGGGACAAATCAAGGTCACGGTGATCCGGGAAAGCCGCTTCGTCGATTTCGCAAAATGAGCGAGTGGGTATGAAAGTCCTGATGATCGGCGACATCATGGGCGAGCCCGGGCGGCGGTCCGTGGCTCGCCTTCTGCCGAAGCTCATTGCCAACCACTCCATCGATGTCGTGGTCGGCAACGGCGAAAACGTCGCCGGCGGATTCGGCATTACGGCTGAGCTGATGGATGATCTGTTCGACCTCGGGGTCTCGGTCATCACCACGGGGAATCACGCCTGGGATAAGAAAGAGATTTTGGACGTGTTTCCTCGTGAACCGCGTCTGCTGCGACCGGCCAACTACCCGCCGGGTGTGCCGGGTCGGGGCAGTTACATCTTCACGACACCGGGCGGGGAGTCGCTCGGTATTCTTCATCTCATGGGGCGGGCGTTTATGCCGACGATCGATTGCCCGTTCCAAGTTGCCAAGCGTGAGGTCGAGCGGCTCAAGGCACAGGTGCCGGCCATCGTGGTCGATATGCATGCCGAGGCCTCGTCTGAAAAGATGGCGATGGGACATTATCTCGATGGACTGGTCACGGTGGTGGCGGGAACGCATACCCATGTGCAGACAGCCGATGAACAGATTCTTCCCAAGGGTACGGCCTACATCACCGACATTGGGATGACCGGTCCGCTGCATTCGGTGATCGGCATCAAAAAAGAACTGGCCATTGAAAAGTTTCTCACTGGGATGCCCCGCCGGTTTGAGGTGGCGTCGGGCCCTGCGTTGTTCTGCGCCGTCCTCATTGACCTGGACGCCACCCTTGGCAAAGCCCGGTCGATCGAACGTCTACGGGTGATGGATTGATCTCTCCGCGGCATCATGCCCTTCCGCTCAGTGAGACATGACCGGCCTCAATCTCGCGCCGCCGTTGTTGCTGTCCGTGTCCGATGTGACACGGCTCATCAGGAATTCTCTCGAAGATCAATTTCAGGATATCTGGATCGAAGGTGAGATCTCGAATCTCCGTGCGCCCTCTTCCGGTCACCTCTATTTCACGCTGAAAGATATCCAGAGCCAGCTTCGCGCCGTTGTGTTTCGATCCAGCGCCATGCGGCTTCGATTTGCTCTTGAGGAAGGCCTGGCCGTGGTGGCGCGCGGGCGGATTTCAGTCTACGAGCCGCGCGGCGAGTATCAACTGATCATTGACTCGCTCGAACCGAAGGGGGTCGGCGCGTTTCAACTGGCCTTCGAGCAGCTCAAGGAGCGGTTATCCAAGGAAGGGTTATTCGATGACACACGCAAACGGAGCTTGCCGCCATTCCCCGGGACAGTCGGTGTCGTCACGTCGCTGACTGGTGCGGCGATCCGCGATATCGTCGCGGTGCTGCGGCGCCGTTGCCCTGTCGTGAATATTCTCATCGCCCCCGTGCCGGTTCAGGGGGAGGGAGCCGGCGCGTCTATCGCGGAGGCGATCGGCCTCTTGAGCGACATGCCTCAAGTAGAGGTGCTGATTGTCGGGCGCGGGGGCGGAGCTTCGGAAGATTTGTGGGCGTTTAACGAAGAAGTGGTGGTGCGTGCCATCGCCAGGTCCAGAGTCCCGGTGGTCTCCGCCGTGGGGCATGAAATCGATGTGACGCTCTCGGATTTTGCGGCGGACCATCGTGCAGCCACGCCCTCTGCAGCCGCGGAGGCCGTGGTGCCGGTGCTGGATGAAATCATGGGACGGCTGGAGGAACTGGACCGTCGCCTGCATCGGCTCGCCGACACGATGCTTCAACTGCAGCGGCACCGGTTAGAGCGCTCGATCAGCGTCTTGGGCGAGACGCGTTTTCGGATTCAGGGGCAGGCCCAGCGACTCGATGAACTTCGCGAGGGATTAACGCGCATCTTCACGGAACAACTGACCGCGCTGCATCGTGCAATGGTGGAGCGCTGGCATATGCTGCTTGCGCAGGGGCCGCGCGATCGGATTCAGCGCTCATTGGCCGTCATTCCCCAGTTGTGCAAGCGCCTCGAGCAGGAAGCCCGGCGCGGCCTTCTGTCCAAACGGCAGTCAGTCGGGATGCAAGTGGCCGCGCTCGATGCCCTGAGTCCATTGGCTATTCTCACGCGCGGGTTCAGCATCGTCCACGCCTTGTCGGACGGACGCATCGTGCGGCGGGCGTCCGATGTCGTGGTGGGTGACTCGGTGCAGATCACGCTTGCTGAAGGCCAATTGCTCTGTCATGTCGACAAGGTGTCGCCCGCGTCGATCACTTGACCCGACTCTGAGCGCAGGCAATAATAATGCGATTGATCGATGCCGAAAGGGAGTGCTTGTGGCGGCCGTAAAATTTGAATACGCGATGGCGAGACTGGAAACGATCGTCGCCGAGCTTGAGAAGGGAGATCTTCCACTCGACGATTCGTTGAAGATTTTCGAGGAAGGCATTCGATTATCCAAGACCTGCCTCAAGATGCTGGAGGATGCCGAACGGAAGGTCGAGATTCTGGTGCAAGAGAAAGACGGGAAGAAGCGTCTGCAAGCCTTTTCTCCAGGCGAGGACGAGCCGGAGAACCAGCAATAGCCGTCTATGTCCTGCGCGGGCGGCGAATCGCCCGCGACCATCATCGTCGAACGTCCTCGCCTGCGTATGACCCAGAAAATTCGGCCACAAGGGGAACGGCTTGATCGTGCGCTGGTCAGCCGGGGTCTCGTCGCCAGTCGGGAGGATGCAGCCCGCCTGATCCTGGCCGGACTGGTCCGTGTGGACGGTGTCGTCACCGACAAGGCGGCCAAACCGACCAGGCCTGGCGCGCTGGTGGAGGTGACGGGAGCGAGTTCCCCTTATGTGGGGCGTGGCGGAGAAAAGCTGGCCGGGGCGCTGGATCGATTTCAGCTCGATCCGGGCGGGATGATCTGTTTGGATGTCGGTTGTTCGACCGGAGGTTTTACCGATTGTCTGCTGCAGCGAGGAGCAACCCGCGTATATGCGGTCGATGTGGGGTATGGGCAGTTCGAGTGGCGGCTCAGGCAGGACCCTCGAGTTGTGCTGATGGAACGGACCAATGTCCGGTATCTTGAACCGGGGGCGATCCCTGAACCGATCGACCTGATCGTGATCGATGTCTCGTTCATTTCCCTCACCCTCGTGTTGCCTTCCGTGATCGCGTTTCTCGCCGCATCCGGTTCCATCATCACCCTGATCAAGCCGCAGTTTGAGGTGGGCAAAGGGCTCGTCGGGCGGGGAGGGGTCGTGCGGGATGACGGGTTGCGAGAGTCGACGGTGGAGAAAGTGGCGGGCTGCGCAGCGCATCTCGGGTTGGAGTTGGCAGGCCGCATGGAATCTCCGATCGAAGGCCGCAAAGGCAACCGCGAATTCCTCGCATGGTTCCGCCGCCCGCTCTGACCGTGGCTCCCCGGCCCCGTCGCGGGCAGCCGTGCCCGAGGGATCGACCGAGGACGAAAACACTTTGAGGAAGCGGATAGAAGGTGTAGGCTGGGTTTTCGATCCTAGGGTCCGGGTGTGATGAGTTGATTTGCGGTTACGTTCGCGAGACGAAGGAGAGGCGAGGAGACGTATGAAAGTTCTGGTGACCGGGGGGGCTGGATTTATCGGATCACATGTCGTGGATCGGTTGCTCCAAGAGGGGCATGATGTCGTGGTGGTCGATAATCTCGTCACAGGGAAGCGAAAAAACGTTCCCAAGGCGGCGCAATTCTACAAACTGGACATCGAGAATCCGAAGTTGGAACGGGTCTTTCGCAATGAGCGGCCGTCGGTAGTCTTTCACCTCGCGGCGCAGATGAACGTGCGACGTTCCGTGGAAGATCCCCTGTTTGACGCCCAGGTGAATGTGCTGGGGACGCTGAATGTCTTGGAGCAGGCTTCCAAACATGGCGCGCGAAAAGTGATCTTTTCGTCATCCGGTGGAGCGATTTACGGAGAACAACTGGCCTTTCCCGCGCCCGAAACGCATGTGACCCAGCCGCTCTCTCCCTATGGAATCAGCAAATTATGCGGCGAGCATTACCTGTCCTACTACCACCGGATGAGCGGCATCCAGGTGGTGAGTTTGCGCTATGCCAACGTCTATGGACCTCGCCAGGATCCTGAAGGCGAAGCGGGCGTCGTGGCCATTTTCATTCAGAAAATGCTGCGCGGGGAGCAAGCCGTGGTCAATGGAAACGGTCGCCAGACCCGGGATTTCGTCTTCGTCGAGGATGTCGTGGAGGCGAACTTGATGGCGATGGGCCCTCAGGTTGAAGGCGTGTACAACGTGGGGACCGGCGTGGAAACGTCGGTCAATGACCTATTCCGGATAGTTGTCGATTTGACCAAGGTTGAATTCAAGGAAGTCCATGGTCCGGCCAAGCGGGGCGAGCAAGCGCGGAGCGTGATTGATTGCACAAAATTGCAGCGCACGCTCGGGTGGGAGCCGAAGGTCGACTTGCGTGAAGGATTGCGGCGCACGGTGGAGTATTTTCGCGACGGGCTCGGTTAGTCCCGGGTCAATAGCGGGGGACAGACGAATCGACCTGGACAGACCAGGCGTCGATGCCCCCAATCAGATTTTTCACGTTTCCAAACCCTTGCTGTAACAGAAATCCCGTCGCATCTGCGCTTCTCATTCCGTGGTGGCACACAGCGATAATTTCCGCATTACGATCCAATTTGCCAAGAGATTGCTGCAGTGTGGCCAGCGGCACCAAGACTGACCCTTCCAGCTTGGCAATGGCATATTCCCAAGGCTCTCGAACATCGACGAGTACAAGTTTGTCACCTTTATCCAACCTCGATTTGAGTTCTGTGGGTGTAATTGTAAAGCTCATGGCTGTCCCTCCAACTAGACTGAATGATCGGATCATAAGGAGCCGGAAAAGGGGTGTCAACCCTGGCTCCGATTGGTCTCAAGATGGGAAGGTTTCGGTCCGAAGAAGAGCAGTGGCCGCGGATAAGTCCTTCGTTTGAACGTCAAGGTGGAGAAATCCTGCCGGGCTGAGCCGGCCGTTTTTTGTTCGGTTGTGCAAATCCTGCCTGGTCCGGACCGGGGGATGAGCAGAGAAAATTTTGACGCAGAGAGTGTAAAGCATTGATTAACCGGATCTATTTGCTGACGGATGGCGGGTGCTGGCGTGGAAGGCGCTGAGTCAGCATGTATTTTGCTTAATCAGCCGGGGGCAATGTGGACGCGCAAAGTTCCGAGATCGTGGTGTTCGTTACCGCTTCCTCGAGTGAAGAAGCCGAGAAGATCGGTCGGATGCTTGTCGAATCCAGATTGGCTGCCTGCGCCAATGTGCTGAGCGGGATACGCTCAATTTTTCGATGGGACAACCGGATCGCGGTCGAAAATGAATGCCTGATGATCATCAAGACAACCCGGCGGCGTTATGCAGAGCTTGAAGCGCTGATCCTGCAGCATCACAGCTATTCGGTTCCGGAAATTATCGCGCTGCCGGTCATCGCCGGGTCTATCTCCTACTTGAATTGGCTTAGGGTTGAGACAGATAAGTAGTTGATTCTAATATGTAAATTTTTCAAAACAAAGGGTTGACCATCGGACTTGAGATGGGTACACTGCAAAAGTCGGTGGTTGTCGTTCAGAAGTTGTATCCGTAAGGGGGGAGCACCCTATGAGCCAGCAAACGGCCGAAACCAGTGATGCATATACTGTCGTCGTGTTTCGAGGATCCTCCTCCAAGCCGCTGCGGTTTAGTTTTCCTCGGAAATTCGTGCGCAAGCTCTTGATCTTGGCTGCAGTGTTGATTGTGGCCGATCTGTTGGTTGTGTCTCATTATGTCATTCGAACCGGAGAAGTCTGGCAGTTATCGGCTTTCCGGGCTGAGGCCATGGGTGCACGAGAGCAAACAGCAGCCTTCTCTGCCGCTATCGATGATCTGAAGAAGAGACTGTCGGCAATGGGCGAGGTCAATCAGCGGCTCCGGGTCATGCTCGGAATTGATGCGACGAAGCCGGCCGGCGATCTTGCGAATGGACGAGGCGGTGAAGATGGACCGTTGCCGGATGGAAAGACGGGTGTTCAGGGGAACGGATCGGCCGTCTCCGGGGGGGAAGTGAGGCAGCAGGTGTCTGAGCTGCGGGATGCCACCCAATCCGACCTGGATTTCTCAGCTGAGAGTATCGAAGAGGTGACCCTGCAGGTTCGTGAAAGTTTAGACGCTCTTGTGCGGGAAGCCACGCAACAGGAAGAAGCCCTCCAAAGTCTGACCCAGGTAGCCGAACAGCGCTCGGCACAGTGGGCTTCTACCCCATCGATTTGGCCGGTGCGGGGGTGGGTCACGTCTGGATTTGGTCCTCGGGTCTCGCCATTTACGGAGAAGCCGGCGTGGCACGATGGACTCGATATCGGGGCGCAGGCGAATTCTCCCGTCCAGGCTCCAGCCCTTGGTCGTGTGGTCACCGTGGCCTTTGACTCGAAAATGGGGAACATGGTCAAGCTGGATCACGGCTACGGCATTGAAACCGTGTACGGGCATCTTGCCAAGTCGTTGGTGAAAGAAGGCCAACGCGTGAAGCGCGGAGATGTCGTGGCTCTCGTAGGGAGCACCGGCCTTTCGACCGGTCCGCATCTCCACTACATGATTAAGAAGAACGGCCAGGCGCTCGATCCGACAAAATTTATCCTGGATTAGATCTTCGGCCTGCCCCAGTGCTCTCCTGAGCGATTCTCCTCGTAGCGACTACTTTCCATTGGCTTCACATCAGTAGCCCCACCTCCTTTTTTTGTTCAAGGCATCGGATGACGGTCCTGCTTCATCAAGCCGGTGAGGGGCATGGTATACTTCGCGCCCTCCGAAGATCCTTCGTTGAGGAGATTGAGTATGACCGATCTGGAACTGGCCCGTGCTGCCAAGCACAAGCATATTTTTGAAGTCGCCCAGGCCTTAGGTATCCCTTCCGAAGACCTCATTCCGTATGGCCGGTACAAGGCCAAGATCTCTCCGGATGCCGCTGCGCGCCTGCAGAATCGACCGCTCGGGAAATATATCCTTGTTACGGCTATTAACCCAACCCCGCTTGGCGAGGGCAAGACGACCACTTCGGTCGGATTGAGCATGGGCCTCTGCCGGTTGGGGCACAAAGCTGCGGTCACGTTGCGGCAGCCTTCTCTCGGGCCGGTCTTTGGCATCAAAGGTGGGGGCACAGGCGGAGGGCACGCTCAGGTCTGGCCCATGGAGGATATCAATCTGCATTTCACCGGCGATGCGCATGCTGTGTCGGCGAGCCATAATCTGCTGTCGGCATTCGTCGATAACCATCTCTTTCACGGCAACGCGCTCAAGCTGGATCCGCAAACTATCAGATGGCCACGCACGCTTGGCGTCAGCGATCGAGCCCTGCGCGACATCCGGTTGAGCGCGGAAGCGGGACCACGACCGGGGCAATTCGTCATCACTGAGGCCTCTGAAATCATGGCGGTGCTGGCACTGGCCACTGATCACCGTGATCTTCGCCGGCGCCTCGGCAGAATTCTGGTCGGTTTGACGGAGAGCGGTGCTGTTGTTCCAGCTGAGGCATTCGGTTGTGCCGGCTCGATGGCCGTATTATTGAAAGATGCGCTCTTGCCGAATTTGGTGCAGACGTTGGAAGGCACGCCCGCGTTTGTTCATGCGGGGCCGTTCGGCAACATTGCTCACGGCAATTGCTCTGTCGTCTCGGATCAGCTGGCGCTGCGTTGCGCTGAGTATGTCATCACCGAAGCTGGATTCGGCAGCGATCTCGGTGCGGAAAAGTTCTTCAACATCAAATGCCGCACATCCGGTCTCCGGCCTGATGCCGGGGTGGTTGTGGCGACGTTGCGTGCGCTGAAGTTGCACGGTGGCGGCGGGACGGTGAAATCCGGGGCACCGCTTCCACCTGGATTGACGGGCGTGAATCCGGTCGCGCTGGAAAAAGGGTTCGCCAATCTCGAGCAGCATATTGCGAACGTACGAGCCCATGGGGTGCCCGTGGTGGTGGCCGTCAATGCGTTCAAGGACGATTCGCCCGAGGAATTAAATTGGGTGTGCGAGCGCGCGCTGACTGCCGGGGCCGCCGCAGCCGCCGTGTCGACTCACTGGGCTGAAGGTGGAAAGGGCGCGGAAGAGCTGGCTCGAGCAGTCGTGAAAGTTGCGGCGCAGGGCTCAGCGTTCTGTCATGTGTATGATGCGGCCTGGCCCATCAAGAAGAAGATTGAGACCATTGCCACGACGATATACGGTGCGGCCGGGGTGTCCTATTCGCCTCAGGCGGAAAAGGACATCGAATTGGCGGTCAGCCTGGGATTCGAGGCGTTTCCCATCTGCATGGCGAAAACGCCCTTGTCCCTCTCGCACGACCCGGCACTCAAAGGGCGACCATCCGGATTTATCGTGCCCATCCAAGAGCTGCGCATCCTGTCCGGGGCGGGCTTTCTCACCGCCGTCTGTTCGGGCATTCAACTCATGCCGGGGTTGCCGAAGAAACCCGCGGGCGAGCGCATCGATATCGATCCCCGGTCCGGCGAGATTGTCGGGCTGGCATGATGCAGCTCAACGCTGCTTGAGGAATCGGAAGTATTCGGAGTCGGGACTGACGAGAATCGTGGTCTTGTCTTTGAGGGTTTTGCGATAGGCTTCCATCGTCCGCGTGAACTCGAAGAAATGCGGATCCTGCCGGTAGGCGTCCGCGTAGATTTTGAAGGCCTTGGCGTCGCCGCCGCCGCGAAGTTCTTCTGATTCGCGATAGGCTTCGGCAAGGATAATCTCACGGTCTTTTTCGGCTTCCGACTTAATCTTCTGCGCCTCTTCGGCGCCTTCCGCGCGATATTGTTTGGCTTGCCGTTCCCGTTCCGCCTGCATCCGCGAAAAGACGGCTTTCTCGTTTTGCTCAGGCAGATCCGCCCGCTTGATCCGCACATCTTGAATCTCAATGCCGTACGCCGACGCTTTTTCATTCGCGCGTTGTGTGACCACGGCCATGAGTTGTGCCCGGGCCGAGGAGACGATTTCCGCCAACTCATGCCGTCCCAGCTCGACTCGTAATTCCGAATAGATGATGTCATGCAAGCGTTGCAGCGCGCCACGCTGGCTTTGGAACGCCTGGTATACCTTGAGCGGGTCCGTGATTCGCCACTTGGCAAAGTTGTCGAGCAGGAGCGTCTTTTTGTCCTGCGTGATGACGTCCTGAGCGTTGGAATCGTAATCCAGCAGCCGCTTATCGAAATAGGTGACTTCCTCGATGAACGGCACTTTCAGGTACAGGCCGCCCTCAGTGACATTTCGGACCGGCTTGCCGAGCTGCACCACAATGGCATTTTGGGTGACGTCGACAATGTAAAACGGGGAGGCGCCCAAGACCAGCAATCCGATGACGATCCCCACAAAGGCGATGGCGAATCCCTGCTTGCTCATGGGGTACGCTCCTGCGTCGCGCCGGCGGGGGCCGGTTTATTGAGACGATCCAACGGGAGATACGGCAGGGTCCGCTCTCCACCTTTGCCATCCAGCACGAATTTGTCGATGTGAGGAAGCACGTCCTCGAGCGTCTCGATGTAGATCCGCTTGCTGATGATGTCTTTGGCCTGGTTGTACTCTTTGAGCGTGGCGAGGAAGCGATTGACTTCTCCCTGAGCGCGATTCAATCGGGCCTGCGCATAGCCCTTGGCCTGGTTCACCAATTGCGCGGCCTCTCCCTTCGCTTTGGGCGTGATGTCGTTGCGATAGCCCTGGGCTTGATTGATCAGTTTTTCGCGATCTTCCTTGGCGTTGGTCACGTCTTTGAAGGCCGCGGCCACCGCTTCCGGGGGATCGACGTCCTGCAATTGGACAGCGGCCACCTGCACGCCGGTTTTGTACTCATCCAAAATGTGTTGGAGCAGCTCCTGAGTGTCTTGCTGGATTTGTGCCTTGCCGGTGGTCAGCGCTTCGTCGATTTTGCTCTTGCCGATAACTTCTCGCATAGAGGCTTCCGCCGATTTCCCGATCGTATCGTCGATGTCGGCGACGTTGAAGAGATACTCGCGGGAACTTTTGATCTTGTATTGCACGATGAATTCGATGGCGAGGATGTTCATATCGCCGGTAAGCATCAAGGCTTCCTGCGGCACCATCTGTTGACGCCCCTGCCGATCGGTACGAAACCCGATTTCCACCCGGTGCAATTTCGCCACTTTGGGCTGCAACACACTTTCGACCACCGGAATTTTCAGATGTGGCCCGGGCTCCACGACGCGAACCGGAATGCCGAATCGTTTGACGACCCCTTCTTCGTCGGGCGCCACAATGAACGCGCTTTGCCAGATGAGGAACACGGTGAAGGCGACGAGGAGGAGATTGCGAAATCCGCCGGTAGGGAGCAGATTGCGGAGTTGGCCTTGGGCCTGCTTGAAGGCCTGATCCAAATCGTCGCCCTTCTTGCTCCAAGGGTCTTTGGGGTCCCAGACCATCGCGTGGCTCAATTCTGTAAGGGGTGACGCAGATACCGACGGGCCACCTTAACAAAGTGAGCATCGGTGAGCAACACTTATCAGGACGCCAAACGGCTGCCGGTCTGACGCATCGAAACCTCTTGAAGTAGAGTACGTGTTTTCCACTTGGATCTACCCGCCCGAGGCCGGAAGGGGCGGATAGAATTCGCAAGTGACTCGCTGCCATCGACAGATAGGCCTGGGTGGCCAGATTCACGGCTTGCTACGACGTCACAGATCCCCCGCAGGAGGATCCCGCTCCCGCCGTGCACCCGTAACAATGATTATGAGTGGTGATCTGCCGGTGATGAAGTCGTGCCGGATCAAAGTCCCGGATGTGCGCAGGCGCCTCGAGGTGCATCGGAAGTTCCAGCATCTGGTTGAAATCGCAATCATAGAGCGTCCCGTCCCAGCCGACCGAGAGGGTGTAGCGGCACATGGCGCCGGCTGCGGCGGCGGGATTGTACGCATTGGCCAGCCGTTCCATGTAGCCCTCGTAGTTGCCGCTTTCCACCAGGAATTCCAGAAACCGGCTCACCGGCATGTTGGTGATCGTGTAGAGGTGGTTAAATTCCACGCCATGTTGCACGCGGAGCGCGTTCCGGAATTGCGTCTCGATCGCCTCCTGCCTGGGCGGTAAAAAGGCGCCGACGGGATTGTGGACGAGATTCAAGAGCAGCCCGCTGCCCTCACGGCCATAGCCGAGGCGGTTCAGCCGTCGAAGCGCCTCGATGGATTTGTCGAAGATCCCCTCGCCCCGCTGCGCGTCGGTCTGCGCGGCACGGTAGTAGGGAAGCGAAGCCACGATTTCCACCTGGTGCGCCGCCAGAAATTCCGCCAGGTCCGTTTGCGAGGGTAACAGCAGCACCGAGAGATTACAGCGGTCCATTACATGGCGATTCAACGCACGGGCTTGCTCGACCAGCCAACGAAAATTGGGATTGAGCTCCGGCGCCCCGCCCGTGATATCGACAGTCGGAATGTCGGTCTTGGGCAGGGCGGCGATGCAGTGTTCGGCGGTCTCCCTCGACATGCGTTCGGTCCGATCCGGTCCCGCGTCCACATGGCAGTGGCGGCAGGTTTGATTGCACAACTTGCCCACGTTGATCTGAAACACCGTCACGCCGGTTGCGCGAAGCGGGGCGAGTCCACTTCGTCGAAGTTGTTCGCCGAAGGGGAGGCAGGTCCCGATCTCTGCGAGCACCTTCAATTGCTCGGCCGGGGACGCAAGCGGTTTGTGTTGCCCCACGAGGGTCAGTGCCATCGCCGTCCATTCCACGTCGTACGGAGCGCGCTCATCGACGGAGTCCTGGCTTCACGGTTTGTGTTGCACGGTCAGCAAGGTCGAGACGGGAAATCGCAGTTCGCAGCATCCGAAGTCCAGCACCTGCGCATCCCGATTCTTCATTGCCCGCTGGACGCTCGGTTCGACCCGGTAACACACTTGTTTGCCGTGCCGGTGGCCTTCCACCAATCCGGCATCTCGAAGAATTCTGAGGTGATGGGAAACATGCGGTTGCGAACAGCGAAGAACCTGTGTGAGGTCGGTGACGCATTTTTCGCCGAGCAACAGCGATTCCAGGATGCGAAGGCGCGTTTCATCGCCCATGGCCTTGAGGATGGCAGCGCATTGGCGCGGCGTGGTGAGGTGGGCGACGGCCTGGCGTGGCATCAGCAGCAATTCCCCTCGGGCGAACAATTCACCGCTTCCCCTTCCGCCAGGCTTGAGCTGCGATGGTAGATGGTGAAGTGGGAGCGATAGGCCTCCTGTGCCAAGACGTCACGCGTTTTCGAGCAGATCTCCAGCGGCACGCCACGATAATATTGATGATGATCGTCGTCTTCGGCGCTGATGATCGGTCCCGTGAGAATCGCGTAGGCGCCCTGCCAGACGCAGGGTCTGTGCTCCGGAAGAATGGAAGACCAACGTGGGTCGGACGAATTAAGCGAGACCGGGGCCCGCCCGATGATGAACAACGGGCGCAACGGCGCGGTTTGCAGCAGTTGTGCGCGTTGCGCATCGATGGGTTGTGGCAGGCCGCGCCGGTATTGTTGGCCTAGTTCGTCGGTCACGGTCGAAAACGGTCCGCAGAGAGTGGCATACAGCACGGTGTCCTGGTCGACCACGGCCGGGAGTTTGTATCCGGTCAAGGTGACGGACAGAAAATGCACGCCGTCAATCGCCTGCCAGCCGCTTGATTTGATCTGATGCACGGCGCGGAACCCGGCATCCACCATTCCACCGATGTAGTCTTGGACCTGTAGCGCTCCCGAGAGGCAATCGCCCCACTTGGCCGCATCGTGGACCATGTATTGGGGAACCACTTGGTCTGACACGATATCGGAAATCGTGAAGCGACCGCCGGGCTTTAAGACACGGTACATCTCGCGGAAGACCTTGCGCTTGTCCGGGGCCAGGTTGATCACGCAGTTGGAGATGATCAGATCGATGCTCGCGTCTTCCACCGGCATGGCGTCGGCCATACCCTTGCGAAATTCGATGTTGGATTGGGGATACCTGAGATTCTTGGCGACAAGGGGCGCATGCCGGCGCGCGATCTCCAGCATAGTGTCGGTCATGTCGATGCCGATGACCCGGCCGGCGGCGCCCACGCGGCGCGCGGCTTCGAAACAATCGATCCCGCCGCCGGACCCGATATCCAATACGGTTTCCCCCGTCTGGACCGTATCCAGTCCTGCGGGCGTGCCGCAGCCGTAAGAAATTTTCAGCACCTCGTCGGGAATGAACGAGCGCAGATCGTCAAAGTTGTATCCGGTCGGGCAGCACATCTGCTCCCCCGTCGAAGCGGCGCGGGCATAACGTTCGCTGACTTTCTGGGTAATATCGTCGGTGGGCATCTCCCCTTCGTACCTCTCTGGGATGATATGGAATGAGTTCTATGTAACACATTTTGGAGGCGTTCGGCGAATCGGGCTCACGTGACCGCCCTATCCTCTTGCCATCGCCATTCCCACGCTCGGCAGCAGCGATACATCCTTGACGACCATCACGCGAGACGTTACTATCGAGATCCGTGATCACATCAGTCAAATGCGCTGACACAGAAGCGCTTTCGAAAGGTCGGCCAGTTCGGAGGTTTGTGAACATTGCCGTCGTGGCTAGGCGCAAGTTGCGGCAGTTGGAGATCTCGACCGAGTTGCAAGATTTGCGAGTGCCGCCTGGAAATCGACTGGAAGCGCTCAAAGGTGACCGGGCCGGGCAACACAGCATTCGAATCAATGATCAATTCCGCCTCTGCTTTTGTTGGACGGCCAGAGGAGCGGAAGATGTTGAGATTGTGGATTATCACTGAGTGAGGAACCGCCATGCGCAAACTCAAACCTGTGACCCCTGGAGAACTTTTATTGGAAGAGTATCTGAAGCCAATGGAAATCAGCCAATACCGATTGGCCAAAGAGCTTGGCGTGCCGGCTCAGCGTATCGGGGATATTGTCGCCGGCAAGCGATCTGTGACGGCCGACACGGATTTGCGACTGTGCCGGTTTTTCGGCTTGTCTAATGGCTATTGGTTGCGCGCCCAAGCCGCTTACGACACGGAAGTGGCCGAGCGGGCGTTAGGTGCGAAGCTGGCAAAGATTAAGCCATGGTCCGGATCAAAGACCCTGAAGGCGGCGTCTTAGCGGGACATATTGGCGCACATGGCAATTCCTGATTACCAGTCCGTCATGCTTCCGCTCCTTCGCCTCGTCTCCGATGGAAATGAACACACGTTGCGCGAGGCTGTTGAGACATTGGCTGAACAGTTCAAGCTTACGGAGGGTGAAAGAAAAGAGCTTTTGCCCAGCGGGTCACAATTCACGTTCGCGAATCGTGTCGGCTGGGCTCGAACCTATATGAATAAGGCGGCTTTGCTGGAATCTACGCGTCGTGGGTACTTTCGGATCACTCCACGAGGCCGGCATGTGATATCGAAAACCCCCCCAGAGCTCAATGTCAAATTCCTCGAGCAGTTTCCAGAGTTCATAGAATTTCGAACAAAACGCCGGGATTCCGAGCCATCCATCGGCACCGTCGAAACCGACAGCCTCCAGACGCCAGGAGAACTTCTCGAAAGTGCATATCTGAAACTGCGAGAGGATCTTTCTTTAGAGTTGCTGAAGACCACGAGAGAATGTTCTCCGGCGTTCTTCGAGCGGTTGGTCATCGACGTACTCGTGAAGATGGGCTATGGAGGATCCCGCAAAGAGGCGGGGAAGGCCATCGGCCGCAGTGGTGACGAAGGCATTGACGGCTTCATTAACGAAGACCGTCTGGGCCTCGATGTCATCTATATTCAGGCCAAACGCTGGAAGGCTCCGGTCGGACGGCCAGAAATTCAAAAATTTGCAGGAGCGTTGCAAGGGCACCGCGCCAATAAAGGCATTTTCATCACGACCTCCAGTTTCACGCAAGAAGCTGAAGACTATGTCGCGAAAATCAATTCAAAGATCGTCCTCCTGGACGGCGATCAATTATCCCAACTCATGATCGATCACAATGTCGGGGTCACACTGGTCACGTCGTATGAAACCAAGAAAATAGACAGTGACTACTTCATTGAAGGGTAAACGACGAATACCGACGTGACAGCAGACCCCTCCGGTCGGCTTGATGGTGTCGCGCGTCTGTTCAGCCCATCCCCTGGAAACGTGTAGCGGGGCGACCGTTGAGGTCGCCCCGCCTTGGTTCTGAAAAACACTGCGATTACCGCATCGACGCCATCGGTTTCTCGACGATATCTCCTTTCATCGGGCCGAGCGCGCCCAGCAACTCGTTCTTCTCCCGTTCCGGCACCTTGAACTTGTTCAGCGTGGCCACCAGGTCGCCGACCAGCGCATCGAAGTCGCTGCTGCTGACGCCCATGCCGGCATGGGTGCTCTTCATGTCACGTCCGGTATAGGTACAGGGGCCTCCGGAGGCCTGGCAAATCTGATCGACCAGCATCGATTTGAGTCGCGGGATGTTGGCGTTGGCGAATTTACCGTTGATGCGAGTATCCGCCGCCACGCGTCCGACGAAGTCATCGACCACGGCCGTGATGGCGGTTTTGCCGCCCAGGCGGTCATAGAGAGATTTCTCCGCAGCGGCGGTGCCGGCCGGTGACGAACCCAGGCTGTTGCACGCCGACACGGAGAGCGTAAGACCGAGAAGCAGGGTGAGTGATGCAATGCGGTGAGACATGTTGGTTCCTCCTGGTTAAGAGTCTGTGTGGCGGGCCGGTCGCTTGTCTTCATCAACCGGCCGCTCTGTCTGTGATTACGAAGGCGGGCAGCGATTGGATCTCCGTCAGCCGAAAAAAGTGCCGTTGCGCCGCGGTAGCCCCGGTGCTACAGTTCCGTCTGAATCGGGCAGAGACACAACATCCAAAAGAACGGGTGCGCTCGTAGAACATCACGAGGACACCCATGTGTGACACCCAGACCGTGGCCAACCCACCATCGATTCACGAAGAGCAATGGGCGGGGCTCCTCGCGCGTATTGCTGCCGGAGATCAATCCGCACTGGCGGAACTGTATGACGCCAGCAGCGCGAAGGTGTTCGGTCTGGCGATGAAGATTCTCGGCGACCATGCCGCGGCCGAGGAAACCACTCTCGATGTGTACACGCAGGTCTGGCGACGAGTCTCGACGTATGATGCAGATCGAGGGACGCCCGGCAGTTGGCTGATGACGCTGGCGAAGAACCGCGCCATCGACCGATTTCGCAGCAGTTATCTGGAGCGGGGCCGGCAGGTGCCGCTGGACCAGGCGGCCGAGTTGCCGGGACGCGACGAGACCCCGGAGCAATACAGCGCAGGACTGGAACGGCAACGGTTGGTGCAGGACGCTCTGGCGAGTCTCTCCGCTGAACAGCGCCAGGCGATCGGGTTGGCTTACTACTGGGGCTTGAGTCAGAGCGAAATTGCCGATCAGCTGAAGCTGCCGCTGGGGACGGTGAAGACGCGGATGAGACTGGGGATGATCAAATTGCGCCAAGTCCTCGCGCCTCACGGGGAAGGGTTGTTGTCGTGACCGACCCTCGTCATGAACAAGACTTGGCGGAACTCGCGGCCCTCTATGCGTTGGAGGCGCTCGGCGATGATGCCCAGCGGCAGTTCGCGCGTGCATTGGAGACGGCCTCGGCCTCGACGCGGGAAGAGGTAGCGGCGTTTCAGGACGTGGTACAGGAGCTTGCGTTCAGCGGCCCGGCCATCGCGCCTCCGGCTTCCCTCAAAGAGCGGCTCATGGCTCGAATCGCGCGGGAACCGCAGGAGCCGGGTGAACACACCGGGTTTACGTTCGTCCGTAGCCAGGGCCTCGCGTGGCAGGAACTGGGCTCAGGCCTGTCGATGAAAGTGCTGTTCCAGGACGCTGCCGCATCGCGGACGATCATGCTGCTGAGATTGGCCCCCGGCGGCACATTGATCGGTCACCGCCACCCGCAGGTCGAAGAGTTATATGTGTTGGAAGGTAGCTGCCTCTGCGCCGGCGAATTTTTGCAAGTCGGGGATTACCACCGCGCGGAAGCGGGCAGCGTGCATCCGGTCACGTCCAGCGAGCAGGGCTGTCTGGCCCTGGTCATGACCTCATCCAAGAACGAACCGATTCGTTAGCGCGTCGATCGTTCCGGCTTCTCGTCCGAAGGCCTGAAGAACAGCCACCGGTACAGGGTCAGGTTCACGACCAACACCAGCAGGCCCAGCAGGAGTTGAACATCGCGCGTCAAGGTGGCGGGGTAAAGCAGGGAGGGGAGATACCGGCCGATGAAGTCTGTTTCGGTGGCCGGCTCGCCCGCCAGGGTCCGCAAGCGATGTTCGAGCGGCGTGAGTGGGCAGATCCACCCGGTGAATTCAATCAGGGCGCCCCAGGCCACCGCGGGCAGGTGAATCCAGACCAGCCAACGCCACTTCAGTAAGAGCGGCGCGCCGGCGATGACGAACAACACAAAGCTCAGGTGCAGGAGCAGAACCAGGTCGGCGCCGATTCCATACCACATGGCCGGGAGTGTGCCGCAACCGGGCAATGAACACAACGAGCATCAGGCCGTCTAACAGGCTGCGGAAAAACTCGATTATTGCGTCAGATGTTGTGTTTCACACAGGGGCCGTCTCGCGTCAGAATAGCCCGCAGGATGCGCAAAACGTCCGTCCAGCAAGGCCGCAGCGAACGAAGAGGCGAATCGTACTCGTGCCGTACGGTGAGCCTCTGAATGATGCGAGAACGCCGCTGGCGGACGTTTTCCGCTCCTGCTAAAACAGCCGGAGCGTGGAGCCGGGGTCGGGTGCTGCAGGATAGACCAGACGGCCGGACTCAACTTGTGCGAAGGCCGTGAGTTGGTGTGGCTTGATTTGGCCAGGACCCAGAATATGTGTGATGTCCCACCCGCGTACCACCAGCGCATCGGCGACCAGCGAGCGATGGCAACGCCAGGGGACGGCTTCCGCGCACATGATGGCGGTCTGTTCCTTCGTGGCACGGGTCATCAGTTCGTCGAGTGCCACGGCAAATTCTTCTGTCTGCATGTAATCGGCATAGCCTCGAAATCCGGCATTCTTCCAGCCGCCATTGGGTGAGTCGGATCGCGCCGTGCGACGCCCGCCTAACCCGGGCATTTCCTCGTATAAGCATCCAGCCAGAGCAAGACTCTTCGCCAAGGCCGCCGCATGGAATTGCGGATTGCGGCGCGAGCCGGGGTATCGCCGGATATCAATCAGCCGGTGGATGGCATGGCTCTGAAGGAGGGCCAGAAATTCGTTGCTCGAACGGGTCGAGTGACCGATGGTCCAGAGTCGCCGAGGGGGAGTGTTAGGCTGCTGGCTCATCACGCCTGTGCCAGCAGGTCCTGGCTCGGGGGAAGATCGTGAAACGGCAGAGGCAATTGCGGGTCCGGCGGCGCAACGGCCAGACGTGCCCACGCTTTCAATTGCCAGGGGTCTTCCAGGATCTCGATCGGCACTTCGTAGTAGTGTCTGAGAATCTGCCTGCCGTTCGGGCGAAACGGCTGCATGCCCCGCGAGGCGTAGGCCGGTCGTGTCGCCGCGTTGGTTTTCAAGTAGAACCGGCCCTTGTGAATGATGCCGAAGAACACCACGCGATGATACAGGCCGTACCCCCCGAACATGGGTCGGCAGGTGAGCTCGCGGCCTTCTCCGAGTTGATCCAAGACAAAATCTTTGAAACTGTCGGCCCGCATGCGCCAGATAGGTCCCGCGTTGAGGCACGTGGTATTGGCGGGGAGTCGAACCAACTCCTCCGCCCTGGCGCACTGTGCAACATTCCGGCCTTCATTTCAATGTCTGGAGCGAGTCCCGCAGTTCCCGGACTTCCGTCGCAAACAGCTCCAGATGCTGGCTGCGTTGCGGTTGATCGTCCTTGAATTTCCACACGCGCTTGAAGATCGCCCAGAGTTCCTTGTTATGCGTGACCACCAGGTCATAGGCGGGGAGTTCACGCTTCTTCTTGTCGACGCAGCATATGTTGTTGTCAAACGCGTGGAGCTGATTGTGCAAATCATCCAGGGCTTGGTCCTTCCCTCTCCCCTGTTGGCCGGCCTTGGCGGAGGACTCCATCATCGTCGTCAGATTGATCAAGGTTTCGACCGTATTTCCGCCCTTGGCCTTCTCGGTAAAGTCCTTGGCGTGTGGATAATAGATGTAACTGCAGCCACCCGCCGTGAGAAGGACGAAACCCAACAAGCCGCTGACCATGAGCTGTCGCATGAGAACGCTCCTTTTCTAGGATGAGGTGCCTTCGGCACGAGTCTGTCGCTGTCATGGCAGTCGATCAACTGGGGGGAACCCTAGCCCACACGCGGTGCCTCTCCCGCAGGATAACTAGGGGATTCTCTAGTAGGGGGACGGGCTCGGAACGCGCAGATTAAGCAGAAGCGGTTCACCTACACTCGGAGGACGGATATGCGTACATTCATGACAGTCGCCATGGTTGTAGTGTTTGTATCGGGGGGAATGCTCTGTTCCGCGGGCGCCAGCGAGACGAAAGCCAAGATGGAAAAGGCGAAAGGCGAAATGAAGGCCGATGTCGAGGAGATGAAGGGTGAGACGAAGGCGATGAAGGAAGAATTGAAGGGAAACGATGCGAAGGCGGAGTTGGAGCGGGCAAAGGGCAAAATGAAGGGGGCTGGGGAGCGAGCGAAGGGCACCATGAAGCAGTTAAAGGAAAAAGCGACGGATTAATATCCGGTGAGGCCCGGCACATGCCCCCGGCGCATACCGCCGCCGGGCATGTGGTTCCGGTCGCTGTGTAGACCGCACCTATCAGCGAGGCTTGCGGGCGCTGACGATCCTCACCGCAATGGGCAGAGAGACGCCTTCCGGGCGGCGATAGTCATTGACGGCCTTGAGGATGCCCTGTTCCGCCTCCCTCTGTTGCGGCGGAGTGAGTTTCGCGAAGAGGTTCTGGATCGGCGCGGCAATGTCCATCAACCCGCGAAAAAAATCTTCAGCCGTGGCGTAGGTCACCTCGGCCGTGAACTCTTCATCGTCCAGCGTGATGAGCCCGGCACGTTCGAACATGCCGGACAAGTCGCCGGGACGAGCAAGACGGAAGATCCCCGGCGCCTCGGGGTCGGGCGGTGGAAGCGGCGTGATGGTTTTGATCACCTCCATCGGAATTCGAATGAAGGGGTTTTTCTCCGGCGCGGACCATACGGCGGCGGCGATATATCCACCCGGTTTCAGCACCCGGGCGATCTCCGCGACAGCCTTGGGAATCTCGGGCAAGAACATCAAACAAAATCGGCTGACGATCGAGTCCATCGAGCCGGACTCGAACGGCAAGGACGTCACGTCTCCGGTTCGGAAGCTGACCTGCGGCAATCCGAGCGTCGTCGCTTTGCGCGTGGCCACGGCCAGCATGGATTCGGCGAGATCAATTCCGACCACCGTGCCCTCAGCTCCCACCACTTCGCCGGCCAGCAGCGCCGGATAGCCGGTCCCCGAACCCAAGTCCAGCACGTGAAGTCCCGGGCGGATGCGCGCATCGGCCACCAGACGGTGGTTGATGAACGCCATCGTGCGATTGAAGAACTGATCCCATTTATCCCATCCGGCTGCGACGCGATTCCAATCTTCTCGCTGGGCCTTAATCACGGCTGCGGGTGTTTGTGACGGCATGGCAGGCTCCTGGTTGATCGACGAGGGGGAATTATTTGACGCGTTCGAACGCAAAGACCTTGGGGACGTCTTTTCCGGCCTTGCTCAATGTCCATGTTTGGATGAAGTGGTCATGGTCTTTGACCTCGATCGAGAGCTGATGCATGTGGACATCGGTTGGATTCTTCAGGTTCGTGGCATCGACGAAGGAAAACGTGATGGTTTTATCCCCGTCTTTGATCGGCGTGGCCCGCATGCGCGGTTGGTTGGCGAGGGAACAATAATGCGTCAGCATCAGTTGATCGCCGTCGCTGTAGTACATGGTCGTCATCGGGGGGCTGTCAGGGGGCGTCAGGATTTCGGTCAGCGTGGTGCCGCCCGAGCTGAGGGTAAAAGCAATCTTGTGCGCTTTGCCATCGGCATCTGCGCCTTTCCATTCTCCGACCAGGAATTTCAGAGGCGTCAGGCTTGTATCAGGGATTTCGGCGGCTTGGGTGCTGAGGGGAATGAGGAGAAGAAAGAAGCTCAAGAGAGTGCGAGACATTCCACGGGGCATGCAAACCCTCCATTAAACAAAACTTGCAGAGCAACATTCAGTCAAGCACGCCACCAAGGCTCAGATCAAGACTTTTCCGTCGCTGTCGCAAAACCGAACAGCCATGAACGCCCGAGTGATTCACAACTACACATCGGGACTTGTAAAGATTCGCTACATGCGGAACACTCACTCGGTCATGGTCCGATGGCGGGTCTTTAAGGCATGGCGACGATACCCAACTGTGTCCGTCGGAAGTGGCGAGTGCAATGCGTATCAGCGAGTGAGAAGACAGAGACCTGACAAGGCCGTCACGATGCCCATCACGACGATCATACGGAGCCTGGCGCTCGTGACTTCGGCGGCCATCGCCTTTTCGTCGGCAGGCTGCGGCCAGTTCGAGCCCCGAGACAAGCGGTTTTATTACCGCGCCTTGTGGAATTTTTCGTTGCGCGAAGATCTCGCCGAACTCGACAGTGAATTTAACGGCGTCGATTTCGGGCATTCCAATCTGTACGAGAATCTGTTGTTGACCGGCGGTCGGGATGTGCCGGCGATCGAAGAGCGGGCCCGCAAGGAAACGCTCGCGTTCATCGCGAGCAAACCGCGGCTGAATCCCAACGAGGAAGCCATCGCGCCGACCTACATGAAGCTCGCGTGGCGCGCCCAGAACACGTTCGACGAAGCGCATGCGCTGCACCGCGCCACGTACGACATTGCCGTGTCGGACGAGCCGGATAAGGATCGCGCAATCCGCAACGTTCTGGCCTATTACAAAGACAGCGCCTACGCCATCACGTCGAAGCTACTGGACCACCGCCGCCTGGACGGCTTTCCCTATTCCAAAACGTTCCGGCAGCGGTTCCCGCTCTTCAATGCCACCATCTGGTCGTACCACTATCTCCAGGTGGCGGTCTACGATCCGTTGCTGGCGGCGCCTGATCTGCCGGCCAAAACACAGGCTGTGCGCCCGATTCTCGCGACCTACCGGCGCTACCTCGACGTGCCGCCCGTTGACTGGACGTTCATGCCGCTGACCGCGGAGTTGAGCCCGCAATTTGCCGCGCGGTACCCCGAACTCGCCCATATCTTCGACAACCTGCATATGCTGCATGACAATATCAGCGATATTCTGGCAAGCGAGCGACTCCCGACGTGGGAGTCGAAGCGGGCGGAAATCTATCGGCTGGTGAACACGTATTATCTGGCCGCTGCGGATGCAACCAATCCCATGATCCTCAGCACAGAAGGAGCGCATCACCATTGAGCATCGCGCCCGGACGAACACTGCGGTGGCTGCTCTGCGCATGGATGGCCGGCCTGGCGGGACCGGCTCTGGCGTTGGACCATGACAACCTGGACCCGAATCGTCCGATCGGCCTGGAGGACGCCTATGCCATCCCCAAAGGGGAAATCGGCCTGGAAGGCGGCGTGCGGTTCAACGACCGGCGCGAAGGGCGGACCCACGTGACGTTCCAACCGCAGATCATCTATGGCGCCTTCGCCAATGCGCAAATTGAAATGCAGGGAGATCTGTTCACCGATCCACAATCGTTGGTCGGCGCCAACAAGTCGGGAGATTTGCATCTTGGCCTGCTCTACAACTTCAACACGGAAACGCTGAACCTGCCGGCGTTGGCGGTCCGGGTGGAGGCGGATTTCCCCACCGGCGTGAACTCCAAAGGCGTGGATACGCAACTCACGGGGATTCTGACGCGGTCGTTCGGGAGACTGCGGGTGCATCTCAACGGAGGATATACAATACTCGGCTCTCCACAAGGACAAGAGCGGCCCGGCACCTATCGAGCCGTGGCGGCGGTGAGTTATCCGCTGGGGTATCCCGGTTGGTTTCGCGACACACTCATCGTCAGTCTGTATACCAGGCAGTCTGATCGGCAGGGGCAGCGGAACCATACCGGCGTGGAAATCGGCCTGCGCCACCAACTCACGTCGCGGGTGGTGCTGGACGGCGGACTCGGCACCGAATTCATGGGACCTTCTGAGCGGGCGGCCTTGCTGGGCACCGTCGGCGTCTCAGTCGGATTCTAGGGAGTGGCTCGGTACGATCGGCCCCGGTCAAACGTTGACGTGGTTTGTCCGACGAGTGGATAATGCGCCCGTCTCCGGAGGCGGGCATGAACCAAGCCGGTCGTTGCGCGAGCAGTGTCGTCGTGCTGTGCGGTTTCCTCTTGGCGGTGGCCTGCGGAGATGCCTCGGTAGATGCCTACTGCGAAGCCAACGGCAAGGGCAATCGGGACGCGCTCGAACTCCTCACTCACCTGCTCGATCAAAAACGCAATCAAACCGGCGTTTATCTCGCTCGCGCCCGCTGCTTGTATTTTCTGGGATCCTATGCCCAGGCGGTGCAGGATGCGGCGGAAGTCATCCGCCGCCAGCCGAACCAGGCCGAGGCCTATCTCATCCGCGCCAAGGCGGGCAAGATGCTTGGACGGATTCCGCAGGCGCTGGATGACTATTCGTCGTCGATTCGTCTCCGCCCCGGTGCCGATGCGCACTATGGGCGCGGCCTGACCTACGTGCGAGAGTATCGGGGCAAGGACCGTGAAGCGCTCGACGATTTCACCGCCGCGATCCGGTTCGACCCCAAACACGTCGGCGCCTATAAAGCCCGTGCCGAAATCTACAGCCGTCACGAGCAGTTTCAGAACGCACTCGCGGACTCGGAAAAGGCGCTCGCGCTCGACCCCGCCACGCCCAATGCGTATTGCAACGTCGGCTTCGCCCATTATGCCGTGGGGCATGATGCCGAAGGCCGCAAGTTCTTGAACACCTGTTATCAAAAGGATCCCGATCCTCAGACGCGCGGCTACTACGAAACCGAGGTGCGCAAGGTGCTGGTGGCGCGGCAGCCCCGGCGAAATTCCGGCGGCGGGTATCAGACGGAGGGGCGGGAACAGACTGCCTACGATCGGGAAAGGGAACGCCAGCAGAATGTCTATGAGAGTTTACGGAATTCCGGGTTCAACGATCGGGCGGAGGCGTGCCGGACGGATGGGTCGAAATGTTAGGAGAGGGAGTAGCCGCCCCGTCCTTCTTGCTCGCAGACCGCGCACGATCAGAATGTGCTCGGCCCATGCGCGCAGTGAAG
>CABVSR010000008.1 GCA_902500995.1 uncultured Nitrospira sp.
CCATCTGCGCGATTTCGTCATGGCCTTCGGCCGGCACGCGCTTGGTGAGATCGCCCTCGCCCTTGGCGATGTCGCGCGAGATCTTGCACATAATGGACAAAGGCTGAGTGATGGATTTTGCAACCGACAATCCTATGAATACTGCGACGGCAAGAAACACAACCGTCCATAAAATGCCTTGACGGAGGTAGCTCTGAATGACAGTAGCGATCTGCTCCTCCATTTGTTTCTGCCAAGGAATCCCAAGGGCGATGACCTGGTCGATGGCCGTTCTATGTTCAATATATTTCGGTCGCAAAGCAGTGATTGCCAGCTGACGCGCTTTATTCAGATCGCCGGCTACCACTGCCGGAATGAAGTCGCGGTCTCGGACGTCGAGAAAGGCTCGTCCCGCTTGATAAGCAGAAAACGTGAGCCTATGTTTCAGCTCTCCCTCTGGAAGCTCTTTTTCCCAGTATGAGTGTCGGAGCTCATATTCTTCGCGCAAGCGCTTACTCTTAAGGATCAGAGCGTCAAGGCTCGCCCGATCCGTTTCTACCAACATCTCGAGAGTGATTGCATAAGACTCTACAAGATACTCCGGAGGGGGAAGCACATCGGCCATCAGATCCTTCGCTTGCGCAATTTGCTTGTAGAGCGGTCCATTGACTTTGACCTCTTCGACACCGACGTACAAACTTGTGAAAGCCGCCGCCAAGGCTAGGACAAATGGAGTGGCAAGGAAGAACAATTTCCTTTTGATTGAGAGATGACTCAACCATCCATTCATAGCTTTCCCCTCTGCGGCGACATTACAAACTTTTCGTCAACTTCAACGTATGGAAATCCTACAAGACTGAGAAGATCGTCAACGGGCTTCGCAACCAGACGGCCCGCGGAGTAGTCTGCGGACCGTCTGGCGATGGCACCTGGTGGTTGCTGCTTACAGCTTGAATCCACCCACGATTCCCTGCAGTTCGACCGCCAACTGGCTGAGGTCCTGACTGGCCTTCGCCGACTCATGCGCGCCGGACGACGACTCTTTCGTGACTTTCGCCACGTTTTCGATATCGCTGGCAATTTGTTGCGTCGCCACCGACTGTTCTTCGGAGGCCACCGCAATTTGCCGGATCATATCGGCGCTTTCCGAGACCATCCGCACGATCTGGGCGAGGGCTTCGCCGGTCTTGTTGACCAGATCCACACCCGCCGTGACCTTATGCGTGCCCTGCTGCATCGAATCGACGGCTCCGCGCGTATCCTGTTGGATCTGGCGGATCATGTCGCCGATTTCCTTCGTGGCTTTGGTCGTCCGTTCTGCAAGTTTCCGGACTTCATCGGCCACGACGGCGAATCCACGTCCCTGTTCGCCGGCTCGCGCCGCTTCGATCGCGGCGTTCAAGGCCAGCAGGTTGGTCTGGTCGGCGATATCTTCGATCGTGCGGACGATTTCGCCGATTTGATCGGACGACTTGCCCAGATCGGAGATGATCGTCGCCGAGTTCGACACCGCCTCGGACAACTGTTGCATCCCGGAGATGGTGCTGGACACCACTGTGCCACCCTCTTGCGCGGTCTTGACCGTATCCTGCGCCAAGCTGGCGGCCTTGCCGGAATTTTGCGCAACCTGGCCGACCGTCGCGTTCATTTCTTCCACCGCGGCGGCGGTTTGTGACGCGCGGGACGTTAAGGTATCGGTGCCCTTCGAGATTTCTTCGGCAGTAGCGGACAACTCGACCGAGGCGGACGCGACCTTATCCGTCACGTGAGCGACCTTCTTGACCATGTGCTGCAACTTCTCGATGAACTCGTTGAAGTACTGACCCATCTGCGCGATTTCGTCATGGCCTTCGGCCGGCACGCGCTTGGTGAGATCGCCTTCGCCCTTGGCGATGTCGCGGGAGATCTCGCTCATCTTGGCCATCGGCTGCAGGACGATGTTGCGAAGCAGCATATACATCACGACAAGAATGATGGCGACCATGGCGCCCATCAAGCCGCCCGTCTGCCATATGGAGCGATTGGAGAGTGCAATGGCTTCGGTCATCGGCATCGACATGCTCAGCATGCCCAGCACATCACCGACCTGATTGTTGGTATGGCAGCTCAAACAGGCCGTCGAGCTGGCTTTGTCCACGGTCGCGCGGCGGAACGTGGGCACACCATTGATTTCATCCCGGCGCGCATAGGATTCGGCTCCGGCCATGATGGCGCGGATGGCTTCGTTTTCAAAATTATCCTTCGGGGTATTGGCCTGGTTCATGGGATTCTGGCTGATGAGGCGGACATTGTAGAGGCCGCTGCGATTGGCCTCTTCGCCCATTTCACGAACCGCCGTGGCAGGAAAGGGAATCGCATCGGCCATGCCCGCATGATCCTTGAGCACTTGGATTTCGCCACCCATTTTGGATTTCTTGATCTTGGCGACGTAATTCTGCGTGATGTAGGCGCGGCTGATCATGATCTGCGTCGCGACGATGTTAGAGCGGCCGGTCAACATCGTGTCCATCTTGGATTCTTCCTGCTGATACAGAACTGCGAGCCCCAGCCCGATTACGATCAAAGCCATTAGCGAAATAGAGACAATGAACTTCGGTCCGATCGACATGCGCTTCATCATGATCCCCATACCTCCTCCTACTCCTCCATGCGTGAACGGTTGACTTGACGATTTCACTCACACCATGTTCATGATCTCGCCGATGACTTTTGGAAGCGCCACCACTTTTTCCGCACATCCTGCTTCAACGACAGCTTTCGGCATGCCGTACACGACACTCGACGCTTCATCCTGCGCCACGGTTCGACCTCCTGCTGCTTTGATGGCCTTCATTCCTTCCAGACCGTCATGCCCCATGCCGGTTAAAATCACTCCGATGCTGCGTTCACCAAACAATTCGGCCACGGATTGCAGCATGACGTCGACGGAGGGCGCATGGGGATGTTTTTCGAAATTGGGAGACAATTTGACTACCGAGGTCGTAATGGTTTTCTTCACCACTCGAAACTGCATGCCGCCCGGCGCGACCAGCACCCGCCCCGCTGTCACTTCGTCGCCGTCGACCGCCTCCCGCACCTCCAAGGCGCACAGATTGTTCAATCGTTCGGCAAAAGGTTTTGTAAACGTACTCGGCATGTGCTGCACGATGACGATCCCGGCCGGACAATCGCCCGGGATGGTGGGGATAATCTCGAACAGGGCTTGCGGTCCACCGGTGGAGCATCCGATCGCAATCAGTTTGGTGCCGCGCGTCACGGAGACAGATCGGCTGCTCAAGGCCTTGGCCGGAGCCGCCGTGACTTTCGCCGGACCCGTGACGTTCAGTCTTTTCAGTTTGCTGCCGGCATATCGGGCAGCCAGCACTTTAGGGACCAGGATTTTTTGAATCTCTGCGATTTTTGACGCGACGCCGTCCAGTTGTTTGGGAATAAAATCAACCGCCCCCCACTCCAAGGCCTGCAACGTTTCTTGAGCGCCTTCAACCGTCACGGAGCTCACCATGATGACCGGCACGGGATTCTTGGTCATGATCTGCTGCAGCGCCTGAAGTCCGGTCATCCCCGGCATTTCCACATCCATCGTGACGACATCGGGCTTCAGCTGCTGAACCTGTTGGACCGCTTCTTCGCCGTTCCGCGCCACCCCGACCACCTGGATCTGCTTGCCCTCTTCGAGCATGGAGGTGAGGCTTTTCCGCATAAACGCGGAATCGTCCACGACCAAGACACGAACCGGGTTCGCGACGCTCTGCGGCTGTGAGAGTGGTAGTGCCATAGGGTGTTTACCGATACATCGGCCGACTGTACACAAAGCTTGAATCAGCGCTCACCTGACGGTTGTCTGCGGTCGAGGGTCAGGCCGCTTTCTTTGCGTGCAGGTTGGGATTCTGAATATAGAGCGCCAGTTTCTCGCCGAGCATTTTCGCGTCGAACTTCGTAATGTAATCCGTTGCGCCGACGGTTCGCCCCTTTTCCATGTTGCAGGCGCCGGTCAGGGACGAATGGAGCATGACCGGGAGGTGCGCCAGCCTCGGATCGGCACGAATGTGTTTGGTCAAGGTGAATCCGTCCATCTCGGGCATTTCGATGTCGCTCAGAATGCACTGGATCTGATCCACCCGTTCTTTTCCTTCGGCTGTGGCCTGTTCCGCCAGGGCCTGCAACTTCGCCCAGGCTTCCCCGCCGGTGGTGGCGATCACATACGACATGGAGAGGCGGTCCAAGGCTTTTCGAATCTGCATACGGGCCACGGATGAATCGTCGGCGAACAATACGCACTTCGACCTCAGCTCCGGTGCGATGGTCATACCGGCGAACACATCGTCATCCGTGCGCGGGCATATATCGTTCAAGACCTTTTCCACATCCAGAATCAGGACCATCCGCCCGTCTTCCAGCATCGTGACCGCCGTCACGGCGCCTTTGTTGTTTTCCCGGACGATCGCCGGAGGCGTCTTAATGGCAGACCAGGAAAAGCGAATAATGCGATCCACACCGGCGACCAGAAATCCTTGCAGGCTACCGTTGTATTCCGAGACGATCAGGTACGGGTTTCCTCCGGGAGAGCCAGTCCCTTGCCCCTCGGTTTCCATGCCCAGGCCCAAACTGCGCTTCAGCCCGACGACGGGAACCATGATGCCCCGGATATTCGCCATGCCGACAATCCGGCTATCGGCTTCCGGAATCTGGGTGAGCTCCGGCAGCTTCATCACCTCGCGTACCTTGAACACATTGATGCCAAAAATCTCGTTCGTCCCGAGCTTGAACAGCAGCAACTCCATCTGGTTCGCGCCGGCCAGCCTCGTCCTGGCATCGATTTCATTAATCAGTGTGGACATACTTCCTCCGATCTCGCGCGTCTCTGTTCAACAACTATTTCAGAATACCTATCTCTCGTTTCCAACCCCGGTCTCGGTCTTTCCGTCAGGCGGCGATGCCCGGGTTGTGCCACGCTTGGGCGTTTTGGACCAGCTCAGAGGTATCCAGAATGAGCACCACCTTACCTTCGCCGGTGATCGTGGCCCCCGACACGCCTTTGACGGTTTCCAGATAATCCCAGATGGACTTGATGACGACTTCCTCCTGGGAGCGCAGTTCATCGACCACGACTCCGATGCGGCGGTCGCCCAAGGCCGCGACGACCACGTAGAACCGTTCCCGATCGGCGTCCGTCGGAATATCGAATTCTTGCGCCAGTCGAATGAGCGGCAACACGCGATCGCGTAGGTGCAGCACCTCTCGCCCGTTGATCGTTTTGATCTCCGATCGCGAGATGCGCACAGCCTCGATGACGGTGCTCAAGGGGATGGCGAAGATCGAACGCTCGACTTCCACCATCAAGGCCTGAATGATCGCGATCGTCAGCGGCAGCTTGATGATGATCTGGCTGCCCTTGCCCGGCTCGGACTCCAGGTCCACGCTGCCGTTGATTTTCCGGATGTTCGTGCGCACCACGTCCATGCCCACGCCCCGGCCGGACACATCCGTCACTTTCTCGGCGGTGCTGAATCCGGGCAGGAAAATCAGATTGAGAACTTCACGATGTTCCATCGTCGCGAGTTCGGCCTCGCTGATGAGGCCTTTGGCCAAAGCCTTTTCCTTGATCTTTTCCACCTGGATCCCGCGCCCGTCGTCATTGATCCGAATGACGATGCTGTTGCCTTCCTGGCTGGCGGCGATGGTCAGCTGGCCTTCTCCCGCCTTCCCCTTCGCCTGGCGCTCGGCCGGTGTTTTGATCCCATGGTCGATCGCATTGCGTACCAGGTGCACCAGCGGGTCGCCGATCTCGTCGGCCACGGATTTATCCAGCTCCGTTTCCTCGCCGCGCATCTCCAGATGCACTTGCTTGTTCAGCTTTTGCGACAAGTCCCGCACCATGCGCGGCAACTTGGCGAAGACTTTTTTAATCGGCAGCATGCGGGTCTTCATCACCGCTAGCTGCAGATCGGTGGTCACCAGGTTGAGTTGCGCGAGTGTTTCGCTGAGCACGCGCACTTGCGGGTCGGACTCGTGCTGCTGTTCCAATTGCGTGCCGATCTTGATGAGACGGTTTCGCCCGAGGACCAGCTCACCGACCAGATTCATCACACTGTCGAGGCGTTTGGTTTCCACGCGGATCGTCGCATCTTCTTCCACCGGCTTCGGCTGTTTTTCTTGCTTGTGCAGGGCCTGGTCGAGAGCGCGTTCGGTGATGGCTTTCGCCTGGAGCAGAATTTCGCCCAGCGGCGTCTTCGGCTCCGGTTGATGCTGTTGCGCGGTGAGCGCATCGAACACCTGCTCTTTGGAGGCCACCCCGTCGTTCACCAGGATCTCGCCGAGCGTCTGAGGTGGGGCGACAGGAGCAGCCGGCTCCGAGGCGGGCGACGCGGCTTGAGCTTTCGGACCCGCAGCGGCTTCCGGCGCCGCCGTGGCCGCGGTTCCATTCAGAATATCGTCGAGTTTCCCGGCAATCGCGGCGGTGGGGACATGGCTGTCGGTGCCGGTTTCCCGGATATCGGCCATGATGGCCTTGATGATGTCGATGGTTTCGAGAATCACACTGATGATGGCCGGATTGACGGCCATTTCAGCCTGGCGTAGCTTGTTTAGAATATTCTCCCCGCGGTGGGCCACGTCGACCAGATGGTTGAAGCCGAGAAATCCGGCCGATCCCTTCATGCTGTGCATCGCGCGGAAGATCTCATTGAGGAGATCGGTATTGTTGGGGTCGGACTCCAGCGTCACGAACCGCTGATCCAGCACTTCCAGCATCTCGTTGGATTCCGTCAGAAAGTCGGTCAGGATTTCCTGCATTTCATCGCTCATAACCCACCTCAGTTAAAACCGAATTGCTTCAGGATTTCGTCGGCCAAATCCTGATTCATGGACGTATTTTTAGTCGCTTCCAACTGCTTCAGCATTTCGCTGGCCTTGTCCTGCTCTTTCTTGGCGGCCTGCTTCTGATAGGGGCCGAAGACCACCACGAGCTGCAGCAACTTGTGTTCGACTTCCTGGAGGATCGTGACGAGCTTGTTCACGCTTTGCGCCACCAGGTCCTGGAAAGACAAGGCCGTCATGATGTCGAGCAAGCGTTTATCGTCGGCGTTGACGGCGTTGGCGACGGCCTGCATCTGTTGGAGGAGCGCCGGGGCCACCTGCTGTTTCTGCAAGGTGAGCGTCAGGTCCTTGATCATGCCGCTGAGTTTGAGGTGGTTGTCCTGAATGGCTTCCACTTCAAGCATGACGCGATGCGTCCCCTGCTCGGTCATGGTCTTGAGATTCGTGAGATGGGTCAACGCTTGCGGCAGCTGCTCGGTAGAGGTGCTGACCGGCGCGCTGAATTCAGACAGCGTCTTCATCGTGGTGTCGATGAAGCGGGCTAGTTCTCCGAGTTCTTCGTAGAGCTTGGTGTCGGGCGTTTTGTCTTCCTGCTCTGGTTCATGCATCGCTGGTTGCGACTGGGCCGCCGCGCGTGGCTGTATCATCGTCCCCCCACCGGTTAAGAGCCGATTACTTGAAAATCTTGTTGATTTTTTCCTGCATCGTCTCTGCGGTGAACGGCTTGACGACGTAGTTGCTGACGCCGGCCTGAACGGCCTCCATGAGATTTTCCTTCTGAGCTTCGGCCGTGACCATGAGGACCGGAATTTTTTTTAACGCCTCATCGGCCCGAATGGCGCGCAGCATGTCGATGCCCATCATGACGGGCATGTTCCAGTCGGACACCACGAAGCCATAGGTATCGGCCTTCAATTTGGTCAACGCTTCCTGACCGTTCTCGGCTTCTTCCAGGTTGTTGAACCCCAGTTGTTTCAGAATGTTTTTGACGATCCGCCGCATGGTGGACATGTCGTCGACGACGAGAATCTTCATATTTGGATCAGCGGGCATGAGTCCTCCTTACTGTTTCTCATGAATGACTGAACGGCCTGCATGAATGGTTTTGAACAGCCCCGCCGTATCGTGCAGGGTCTCAGAAAATCCGATCATCAAGTAACCCTTCGGGCGAAGGGCATCGCGCAGATCCGAGACGATTTGCGCCTTGGCTTTATCGTCGAAATAGATGAGGCAGTTGCGGCAAAAAATGATATCGATGCCGCGGATCAGCTTGAGGCGAGGGCGATCGTAGAGATTCACATTCATGAACCGCACCATGTCTTTCACCGCAGGCACAAGGGTCTGCTCTTCCTTCTTGCCGGTGAAATAGCGTGCGAGCATGGCCGGCGGCACTTTGCGCAACGAATGGGAGGAATAGGTCGCCGCCCGCGCGATAGTGAGGACATTTTCACTGATGTCGGTCGCTAGGATGTCGATGGTCCAGCCGGTCAGCGGCGGATAGTCGCGAAGCAGCAGGGCAAGCGTATAGGGTTCGTCCCCGGTGGAGCAGGCGGCGCTCCAGATGCGGAGTTGTTTCGTCTGGGCGTTCGTTTTCATGACTTCCGGAATCATCACCTTCATAAAACTGTCGAGCTGGGCTTCGTCCCGAAAGAAATAGGTTTCATTCGTGGTGATGACCGTGTAGAGCTCGGTGATTTCCCGATCCCGGTACGCATCGAAGCGCAAGAAGTTCAGATAGTTTTCGAACGTGAGACAACGGCAGGCTTTCAATCTGGGAAGCAGCCGGCTTTCGAGCAGGTACGTCTTGTTATCCTGAAAGTGAATGCCGGTCTTCTCATAAATGAGATCCCGGAGCTGCTTGAATGTGTCGGGCGCCAGCTTCGCAGCAGGCAGCTCCGCTTTTCTCACCGTGTTGGTCTCGGCCATCGCATACCTCGTTCGAACCGTTTCAGATGAGTCGGCTTGCCGGGCATCCCGCGAGGCCGCGCCGCTCACCTTCTGTGCATTCCCGCATCTCCGTCGCTTCAGCGAGAGATCAGTGATGCTGGGTCCGGCTGTGCATCCATTCGTGAATGTCGCGCCGGAGGAACCGCCAGTGCTTTCCGATTTTCGAAGCCGGCAATTCTCCCAGGCGCGCGAGCTTATACACCGTGGACTTCGGCACGCGCAGAAACCGCGCGACTTCCGTCACGGTGAGAATCTCGCCTTCCGAAGGCGACACACTGTTGAGGCTGACGTTGGTTGTGGGCGCACTAGCGTTGTTCATAACGGATATGGTATCGGTGGGCGCCATCTCAAACTTTAGTTGCCCGTTCGTGAACGATGGGGTTTAATAGGGTCGCAAGGTGCGGACCGCCCGGAACGCTTCGAGGGCCGGACCAGAGCGCGCCGATTCCACCAGTCTGAGAGAGAGCACCGGATGGCCACGATCGTGTCGATTGGATCAGGGAAAGGCGGCGTGGGCAAAAGCGTCATCGCCGCGAATCTGGCGATGTTATTGGCCAAACGAGGCCGACGTGTGGTGCTGGCTGATTTGGATGTGGGCGGCGCCGACGCGCATATTCTGTTCGGTCTCTTGAATCCTCCCCGGACCCTGACGGATTTTGTCGAACGGCGGGTGGAGCGGTTGGACGAGGTGCTTCAGCCCATTTCGGCGCATCCTTTCCTGCAACTGCTGCCCGGCACCGGCGATACGCTGGCCACCGCCAACCTCCCCTATGCCAAGAAAAAGCGTTTGATTCGCCACTTCGCTCAGTTGCAGGCCGACATCATCATCGTCGATATCGGCGCGGGCACCAGTTACCATGCGCTGGATTTCTTCCTGATGGCCGATCACTATCTCACCGTGGCGACGCCGGATCCGACCTCAGTCCTGGACCTCTACCGGTTCATTAAATTAGCCGCCATCCGGCGAGTCTTGTCGGCTTTCTTGTCGCGGGACGCCGTCAGCGAGGCGCTCTCGGAGCGAGATTTCGCCAGTATCGACGAGGTGATTCAGGCGGTCGGCGAAACCGATCCGAACGCCAGGGCCACCGCCACCCGGACCCTGCAAGGGTTTCAGCCGCACCTCATCGTCAATCGCGTCTCAGGCAAATCGCGAGTGAATGTGCTGCAATTAAAGAAGTTGTTGAAGGAATATGTCGGAGGAGAGTTGACGATGCTGGGTGAGATTCCCGACGATCCGGCCATGACTCGCGCGGTGCGCAGCTATCTGCCGGTGGTGGAATTCGAGCCTACCGCCCCTGCTGCCGTGGCTCTCAGCGGAGCGGCCGACGCTCTTTTGATGGAGCTTGCCAAACCTGCGCCGATTCCAGCCGAATCCGCTTCTTCGCCTGAACGCGCGGCGTAATCCCCCCGAGTCCCCTCCTTGCCGGAGGCCGCGGTTCACATCGGGTGATGCGCGGCCTTCCTCGTCCGCAGCCGCTCGGCTTGAACCTGAAGGATGTGCCGGATAATCAGTTCCTGTTCGTCGCCGCCCAGATCGACAAACTGGGTGGCGAGATGAAACCCTCCGACGCCAGCTTCGACCGGGGTCACCCGAATGACTTTTGCCGTCGTTTCGATGATGCTGAACGGCGGGAGAATCACCTTCAAGACCAGGAGGTCATCCGCCTGGAATCGGCGGGGCGTGTCGAATCCCAACCCGCCCGCACTGATGTCCACCTCGGTCAGTCGCGCAATGGCCACGCTGCCGGGGTGACTTTTCACGAGCGACTTCAGAATCGTCTCGAGCATCCAGTCGATTTTCGATACCCAGGGCAGGAGCGGAGAACTTGCAAACGTCTCCCCTGCCCGAACCAATAAATCCACGGTCGGCTTCGAGACTGCCGTCGCGATGGTGTCTTCCGTCGCCGGCGGCAAGTATTGGTTCATCGCTTCGATCGGTTCGTCGGCCCGCCGATACTCGAGCAGCAGTCGATCGTCGATACGGAGCCATTCGCGCCGTTCTTCACTCTTGATGGTCGTGTGCGGGTGAAGCGGCCGGTCAGGTACAGGAGTCATACCACACCTCTCTCGTGGACGGAGGAGCCGGGTCCGGCGGCCGCGCGAACCTCAGGCTTCACGATGTATGGTTACACTGTCGGAGGCGAGTTGTCCGCTATTTTCGCGTAATCGGCGCAGGCGTCGTTTCACTTGGGCGGTTTCAGCCAACAAGCCGGAGAGACCCGCTTGTGCGACCAGGATAGCCTGGCGAACTTCTTCGTCCATGCTCAGCAGTTGCCGGACGAGTGCAGGGTCGGGGGCGCAAGAGGCTAGGCTGATCGCGCGTTCACTGTAGCAGGCGTCGACTTGATCCCAATCACCGGCCCGGGCGGCGGTCAGCGCTTGAAGGGTGAGTTGTTCAATGGCACGGAGATCGGGAAGGGAACCGGTTTTGGAAGGACTAGCCGCCGACATGGGCCACCGCTTCTTGCCTGGCCACGACCTGCCATCCTTCCCGGAGTGTCGTTAGGCAGCGAATCGGTCCGTCCAGATGTTTGCCGCTATGCCGGAGATTGGCTTGGATACACTGTTGAACCATGTAGTCATACAGGCGGTGCAGGGACACAGCGATCTCCCCGCCTCGCTCGAAATCCAGCACGCTGGACAACTCTCCGACAATGGCCATGCTGCGATCGAGAAATCGCGCCTTGTCCTTGTAGTTGTTGGTGAGAATGGCTTCCCGCGCGAGTTCCATCGACTGAATCGCCGAATCGTAGAGCAGCACGATCAGCTGCACCCGGTTCGCTGTCATGACCTGTGTTTGTTTGTAGGCGTTCGCTGCCGCAGCAATCATAGTGACCTTATCCGGTTATTGTAACGCCTGGAGAGCGCTGGTTTGTCCTTGGAGCTTTTGCAATAACGCGTCCAGTGACGCGAACTGCAGTCGCAATCGTTCTTCATAGGCCGACGCGATATCTTCCTTTCGGCCGATTTCGTCGGTGAGTTTACCGATTTGGCTGGTGATGGAGTTTTTTCGGATCGCGAAGGCGCCGCTATCGACGGCATCGAGAAAATCGACGGCCTTGACGACACGATCCGCAACGCCGCTCGACCCCGATTGCGTGACGAACAGCGCTTTGGTGGCGTTGTAGTTGCTCGCCAAGGCCGTGTCTAACTTGGAGTCTTCGATCGTGATGGTGCCGTCGCGCTCGGTTTTGAATCCGACCGCCCCCAGGCTCTTGTAAGTGGACGATCCACCGACCTCCGCGGAGATCGCGGAGCGTACCTGACTCAAGACGTTTTTCGCCGTGCTCTCGTTGAAAAAGATCCCGCCGGTCTTCGTCGAGATATCATAGACCGTTCGCTCATTGACGAACTTGACGACATCGTTATACGCGGTTGCCAACGCCTGGATATTGGTTTTAACACTGTCGGGGTCGCGGGTGATATTGACCGTGACCGGTTCCGGACTCGGGATGGTGGCGGTTTTGGATTTCAGCGTGAGTGTGACATCGGGAATCGCATCGGTAATAACGTTGGATTCGCGCTCGATGGAAATCGTGGTTTGATCGGGATCGCCGATGAGCACAATGGCGTTCTGCCCTGCTTGCAGCGTGCTGCTGCCGCCTGACCCACTGGAATTCGTCAAATCGAGGCTGGTGGAATCGGCGACCACGGTGACGGTATTCGCTGCGCCGGATGCAGTGGCGGTGAGGGTCAATCGATAGGCCGGGGTCGTTTCCGTTCCGGTATTGATGACGGAGGCGGTGACACCGGCTCCTAGATCGTTAATGGCGGAGCGAAGATCTTCGAGTGTGGCGCCATCGCTCAAGTTCACGGTTTGATTCGCGCCGGTTCCCACCTTGAAGGTAAACGTACCCGGGCCGCCGGAGACGACCGACGTCGTCGTGGAGGCTACCGCCTTGGCGGTGCTGTTCGTGATTTGATGGGCCTTGGCTAATTGAGACACCTGCACCGTATAGCTGCCCGTGGCCGCGCCGGCACCGGCTTGCGCGGTCAGTTTGGTTTCATCGTTGACGGTGGTGGTGGTGCGGTCAAAACTGGATGGGAGGCGTAGGGCATTGGCGGCACTTTGAAGCGCCAGCAGCTTGTTGCCGAGTGAACCGTAGTCGGTGAGTTTCGTCTGCAGGTCTTTTTTCTTCGCGTTCAACGCGTCGATCGGCAAGCGTTGGACTTTGGCCAGCTCGGAGACGACTTGACCAAAGTCCACGCCATTGCCTAACCCGCCGAAACTAATCGCCATGACATCCCTTTCATGCCGTTGCGAAGGGGGCTACACCTTATGGTGCAGCAGCAGCCCGGTAGGCGTTTCCAGCCTTTTCGCAAGGTCGATCACTTCCTGCTGCGGTATCTGGCGGATGATGGTGCCGGAGTCCCCGTCCATCACCTTGACGACCACTCGGTCCAGATCCGGATCTACGGTGAACTCCAGTCTGGAATCCGCTTTCTGAAACACTTCACGTACCCGCGACAAGGCCTGATCCAAGTCTTTGGCCTTGGCCTCGGGGGATGATTCCTGAGGTTCCGGCTCCTGCTTCTCGACCTTCTTTTCGGCCGAGTGTTGCGGCGCATGCTGCGCCGCCTGGATCGCGGCTGCGGGGAGGTCTTTATAGTTGGAAACATCGTGGACCATGATGCCCTCCTAGGTTCAGTCCGTGGGTAGCCCTCCCTATGGAGAGCTACCCGCCGGCTGAAGCCTTATCCTCGCAGCAACGCTAACGCTTGCTGTGGCAGCGAATTGGCTTGTGCCAAGATCGCGATACCGGATTGGGTAAGGATCTGGTTCTTCGTGAACACAGATGTCTCCTGGGCAATGTCCGCATCGCGGATCCGCGATTCGGCCGCGGTGAAGTTCTCGGCCGTGACCGTCAGATTCTGGATCGCGACTTCGAACCGGCTCTGAATCGACCCGTAATTCGCGCGGGCGGTTGCCACTGCGCTGATTGCGCTGTCGATCTTGGCCAGCATCGACTGCGCAGCTGTCGCCGTCGAGACGCTGGCGCCGGTCAATCCAACCGCCGCTACGTCGAGGTCATCCAAAGCCACATTCAATGAATTGCCCGATCCACTCTTGAAGCCGATGAAGACCTCAAACGTGTTGGTGCTTCCGCTGAGAAGCGGCTGACCGTTATATTCCGTCGTGACCGAAATCCGATCGATTTCCGACCGCAACGCAATAAATTCCTGGTCCAGGTAGGAACGCTCGGTGGTTCCCAACGTTCCGCTGGCCGACTGGGTCGCCAACTCACGCATACGAGACAACAGGCTGCCGATGGTGGCCGCCGCGCCGTCCGCGACCTGCGTCAAGCTGATACCGTCGCCGGCATTTCGATTGGCCTGATTGATACTACGAATCTGAGCACGCAACGTTTCAGACACGCCCAAACCGGCCGCGTCATCGGCCGCGCGGGTGATGCGCAAACCGGACGACAACCGTTCAACTGAACGGCCCAATTGAGCCTGGTTGACCGCAAGGTTCCGCTGGGCTGCCAGTGACGCAACGTTGGTATTGACGACTAATGCCATGATGTACTTCCTCCTGAAGCTTCCGCACTACTCTCGGATTCGCCGGCGTCCGTGCCGACGAGGTGGTAACCGGGTCTGGTGGAGACGTGGCCACATCCCCGCTGCGCCTGGTTACCTAGTTGCTGTGCCCCTTATCGGTAGGCTTTTGGGAAGACTTAAGCGGTTCAGGATGCGAAGGAATTGCGCGCAACGAGACGTAGCCGTAGGCCCTGTTCTCTATCGAACAGCAACGAACATTAAGCAGCCAGACCGGCGTCGCCGAGGCGGGGTAATAATTCGTATTCGAGCAAATCCGCGACACGGATCGCGTCGGCCGTGGTGCGCGCTCCTAACAATTCTTGGATCCATGGCACCAACGAGGCGGAGGAGAGTCCCTCGACACCCTGGGTCTGCCCGGCATCCAACATTTCGGTATAGTCGGCCAGGCGTCCGAGCCACGCATCGATGGTTCCAACCTGAGCGGTCCCGGATCGCAAGGGGGCCAGCAGCACCTGCCCATCGCTCTGCAGTTCAGCGGCAAATCGCTCGATAGCCCGTTTCGCGTCTTGGATGATGGTGTGTAGTGATTGAGAGATGGCCTGCAGCGCGCCCACATCCCGGACCAGTTGATTGAGAAACGGCGGGGTGAGATCGCGATCGCTGATCCGATTCCCTCCGACGGTCAACGAGGTCACGATGCGGTGGCGGGCATGTGCCTTATCGCTCAAGGCCGCCAGTGCGTTCATCATCGACGTGTCATCCGGTAACTGCAACGACTCACCATCCAGAGTGATGTGCATGATCAAACTCCTTTGACAAACAGGTGTATCACGTACGTTTTCCATCGCCGCTATGCCGAACGCGCCATGGGAAGAGCCCGGGATCCGCCGCGGCGAACCGTTCCTCGCGCGTCGTGGAATGCGCGGAACCTGGCCGCCACCGCATGTACTCGCTTCTGCCAGCGCCGGTAGGTGGCAAGCCGGGATTGCGCCAGAGCCGTCAGTTCGCTGCCCTCATCATTGTGCGTATCCCGCACCATGGCCACCGCCAGAGAAGCGGTCGCCGGGCTTTGCATGCTGAGCGCAACAATCTTTTGCCGTTCCGCCGCTTCCTGTCGCTGCATCTGTTGCAAGGCGGTGACGGGCAACGGGCGTCTGGTCGTGAGACGGACGAGTTCTTCAGCCTTGGCGATCAGCTGCCTCGCCAGGGGCGTCAGGCGTTCCAGCACCGCCAGCGCATCGGCTCGATCAGGAGATGGATCGGGATGAGCAGGAACCTGGCTGGGACGGCCGCTGAACTCTTCGAACCAGAATCGTCGCCAGAAACGCCCGTACCACTCGACCAGAGGGTCTTCCCGCCCGGCACATAGTTCCGTGCTCCCCAAACCGTCCTCGTCGGCACGAGAGCGATAGATGCGCGCTCCGGTAATCGATTGGGGGAAGGCGGCTCCAGTGAGCGCGTGCAAACACAAGGCCGCCATCTGATCCGGGACGAGGCGGTCTTTGCAGGCATGATGAAAACAGACCTGATCGAATCCGCAGGGCGCGCATCCGAGATCGGGCTGCACCATCCAATGGCCCGGTCCATAGGGCCCGGTCTCCCGGAAATCCACATGGCCGACCGAGAGGTCAACCACCGGCGTGCCGACACCAACTGCAAGATGCATGGGGCCGGTATCGTTGGTCACAAGCAGCCGGCAGCACGACAGCAGGGCGGCGAGTTGCGGTAACGAGGTCTTCCCCACCGCATCGCAGAGCGGAGCAGTCCCTCCCGCCTGGCGGAATGAGGTTTGAGCGAGTTGAATGGCTTTGCGTTCTTCGGGGGTGCCGATGAACAGGTACCCGACCGGTGCCTGCCGGCTGAGGGACGCCAACGTCTGCCCGAACAATTCAGGGCGCCAGGCTTTCATGGGATCGCTGGCACCCACCTGCACCGCGACCCAAGACATCGGTTGTTTGCCGCACGACGCGAGAAAATCATGCGCCCATTGAGCGGTGTCGGCGGGAATGTTCAGCGAGAGCGGCGCAAACGGTCCCGTGCCACTGCCACCCAACGCATAGATATCCACGAGATTGAAATGGTTGAAACGACGTTCATGATGCACATCCGTCAGATAAGCCATCCAAGGATTATGAATGGTCACATCTCCGTCTTTCGGGGCTGCGATGCCGCGAATTTCTTTCGCGCCGACGTATGAGGTCAGCAGTCCGCTCCGCCGGTTGAAGGTCAGGTTCACGACACGGTCATAACGGGCCTCGACCAGAGGCTCGGCCCACCGCGTCATCTCCTGATAGAGGGTCACCACATCCTTGGTTTGCGCCCGACTCTCGTCCACCAGACGATGAAAGTCGTATCCGACAATGTGCCGAAGGTGCGGCAACAGCTTCGCGACCGGGGCGAACCGTTGGTCCACGACCAGGTCGACTTCCGCTCCCGACGATTCGTGCTGGAGGCGCTGAAGCAGCGTGCCCATTTGCACGAGATCGCCCATTCTGGTGATATTGATCAAAAGGATGCGTGTGCTCATAACAGGTCGCGTGTCTCGCTCCGATATTCATCCAGCATCAGCACCATCAATTCTTCACGCTTGAGCGCGGCGGTGGGACCTTTGCTGCGAATCCTGGCCGCCACGTCTTTGAGTTCGATGCGCTGGCCGTTCGGGCAATCCTTCAGCAGCGCTTCCAGCGGACGATCATCGGCGCAACGCTTCAGTAGGGCCTCCTGCTGGCGCTCCCCTCGCAGCACGGAGCCCACGCGATCCGGCTGAGACAGCCCGATCTGTCCCAGCAACTCTCGCATCCGATGCACGTAGGTATGCTCGCTCAACACACGCGCGCGGGCGGCATCGGCCATGGCCTGGCGTGCCGGAGGATCATTCAGCCATCGTTCAATCAATCCCGGAACGTCGCCAAACTCCTTGAACGAGACCATCTCCTGTTCGGTGAAAAACCTGGGCAACTGTGAGCGATGGTCCACCAGCTGGAAGGCCCCGCAGGCGGCCAATTCAAACGTACGCGGATTCACGAAGTCGGCGTCCGGATCCAAACCGGCGCCAGTCGTGGAATGCAGGTTCAGATTGATCGCCGTAGCGTTAAACACCTTCATGCAGGTGGCCGTGTCGATCCGGGCTCCGTCCAGTTGCAGCACCGAGCGGAGATCGTCCGCGCCGTCCCATTCGTTCCCCCAGAGCTTGAACGACCAGGGCCGGCGGAGCAGAGACGGAAACAGCCGCCGGCGATTGGCATACCCTGCGCCGACGAACGACACGTCGGCGCCGTACAGACGGCGGTCGTCTTCCGACAGGGCCAAGGGACGGTGCAGCTCCGGATCGGCGGCCATAGGCAGGTAACTGACCTGCCGCGCACCCGCCTGCCGGAACGCATCCATGCACGCCCCCTGCTGAAACACGAACCAGAATTCGTATCCCGGCGCGAGTTGCTGCCAATAGGTCAAATGCCGGTAGTTCTCCACGAACCACATCGCGGTGAGAAATTTCTTTTTTCGCAGATGTTCGAGAACCGGCAAGGTCAGGGGAGCCTGCGCCATCGAGAGCACGAGGTCGGGAGGCGACTCCGCGAGCGTGGCCAGAGTCCACTGGCTCAGCACATCGGCCATCCGGCCCTGCACCAACTGCCGGTTGCGCCCGTCCTGGAGCCGTCCCATCACCTCATAACTCGCCGCATGCACGCTGTGATCAATCCACTGGACCTTGTGGCCCAGTGTTTCCAAGGCTCGCTTCACGTATCCGGCGATCGGAAGCGAACCCCCGTAAATCGGTCCCACCAGCGCAATCGTCAACTGGCCGCCGGCCTGGCGGGAAATCTCTCGCCGCAATCCTTCTTCAAAGGCGCGATGGAACTCTGCATCCGGCTGCGCGGCCGGCGCGTACGTCAGGCAACGTATCGGGCGGCCTGCCTGGGTCAATCGCCCGGCAATCTCGGATGGCGATCCGGCCAGCCACAGCACCGATTCACTCCAGGACTCAAGGGCCCGCGCCTCCAGCGCATCGTGAAACTCGTCGAGGCTGGGGATCAGTACGGCCAGAGAGACCTCAGGCGGTAATGTGTTTCGAAGCGCCTCGACATGGTAGAGCAGACCGATCCCTGCTACGACGACCGTTTCTCCCGGTTGGCACGTTGCTGCATGCGTGGCAGCCCAGGTTTGAGCTTCGCGGAGGGGATCGTACGCGCTATGAATCCAGCGGCCGGCACGCCGCGCCGATGGCACATGGTTCCGCGCCGGTTCGATCGCCAGCACGCCGCCAGCTGCGGACTTGACCGCCGCCGCAAAGTCCCGATCACGTGCCGCCAGGAGGTCGAGATTGTGATGAAGATGATTCATGCCGCCATCGATTCACAAAGGTCCGGTGCACAAGTTCGCCAGATTCCGGCACGCGAGTGTTCGATCGCCTCGCGGCCGGAGCCGTCGTCAAAAAAGACTCCCCATCGATCCATACGGCTCCTCCATAACGTCCAATCCTCCGCGTTCCGATGCCGGCCGTCGCACATCACCTCGATGCTCTCCTTGATCGGCCAGCTGCCGGGCTGTGTATGCGCCGCATGCTGAAAGACCCAATGACCGTCGCCATAGGGACCGGTTTCGTGGATACGGGCGCGTGAAAAATACCATCCCATCGCCCTGGTCCCGACCAGCGTGCCCAAATGAAGCGGGCCGGTATCGGCTCCGACGACCCAGTGACAGGTGTGCAGCACGCGCATCAACTGGGACAGGGTCGTGCGCCCCGCCGCGTTCCAGATACGACCGTGGAGTAGCGCGGGAAGCGATTCGAGGATTGCCTGCGCCGTCTCGCGCTCCGTGCCGCTTCCGATCAGGACGATGTGCCCGTCATCCGTCTCGGTCAGGAGTTCACGAATCCATTGGCTCCATACGGCGGGGCCCACACAACGATCCGCCTCCCCTGCACCGATGGCCAAGGCCACCCAGCGCCCCGGGCGCGCACCGATCTCGGCAAGGTCTCCCGGAAGATCGACGGCCGGCGGCACCAGCAACGGCGCCTCCCCTCGCGGCCGCACGCCGCACATGCCGCACCAGACATCCGCGAGGTGCACGCGATTGGCTCCCCGTTCCCTGGCGACCTGCCGGAGATGTTGCGCCCAGGGACGAATCCGCGCCTCGCTGTGCTCCTGATCCTGTGCGGAGGAGAAACGGCCTGAAAACAGCTGCGTCATCAATTGGCTTCGCACGTGCTGATTCAGCGGATACACCCGTTCATAAGTGGTGTCACCCAGCGACGCGACATAGCGCTGCATGGCGTGCAGTGTGGCAGTCGGATTCTCCTGCCACCGCTCGGCCCACGCGCGCCATTGTTCTCCGTCCCAGGGAATCACGCGGCCGATCCGCCGATCTCCGGCCAGCACCGCCGTCAAGGGTGCCGCACAGAGCACATCCAAGGTTCGCCCCTGAGCGGTCTCCAACAACGCTTCAATGGCGGGAAGCGATTGCACCAGATCGCCCAATCGGGCCAGCTGAATCACCAGATCGCGGTGCTCCGCTGAAGGCTCATGCGGCATGGTTCTGTACCACCTGACCAACCGGGTCAGCCAGCTGCTTCGCTAACTCGTCCAAGCCCTCGAAGGCCGGTGCCAGGACTTGCAAACAGTCATATTCACGACGGGCCTCTACCCGGCGTCCTGCTCTCAACAGCACTCCGGCCAAAGCAAATCGCATGGCCATATTGCCGGGGTTGCGCGCGATAAACGAAGACAGCTGCGATGCGAGGGCGTCCCAGCGTTGCAGCAGCGTGCCGCATTTGAGCAACCAGTGCATGCATTCTTCGTCGTCGGGGTGCTGCGCGCAGAGGGCAGTGATTTCCGACCAGGCGCTCTCCGGTCGGTTGTTGCCGATCGCGGCCATCACCAGGCCCATCGCCGCTTTTCGCTGATCGGCTCCTCCCCGTTTGGCCTCTTCAAAGGCCCGTTCTGCTTCCGCATAGGCCAGTCGTTGCATCGCGACGATCCCGCGCAGCAGCCATCCTTCTCCATGGGAAGGCTCTTCGTTGAGCAGCGCCGTCAGATGACGGTCGGCGTCGTCAAAGGCCCCTGTCTCCAACGCATGCTTGGCTAACCCGATCCTGGCATGGGGATCTTCCTCTATGGCCAATATGCGTTTCCAGAATGGAATGGCTAACTGTGGTTGCGCGATGCCGGTACAGAGCAACGTCCCCCAGCGCAAAATCCAGGCATCGGCCGGCCACTCGTCGACTCTTCCAAGATAGGCGGCGACGGCCTCAATGTCCTGGCGCAACCCTGCCCGCTGGAGATCCGCCAGCATGGCGCGCTGAGTCTTGGTGTGCGGATCGGCGATCACTTCCAGCCGGTAACCCAGCATGTCGTTTTCGATGTAGGTGTGGAGCGCATACCCGTCTTCAAAATGCAGGAGGTCTTCGTCCGCCAACCACCAGCAGGCACCCCAGCGCTCATGCAGCCGGCGGCTATTATCCTGCTCATGGGTTTTTCGCCCCGGCGTTTTGCTTTCCAGGTGATACAGGACGCTCTTGGGCTGATAGACGATTTTCCACTGCAGTTTGTTGATCTTCAGACACAGGTCGACGTCTTCGAATCCATTGCGATACCCTTCATCGAATCCCTCCACCTGCTGAAAGACCTGGCGCCGGACCAGCATGCAGGCGGCCGTGACACATTGCAGCTCCCGCCGGCGGGACACGGCGGCCGCTTGGGCATTCCCGCCGCGGTAGATATGGTACGGGAGGAACCACTCTCGCGAGAATGCGACACCGGCATGTTGGATCGTGCCGTCTTCGAACAGCAGCTTGCTGCCTACGACCGCCACGCCCGCATGGGCGCGGACCTCATCGACGAGGGCCGAGAGCCAGCCTTTGAGCGGCACCGTGTCATTATTGAGGAAGACGAGAAATTCCCCGCGTGCCGCGCGCGCGCCCTGGTTGCAGGCCTTGGCGAATCCCAAGTTCTGCTCGTTGCGGATGACCTGCACATCGCCGCCCAGACTTTGCAGGAATGTCTCCACGCCATCCGTCGACCCGTTGTCCACCACGACGACTTCGTAGCTTACTCCGTCGGTCACCTCGGCCAAGGCCTCGAGGCATTGCTTGGTCAGGGCGGCGTTGTTCCACACGGGGATGATGATCGAACAGTCGTAGGCACACCCGGCAGGGGTTTTCGTGGTGGTCGAACTCTCGAGTGTCGCAAGATTTTTCTTTTGGGCTTCTAAGACGCCCGACAGACGCTCGGCATGAGGACGGTATTTCCGATAAATGAGGTCCATCGTCCGTCGATAGGTGTCCTTCAAACTGCTGGTCATCGACGATCCATCGATACGCCAGGTGAACTCGGCCGTGGCCTTCTTGATATGGTGAAAAGGATAGTGAAGCGCCATGCGGATCCAAAGGTCCCAGTCTTCATGAGCAAAGAGGGATTCATCGAAATATCCCGCTTGGTCGAGGCAACTGCGCTCATGCATGACTGTCAGCACAGGCAGGTAATTGCGAATCAACAATTCTCGCGGATCAAAATCACGTGAATGCGGGAGATCTCGTCCGGTGACGACGTAGTGCTCGCCCTGCCGTCTTTCGTGGATTCTCCAGGCATCTGTATAGGCGATTTTGTGCTCACCGCCCTGCAAGGCCGCGAGCAAGGTCTCCAGGTGATCCGGACAATACCGGTCGTCATCGTCGAGGTAGGCGATGTACGTCCCTTTCGCGGCGCGCAGCCCCGTATTGCGTGCTGCGGCCAGACCACGATTCTCTGTATGTTGAATGGCCACAAGCCGTGCGCCGGCATTGAAGCCGTCGATGACGGAGGTAACATCCTGCCCGCCATCATTGACGACGAGGATCTCGAAGTCTTGGCACGTCTGTGCAAGCACACTCTGGATTGCTTCCCGAAGACGATCAGGGCGGCTATAGGTCGGCATGATCACGCTGACCAGTGGGCGAACATCGAAGGGAGGCGACGAGATCGCTTGTCCCTGTTCATCCGGCGCCTGCCACGCCCACACTTGATAAAAGGGAATGAGTGTTCGCTGGTGACATTCCGCAGAAGTGGGTGCGGGAAGAAATCTGAAACTGGGCAACTCAATGCTGACGCGATCGTTGCCAAGACGAACAAACTGATTGCCGATGAAGAGACGCTTGAGGTCGGCTTCCGTCAGCCATTCTTCAACCGGCTGATTCGGCGGGGCAAGCTTCTTCCACAGATCGAACACTTCCGCCCGCGGCGTGGTCACAATGACATGCCCGCGAGGCTTGACCAAGCGGCGAATCAGGGCTACGAAGTGTGCCTGATCGGCCTGAGGCACATGCTCGATGACTTCCGAACTGAGCACCACATCAAAAGGGCGGAAATCGGCTTGTTGCAACAGCGACTCTGCATGTCCGGCGTGCAAGCGCAAATGAGGATAGAGTGTTCGACCATGTGTCACTACGGCAGCAACTGGTTCGATGCCCGTGCAATCACCATACGCTGATGCCAGATTCGTCAGCCACCCTCGGCCGCAGCCAAGATCCAAGATCCGGAGACGCGAGGTCTCACCCTTGCGAGCACGCAGTCGGACGATGTGTTCCAAGTACGCAGCAATCTTGACCCACCGAGCTGTCTCATCATTGTTCGGCTCAGGCCTCGACCATTCGGGATTCTTGATGAACAACTCGGCATAATACGCCGCCTCATGAGCGTGCTCATCCATGCCGGCCTTTTCACCATGCATCGGCCTTCCTCCGTGTTCTGTTGGGTGGGAGTTCGAGACGGTCGTCTGTATCCTGGCGAGTTGCTGAAATTGTTGCAGCATTTCATTCGCAGGATGGAGCGCGCAAACTCGCGCCAGCTTCTCGGCGTGCTCCAGGCTCAGTTGTGATAGACGATGTCTCGCAGCACTCTGCACGTCCTTACTGAAGACATCAGGATGATGCATGACCAAGTGAGCCTTCACGAGCTCCTGATTGGCGTGCACCTGAGCGACCATGGTGCCGGGACGGTTGCGATACAGAAACAGCGGTTTCGCCAGATGGTGAGAGCGGAACCCCAGCTTGGCTGCGGAGAGCCAAAAGCTCCAATCCTCCGCACCAAGATACATAGCCGGGGAATATCCGCCGACCGCCTCCCATACCGCGCGCCGGTAGAGAGAACAATAATCGTGCACATTGCTGTGAAGCAGTCGCGCGATGGTGGAGATATCCTTGCGATGAACATGGGATGTCTCGCCGAAGTTCTGTTCATCCACATAGACCACGGCAATATCCGCTTGATGCTCAAGAATCGACACGGTCTCGTTCAGATAGTCGGGATGCAAGCGATCGTCGGCATCGAGCGGTAGCAGATAGGCCCCTTGAGCGGCTCGGATTCCGGCATTCCTTGCATCCGCCAATCCCCCGTTCGTTTTACGAATGAGCCTGATGCGATGAGTGGGATAGGTTGCGATCAATTGCGCCGCGACCGCCGCCGTATCGTCAGGACTTCCATCGTCGACGATGACGCACTCCCAATCGCGATACGACTGGGCGATGACACTTGTCACGGCATCTGCCAGAAAATGTGCCTGCTGATAACAAGGAATGATAATCGACACCTTGGGAACAATTCGGGACCTCTCACCGCGGGTCTCAGACGTCTGCCACTCTGAGCCGTGCCCTGTGGCCGGCAGAAGCGATGCGTTCGGGCGTCGCTCCCCGGTCGAGAGAGTCGTCTTCTCAGCCGGCTCGTTCGAAGGGGCGGCATCTAGGCCAGTGCTGAGCAGTAAGTCAGCGAACGTTGGCTCTACTTGTGTGATCGCTTGATCGCGATCAGAAAATGAAGGGACAACACCCGTGGCTATCCATGAGAGAATCTGCTGGATGCGCTTTTCAGCTGTATGATGGCGGATCATTTTTCGAGTCGCGTTCCGGGCCAATTCATACGCGTAACCTTTTTCCCGGAGTACCGATGCGATGTGCTGAGCCAACGTGCTCGGATCATCTTTAGGGAAGAATACAATGTCTTTCCCCTCTTCGAACAAGGCTCGATTACGAGGACGATCCGTGATATCCCAGGAAATAACCGGTCTGCCCGCCGCCATCGCCTCATAGACGCGTCCGCCATATCCCTTTTGAAACCCTGGTAAATTGACGATGCACGCCCATTCCCTCAGGCTCTTCATCCATTGGGTAAATTCAGTCAATCGTACGCGTTGCAGATCGGAGACATATTTCGGTAAGAGCGTCTCTACGGCATCAGGATGGCGCGCTAATAGCTTAGCCGCCGTCAACTGCAACTGATCGAAGAGCTGCTGGACCGCCGACGGCGAAGAGGCGGGTGAAATCAATATACCTTTCAGGCCGGGATGGTCGAGCCAAGCTTGGCGATGGCCGTATGGTGTACCGTGAAACGCCGCCAGGTTACGCACTGGATGCTCGTCCGGAGGATCGATAAATCGTTCCGGAACGAATGCGGGGCACCAGAATGCGGGTATGTTCCTCTTCGCATTGATTGGACCTGCATCGACCTCGTCGATCACCACCGCGTGAGTCATATACGCGAGTTGGGATTCGGTTACCGCCGCCCGTTTGGCCGTGATCGGTGAAAAGCCCTGCTCTTCTTGAGTATATGAGAGTGATTCCATCACGAACCCCACACGAACCGGAGCCAGTGACGCGATCCATTCGAGAAGCTGACGATCATATTCGTAATGGACTAACCACACCCAGACAAGGTCGAACTGCTTTCCCCGGCACAATCGCTCAGCGTGCTTCAGCCAGTTGGCGCTCGCGGGTGAAGATGACGGAGGGATAGCGGGAATCGTCAGACACTCATACCCATTCGCTTCGAGTCCTTCCCGGATCGCAAAATTCGCCGAATACGTCCACGGTCGGGCGCTGGCCCACGTAGGGAATTCCAACTGCACAAGAAGCGCTTTCGGCTGGTGTGATCGATTCATGGGATACGCCATCTCCTTTCCCCGACTATCCGTTAGGATGCCGCGGATCACCGAAATGTCCGGCCGGCGCCGCTGCTGCTCTTGACGCGGAGGAGATGGTCAACAATGACGCCGTGCTGCTTGAGCCGGTCGAATCGACACCGACGGGCTGCGCGTTCATGGCCGGTTCCTGGATATGACCGAAGGCCCCGTCTCCCAGGCTGATGAGTTGTTCCTGCGATGCGTTCCCGGGACCGGTGAAGAGCTTTTTCGAAAGGAGGCGCGCCACACGCACCAGCATGAGCGAACCCCCGATGACTCCGTGTTTTTGCAGCATGGGAATCCAGCGCCAGGGGGCGGAATAGATGCTCACAAATCCTTCGTTCTGGAGGTCGATCAGGTCATGCGGCGTCAGATCCCCAACCGTGGTGACGGCCGATCCATACCGCCGGTACTCGGAGAAATCCTGCGTCATCAGGCGGACACCCTTCTCTCCCTTCACCGCGAGTTTATGAAATTCAGTCCCGGGATAAGGCACCGCGATGGCGAAATTTGCTTGTTTGACTTCTCTGGCTTGCCGTAAGAATTTCAATGTCGCCCGCACCGTCTCCCGGGTCTCCCCCGGCAACCCGATCATCACCGAGTTCAAGGCCTCGACTCCGTACTTGTTACAGATGCCATTCGCCTTCACGTAGTGCTCCAGCGGGACCTGTTTCTTCATCGTCTTCCGTATTTCGGGGTCGACGGTTTCAAGTCCGAACGACAGACGGATGAGGCCGCTTTTCACCAACCGGGCAATCACCTCTTCTTCGACCAGATTCGCCCTGGTGCTCCCTTCGAATGTAATCTGTAACCCTTCCTGATCGATGAGGTCGCAGATCTCCAGAATGTGGTCTTTCCAGAGCGTCATCACATCATCGACGATATAAAAGTGCCGGGTGCCAAAGATCTCCACGACCTGCTTCATTTCATTGACGACCGATCGCGGAGAGCGCACGCGCATCTCCGTGGTCTTCAACGCCTCCGACGCGCAGAAGATACATTTCCAGGGGCAGCCGCGCATGGTTTGGATTGAGGTGAACGGGAGACGTCCGCGCAGCGTGCCGAGTTTGTACCGGGACATCGGCAGCCGGTGCCGCGCTGGAACAGGCAGGGCGTCGAGATCGGTGATGTCGGCCGGCCGGCCGGTCGAAACGAGGGTACCGTTCTGCCGATACAAGATCCCGGGGACCGCTGAGAGGTCCCTGCCCTGTTCATAGGCATTCAGGAATTGCGGCCATGATTCCTCCGCCTCTCCGATGAAGGCATAGTCGAAACAGCCCAGCAGCGCCTGCTCCTTCATAATAGTGATATGGGGGCCACCTACGGCGATGGGAATCTTCGGCGCGAGTCGCTTGATGCCTTCCGCCACGGTTTTGCTCAAATGAAAAAACGGGCTCGTCGCCGTAAAGCCGATGAGATCCGGCTTCATCGCAACCGCCCGCTGCACCATGTCATCCAATGGAACCTGCTCGGATTCGCCGTCGAGGATCGTGACCTTGTGACCGTGGCGTTCGGCAATAGCGGCCAGCAGCGCGAGGTTCAGCGGGGGCCAGGTCGAATTCCGGCGGGCAAAATGGCCGAACAGCCCGTACGCCCCCGTCCATGTGGGATACAGCAACAAGACGTTCATACATCACCTCATCTGAACGACAGCAGACCCATTCTCACTCAACCCTGCCGGCACATCATGGCGATCCGGCCATTACGGCTGCGACTGATCCGTCCGGCGCACCACGTCGGGGTATTCGGGATTCATCCACCCCTCGGCCGGTTCGATCACCATGTTGGCGCGGAACTCTTCGCGGGGCAGGTACGGATACATATCTTCAATGGGTGTCTTCCAGCCGAAGATCCTCGGCTCATAGGTGTGGAACTCGTGCATGTCCACATCGCAGACGACCGGGCCGTCGAATGCCAGGACCTCGTCGATTTTGGCATCCATCTCCGCATGGTTCGCGATGGCGACGGTCTTGATGCCGTAGGCCTGGACGATCTTGAGAAAATCCGGCGGATGGTAGCCTTTCGGCCCACAGGCTTCGGCGCGGCCTTGAAAATTCGTTTCTTGATAGGCCTTGGTGATGCCGTAGATGTGATTGTTCAAAATGAACGTTTTGACTTTCACGCCATAGTTCACGAAGGTCTGCAGTTCCTGGGGATTCATGTTGAAGCCGCCGTCGCCGATGGTGCAGACCACCTGCCGCGCAGAATCGGCAAACCAGGCGCCCATCGCGCCGGCGAAGGAGAACCCCATGGGAGAATTGCCGTTGTTGGTGAGATTACGCTGGCCGTACTTCGTTTCGAAGGCATGGTTGCTGACGACGATGTTCCCGCCGCAGTCGCCCACGAGGATATCCGTCGCGCCCATTTTCTCGGATAAGCGCCGCATGAACGCATAGGGATGCACGCGCTCGCGTTGCGCAAAAAACTCGGGACGCACCGGATCGTACCGCCGCTTCCATTCCATGACCCTGGCCGTCCAGGCTGAGAAATCCGGCAAGGGTTTGCTGCGGCGATCGAGCGCCATCAACAGGCGTTGTGTAAAAACCTTGGCGTCGCAGAGGATGTTCACGTCAAAGGGCACCTGCTGGAACTTCCGCTGCACCATGGCCGGATCGATCTCAACGAGGTATTTTCTGGCCTGCCGAGCGAAACTCTGCACGTTGCCGCCGGTGATACGGCCCGAGATGCGGCTGCCGATGGACAAGAGCAGATCGCTGTTCTGAATACCGAAGTTGCGGCCAGCGCCCCCGTAGGTCCCTACCCGCCCGCCATAGTTTTCATAGTCGGAGCTGATCACATCCAGCGCATTCCAGGTCGGAAAACAGGGGATGTTCAATCTGCGTCCCAGGGCGCGCACCTCGTCCTGGGCATCAGCCAGGCGCACGCCTCCTCCCACCAGAATCACCGGGCGTTCCGCCTGTTGGAGGTCGCTGATCAAACGGGCAATCTGCTGGTCTACGACCGTGAGGTCGAAGCTCACGGCCGCAGGCGGGTCAAATCCCATCAATTGCTTGGCATCCACCATGGCCTTTTGCACGTTCAGCGGAATATCCAGCAACACCGGTCCTGGCCGACCCTCCTGGCACATCCAGAGGGCTTTTTCGAGTTCAAAACGCACGTCATCGGGATTCGCGATCATCTTGGCGTATTTCGTCACCGGCGCCGCCATCGCCACGATATCCGTCTCCTGGAATCCGATCTGGCGAATCGATGGATCGGGGCGTAAGAAGCGCGAATTGATCTGCCCGGTGAGAAAGATGCAAGGAATCGAGTCGTAGAAACAGTTCCCCATCGAGGTCAGCAAATTCATCCCGCCCGGCCCGCTGGTCGCGATCGCCACACCGGGGATGCCCTTGACCTTGGCATATCCTTCAGCGGCGAATCCGCCGGCCTGCTCATGCATGACCGCGACATATTCGGTAGACGCGGTCCTGGTAAAGGCATCAATCAAGTCACCGTTGGCGGCGCCGTACACGACGAACATCTTGTCGATACCCCGGTCGGCCAAGGTGTTGATGATGTAGTCCGCAACCTTGATCATGGATGCTCCTTTCCCTGCGTGCGTGCTAGGCCGCTCGATCGGCCGCCCGATCGTGATGGCGGCGGCGCACTTGATGCCGGCACATCTCCGCAACATGAGCGACGACGCGCGGGCCGAACGTACGTTGCAACAGGCTCACATACTCTGAGTGACCGAAGTATTCGAGGAAGGCGCGATCGCGAAAATCCAGGACCTGCGTGGCGGTCAGGCTGTCGGTCGGCAGAGGGAGACAGTCGTAGGCATGTTGCGAATAGCCGATCCATCCCGGGCCGCCTGGATCGTCCGGCAACGCCCATTGCTTCTGTTTGGCCAGGCTGTACAACGCGGAGCCGGGATAGGCCATGGCACAGTAGAAGTTGGCCCATTCGGTATTGAGAGTACGGGCCAGATCCAAAGTCGCGCGCATGCTCTCCATCGTGTCGTCCGGGAGGCCAAAAATATAGTTGGCGGCCACATGAATCCCGTGGGCGCGGATGCGCGCCACCGTGGCGACGATCTCGCGCTCACCGAACCGGCCCTTTTCGACGCCGTCGCGCACATGCTGGCTGCCTGATTCGATGCCGAGCCCCAGCCACCTAAATCCGGCGCGCGCCAGTTTCTCCAGGACTTCATCCGGCACCGTATCCACGCGGGCATAGGCCCAGATGTTCAAGCGATAGCCCCGTTCGATGATCCGGTCGCATATGCCGATCACATGCCGACGGTTCAAGACGAACATCTCGTCCGGAATCTTGATGTTCGACACACCGTAGTCGCGCACCAGTCGGTCGATCTGGCCGATGACATTGTCGGGGCTCCAGACGCGCAACATCGGCGTGCCAAACGGCGCGTTGATGCAGCAAAAGGAGCAGATAAACGGGCATCCCAGGCTGGTCTGCAACGAGGCGTAGGGAGTTCTCGCCTCCGGGTTTTCGAAACAATGCCAATTGTGCGCGCGATACCGGCTCATATCGAGCAGATCCCAGGCTTGGCCAGGCAGGTCCCGATCGAGATTCGTCAACAGCGGCGCCGGCGCATTGCCGACCGGATTGCCATCCTCCATGTGCCACAACCCCGGCACCTCGCGCAGCGAATGTTGCGGGGCTCGCAGGGCGACCAGCAGGCCGTGAATGGTGGCCGGCCCCTCTCCCTGACAGACATAGGTATAGGGCTCCTCCAGCAGCGTGCGTTTCGGCAAGGCGGAGGAATGAGTGCCCATCACGAGCGTCGGGATGTCGGCGATGGTATTGAGAATCTCGCAGACCTTCCGGCCGGCGGGCATGCATTGCGTGGAGGCAGATGGTTGTTGCCCGTAAATGACAAAGACGGCCAGCCGCGGCGCGATGGCGGCGATCTGCTCTGCCGTCTCTTGATGAGTCAGACCCTGAGCCTCCGCGTCTAGGATCGCCACAGAGCAACTCTGTTGCCGGAGATAGGTGGCAATCAATCCGGACCATACCGGCGGCTCAATGGCGGCGAAGTCGCGGCTCAGTTCCTGGTAGACCTGGACGCGGCTGGGAGGCGTCACGAGTAAGACGTCAAGCGGCTTGGACACGGCACCCTCCCAGTTTCTGCGCAAAGGCGATCGTGCGCGACACCCCTTCCAGGACATCTTCTTCGTGTCCGCATAGGGCCAGTCTGACATGTGTGGCGTAGGTGTCGCCGAAGCAGCGTCCTGGAGTGACCGCCGTCTGTGCTTCCTCCAGCAGCCGCCGGCAAAACGTCATCTCGTCGAGGCCGGTCTCCGTAATATCCACAAAGAGATAAAAGCCGGCTTCCGGCTTGTGACAGCGCAGGATTCCAGAGCGGGCGATGCGGTCGTAGCAGGTTCCGATAAGGCGGCGGTTGCGAGCGCACACCTCGTCGGCATAGGCGTCCAGCACGGACAGCCCCGCGAGGCAACCGGCCTGGGTAAAACCGGGCAGACAGGAGTAGAGCGTGGAATTGGACAGGGCCAGTTTGGCGATGACAGCCTCATGTGCCAGGGCATATCCGGTGCGGAATCCCGGAACAGACAACACTTTGGAAAAGGACGACATCACCACTACATGTCCGGCCTGCGGGGCGGCAAGACTCACGCAAGTGCGGTCGAAGGCCAGATCGGCATAGGTTTCATCGCTGAGAAGCCAGATCCCTTCTTGTGCGCAACGTGCCACAAGTTCGTGAAGGATCTCCGCCTCATAGACGGCGCCGGTGGGATTGTTCGCATTGTTGAGGATGATCGCGCGTGGTTTGGTCGACATCGCCGCCTCGATCGCCGGCCGTGACAGGTGAAAGCCGTCGCGCGCCGGAAGCGGGACGGGAACGACCTCCACATCGAGGTGCGCGGCTGCCGCCCAATAGGAAGGGAAGGCCGGCGTGAAGAGTACGACCCGGTCCCCGGGATTGCAGGTGATATCTAAAAACTGGTGAATGAGCAGATTGGCCGGGCTGATGACCACCTGTGAGGCGGTGAAATGGTGGCCGGTACGAGAGGCGTACCGATCAGCCAACGCCGCGCGCAGTTCCTGGAGGCCGGCCATCGGGGCATAGCCGACCTGCCCGGCCTGGAGTTCCCGGATGGTCGCTTCAAGCATCGAGGCCGGAGGGGCCATACGCGGATTCCCGAGTTCAAGGTGATAGATACGGTGGCCCTGGCGCTCCAGCGCTTGCGCGCGATCCATCACGCGAAACATTTCCTGCCCGATCAGACGTTCGCCTCGAGAAGAAAAGCACGGCCGGCCCGAGCTCTGCGGCGACGGATTTCGCTGCTGCGTCATCGTGACATCGATCCTTGTCTGTGGTGAAGCGGCGCCGCCGGGAAATAGGCCGCCTCGTCTTTCCAGGTCTCACGGAAGTGCGCCAGACGTTCGGGAGTGCCGATATCGTGCAGTTGGCTGGCGGTGACGAATCCATACAACTGGTGCGTCACGAGACGCGGAAGCAGTTCTCGCTCCAAGGACCAGGCCGGTGTCTCCGGAAACAGCTTGGTGACGGAGCGATCGAACAGGTAGATCCCTGCATTGTGATACTTCGTCGTGCGCCTGCCGGGCTTTTCGACCATCGACAGAACGCGATCGCCCTCGCCTAATGCCACTGCGCCGGTATCCTCGCGCGTCTCAATCTGGGTCACGGTTATGGTGGCGCCGGCACGTTTGCGCATATGGAAACGCATGAGGCGCTCAGGATCAATCTCGCAGAATGAATCGCCATTGAGCACCAGGAATGGATTGCTGCGGACTAGGGGAATGGCGTGGGCCAACGCCCCGCCTGTGCCGAGGGGCATGGGATCGCGCACGAACAAGGCTTCGTAGGCCCCGCGATGGCGCAGGAACCAGTCTTCGATCATGTCGCCGAAATGGCCCGTGCTGAAAATGAACCGGCGCGCGCCATGTCGCAGAAAGTGTTCGACCAGCAAGGACACGAAGGGCCGCCCGTGAATCTCCGCCATCGGTTTCGGGCGGTCCGAAACGACGGATTGCAGGCGGGTGCCGAATCCCCCGCACAGGATGATCACATCACAATCGGCGAACTGCCCCATCAGGCGGCCTTTCCGATCAGCGCCGCCTTCAGCCGGGCCGCGGTCTGGGCGGAGCTCTGCGCCCACACGTCATCCAGCATCAGCTGATCCTCCTGGTAAAACACGATATGCGTGCCCAAGCCCTCGAACCTGAACGGTACTTGGAGCAAACCCGGCAGCGCCAGGCGAATCCGTTCATGATCTTCCGGCCGGGCGAAGAGCAACATGAAGCCGCCGCCGCCGGCCCCGAGCAGTTTTCCTCCGAGCGCGCCCGCCTCCCTGGCTGCCGCGTAGATCGCATCGATGGCCGGCGTGGTGATGCGCGAGGTCAGGCGCCGTTTGAGCATCCAGGCTTCATGCAGCAGGGCGCCGAAGTCGGCCAGGTCGCGCTCACCGGTCAGGATCGCCATCCCCTCCTCGACCATCTGCAACATGGTGGAGAGTTCCCGCTGCCGGTGTTTGGTGCGATCGATCTGTTCGCGGGCCACTTCAGACGCGATGCGGGAGAAGCCCGTGAAATAGAGTTGCAGGTGACTCTGGAACGACGCCAGACGATCCGGGCGCATGATGATCGGGGTATAACCGATGTCGCCATTCGGGAAAAACGTGGCTTTGCACAAGCCGCCGTGGGCAGCGAGAACCTGATCCTGACAGCCCACGGCCTCACCGAGCACGTCTTGCTCGACATGAATCGCGGCCTGGGCCAACTGCGCTTTGCTCGGCATGACGTGCTGCAGCGCGTACAGGGTGTGCAACAATCCGACGGTAAAGGAGGAGCTGGAACCCAATCCCGTTCGCGCGGGAAGGTCCCCGTCATGGTGGATTTCGAGGCCCTCATCGATATTGAGGTATTTCAGCACCCCGCGGACGGCAGGGTGCTCGATCTCCTCGTTCTGTTTCACCAGTTCGATACGCGAATAGGCGATGCGCGTGCGATGTTCGAAGAAAGGCGGTAGTTGCCGGCAGCTGATATAGCAATACTTGTCGATGGTGGTAGCCAACACCGCGCCGCCATGTTCACGGAACCAGACGGGATAGTCGGTGCCGCCGCCGAAGAAGGAGATTCGAAACGGCGTTCTGCTGATGATCATCGTCGCCTCCCCTCTCCGTCCATACCGGCATCACACATTGGCGTACTGTCCGGCTTTGACGATCGTGTAGCACTTGATCAGCTCGCGGATGCCACGCTCCAGCGACCATTCCGGCTTAAACCCGGTGGCCAGTAGACGCTGGTTCGAGACGATGTAATCGCGTTTGTCGGGATCCTCGCCGATCGGCGCTTCGAACGCCACGAACTGCGGAAGCACCCGCTGGATCTCGCGGCAGAGTTCGAGTTTCGACAGGTTGGCGTCGTCCAGCCCCACGTTATAGGGCCGGTCTTTCATGTCTTCAAAGTGATCGATGGCGTGGAGGAAGGTCCGGACGACATCCCGGATATGGATGTAGTTCCGCTTGCAGTGCCCTTCAAAGACCACGACGGCTCGATCCTGCACGGCGCGCCAGACGAAATCGTTCACCAGCAAATCCATGCGCATCCTGGGCGACACCCCGAACACCGTCGCCAGACGCAGCGTGATGGCATTGCCACGATCCAGGACGACGCGTTCCGCCTTGACCTTCGTTTCTCCGTAGAGACTGATAGGCCGAAGCGGCGAGTCTTCGGTGCAGGGCACACCCGGTTGGCCGATGCCATACCCGCTGTTGGTGACCGGGAAAATCATTCGCTGGCGCGGCGACGACAGTTTGCAGAGGAGTTGGACGGCTTCGAAATTCACCGTATAGGCCCCGACACGATCCCGATCGCAAAGCGGCGCGCCCACCAAGGCAGCGAGGGGGATAATGATGTCGGCCTTGCGCAGCAGGTCTGTCAGCAGCCGTTCATCCCGGCAGTCTCCGCGCAGGACCTGAAACTGCTCTTCGGCGCAACAATCCATCAAGCTGTTTTGCCGGTAGAGGAAGTTGTCGAGGACCGTCACCGCGTATCCACGGTCAAGCAAGTGCCTGCTCAAGACGGATCCGAGGTATCCGGCGCCTCCGGTGATGAGCACCTGTGTTGAACTCTTCGCCATGGTCAAACGAGCTCCTTCTGGCTGAGCCGAGCGTACTGTCCGACTCCCCTCTTCATGCGGCCTCCACGACGATGCGGGAAATATGCAGGACATCCTGCTCGGTCATCGAGGCGTGGTTCGGGAGAAAAAATCCGCAATGATGGACCCGGTCCGCCACGGGAAAACTGGCCTTCCCGTAGCGATTCATCCAAAACGGATGCAGGCCGAGATTGCCGGCTGAAAAAATTCTGGTTTCCACTCCCTCGGCCACCAAGGCCCGGACGACGCGTTTGCGCTGCTCGGAGTCGTCGGCCAGCAGCCCGAAGGAAATGCTCGCGACCTTGCTGCCCTGAGGCGGCCGCTGCGTGTAAAACCGTTTCCCCAATTGCTCGAGGTAGCGATCGTGATTGGCCTGGCGCCGGGCGGTCATCCAATCCAGCTTGCGCAATTGCTCGAGGCCGATGAACGCGTTGAGATCGGTCGAGCGCAGGTTGAATCCCGGTTCATAGAAGACGAACGGCGAGTGAAAGTCGTCCACCTGATATTGCTCGACCAGCTCGTGGTGCCGCGCCTGGTCCAGATCCTTGCTCCACCCGTGGCTGCGCAACATGAGGAGGAGATCCGCGAGTTGCTTGTCGCCGGACGACACCATGCCGCCTTCAATCGTGGACATCTGGTGGCCGAAGTAAAAGGAAAAGCTCGCCATATCGCCGAAGGTGCCGACCTTCCGGCCTTCGTATTCGGCTCCGATGGCGGCGCAAGCATCTTCCAGGAGATAAAACCCGTACCGATCCTTTAACGTCTGCAGCTCGCGCATGCGATGGGGCACACCCAGCACTTGAACCAAGAGCACCGTCTGCGCGCCGTGACGTTTCAGGAGATCTTCGAGATGATTCAGGTCGAGGCCGAAGGTGTCGGGATCCGCCTCGCACATGAATGGAGTAAACCCGAACTGGATGGCGGGCGCGATGGACGTCACCCATCCGACACTGGGGACGATCACGTTCGTGTTGCGCAACCGGCCCGATCGCAGCAAGGCGTAATACATGAGGAGATTAGCCGACGAGCCTGAGTTGCAGTGCACCGAATAGGGTTGTCCCAGCCACTGCGACCAGCGCTGTTCAAAGTCGACTGTGACCGCCCCTTTGGTGAGCCGGGGGTACGTTCGCAGCCAGTCGATCAAATGATCGATGTCCTGCCGGTCGATCGTATCCTGCGCGAGGCACCATCGCGGGTTGAGCTTGGCACTCTGTGCGTGAAGCGTCATGATTGTCGTCCTCTGCCAAAAAAGTGGTCCCTGGCCGTCACCGGACCGGACCGGGCATCAGAAGACCAATCAAGATGTATGCCACTCAGGATTCGAGGAAGAAGAAATGAAAGTGCGGGTTTTCTACGCCGGGCGACTGCTGGATGGCTGGTGACCGGGCAAAAAATTCCCAGTCATCGGCAGCCGCTGCAGTCTAGGCGGACTCGAAGGAATGTTTCTGAAGGACGAATGCTTCCAGCGCTTTTTTTACTGATCCTCCCCATCCCCGGTACTCGATGGTTTCTTTCCCGTCGAACTGGAACTCCAACCCGAGATGCGTTCCGTCTGCCTGCATTGACACGTTTCGGACGACCCCTGTCAGATTGTTGACGTGACCCGTGCCCACGATTTCAAATTCCGCGCGCAAGACCATGCCGGGAACAAAGTCCTGCACCGGCCGCCGCAACAGCACTGCGCATCCGGAGGCGCTCAGGTCCCGTAACAATCCGCCGATGCGCGACTGATCGTCGGATGGTTGCTGGCGCCGGTGCTGCTCCACCTGCAACAGGATGACCGGTTCTTGGGCGGCCACACGCCCGTGTTTTCTGAGCGGGACTTCTTCCAGCGTGCCTGGAAAGGCCAGCAACAGAAACGGGAACGGCTGCAACTGGGCATGGAGCACCTCCGTGCGGTAGCCGATCATGTTCCCCTTGTAGATGTATCGCAACAGACAGGCAGTCCCTGCAGCGCAGGAAATAGGTTGCCCAAAATGAAACGGCCATTCGCACACGATCCAGCTGCGCGGCTTCCACCCCAGGACTGAGGCACCATACTGGGCCCCCGTGCCTTCGTCAGGCAGAGTCAGTTGCAGCGAGAGGCCCACTTCGAGGAATGATGCCGGATGGCGATGCACGATCAGATCATTCATGATGTGTTCCCGGGCCGGTCTTACAAGGCCTGGACGTACCCCCGTCAGCTGTATCGGCATACGGCTTCAAAATCTGAAGTCCAGTGGATGAGCCCTGCGCACCACCGGTAAAGACCGCTCTCTCATCGACCGATAGGTAGAGAACAGGCAGCAGCCCCTGCCGAGCGTCGGCGCGGGCTATCCGAGAATGAGGGCACATCTCTGACATGGCGTCGACAAAACGTATCCCCATCGATCAGCTCACGGTCGGCATGTTCATCGCCGGTCTCGATCAACCCTGGTACAAGACCCCGTTTCTCCTTCACAAGTGGCTGGTGTCCAATCCCGATGACATCGTTCAGCTAAAACGGCACGGCATTCAGATCGTCACCATCGACACCGATCGGGGGTTGGATGTTGGGACAGCACCCGTCTCCGCGCCCGAATCAGCTCCCCCGGCGACGGAACCGCAACCGGTTGCTGCTGAGACCGTAGAGCCCCCTCCCGCCAATGGCCATCCTTCACACGCTGCGGCGGTGGCGGCCGCCTATCAGGAGGCCGTTCAAGCGGTCGAACGCGTATTTACGGACATTGAAGCTGGTCAACCGCTGAAAATCGCGACGCTCAAACCGGTGGTGAGTAAGCTCCTAAAAACGATCGTCGAGCAACCGGAAGCGATGATGATCCAGTTTTGTCTGGATAAGATGCGCCGCTTCGATGGCACCCTGGCCAACCATGGCATGGATGTGTGCGTGTTGACGCTCATCCTGGCGGTGGAAAATAGCTGCACGGAAGGCGAGATGGAAACCCTCGGGCTCGCGGCGCTGCTGCACGACATCGGATTTGTCCGGCTGCCGCGCAACCTCTACCGGAAACCCTCGCCGTTGACCGAGCAGGAACAGGCGCTCATGCGCCAACACCCGCAGCTGGCGGCCACGGTATTATCGAAAATCGACCTCCTCCCGGAAGCGGTCTTCCACATCATCGTGCAACATCATGAATGTCAGGACGGGAGCGGATACCCCAAGATCGTAAAACCCGGGGGGCTCTCGCCGCTGGCTCAATTGGTGGCCCTGGCGGATACCTACGACGATCTCGTCACATCCCGCTACGGCCGTCCACCGCTCTTGCCCCACGACGCCATCCGGCAACTGTTCGTGCTGGGGGCCAAGGGCCGCTACGACAAAAACCTGGTCGAAGTCGCGGTCAAGATGCTGGGGGTCTACCCGCTCGGAAGCCTCATCAAACTGAATACGAACGAATGCGCGGTGGTCATCGGCCTCAACCATGAAGACCGGTTGCGCCCGCGTATTCGAATCATCAGGGGACCGGATGGTGAAATCCGGAATCCTCCGATCGAGAGCGACCTTCAGAATCAGACTGCCGATCAACCGGCGCGGACGATTCTCCGCGCCTTGGATCCCGGCCGGGAGCAGATTGATCTGCCGCAATATCTCGATGTCGCTATAGGTGGCGCGTAAGCATGGATCGCCAGTCACATTCGCGTTCCTCTCAACCCCCGGCAATCACCGGCTCGGCACCCGCTCCGGAATCGATGAGCCTGCTCTGGGATGCCGTCCCGCTGGGAATTTGTCTGTTGGCGGCGGATCACACCATCAAGTTCGTCAACCGGATGGCCGCTCGCCTGCTCCGCCGGTCGTCGGCCGACTGCGCCGGGAAAAGCTTTGGGGATCTCCTCGGCCAGCCGCTCGACTTCCAGGATGCGTTGCACTCGACAGGGGTGCTCAAATTCCAGGCCGGTCTTACTGCCTCATCCGGGAGCGCGACGGATTGCGAGACGGCAGATGTCCCCGCACTCACGGTGCTCGAGTGGGAGCAATTGCGTCTGTCCGGCATCCCCTCCGTCGCCACACTGCTGACGCTTCGGGATATCTCGCGGGAATGCGAGCTGGAACAGGACCGCGACCGCCTGGCCACCGTGGCCGAAGAAAGCCCCTACCCGATCGTAGAGATCGACCGCAACGGCAATATCCTCTATGTGAATCCTGCGATGGTCGAGGTCCTCTGCCGCTTCGGGTACGACCCGCAGGGGAAACCGGATATCCTGCCCGACAATCTTCCGGCCCTGGCGGCCACATGCCTGCTGGAAGGGCGCACGCTGAGATCTCAGGAGGTGGTCAGAGGTGAGGCTTGTTATAGCTGGACCCTGTGCCCCGTTCCCAGCAATCAACTCGTGCGCGCGTACGGGATCGACCTCAGCGAAGTCCATGCGACACATCGCGCGTTGAACGCCACTGCCGATCATCTTCGGGAAAGCAACCGCCAATTGGATCAGGCGCTCCAGCAGGCTGAGGCGGCGGCACGGGCCAAATCGGCGTTTCTCGCCATGATCACGCATGAGTTGCGCACCCCCATGAACGGCGTGATCGGCATGGCCGGCCTGTTGCTCGACACCCCACTGACCGACGAGCAACGCTCCTTTACACACACCATTCAGCAATGCGGTGAAGCACAGCTCTCGCTGATCAATGACGTGCTGGAATGCAGCAAGATCGAAGCCGGCAAGCTGGAACTGGAGACGCTGGATTTCCAGCTCCGCACGACGGTGGAAGATGTGTTGTCGCAGTTTGCGGAACGGGCCCAACGCAAAGGCCTTGAGATTACCGGCCTGGTTCACGCCGCCGTGCCCAATGCGTTACGCGGCGATCCGGGGCGGCTGCGCCAGGTTCTGACCAACTTCGTCGGCAACGCGGTCAAATTCACCGAGCAGGGCGAGGTCACGCTGCAGGCATTCCTGGAACGCGACACCCCAAGCGGAGTGATGATCAAGTTTGAAGTGACGGACACCGGTATCGGCATCAGCGAAGAGGTGCAAGGGCGCCTGTTTCAGGCCTTTACCCAGGCCGATAGTTCCACCACCCGCAAATACGGCGGAACCGGACTCGGGCTGGCCATCTCGAAACAACTGGTGGAACTGATGGGCGGCACCGTCGGCCTCCGGAGCCGGCCGGGAGAAGGCACCACGTTCTGGTGCACGGCCCTCTTCCAGAAGCAAGCGAGCTGTTCGCCGGCCATCGTGCCGTCGGCTGAGCTGACCGGCCGCCGGATTCTCATCGTCGACGACAACGAATCGAACCGCACGATTCTCCATCATCTGATCTCGGGATGGGGCATGCGGGACGGCCAGGCGCGTGATGCCGCTGAAGCAATCACCATGCTGGAGCAGGCGGCCGCGAATGGTGAACCCTACGATGCGGCCGTATTGGATATGCTGATGCCCGGCAAGGATGGGCTCCAGTTGGCACAGGACATTCGGACTCACCGGCAGGGTGCGGGCATTCGTCTGGTCGCGTTGACGTCGCTGATCCAGCCAGGCCATGCGGAAAGGGCGCGGCGGGCCGGGTTCACGGCCTACCTGACAAAGCCGGTTCGGCATGATCAGCTGCAAGGGTGCCTTCGGGTGGTATTCGGACTGCAGCACCAAGACCCGGTGGCATCGAAGGGGCCAGGACAGCCCATTTCCCCTTCCCTGATTACGCGCCACACGCTGGCTGAACAGTCCCCTCGACCGCGCATTCTGGTGGCCGAAGACAATGTGGTCAATCAAAAGCTCGCGGTTCGCATGCTCGACCGGTTGGGCTATCAACCAGACGTGGTGTCCAATGGCGAGGAAGCCCTGACGGCCATCGAACGCGAATCCTATGCGGCCATCGTCATGGATTGCCAGATGCCCACGATGGACGGGTATGAGGCGACCAGGCGCATTCGCGCGCAAGAAGCGCAACAAGACGGAACGCGGACCCGCGCGCACATTCCCATCATCGCCTTGACCGCGAATGCCTTGCCTGGAGACCGTGAACGATGCAAGGCCGCCGGCATGGACGACTATCTCACTAAGCCGGTCAAAACAGATGACCTCGGCATCATCCTGCAACGGTGGGCGCCGGTGAAGACCGCCGCTGAAGGAACTCCCGCTCCACCCGCCCCGGCTCCTCGCGACACGAGTAAGACGGACGCGCATGTGTTCGACGCATCCGCCATGCTGGCAAACATCGGCGGCGATGCTGAACTCTTCGTGCAACTGATCCGTCTGTTTCTGGATCGTCACGGCATGATGGTCAAGGAGATCGAGTCGGCCGTCGGGCAGGCTGATGGCCCGGCGCTCGAGCGGGCCGCGCATAGTCTCAAAGGCACGGCAGGGAATCTGTGCGCACCCGATGTGGTGCTCTTGGCAAGCCAGTTGGAAGCATGCGGACGCCTCGGCACACTCACGGAAGCTCCCGGCCTGCTGGTTCGCTTGAACCGCACCGTGCAGGAATTAGTCGCAGTCTTATCCCGCCAGATCGACTCAGCCAGCCCGCAGTAACACCGTTCTCTACGCAGCAGAGACCCGAATAGCCGGACCCTCCCCGACGAGGATGCCGAGCCACAGTGCCTGTGAGGTCTGTGAGACCTGAACGAGTGTCTGGATCGTCTGGGTTAGCGGGCTGAGGCCTGCAAAGGCTGGGAAGGCGACTGGTTGGCCGCTGCGGGAGCAACGGCAAAGAGCGGATAGCGGGTCGGCAATTCCTCCGGCAGCACCAACTGTTTGCACAGCCTGGTGCGGTGATTCATCACCAGAGGGCCGCGCAGATTGGCCGTCACTGCGGTCGGATCGTCGGAAGGAATCGTCAAAATCGTCACGACGGACAATTCGTCGTCTTCCAGCTTCTGGATTTCAATCAGCGCATCTGCGGTGATGGTAATGTGGTAGTCCGGCTTGAACAAGGCCGGATCGAGAATGACGAAGGCGAGGTGAGGCTCCTCGACGCACTGCAGCCACTTGAACGGCGCATCTGTATCGTGGTCGAGGATCACGTACTTAGTCCAGTCGGGGAATCCCAAAATACCGGACGGAAACACCAACAGCTGGTCGTCACTGACCTCAAACGTTCCGAATCTGGTCGACCGGCACTTCATGGATGGTTCTTATCCCCCCCTGCGACCCGTTTTATTGGACAATTGGCGGAAGGCTTCGAGAGGAATGACTCCGGGCCCCGCCGCGATGCGGTTTTCGTCTTGAATCCTCGCGTGCACTTCATCGCGATGCACTTGCACATTGGGCGGCGCCTCGATCCCCAGCCTGACCTGCCCGCCTTTGATGCCGAGCACCACGATGCGGACATCGGGACCGATAGTGACACCTTCTCCCCGACGGCGTGTTAAGACCAGCATACAAGCCTTCCTTGGCGTGTGAATACGGGTACATGGGGTATATCGGTTCCGGTGAGAATGAACTTGAGCGCCGGTTACGGCAGATAGTTGAGCAACGAGGAATCGAAAATTTTGCTGAAGGTCTGGCTTGCCGCCTGCACCGCGACCTGCTGAAGACTCAGCTGGCTGATGGCCGTGGCAAGGTCGGCATCCTGGTTGTCGGAGATGGCCTGGGAAATGGTCAGGGTCGCCGTATCCAGGGCATCGTGCGTGACTTGCAGGCGATTGGCAAGTGCACCGACCGTCCCCTGGGCGTCGCTGATCTGTGCCGTAGCCAGGTCCAGATTGCCGATTCCGGCTTGGATGCCCGGGCGATTATTACTCTCGAGCGCCGTCAGCAGGTCCCGGAGCGAATCGAACATGTTCGTGGTCGCGCCGGTGAAAATGCTGCTTCCGGGGACGAGGATTTGCACGGTCTGATTTTCGCCAACGGAGATCGACTGCGATTCCGTGTTGCCTTGATAGGTCACCGTATCGCCGGCGTTAATGACGTAGGGCGTCACATTGGTTTTCGTTCCGCCGAACACGGCCTGCCCGGCGACTTCCGTATTCCCCAGCTGGACCAATTGCCGTTGGAGCTGGCGGACTTCCTTGGCGATCGTCTGGCGCCCTTCGGCGGAGGTCGTATCGCTGCTGGCTTGAATGGTCAACTCGCGCACGCGGGTAATGAGGTTCTGTGCCTGCCCCAACGCCTGGTCTGCGGCGTTGATCCGGGAGGTCCCGAAATTAATATTGCGGATCCATTGCGTCGTCTGGGCCAGCGCGGATTTGTCGAGGACAATCTGGCCGTAGGCGCTCGGGTCGTCTTCGGGCGTGGAGACACGTTTTTGGCTCGAGACCTGCTCCTGCGAGGTCAACATTTGCAGGCGGGAGCGTTGGAGGTTTCCGAGCAGGGTGTTGTACATCTGTTGATCGGCGACTCTCATAGGGCCTGCTCCGGGTGAAGTGAGTCGATGGTTACCGCTTCAACGACAAGATCGTCTGCAGCATTTCGTCGCTGGTGGTGATCAGCTTCGAAGCCGCCTGAAACGCGCGCTGATACTTCAACAAATTGATTAACTCTTCGTCCATCGAGACGCCGGAAATCTCCGCCCGATGGGCCAGCAATTGATCGTGCAGGATTTCCTGCCCTTGTAGGTCCCGCGTCGCCCCTTGAAGAGTGGCTCCGAAGCTGCCGGCCATGGCCCCGTAGTAGCTTTGAAACGTCGTATTGCCTAAGCCCGCGACCGACGCCGTTTGCAAATTCGCCAGGGCGAGGGCATTGACGTTGTTGCCCGGCACACCGGCGGCCGTCGAGGAGGCGGCGATTTTCTGGCGATCCGTCAGCGCCATGCTGATGGTACCGGCCGTCGTCCCCGTCGCGGTGAAGAAGTCCTGCGTCGTGGATCCGTCCAATCCGTACCCCAGGCGATGCTGGGTATTGACCTGCGACACGAGTTGCGACGTGAGGGTGTTGAGCGAGGTCTGCAGGCCGGCGGCCGTGGTGTCCCGCGCATCGAGCAGTCCCTTGAGGCTGCCGCCGCTGATGGAAGAGGTGATATCCGTGTTGGGGCCGGTCCCGCCGTCGTACCGCACGTCGAGCAATCCGCCGTTGGTCGTATCGGGAACCCCCGCGAGCTTATAGGCGGTCTGCTCTGTCACGAGGATCTGGCCGACTCCGACAAAGACGGTGACCTGCCCGGTGCCGTCTTCGATTGAAGAAATATCGACCAGTCCGGCGAGGTCGTTCAGGAACCGGCCGCGCTGGTCGCGGAGATCGTTCGCCTGCTGCCCGCTCACTTCCGTCAGTTTGATCTGGGCATTCAAGTCGGCGATCTTGCTCGCCAGCGCATTGACGTCGGCGATCGCGCTCCCGACTTGGCCATCGAGAGAGAGGCGTTGCGCCGACAGTTGCGATGAGGCTTGATTCAAAAGCTTCGTGACTCCGTCGGCCTTGGTCAAGAGCACCGTGCGGGCCGTAAGGTCGGCGGGATTGGTCGCCACGTCCTGCCAGGCCTTGAAGAATTCATTGAGTCCGGCGGCGATGCCTTGATCGTTCGCATCGTTAAACAGGATTTGAACTTGCGAGAGGGCCTTCTGTGACGCTCCGAATTGCCCGATCCGCTCGTTTGAACTCAAGAGCTGCTGTTCCACGAAGCTGTCGACCGAGCGGCGGATTTCCGCCACCTGGACGCCGGTTCCGATCTGGCCGGGCCGGCCGTTTTCCGGGAGCGTTTGGGTGAGGACCGCTTCCTGGCGCGAATAGCCGGGTGTGCGGACATTGGCGATGTTCTGTCCCGTGACGGACATGGCGCGCTGAAAACTCGACAGCGCGTTGGACCCCACACCGAATAATCCGTTCAATCCAGACATGGCGGCGACTCGTTATCCTTTGGCTCTCACCAGACCGGCGCCGGCTGCTACTGCAGTGCCCGACGATGAATAGAGGGCGGCAGACTCCGGGGTCCCTTGCCAGCGCTTGAGCGCGCCGTGCAGGAATTCAAGGGATTGCCCGATGAGCGCCGCATTAAACCGATTCAACCGATCCGTCTCGACGATCGCCGCGACCAATTGAGATTCCAACGCTGTGGGGGCGCCGGATGTGTGAAACTGCCCTCCCTCGGACCGGCGCTGTTGCTCCAGGTCTCGAATCTCATCAAGAAGTTGAGCTTTTCGCGCCGTGACGGAAGTGAACTGCCCGAATGACAGGGAGCGGATCGCGTCCCGCTCTTCGACGAGTAAGGCTTGGAATGCGCGCAGCTTGTCGAGCATGGCGCGCACCGGCCTGTCTGAGTCTGTTGGGGTGTATGGCGAGAGGGTCGACACCTGGCTTCCTCCTCGACAGTAACGTTCCGGCCTACGAGGACAGCGAGCGAAGGGTCGCGCCGGCGATCGACTCGTTACAGGACCGCATCCGTCAAGACGTTACGAATGATGGCATCCGCCACTTTCTTGCCGTCGACGTTATACGTGCCCCCTTCGACCGACTGCTGTATCTGACCGACTCTGGCGTCACGTTCATGGTCCGGCTGTTCCGCCGCCGCCCGTAACCGTTGCAGTTCTTTGGCCCGCTCGGAAATCTGTACGCGGTCCTGCGCCGGCGTGGCCGGAGAAGCGGTTTTTTTGCTGTGATGTGTCCGCTCGGTCTCCTGGACGCCTAAGAGAATTTTCGCGAGATCTGCGGCCCGGCCATTATTTGAGATCTCCATGACTGCTTCTCCTCCCTTGTGCAGGGTGTTCCGATAGGCTTTCCCCTAGTCGAGTACTCTATCGGCGAGGGTGGCCGGGAACTTTAGGCGAAACGGTCGTTTTATCGGTTTTTTTCGACGTAGGCATCCACAAAGGCCGTGAGGCCTATGCCCCCGGCCTGGGTCGCCATACGGGCAATCTCTTGGTCGTAAAACGAGTACCAGACCTGCTCCGCCTTCCTGTCCAGAAGTCCTTTCGGGACGGTTTCCCGCATTTTTCCAATAAGATAGGAGATGAAATAGGCTTCAAATTCTTGTCCGGCCTTATGCAGGGCGTCCCCAGATTTCTGCGCGCCCTGCCCCTCCCCTTTGGCGCGCTCTAGGCCCGCCGGATGGGTGGCCGACATCTGCGCCAGATCAAGTTGGCCGTTCAGCAGATTCTTGATATCCATTTTTCGAGCCTTTCCTACACAATCTCAAGATTGGCTTGAAGTGCGCCGGCTGAGCGCAACGCCGACAAGATCGCCACCAGATCGCGCGGGGTCACCCCCACGGCGTTGAGTGCCCGGACGACTTCTCCGAGCGTCACCGTCTGGTCGACCACGATCAAGCGCGACTCCTGCTCGGCCACCTCGGTCTGCACATCGGGCGTGACGGTGGTTTGACCCTGGGTCGAGCCGATCACCGGCGCCGGTGGCTGCGAGACGTTGAGCGTATTCTTCACGGAAATGGTGAGGTTGCCATGCGAGATCGCGCAGGTGGACAAGCGGACATGTTCTCCCAGCACCACCGTGCCGGTCCGTTCATTGACCACGACTTTCGCGGCAACGTCGACGCTGACATCCAGCCCTTCCATCGTCGCGATATACTCCACGACCCGCCCTTGGAAGGTCGAAGGCAAGGTGGTCTTCACGAGGCCCGCATTCACCGGCACCGCAGTGCCTTTTCCGAAGGTCCCATCGATCACCTCGGCCGTGCGGATCGCGGTCGTGAAATCCGGATGCCGCAACAGGACCGACACCGTGTCCCATGTATCGATATCCACCGCCACTTCTTTTTCCACGATGGCGCCGGCAGGCACGACGCCCGCGGCCTGATGGTTCTTGGTGACAGTGGCGCCGCCGGCGCCGCCGGTCCCCCCGAGAAACCCGCCGATGGACACCGGTCCCTGCGCCACCGCAAACACTTGTTGGTTCGGCGCTTTGAGCGGCGTCAAGAGCAACGTGCCGCCCTGCAGGCTCTTGGCGTTCGCCATGGAGGACACCACCGCGTCAAGCGTCATGCCCGGTTTCACGAACGGCGGAAGTTTGGCCGTTACCATGACCGATGCGATATTGCGCGTGAGCAGCTGAATTGGATCGATCACGAGATTGATGCCCATCTTGTTCAACATGGACATCATGGCCTGAATGGTGAACTGGCCGCCGATGACCTGGTCGCCCGTTCGATCGAGACCGACCACCAGCCCGTATCCGATCAACTGGTTTTCTCGAACCCCTTCGATGGTCGCCACATCCTTGACACGCACCGCGTGGGCCAGCGAGGCGCTGAAGAACGACACCGTCAGAAACGCCAGCATGCCCACAGCGGTCCGGCGCAGCCAGGGGCTCATCTGCCGGCGAGGTTCCGTTGCCGGAGCCGGTTTGGGAGGGGGCGGCGTCCAGGGACGGGTCAGGAGCTCCGGGTCCATCGAGGGCGTCCGCAACACCCCGCTCGATAGCATGAGACGAAAACACTGCATGATCATGGCCCGTTGTTGTTTGCGTGGCTTCGTCATGATGACTCCTGTCCCACTCCTCGTCGTTTCGACCGATACGCCGTTAAAAGGGATAGACCCAATCCAGAATCCTGACGAACCAGCCCGGCCGCTGCACGTCGTCCACCACGCCCAGGCCGGAATATTCGATTTTGGCGTCGGCAATGGCGCTGGATTGCACCGTGTTTTTCGTATTGACGTCGACCCGGCGGACGATGCCGGCGATGGTCATGATCTGCCGCTCCGAATTCACGGTGACTTCGCGCCGGCCTTCGATGCGCAAATCGCCGTTGGGCAGCACTTCCGTCACAATGGCCGAGATGGTGCCGGTCAAGGTGTCTTCCCGGTTGGTGGCGCCCTTTCCGCCGAATTTGTTCTTGGCGCTGGCGTCGATGCCGAATCCTCGTTTGGCTTCCCCACCGAGCCGGATACCCGGAAGGCCGAGGTACCCCATGCCGGTGCCGCCGAGTCCGTTGGAGACCGTGGAGTCCTTTTCCGCGCTGGTGTCGGCGCTCTTCGACCCCTTGTGTTTTTCGGAGATCAAAATCGTGATGATGTCGCCGGCCCGCATCGCGCGCAGGTCTTCGTACAGATAGGCCCGCCCGTTTTCTTCCTGCCAGAGCGATCCGGTCGTCTTGGGCGGCGGCATCTTGGCCAGTTCCGCCTTCGAGGGCTTGGGGGCAGACGAACTCGAACAGCCCGAAAGCACGCAGAGGGTGACTCCGCAGAGGAGCCATCCGATGTGACGACAGCGGGTGAACCAATTAAAAGCTGACACGGACCACCCCCGGACCCACCACGGTTGCCCGCAGGTCCTTTCCGGAATCGACGTTGGACACGGTGATGGTTTGACCCAGCTCACCATGCGATTTGGTCACGCCGACGGTTTGAATCGAGAGGCCTCCCTGCCGGGCTTCGATCGTCACCCGATCGCCTTTGCGCACTGCAAACGGGCGACGCACAGAAGCCGGCCGGATCGCGTTTTGCGGCGGCAGCGGGCGGATGGCGGCTTTGCCCACGACATCCGCCGGATTGGTGACGAATGGTTGTTTGAGGTCGTACAGCACGATCCGCTCCGTCGTGACGTCCTCGGGCGCGATCTCCTCATCGGCTTTGATGGGGCGGACCGGCACGACGACTTCGATCACGGCCGCGACGTCCGCCGTCGCATCGATGGTCTTGAGAAACCGGCCGTTGACGGACAGATGAATTTGAAACACCCGGCGTCCGAGCGGGTCTTCGGAGCGGGCGCCGCTGACTTGCAGGTCCACGGAGCCGGCCGGAACAACGATCGGGTGCTGCGGTTCGCCGAGCGCGATCTGGCAATCCACTGCTCGCCCGGCGAGTTCACGCTTGACGAACTGCTGGATGACCCCCCGGATCTGTTCCGGGTAGATCGTCCGTTTCCCGCGCGACAACGGCAGCGCATGGGCACTCTGCACGAGGGCTTCATGCACCCGGAACAGAGGCCGGATCGGAGCCCGCTCCCCTGCCGCCGCGGGAAGGACCGCACTCGCGCAGAGGCTGATAGTCGCCACACAGAGAAGGCCGGCTCGATTCACTGGTTTCACCCCTGGTTCAAGGTATGGCGCCGATTACCGGCGCAGGTTGTTGGCGATCTGCATCATTTCGTCGGATGCCTGGATCGTCTTCGAATTAATTTCGTAACTCCGCTGCGCGATGATCATATTGACCATCTCTTCCGCCAGATTGACGTTGGAGCTTTCCAGAAATCCCTGTTGCAGCGTACCGAACCCCGTGGAGAATCCGCCGGTTCCCTGCTGCGCCGGTCCCGAGGCAAAGCTGTCGAGAAACAGATTGCTGCCCATGGCCACCAAGCCGGACGGATTGTCGAAGCGCACCAGCTGAATCTGCCCCACCTGCGAAGCCTGGGTCACGCCGGGGAGCAGCACGGAGACGGTGCCGTCCTGGCCGATGTCGATTTTGAGCGCGCCGGACGGAATGGTGATGACCGGGGTCAGCTGATCGCCGTCGCCGGTGACCAGGTTGCCGACGTTGTCGCGCTTGAAGGAACCGTTTCGCGTGTACATGATCGTGCCGTCCGGCCTGGCGACTTGAAAGAAGCCCGCGCCGTCGATGGCCAGATCGAGATCGTTGCTCGTTTGCCGCATGTTGCCCTGCATCCACTCCTTGGCCACGGTAATGGGACGAACCCCGCCTCCGACCTGCACGCCCACGGGAAAGACGCCGACGTTCGAGGCGTTCGTGCCCGGCAAGCGTTGAATCTGGTACAGCAGGTCGCCGAATTCCGCCCGGCTGCGCTTGAACGCATTCGTGTTCACGTTCGCCAGATTGTTGGCGATCGTGTCCACGTTGAGTTGCTGGGCCGTCATGCCCGTCGCCGCCGTCCACATTGCCCGAATCATAGAACTCCTCCTATTGCACGCGGCCGAGATCCTGGATGGCCGTATCCGTCATGCGGTCCAGCGTCTGAATGAGCTTTTGCGCCGATTCATAACTGCGCATGCCCTGAATCATCTTCACCATTTCGCTCAACGAATTGACGTTCGATTCTTCGATATGCCCGGACTGCAGCAACGGTTTGGCCGAGACGGTCGGCTTCCCGCCCGTAAACAACCCTTCGGCGAACTTCTGCGGCATCTCGTTGGGAGGAAATTCGACGACTTTGATCGTCCCGATCGGGTTCCCGTTGACTTGAATGCCGCCCTCGGCATTGATCTGGATGTTTCCTGGGGGCACGGTGATCTCGCCCTTCGTGCCCATGACGGGATGCCCTAAATTGGTGACCAACCGCCGTTGCGCATCAAGGGAGAAAATGCCGTTACGCGTATACCGCACCCCGTCGGGAGTCTTGACCTCAAAAAAGCCGTCGGTCTGGATGGCCACGTCGAGTGGATTGCCGGTAATGCGGATGCGCCCCGGCTCGAAGGTCGTGCGCATGCCGTTCGCTTCGGCAAACACGCGTTCGGTCGGGCCGGCCGGGCGCGTGGAAATGGTGGACGTGATGCCGACTGAGGCGGCGCCCGTCCCCATCGAACCGGCGCGGGCGAAGAGTCCGCGAAATCCCTGCTGGTCCTGTTTGAAGCCCGCCGTGTTGACGTTCGCCAAATTGTTGGCGAACACCTGCAGTTGTTTTTCCTGAGCGACTGCGCCGGAAAGAATGGGATAGATGGCTCGATTCATGTGTTGCCGGTTCCTCTCGTCCTGCCTGTGTCACAGGGAGAGTTAGCAATCGACATGCCATCGCGAGACATTCCGCGACGGATCAAGCCTGCACCGACCGGACGAAGAAATCGCTTATGATTGCCGATAGATGGCCGTCATCAACGAATGGAGTGCGCACGCGCGCCCTGCGGTTGCGCGAAGGAGAGCCGTCAAAGCTGCTGAGGGGAGGAAGTCTTTACCGCTGACTGGGAAAGTCCTGCCTACTGTGCACGGTGCCGAGGAAGAGAATAAGAAGAATTACGCCGCGATGGTCGAGGGGGAATCTACCGAACGATCGGTGAGCACGTACTCGAGGCCGGAAATGCCCGCGGCATCCGCCTGCGCCGCTTCCAACGCAGAGATCGCCGCTTCCAGCAGCAGGTTCGGGTCAAGATCGTCTGGATGAGAAAGACTGATACCGATCCGGCTGGTCAAGAACACTTCGTGGTGATCGAGGGTGATCGGCAAGGCGATCGCCCCCTGCATTTTCCTGGCGAGCATCATCACCTCATCCGGACCCGCCACCTGATCCAATAAGACGGCAAACGACCGTTCGCCGACTCTCGCCACCGTATCGGTGGTGGGCAATGCGCTTTTCACGCGAGCCGCCTCGATGCGGTACATCAGATGGCTGTTCAAGTCGGCCGGAGCTTCGGCGGCTGGTATGAAATAGTCCAGCTCGATCATGAGCACCGCCACCCGGCCGCCCTGTTTCTGCGCGCGGATCAGCGCCTGATTGAGCAGTGAGAGGAATAGACGCTTCAACGGTAGGCCGGTGACCTGATCATAGGTGCTCTTTCCGTCGGCTTCCAACGTCTTCCAGGCCCGATGCGGTGTGGCGGCGGGGCGCGGCGTCCAGAAGGTCGCCCCGAAGATCACCAGGGTGAACGCGACCCCGAGCAAAATCATCACGGGATAGGCCGTTAAGGCGGACATGGTCAACAGACCGATAGCCGCCGTCCAATACAGACCTCCCGCCATGAACAGCAGGCAAGCCAACACGCCTAAGCGGGCGGCATCATACGACCGGGAAGCGGTCTCGTAGCCAAGCCCCACATGCCCCGGAGCCTGCTCGGGCTCGGTGGAAGCGCTCGAATCGCGGGATGCTGGTTGAGGCAGATCCATAGGCGCGCACAACACAGACGGTTGCCCGATGAACCTCGGGGTCAAGAAGGTATCGGATGGAGCGGGGGGAAACTGAAGGCCGCGGCCAGGCCCCGGAGGCGGCCGCTCAGAGGACCGGCAGCCCGGGAGATCTGTCGATTGGAAGGGGTGGCTTAGACATCAACCGGTTCAAGGCGCGCTTTGAGATGGAGGATGGCTTTCGAGTGAATTTGGCAGACCCGCGATTCAGTGACTTTCAAGGCCTGCCCGATCTCTTTCATGGTCAACTCCTCGAAGTAATACAGCGACAGCACAAGCCGCTCTTTTTCAGGCAGATCCTGGATCGCCCGTTCCAATACGTGGCGTGCGCGCTCGTTGACCAGGACCGAGAGCGGATCCGGCTGATTGGAGTCGGTCAACATGCTGATGATCTTGTGCCCATCGGCGTCTTGTACTCCGAGATCATCCAGGCTGATCACGACCGCGCCTCGGGACCGGGTGAGAAAGTCGTCCAGCTCGTCGGCCGACATTTTCAATTCTTTGCCGACTTCCTGGTCTGTGGGCGGACGGCCAAGCCGGTGCAGCAATTCAGAATAGGTCTTTTGCAGCAGGGAGATCCGCTCGTGGACCGAGCGTGGGATCCAGTCCATCGACCGGATTTCATCCAGCATGGCGCCGCGAATCCGGAATTCCGCATAGGTCTTGAACTTCGCCTCGCGGGTCGGGTCGTATTTGTCCATCGCATCCATCAATCCCATGATCCCGACGGACATCAGGTCTTCCGCATCCATGTAGGCCGGCAGCCGGAAGGCCAGGCGATGCGCCATGGCTTTCACCACGTGGGTGAATTCCTGGATCACGCGTTCGCGATCCGCTTCCGCAATCATCCGTCGCGAGGCGTTTCCGGCCGCAGACACTTTGCGTGCTTCCATCATGCGCGTACAATCCTTTCCGTCAGTGCGTCCGCAAGAGTTGTTGCCAGAGGAACTGCACGGTGCCCTTCGGAAGCGCCGGAGGCGTCAACTGCGCCACCGCTTCAGTCAGCTCGCGAAACGCGCGGCTGGCCGGCGCGTGAGGAAACAGATCGATGACGGCCCGTTGCTGGGAGACGGCCATCGGGACGTAATCGTCTTGAGGAATGGCGCCCAGGTAGTCGAGTGAAATATGGAGAAAGCGGCTGACGGCCACTTCCAGCTTCCGGTAGATGCGGGCTGCATCGCGCGGGGACTTCACCATGTTGACGAGGACGTGAAAGCGCCGTTCCCGGTATTGGCGCAAGAGCACTTTCATCAAGGCATAGGCATCGGTCAGCGAAGTGGGTTCCGGGGACACGACCACCACGATCGATTGAGCGGCCGCTGCGAAGTACGTCACCGTGGAAGAAATCCCTGCGCCGGTGTCGATCAACAACACATCCATGGTGGAGGCCAGGCGCTCTAGTTCTTCCTGCAAGATCATCTGTTGCGCTTCGGTCAAGACGGTCAGTTGCGAAATCCCCGTGCTGGCCGGCAGCACGACGATGCCATGGGGGCCGGTCAACGCGATCTCCTCCAGCCGGCACGTTTTCGCGAGCACGTGCTCGAGCGTGTACTTGGGCGTGAGGCCCAAGAGAATATCGACATTCCCGAGGCCGAGATCGGCATCCAACACCAGGACGCGCTTGCCGGTCTGCGCCAGCGCGATCGCCGTGTTGGCCACTACGTTGCTCTTCCCCACCCCGCCTTTGCCGCTGGTGACGGTGATGACCTGGGTGCGGGAGGGACCGACGCTGCCGTCAAACGTCTTCAGTTGCGGATCCAAAATCTCTGGTTCGATCGCCATCGTCTCTCCCCTTTTATTCGCGTCCTTCTATCGCGAGCACGTCTTGATTGCGGGCGACCCTGCCGGCGCAGCCTGCTTGAGCCACGGGAGACCATGACCTTCTCCCGGCGTCCGAACCTGCCCGCCTAAGAGCAGGTCGCCCAAGCGATTGACTTGCGCCTGAACTAAATCATCGGGCACCCGTTGGCCGGTGCCCCAGTAGGAAAGCGGGACGCCGGTCCGATGCGTCGCTTCAAAGATCCCGCCGTAGCCGGTCGTCTCATCCAACTTGGTGAAGAGGAGTCGTAATGACGGCACGTCCACGCATTGGCTGGTACTGACCACGATATCGGGCACCCTGGTGCCGGCGGCTAATACGAGATGGACCTCCATGGGAAGGGCTCCATTGGCCAACCCTCGCCAGCGCTGGGCCGCAATCGGCTCGTAGGGGTTGAATCCCGCCGTATCGATCAGAATCAGTTCGGCCTCGCGGGCTTGCTCGATAGCCGCGCGTGCCTCTTCGCAGGTGGCGGCCACGGCCAGCTCGATTCCGAGGACATCCGCATAGAGCCGCAGATGTTCCACCGCCGCCGGGCGATAGGTGTCCATGGTAATCAGGGCGACACTGCGTTGTTCGACGATCCCGTAATGCGTCGCCAACTTGGCAATGCTCGAGGTTTTGCCGACCCCGCTCGGCCCGACGAAGAGCGCGATCTTCTGTTCGCCCGCGGTGGTCAGCAACGGACCGGCGGTGGTCACGCGATCCAACAACACGGTTCTCAACAACTGCAGAGAAGAACTCCGCTGGGACGCCCCCTGCTCCACCAGGGTTTCGCGCAACTCCCGCAGGCAGGCTTCGGCGGTGGCATGCTCCACGCCTTGGGCCAGCAGATCTTCGTACACACGCTGGAAGGACTGAAATGTGGCGGCCTGACCGCCTCTATGGCCCTCGTCGGATTTCGCCGCGCGCGCCGGCTGCTGTGGCGGCATGGAAGCCTGGCGACCTGAAGCCGGCGGTGGTTCTTGCCGCTTCTCCAGCGCGCCTTGCAGCTGCCTCTGAAAGCGTGATTCCTCCGCAGACACAGCGGGCGCCTGCGCGGAGGACAGAGTTACGCGAACCTCTTCGTCCAGGAGAGGCGCGGCTTCCGGCACCGCGGCGTCGTCTTCAATCGCCGCCATCACTTCGAGCATGGACCCGCCCAGGAGGCCGAACCCGTTATCCCAGGATCGCACGCGTTTCGTGGAGAGAATCACGGCATCGGGCCCCAGCGTCTCCTTGATGGAGCGAATGGCCTCATGCATCGATGCGACGTGAAAGGTCCGTACCTTCATGCCAAGCTCCTCTGGTCACTGCCGTCGAGATCGAGCCGCACTGTTTCCATCGCCTGCAATCGCGTCACGCTATCGACTTCGTTCAGTCCCAAAATCGGCACCGAATGCAGAATGCGGTCCGTGAGTTTCCGGAGATGCCGCCGCAGCGAGGGGGAGCAGAGAATCACCGGTTGATGCCCCCGCCCGACCATCCGTTCCGCGGCTTGCTTCAAGGCACTGAGCAGTTTCTGTGCCACCAGCGGATCGGGAACCCACTGGTTCCCCTGCCCGGCCGCATTGGCCTGATCGGCCAGGGTGCGATCCAGGCGCGGATCGAGTCCGATGATCGGCAACGACCCATCCGGCGCAAGATATTGCTTCGTAATCGTCCGCCCCAGCGCCTGGCGAGCCACTTCCGTGAGGATGTCCGCATCTTTCGTGGTGACGGCGTGGTCGGCGATCGTTTCTAAAATGGTGCGCAAGTCGCGAATGGGCACGCCCTCGCGCAGCAGATGCGACAACACGCGTACCAGCGTCCCGAGCGGAATCAGATTGGGAATGACTTCCTCGACCAGCTTCGGGTGATTTTTGCCTAGCTGATCGAGGAGTCCCTGCACTTCCTGCCGCCCCAGGAGCTCATGCGCATGCCGCTTGATCAGCTCCGACAAGTGAGTTGCGATGGCGGAACCGGGGTCCACGACCGTGTACCCTGCCATTTGCGCCTGCTCGCGCTGCTGGTCCGGCACCCAGATGGCCGGCAATCCGAACGCGGGTTCTTTTGTCGGCAACCCATGGATGACTCCCCGCTGCGCGGTACCCGGATCGATGGCCAACACATGGGCCGGCATCACCTCCGATTTCGCCAACTCCACGCCCTTGAGCAGCGCCGCATATTCATTCGGCCGGAGTTGCAGATTGTCGCGAATGTGGATCGGCGGGAGCACGAACCCCATCTGCTCGGCAAATTGCCGCCGTAATCCTTTGATCCGGTCGAGCAAGGCGCCGCCTTGCCCTCCGTCGACGAGACCGATGAGCCCGTATCCCACCTGGACTTCCATGAGGTCCAAGGGAACGACTTGGGTCGCAGCCTCCTCGGCTTTGACTTGCGGCGATTCCGGTTCGGGAACGGCGACGGCCGTCTTTTGGTGTTCATTGAGTTGAAAAGCCATCCAGCCGGTCAGACTACCCAGCGCGAGAAACGCCAGATGGGGCAACCCGGGCACCAAGCCCATAGCGAGCAGAATGCCGGAGGCGGTGCCGATGGCTTTCGGCGAGATGAGCACCTGGCGGGTAATTTCAAATCCCAGGTTCACTTCGGAGGCGGCGCGGGTAATCACGATACCGGCCGCTGTGGAGACGATAAGCGCCGGGACCTGGGCCACGAGACCCTCACCCACCGTGAGCAAGGTGTAGGTCTGGGCGGCGGCGGACAAGGTCATTCCCTGCTGCAGCACGCCGATGGTCAATCCGCCGAGAATATTGACCAGCGTGATGACCACGGCCGCCACGGCATCGCCGCGGACGAACTTGCTCGAACCGTCCATCGCTCCGTAGAAATCGGCTTCCTGCGCGATTTCCTTTCGCCGCTGGCGGGCTTCCTTATCGTTGATCAGGCCGGCGTTCAAATCGGCATCGATCGCCATCTGCTTGCCGGGCATGGCATCCAAGGTAAACCGCGCGGCGACTTCCGCCACGCGCCCGGCGCCTTTGGTGATGACGACGAAATTGATGATGACCAGAATCGAAAACACCACCAGGCCGACGGTATAGTTCCCGCCCACCACGAAATTGCCGAAGGCGCGAATGACTTCTCCGGCCGCCGCCGCGCCTTCGTTGCCGTGCAATAGAATCAGGCGGGTGGAGGCGATGTTGAGGGCCAAGCGGAGCAACGTCACCATCAGCAGAATCGAGGGGAACACGGAGAACTCCAGCGGGCGCCGCACCTGCATGCCGACCAGGAGAATGATGATGGAGAGGGTAATGTTGAAACTCAGCAGCAAATCCAGAAAGAAACGCGGGAGCGGGACCAGCATCACCATCAAAATCCCGACCACGCCGACGGACATGAGAATGTCCGGGTGTTTCACGAGGGATGTGCTGGGTAACGACGTATTCTCTTTCACCATCTCGGTTCCTTAATGACCCGGATTATGCCGGGGGCAGTTTCCCGCGCACGCGATACACGAAGGCCAGAATCTCGGCGACAGCGCGGTACAGATCTTCCGGCACTTCACGGCCCACCTCGACCAGCTTGTACAATGTCCGGGCCACCAGCTTGTTTTCGACGATCATGACGCCGTGCTGACGCCCGATCTCTCGGATCTTTTCCGCGACAAAGCCCGCGCCTTTAGCCACCACAACCGGCGCGCCCATCGCCTTCGAATCGTATTTCAAGGCCACCGCCAGGTGCGTCGGGTTCGTGATGATGACGTCTGCCTTCGGCACCTCGGCCATCATCCGCTTGCGCGACATTTCCCTCTGGGTGCTGCGGATCTTGGATTTCAACGCGGGATCTCCTTCCGCCGCGCGACTTTCTTCCTTGATTTCGTCGCGCGACATCCGCAGGTCGCGTTCCCATTGAAACCGCTGATAGCCGTAGTCCAGCGCGCCGATGACCAGCGCCGCGCCGCTCATCATGAGCGCGGCTTTGAACGTCGCCCACCCGACCGTGGGCAAAAGCGTGTCCATTCCGAATTGCGTCAGCGAGGAGAATTCAAGCATATCCTGCTTGATGGTGAGGTATCCCACGCTGCCGATCGTCAGGATCTGAAGCCAGGATTTCACCAATTCGCTCAGGGCCCGGACAGAAAAGAGTCTGGAGAACCCGCCCATCGGGCTGATGCGCGACCAATCGACAGTGAGGCCGTCCTGCCGCCAGATGAACCCGGTCTGCATGAGATTGGCGGAGACTCCGACCACGGCGATGCCCGCGACGACCGGTCCGAGGATCATAAAGACATCCAGCCCGATGCGGCGCAGAATGAGATGTAAGTGGTCGAGGCTGAGCGCGCGGAGCGTCGAGTCCTCCATAGACTGGCTGAGCCAATGCTGCAAGGAATGGCGGAGTCGTTCCATGATGGCCGGCGTCATCCAATAGAGCGCGCCAAAACTTCCGAGCAAGGCGACGGCCATGGCTCCGTCTCGGCTGATCGCGATCTGGCCCTTCGCTCTCGCCTCGGATTTCCGTTTCGGTGTCGCCTGTTCTGTGCGATTGCTTGCGCCGTCAGCCATGCCCCAACCCCTTCAGGAGGCTCAAGATGGTCTCCACCAGGTTTTCGAATTCTTTCTGGAACAATGAGAGCGTAAACGGCATGGCCAGACTCATGGCCAACAGACCCGCCCCGATCGTGAGGGGGAAGCTCAAGACGAACACGTTCATTTGCGGCACGGCCCGCCCGAGGATGGCGAGGACGGTATTGACGATCAGCAGCGTGGCGAAGACCGGCGCCGCCATCTTGAGCGCGACACCCAGCATGTTCTGCGCCAGATGAATGATGTCGGTGGCGATGCTGTCTGACAGCGCGGCGCCGAACGGCGGGACAAATTCGTAACTCATGCCGATGGCATGCACCACGAGCAGGTGCGCGTTCAGCGAGAGAAAGACCAGCGAGCCGAGGGTGAGCTGAAATTGCGCGATGATCGGCGCGTTCTGATGGCTCATCGGATCGAACATCTGAATCGCGCTGAACCCCATTTGCGTGCCGACCAGTTCACCGGCGACTTGAAAACCGGAAAACAAGAGACGGACGGCCAGGCCGATCGTCAACCCGATCAGAAACTCGCTTCCGACGCCGGCAATCACCAGAACCGGATCAGCCGGAAATGCCGGCAAGTGAATGATCGGAGCCAGCACCAGCCCCAGCATCGTGACCAGTCCGGTCTTGACCGGCATCGGAATAGTGCGCGTGTTCAGAATGGGAAACACGCTGAGAATGCCGGCGATCCTGACCAGCAGAATCGAAAACGACTGGAATTGCGGCAACGCGAGATGCAGGGTTTGAGCAGCAGTCATACTCTCGGCGACCTATCAGTGTATCAACGTCGGAATGCTGGTGATGATATGGGTCATAAAGGCGATGAGCACGCCCATCATCCAGGGCAGAAACAGCAAGGTGGCGGCAAAGACCGCCAGCACCTTCGGCACGAAGGTCAACGTCGCCTCGTTGATCTGCGTCATCGCTTGAAAGGTGCTGACCATCAGTCCGACGACCAGGCTGAGCCCTAGGATGGGGGCCGAGACCAACATGGTGGTTTCGATTGCCTGGCGTCCGAGTTCTGTGACCGTTTCAATCGTCATCATCGGCTATCCTATTGGAAGCTCTTCACCATGGATCCGACTACGAGGTACCACCCGTCCGCGAGGACAAACAGGATGAGCTTGAAGGGCAGCGAAATCATGACGGGCGGCAGCAGCATCATGCCCATGGACATCAGGACACTGGCGACGACCATGTCCACAATGAGAAACGGGATATAGAGGAGAAATCCGATCTGAAAGGAAATCCGCAATTCGCTGAGCACGAATGCGGGAATAATCACATGCGTCGGCACCTGATCGACCTGCGCCGGTTTCGGCGAATGGGACAATTCGAGAAACAGTTCGAGATCCTTATCCCGCATTTGCTTGAGCATGAAGCCCCGGATCGGTTGAATCCCTCGATTCCAGGCATCTTCGTAGCCGATCTGTTCGGCCAGTAACGGCTGCAGCGCATCCTTGTAGACGGCCTGCCCGACCGGCGCCATCACGAACATGGTGAGAAAGAGCGCCAGACTGATCAGGACCTGGTTGGGCGGCACCTGCTGTGTTCCGAGGGCCTGGCGAAGAAACGACAGGACGATGACCATGCGTGTAAACGAGGTCACCATGATGAACAAGGCCGGCGCGAGCGAGAGGACGGTCAACAGCGCGAGAATTTGCAGCACCACCGCCGTCTGCTTGGTGCCGCTCTGGCCGAAATCGAGTGTCAGCGAGGGCCCCTCCGCAAAGGCGGCCGAGGCGCTGAAGATCAGCATGACGCAAGCAAGCAGGACCCATCCAGCGCTCCGGCCCTTGGAGCCGGAGACCGTTCCCCTGGCATGGTGGCGCGACGCGGGATTACAGCCCGGCATGCAGGGTCTCCTTGTGCTGCTCGTACCCGACGGGCTCAACCGGGCGGATGGCGCTCTTCGACGATGCCTCCAGCAACAGCCGTTTCACCTGCTCCGGATCGGTGACTTTCCCCAGCGGAACCAGATCGGTCGCCGTCGTGCCGAGGATCAGCACCTCGCCGGCCACGGCTACCACCAGGACATGTTTGCGGGATCCCAGCGAGCCGCTGCCCAGAATGTTCACCACCGGGTCTCCGGCGACCGGGAGAAACCGCCGGCCTACGCTGGATCTCACCAGGGCCAGCAGGCCGAACATCAACGCCAGCACGACGCCCAGCGCCGAGACCATGCGGACCACACTTTCCCAGACATCCATGGAACGCTCGACCTTCCACACACCCGCGCCGGCGGCCCGCCGGGCTGCCCGGTGACTATCCGAGTTGCTGAATGCGTTGATTGGGACTGACCACATCGGTCAAACGAATGCCGAATTTTTCGTTGACCACCACGACTTCGCCGCGCGCGACCAATTTGTTGTTGACCAGCACTTCCATCGGCTCTCCGGCGAGTTTGTTCAGCTCGATGACGGATCCCTGCCCGAGCTGTAACAACTCGCGTATCAACATGCGCGTCGACCCGATCTGCACGGTGACCTGCAGCGGGATGTCGAGCACAAAATCGATGTTCTTGTTGGCCGGCACCGCCCCCTGGTTATCCACCGGGGGAAACGAGGTCGCCTGCGGGCTCTGGTCGGCGCCGTTGGATGCGTCCGTCTGCGGGGTTGTATCGCCGTTGCCCATGCGCAAATCTCCTTTGATGCCGGCGCGGCCTAACCGAGGACCTTGGTGACGCGGCAGGCATGATTGCCTTTGAACACCCCGGGCTGCCCGTGAAATTTCGGATCGCCCTCGACCAGACACAACATCGGATCACCGGGATGCTGATCCAGCATCAACACATCGCCGGGGCTGAAGTTCATCAGGTCCTGCACGTTGATGTTGGCCGTGCCCAGTTGGACCGTCACGGCCACATCGCATTCCTGCAACGAATCCTTAAACCGGCTTCCCCAGCTGCTGTCCTGCTCGACGTTGTCGGCAAAGAGGCCGGAGTACAGTTTTTCTTTGATCGGCTCCAGCATGGAATAGGGATAGGCGATAAACATTTCACGGGTGATCTCGCCGAGATGCACCTGCAACGTCACCACCACGACGATTTCGGAGGTGGTGACCACCATGGCAAATTGCGGGTTACTTTCCGAGCGCAGGTAGTTGAGCTTGACCGGCATCACGGCGTGCCAGGCTTTTTCGAGGTCGATGAGCGCTTGCTGAACCAGCTTCTTGATCAGCCGGACCTGAATGGTCGTGAATTCTCTGCCTTCCGGTTTCACGTGGGTCTGGACTTTCCCGCCGAAGAAGAAGTCCACGATCAGGTACACCAGCATGGCGTCCATGATGTAGAGCCCGTTGCCGCGCAGAGGCTCCATGGCGAACAAATTGAACGAAGACGGCACCGGAACCTTTTGTATGAAATCCCCGAATTTGATGATTTGCGTGCCGAGGACGCTGAATTCGATCTTCTCCCGCAGGAGGCTCGTCCAGGAGACGGATTGCTGCCGCGTGAAGCGGTCATTGATCATTTCCATCGTGGGCATGCGCCCGCGAATGATCCGCTCCTGGCTGGTCAGGCTGTAGGCTTTGACGCCGCCCGGTTCTTCCTCTTCCTTGGGCGCCGTGTCGACGTCGCCGGACATGACCCCGCCCATGAGGGCATCGATTTCTTCCTGCGAGAGAATCTTGTCCATGCGGTGCTCGGCGCGGCTCCGGTTACTGAATCACAAATTCGGTGAAGTAGGTCGATTTGACGGATTTCTTCGGCAAGAGGCCGTTGATGCGATCGGTGATATCATCGCGCAGTTTGTGTTTGCCCTGCGGCGAGCGGGCGGTGGCGGAATCCAGACTGGTCAACAGGACGAGAATGGCATCGCGAATCTGCGGCGTGCGCGCCTTGATCTGCTCGACCGTTCCGGAATTGTCGGCTTCCACTTTCAAGGTCACTTTGAGGTAACGAATTTCCGGCGAGTCCGCGAGATTGACGATGAACGGATCCAGATCGGCGATGGCGCTGGCATCCGCGACCGCACCATGCTCCCCCCCGGCCTTCTCTTCAGGCGCGCCATGCCCGGCCGCCTTGTCTTTTGCGCCCTCGGCAGGCGCCTTTTCTGCGGAGGATCCGCCCATCATTTTCATCATCGCAAAGCCGCCGCCCAGCGCGAGGAGCAATACGCCTCCGACGATGATGATGACCATCTTCATGGGAATCCCAGCCGGTGCGGCGGGCGCCTTTTCTTCAGCTGCTTCTGACATACGATCCTCCTGCGGACAGTGTTTGCCGGTGCCGCTCGGTTGTGCAATGCATATGCCACGTGGGGCGCGCTACGCGCCTCTCGCTTGCCCCGCGCAACGCGTGAGATCGTCTGATAAGACAAGCATTTGGCGTCGAACTGGTTCCGGCGCGAAGTCCGGTCGTAGCGCGCGCGATGCCGTTGTCACGGTGGTGACGCGGGATTCACTTGAGGCCGACAGAATGTTGACGAGCGGTGGAGATGATGAGAAGCGGCGATGTGCGCGGGAACTAGGTAGAATTTGCCGACTTGGGCCCCGGCGCCGGTGATGCCACCGCGCCGGAGCCCTCACCGGTTATCGCTTGAGATTGACGAGTTCCTGCAACATTTCGTCGCTGGTCGTGATGGCCCGCGAATTGGCCTGGAACGCGCGCTGCGTAATGATCATGTCGACGAATTCTTTTCCCAAATCCACGTTGGACTGTTCCACCGTGCCCGACAGAACCCGGCCCAATCCATTGATCGTCGGGGCTCCGGCCAGGGCCGCGCCCGATTCGACGGTCTCCAGGAAGTGGTTGTCGCCGACATTGGCCAATCCATCGGGATTGGTAAACCGGCTCAACACCACTTGCGCGAGGGCTCGCGTCTGCCCATTCGTAAACTGCGCCATGACCCGCCCTTCTTTGTCGACGCTGATGCGGTCGAGCGTGCCGGAGGAATATCCGTTTTGCGTCTGGCTCTGCACGCCGGAGGCGGCGCCGAACTGCGTGAACGAGGCCAGGTTTACCGTGACGCTTTGCGGGGTGGTCGCTCCATTGGTGAACGCAGCGGTGATCGTCTGCGTCCCGCCTGCCGTGACGGCGCCGCTCGCGTTAAACGTCATGTTGGTTTGCGCGGCGGCTGCGCCGCCGTCGATCTGCGAATACACGCCCCAGGCATTCGCGGCGGTCTTCCGGAAATACAACTGCATTTGATGTGAATTGCCCAACGAGTCATAAAACGTCATGCCCGTTGAAAAGTTATATGACGTGGTATCGTTCACACTGAACGCGGTCGTCGGGGCCGTGGCGTTCGCATTCAGATTCCCGAGAATCGTCGCCGTGCTGGTGGTCTGCGGCGGGACCGCGCTCGAGGTCAAGGTGATGCCTCCGATCGTGCTGGTGATATTGCCGATCGTATCGGCCTGGTATCCTTGCAACAGCGCTCCGCTGGCATCAACCACCCGCCCCACACTGTCCACCTTGAATTGCCCCGCCCTGGTGTAGAAATTCGAGCCCGACGCATTTCGCACGAGATAAAAGCCGTTTCCATCGACCGCCAAATCGAACGTGTTCCCGGTCGTGGTCATCGAGCCCTGCGAGAAATTCGTCTGCACATCATTGAGGTAGACGCCGAGGCCGATCTGGTCGCTGCCGGCTCCGCCCGCCATGCTGGACGAAATCAAATCCGAAAAGGTCGCCCGACTGGACTTAAATCCCGCCGTCCCCACGTTGGCGATGTTATTGCCGATGACACCCATGGCGTTCCCGTACGAACTCAATCCGGTCACCGCGGTGAACATCGAAGTCAAAATGCCCATGATCTCTCCTCCTTGTTGCCTGGCTCTCTTATCTGCTTTTCAATCGTCCGCCGTTGGGGCCGATCATCGTCATGCAGCCGCTGTCTTGTTAGTCTCCGTCGTCTTAGGTTGGGCGGACTCCTGGAGCGCGACACTTTTTTCCATCAGTGTCACCAGCTTGGACATTTGCTCCAACTGGGAGAATTGGGCCGTCTGCGCGATGAACGCCTCATTTTCGAGCGGCTTCAGCGGGTCCTGATGTTGAAGTTGCGTCACCAAGAGTTTGAGGAAATCATCTTTGCCGAGCGGTCTGGGTCCGGTGGTCGTTGTCGATGCATCGGCTGAATTCGACTGGGTAATCACTTTGCTGATATCCATAGGTCCTCCCTCTCAGGCAAACAGACTCACGCGTTCGTTGGATCTGGCACCAGCCTCTCCCCTCGCCGCGCGCTCCTCTTCTCGTGGCGAGCCCTGGGACTGGTTCGTGGACGGCGTGCGGCCCTGCTGCTGTTGCTGCTGAAACAGCCAGGCGTTGTCTCCGCGCCCCTGTTGTTGATCGACCGTCACCCGTAACATGCCCATCTCCAGGCCGGTCGTCCGCAGCGACGATTCCAATGTTTGTCCTTGTTGCAACAAGCCCTGCCCCAATTCCCCATGTTCCGTCCGGATATGCGCATGCACGGTTTGGTCGCTCATCATGACCCGGACACGTAACGCCCCCATGTCCAGCGGATCCAAATCCAGCGTGACGCTCTGTGAAACGGGAGCCATCTCACGCATCTCCCCCAGCCGTTCGGATTCGGACGCGCGCAGCACCGCGGTTGCCTGGCCTGACTCGCCGCGCCCGAACGAGCCCTCGCTCGCGGCCGGCGCCGATGGAGTCACGCCATTCATCCGTTCCAGGAATGCCGGCCGAGGGTTCTGGTCAATGATTGGGGACTGGTTCGGCAGGGAACGGTCGCCTTCCGCGGACGAATCGGAAAAACTTTGTCCGCCCTGTTCCATGAAACGTTCTGCACCGGTCCCTGTTTGGCCTTCGCTCACCGACGTTCCCTGCGCAAGCGCATCGAGAATGGCCGAACGGTCTGGCTGATCGAACTGACCCTGCTCTGCTTGGCGAGGCTCTTGTTTGACGACAGTCATGGCAGCCAGTGCGGGATTCGGCCGATCCTGTTCAGTGCGTGCCTCTGCGCGGGCTTCATTTGGGTCTGCCATGTGCCCTTCCGAGCCGGACGTTCGACCTGCATCGGGTAAGATGGCCACGCCGTCCGCCTGCACGGTCTTTTGCGCAACCGCTTCAGTCTGTGACGTATCCTTGCCTGCTTCCGTTATGGATCCTGATTCGCTCGTTGGAAGTTCCTTGGCAGTCATATCAGCAGCCGGGGCGGAAGCGACAACAGAAGAAGCCGGGAGAGAGTTCTGTCCCGACTGATGCAACGGACTTGTCGTGATGGCATTGACGGCAGCCTCAGAGTCATGCGCGTCAGTCTCCGCTTCGGGATGCGGCTCTTCCACGGGCGCCGCCGGAGCGGCCGGCACCATCGTTGCGGCGAGCACAATCTCCTGCGGTAACGCAGCCTGTTCAGAACTGTCCTGTTGCGATTGCGGAGCGGCGTCCTGGTCTTCGGACTTTCCGGTAGACGGCTGCGCCTTCCCGCCGGAGCATTCGCTGCAATCCAAGATCCGTTCTTCCGAGTCACATCCCGTAGATCTCTCCGACGGTTGGCCCGATGACTCCGTGGTAGAAGGAGCCGCGGACCGCGACTGAACTTTCGGGGCGGCCCCTTTGTTCACCGAGGGTGTCTCATGGGTGTGCCGCATCTGTCGGGCTTCTGCTCGGCCGAGGTACGATTCAAAGTTCCGCGAGGGTTCCGCGCCTTGGAATGCCGGCTGGCGATCCCTCGCATCCTGAACCGCCGGCGCCTGGTGACCGGGAAACGCGTTGAAGAGTGGTTGCATATCAGTGGCCATATCTTCCCTGCCTGTGACGTATTCGTGAATCGACAAGGCACACTATTACAAAGGCCGTGCCATGCGGATGGCGCGGGAAAATGCCCTCTGACGCGGGGTTTTGCGACGAACGCGGGGACAGGGATTTGCGAGACGGAAATTTCTGCAGGTGGAGACGGCAAAAGCTGCCGGAAACAGAGGCGTGAGACGAACGGCTAGGGAATGGTCAGCAACTGTTCGGTCAACCGGGCTGCGCGTTCCGGCTTCACCTCCGCGAGAATGGCTCCCGCGGATTTTCCTTTGAGCAACCGGAGGACTTCGAGCGCCTTGCGTTCGGGCATGCGTTCCAGCCTGGCTGCGGCTTCTTCGGCGGGCATGGCTTCGTAGATCTTGGCAAGTTGGGCTTGATTGACGTTGACGGCGGGAGCGGTCTTGGCCGGTGATTTCGCCCGTTCGGCCTCGCCTCCCCCCTTGGCCTGAGCCGCCTGGCGGCGCTTCTTTTCCGCCTCGACCGCCTGTTCATGCCGCGTCACAATCTGCTCCAGCTCCGCCTTCAATTCCAGGAGATGCGTCTCCGATCCGCGCACGGCCGCCTCGCGCTTGTCCAACAGCCGCTTGCGCTGCTCCAACATGTCGAAGATTTCCCGTGGTGCGCTGATAGCCGGCCCATGCACATCCTTCTTCACGCTCTCCGGTTTTACCTCCTCCTTCGGTGCCCCCGCAGCCGGTGCCGGTTCTTCTGCTGCCTGGACCGGTCCGGCAAGTACGAGCAGGAGCGCGGTGGAGAAGAGCCCTGCCGCCACGCCGGCAGGCAAACCATGCAGATTGCGGCTTCCGGTCTGAGTCATGACCGTTCTCCCTTTTGCAATGGACTGCGCCGCCAGGCGCGTTCATCGAGCAGTTGTTGATCCTGGCGTTCGCGGCGGCGCCGCAGTTCGAGCGCAGCGCGGGTTGCGAGGAGATCCAGTTTTTTACGGTATTGCATGGCTTCCAGCAGTTCGCCGCGCTTCTGTTCCATCCTGCCCTGCTCCGCCGCCAGCGCCTGCTCCAAATGTTTCCGCGTGGCGATGGCTTGGTCCATCTGGTCGAGGAGGTGATACGCCTGATCCACCGTGCTTCCCTCGCGAACCTGAAGGAGATACCGGTCGGCCTTCTCTTGCGCCTGCGCTTCCAGCTGCTTCATCCGATTCACCGTCTGCTGCAGGGCATGACCGAGTTCCGCCAGTTCCAATTTTGCGACTTCTTCAAGCTGCACCGCATAGGTCCGCAGCACGGTCGGATTCATTGAATCGTCCCTGCCAGCGTCATGAGCGCGTCGATGGATTGCGGAAACCCGACCGCCTGCTTGGTTTCCTGCCGGAGGAACGCGGTGATGCCGTCATGGGCGGAGACGGCTTTATCGAGTTCTTTGCTTGTGCCGGGCTTGTAGGCGCCGAGGGTGATCAAATCTTCGGAACGCCGATAGAGCGCCGTCCGCTCCAGCACCAGACGCGCGGCGGCATAATGGGCTGGCGTCACGATGTCGCGCATCACACGGCTTGTGCTCTGAAGAATATCGATAGCGGGGAAATGATTCCGAGCGGCGAGTTCCCGCGACAAGACGATATGCCCGTCGAGAATGGACCGGACGGCATCCGCGACCGGATCGTTGAGATCGTCGCCGTCGACCAGCACCGTGTACAGTCCGGTAATGCTGCCGCCGCTTTGCGCCGGCCCGACCCGCTCCAGCAGTTTCGGCAACACGGCAAACACGGACGGCGTGTAGCCTTTCGTCGTCGGCGGCTCGCCGATGGCCAATCCGACTTCACGCTGGCTGTAGGCTAACCGCGAGAGTGAGTCCATCATGAGCAGAACATGCTTGCCGCAGTCCCGAAAGTATTCCGCGATCGCCGTCGCGACCAACGCGCCTCGAATGCGCACCAGCGGAGGCTGGTCGGAGGTTGCCACGACGACGATGGACCGAGCCCTCGCTTCAGGCGTGAGATCGCGCTCCAGAAACTCTTTGACTTCCCGGCCCCGTTCGCCGACCAGGGCAATGACCCGGACATCTGCCTGCGTATAGCGGCTGATCATGCCCAGGAGCACGCTTTTTCCCACGCCGGACCCGGCGAAAACCCCGATTTTTTGCCCCTGGCCGCACGTCAGCAGCGCGTTGATGGCGCGGATGCCAAGATCGACCGGCTGCGTAATTCTGGCCCGATGCAAGGGATTCAGCGGCGGCGCGTATAAAGGAACCCGCACCTCGGTGCGGAGGGGCGGAAGTCCGTCCAGCGGATGCCCGAGGCCATCGAAGATCCGGCCCAGCATCTGCGGGCCGACGGGCACGGACGCAACATGGCCCTTCATCACCACGCGACTACCCGGCCCGATGCCCTGCATTTCACCTAACGGCATCAACAACACGCGATCTTCCCGGAACCCCACGACCTCCGCCATGACGGCTCCGTGGCCGCCCTCACGGGTGATTTCGCAGACCTCCCCGACGGACGTAAACGGCCCCGAGGCTTCAATGACGATGCCGACGGCCTGCGCGACCCGGCCCGTGACCGACAGGGGCTCGACATGCTCCAACCGTTCGCTAAGCTTCACCGGCATCCCGCTTTCTCAAGGCTTCGCCCAGCCGCAACAATTGCGTGTCCAGGGTCGCATCGATCAAGAGGCTTTGCGCCTGGACGAGGCAGCCGCCGGGACTGATCGCAGGGTCCGTCTCGAATTTTAAGGTCAAGAGTCCGTGCGGCGTCTGGCTCAAGGCGGTTCGCGCCGTTTCGAGCACGGCGAGATCCGACGGGTGCACGCGCACGCGGACGAGGCCGCTTTCGTGCAGGTGGGTGAGTGCGCTTCGAACTTGCGCTACGATCAAGTCGCGTTTGTCCGTGACGGCGTCCCGCACGACCTTGTGGGCAATCATGAAGGAGAGCGACGTAATTTCCTCTTCGATGGTCTCATGCAGGCTTTGCCAGGTTTCCTCCAGCCTCCCCATCAGCGCCGCCACGAGGTTGTGCTCCCGTTGCCGCGCCGCCGCCAGCCTGTCGGTCGAACGCTTTTCCCCTTCCGCCACGCCCCGCTCGAACTCGGTCAGATCCTGGGTGCCGAAGGGCCGATTGCCGCGGCTGAAGTCGGCCAGCGGCACCGGACGCAGTTGAATGTTGCCGGAGCGAATCAAGGTGCGGGTGAGCACCGTATTTTCCTGCCGCAGCCGGTAGAGCTCCAGCAGTCTGGACACTGCCAGCCGGACCAGCTCGACCTGAAACGGTTTGGTCAGGAAATCCGCCGCCCCCGATTTCATCGCCCGGACTGCCAGCTCGATGTTGCCGTGCCCGGTCATCACGATGCCCAGGAGGCGATTATCGATGTCGAGCGCCTGCTGCAAAAAGGCGATGCCATCGGCGCCGCCGAGTTGCACATCGACGATGACGACGGCGACGGAGCGGGTGCGAAGATGATTCAGCGCTTCCGGGACCGAACCGGCTGTGAGAACGGGATGGCCGGTCGCCTCCAGCATCTCGGTCAGCAACAGGCAGATCGACGGTTCGTCATCGACGATCAGCACGGCCCGCGGCGCCAACTCCTTCTCCGGCTCGGCCGACGTCCCTGCCGAAACGTCCGTGCTCACGGCAGCGCGTCCCATTTACAATAACTCCTCGCCTCCGCCGCCGCCGATCACGATACGACCTTCCTCCTCCAGCTTGCGGCAGACCTTGAGAATGTTCTGTTGCGCCTTTTCGACATCCGACACTTTCACCGGCCCGCGAGTCTCCATGTCCTCCTTGAGCATTTCCGCCGCCCGGCTGGACATGTTCTTGAGGAACTTCTCTTTGATTTCCGGTGTCGCGCCCCGCAAGGCGATCGGCAGGTCTTCCTTGCTGATTTCCTTCATGAGCTCCTGCATTCCGCGCGAATCCAGGTCGACCAGGTCGTCGAAGACAAACATCAATGCTCGGATGCTCTCCGCCAGGGCCTGGTCGCGTTCGGTGATCTTGGCCATAATTGCGCCTTCGGTGTTCTTATCGACGCGGGTCAGAATATCGGCCATCAACTCCGCGCCGCCGACCGACATGCTCGACATGCCCATCGAAGCCGACAGAATATCCTGCAAACTTTCACTCAGCTCCGCCAGGACTTCAGGCTGGACTTCTTGCATCGTCGCGAGCCGCAGGGACACGTCCGCATGCAGATGCACCGGCAGGAGCGCCAGCACAGCGCCGGCCTGTTCGGCTTCCATCTGCCCGAGGCAGACCGCGATGGTCTGCGGATGTTCAACCTTGAGGATCTGCGCGACCGTGCGGGCGTCGACCCATTTCAACGCGTCGATGCCCGGATAGGTCTTGGTGTTGAGGGATTCCATCATGCGCGCCGCCTTTTCCGGCCCCAGCGCCTTTTTCAGGATGGCTTCCATGAATTCCCGCCCTTCGAATTGCACCTCGCCGGAGGAACTCGCCTGTTCGAATTCCGCGATCACGCTGTCTTCTTCCTGCTTGGTGATATTCGCCGTCTCCTTCATGAACGTCCCGAGCTTGCGAATATCCTTCGGGTCAAGCGTTTTCATGACTGCGGCCGCGGCCTCCTCGCCGATCGCGCGGAGCAGGATGGCGGCTTTTTGCGCGCCGCTGAGTTCTTTGTTCATGCCCGCATCCCTTACGCGTTACTTTTCAGCCACTGCTTGACGACGACGGCCGTATTCGCAGGATTGTTTTTCGCCATATCCAGAATTTGACCCGGCTGTTTGCCGGACATGGCGGCCTCAACCTGGCCGACGGAGGCCGGCAGCGCCGGCGTCTCGCCCACCGTGGCGGCCGGCGCCGACTGGACGAGCATGACCATCAGCGGACGGACCACCATGAACAGAATCAGGAAAAAGAGCAGCCCGCCCACGGCATAACGGACATACGGCATCCAGGCCTTGGTGCTGTCGGCTGCGGCTTCGACGCCCGCGCCGACCGGCTCCTCGACGCCCAGCCCGAACTGGATATTCACCACTTCCACCTGATCCTGACGCTCAGTGGAATATCCCATCGCCTTTTTGACGATCTCTTCGATCCGCTTCATTTCCTCCTCTGACCGAGGGATGAACTTCTTCGGTTGATCAGCGGCGGCCTCCCCGGCCTTGCCGCCTTCGTACGTCCCGTCGACCAGAACCGCGACTGACAGTTTCTTGATCGTGCCGGTCGGCTCGACGATGCGGGAGACGGTCCGGCTGATCTCGTAGTTGACTGTCTCGTTCTTGGTCTGGTTGTTATTCGAGCTGGTCTGGCCCCCTTCGGCTTCGGTGCCACCCGGCACGTTGGATTCCACGCCGGGCACTCCCCCGGAGGCGCCGTTGACGCCGCTGGACTTTTCCTGGCCGCGCTGCTCGCTTCGTACGACCTGGCCGTTCGGGTCGAATCGTTCTTCGGTGGTCTCGATTTTCCGGAAGTCCAGCACGCTCGAGACCCGAACGACGGCTTTATTTACGCCGACAATGCGCTCGAGCATGGTTTGAATGCGCGTCTCGATGTCTTTTTCCAAAGTGCGCTGGTATTCCATCTGGGTCCCGGACAGTCCGGCCGATTCGTCGCTGGACGAATTGGAAAGGAGATTTCCGTGGCCATCGACCACAGTGACATCACGGGCCTGGAGACCTTCCACGCTGCTGGACACGAGATGGACGATGCCTTGCACTTGGGCCTTCGACAACGTTTGGTTCGAGCGCAGCGACACGACTACCGAGGCGCGCGCGCGATCCTGTTCGGTGGCAAACAGGCGCCGTTCAGGAATCGCCAGGTGCACTCGCGCCCGCTCGACTTCCGGCATCTGGGTGATCGTGCGCGCCAACTCGCCCTGGAGCGCCCGGCGATAATTCAGCTTCTGCACAAAATCCGACATGCCCATGGTGGTGCGATCAAAAATTTCGTAGCCGACGCCGCCGCCATGAGGAAGACCCTGCCCGGCCATCTCCAGCCGCAGGTCATGCACCTGCGCATTCGGCACGAGGATTGTCGTGCCGCCGTTGGTCGTCTCATACGGCACTTTGGCATCTTTCAACTTGTCGATGATGCCCGCGGCATCGTCGACAGCCAGATTGGCATAGAGCACCTGCATATCCGGCTGTTGAGTCCAGAGCGTGACCGCCACCAAGCCGGCAATGGACCCGGCGAGGGCGAGCAGGATAATGAAGCGCTGGTTGATGGTGAACTGGCTGAATTTTGAAAACATGGGCTGTGCAATCCTTTATGCGTCACTTCCGCGCGGGAGAGCCGCCGCTAAATCTGCATCCGCTGGATTTCCTCGTAGGCCGTCACGAGCTTGTTTCTCACCTGCATCATGAGCTGGAAGGAGGCATCAGCCTGTTGTAACGCCACCATGGTTTGATGAATGTTGGTGCTCTGGCCGGTTACCAAGGACTCGACGGCCTGGCTGGCCCCTGATTGCGCGTCGTTGATATGCCCGATGGCTTCTTTCAGCGAACCTAAAAAGTTGGCGCCCCCGGCTTCGCCCGCCTGCCCGGCTTGCTGGAGGTCGGGGGTTTCGATCGGCCGGATTACATTGGTTCCCGCGACGCGCAGATCGGACATGGCTACCTCCCGATTTCCAGGGCGCGATTCCACATGGTGCGGGTCGCATTGACGGCCTGCACGTTGGCTTCATAGGCGCGGGACGCGCCGATCATATTGACCATCTCCTCCATCACGTTCACGTTGGGCATCGTGACAAATCCCTTCTTGTCGGCATCGGGATGGCGCGGGTCGTACACGGTCTGGCCCGGTTTCTGGTCTTCAATGACACGGGCGACTTTCACGCCATCCAGGGCATGCCGGCCGGCCCCTTTGGACACTTGGGTGAACGCCTTCTGGAAAGCCGAGGACACGGGCGCCGCTTGAAACACCACATCACGGCGGCGGTACGGTCCCCCGGTGCTGGTCTTGGTTGATTGCGCGTTCGCCAGGTTGCTGGCGATCACATTCAACCGGTGTCGTTGCGCATCCAGCGCGGAAACAGAGACGGCGAGACTATCTGTTAAATCCATCACACACCTCTTGGTTAGTCATCCGTGGCGCGGGCCATCGTATTAATACAGAACGCTACCTCCCTTCTCGGATCGCATTGAGCAGCCCTTTGAATTTCAGCCCGATGATGGTGGCCGCGGTGTTGTACTGCTGGGCATTGTCCGACATCTTGGCCATTTCGAGCTCGATGTTGACGGTATTGGCATCCAAGGGCAGATCGCCGGCCGGCACTTCCTCGATGCGTCCCTGCACCCGTTGAAACCCACTGCCCTTCGGGCCGATGTGCTGCTGATGCGTCGAAACCAAGGTGATGGGAAGCTTGCCCTGCTGCGCGTTCGCCAGCGCTTGACCGAAATTCAGATCGGTGGCGCGATACTTGGGGGTTTCTTCGTTGGCGATATTGGCGGCGATGACCTGCTGGCGCGCCCCGCGCAGATCCAACGAACGTTCGAGCAGCTGCATGGTCCGGTCGAAAATGGTCATGGTCCAGACTCCGTAGAAATGTGGGCTTCAACGGTGCAATCTACGTACCCTGTCGACGCTGAAGGTCTCTCGCCTGCTCCCGCGGCAACTGAGCGATGCCGGCACCGGCGGCGCCCGGCAAAGACTGCCCGATAGGGAATAATTTGCCCAGCGCCGGTTGGGCAGGGTCAGGGTTTATCGGCTTCGACCTGATGGCCCAGATCGCGATACTCCCGCAGTTTATTTCGTAACGTGCGGATACTGATCCCCAACTCCTTGGCGGCGTGCGTGCGATTGTCGTTCACGCGGGCCAGGGTCTTGAAGATGAGATCCCGTTCCATTTCCCACAGCGAACCGTGGGCCGACGGCGCCACGAGCGTTTCCACGGTTTCGACCGGCTGAACGGGAACCGCTCCGTCTCCGGGCATCAAGTGATCGGTGTCAACGGCATTTCCGGTTGTCACCAAAATGGCGCGCTCCATGACATTTTCCAGTTCGCGCACGTTTCCCTTCCAGGCGCGTTGCTGCAGGTCTGCGATGGCGCGCTCCGAAAGCGTGGGGACGGGCATCCCGTTACGTTGCGCGGACGAACGGAGGAAATGCCTGGCCAGGAGCGGAATATCTCCGGGCCGTTCGCGGAGCGGAGGCACCGTGACCGGAAACACATTCAAGCGGTAGAACAAATCTTCTCGGAAGCGCCCTTGGGTCACTTCGTGATAGAGCGAGCGATTCGTCGTGGCGATCACGCGGATGTTCACCGGGACCGGCTCGCGCCCGCCGATGCGATCCACTTCCCGTTCCTGCAGGACCCGTAACAGTTTCGCTTGCAGCCCCAGGTTCATTTCGCTGATTTCATCGAGAAACAGCGTCCCCGTGTGGGCCATTTCGAACTTACCCAGCTTCTTGTGAATCGCTCCGGTAAACGCTCCTCGTTCATGCCCGAACAATTCACTTTCCAGCAGGCTGTCCGGAAGGGCCGCGCAGTTCAAGGCGACGAACGGGCGGTGGGCGCGAGGACTCCTCGCATGGATGTAGCGCGCCAGCAACTCTTTGCCCGTGCCGCTTTCCCCGCTGATCAAGACCGTGGCTTGGCTGGCGGCGACACCTTCGAGCGTCGTGAGCAAGCGAATCATGCCGGGGTCTTGCGTCAGGAGCGCTCGCGCTTCCAGTGTGGCGGGCGCATCCTGCCCATCCGGCTCTGTGCTGGCCTGCAGATTGAGAATGACCCGCTCGAGGAGATCGGTTGAGAAGGGTTTCAGAATATAGTCGTTCGCCCCAAACTTCATGGCCTCCACCGCGGTTTCCACAGTGCCGTAGGCGGTCATGAGAATAATGAAGGTGTTGGGCGCCTTCTGCTTCAAAGCTTTCACGAGTTCGAGTCCGTTGATGCGCGGCATCTTCAAGTCGGTCACCACGAGCCAGGGCTTCACGCGTTCCACCTGTTCGATGGCATCCGCGCCGTCGATGGCTCCGCGGACTTGATAGCCCATGCGGCGCACGGTTTCCGACAAGGCCGTCCGCATCGACGGCTCATCGTCGACAATCAAGACGGTTCGAGCTTCTTCGGCAGAAGCCGCGGGTTCCTGCAAAGCTGGTTGCGCGCTCATTCGTGCTCCCCTTCTGTTAAACCGACTCTCTCAGCTGACGATCCGGAATCTCCGTCTACGGCGACGCCTGATACCGGCATCTGAGGCGCCTGCGCAGGCCCTTGCGGCAGGGTGATCACAAACGAAGTGCCGCGGCCCGGGCTGCTTTCCACATCGATTCGCCCCTGATGGGCTTCCACCAACGCGTGGACGATGGCGAGCCCCAGACCCGTCCCCTGATCTTTCGTCGTGAAGAACGGATCAAAGACCCGTGACTGCAGCTCGGACGGAATGCCCGTGCCGGTATCACTGACTGTGAGTTGAATGGCCGTCGATTCCTGGGGCTGATGAGAGGCAGGACAGGCTGCCAGGGTCAGTGTGCCGCCCTCCGGCATGGCCTGCACCGCATTCAAGACCAGGTTTAAGAGCACCTGTTTCATTTTCGGACCGTCGCACCAGAGTTGAGGCACGAGCGGATGGACCTCACAGCGTACCTCGACGGAGCCCGGAGGAATGGCATGACTCGCCAGAGTCAACACTTCTCTGATCAGCAACTCCGTCGCATGCCAGCCAAGGCGTGAGCAGTCCGGCCTGGTATACACGAGGAGGTTGGACAGCAGCCGATCCATGGATTGCACAGCCATGGAAATATGCTCGGCATAACTCCGGAGCTGGGGCTGGTCGCGAAGATCCTTCCGCAGCATCGAGGCAAACAATTCCACACTGCCCAAGGGGTTTCGAATCTCGTGCGCGATGCTGCCGACCATTTGCCCCATGGCTTCCAGGCGGTTACGCCGCTGCAATCGATCTTCGAGCTGGCGAATGCGCGTGACGTCATGGATCAGGACGAGTTTCCCGATGAGTGTTCCCGTTTCGTCCGTCAGGTCGGTTTGTGATAAGGCGATGGTGATGCCGCTGGGCAGCACCACCGGGTACTCGCCATGCTGTTGCCGGATCTCTTCCACAATGGCTCGGACCTGACGCCCCCGCAGCTGCGCTTGGGACAGGCCCAGCAACCGCTCCGTCGAGTGATTGCACCGCATGACCACATCCTGCGAATCGGCGACGATGACGCCGGTATCCAGTGACTCCAGAATCGCCGTCACATGAGCGCGCATCGCTTCGGTTTCACGGAGATGCTCGCGCAGACTCGCATTGGTCTGCGCGAGCTCCAGATCCATTTGCTGCAGGCGCGTGGTCAAGGCGTCATACGACTGCTGCAACACGGTTGCTGCCTGATCAAAGTCCCGAAAGGCGCGCGTCAGCAGATCATGATTCGGTGTGGCTGTCTCAGGCGTAGTCACGGCTTTTTCCCTCGTGTATCGGCAGGAGCTTCCGGCAATTCCGTTTCCAGCATCGCTGCCATGCGGCGGACGAGACTGTCGGGATTGACGCTGAGCGCCCGCAGTCCGTTTCGGGCAAAGTCCTCGCGTTTCACGACGCGGGCCAGCTGAACCATCTGCAGTTGGGCCCAAGCTTCCTGCTCGGGCTCTAGTCCGGCGACAACGGCCTGTTTGTACATCGCCAACGCCGGCGCCTGACGGTTGAGGCGAACCAGTAGATCGGCATGCCGCAGCAGGTCCCCGGCGGGCAGTTCATGGCCGGCCTTGATGAGGCCGTCATAAATTGCGGCTGCCTCGGCGTCTTGTTTGGATTGCGCCAAAACCCCGGCGAGTTTCAGCTGCACCATCATGCGGTCATGGTGACGTGGGTTGTGCGCGAGCCATTGTTTGCCAAGTTTCAGCAAGGCGGCGAGATTGCCTTCGCCTTCGAACGAGTTCAGGATTCCACGCAACGCTTCTCCTGACAATCGCCCTGCGGGAAATTCCAGGCGATACCGCTCGAATACGGCTCGCGCCGCGCGCATATCCTTTTGTTCCATATAACTGTAGGCCAGCCCCATCAGAGCCGTTTCATGAAGATTGACCGCTTTCGAGTCCCGCACCAGAGATTGAAACAGCCGCGCCGCCTCCACGGGAAATCCCAGGCGGCGGTGCGTTTCCGCAATCGTGAGCAACAACTCCGTGCCGGCGTAAAACCGATCGGCAGACGGCCCATGCCGATGGAAGAGGTTGATCAACTCGAAATCGTCTTCTGCCTTGAGCGCCGCCTCCAGGCGAGGGCGGAGGAACCGGACCAGCTGCGCGCCGCTTTTTTCCGGCCAAGGATCGTGCTCGAACTTGCCTGTGCGCTGCACGACCTGTTCGTACGCGCGCAAGGCATCCTCTGATTTACCCGCTCGCTCCAAGGCTTCCCCGAGATGGAACAGCGCCTCGCTGCCGACGGTCGATCCCTCGTAGTCCTTGGCGCTCTGTTCGAATACCCGCCGGGGACTGAGCATTTCTCCCGGCTTCAAGGGCACCTTCGCCAGGTGCGCGGCGATCGTGTGCCGGAGATTGCCTTCCTCTCCTTCCGGATTCAGATGTTCCTGCACATCGGCATACCGAATCCTGGCCGTGGCGGCGACCGGGGCATCGGGGTATTGGCTCAAGAGCGCCGCGTAGAAGATGCTGGATTCAGCCCACCGCCCGGCCTCCTTGTAACTATCGGCGAGGTAGGTGAGCACAAACGGCGTTTCAGGGCGGGTTGGGTACAAATTGTAAAAATGCAGCAACTGTTCGCGCATCACCGGTCCCCGCTGTGCTTCGCCCGCCGTATCGGCATACCGGAGCAAGGCAAAGGCATCGCTCCTGAGCCCGGCCGGCCAGCGATTGGAGATACTTTCGTACAGCGCGTCGGCTTCCTTCAGACGACCCAGGCGATAGAAACTGTGGGCTTCGCCCAACGACGCCGATACCAGCAACGTGGGGTCTACGGTGCGTTTCAAGACATGCTCGAAGGTCTGCGTGCTCTCTTTCCAATTTTTAAAGCCCCTCAGCACATAGCCCAAGCCGAGCATGGCCCGGTTCGCATCGAACGAATCGCGTTCGGTGAGGGAGAGGGCATGTTGATAGGCAATCTGCGCTTCCTGGAACCACCCTTCCACACGATAGACATCACCAATTCGCCAGGCTGCCCGCTTGGCATTGGTCGACTGAGGATTCTCACGCATCAAGGTCTTATACTGATCGATGATATCGAGCGGTCGGACGTCAGGATCCCGGCTCTGGAGCAGACTTTCTGCCAGAAACGCTTGCATGGCCGATCTGAGCGGTGACTCGCGATGATCACGAAGCATCGTGATGAAATGCAGGCGTGCTTCGAGGTACTGCCCGTGCTTGAACAAGCGCATGCCCTGTTCAAACTGCTTCCATTCCGGGTTTTCCGGCAGGCGCTCGACACGTGGGCCCGGATCAGGCAATGTCCCACGCACGAGTTCATCCGGCTCGGGCATCATGGGCGGCAATTCTTGCCGCATCGTGGATAATCCGCCTGCTGCCATCGCGGGGACTAGCCCCACGATCAGGAGCCAACTCACCACGTAGCCTGTGCAAGCGAAAGTACAACGCGCTGTTGAAATGAAGGATCGCACAGGAGGCGAATCAGCAAGACCTGTGCCCTTATGGGAATCCCGTAACTAGGTGAGTCGCTTACTAATTTCAGGATTCCGGAGTGGAAAATTGGGCCGGGTGTCAGAAATACCAACGGCAGCAATCAGGAGCAGGTCAAGAAATTGACATCGAGAGAGGGAGCGGGGATCAATCAATTCTGAATGGAATACCCATGACTTTTGGGATCGAATCCTTTCCGTTTCAGTTTTTCGACAAGGGTCGTGCGATTGACTTGGAGCAACTGAGCGGCGCGACTGGTTATGCCATTCGCTTTGCGCAAGGCTTCGCCGATGAGACGGTTTTCGTAAACCTCGAGCTCCTTCGTTAAATTGATGCCGTCTTCAGAAAAGCGGATAAACTGCTCGGGGGCCTCGGCCGTCTTGCCGGCAGTCGTCTTTAACGCACGCTCCGGGAGATCGGCCAGGGTGATCATGCCTCTCTTTTTCAACACACAGAGGCGCTCGATCATATTTTCAAGTTCACGAATGTTTCCCGGCCATTCTTCTTCCGTCATGCGCACCAATGCGTCCGGCTCCATTCCGAGAATCTCTGTGCGGCGCAACTGGTTGAATTGAGCGATAAAATGGTTGATGAGAAGCGGGATATCGCTGCGCCGTTCCCGTAATGGAGGAATGTGAATGGGAATGACGTGCAATCGATAATAGAGATCCTGCCGGAAGCGCCGCTCCTGAACGGCCTGCGCGAGATCTTGATTGGTGGCGGCGATAATCCGCACATCGACGTTAATCGTCCTCGTTCCCCCCACACGCTCGAAGCATCGCTCCTGGAGTACCCGCAGCAGCTTTACCTGCAAGGGCAGGCTCATTTCCCCCACTTCATCTAAAAAGATGGTGCCTCCATGGGCCAGTTCAAAACGGCCAAGCCGGGTGTGAGCAGCTCCGGTAAAGGCTCCCTTTTCATGACCGAACAGCTCCGACTCCAAGAGGGTTTCGGGAATTGCACCGCAGTTGACCGGCACCAACGGCCGGTCTCGCCGCATGCTATTGAAATGCAACATGCGCGCAATCAACTCTTTTCCCGTTCCGCTCTCCCCTTCGATCAAGACCGTACTATCGCTATCAGCGACCTTTTCGACAAAATCCAGCACCGTCCGCATCGGCGCGCTGGTGCCCACCAAATGCTCGAGACGATATTGATCCCGTACCGCTTTGCGAAGAAGGTGGTTCTCCTGTTTCAGCTTATATACATCCAAGGCTTTCCGCACGACTACGGCAACGGTGTCGGGCTCAAAGGGTTTGGTGATAAAGTCGAAGGCGCCGGCTTTCATCGCGCGCACCGCGTAATCAACGGTTCCATATCCGGTCATGACAATGGCGATCACCTTGGAATCGATCTTGGAGATCCTGTCGATCGTTTCCAGCCCATCAATTCCTGGCATCTGAAGATCCGTCAGCACGACATGGACCGGCTGATCCTTCACCGCTTCTACACCGTCCAGCCCGCTCGACATGACCGTCACTTGATGGCCTTCACTGGACAGTGTTTCCGCCAAGAGCTGGCGTACCGCCGGGTCGTCGTCGATGACGAGAATGTGTGATTGGCTCATACGCGAGCACTCCTCTCTAGAAAAACGAAAGCTCAGAGACGGCTTAGTCCAAGGTAGCTCTGGATATCAACAGAATACGGCATGTGGAAATACGACTCATATCTGATCAGCTTATTGGGAAATCAGACTTTATTCAAGTAAAAGTAAGCCCTTGGGGAAGAATGGGACTTGCGTAAATTAGCCCAAGCGCGGCCTGTCACAACTGATTGGGATGCGGCGCGCAACGGACTGCGCTTTGTCTTTAGCCGCCTGCCGATTCAGGTCGCCCATTCACGCCTTGACAGGCAGGAAGAAGAATTGTAGGGTTCCGACTCTGCCCGATCTTCACGATCTGATCCATTGACACTCAATTTTTCGAGGGCTGGCGTAGCTCAATTGGCAGAGCAGCGGTTTTGTAAACCGCCGGTTGGGGGTTCGATTCCTCTCGCCAGCTCCATACATTCCACTGACGAATCAACCGGTTGGCGGCTTACAGAGCCGCTACTCTCCCCTCGCAGTTCTGCGAGTGTACCCATAAGTGTAACCGTCTGACTCTCAAAGTACGCCGACAGCGAACGCGCGGCCTGTTCGGGGTCTCGTTCGTTCACAATGTTGTGCCGGTCGAAGACGCTTCGAGTCTTATGGCCTGAAATGGACATGGCCACCTTCTCTGGCACTCCTGCCCGCACCATGTTGAGCACCGCAGCACGACGGAAGTCACGTGGGATTCTACCTACCCATACTAAGTGCTTTTTCTTCTCGTCTTTCACCATCCCACCGAGGCCAACCCTCTCGCATGCCTTCCGCCAGGAATGCTTCAAGCTCTGTAGGCGGATTCTCCACGATGGCAGATCCAGGCACAACCAGGCCATTTGAGGTCGAAACGAGCTCGTTCCGAGCCAATGTAACCCTGGACAGATTCTCTGTGTGATTCGTAGACATCCTTTCACTTTGTGGCGTCCTCTGTCGCGCTTGGGCACGTCGATGGAGCGCCAAATCTGCCTGGTAGTGAGCAACCTGGAATCGCTCGCTCCCAGGGTCGTACTTGGCCCAGACTAGACATCAAGACTACATATGTCGGGTGACAACGGCGTCAGAACACTCCCCTCCATAGAGGTACCAATTCTGAGGACTGTCCGAACCGCTGTTTCTAGAATACAGTTGATCCGATAGCACGAATATTCGAACCCAAGCTAGGCTGGAAAGGAGGAACCATGCAGAATCGATACAGTCAACGAGTTCCGATGGATTGTTCTGTAATGTTTGCGGGAGATAATTTTGTGGGAGAGGGGCGAATGTTAGACCTTTCTCTTCCGGGGTGTCTCCTTGAAAGTCCTAAACGACTGGCTGCAGGCGAGTATTTACAACTGAGATTATTTTTACCTGATCGTCAAGCCCCGTTGCATGTGGCGCTGGCCGCGGTGAGATGGGTAGACGGTTCTAAACTTGGCATCGAGTTTATCCGAACGTCCGAAGATGAACAGCGTCGTCTGGAACAATTCGTGCGGCGGCCCCCTTCTCACAGAAGTCCTTCGACATGGAGCGAGGGAATAGTCCTTATCGGAGCGATAGGACAATGATTGCATTTGGAAATTATTTGATGAATTGGTTTTCCTAGGAGCCCTGTCATGCCAAAGCATTTTAGGCTTCGTACCTACCAGAGGGTCATGAGCTGCAATGTCGGCTATTACCTCTCGGAAGATTTTCTTGGAAAAGGCATCATCCGGGATATTTCGACCGGGGGATGGCGTATACAAGGTGACCATCAAGTCGAAATAGGGATGAAACTCACATTGCGAATGGAGTTCCAGGAAGATAAGTCACCCCTGGAAATAGAGGAAGCTTCAGTTCAATGGGTCAGCGGAAAAGATTTCGGGATTCAGATTAGAAAGATCCGTCAGACGACGGCAAAGCGATTAGAACGTTTGGTGGGACATCAGTTCTGCGCGCTTCCTCAAATTGAGCATTAGACATCCTTGACCTCCTCGGCCGCGTCTTCAACCTCACTGAGTTCCAAGTCATGGCGCCCCTTCAGCATCGAGGGATGCAACCCATACTTCTTTAACATTTTATAGAAATCCGCCCGATACCGGCCGGCAAACTGAGCTGCCCGGGAGATATTTCCGCCGGTCATTTGCAGAACGTTTCGCAAATAGGAACGCTCAAATTCTTCTTTAGCTTCGGTCAAAGGTTTCATGCCAATATCGGTCGATGCCCCACCGGATGGAAGAAGTTCGGGCAACACCATGTCCTGTCGCGACATGACTACGGCTTTCTCCACTGCATTCTCAAGTTCCCTGACATTGCCGGGCCATGGGTAGCCCATTAGCCGGTGCATGGCGGCTGGTGTAAATCCACGCACATCTTTGTTAGCACGACTGGCACTTTGCTTTAGAAAATGCTGGGCCAGGAGCGGAATGTCGTCCCTTCTCTCCCGCAAGGCTGGAATATTGAGTGGCACTACCGAAACTCTATAGTAGAGATCATGTCGAAATGTTCCAAGCTTTACACATTCCGTCAAATTCTTGTTGGTGGCCGTGATGATCCGCACATCGACTTTTGTCATATAATCCGCGCCTACTTCCCGCACTTCCCTCTCTTGCACTGCGCGAAGCAGTTTTACCTGCATCGGAAGCGGCATTTCCGCAATCTCATCGAGGAAAAGAGTTCCCCCGTTCGCGCTTTGAAAAAGCCCACGTTTGGCGGTCATGGCGTTCGTAAATGCCCCGCGGATATGCCCGAACAATTCGCTTTCAAATAGAGATTCACTGATTGCGGCGCAATTCAACGCTACAAACGGCCCCTTCGATCGACGGCTGTTGGCATGTAGAATTCGGGCCAGCACCTCTTTCCCGGTTCCTGTTTCGCCGGTCAGCAGTACGGATGCATCTGAATCGGCGATCTGAGCCACTTGCTGAAACAAGCGCTGCATGGCGGGACTTCTCGCGATAACATTCTCCAAGCCATAGAGCTCTTTGACCAGGGACTTCAGCCGTTGAATTTCTCGAGTCATTCTCAACTGAATCAGAGCTTTATCTATCGTCGCTTTTAACTCTTTGTCTTCGAACGGCTTGGTCAAATATCCGAAGGCCCCCCGTTGCATCGCATCTACGGCGTTGGGAATACTTCCGTGTGCGGTTAAAATGATAACGGGAAGCCCAGGTTGAATCTGTAAAAGTTCTTCCGTGAGCACCAATCCATCTTCTGCTCGCAACCGCAGGTCCGTGATCGCGATATCGAAAGTTTCCTGTCGAGCAGCGACAAGCGCATCGCTTCCGGTCGTACAAGGGGTCACTGAAAATCCGAGCGCAGACAGCCGCATGCGCAGTAAATGCAGCAGGCCTTCGTCATCATCCACAACGAGAATTCGTTCTTGTTCCATGACGGCCCTTAGGGTTTGGACGGCTCCGACTGTTGCGAAGGGACAAAACTCGATGGCGGCTTCATCGGACGGACTTTCCCTCTCATCTCCTGATCGATGCGCTTGAGCGCTTCAAGCTGGTTGGTGAGTTCCTCGATTTTCTTGTCACGATCGCTGACTTGCCGCTGGAGGCTTTGAAGAGTCGCCGGCTCAACCGACATGCGGTGGGATTCGCGGCGGGAATTGAACTGTTCCGCCTTCCGCTCCTGATCCTGAAGCTCACGCTGCATGGCCTCGAGCGATTGAGCCTCGCTGTCCTGCAACGCGCGTAATTGTTGAATGATGAGTTCGCGGTCGAGGAGATCTCGTACGGTACGTTCGATGGTTTGGGAAAGCACCACGTGGGTCTGGGCGATTGCGGGGCCGCTCCATACGGAGCGGAACCACGATTGATCAGGCGACACCTCACCCGCCTGCAGCAATTGCAGCCAAAATCGGCTCGACGCGGCCAAGTGGCCCTTGGGGGAAACGGCAATGACTTTCTCAAAATTATGGATGGCCGACTCTCGACTTTCATACAGAGACGTCAATGCGCGGGCGAAGAATACATGATCGCAGGTATTTTTACTAGCGCATTTGGTCATTGACGAGGAATCTTTACGTAGAGTGGCTGGCAAAATTTTGTCCCCGCCCCCATCGCTTGAAAAATATGGGGTCTGAGGCGAGGGCGGGGGGAGGGTGCCGCAGGCAGACAGCAGTCCCAGGAACACCAGCAGGGCTATGGGGTGCCGCTGCTGCACTAAGCCAAAACCCCTGGTCTCGTTAGGCATAAGATAAATCGCACGGTTGTCCCTTTTCCGACTTCACTTTCCACCCAAATTCTTCCGCCATGGGCTTCTACGACTTTTTTGGCAAGGGCCAATCCGAGTCCGCTTCCCATTGAAGCTTGCCGATTTTTGGTGCGGCCCTGATAAAAGCGCTCGAAAATATGTGGCAGTTCCTCTGCAGTGATGCCGGGCCCCGAGTCTGCCACCTGGACGAACAGCAACCCTTCATCGCCACGTGGGATCATCTGCAACTTCACCATCGCACCCTCAGGACTGTACTTCAACGCATTCGAGAGGAGATTGTCCAGTACTTGTTCAATCCGCGTGCTATCGGCCCTAACCCAGTGCCGTTCCACCGGGGCCTCAATCACGAGTTGCACCTGTTTGGCATCCGCCAACAGACGAATTTTATTGACCGAAATATCAGCAATCCGCCGAAGATCCGTCGGGACAAAACGATACTCCATCATGCCCGACTCCATTTTGGACAGATCCAGAATCGTAGAAATGAGAGACATTAACCTCCGACTACTGTCTGACATGATACGGAGAGTGGTTCGTTGGTCTTGCGTCAATGGACCGGGAATTTCATCCAATAGCAGGTGCGTGCCTTCCTGAATTGAAGCCATCGGGGTGCGCAGCTCATGAGAAACATGGGCGAGGAATTCGCTTTTGATATCATCCAACTGTTGCAGCTTGGTTCCCATGGACTTGACGGTTTCGCCCAACTCTCGCAATTCGCGAGGGGCCTGCCCATCCAGCGGGGCGTTAAAATTGCCTAGCCCCATCTCCTGAATCGTAGACTGAAGCCGGCGCAAGGGTCGAAGAATGTTATAGCTTGCCACCGCGGCCATGCCGAGGCCAAACAGAAGGGCGACCAAAACGAGATTGCGGGTAACGGCTTCCGCCTGCACGGAGCTGGCATGAGACTCGTTTACTCCCGCTGCGAGGCGCTGTTCATGCAATCCGATGTACCGCTGAAGCGTGGTCGCCATTTTCCCCACCAGGAGCTCGCGCCGCTCATCATAGGCCGAACTCGAGGTCTGGTGCCCGCTTGACTCAGCCAGCTGGGATTGAAAGAGGGCCAGGTGCGCCTGCTGTAGCTGTTCGACCTCCTTGAGTAACCTCACCTCAGGCTCAGAGGCGTCATGGGCGAGTAAACTCTGCAAAATCTGCTGGAATTCTTGGCTTTCGGCATCGAAATGCTCAAGAAACGTGGCGGCAGGGACCGCCACATACTTCTTTTCGCCCTGAACCTGCTCATAGACGGATGCTAACAGGCGTTTGGCAGAATTGATCTCCGGGTGATGGTGAGACGCGACCTCCGTATTGAGACCGGCCAATGTCCGAATCTGCAACAGCGCATAGACATTCACGGCGGTCATAACGGCGATGATGACCAGATACGTGAGGATTAATCGCCAGAAAATGGAGAGGCGCAAGACCAGGCCCCCTGCGGATGAACGGACGCACGGCCTTGCCCAAGCGGCAGTGCAGGTTAATCCATACACCACTTCCCTTCTCCCCTCAACAAGTTCTCCAGATTATGCCAACCAGCCGACTCTCGCGTGATGATCGCGCTCCCCTAGCGAGCGGAGTCATGGAATTGCGATTGATAGGCACGTTGTCGCCGGGACGTCGAAGAGAGGGCCGCGAATAGATGGCCTCGAAACAGCAGCATACCGACCATGAGGGGCGGAGTCAGAAGCAAGGCCAGCATACCGGTAAGACTTGCGGAAATTCCGAGGTCGGCTAACCAGGCGCTGAGGATCGTGAAGGGCACCAAAACCAACTGGATGAAATCCAGCCCCGCGCCTCTCCCCAACTGACTCGACAGTTTAAAGAAAAGCGACAAGCCGAGGGGCGCCAACACCAGGGCCATCGGCAGGAACCATTCAATCCAATTGTCCAAGACGAAATCGTAACTGCGCTTCAACACATCCAGCGGCGAATCATGCCTGGTGAGATAGATCACCTCGGGGGCTGGATTGAGCAGAATAAAGACCAACAATAAGCAGGCCATCACCAGAAATTGACTATCAGGGTTGGCGCGCAAACTCGTGTCCAGGAGCATCGTGGGAATCCAGAGCACAAACCCGACACTGATGACGTCCCAGAAATAATGTCCCATGCTTTCCAGCACGTCATGCATCGTGATCGACCGCATGCCTTTAATAGACTGTTCGATCAGGCTGAGCGTCGCGCCGATCAGCAGCGCGTTGACGGCGCCAAGCAGAAACCCGCCGAGCATACCAAGAGGCCGGGCGATCTGATGGGCCAACATCATCAGCAAGGTAAACACGACGACGGCAAGGATGACGAACCATCCGCGAAGGAGAGATCGCCATGTCGCCTGAAGCGCGTCTCGATAGAGGTGGAGCGTCGAGCTCAATACCGTCAACATAGGTCCATGTCATTGATGCGGGCTGGCGCCTTTGACGGGTGCCCTACCGGTAAGCCGATTCCCACCTGTCGGGCGGACAATAAGATGGATTCCCCTGACAGGTCAAGTCACGCGACGAAGGACTCCACTCCTAGCCGGCACAGATGCGCCGCCGGTGGCCGGTATTGACTTGCTCGTCGATATGATTATGTTCTTTGAGTAGATACGCACATCCACCCAGGAGTCAGCCACATGGATATGAACCGGATGACCGTCAAGCTACAAGAGGCCTTGCAGAGCGCATCAGCTCTTGCCATGCGCCGTGGGCATCAGGGCATCGATGTCGAGCATCTCCTGCTGGCCCTTCTGGAGCAAGAACGAGGCATCGCGACCTCTCTGCTCGAACAAGCCGGGGTCTCCCCGGCCGCAGTTCGTCAGGCTGCAGACCAGGTGCTCGCGAAAGTGGCTCAAGTGCAAGGACCCGGCGCCGCTCCCGGGCAAATTCACCTCACCCCGCGCCTCGGCGCCCTGCTGACCAAAGCCGAAGACCAGATGAAGGAGTTGCGCGACGAATTCATCAGCGTCGAGCATATCGTTCTGGCCATGGTCGATGAAGGCGGTGTGTTTCGCCGGCTCAACCTCTCGCGAGAACGCCTCCTCACCGCATTGCAACAGGTTCGCGGCAACCAGCGCGTCACCAGCCAAGATCCTGAGGGAACCTATCAGGCTCTGGAAAAATACGGCCGCGACCTCACCAAGCTCGCAGGCCAGGGCAAGCTGGATCCCGTCATCGGCCGTGACGACGAAATCCGGCGCACCATCCAAATTTTGTCCCGACGCACCAAAAACAATCCCGTTCTGATCGGTGAGCCCGGCGTCGGCAAAACGGCCATCGTCGAGGGTCTGGCGCAACGCATTGTGAAAGGCGACGTGCCTGAAGGACTGAAACAGAAGCGAGTCGTCGTCCTCGATATGGGCGCGCTCGTCGCCGGGGCCAAATTTCGCGGCGAATTCGAAGAACGTTTGAAGGCCGTCCTCAAGGAAATTCAATCGGCACAGGGACAGGTGCTGCTCTTCATCGACGAACTCCATACCGTGGTCGGCGCGGGTGCGGCTGAAGGCGCCATGGACGCGGCCAATCTGCTGAAGCCGATGCTGGCCAGAGGCGAAATGCACCTCATCGGCGCCACGACTCTCGACGAGTATCGCAAGCACATTGAAAAAGATGCAGCGCTTGAGCGACGGTTCCAGACGGTGCTCGTGGATCAGCCGACTGTGGAAGACACCATTTCAATTTTACGTGGTCTTAAAGAACGGTACGAGGTGCATCATGGTGTGCGTATCAAAGACGCCGCCCTCGTCGCAGCAGCCAAACTCTCCAACCGGTATATCGGCGACCGTTTTTTGCCGGACAAAGCCATCGATCTCGTCGACGAATCAGCCGCGCGTCTCCGCACGGAAATCGACAGCCTGCCCGCGGAGCTCGATGAGGTCTCGAGGAAAGTCTTGCAACTGGAGATTGAGCGGGAGGCCCTCAAAAAAGAAACCGACGCGGGCAGCAAGGCGCGCCTTCAGTCGATTGAAAAAGAGCTGACGGAGAAGAACCGCGACCTGCAGGCTCTCAAGACTCGCTGGGAATCGGAAAAAAACTCGGTCAGCAAGCTGAGAAAAATCCGCCAGCAGATTGAAGAAGTGAAACACAGAATCGAGCAGTCGGAACGCGCGTACGATTTGAACAAGGTCGCCGAACTTCGTTATGGCGAGTTGCCCCGACTGGAGCGGGAGCTCGAACTGGAGCAACAATCCCTCGGCAAAAAGCAAAACGAAACCCGTCTCTTAAAAGAAGAGGTGGATGAGGAAGACATCGCTGCCGTCGTCAGCCGTTGGACAGGGATTCCCGTCACGAGGCTCGTCGAAGGGGAAATGGAAAAGCTTCTCAAGCTTGACGAACTTCTCCACAAGCGTGTCGTCGGACAAGCCCAGGCGGTCACGGCGGTGGCCGATGCGGTGGTGCGGGCCCGCTCCGGCATCAAGGATCCCAATCGGCCCATTGGGTCATTTTTATTTCTGGGTCCGACCGGCGTTGGCAAGACGGAATTGGCGCGAGCCCTGTCGGTCACCCTCTTCGATGACGAATCGAACCTCATCCGGATCGACATGTCGGAATACATGGAGAAACATACGGTCGCCCGCTTAATCGGCGCCCCTCCGGGCTACGTGGGTTATGAGGAAGGCGGTCAGCTGACCGAAGCCGTGCGGCGACATCCGTTCTCCGTCATCCTTTTCGATGAGATCGAAAAAGCGCACCATGACGTCTTCAATATCCTCTTACAGGTGCTCGACGACGGGCGGCTCACCGATTCACAGGGGCGGACGGTGGACTTCAAGAACACGGTGCTGATCATGACCTCGAATATCGGCAGCCAGCACATCCTGGAAGCGCAGCAGGCCGGCGCGTCCTATGAGACGATGAAAAACCAAGTGACCGGCGAACTGCGGGCTCACTTCCGGCCGGAATTCCTGAACCGGGTGGACGAAATCGTGGTCTTTCATGCTCTCGGCAACGAACACCTGGCGAAGATCGTGGAGATTCAGCTGGAGCGGTTGCGAGCCCGCTTGATCGAGCGGCGAATCACCTTGACGGTCACGCCGGAAGCGCTGCAGCACCTCGGCCGTCGCGGATATGATCCGGTGTATGGCGCGCGCCCCTTGAAGCGACTCATTCAGCAGGAGATTGAGACACCCATGGCACGCCAGTTGATCAAAGGAGAGCTGCGGGATGGAGATACGGCCGTAGTGGATGTGAAGGATGGGCAGATCGTCATCGTGCCCACCGTCGCCCCCTAAGTCCGGCTTCAATGACAAACGCTGCGACGAGAGGGCCGGAGGCGGTTATCCCAAAAAGACCGCCCCGCCCTTCGTGTCCGTCTCCTTGCCGCTGAAATGTTTTTTATCGATACGCCATTCCGTCTGCGACACGTCGAGGCGATGTCCTTTGATCGTATGAAACGAGCCCTTGCTGAACACCACGCGGTTTCCCTCGCGTAATTCCAGTGTGAAGACCACGGTCCCCGACTCCTCATGTTTGAGCGAGACGCTCGTCGGGCTCTTCGCCAGCTGATACGCGCGGCGCTCGTTAAACGTCAGATTGCTGTCGACCACCTTGGCCATCATCCGTCCCACCTCATCGAACAAGGCAAAATTGACGAGCAGCGCCCGCGACGGCTCCTTGATGGCGACCTCAAACTGAGGCACCCCTTCGATATCGATGATCCCGTTGGAGTTTCGATACAGATTGGATCCGACTTCAATATCCATGGTCACCACTCCTTATGCGACGCGGCATCCAGCGATGCTCGTCACGATTTCTTAATACGATCCAAAATCAGCGCAATACATCCGCCCAGCAAGCCGCCACCCAGAATGGTCGTGAGGAACTCGACCAGTTTGAGCTCCCAGACCGACCCTTGGGCTTGCATCGCCTCTCTGATACCACCTTGCAGAAGAATAACCGCCAAGGCCATCGTCGCGCCGACGATGAACCACCAGGCGAAGACTCGCGCGGTATGGATGACGGGAGATTCTTTCACAAGTCCACTCGACGATCGAAACTCCGGTACTGAATGGCCTCGGCCAGATGAGCCGGCTCGATACTAGCAGACTCCGCCAAGTCGGCAATAGTCCTCGCGACCCGGAGGATGCGTCCATGCGCGCGGGCCGAAAACCCCAATCGGGCCATGGTCTGTTCAAGCAGGTCGCGGCCCTGACTGTCCAGTGCACAATACTGCTTCAGGTGGCGCGGTTTCAATTGCGCATTGGTGAAGATGGCGTCTCGGCGATAGCGTTCGGCCTGACGCATCCGCGCCGCCATTACCCTGGTGCGGATCGTGGCCGAGGAATCGGTCGCCGGCAGGTCATCGCCGAGAGCGCGGATCGGCACGGCCGGCACCTCGATCTGAAGATCGAGCCGATCCAGGAGCGGGCCGGATAATCGTCCCCGGTAACGCCGCACCTGGGCGGCGCTGCAGACACACTCTCTGCTGCGGTCGCCATAATACCCGCAGGGACAGGGATTCATTGCCGCCACCAGCATGAAGCGGGCCGGAAATTTCAAGGAACCGCTGGCGCGCGTCACGGTGACGTGCCCGTCTTCCAGCGGCTGCCGCAGTCCATCCAGCGTCGCGCGACCGAATTCACCGGCTTCGTCCAGGAACAAGACCCCATTGTGCGCCAGAGAGACTTCCCCCGGACGCGGCATCGTGCCACCACCGATGAGGCCGGCTTCTGAAATGCTGTGATGAGGCGCACGAAACGGACGGCGGCGCATCAACGGCTGATCCGGAGGCAATTGCCCCACGACGCTATGAATGCGGCTGGTTTCCAGCGCTTCCTCTTGCGCCAGCAGGGGCAGAATGCCGGGGAGGCGGCGCGCCAACATGGTCTTCCCGGAACCAGGCGGGCCCATCATGAGAAGATTGTGCCCTCCGGCGGCGGCCACCTCCAAGGCCCGTTTCGCATGCGCCTGCCCTTTCACATCGGCAAAATCTTCATCGTCCGGCAGGGTGCACGCGGTGGACCGATCGCCGGTCGGCGGCCAGGCGGCAATCGGCTGCGCGCCGCGCAAAAATTCCACGGCTTCCGGAAGCGTATGGATGGGAAACACTTCAGCCCCCTCGGCCAGCCCCGCCTCTTCCGCGTTCTCAGCAGGGGCTAAAATCCGGTGACGGCGGCGGCAGACCACACCGATGGAGAGGGCCCCTGGAATGGGTTTCAGGCGACCATCCAAGGACAACTCTCCCACGAACACCGCATTCTTGACGGCCTCCGCGGGAATGACCTCTTCGGCCACGAGAATGCCGAGGGCGATAGCCAAATCAAGCCCGGCGCCTTCTTTCTTGATGTTGGCGGGCGCCAGGTTGACCGTGACTTTTTTGATGGGAAATTGGAAGCCGCTGTTCTTGAGCGCGGCGCGAACCCGGTCGCGGCTCTCGCGCACCGTCGCATCGGGAAGCCCCACGATCGAGAACTGAGGCAGGCCGGCGGAAATGTCGACTTCCACATCCACGAGGTGCGCGTCGATGCCCACTATCGCTGCACTCAAGACATTGGCGAGCACAAGTCCCCCGGAACCGTCATTCAGTCGAGAGTCAGAGGAAGGTCGAATGGCCGCAAACCGGCTTCAGTGGCCGGATTATAGGCAGTTGCATCAGCTGAATTCAATCAGGCCACTCGCAGATGCATGCGCGGCTTCCGCGCGGTAGCGTGCGTAGGGGCGCTTCTGTATAATGCCGCCATGTCGCCCATCGTGAATCCCGGCCGTACGAAGAGGACCTGCGTCTTCCTCGCGCCGCTCGCCTTGTCACTGCCGATCGACGGCAACGCCGGGAGCCAGCCGCCGCTGCCCGACCCCGTACCGGTCATGCAAGCGATTCCGCAGCCGGCGCGGACAGCATCCGTCTATATCGGCTCCGTGATGGCTATGCTGGCCACCTTTGAAGACGCCGGGATTCTCCCGCCGGAGGGGACCCCGCAGGCGAATCAAATCATCAAGGCCGTGATCCAATTCCAGTCCGCCTTTCTCAAGAGCGATCATCCGGCCGTCAGACAGTTTTTTACGGAAGCCCATCGCACCAAGCTCGACTCGCGAGCTGAGGAAGTGGAAACAGCATTCCGTCAAACCGGGTGGTCGGCAGATACCTTTGATGCAGTGGTTTCAGCCGGACAAATCGAAACGGCCTGGAACGCCGAGGGTCTTCGCGACGGATTCCGGGAATTCAATATCGGGAAACCGGATTTCGACATTCTGGCGGACCTGTATCAGCAAAGCCGTCGCGCGTTTTCGACACAAGGCAAAAGCTTCCAGGAGGTCTACGTCCAGCGCCGCCGGGAAATGCCTGGAGCCAGGACGGAATGACCGCCCCTATTATTGACACAGCGGATTACCATCACAGTTCGTTCACGATGTGCAGCCTGAGGAGGGATCATGGCAACGAAAGCGTACATTCTCATCAAGGTTAAGGCCGGCAAGGGGAAATCCGTGCTCACCGCACTGAAGAGCATTGCCGGGGTCGAGCAAATCCACGCCTGTTTCGGACAGCCGGACATCTTCGTCTTTATCAATGTGGCGGATGAGCGCGCGCTGTCCGATGTCGTCATTACGCGCATTCATGCCATCGAAGGCGTGGAAGAGACCGATACTCACATTGTCGCGGAAACATAGTTCACCGGTATTCGACCGTGACCGCCCGGCCGCCCTGGCGGGCGGAGGCGTAACAGGCCTCGGCAATTTCAACGGCACGCTTGCCGTCTTCGATTGAGATGGGAGGCGGCAGGCCGTCGCGCACGGATCGCACGAAGGCGCGGAGCGTGCTGAGCACGGTCGGTTCCGCCACCGTCGGCCATTCTCCCGCACCATGCCGGGCCGACACTTGCGTCACTCGTTGCCCGCACCAATCCGCGGAGAGCTGCCCTTCGCGGCCGATCAGTTCGACACGCCCGATCCTCCCCGACGTCACCCGCGATACATCGAGCAGGCAGACCAATCCGCGCCTGGTCGTGAGGCGGCCCAGCATTCGCTGCTCCGCGCCGGCGGGCGGCACCGAGTCCATTTCACACGCGACCGTGTGAATTTCGTCTTCGCTCAACAGGCGAGCCAGGTCCAGGAGATGGATCCCGATCTCCAGGACGCAGCCGCGCCCGCCGAATCCCGACTCCCCGCTCATCCCGCCTGGCTCCATCCGGCTCGCCAGGCTGAGATACTGGAGCGCGCCGGCCTGCGCCTGCCGCTCACGCAAGGCCGCCACTGCCGCATCGAACCGCAGGGTGTGCGCCGTCATCATCACCTGCCTGCTGCCCTCAGCCGCCTGCATGATGGCGCGCGCGTCCTCGGCCGTCGTCGCCAGCGGCTTCTCGACCAACAAGGCCTTCCGCGCCTGCGCCACGGATGTACAGATGTCTCGATTGAGCGTAGGCGGGGTCACCACGACCACGGCCTCCACCTTCGGATCAGCAATCAACGCGCGATAATCGCCATAACAAGGGATGCCCGGCGCATCCGGTAACCCGGTTCCCCCCTCCGCCCGGCGCCGGGCCACGGCCACCAGACGCGCCTCGGGCAGGTCGTGCAAGAGATGCTTGGCATAACGGCTGCCGTGACGGCCGAGCCCGATCAGCCCGATTCCGAGCGGCATGCGCGATGGATCCGACATGATTGGCGCGCACTCTACCGGCCGGGCTGTGACGGGTCAAGACCGCGCATGCCCGGCCTCCGCGTCGATTGACAATGCCTAAATCCGCTCCCTATAGTACCGATCGATTACCCGCTTGACGCTGACGCCCATCGAGAAAGGACCCGACCGCCATGACGACGCAGACCGCTCCCTTTTCCTTGGATCAGATTGGAACCGGCACGGCTCGCTTTCCGAGTGGAATGGCGATTCCCACTGCGACGGATGCGATGGTGGATCCTTATATCCGCACGCGGATCAGCAAAGACGTGCATGTGGAATGCATTCAATTCTGGCCGCAGGACAAGGTTATCTACCCCGGGATTGTGCTGTTACATGACTGGTGGGGATTGAATTCTCAGATTACCGCCCTGGGTGCGCGGCTGGCGTGCGAAGGATACGGCGTGATCATTCCCAAACTCTACGGCCGTCTCGGCGGCATGGTCACGGCCAATGCCGAAGTAGCGGAGGCGCTGGCAGCCAAGTGCAACGAGCAACTCCTGCTGCAAGACATCAACAGCTGCTGCGAATATCTCAATACCACCGAACGCACGAAGCGGAATCTCCATGCAGTGGTCGGCTTCGGCCTGGGTGCCACATTGGCCATTCGCTTTGCCTGCCAGCGGAAACGTCTGCGGGCAGCCGTCGCCTATTACGGCAAGGTGACCGCCCCGGACCAACTCGGCAACATGATGAGTCCGTTGCTCTACCACCAGGCAGAACAGGATACGTGGGCCACGCAAGCCGACGTGGATCTGCTCCGGGCTGCTGCCGCCCAGGGTAAACGGATTGAGATCAAGACCTATCCCGGGACCACACACGCCTTTTGCGACGAAACCAGGCAGGCCGGGCACAATGCCGAAGCGACCGCAGCGGCTTGGGACGCGACCACGGCATTTCTCAAAACGTGTTTCCAAGGAACCTGACACCTAGGCAATCCAGCAGGTGATGACGGCGATCCGCCGATGGCCGCCGGTTGCCTCCTGACTCATTTCTCTTGTTGATAAGGAACGTCCTCTCTGTCATGCCGAATCGTATTGCCCGCACGGTACTGACCATCTGCTGCCTCAGCATTCTGTTCATCGCGCCAGTTGCCGGACAGGCCGAGGAAGCCGCTCCTCCACCACCGCCCAGTTTAGCGAATCGCCTGCCGGCTTTTCAGGACGTGGCGCAGGCCAATGCCGCCCAACTATCGGCTCTTCCGGCACATGGTGATGCGCTGTCTCTGTTCAAGACGACCATCGGCCCGCAGTTAGGATTGGGTGACGCGGCGATGACGGTCGGAGCCAAAGGGCTGACGGCGGCGATGAGTCAGGAACTGCTCATCAGCGACCTGACGCGAGCAGCCAATGAGCTGGTGCGCGGACTGGCAGCGTGGCAACTTGCGCTGGCCGTTCGGAATCCCGGCGCTCCCGGCTCAACTGAACCGCGAGACAACATCCGGCAACAGGTCGATGCCCAAGCAGCCTGGTTGAGCGAAGGGACAACGCTGGCTCCGGTGCTGGGGCGGCTGCAGGGCGCCACTGCTGCGGCGCCGACGGAAGAGACCGCGTCCGCGATCGGAGGAGCCGTTGCCCAGATCGAAGCCTGGGCCATCGACACCGTGCACCGTGAATGGTTCAAGATCTCTAACTGGAAAGATCAGGTGCGACAACAGCGCGGCCTGGTGCGTTTATGCGGGACCTGGCAATGGTCGATTCACAATCATCAAAATCATCGCGAAGAAAAAACCGCCGTCATCTTCGCCCCACCGGGATCCCTGTCGGCCACCAGTCCGGCGGAAATCGTCGTCCTGGGCGATAGCGTCTATCTGCGATGGGAGACCAGAGCCGGAGTGCAGGAAGACAGTCTGCTCTTTTCAGGGGAAGGGCAGCGGCTGGAAGGCACCTTCGTGAATACAGCGGGCGGATGGGGTTCGATTACCGGCAAACGCACCGCCAGCTGCTTCAAGGACGACAGCGGCAAATCGCGGACTCCGCGTCGTCATGCTCATTGAAGGCGATCGGCGCGCCAGGCAGCCCAAGCAACACAAGCCCATCCGCCGATGAACGACACTCCGCCCAAGGGAGTCAGTGCCCCCATCCATTTAATCCCGGCCAATGCCACAACATACAAACTCCCGCTGAACAGCAGAATACCGGCGCAAAACAACCAGCCGGCCCTGACTGCGACGGAGCTGTGCGTCTCGCGAGTGAACCAGGCTACGACAAACAAGCCGAGAGCATGGTACATTTGGTAGCGCGCCGCCGTTTCGTAGACCGTCAGCATGGCGGGATCCAGAATCGATTTCAGGGCGTGCGCGCCGAAAGCGCCCGCTGCCACGGCAGTCCCAGCAAACAGCGCCCCGAGAAATGCAAAGCGGAATGCGCGCGTGGCGTGATCCATAAACCCTCGTGAAAAGCTCTCTGTGGCAACCCGGGCACGGCGCGCGATTCTAACATGAATGTCGATCCGAAATGAGCAAGCCGATTCCTCTTGAATGTCCCCGCTGTCTTCTCGCGAACCCCGACGCCGCGCAGTACTGCGAATGCGGGTACGACTTTACTCCGCACTTCGAAGGCTTCCCGCTGAAATCTTCCGCCGGCGCCGAGCCGCGGAAACGCTTCTTCTCGGAGGAAATGGGCCGCGGAAGTTTTGTCCTCGGCATTCTCCTGATCTGGCTGGCGCTGTCGGTCGGCGAACTCTACCGCATTCGTATCGAATTGCCTCGCCGCCCGAAAATGGAACTCGGGTTCAGCAGTCTGATGGTCGGCATGACCGACCTGGCCGCCGCTCTCGTCATCGGGGCGATCGGCTGGGCTTGTGTGTGGATTGTCCTGGCTGCGCAAAGCAAACGTGACGGCAGTCTCTGCCCGAAACGGACCACTTTCGTGGTCACCCTCATCGCCGCGGGCTTGCTGTTTGTGACTCGCACCATCGACCCGAGTGTGTTGGTCCAACACGTCATGCAGGTCCTCTTCGTCCTGGCGGTGGCCATTGCGTCCTATTATGCGGGATGCCGAAACTGGCTGGGGAAATGGTAATCAACCGGGCGGGCTCACAGCTGTCCAGCAGGCGACTGGAGGAATCGACAGGAAAAAATGGCAGGTAGCGGCGGAATGCCGCGCCGGAAGTGAGACTCTCGTTACTTTCCGCAGAAGTAGAGGTAGAGGTCGGCGAACTCTTCGGCCGGAATGCCCAGATTGACCGGCTTTTTTGTGTTGCCGCACAAGAGCGTCCATTCCGCCGCGAGCTTCGCCAGCTGTTCCTCGCTCACCCCATGCGTGCCCCACAAATTCACGGATGCGGAACTCAGCCGCACGGTCACTGTTCGGGTGGAGGGCCCGTAACTGAATTTGAATTCATGCCCCCCGCGAAATAACGGGATGACACCTTCTCGCGATCGCAGCCCCTTGTGTTTGCAGGTCGTGCACACCAGCGATTCCAACCCGCTCCGAGTATCGTATTCGGCAGCGCAGACCGTCATGCGGCCGCCGCATTTCTGGACCGGGCAACGAACCCCGTCGCGGTCTGTAAACGCCTCGTGGGAAAACGAGATGGGGGTGGATGAATGAGCCGGATCGCCTGCCGTCCCTGAACGATCGTTCTTTTGCACAGTGACCTCTGCGGAAGGTTCAATCAACTGTGGAATCCCGCCCGGGCGCGCCGTCGACACGATGCCATGATTAACTATGGCAAGTATATCAGACGCCACAACCGCTCCTGGCTGCACCGGGCCTATGGCCGCGCCGGTGGGAGACAATCGATGGCCGCTGACCGGAGTCCAGACAAGCCTCTGGTTTTCAGTCCGTGTTTCTCCTAATATCAGCCCTGACCAGGCGGCACTGTGCCACAAGAGGCGTGAAACCACAATCACTGTTCCCCTGCCGCCGGAGGACCGGCGGGAGCGGAGCCCGAAAGGACCATCGACCGTGACGGACGACTACGCGCGTAGGAAGGTGCAAGTCATCAAGGAGTTCCTCGAAACGCAATTTCCCGCCCCCTATACCGTGGAGACTGTCCTACCGAGAAGGGATCCGCTCGCCGATACCAAATACAAGATCATCCTTAACAACGTCGTCGAACGCATACTCCTCGTCTGTCCCGCCGTGGTCATGGACAGTTTTCCGACGCCGGACCTCCTGAAAGAATTGCTCGTATCACGCAGGATCATCGATAAGGTCAACGCGTCGACCGATTCCCGGATCTGCCATGACGACCTGGGCACCGATGATCAGAACTACCAGAAGCCCATCCGGTCCGTTCGAGGGCTCTAATAGGCCGGCCTTCACTGCCCATGACGGTTCAGATCACAGGTCGATGCTGGGACAGATAGAATCACAGGCCCCGCGATTCGGGTGTAACGTGCAGAGAGCAGACAGGCAATCGAGCCTGAGCAGGCGGAGAGGTGCGGCCGGTATATGGTGCGGGAGGCGGGACTTGAACCCGCACGCCATTGGTATGACACAGGATTTTAAGTCCTGGGTGTCTGCCGATTCCACCACTCCCGCGTCACGAACCGTCGCGGCGAAATCTAACACCCGGGTCCCGGAGGGTCAAGTTAGAGGAGAAAGATCTTCACGGCGATGCCACGACCTTTCTCATACGAGTCAGGCCGTGGCACCACACCCTCTTTCGGAGACAATCTTTCTCGGGCATCACCGCTTAGGCGGCTTCCTTGTGATCATCCTTCTTCACCAACGCCTTGCTTCGTTCCACCATCGTGGAGACGCCGGTCTTGACGGAGCGGCTGAATCGGGTCGCTTGAAGCTGGGCTTTCCTGGCATAGCGGGCGACATCGCGCCGCGTCTCCGCCCCGGACTTCGGCGCCAGCAGTAAACCCAACGCCGCGCCCACAACCGCCCCGCCACCGATGATCGCTGCAATCTTGGCTGCTTCACGCCCCTTGGTAGACATCGTGACTTCCTCCCTCTCGTGCAACAAGGTTAATGGTTCACTGACTGGCGAGTAGCTGGTTCTACATTACAGCATCAAGTATGCCAGACCCACATCATGACGTTTCGAGCGGAATGTGCGGCATTCGATAAAGGAAGGTTAGAGGCGCCTCATCAAGGGTGCTGTTTTGTGAACAACAACAGGAGACAACCGTTTCAGAAAAGCGACAGGTGTACGTAGGGAAGAGTCAGCAAATCGGCTCACCCCTTGCCTGGCGCGGCCCGGCGGCTTGCCTTGCAATGTGCATCCCGCTCACATAAGATCGCGAAACTCTGTGGAGTCCTTCTATGCTGTCCTGGTTGCACGCCATTCCCTATCCCGATATCGACCCCGTCTTTCTGCGCCTGGGTCCCTTGCAGTTCCGATGGTACGGACTGATGTATCTCATCGGACTCACGCTCGCCTACTTCATCATCGAAGCTCGAGCGAGGGCTCAGAAGCTCCCGCTGAACAAGGATCAGGTCTATGACATGATCGTCTATGCCGCGGTCGGCGTGTTTGCCGGCGGGCGCCTGGGTTATGTGCTGTTCTATAACCTGTCCTACTATCTGGAGAATCCCCTGAAAATCTTCGCGGTATGGGAAGGCGGCATGTCGTTCCATGGCGGATTGATCGGCACCATCGTCGCGTTGATCCTATTTGCAAAACGGCAAGGCATGACGGTGCTCACCGTTGCCGACCTTGCCGCCGGTGTGACCCCGGTCGGCCTCGGACTGGGGCGAATTGGCAACTTTATCAACGGTGAGCTCTACGGGCGGCCGACCGATGTGGACTGGTGCATGGTGTTTCCTGCCGGCGGCATGGTTTGCCGCCACCCGTCGCAACTCTACGAAGCATTTCTGGAGGGATTGCTGCTCTTTACGGTGCTGTGGTTGATCACCCGCCGTCTGCCGCCGCCGGGAACCGTGTTCGGAGCGTTTCTGGTCGGCTACGGGCTCTCCCGGATTATCGTGGAGTTTTTTCGCGAGCCGGACGCGCAGATCGGTTTTCTTGTGGGCTCGATTTCGATGGGGCAGATGCTCAGCATCCCCATGATCGTCGCAGGGGCCGTGATCCTCGCCATCGCTTCCCAGCGCAAACCTCCACTGCGGTCAGACTCCGGCTCGGCCGCCCCGCTGTAACTGCGACAATTCCGGACGGCGTTACTTGGGGTGGGCGTCCATCCAGGATTTCTTCTCCAGGGTCAGCTCACCATCGTACTTTCTGAGCGGCGGAGCATCCCAGATCACTTTGTTGCCGGGAGCCAGATTGGCTGCGGCGACATAGTGTTTCCTGGCCTCGGCTTTCTCACCCAGCTTCTCAAGGGCCAATGCCAGATTGTAATGCGCCTCGGCGAGCGACTGGTCAGACCCGATCGTCGCCAGATAGGCCTCGCGCGCCCCGGCCCAGTCTTCTTTCAGGAGCAATTGATTGCCCCGCTCCAACTGTTGACTCACTGCCGCGGTCGTTCCATCCGGCGCATGGAGCGGCCGTACCTCGGTCTTTCGCGGCCCCGCACAGCCGATGACCGCGACCGTCACCATGACCATCCATCCGAGTCGTTTCATGCCCGCTCCTTGTCGTTAAGCCGGAACCGTTACACCCAGCCGCACAAACAGAAACTCAAATCCTGCCACCGGTTCTCCCAGTGCCTGCGTGACCGCCTCCCGGTACAACCGCGCCTGCTCGCGATAGATGTCCGCTCGCGCGGTGACCTCATCGGGCCGGATCATATCCGTCTTGTAGTCGGCAATCCAGAGCCGGCCGTCGAAACGGTACAAGAGGTCAATCGCGCCTTCTAAAATCTGCCGACCCTCATGCCAGGGAATGAGAAACGGCATTTCCCGCCCGATCACCGTCGCTTGCTTTAGGCGATCGTAGGCAGGGGACTGCACGAAGGTCTGGAGCAGCCCGTGAACTTCATCGACGATCGCCTGCCCAGCCTTCGTCTCCAGGTCGTCGAGCGCCAGTGACGCGGCGGTGATGGCCGCCAGCTGCGATTTCGCATCAGCGCAGAAATCCCAATATTGCAGCACCCGGTGCACAATCGTCCCGATGGCTTTTCCCTCAGGTCCACCCTGTCCCCGCCGGGATGGTGAGGCAGTCGAAAACATACTCGCCGCGGGCTTCCGGACAAAATCCGACGGTGAGACGATGAGAGCTTCCCCCTGCTGTTCGCGCCACAGCCGGTCACGTTGCGCCCAGCGATCGAGGATCCCTTGATCGACGGCGCCTTCCTCCAGCACCGCCACCGGTTGCCGTATCCGTGACGGAGGGCGGTCTTCTCCCATGAGGATCGTCTGCCGCAGGCCGGCGCCTCCTACCGCGAGATCGCCTTGCCCGTCCCCGTCCAATTCAGTCCCGGCCGCCTGTTCCAGGAGATCCAGAAGGGCCCCGCGCACCCGGCGTTTCGGCAGGGCTCCGGACAGCACCAGGGATTCGCGCGCCCGAGTCATGCCGACATAAAACAACCGGCGGCGTTCGGCCTCTTCCCGTATACGCGCTTTTTCCGCCACCAACACCGCTCCCGCCGTGCACCGGCCGACGAAATCGAGCCCCTGGACGCCGGTTGACCAATCGTGCCAGATCTGAGGCCGCGCGGACCCTTGACCGGCCCCGTCCCCATGGTGCAAGCCGGCCAGGATCACCACAGGGAATTCCAACCCTTTGGCCTTATGGATGGTCATCACCCGGACCGCATCGAGCGTATCATCCGACAACGCGCTTTCCGCCTCGTCCGGTTCCTCGCTGAGTCGCGCGAGCATCAGCTCGACAAATCCATTCAGCGTGAGCGCCGGGCGATCAGCCAGGTCCACCGCCATCTGACGGACCTTCAAGAGATTGGCCACAGCCTGTTCGCCGTGAATGGAAGCCGCAGCCAATTCAAGCAGGGGAAGATGCTGAAATATCAGATCCACGACCGCGGGCAACGGGCAGCGGGGAGCTTCTTCATGCAACCTTGCCAGCACCGCATACAACCGCCCGAGCGGCTGAGCGTGGGGGCTGCTCCAACCAGCGAGCCGATCGACGCGACGATAATCCAGTGCCTGCGCATCCTGGAGGCTCACCAGCGCGGAATCCGGCAGGCCGCCCAGCGGTGATCGTAAGAGGCCCACCAGCGCGATGCGATCGTGGGGGTTCTCGATGCAGCGGAGGATGTTCACCAGGTCGATGACCTCCTGCCGGCGATAAAAGTGCTTCTCCCCGTCGATGAGATACTGAACGTCATGCCGCCGGAGCGCCTCCAGATAGTCTTCTGCCTGAGTCAATTTGCGAAAGAGCACCGCGATATGGCCGGGCCGCAACTGGCTGTCAGGGCCTGCCGCCGCTGCATCCGCTGCCGCCGGTCTGAGTAACCGGGAGATCAGAGTCGCCATCTGCTCCGCCTCTACCCTGGTGGCCGCCGCCGAATCCAGGCTTCCCTCCTCTTCCGGCCTCACCAGGCGGAGTTCGACGCCGGACAGGCGAAACGGACTCGATCGACCGGGTTGCGCCGTCAGCGCGACGTTGGGCGGCTGCACCGACGGTTGCGCCACCAAGAGACGATTAAAGACTCCGTTGACCACGTCGAGCACCTGCGCATGGCTGCGAAAGTTTGTCGCGAGTTCACAGCGTAATGCGCCGCCCCGCTCCAGCCGCTCGACGACATGATCGAAGGCTTCGATATCGGCCCGCCGGAAGGCATAAATCGACTGCTTTGGATCGCCGACGATGAAGAGTTTTCCCGCTTCCAGCTCAAGATCGCGCCAGGAGAGTGATTGCTGCCCCGGTTGTTCGGCCAGGTACAACACGATTTCGTATTGAACCGGATCAGTATCCTGGAACTCATCGACCAGCAAGGCGCGATAGTCTCGTTTCAGCTGCTCGCGTATCATAGGGTGATCGCGGAGCAGGCTACGTGCCTTGCCCACCAACCCGTCGAACGTCAGCCAGCCTGTATCCAGAAACGACGTGCGAAGCGAGAGGACAAAAGGCACGAGCACATCGAGCAGCTGGCTGAGCAACCCATGATCCACCTTGAGTAACCGGTTGGCGATCCGCTGCAGCGATTCAGCTTCGTCGAAGTCTTCTTCCGACCAGCCGGCCGGCGCCTTGCCGAGCTCCTTGGCGAGTAATTCGCGGCACTCCGCCGGACAGGTCTCGACTCCCTGCAGACCATCGCTCAGCAACCGGCCGAACAGGTCCACCATCGCGTCGAGCATGAGCTCGACTTTCCGCCGTTTCTGGCCGTCATAGCGGGACAGGAGGCGTGCGGCTTGCGCCTGTCGCTCCGTGAACCAATCGCAGAGCGCCTGGGGCAACCGGCCCTCAGACAGCTGCTCCCTCAATCCATCGAGATCGATCAACTCGCTGTGGAGGCTGTGGGCCAATTGCCGTAGGTCTTCCAAGTTGAAAGCTGCCAGGAGCGTGCGCCAACGCCCATGATCTGGTCCCTCCGGCCCCAATTGACGATCCAACCAGAGCTCCCATGCGCCGGTGAAATGCTCCTCAAAGCGCGATCCGTCCTCATCCGTTTGAAAGGTCGGGCTGACGCCGGCCTCGACCGGATACAGGCGTAGCAGGTGAGCGGCAAAACTATGCAACGTGCCGATCTGCGCCTTTTCAAGATCGCGCAGCGCGGCTTCCGCGCGGGCCACAATGTCGTCCGTCGTCCAGCCGAACCGCAGACGCAAATCGGCCATCGACACGGTGCCGCTCCCGGCGGGATTGTCCCTGCCTTCGGGATACACCAAGGCACGCAGCCGCTCGCGCAAACGCAGCTTCATTTCCGTGGCCGCCTTGTTGGTGAAGGTCAAGGCCACGATGCGCGAGAGATCCAACGGGTCAGCCCGGCGCATGAGGAGATACAAGAGCCGGTTCACCAGCAGCGTGGTTTTCCCCGTTCCCGCTCCGGCAATCACCACGACGTTGCGGTCGAAGGTGGTCGCCGCCGCTTCTCGGGCCGCGTGATCGGGAATCTGCGACTGCTCAGTCACCGGCCACCTTCTGGGAGCGCACCTCTCGCAGGGCACCGGCCAGGGAGGAGCGGCGGGCCCGCCACCATGTGGGCTGATGAGTCTTCCGGCACGCTGTCGCAAACTCGCAGTAGCCGCAGTAACTGGGATCCGGCGTGATGAAATGGCGTCCGCTCCGGATACCCTCGGTCAGCAGTTGCAACGTCCTGCTCAATGCCGGACCGGAGGGACCTTGCCAATCAGCAGTGGAAAAAGACGCGCGCTCGATCGGAGGCTCGCTCTGGGACAGGAGATAGACAAACTCCACCTGTTCAGGCTGAGAGGTGGTTGCATGTTCATCAGATCCGCCGGCGGCCATCAAGGCATACAGCGCCGGTTGGAGCCGCTGTGCGCGTAGCGCGGCTTGCAGGAGTTGACGGTCTTTCGTATCCATCCGGCCCTGCGCGCGATATTTGTAGTCGATCACGCGTATCGCCCCTGAAATCGGATGGCGGTCGAGGCGATCCCACCGTCCATGCAGCGGAATAACATCCCCTCCCGTCCCATCGGGCAGCGTTCCCCCTGCTTCGACTTCGCATGCGACGGGAATACATCCAGAGGTGACCGCCGCCTCGCGATCGACCTGCACCGTCGCTTCGACGAGGCCCCGGACTCTGTCCTGGGCCAATTGCCAAGTGAGGAAATATCCTGTCCCATGAGTCAACGCGTAGGCGGCGAAGGCCTGCGTCACGGCTCGAGCGACTTCCCTTGAAACAACCGCAGCCGACGAAGCGGCGTCCACCCAGCCCTGCCGAATCAACGCCAGGTAACACAGCCGCAAAGCGTCATGGCAGAGTTGCCCCATCGCGGGCGGAGACAGTTCCATCGAGACTGTCTGCCGTACCGCTTCAAGGCCGAGCACCTGCTTTGAAAAATAGAGAAAGGGGCAACGGGCATAGGTCTCCAGAGCGGTCGGCGAGACCCCGCGCTCGCAGATTCGCGTCCAATGAGCGGTCGCATCCGCGAGCAGGCCGTCGTAGGCGCCTAAAGCCGGCAGGCTGCTTTCGATCAGGCCTTGCGCAGCCTGGCCATGGGTAAACAGGTCTCCCTCGCGCCCGGCGGCGTTCAAGAAGGCCGACACGTCGCGGCCCTGCAAGACAGTGCTCACCGCGAGTTCTTCCCTCGTCAACAGCGGCGGGAAGAACAGCGGTAAGACGGCGCGATCCTTCCACCGGCGGGGCAGGGCCAGTAGAGACTCGGTCTCGGAGGAGCGCGGGGCTGCTCCGATGGCATCCAGATAGCCCGACGGTGCCAACGCCCGCCCGCTCGCGTCTGCCCGTTGGTACGACAGGTACAGCCGCTCACGCGCCGAGGTCCGCAGCAGTTCGAACAGCAAGGCTTCTTCTGCGTAGCCCTGCAACTTCTGATCGATCTTGTAGCCCAGCGTTTCGCTCAAGACCAGGCGGTGGCGGTCGCGTAAAAATCCGTCTTCGTGAATGAAACGGGGGAACACTTTTTCGTTCATGCCGATGATGAACAACGCGCGGAATCCCGATCCTCTGGCCGCCATCGCATCCAGTACCTGAACGCCACGGTCGGACGGCGGAAGCAGTGCATAGGCCGTTCGTTCCAGAATCTCCTCGAAGGTGTCGGTCCATTGCTGCCAGCTGATGCGGGCATCCAGCCGATCCAACTCGCGGAGTTGCGCGAAGACCCCGGCCAGAGCTTCGGTGACGAGGCCCGTCTGTTCCGGCTGCGCCTCCGTCTCAACGAAATCGGATTCACTCAACGGGATGGAAAGATGCGCCCCCGCCAGCGCGCAGAAGGCATCCGTCAACGCGGCATATCCACCGGTCTCCGGCAGACTCGCGACATCGGCGAGCAGCGGCGAGAGGCAGTCCCAGAGAAGCCGGAGCTGCGGCCCGTCTAGTTGGAGGGCGTCGAGTTCTTCGGTGAAGGATTCGTCACCGGTCGAGGCCAGGGATTCTAGACGTCCCAGCTGCTCCACCCGCCGCCACTCTTGCTCGCCTCGCGTAATCCCCAACGCATAGATGGCCAAGCGCCAGAGGTCCGGACGCGGGGACACCCGCCCCTGCGAAGTCGCTGATCGGCGATTCCAAGGCGCGGTGATCACCTCCAGCATGGACGGCCGGTGGAAATCGTTCCCTTTGAGCCGGGCCAGATGCAGCAGTGTTTTGACCGGCGGCTCTTGCAACAACGGAACCGTCGCGGTCGAGACAAAGGGAATGCGATGCTGATCGAAAACGCGCGTGAGCCCTGACTGGTAGGGTGTCAGCGTACGTCCGACTACGCCGATTTCCTCAAAACTGTACCCATGGGTTTCGACCAAGGTGAGAATCTGTTTGCAGACCAGCGCCAGTTCGTCGTCGATACCTGCGGCGTTTCGTACCTCAAGCGATACTTTGACTCGTTCAAAATCGGAATCCATGCGTGACGTCGCAGGTCGATTGGGCACGCCGGAGTTTCCGGCCAGCGGATACAGGTGCCGTTCCAGAAACTGTTGCGCAAACCCGTAGGCAGGCTGCGCATCGACCGGAAAGTACACGGTGACCGGAAGCGTGGCGGCCAGGGATTCCAGCAATGTCAGCTGCGTCTGCGTAAGATCGTAGGAACCGTAGTAGCAGAGTTGATTCAGGCCGCGAAGAAACGGCGAGGCAGGCACATACTGCGTGACGAGCGATGCCAGGTCGTCCGGAGACCCGACGCCTAAGGCGGCACTTCCCTCACGGACAGCCGCGTACAAGGTCAATAATCCCTTCAGCTTTTCTCCATCCTCCGGCGCAAATTGCCCCTCCTCTACCGCGCGTATCGCCACGGCGGGATCCACGGTCGCATCCTTCAAGTCGCGCAGGCTTGCCCACAGCGCCGGCCAGGCTCCGCTCGGAAGGCTGGACAGGCGAAGAGATTCGGTGTGCGGCAATGGACGTTGCCCGATCAGGCGCAGCAGATGCTCAAAGAAGAGATCGGATACGAGATCCATCTGCGGTGGCGGGCCTGCCATTCCAATGGTGCGACGTTCATGATCCAGATGCAGGGCCAGCTGATGAAAGGTGAGAATGCGCACATTGAGCAGCGCCAGCCCCTGCTCAAGAATCAGGAGGCGTTTCAGGGAGCGACGCAGATGATCGGAGGGCACAATGATCGCGAGGGACGCTAGGGGATCGCGCGATTTTACGGCACGGAGATCGTCAAGGAGATGGGATTGGAGCGTGGGATGAAATGGGCCGGTTACGAGACGGAGCATCTAGACCGTGGGTCGTTAATCGTGAAGCGTCAAAGCGATCCACCTCTAACCTTTTACGCTTCACGCGTGACGGGCGACGAACGACGTGCCTGCTAGCCCGTTTCCGGGCCTAACAGTTCCCCGTTGCAATCGACACAGGCCCAATCACCGTCGATAAATTTCATCGGATCGCCGCAGGTCCCGCATTCGGGCGGTGGGCCCTTGTCGATCACGGGAAGAATCGGCAATTCAAAATCATCGTCATCGGGAACAGTCATATATCTCCGATCTCACGCACCCTGCGGTTTCATCTTCAACTGGAGCGCCTTCTCGGCGCTTTGGCGAGGCGGCACTCCGACGAACGTCAACCGGCCATCGATGATGGTGGCGGGCACCGCCCGGACCGAGTGCCGGTTCGCCAATTCCTGGCCATCCGGGGTCGTGATATCGACCTCGCGATAGCTAAAGCTATACTTTACCCTGAGCTCTTTCCACAGGCGTTTCGCCGACGGGCAGGCTCCGCAGGTCGGTGAATGCAATAGGGTGATGTTCGGCATGATCAACCTTTCTCCTTAACGTGAGCGGATCTTAACACCCGCGCGGACGCACACGCAACCGAGCGCGCCTGACATTCGAGATCGAGGCGTATATACTGGGCGGGACCGGACCGGTCACGTATCATCCACCATCATCAATCGTACCGAGGCATGCATGGCTCATCACCCCCGCGCCGGGCAGCCGGCTCAACCGGAACAATTGGTCGATCTCCCACGGCTTGAGCAAGCCTATTATCAAGAGGCACCGGATCCGTCCGATCTTCACCAGCGCGTGAGTTTCGGCACCAGCGGCCATCGCGGCTCATCGCTGAAGCACACGTTCAATGAAGCGCACATTCTGGCGATCACCCAGGCGATCTGTGAGTACCGGATCAAGACCGGCACCACCGGCCCCCTCTTCATCGGCAAAGATACCCATGCGCTCTCCGCCCCTGCCCAGCGCAGCGCGCTGGAAGTGCTCGCGGCCAACGGCGTGCATGTCCGCATGGATAAAGACGACGGCTACACGCCGACCCCGGTCATGTCCCATGCGATCATCCACACGAATCGCGGGCGAACATCCGGCTTCGCCGACGGCATCATTATTACGCCTTCGCATAATCCTCCCGAGGACGGCGGGATTAAGTACAATCCGCCTCACGGCGGTCCGGCCGACACCGACGTAACGAAGGCCATCGAGACGCGGGCGAACGAACTCCTGGCGGCCAACCTTCAGGGCGTCAAACGCCTGCCCTACGAGCAAGCGCTTCAAGCAGCCTCCACGACACGATACGACTATGTGGAAACCTACATCGCGGACCTTGCCGCCGTCGTCGATCTCGATCGCATCAAGGCCGCCAAGCTACGCCTGGGCGTCGATCCGCTCGGCGGCGCCGCAGTGGCCTACTGGGGCCCGCTGGCTGAGCGCTATGGGCTGGATCTGCAGATCGTGAACCCATCCGTCGATCCGACCTTTCGCTTCATGACACTCGATTGGGACGGAAAGATCCGCATGGACTGCTCCTCGCCCTATGCGATGGCTTCGCTCATCACCTTAAAGAACCGGTTCGACCTCGCCTTCGGAAACGATACGGATACGGATCGCCACGGCATCGTGACACCCGGCGCCGGGTTGATGAACCCCAATCACTATCTCGCCGCGGCGATTTCGTATCTGTTTACCCATCGTCCCGGCTGGAAAAGCACTGCGGGAATCGGCAAGACGGTCGTCAGCAGCAGCATCATCGACCGGCTCGTCCGATCGTTAAAGCGCCGGTTGGTCGAGGTGCCGGTGGGATTCAAGTGGTTCGTACCAGGTCTCAGCGACGGCTCATTGGGATTCGGCGGCGAAGAAAGCGCAGGCGCGGCGTTTCTGCGCCTGGACGGCACCACCTGGGTGACCGATAAGGACGGGATCATCATGAACCTGCTCGCGGCGGAGATGCTGGCGGTAACGGGGAAGGACCCGGCGCAATTGTACGGGGAATTGACGGCCCAGCTCGGGGAGCCGGTCTACGAGCGCATCGATGCGCCGGCCACGAGGGCGCAAAAAGCCGCGCTCCAGAAATTCTCACCGCAACAAGTGCGGACCAAGGAGCTCGCCGGGGAACCCATCATCGCCATGCTGACAGAAGCGCCGGGAAACAAGGCCTCGATCGGAGGACTCAAAGTCACCACCGCGAACGGCTGGTTTGCCGCCCGCCCCAGCGGAACCGAAGATGTGTATAAACTCTACGCGGAGAGTTTCAAGGGACAGGCCCATCTCCTCCGGATCCAGGAAGATGCGCAGACCTTGATCAAACAGGTCTTCACCAGCGCCGGTGCCTGACAGAAGTGAAAAGGCCGCCGAGGCACGCCCGCTTTGTTCGGACCGCCAACGTTTCCCGCCCCTGTTACGGCTTTCCGAAGCAGCCTGTGACCCTATGAAGATCTGTCGTCCGTTCTAGGTCTGAGCATTGGGACCAGCTATACTTCAGTAAGTATGGTGACGCTTTCACGCGCAATCCCCAGCCTGGCCCTCGTTTTAGCCCTCACCGCCTGCGCCGCTCCGGCGACGCAAGGACTGCGGCAGGCTGTGACGCCCCTCCCCGATTGTTGCCGTGCCACCCAGGCCGACTCCCGGCAGCAGGCCATCGTGCGCACAGCCGCGAACCTGATCGGCGCAACCACGATCGAAAGCCAGGGCCGCCGCATCAGTTACGACTGCGCCGGCGTGACGCGCGCCATTTACCTGGCCCACGGCATCGATCTTTACTCAGAAGGCGCAGCCGGCGGCCAGACCAATGGTGTGGGCCTCATCTACAACCATATCCGGAAACAGGGCCGTCTCCACCGCGGACCAACCGTCCATCCCGGCGACTTGGTGTTCTTCGACAATACCTGGGATTTCAACGGAGACGGCTTGGTCAATGATCCTCTGACCCATGTCGGCATCGTGGAACAGGTGGAGCAGGACGGCACGGTCGTCTTCATCAGCCGGGTGGCTGGCGCCATCGAACGCTACCGGATGAACGTCGCGCATCCGCATGTTCATCGCACCGCCGACGGTCGTCTGCTGAATGACTATATGCGACGCAAACACTGGCGGGATGGAGCGCAGACGGCCTATCTGACCGGTGAGTTGTTTGCCGCCTTCGGTACGCGAGTGATAGACTCCGCGGCAGGATCACCAGACAGAAGGTAAGGACCTTGTCCGAGCCCCACCCTCAGCAGCGCCGCTGCCCCGAATGTCACCAGGCCACAACCTGGAAGGACAATCCCTGGCGCCCGTTTTGTTCCGAGCGCTGCCAATTGATCGATTTGGGAGCCTGGGCAGGAGAGCAGTACCGCGTTTCAGGGCCCAGCCTGAGCGTAGGCGGAACGGAATCCTCTTCGCCACACCATGACTGACCGGCCGGTTGCTCGCTATTCGCAGCGGCAGTTCGCTTTGTAGTCCATGCACATCGGGCCGAAGCTCCGTTCGCAGTCGCAACTGCACTTCGGGGTTTTGTCGGCCGGGCAGGTGATCTGACAGGTTTGCTTGATCCCCATCCCGCAAGACACAATCTCACAGGAATTGGATCCTTCGGCCAGCAGCAACGGCAAGCCGGGTTCGACCGGAGCTTGCGTCTGCTGCAATGCTCCACCACCACTCGAGGGACTGGGGGCTGCAGGTGAAAACGTTGAGGTTCCGCCTTCTTCTGCCTGCGTCGGTGGCGTCAATGCAGGCAGCAGCATAATGAACAGCAGCAGCGCGGCCGCAATACCGGTTCGTAATGTCTCCCTCAACATGACGTCACCTTCCTTTCAGTGGGTCGCAGGATAGGAAGAATTGCGCATGAAATCAAGCCCTACCGGGCCACATGTGGCGATCGGGTGCGGTCACAGGGCCGCGAGACTGGTGTTACGTTCTCTCTGTTGCGCTACAGGGTGACTCCACTCGTTGACTGGTCCTATCGGCCCCTTCTCTCCTGGGAACAATCCTAGTAGCGAAGGTCCGCCCTGTTTGTGTAGGATCGCGCATGCGTTTCGCCTGTGCCTTGCTGCTCGTGCTGCTCACCATCGGGTTCAATTCCGGCTGCACCACGTCCACCAACAGCCGCCTGACCGGGGCCGTACGGTATTTCAACATCCGCTCGGAAATTGCCCCGCGCCACTTGATTGCGCAAATCGGCGATGAGATCCGGTGGCAAAATCTGAATCAGCATCCCGTCACCCTGCGGATGCTTGAGGACAGCGACCCGGAGTTGCTTGCGTGCGACAAAGGATTCAAGCGATTCGGAGTCGTGCAGGATACGGTCACCATCGCGCCGCTCCAATCCGTCAGTCTCTGTTTTTTGAAGCCCGGCACCATCCGCTTCAACGTCTGGCTCGATGCCGACAATCCTCAGGGCGCCATGACCCCGACCGGCACCATCCGCGTCGAACCTGCGCCATCCCGGCGTCTCTCCTAAAACCCGTCTCGCACCATCTGCCTATTCTTTTCAATTCGTGAGTGGCTACTACCGGGGGGCAGGTCACGCCGGATTGTCCATGCGAGCGGCGAACTGACCGAGACATGCACCTGCCAGACTGACCGGCAGGTTAGCAGGGAATATTGATGGCGGGATCGCAGAAGAGCGGCGGGATCACGGTCGGCCTCATGTATCGCGTAGACGGGTCTTGCGAGCCCATTGGAGCAGTCAGCGTCGGGCCGCTGGTCATGCCGGGCAGGCCCTGGCCGATCGTGCCGAACGATTTGCCCCGGCTGGACGGAACGGTGTTGCTTTGCGGCGCGCTCGCGCCCGATGCCGTCGATGCGATTGTCGACTGTTGCGCGAAGGGATTAGGAATCGGGATGGTCCCCGGCGCCTGCGGATTTTGCCCAGGCTGCTGCGTCTGCTGGTTTGACTGACCGGAGGGCGGAGAGAGCGTCTGTGCCGTGACGAAGGCCGGCACGAGCCACAACAGCGCGGCTATCCCGACACCCATCACCCCTGCCTGAAGCGACCAGCTTGCAGCGTGATTCTCCATCACATCACTCTCCACTGGCTCACTAATCGAGCCAATCCTTTTCTTTCAGCTTACGCGGGAGATACTGCTTGGTGAGATATTGGAAGTCTTTGTTGGCCAGCGCGTCCAATTCGTACTTCAACCCGGACGTGAGCATGCGTTTGATTTCCTGCTGCCACGCCGGCTTCTGGAACCACTGATAGTTGAGCAGTTCCTTGGCGCGGGTGATGTCTTTCTCATTCAGCTTGATGCCGACGTTCCGCGGCAACTCGTAGCGCTCAGGATCGGCGCTGGACAGCCCGATGAATTTGGCCTTCGGAATGGCCATGCGCTGGCTCTCGAACGCCAGATTGATCGATCCCTGTTTCACGACGGAGTAGATATAGTATCCCCAGGGATCGTTATCAACTAGGACGTAGACCGGCAGCTTGTGCTCTTCATGGAGGCGGCGCGCCAGCCGGCGGACGCCGCGGGGCGGCTGCCCGTTTCCCGTCAGCAAGACACAGTTATAGCGCCGCCAGAATTTATCCTCCGACAAGCGGTTCCACTGCGTGCCCTTCTCAACCAGCAGCAAAAAATCGGCGGTGCAGCGGCGGATCTCCAGATATTCCGGCTCGACGATCGAAGGCACGGAATATCCGCCTTTGCCCAATTTGGCGCAATCCACCCGGTCGCCGTCATCGCCAAAGACCACCGGGCCGACGATACTGCCGCTGTTTTCCGCCCGCACATGCAGTTCTTCCCGCAAGGCGATGAGCGACACTTCCAGATCCTCGATGATCGGATCGGACTCATCTTGCGTATCGAACGTGTTCTCATGCGAATCTTGAATCGTATGTTTGGTGCGGTAGTAGATTTCCCTCAAGGAAGTGGTCAGATCGGCCTGCTGCAACTCCGCCAGCGCGTCGGCCACCAGCATCGTCTGCATGAACTTCTTCGCCATGCCGACGTTAAAAAACGTACGCGCCTGTTTCTTCTCACCCATCTCGATCAAGCCCTTCCGGGGATTGAACGACACGTTCGACAGCGCCCGGATCGGAATCTCAAACGTCGGGTCTTTGGATCGTTGTGCCGCAGAGATCACCACATCGGCCATGCCGATGAGCTTTTTGGCCACTGCACCGTTCTTTTTCGGTTTCGCCTGTGCCATATGCTGCCCTATTTCCTTTTGCGCGGGACTGCCGCTGCTTTGGACGAGGTCTTGCGAACCGGCGCCTTCTTGCCGCCGGCCGGATCGGCGAATAACTCCTGCTGCCCGGCTTTGCGTGTCTCACCGGAGGCGCGTCTACTCGGTTTCGATGCAGGCGCAGTCGCCACGGCGCGTTTCCCTGTCGCGGGAGCCTTCTTCGCAGGAGCTGCTTCAACAGCCGCAGATGTCCCCGCACCGGCGCCCGGTGCGGGGACATGCTCGGCGACCTCGGTCTCGCCCTCGATACCTTCCGCTGTGACGATGATGGAGTGAGGCAGACCTTCAGGCCCGGCACCGGTTTTTCCCAAGGCTTCATCTGTCTTGAGCCCGCCGGTCCGCGAACTGGCGATCTTGTGCAGCTGTTCCTTCAATTTTTCCGTCGGAAGATTCCCGCCCTTCAAACGATTGCAGGCCGCCACCACCTCTTCGATATACAGTTCGAAGATATTGCGCCGCCGGAATTCGCTCGCGGCCCGTTCGCGCCGGCGCAGAAAAATTCCCAGACGCCGTCCGGCTTCACGCAGGGCCAGGGTAATTTCCTTCTGGATCTCGTCGTAGTCCGCAATGGCTTCCTTCGACTCGCTGGTAAACGGCACCCAGACGGACGCCATGTGGACAAAGATCACCATCGGCCCGGCCGGGAGAGCGCCGCGCGATTGGCTGACCCCATAATTACGCCAGGTGGTGCTGAGGACGGCTTTGAAGGTCGCGCAGGCCGATTGCTGATAGAGCAACGGCACCCGGTTGGCGTAGCGGATCACACGCGCCTGCTCGGTATCGTTGCCCTGATCTTCGCCTTCCGCCAGGGGCACGGCCGCTTGCTGCGGCTTCGGCGCTTCTTCCGGCCCCTTCCCGAACGCCAGTCCCGCTTCAATGACAAAGGGATAGCCCCGGTAGACGGCCGGCGGCCGGCTGACCGCCGTATAAAATTCGCCCTTGATCTGTTTGTAGAGGCCGGAAAGAATCGCCTTTTCGCCGATCGGCGAAATGCAGTTCGTGGGCGGGGCCATGATTTTTGTCGTCTGGAGTGATTTATAGAGTGTCTCCGCCGCCTGCGGTTTGACCTCGCGAGGTTTGGCCGTGGGCGAAATTTTTGCGGCCTTGCAGATCTCCTCGGCCAGCGCCGTCGACACGCGGCAAAAGTCGCTGGCCAAGAACGACGCGACCGTGTGGCTTTTCGTATCCTGCAGCATCTTGAGCAGGGCCCCGAATTCGATGCCATAGGGATGCGGCTTGATCTCCTTTGGCGACGGCGGCAACTCGTGATAGGTGCGGGGGTAACTCTTCTGCTCGCCTTCGGGCGTGTGATACGTCAGCCGCACGTGCGGATTGGCGATCGAGGTCTGCTCCAGCCACTCATCCACCGAGGCGCGGCCTTTCTGGTACCGCCCTTCGACTTCCAGGACCACCTCGGTGCCTTGAGGTTGCGCCCAGTCGATCTGCCTATTTTCGTGCACCAGCGGTTCATTTTTTTTCGTATCGATTTGCACTTCGAAGTAATGCGCCGCCGCCCGCGGACCCGTGCGGGAAATCACCTTCACCGGCTTGCCGGTCGTGAGCTGGCCATACATGCCAGCCGCGGAAATGCCGATGCCCTGCTGCCCGCGGCTCATGCGCATGCGATGAAACTTGGACCCATACAGCAGCTTCGCAAACACCCGGGGAATCTGCTGGCGGACAATGCCCGGCCCGTTGTCGGTGACCGTGATCCGAAAGCGGGTCGCCTGGCTCGGCGCGACCGGCGTCGAGCCGGTCGCCACCACTTCAAGCTTGACTGTCACGTCCGGAAGAATGCCCGCTTCCTCACAGGCATCCAACGAGTTATCAACCGCTTCCTTCACACAGGTGAGCAAGGCTTTCCGCGGATTGTCGAACCCCAATAGGTGCCGGTTCTTGGTGAAAAACTCGGACACGGAAATCTCGCGCTGCCGTGCGCCCATCTCCACCGCCGTGACCGCAGGCGCCGATTTGGATGCGGCGGTAGATCGAGTACGGGAGGCGGCCGATTCAGATGTGATGGTTTCGGGTGCAGACGCGGGTGTGGAAGACTCGGCACGTAGTGATGATGTCTTAGTGGCCATTCAACCTCTCATACAAGGACTCACAGGCACGGCGCGCGAACGTCACCGGGCGTGATACGTATCCTCTTCGTCGTTTACAGGGAACGGTGCGGAGAGTCAAGCCTTGAGGAGATTCCGGTCGCTCGCATGTGTCGCAGATTGACGCGTTGACGAGATGCGGGACGACAGAGGCGGAGGTGAGGCGGAATGTTTGGGTGGGAGGAGGACGCACCTACCGAGGAGAGGTAGATACGGCGGAGATCTCGGGAGGACTTCAGGCTTCCCGGTACAAGCCGGGCATGCACACCATCCTCAACACTCAATCCCCTTGTTGTACATATTCCCTCGGGGCGTTAACTCCCCCCACCAGGTTACGATAGGCCTGCGCACACCGCTCAGTCAAGAGCGCAGATCGGCGATCTACGATCCGCTCACCTGGGTCTGCCGGTTGGTCACGGTCACCCGGTGGAGCCAATTCAACTCGATACGCACCTCCGTGCCGATGGGGCAAAACACCGGGGCGGCGGTATTGTTACTTTCAACTCGCGCTTTCAACGCGCCATGTTCGATCTCAATCTCCAAGACGCCCAGATGTTCATGCAGATCGACGACACAGGTAGCGCTGCCCGCGCCGCGATCGGCGGGAATGGTCCGTGCCACGACCGGCTCCTGCAGGGTGATGAGATCATGCGGCCGGAATCTGGGCCCATCGTTCAGTTCGAGAACGGTCATGACCAGGGCGCCGGCCCCGATTGCCGCGGCACCGGCGAAGATGGCATTGGCGCGCTCCGGATAATGAATCCTGATCCAGCGAATCGCCGTGAGCACGCCGATGGCGAGCAGAAGCCCGATGAAGGCCAGTACAATGATGATGAAGGCGAAGCGGATGTTCATCCGAAGCCGCCCAACGGATGGATCGCCACCACTCCATGCGCTCCATGTGCGGTCTTTAGCAACGTTCCGCTGATCGACAGGAGAAACTCTGCGCCGTCCTTCTGCAGCCCGACATACTGAGGGCTCTGCGGCACCGGCTCCCCGTTCGCCGGCGAACAACGGCCGAATTCCGGCTGGAACTTTCCAAGACGGAAGAGCCCCGGAATCAGCCGCTCGAGTGATTCCCCGATAAGGTCGAGCGGCGCGTACCCGAACCATTCTGCAACGCGGGCATTGGCGGATACGATGCGCCCATCGCCATCTACGATGACGAAGCCGTTATCGGCCGACTCCATGACGGTGCGCAGAAGATCCTGCTGATCACGCAGCGCGGCTTTCTGTCGCGTTTGATCTGTAATGTCCTGCGCGAAGACCAGCACGCCAAGCACATTACCCTGCGGATCGAGATAGGGCACTTTGTCTGTTTGCACCCAGCGTTTTTCACCGTCGCCCCTGTGATAGGGCTCGATGATACCGAGTTTGGGCCGGCCCGAGACGATCACTTCCAGATCGTCCTGATGATAACGTTCGGCTTCGTCCGGGTAGAACTCGTCGGTGGATCGCCCCTCGATGTCCGCCACGGTTTTTCCGATGGATTCAGCCGCGCGCCGGTTCGCCCGAAGAATGCGATTGTGGGAGTCCTTGTACCACACCATGGCAGGGATCAGATCCAAAAGCGCCTGCTGCTCAATCTGCTGCTGAAGCAGGCGGGCTTCCGCCTCCTTCCGCCGCGTGATGTCCCGGACAATCCCGCAGTGCACGCGCGTGCCGCTTGAAATCCAGCTGCTGAGCGACATTTCGATGGGGAATTCCCGGCCGTCCTTATGCAGCCCATGCATGGTCACGACGGTCCCCTTCAACCGCACATCCCCCGTCGTCCGGACCCGCTCCAACGCCCGCTGGTGATCCTCGCGGTACCGGTCAGGCATGATCATGATCAGGGATTGGTCTAGGACCTCCTCCGCTCGATACCCGAACAGGCGCTCGGCCGCGCCGTTCCAGGACAAAATCCGGCCGTCTCCATCGGCGAGCACGATGGCGTCCGGGGCGGTCTGTACGACTTCGCGAAACCGGTCTTCGCTGGCGGTGAGCGCTTGTTTGGCCGACGCGGCTTCGAGCGACAGATACTTGACCCCGACGGCTCGTTTGATCAGGGCCTTCAACTCCTCGCCGTCGTACGGTTTGGTGAGATAGCCGAACGCGCCCTCGGTCAGCGAGGCGTGTTTCTTGGCAACTTCCACAAAGGCCGTCAGCATGATCACGGGCAGCGCGGGATCCATCCCCTTCAAGAGGGCCAGGACCGAAAGCCCATCCATATCGGGCAACATCAGGTCCAACAGCACCGCCGAGAGCTGATCCGCCTTCGCCCTGTTCAAGGCCTCCGCGCCGGTCATGGCGACCTGAACCAGATAGCCGGCGTGCTCCAGGAGATCTTTCAGGACCAGGGTGATGTCAGGATCATCATCCACGATGAGAATCGTGGGAGGGAGGACCTGAACGGCAGAAGACTGGGTGATCGACATGGCGGTCAACAAAACCAACAGGCCATAGGTATGACCCTGTCACGGCACCGGTTGTTGCCATTGTCCTCCTTTTGATGACAACAATCCAGCGACCTGGTCGTCGGTTTGCCCGCCTCCGCCCTTCGAGTGGACGCTGAGTATTCCGCGCCTTCCTCGATGCCCGTTGCTGAGGACGGGGCCGTCCCGCACAGCCCCTACTTTTTCCGGTAGACGTTCAAGCCGATCTTTTCCTCCCGCCCCGGAATGGTGACATTGCCCTCCGTAGACGCAATGATCGTGGTTTTTCCAGAAGCGGATGGACCGAACTCCTTCGATAAATCCACCTTGATGGTCAACCACGTTCCCTCGACGGTCATCTCCACATTTTTCATGATGGTCCCTATTCTTTGAGCACGAAGGTCACCTTCAACGCCACGCGGTACTGCGTAATCTTCCCGTCTTCGATATCCACTTTCTGATCTTCAATCCACGCGCTCTTCACATTCTGCAGCGTCTTGTTGGCGCGGGCGATGCCCAGATGGATGGCATCGTCGAAACTCTTGGGGGATGCGGCGATGATTTCCGTCACACGGGCAACAGACATGATGGCCTCCCTGGTTAGAGTGGATCGATCCTGCGTGATCAGGCTAGGCCGATGGGATAGCGCTGTCAAGGCAGGAGTGACCGGTTCCCGGGCCTTGGGCAGATCAGACATGGCTTTCCCAATCGGGCCGCGCCATCGGCCTGGGCAAATATCTAGGTTGACATGCGTGGTAACGGGGGGATACCGTCCACCCAGCCGCGATCGTAGATCAGTATGGGACATGCTCCATGCCCACCGAGATCGAGATCGAAATTACGCCCCTTTTTTCCACGCCTCTGCTGGTCTTCACGCCCGCTGACCATAAACGGATCAACGCCCGGCTGTCTTCCTTGATTCTGGACCGGGAGGCCTCCGTGCCGACCCATCGAGATACCGAAGTCGTCGGGTGGTCTTCCCCCCACGATCTCTCAATGCTCGAATGGGCCGGCGAACCCCTGCGCGACTTGTTCGCTCCCGTGCTGGAAGTGGCGAAACAGGTCACCACTTTATCCCAACGTTGCGCGCAGGGCAAAGATCGGCCGGACTGGGATGTAGTGGAAGTCTGGGCCAATGTGCAGCGGAACGGCGGCGCGAATGCGGCCCATTCCCACCCAGGCAGTTTCTGGGCCGGCGTCTATTATGTTGATGCGGGCGAAGTAGGTTCAACGAAAGAAAAGGGCGGCGAGCTGCAGATTTACGACCCTCGAGGCTGTCTTCCACGCATGCTGGCGCCCTATCTCCAGTACAGCATGAGCGAATTACACGACGCGGGCACGAGCATCTCCTATGCTCCCGTGGCGGGGCAGTGCCTGCTTTTTCCCGGATGGCTGTTCCACGCCGTGAACACCTATCGCGGAACGGCCCCGCGCATCAGCGTGGCGTTCAATCTGGATCCGGTGCTCACCTCCGGCATGGTGAACGGCGCTCAGAAACATCCCGTGAGCGAATCACGCCGTTGAAACCCTCCCCGCCATTTTTTAGTTCCGCTAGGGCAAGGCGCTCGCCTGAATGAACAGGGCCTGTTCCAAGGTGCGGAAAAATTGCTGGTACGGCTCGGGTGACTCGATGGCTTTGAGGTAGTACTGCGCGCTGGCCCGCACGACCAGTTGCTTGTCTCCGCGCGGCCGCACCGTCACCGTAAGACGAACCAGATTGCTCCGGTGGTAAAACGGTCCCCAGCTGCGGAAGTGTTGATTCACGATCAACAGCCCGTCGTCCCGGTACAGGTGGTAGGAGGGATCCCCCAATGGTGACGATTCGTAATCATCGAACTTCTTGGCCGACACGATCCCTAAGGTTTCGTCCAGCACTTCCACGGTAAACCCCAGATCCTGGCAGGTGGAGACGACGGCCTGAATCGTGGTGAGCCGATCGGCCAGATCGAACACCCGGCTTTGCGCCGCTCGCACCTTCACCTGACTCGCTTCCGACAGCCAGATCTGGTCTCGCGATTCCCATTGGTTTTCATGTCGCCACTCATAGGGCGAACAGCCGGAGGTGAGAACCGCCAGCAGAACCAGGCCACCAGCGATCGATCGGTCGCCCGACCCAATCAACGGGAACAGGAGTGAGCGAGAGAAAGCGGCCACGGGCTAGTCCTTCGCCAGAAAGAGCGATCGTTCCACCGCCGCAAAAAAGTTCTGGTACACCTTCGGGTCCTCGATCGGCTTGCTGTTATAAATCGCATTGGCCCGGATCATGGTCTTACCGGCTTCTTGAGGCCTGACCGTCACCGTCACCCCGAGCACATCATAATAATTGGGTTCGGCAAAACGGGCCGCGGTCACCAGCCCAAGCGGCGCATTGGCACGTTCGATGATAAACCCTAAATCCTGCAAGGCCGCGATCACCCCGCGCATGGCCACCGCAGAATCGGTCACCTCGAACGTCCGGCTCTGCGCGCTCCGGATCTTCATCTGCGCATCGGTCGGCGCAAACAATTCTTGCCGCGGCTCCGGCGCCACACACCCGTGCAGGAGAATCGCGCCTACCATCAGCCCCACCGCTCTCATGACTTGCATCCCGTTCATGTCCCCTCGCCGTTAAATCGAATGCGGCTCCAAGAAGACGGCCTTGGACAGCTTCGCAAAAAATTGCTGATAAATCTCAGGGTCCCGGATCATTTCCATTTTCTGCTCGCCGGGCGGAATATAATTGCGGTCGGCCTGCCCGTCTCCTTTCCAGACCACCCGGTAGAACATGATGCGGATTTCCTGTCTCGCATGGTCCTGATCGGCCGGGCGCACCACCATCGTCGCAGCTATTTTTTGATGCAAATCGATCGGCATGATCAGATGGCCGAGCGACAGGAGCCAAATCAAGACGCGATTGCGATACTGCCCATACTCCCGCGCGCTGCGCTCTTTGGCAGCCCGCAAGAGTCCCACCTCGCGCACACTCTCTTCGATCTGAAACCCGAGATCCTGGAGCGCGGCTGCCGAAGCCGACAGCAGTTCGTCGGCGGCTCCGGTGTCGAACATCCGTGTCTGCATGGCCCGATTGGCGGTGCTTTCCGGCGAGAGTTCGAAAAATTGCGCCGGCTGCGCCCGCTCCGCGCAGCCGCTCAGGACCATCGGGCAGGCGAGCGCGATGACGATGAGGGCGCCACGCTTCCAGCCGGCCGCCGCGCCGGGCTTTTCAAAACTGGGTCGCGTTATAGGCAAAATCCCGCACCTTCTTCTCTTCGTCATACTTGATGATAATGGTCAACGTCCGCTGGCGTTGGGAGCTGGAACGATCGCTGGAGTTGGTGCCCAGAATGATCAGCCCGGCATAGGAGGAGCTGGCCGTATCGACCCGATCCGTCGAAACCTTGTCATAAATCCAGACTTCGCGCCGCTTGTCGTCGGTCGTAACGATATTCGGCGATCCTAACAACTCGGCTACCTGCGCGGCGGACATGCCGACTTTCACTTCGCCCTGCACCCGTCCGACGGTCAACCGGTCTTCCTTGATTTCCGCCTGCTTGCCCCCGCAGCCAGTCATGCCGAGCACGGCACAGATCCCGACCAGCGCCAAACCCCATTGCATGTGTCTCATAATTTGCCTCTCCCTTTCTCTCGCCACCGTAGGCGCCATTGCCTGCGCCCATCTTATCCTGCGCCCACGCTGGACGCAAAGCGGGATGTGCGGTGATCGGGTTCACGGCAAGTCTGTTTGCATTGTCGGATGGCTGGACAATTGACCGCGGGCAGCTACAATGACCGTACTGGAGGATGCCTATGCCCATGCCGGATGCTCTGCCGAACGAAGAGGTGCAACGCGCCTGCGAGACACTCGTGGCGCAAGTACGAACGGCGGTATTGTTGACGCTCAAACAGGGCCACCCCTTCGGATCCCACGTCCCTTATCTCATCGGAGAAGATTGGTCCCGCGTGTATCTCCACCTGAGCGGTCTGGCGTTGCATACGCGCTATATGCGGGAGGATCCCCGCGTCAGCCTCTTTATCGCCGAACCGGATGGCACTGGGAAAAATCCCTCGGCTTTGCAACGCCTGAACCTTCAAGGTACTGGAACCATTCTCTCTGCCTCTCACGCTTCGTATGACGAGGTGAAACAGCGTTACCTGGCTCAATTTCCACAATCGCGCATGCTGTTCGGCTTCGGCGATTTCGCCCTCTGGGAACTGCACATGAGCGATGCCCATCTCGTGCTGGGATTCGGTCAGGCCTATCAGGCCCGCTCGGCCAATCCGCGTGAGTGGCACCATCAAACGCCGGACAAGAAACCCTGACCCTCGCCCGCTGCCTCGTTTGCCTCAGTTTTCATTTACCAACCGCCCCTCCGGCATGCCCTCGCCCCTCCAAAGCAGTATCCACTCGGCCGAAGGACCGATGGTGCGCCTGAGATCCTAGCCAGTACTCTGCGCAGGGTCACAGGCGCTCACCGGAGAGATTCCCCACATGGTTTTCGCGGCTTCAGTCATCGTCGGCTACATGCTGCTGCTGGCCGGTCTGGCGGTAGCTGCGCCGGGCATCGGATTGGGATCGCTGATCGAGCTCGCACCGGGAAACTGGCGTGATGGGGCTCACGTACCGGCCTATGGACTCTTGGCCTGGCTGGTGATGTGGGGACTGCTTCGCCGGGGCTGGCCGGTCATCCATGCGGCGTGGATCGGCGTGCTGGCGGCCGGCGTATTCGGCCTCTGGACGGAAGTCGCCCAGGGGACCGCGCCCGGACGAGACGTGTCTCTCCAGGATGTCGGCAACGACTTGCTGGGAGGCATGATAGCCGCCGCAATGATGCTCGGGCAGAAATGGGCACTGAATCAATCGGGCAACCGGCTCCCCCTGGGGCAGACATATCTCCGCCGCCTGATGAAAGGAACGTTGTCGAGATGAACGCTTCGTATCGCGAACGTGGAACCAGACGCATCCCCGTGCAGTATCCGATTTATTATTCGAACGGGGCCTTTCAAACCATCGGTGTGACCGAAGATTTCAACGTTGCAGGGGGACGTGTGCGGGGCCGAGAAGCGGTGACTGTGGGCATGGAACTGGTGGTCATCGTGATTCAGGCCATCCCCGAAACCCCTATGTTGATCCGCCGAGCGACCGTGCGCTGGTCAAAAGGCCATGATTTCGGCATCGCCCTCTCGGGCGTCCCTCCGCAATCGGAAGCCGAACTCAAAGCCATGGCCAAGGTGATGTTGCCGGGCCTCTGGTCCTGCCTGAACTGATCTCTATTTTCGCTGTGATTGATCCAATGGATGCCGCGGACCGGCAAAAAACATCTCCATCAAACCGAAGAACAGCATGAGGAGCGCGCCGAGTCCGATGGCCACAGCCCAGTTCTCCCACGACATACCTGTCCTCCTCTCACACCCTGGGAATCGCCGGTCGATTCCCAGGGTGTTCCGGTTATCGTCCTGACCGGTGCAGTTGCAGCAAGGTCTCCAGCTTCCAGAGGGGAATACTCTCTTCCTCGCCTTTCCGGCTGCTGAACGCCAGCCCGCCCACGAACAAAGCGATGAGCCCCACACAAGCCAGCATCAGAGAGCCGCGCGAGACGTCCGCGTTGGCCGTTCGATGATGGGCGATGACGGTCCGGTCCGCCGACATGTCCTCCAGGAGAGCCAGCCGGTCCATCAAGGCATCGGTGCGCACAGCCGCAACTGCGGCACTCGCCAGTTGGATCTGCCGGTCGGCCTTCGCGTCCGCATATTGTGCTTGAGCCTGGGTGACCTGGACGACGGCTCGTCCGACACGTTCCTGAGCCGTAGCGGTCATCCGGTCTTCCTCTTGGATCGCCTCGATGATCGAGCGCCCGATCGTCGCCTGTCTCGTCGCTTCGAACTGGTCATGCATCCGCTGCCCCGTCAACTCCGCCGTCCTGATCAGGTTGGTATTGAATTCGCCGCTGTACTGATCAGCGGAGAGTATACCGGCAGCAATTCCACGCCGCGTCTGATTGACGACCGCCTTGCCCATGACATACTGCATGCGCGCCTGGTGATCGGCCTCCTGCCCGAACGCCTGCAATTCCGCCAGCACGAGGGGGCTCAACAGCGTGGTGGACATCCGCTCGGATTCGCTGACGGCTCGATTGAGTTCCATCGCCGACGCCGACAGCACGGCCCCGGCATCCCGGTCGAGCAGCACATCCTGCACGATGGCTTGACCTAACACCGGCTGGAGATACTGCATCCCCGTAGAAGGATCCTGCCCGGCGGTGACGCCGCTCATGGTCGCAGCGCTCGGCGCCTGCCAGAATCCGTCGGCAGCCGACACCAGGAGATATCCTCCGAAGAGTGTGGCCACCAATCCAATAGCCACGATGACATCGATGAGATCATATTTCCGTCCCATGTCACCCTCCTTCCTGCCTCAGGTAATCCGGCGCGGGGCCAACTGGCAGGATGCCGGCACGCCGTGAGTTGAACGGCACGGGATCCCGGTCGTCTGAGCATAAACAGGCCTCCTTGTGAAAGGTGACACCGTCGCTTGCTGGATGTATGCCTTCGGCCCCGGGGCGGGACACAATCGCCCTGCATGGAGCCGGCCGAGAAATAGCGTCGCGGGAAAGAAAAGGAGGGGACAGGAAGGACATGTGACCACCTGCAGAAAGGGTGGTACAGATACCGATGCTGTGAGTCTACGCTTGGAAAAAAAATCGGTCAAGACGGGAAAAGTCGAGCGCCGGCGCGGCTTGCCGGCCGGCATCACATAGATTCGCCTGCACAGTCGCCCCCACCCGCGTTGCCGCCTCTGGTAGGATGACCCTATGAGAACCTACCTCTCGCTGCGGGCAAGTTGCTCAATGCATTGTTCGATACCGGTCGCCGCTGCCGTGATGGCACTCATCATATTGTGGTTCATCTCGCCGCCGGGCAAGGCCACTGCCCAGTCCTCTCCTTTTCAGCAATCAGACGGGACTGCCGGCACGATCTCCCCGTTAGGCCAAGGCGAGGCGATCTACTCCGATCCGCACGGCACGAAGAACCAGTCGCACCTTGGATCGGGCCTCCCCTCTCACAGTTTCAGCGCGCCGCACGGCGCCACGCCCGGCACGCTCACGCCATTCGGATCGCCGGCCCCTCCGAATCTTCTGACCCCCGCCCCTCTGCTGCCCCTTCACCCCAAAGGCATGGCGACTCCGCAGCCACAAGCGCCTGCCCTTCCTCACGCCCCGTCTCCCTTCAGGCCCTCTGGCGGACGACCGGGACGGTAGTGCATGCAAGTTGTTCACACGCCGGGTGGCGGCAGACCTGCCCGACAGGTGACATAGGACGGTTGAATCTCTTCAAGGCTTTCGTTAAGTTACCGTTAATGACGATCTCCCGCGCACGCCTCATCCTGCTTGCCTGCGCGAGCGGTTTTCTCTACCCCCTGTCATTCCCGGCATTCGACCTCGGCTTGGTGGCCTGGTTCGCCCTGGTTCCGCTTCATATCGCCGTCGAATATGCCTCTCCGCGGCGCGCCTTCCGAGTGGGATGGCTCGCCGGAACGCTGGCCTTTACCGGCGCGATGTTCTGGGTGATCACCGCTATGAACATCTATGGGAAGGTGCCGCTTCCCATCGCCGTGCTCGTGATGTTTCTGCTCACGATTTATCTGGGCCTCTACCTGGCCGTGTATGCCGGCGCACTGTCCTGGATCAGAACCACCTTTCCGACACTCGGGTTTCTGCCTGCTCCATTTCTGTGGGTGACGCTTGAATTGATCCGGACCTATTTTCTCTCCGGGTTACCCTGGGCCTTGTTCGGCTATTCGCAATATCAATGGTTGCCCATTATTCAGTTCGCCGACCATTTCGGCGTGTACGGCGTGTCGTTTCTCCTGGTGCTGGTCAATGCCGCGCTGGCCGAAACCTTGATATGGAGCTTCAAAGCCTATCGCGGATTTCAAATCCGTTCGTTCCCCTGGCCCTCTTCTGTCGCGGCCGCGGCGGGTTTTGGAGTGGCGTTGTTTTATGGCACGAGCGTCCTGGCTGCGGCGCAACATGCCACACCTCGCATGTTGTCCGTCGGCCTCGTGCAACCGAACGTTGAACAGGCGCAAAAATGGGACGTGGCGTTTCGCCAGGAGACCATGTCCCGCTATGATCGATTGACGGCGGGGCTGGGCGAGAATCTGGATCTCATCGTCTGGCCGGAGGCGGCCACCCCCTTCGTCTTTGAGATGGAGCCGCAATACCGGGCCATCGTGGGCGACATGGTCCAGCGCGCCGGCGCGCCGCTGTTATTCGGCAGCCCGGCATTGCGCCGTTATCCGGACGGCAAACCGTTTCTCCTGAACAGCGCATACCTGCTGGCGACCGACGGACAGATCCTCGGCCGCTATGACAAGCAACATCTGGTGCCGTTCGGGGAATACATTCCGTTTCACAACTCGCTCTTGTTTTTTCTGGACAAGCTGGTCGAAGGGATCGGCGACTTCGAGGCCGGCCCTGGCTCGACGCTCCTGATGTTCAAGCCACATGAAAAAAACCCGCCCATGGCCGCCGCGGCCACCAATGCAGACTTCCATCTGAAGTTCGGCGTGGTCATTTGTTATGAGGTCATCTTCCCCAATCTGGTGCGGCAGTTTGCGGCGAACGGCGCGGATTTCATGGTCACCGTCACCAATGACGCCTGGTTCGGTCCCTCGTCCGCGCCCTACCAGCATTTCGGCATGGTGGTGTTTCGCGCGGTGGAAAATCATGTCGCCTTCGCGCGAGCGGCCAATACGGGAATTTCCGGGTTCATCGATCCGTACGGCCGCGTCCTGCAACAGTCCCCGATCTTCACGCAAGAAGCCATGCGAGGGACGATTCCAGTCAGTCATCAACAGACCTTTTACTCCCAATACGGTGATCTCTTTGCCTATGCCTGTGCTATACTCATCGCGCTTTTGTGCCTGACAGGCTACTTCTCGCCTGATTCTGAACCAGCCGGCGGCGAACCTGCCGGGCGACCAGCCTGAAAGAGAAAGGACCGTGCCATGTTGGATGATGTCCGGACCCGTGTGCGAACCCTCGGTGAACAGTTAGCGCAGCTACGGGGGCATCTTTGACCTGGCTCGGATGACCGCTGAACTCAACGACATCGACCTCAAGACCTCCCAGCCGGATTTCTGGAAAGATACACAGGCGGCCGCCAAGGTGAACCGGCGCAAGGCCGCCCTGGATCGAGAACTCTCGCGCTGGCGTGACACGGAACGCCGCCAGAGCGACATCGAGGCGCTCCTGGAATTGGCCTTGGAGTCCGGCGATGCCGGCCTGGAGCAGGAGCTCACCGCCGAACTCGAGCCCTTCGAAAAGGCCGTGGCGCAGTTCCGCATCGAGTTGCTGCTCTCAGGCGAATTGGACGCGAACAACGCCATCTTCGCCATCCATCCCGGCGCCGGCGGCACCGAGTCGCAAGATTGGGCGCAAATGCTCCTCCGTATGTACGTGCGGTGGGCGGAACAAAAGGGATTCAAGATCGAGACCTTGGATTTGCAAGCCGGGGAAGAGGCGGGCATCAAGAGCGCGACCTTGTCCGTCAACGGCCCCTATGCCTATGGTTATCTCAAGGCCGAGGCCGGTGTGCACCGGCTGGTGAGAATTTCTCCGTTTGACGCGAACAAACGCCGGCACACCTCCTTCGCGTCGGTATTCGTGTACCCGGAACTCGACGATGACGTGGAAGTGGTCATCGATGACAAGGACCTGCGCGTCGACACATTCCGGGCCGGCGGCGCGGGCGGTCAAAACGTGAACAAGGTGGAAACGGCTATTCGCATTACACACATTCCCACCGGCATCGTGGTGCAATGCCAAAACGAGCGATCTCAGCTTCAAAATCGCAATGGCGCCATGAAAATTCTGAGGGCCCGCCTGTTTGAGGTGGAACAGCGCAAGAAGGAAGCCGAGTTCAATGCGATCGTGGGCGAGAAGAAAGATATCGCCTGGGGCAGCCAGATCCGCTCCTATGTCTTCCAGCCCTACCAGATGGTCAAAGACCATCGCACCGGGCACGAAGTCGGCCAGGTTTCGGCCGTCATGGACGGCGATCTGGACGGGTTCATCGAAGCCTACCTCCAGAGAAAAATGACCGGCGGCAAGAGTCCCCAGCCGGTGCCTGTAACTGAGGACGACCTTTAACGAAAAGGAGCTGATAGCTTATGGCTGATTGCGAATAGCGGGAAGCGGGGCTTGCTCCGAACCATCTGCTATTGGCTATACGCCATATGCTCCGTGTGAGCATGGATGAAATCAACGATCAACGGCAACAACGCATCAAGAAGCTCGATCACCTCCGCCAGCTCGGGGTCGCGCCCTATGGGACCCGCTTCGAATTCAAGGACCGCGCCGGGCAGCTGATGCGCTTGCACGGGGAAAAAAGCAAAGAGGTGCTGGAGCAGGAACAGGTCGGCTGCACCATCGCCGGCCGTATCGTCGGGTTGCGGCGGTTCGGCAAAGCGGCGTTTGCCGTGTTGCAAGACGGGTCCGATCGTCTGCAGGTCTACTTAAAAAAAGACACGCTAGGCGATCAGGCCCACCAGATTTCCGAGGGACTGGATCTCGGCGATTGGATCGGCGTCACCGGCGTGCTCTTTCGCACCAAGACCAACGAGTTCACCGTCGAGGCGAAGACCCTCACCTTTCTCAGTAAGGCCCTTCGCCCGTTACCGGAAAAATGGCACGGCCTGACGGATGTGGAAACCAGATACCGGCAACGGTATGTCGACTTGATCGCCAACCCGCAAGTGCACCAGATTTTCGCCCTGCGCAGTCGCATCGTCTCCGGGATTCGCGCCTTTCTGACCGAACGCGGCTTCCTTGAAGTGGAAACGCCGATGATGCATCCGATTCCCGGCGGCGCGGCAGCCAAGCCCTTCGTGACCCATCATAATGCCTTGGATGCCGAGCTCTATCTCCGCATTGCGCCGGAACTGTATCTCAAGCGGTTGATCGTCGGGGGATTCCCCCGCGTGTTCGAAATCAATCGTAATTTCCGGAATGAAGGCATTTCGACGATTCATAACCCTGAATTCACCATGCTGGAGTTTTACGTCGCCTATGCCGACTACCAGGACCTGATCATCCTGACCGAAGAACTCTTCAGCCGATTGGCGCAGGACATTCTCGGCACCACCACGATCGACTATCAGGGCGCCACCATCAATCTGGGATCTCCCTGGCGCCGCTGGTCCTACCATCAGGCGATTCTCGAAGCGAACAACCTGCCGCCGTCCGTCCTGACCAACCGCGATGAGGCTCTGGCAGCGGCGCAACGCCTCGGCGTCGAGGTATCGCCGAAAGAATCACTGGTGAACATCCTCAACGAGATCTTCGAGGAAACGGTCGAGCCGAATCTCCAGCAACCGACCTTTATTACGGACTATCCGATTGAAATTTCTCCTCTGGCGCGGCGCAAAGACTCCGATCCTTCCTTGACCGACCGGTTCGAGCTCTACATTGCGGGCCGCGAGATCGCCAATGCGTTCTCCGAGTTGAACGACCCGCTCGATCAGCGCGAACGCTTCGAGGCACAGGCAGCCCAACATGCGGCCGGCGACGAGGAGGCGCACCGGGTGGACGAAGACTTCCTGCGCGCCCTGGAATACGGCATGCCGCCGACCGCCGGCGAGGGCATCGGCATCGATCGTCTCGTCATGCTCTTCACCAACCAGGCCTCCATCCGGGATGTCGTGCTGTTCCCGCAACTCCGGCCTGAAAAGTAGACATGGCGCTGCCTTACGAAATCTTCATCGGCCTGCGTTACCTGCGCGCGAAGCGCCGCAACCGCACCATCTCCTTCAATACGATCGTGTCCATCGTCGGCATTACGCTCGGCGTCGCCGCCTTGATCGGCACGGTGGGTATCATGACGGGGTTCAAGGAGGACGTGCAGGCCAAGATTCTCGGCACCACGGCCCACATCCTCGTCAATGACCGCATGAAGGAGTCGATGGTCGATTATGAGGAGCAGGTGAAGAAAGTGGCGGGCGTGCCCGACGTCGTGGCCGCGACACCCTTCATCTTCCGGCAGGTGCTCCTCACCTCCCCCTCCGGGGTTCAGGGCATCATCCTGCGCGGGATCGATCCGGCGCGCGAAGGGACCGTGACCGAATTGGCGCATAACCTCGTCAATGGCAACCTCGCCGATCTGTCGCATTCGACGAAGGTCGTCATCCCTGAAAAGGAACGCGAGCCGAACGGACCGGACACGGCCATGCGGCCGGGGATCATCCTCGGCAAAGAACTCTCCATGCGCCTCGGCGTCTTTCCCGGCGATACGCTGAACGTCGTCTCACCGGTGGGACCCATCACCGGCGCCAGCATGACTCCGAAAATCCGGCAGTTCGTCGTGGTCGGGATCTTCCAATCCGGCATGTACGAATACGATTCCTCTCTCGCCTACATTGAATTGGGAGAAGCCCAGAAGTTTTTCAACATGGGCGCCACCGTGACCGGCATCGAGGTCAAGGTGGTCGATGTATTCCGGGCCGCCGACATCGCTCGCTCGATCGAGCAACAGCTGGGCTTTGCCTTCTGGGCCAGGGATTGGATGCAGATGAACCGCAACCTGTTCTCGGCGCTGAAGCTGGAAAAGACCATGATGTTCCTGCTGCTCGTGCTGATCACGATTGTGGCCTCCTTTAACATCGTCAGCACGCTGACCATGATCGTGACTGAAAAACAGCGGGAGATTGCCATCCTCAAGGCCATGGGCGCCACTCGCAAAGGCATCATGCGTATTTTTATGCTGAACGGTCTGATCATCGGCTGTTCAGGCGCCGCGATCGGCGTGCCGCTCGGCTATGCGTTCCTCTGGCTGATTCAGACATTCTGGACCTTCGATCCGACCGTCTATTACATCTCTCGCATTCCGGTTCATGTCCTGGGGTCGGATGTGTTGCTGGTCGCCGGGTCGGCCATTCTGATCAGTTTTGCGGCCACCTTGTACCCATCACTCCAGGCGGCCAAACTCGATCCGGCCGCCGCCCTGAGATATGAGTGACGTATGATCGACGTCGTCGACCTCTATAAAACTTTTCCCATGGGCGGGCGCGAGCTGGTGGTGCTGAACAACATCAACCTGCGTATCCAGCGCGGCGAACTCATTGCCATCATCGGCGCGTCAGGAGCCGGCAAAAGCACGCTGCTGCAAATCCTCGGCACATTGGACCGGCCCACCAAAGGCACGGTGTCGTTCGACGGGCAAAACCTGTTTCAGCTCACGGAGCAAGAGCAGGCGGAGTTCCGCAACAAACGGGTCGGGTTCGTCTTCCAGTTTCATCATCTCCTGCCGGAATTCACGGCCCTTGAGAACGCTTGTTTGCCCGCCATGATTCAGAAGCGCGAAATGGCGGATGTCGTCGGCGAGGCCACGAAGCTGCTCGGCGAAGTGGGGTTGGCCGAGCGAATCCATCACAAACCGGGGGAACTCTCCGGCGGTGAACAGCAGCGGGTGTCCGTGGCGCGCGCCTTGATGCAGCAGCCGGATCTGGTGCTGGCCGATGAGCCGACGGGCAACCTCGATAGTCACACCGGCGATGCGCTGTTCGGGCTCATGCGGCAATTGAATCGCTCGCGGGGCACCACGTTTGTGATCGTCACGCACAACGACAAACTGTCGGCTCAGGCGGACCGCATCATCTCGATGCAGGACGGGGCGATCATCTCGTCGTAGCATGATGCGGAAAAAGTCCGCTAGACGAAGTCTCCCGGACCGCACACACGCGGCGGAGCTCCTTGACGGCCACAGCATGTTTTCGTAGACTGCGCCATTCAGCGTTCCGAGCCGGAGTTCTACTGCTTCCATGAAAACAGACGCCAGATCCTGCGTTCGATACACCACCGTTCTGCTTGCCCTCCTCCTGCCGATTCAGGCGGCGGCGGTTGAATTTGTGTTTGTCGGGTCACGCCAGATGGGTATGGGCGGAGCGGGAGTCGCCACTACGACCGACTCGCTGGCCACCTACTGGAATCCCGCCGGCATGGCGATGAGCAAAAAATTCGACATCCGGATTCAGGGCGGCGGCCAGGTGGTGGATCGCGCCGACGTTTTCGATACGATCAAAGACATCAATAATGTGAACTTGAACGATACGTCTGCCGCCAATGTCGCGCGGCTGCAACAACAAATCAATCGGATGAACAGGCCGGGCACCAACCTGACGGCGGCCGCTTCCGGCGGATTCTACGTCAAGGGCAACTTCGGCGAACATGCGCTGGGATTCAATGTATCGGATGTCGCCACGGGCGGGGGCTTTTTGCGCGGCCCGGTGGGCTTTACGAATAACGGGACGAATCTGACGGTCAACGGGCAATTCGCCGTCAATGGATTGGAAGTCCGGCAGGCCGCGTTGTCCTATGCCTACGCCTTCATGGACCGCATGTTTTCCATCGGGGTCACGGGCAAGGTCATCCAAGGCGCCGCCTATACGGGCGCCACCGATATCCGCGGCGCGAGCGACGACGTTAGAGTCTTCGACAACCTCGGACGGGCGAAAATCTCCACCGCCCTCGGCATCGACGTGGGGGCCATGTTCCGGCCCTCGTCCTGGTTACGCATGGGGGTCGTCATCAAGGATATCAACGCGCCCACCTTCGATGCCCCGAACGGCGATAAATTCAAATTGCTGCCGCAGGTCCGGACAGGCGTCGCCGTGAACCCCTACAACAGCCTCACCTTGACCGCCGATGTGGACATTACGAAGAACAATACGCTCACGCCCGGTGTGTACAGCCAGGTCCTGAGCCTCGGCGCGGAACAGACGATTCTGTCCGAATTGCTGTCCTTTCGACTCGGCGCGTTCAAGAATATGCAGGATGCCAAGACACCATTTATCCCGACAGCGGGCTTCGGTCTTCGTGTCCTAGCCTTGCGGATCGATATCGCCGGCGGGTATGATTTTAGGGACCAGGCGGCCCTGGCCTCCGGATCCATCGCCCTGACCTTCTAAGGTCGCATCGGCATTGAACCAATCTGCTACACTTGTTGTACGAACCATGACACGACAGACCCGTTCTATTATCAGCGTTGTTCTCTGCCTCGCCACGATCGGATTGCTTGCAGGCTGCGGCGGTTTGCAGGAAATGTGGGAAGGGCCGGCCGCCCGGGGATTTTACCCGAAGACCATGGCGATTCTCCCGATCTCCGGAAGTTACGACAGCGCCCGTGAGGATGTGGAAGAAGTGGTGGCGAAGGTGCTGATCAAGAGCCGCCGGGTTGAAAAGGTTGTCCCGCCCGATCAGGTCACCGATACATTCCAGACGACCAAAGATGCCTTCGATGCGCTGGTCACCTATTTTTCACGCATGGAAACGACCGGTCAGTCCGACAAGAATTCCGCGATTAAGATCGGCCATGCGCTGGGCGCGGATTCGCTGCTGGTGGTCAAGGTGAACGCCTGGGAATATACGCGGGAAGAAGGCGATAACATCGCGCGCGTGGGATTGAGCATGCGACTGGTGGATGCCGTCAACGGCGCCATCGTCTGGAAGGCGCGCCATCAGGTACAGGAGGGCTACCTCTTCATCCGCCCCGATATGAAAGACCTCGCGACGAAACTGGCGGCCGATATGATCAAGTACATGCCGCCTGAAAAACGCTGAAGACCGGCCCGGTCAGATCTTGCCTCCATTCGCTCCCCGCCTGAGATTGTCGATCGCTAACCCGAACTGATTCGAGAGACTGGCCAGCTCCAACACATCCCAGTTGCTGAACGGCTTCCCGCTGCGCCGGTTGACCACTTCCAGAACCCCTACCGCCTGCGCTCCCATGCGCACCGGAACTGACACGAGCGAGGCGACCGGGAGCGCGGCCTGCCACCCCTGACCGGCGATCAAGCGCGGGTCCTGCCGCCCCTGAGTGATCAACACCGCCTGCCCTGTGCGATGCACCCCGGCGGCAATGCTCGAGTGCAATGCCGCGAGGCCGGTGGCGCGTTCTCCGCCGAGCGCGGTCAGCTGCAATGTCCCGTCGGCGGCCGCCAGAAATAAGGCGCCGGCTTCCGCTTCAACCAATCGAACCGCAGCATCCAACGCCCGCCGCAATTTCTCTTGCTCAGCCAGGGACGAATTCAGAATATCGCTTACCTGTTCCATGTGCTGAATGCGGAGAATTTTGGCCGCATATTTGACCGTCAGCCGGGCATGGTCCAAGAGCACGGCCAACCAGGGCTCCACGGCGGTCAACAGCGACAACACCTTGCGCGAAGCCAAGCGCTGGGATGTTCCCGGCCGGAACATGACGACTCCGTCCAATCGGCCGATGCGGTGCAATCGGACCCCGTACAACTCACCACCGGCAATCGGCAGATTGCGCTCGGCTTTCGTCAAGCCTTCCTGCCAGAGGTCCATCACCGACGGGTCGCTCCCGCCGGCTTCTGCCAGACAGGCCATCTCGCGAGTTTGCTCGTCCCGCACGTAGAGCGCCACGGCCTCGACCTTGGTCAGATGCTGGAACAATTGCACGAAGACGGCGGCCACGCCGATGGGCGACCGCCCTTCGCCTTCGCTATTCCCCAGACTAGTGAACAGACCCTGCTGGAGCGCGCGGAGCAGACGCTCCTCCCCGGCGGGAACCGGCTTGCGGGCGGCAGCTTTTCTGCGCGGCGCTACAGATGTCGTGCGGGATGTTGTTTTGCGTGTGGTGCGACTGGGTTTACGGCGAGCGACGGCCATGGCATCTCCTCGTGGCTACGATTCATCGGTGCAGGACAGAGCGCAAGTGCTCCGCAGGTTTGTACCTATCGGCTGATAGTGGCAAAGGAACCAGGATGTTCGGGCAAGTGAGGTGCAGACCGATGGAGGCGCGGAGGAAGCGGAGGGCTGAGGGGACCGGTCAGGCCGGCTGCATGGCCTCCTTGAGGGAACGAACGAAAGAACCCACTTCTTGAACGAGTCGCCCATCCTGCCCATGTTCTCCCACGCGGCGGACAATGGCGCTGCCGACGATGACGCCATCTGCGGCTTCCGCGACCATCGCGGCATCTTCCGGAGTGGCCACACCGAATCCCACGGCCACGGGTGTCTTGGTCTGTTTCCTAATCTTGGCGACGTTCTCACGCACGCCCGCCATGTCGCTCAGTTTAGCCCCAGTAATGCCTGTGATGGAAACATAATAGACAAATCCGCCGGACTCCTTGGCCACGTAGGCGCGGCGCGAAGCCGTGCTAGTGGGCGCGAGGAGAAACACCAGATGCAAGCCCGCCGCGGCCGCCGGCCGACGGAGCGGTTCCGCTTCATCCGGCGGCATGTCCGGGACAATGAGTCCGTCCACGCCGGCCTCGGCCGCCCTGCCGCAAAAGTCTTTCTCCCCGAACGCATGGATGGTGTTGTAGTAGGCCATCAAGACGATGGGAATTTGCGTGCTGGCGCGCAGCCGCGTCACCGCTTCGAGAATCCTTCGAAGGGACGTGCCGCTTTGCAACCCTCGCTCGGCTGCCTGCTGGATCACCGGCCCATCGGCGATCGGATCGGAAAATGGCACGCCCAGTTCGATGATATCGGCTCCGGCCCGCTCCAATTCGAGCACGAGCTGTTCCGTCTCCTGCAATGACGGATCACCGGCCATGATGTAGGTAATGAGCGCCTTCTCGCCCTTCGCTTTCAACCGACCGAACGTCTCATCCAAACGGTTCATATTATTCGTACCTCGTCTCTCGTTGTTCGTCGCTCGTATCTCGTCGTTCGTATCTCGTCTCTCGTATTCATTCTTGCGCTTCACGCTTCACGAGATACGCTTCACGTTTTACGTTTCACCTTTCACGCTTCACCCCGACAGAAGGAGGTTCAGAACGATCGTCCAACGCGACCGCAGCAAGCGCGGAGGTGAGGCGTACTACTGCAGTACGTCGAACCTCTGCGCGCCGAGAGAACAAAGCTGGAGGTCGTTTTCAACCTCCTTCTACAGCGTGACACCTTTGATCCTGGCGACCTGCTGCACATCCTTATCGCCCCGTCCCGACAGGTTCACGACGAGGATCTGATTCTTTTTCATGCGGGGCGCGCACTTCACCACTTCGGCGATGGCGTGGGCGCTTTCCAATGCCGGCATGATGCCTTCTTCCCGCGCAAGCAAATCGAAGGCCGCTAACGCTTCATCGTCGGTGGCGGAGGTGTACTCGGCGCGGTTGGTTTCCTTGTGATAACTATGCTCCGGGCCCACTGCCGCGTAGTCCAGCCCGGCCGAAACGGAATGGGTGAGATTGACCTGGCCGTTGTCGTCCTGGAGCAGATAGGTCATCGTTCCTTGGAGGACACCGGGACGCCCCCCCGCGAAGCGCGCCGCATGTTTCCCGCTTTCCACGCCGAGGCCCGCGGCTTCCACTCCGACCATCCTGACCTTCTTGTCCGGGACGAAGGCGTGGAACAATCCCATGGCATTGCTGCCGCCGCCCACGCAGGCAATCAAGCAATCGGGCAGCCGCCCTTCCGCCGCCAGTATCTGCTTGCGGGCTTCGCGGCCGATCACCGCCTGAAAATCACGGATCATCATCGGATAAGGATGCGCCCCGAGCACCGAGCCCAAGACATAGTGGGTGGTCCGCACATTGGTGGTCCAATCCCGCATCGCTTCGCTGATGGCATCTTTTAAGGTCCGGCTGCCGGCATCCACACCTGTGACTTTCGAGCCGAGCAATCGCATGCGGAAGACGTTCAACGCCTGCCGCTGCATGTCTTCCGTGCCCATATAAATCTCGCATTCGAGACCGAACATCGCCGCCACCGTGGCCGTCGCCACCCCATGCTGGCCCGCGCCGGTTTCGGCAATGAGACGCGGTTTTTTCATGCGGCGCGCGAGCAAGGCCTGGCCGATGGCGTTATTGATCTTATGGGCGCCGGTATGACAGAGATCTTCCCGTTTCAGATAAATTTTTGCGCCGCCCAGCCGCTTGGTCAACCGCTGAGCGAAATACAGCGGCGTCGGCCGGCCGACATATTCCTTGAGATAATGTTTCAGCTCGGCTTGAAAGCCTTTATCCTTGCGCGTGCGTTGGTACGCGTCTTCCAGCTCCAGCAACGCCGGCATCAGCGTTTCAGGCACATACCGCCCGCCGTAGGGTCCGAACCGCCCCTGTCGATCTGGTATCGCCATGTGTATTCCTTCGGCTAATCGTAAAAAGGAAAGTATAACAGGATGCTGAAAAAGTCCGCCAGCATCGTTCTCGCATCGCTCAGACGCTCAACGTACCCCCATGGGTACGCCTCGCCTCTTCGCATTGCTGCGGCCTTGCTGGACGGCCATTTTGAGCATCCTGATGGATAACTGTTCTGGTCCAACCTCTCTCAAGAGACTCAATGCATGAGCATCAAACCATATTTCTGCAACCTGACAATCGCTGCGTTATCGTGAGACAAACCGGACGGCCTGCACGAACGCGCGGACTTTCGCCTGGTCCTTCTTACCGGGTACGGCTTCGACGCCGCTGCTCACATCCACGCCGTACGGATGGACCTGCTCAATGGCTTGCACGACATTGTCGGGGGTCAGCCCGCCGGCGAGGAGAATCCGCGCCACCGAAGCAGCTTCGGCCGCCAATGACCAATCGGCCACCTGCCCCGTCCCACCATAGGCGTCGGGAGAAAAGGCATCCACGAGAAATCCTCGCACGCCCGCCCGGCCCTGGAACTCCGCCAGGGCGAGAAACGAGCGGCGGTCCTTGAGACGGATGGCCTTCAGCACCGGCCGGCCCAGCGTTTCGCAATAGGCTGCGGTCTCATCGCCGTGGAGTTGCGCCAGGGCGAGCCCGCAACTGTCCATCACATCGCGAACCACTTTCGCCTCTTCGTTCACGAAGACGCCGATCGGCAAGACGAAGGGGGGCAATTCCTTGACGATGGCTTTGACCGCTTCTGTTTCCGCGCAGCGGGGGCTCTTCTTGTGGAACACGAACCCGACTGCATCCGCGCCGGCTTCCACCGCCACCGCCGCATCTTCGGCATTCGTCAATCCGCAGATCTTTACCTTCACGGTCATGGTCAGCAACTCTGCTTGCTCTTCTGCATCCCGTAGAACCCGCGATAGGACCATTGGCAGGCCTGGCCTTTGGGGCTAAACGTGAGCCCGATCAGGTCCTGCCGCCCGTCCTGCTGCGGGATCGACCACTCGCACACTTCGCCACCGTCCTTGAACGAATGACAGCGCGTGGGGATGCCCATCTCTTTGATGCGATCGTCCTTGCTGCTGCCCATCCAGGAATCCCACTTGGGGGAGTATTCATGAATCTCCTGGTTGACGCAGCCGGCCAGCGTCAGCATCCCCGCCATCAGCCCCACAGAAAGCCACGTCTTCATGAGTTCTCCTTTGTTGGCTGCTCACCCAGCAGTTCGCGTATTTTCGCGCCGGTATCCTGCGCCCTGATCAAGGATTCCCCGATCAGCATGGCATGCACGCCGGCTTCCACCAACCGCAGGACATCCGCCCTGGTATGAATCCCGCTTTCACTCACAATCAACTTGTCGGCGGGAATCCGTTTGGCGAGGCGTAAGGTCACGCCCAGATCGGTCGAGAAGGTCTTGAGGTCGCGATTATTGATGCCGATGAGCCGGACGTCCGGCAGCCATTCAAGCACAATATCGAGTTCACGCTCATGGTGGGTTTCCACCAATACGTCAAGCGACAATTCCTTCGCCAGCGCAAAAAAATCGATCAATTGGCGTTTTTCCAGTCCGGCCACGATCAATAGCACCGCGTCGGCGCCATAGGCCCGGGCCTCATAAAATTGGATGTCGGCGACCATGAATTCCTTGTTCAGCGCCGGCAGGCCGACCTTGCTCTTCACATCGGCCAGATAGGTCAGATCGCCCTGAAAAAACTCCTTGTCCGTCAGCACGGACACCGCAGAAGCGCCGTGTTCCCGGTAGGCTTCGGCGATCCTGACCGGCTCGAACCGTTGCTCGAATTCCGGCCGCAGCAGTCCCAGGCTGGGCGAGGCCTTCTTCACCTCGGCAATGAGGGCAGGCCTCTCGGGCCTGCGGCGCGCGTCGAGCGTGACCGCGAATCCCAACGTCGGACCGGCATCACGAATCCTGGTTTTCAGGTCGGCGAGGTAGCCGCGGCTGCTCTTGTGTCGAAGTTCCGCCTTTTTATGTTCGAGAATCCGGTCGAGAATCACGATGTCACGAAGCCTTCCTGGTAAATGCGATCAGCTGCTCCAACTTTTCCATGCCGGCACCGGCATCAATCGTCCGCTGAGCCAGCGCAAATCCCTCTTGCAGGGTCTTGGCCTTGCGCCCCGCCACGAGCGCGGAGGCGGCGTTGAGACAGACGATGTCGCGCTTCGGTCCCTTGCGGCCCCGGAGAATATCGCGCGTGATAGCGGCATTGTCCTCGGCATTGCCCCCGACCAGATCTTTCGGCCGGACCCGCGTGAGGCCGAATTCGGCCGGGTCGATCATGTAACTCGAGACCACGCCCGCCTTGCCCTCCGAAATTCTCGTGCGGTCGGTGACGGTGATTTCGTCCAGGCCGTCCATACCGTGCACGACGAAACAATGTTGCGCGCCGAGATGGACCAGCACCTTGGCCAACAACTCCGTCAGACCGGCATCGAACACCCCGACCACCTGCCGGCTGGCTCCGGCGGGATTGCTGAGGGGACCGAGAATGTTGAGCAACGTACGAATCCCCAATTCCTGCCGGGGCTGCGCGCAATGTTTCATCGCGCTGTGGTACAGCGGCGCAAACAGAAATCCGATTCCTACTTCATTGACGCAGTCGGCGACCTGCTCGGGCGGAAGGTCAATGGCGACGCCCAGGGCCGCCAACACATCGGCGCTGCCGGATTTGGACGAGACCGAACGATTGCCATGTTTCGCGACGGTCAGCCCGGCCCCCGCCACCACGAAAGCCGCGGTCGTCGAAATATTGAAGGTATGGGCCCGGTCGCCGCCCGTGCCGCAGGTATCCAGCACCAGTGAATCCTTGACCCGGATCTGCGTGGCCCTCGCCCGCATGGCCAGGACGGAGCCGGCGATTTCTGCCACCGTCTCGCCCTTGATGCGCAGCCCCATGAGATACGCGGCGATCTGGGCGGATGTCGCCGTCCCGTCCATGATCTCGCCCATGACCGTCTCGGCTTCCTGTTCGGTCAGATCCGCCCGGTCGGCGAGTTTGTTGATGGCATCTTTGATCATGTGGGCGCAATCGGCGATCAGCCATCAGCCATCAGCCGGAAGACCTCGTAGAGAGCACTGGCGGCCAACGGCAGCGGACTAGAGTTTCAGGAAATTTCTGAGCAGCTCCTTGCCGGCCGTGGTGAGAATCGATTCGGGATGGAATTGCACCCCTTCGATGCCCAGTGTCTTGTGCCGCATGCCCATGATTTCGCCTTCGGCGGTTTCGGCGCTGATTTCGAAACAATCAGGCAGATTCTTCCGGTTCACGATGAGCGAATGGTAGCGGGTCGCTTCGAACGGATTCGGCAGATTGCGAAACAAGGTCCGGCCGTCATGGCGGATCATCGAGGTCTTTCCATGCATCAGGCGCTCCGCGCGAATGACCTCCCCGCCGAAGGCGACTGCCAGGGATTGATGGCCAAGGCAGACGCCCAGCAACGGCAACTTGCCGCCGAAATATTTGATCGCCTCCACCGACACGCCCGCCTCGTTCGGCGTACAGGGCCCCGGCGAGATGACGAGCCGGCGCGGCTTCAAGGCCTCCATCTCCGAGACGGAGATTTTATCGTTACGGTAGACGACGACCTCTTCCCCCAACTCGCCGAAATACTGGACGAGATTGTAGGTAAAGGAGTCGTAATTATCGATCATCAACAACATAGCGATTCGGGGAGCACATGGCAGATGGGGTATGGCTGATAGTAGAAAATCCGTCTTACCATCAGCTATCTGCTATTGGCTATACGCTCTCCTCCTATTCCAATCCCTGCTCGGCGAGCTCAATCGCCTTCATCATCGCGCGGGCTTTGTTGCAGGTTTCTTCGTATTCATGCTCGGGAACCGAATCCGCCACAATCCCGGCTCCGGCCTGGATGAAGGCTTGCCGGCCCTTGATCACGACCGTGCGGATGTTGATGCACATGTCCATATTGCCGGAGAAACCGAAATACCCGACCGCCCCGGCGTAAGGTCCGCGCCGGGCCGGCTCCAGCTCTTCGATGATCTCCATCGCGCGGATCTTGGGCGCGCCCGACACGGTCCCGGCCGGGAAACAGGCACGGGTCACGTCGTACACCGATTTGCCCTGCTCCAGCCGCCCGGTCACCTGCGACACGATGTGCATGACGTGAGAATAACGTTCGACCTGCATCAGGGAATCCACCTTCACCGATCCACGAGCTGCCACCCGGCCCACGTCGTTCCTGCCCAGATCGACGAGCATCACATGCTCCGCCCGTTCCTTGTCATCGGCCAGGAGAGCCCGCGCCAAATCCTGATCTTCATCCGGGGTCTTCCCGCGGCGCCGCGTGCCGGCAATGGGGCGCAAAGAAATCTCGCCGTCTTCGCAGCGAACCAGCGTCTCGGGCGACGAGCCCACCAGTTCCACGCCGGCGATCCGCAGATAATACATATAGGGCGAAGGGTTCACGACCCGCAGCGCGCGATAGAGCTGAAACGGCGTGGTATGAATCTGTGTTTCCCAGCGCTGCGACAACACCGCCTGGACGATGTCACCCGCGCGGATGTATTCCTTCGTCCGCACCACCATCTTCTCAAAATCGGCCCGGTTCATATTCGGGGTGAAGGTGATGGGCTTCCGGCGGCGCTTCAGGCGAGGTTGCCGAATGGGCCGTTTCAGGCGACTGATCATCTTTTCGATCCGCGCCGTCGCCTGGCGATAGGCCTCGCGGATGGCGCGCTCGTTCGCCGATTCGAGATAGGCGTTCGCCACCACTTTAATCTTTTGGGAGACGTTGTCGAAGATCAGCAGGGTATCGGTGAGCAAAAACGCCAGCTCCGGCAGGCCCAGACTATCCTTGCGGAGGGACGGCAGGTCCTCGAAGGTGCGCACCACGTCATAACTTAAATATCCGACTGCGCCGCCGACAAATCGCGGCAGGCCGGGCACGGTCACCGGCCGATACTCCTCCATCAATTCACGCAGCCGCTCGAGCGGATTGCCCCGGCTGTGAATCTTGACGCGCTTCTTCCCGCGAGTCAGGATCAGATCGCCCTTCTCCTCATGAATCACCGCTGAGGAGCCGCTGCCCAAGAACGAATAACGCGCCCAATTTTCCCCGCCGGCAACACTTTCCAGCAGATAGGCCGTGGCGCCGTGGTCGATCTTGGCGAAGGCCGACACCGGCGTCTCATAGTCCGCCAGAATCTCCCGGTACAAGGGAATCAGATTCCCTTCCGTCGCCAGGCCCCGAAACTCGTCCAGGGTGAGCGAATAGTGTTGCTTGGTCATAGGGATGATCGGCTGCGCTCGTTACGGCTTGGTGACGACCAGCTTTTGCCCTACCGCGAGTTGGTTATCTTTCAAATTGTTCCACTTGCGCAATTGCTCCGGCGCGACATGATACTTCTGCCCGATGCGGTAGAGGGTTTCACCGGGTCGTACCGTGTGCGTCGTGCCGCCGGCCGAGGCAGCGGTCGCCCCGTCGGTGTCCATCGCGTCACTGAGACCGAACGTATCCTTGCCCGCACCAGCGGCCGCGCCCGTGGCCGATTCCAGGCCCAGGTCCGACGGCACCTCCGTCTTGAACGCGTCGTCCAGGGAGGCAGCAAAGTCTTTCTTCGGCGCCCCTTTTTTGGCCTTCGGGATGGTCGTCAGGCGCTTCATGTCTTCCTGCGCGCGTTTTTCCAGGAGGCTGGCTTCTTTCATGGCCTGCGCCTCTTCCTGGATCTGGGCCGCCTGCTGGCGGACCGCCTCCACCTGCGCGTTGAGCTCCCGATTGCGGGCTTCGTACTCGCTGAGTTCGCGCTTGCTGCGTTTCACTTCGCTATCCAGTTCCGCGCTGCGTTTTTCTTCTTGGGCCAGCAGGCGCTGAAAGTTCAAACTGCGCGCCTTCTCCGCCTCATATTTTTCCGACATGACACAGCCGCTCAAACCGACGTTGCCCGCCAGCAGCAGACCGACGGGCAGGAAGATCGCGCGTCTCATCCGACTCTGTTGAACGCTCATTATGTGGCTCCTTCGTTCAGTCTTCTGTTCGGGGAGGCATCCCTGCGCTCCCCGGGACTATTTCGTGGCGCGTCCGCTGCCGATTTCCAGTTGGTGAAAGCCGGTAGAATACGGTCCAAGGCAGCGAAAGTCAAAGCGAAACGGGCAGGCACGGCGTTTGACCAGTTCCCCGGCCCTATGCTACGGTTCGCCGAGACATTCCGTTCCGCCCATTCTATCCAATCACCGGCGAGAAAGACCATGGCACCAGGCGCAGAACCGGCTTCATCACGCGTGATGACCATCGACGGGATTGCGCTGCACCTGGCGCAACCGATGAGCATGGGCCAGGAGTGGATCGGGAACCGGGAAATTCTCAAGCAGCTGCTCGCCTGCTGGCTCGTCATCGACGAACGCGACCTCCCGCTCTCGCCCCGGATCACCGGCCAGCCCGGCATCGGGAAGACCACGCTGGCCATGGCCGGCGCCCGCGAGCGCAAACAGGAGCTGTACGTCTTTCAGTGCACCGCGGATACCAGACCGGAAGACCTGTTGATTACGCCCGTGCTCGCGGAATCCGGCACAATCAGCTACCACGCCTCGCCGCTCGTCACGGCGGTGCTCACCGGCAGTATCTGCGTGCTCGACGAGGGCAACCGGATGAACGAAAAGAGCTGGGCGTCCCTGGCTCCGCTGCTCGATCACCGGCGTTGTGTGGAATCGATCATCGCCGGCCTTCTCATCAAGGCCCATGCGGACTTCCGCTGCTGCGTGACGATGAACGAAGACGCCTCGACCTATGAGGTGCCCGACTACATTTTGTCCCGGCTGCAACCGACGCTGAGCATGGGATTTCCCGCGCGGGAAGACGAACTGGCCATCCTGCGTTACCACCTGCCCTTCGCGCCGGCGGACATGCTGGCGCTCACCGTGGAATTTCTCCAGGAAGCGCACCAACTCAGTTTGGAATACTCCGTGCGCGACGGCATCCATCTCCTGCAATATGCGTTGAAACGCCGGGCGCAAGATCCGGCGCATCCCCTGTCGGTCGATGCGGCCTGGCGGGAATCCCTCATCAAGGTGCTTGGCGAGGAAGCGCTCGACCTGCCGATGCAATCGCGCCGGCGAAAACGGGCGCTGGGCGATCAGGCCCTGCCGCAAGGCCTGGGGGACTTTTTCTTTGGCAGCGATGACCCCCTACATCCCGGCCGATAATGGCAGCACCATCCTCCACCTCCGACGCCGTCTTTCGCCTCTCCCCACACATCGACCTGTTCCCGGTTCTCCACGGCAGCGGTGATGTCGCGCAGGAAGTGCGCGAGCGGCTGACCGACCGCCGATACGACTGCCTGGCCGTGCCGCTGCCGCCGTCCTTCGAACGGCCGCTCGAGGAAGCGGTCGTGGATCTGCCGATCATCAGCGTCATCCTGCAACCGGAGCCGGATTCGGAAACCGGCGCGACGGTCAACTATGTCCCCGTCGATCCCTGCCAGGCGGTGGTGATGGGGATCCGTGTCGCCATCGGCGAGGGCCTGTATCGGGCTTATATCGATCGCGAAACGGCGGTCGTTGAGCCGGTCCCGTTCATCTCGCCCGACGCCTATGCCCTCAAGCGTCTCTCGTACGCCGCGTTCACCGCGGCCATGGTGCCCACGCTGGCCTCGCCTGCGGAGGCGTCACAGCAGGAGGCCCGCATCGCCTGGATGGCCTTTCAGCTCCATCAATTGGAATTGGAATACGAGCGTATCCTCTGCCTGTGCCACTTCGCCGACTGGCCATGGATCCGCCAGGCCTACCAGCAGCGGGCGGAGTATCGAGAGCCGGATCAGGACGTGCGCCGGCCCGAGCAGTATCTCGTCGATCCCTCGTCGCTGTACTTCGTATTGGGCGAGCTGCCGTTTCTGACGGAACTCTATGAACGCCGCCGCGCGACCGTCCATTCCGACCGCCACCTCTCCATCGACGGCATCAAAGAACTCCTGCTCGAAACCCGCGCCCGCTGGCAAACCGCGCATGATGAGGAGGGGCAGAGCGTCCCCACCTGGGTGACGCCGCAGCTGTTACAGTTGTTTCTACAATACGTCCGGAACCACGCCTTGCTGGACCGCCGCCTCACCCCCGACCTGTACACGCTGGTGCTTGCCGCCAAACAAATGGCCGGCGACGATTTTGCGATCCGCCTGCTCGAAACAGCCAAGAGTTATTCGTTTCAGGAGATCGAGGGGCTCCATCTGCCCCGGCTCTCCGCGGGACTCGGACAGTTCGCCCTGCCGGACGAACAGATTGTACGGGCAACCAACCGGCTTCAGGGCGCGCCGGTCACCTGGCGCTCGCTCTCGCTCCGCCCGCGCCCTCAACGTCGCGCGAGCCGGCGCTGGTCCTATCTCTGGAACCCGAACCGGCAATGTTCCTGGCCGCCGGAAGATTCCAAGATCGAGAGTTTCCACACCCATGTCCGCGAGCAGGCGAAAGCCATCATCGGCGCGGACCTGGCCAGGAGCGAAAAGTTCACGACCTCGATGAAAGACGGCATCGACATCCGGGAAAGCCTGCGGCACTGGCATCAACGAGCCAAGCCCGGACGTCCCAAGCGGCTGGAGCTGTACGTCAAAGAAATTCCACCGGCGCGAGGCAATGTCGATACGGTGATTTTTCTCTTCGATACCCCGGCCGATGCGGACCACTATAGCTGGCAGGCCACCTGGTATGCCGAACATGCGCAGGAATCCACGCTATGCTTCTATGCCACGCCGTTTTTGGAGAACATGATCGCGCCGGGCATCGGGCAATCCCGTTACGGCGGCGCGCTGTTCATGTTCCCGCCGCGGCCCATTCCCGATATCTGGACGGATGAAGCGCTGGGATTCGCCAAAACGCTGGAAGAACGGCTGATTGCCGCCGGGGCCGTCCATTCTCGTGAGGCACACCTGGCGCTCGTGACACCGGTTCCTCCCAAGGCGCGCTGGAGGCAGATTGCCAAGCAGTTCGGGAAACGCCTGGTGCCGATTCCCTTGAGCCGCTTCTCAGGACAGTTGATCGACCGATTGCGGCGCTTCCATGTGTTGAACGGGCATGAGATCCGCAGCTTCGCCGCGCAATTCATCCGTGAGTAATCCGCCCATGGCCGACCACAGCATCGAACAACGGATCGCCGCCCTGCGGCGAGAGATCCGGCATCACGACCATCTCTACTACACCAAGGATCGTCCCGAAATCTCCGACGCCGAATACGACCGGCTGTTTCGCGAACTCTCCGAGCTCGAAACGGCCCATCCCGACTTGGTCACCCCCGACTCGCCCACACAACGCGTCGGGGCGCCCCCGTTAGACGAGCTCACCAAAGTCACGCACGAGAAGCCGATGCTGAGTCTCGACTCCATTACCGATCAGAAGGATGTCCTGGCCTTCGATGCCCGCATGAAACGGGAACTCGAAACCGACCGCATCGTCTATACGGCGGAGCCCAAGTTCGACGGCCTCTCGGTGGAACTGGTCTACGAGCAGGGACGGTTCGTGCGGGGCGCCACGCGTGGAGACGGCATGATCGGCGAAGATGTCACGGTCAACCTGCGCACGATTCGCACCCTCCCCTTGCAACTCCATCCAGAGGCGGCGCCGCCGGCGCGCCTGGTGGTCCGCGGCGAAGTGTACATGCGGCTGGATGAATTCCAGCAGCTCAACCGGCGCATGACCGAGCGCGGAGAGGAGGCTTTTGCCAATCCTCGCAATGCGGCGGCGGGATCCTTGCGCCAACTGGACAGCCGCATCACCGCCTCCCGTCCCTTGACCGTGACCTGTTACGACATCATGGCCGTCGCGGGCCGGTCTCCCGCCACCCATTGGGACGAGTTGGACGCGCTGGGCGCATGGGGACTCCCCGTGCCTGGACAGCGGAAGCGATGCGGCTCGATCGAAGACGTCCTGTCGTTTCAACAGACCATCGATGGGATGCGGGATACGCTGCCGTTTGAAATCGACGGGGTCGTCGTCAAGCTCGACCGGCGCGATTGGCAAGACCAGCTCGGCAGCAAGTCGCGCAGCCCGCGCTGGGCCATTGCATACAAATTTGCCCCGCGCAAGGAAATCACGGTGATTCAAGACATCGCCGTGTCGGTCGGCCGCACCGGCACCTTGACGCCCTTGGCCCTGCTCAAGCCGGTGGAAGTGGGTGGGGTCACGATCAGCCGGGCCACGCTTCACAACGCCGACGAAGTCGCTAGAAAAGATATCCGCGTCGGCGATACGGTGAAGGTCGAGCGAGCCGGCGATGTGATCCCTGCCATCGCCGAACGGGTGCCCGTTGCCGGAGAAGAGCGCCAGGCGCCCTTCGTCATGCCGGACCATTGCCCGGTCTGCGGATCGGCGGTCGCACGCGAGGGAGCTTATTACTACTGCACCGGCCAGACCCTGTGTGTCGCGCAGCTGAAAGGCGCCATCGAACATTTCGCCTCCAAGAGCGCCCTGAATATCGACGGCCTGGGAAAAAAGACGGTGGCCCAGCTGGTCGATGCGGGCATGGTCAAAGACCTGGCCGACCTCTACAGCCTGACCAAGGAACAATTGTTGACGCTGGACGGATTCGCCGACCGGTCGGCAAGCCTGCTCATGCACTCGGTCGAACGCAGCAAAGCGGTTTCACTCGAGCGACTTCTCATGGGACTCGGCATCCGGCAGGTGGGGCAACATATTGCGCGGGTATTGGCGAAACAGTTCGGCACCCTGCCCCGCGTGATGGCGGCGACCCAGGAAGAGTTCCTCGGCGTGCGGGAAATCGGTCCGGAGATTTCCGCCAGCCTGGCTTCGTTCTTCAGCGAAGCGCGTAATCGCGCGGTCATCGACCGCCTGGTCGATCGAGGACTGACGGTCGCGGCGCCCCCGGCGGACAGCAGTGCAGGCGGCCGATTGCTGTCCGGCAAGACCTTCGTGTTCACCGGCGGACTGGCCGGCTACAGCCGCGATCAGGCCAAGCAGTTGGTTGAACAACAGGGTGGAACGGTCTCGTCGAGCGTGAGCAAGAAAACGGCGTATGTCGTGACAGGAACCGATCCCGGTTCGAAACTCGATCAGGCGCGGAAGCTCGGGGTGCAGATACTCACGGAAGGAGAGTTCACCGCTCTGGTGACGCCTGCGTGACCGGCACGTGTTCCTCGACCGGCTGGTCCGGCTGCGCAGGGTGCTTGTCTTCCTTGTAAATCTGGACGCTCTTGATGACGCGCGGGTCAGCCTCGTGAATCACCAAGCGGCAGTTGGCGATATGCACTTCCTCGCCGACCTTGGGAATCCGACCCAGCTCATGTTGCACCAGCCCGCTGATGGTGACGGCATCGTCGCCTAAATCCACCTTCAGGAAGTCGTTGACCTTCCGGACCTCGGTGCGACCGTGCACCAGGATCTGGTTCTTGCCGATCCGTTTGATCAATTCTTCGGTGATATCCGTTTCATCGACGATTTCGCCGACCACCTCTTCCAGCAGATCTTCCAGCGTCACCAATCCCATCACGCCGCCGAATTCGTTCACGACGATCGCCATGTGGCGCTTGTCCAACTGGAACTGTTTCATCAAATCGTCGGCGGATTTGGTGTGCGGAATGAACAAGGCCGGCTGCGCAATATCCCGCAGCTTCATTTCCGTGTGGCCCTGGGCCAGCGCGGTCAAGGCCTTGGTCTTGTAGAGGATGCCGATGATGTTATCCAGCGTGCCTTCGTACAGCGGAATCCGCGAGTATTTGGACTTGAACAGCAGCTCTTTCGCCTCGCGTAAATATTGGTTGCAGTCGAGCGAGAACATGTAAATGCGCGGCGTCATGCAGTCTTCCGCCGTGATGTCCTTGAGCTGGAAGACGTTCTTGATCATCTTCACTTCCTGCGCCTCGATCGCGCCGCTCTTGCTGCTCTGATCCAACATGATCTTGAGCTCTTCTTCCGTGACGAAGGGGACGTTGAGTCCCTTCCCGCCGGTGAGCTTGTAGATCAGCGGCACGACGAAGAACATGATCGGGGTAAGGACCTGCTGGGCCGCGTAAGCCGGATAGGCCATGTTCAGCACGACGGGAACCGAGTATTTGGCCGCCAGGGTCTTCGGCACAAGGTCGGCGAACACCAGGAGAACAAAGGTGAGAATACCGACCAGCACCGCGAAGGCCTCACCGAGCACGCCTTCCAGCCCCTGCCCGCCGAACCGGTTCAAGGCAATGATCGTCGCCAGTGACGCGGTCGCCGTATCGACCAGGCGATCTCCCACCAGAATGGTCAGCAGGAGGCGTTGCGGATCGGTTCTCAAGTGGAGCGCCATTTCCGCTCGCTTGCTGCCCCCATCGGCCAAGGCTCGGAGTTTCGTGTCGTTGACGGAGTAGAAGCCTACTTCCACGACGGAGATGACCGCCGACAAAAGGATAAGGAAGATCAAGACGATAATGTCCATACGACCTATCGAGGCTAAAGGGACGAAATCATGCTGTGAGGGTGAATAATGGATTCTTGGATCAGTTCGAAGCAGATGGTCCGAACTGCAAGACTTGCCCGGTGTCGTGAGAAGACGACGAGAATGAGTCCTCTCGGGTCACTATCATCCATTACCTATTACACTTAGCATAGGCCGAAAGACGCATCAAGCCTTGCGACGATTTCTTGTGGCGTCTCAGAGGCAAGCAAAACATCTCATCTCACCCTTTTCGCAGAGTTTTTGCGCTCATGGAGGGCCCGTCGCCGGCGACTCGCTGTCGTCGCGCACGATCAACGCCTCGCTGTCGAGGGCCCGTTTCAGATGCGCCGCCGCTCGTTCGGCATCAGCGTCTGTTCGAAAGCGGCCCGCATAGACCCGGTACCGCCGCCCATCGGGCAGATCGGCCGCGACCACGCGTGACCCGGGGTAGGCGACCTGTAGCCGCTGCACCAGAGCCTGAGCATTGGCGGGGTCGGCAAAGGAGCCGACCTGCACGCATAGCACTCCCATGGCTCCGGCTCTCCCCTGGTAGCTGACGACGCGCAATTCGATCTCGTCCGTACCCCGCCCGACCATGCCCACTGCCTGGGCTCCGGCCAGTGAAAGGTCCAGAATTCTGCCACGCGCAAACGGGCCCCGGTCATTGATCCGTACCGTGACCTGGCGCCCCGTCGTCAACGACCGCACGACCGCGACCGAGCCCAGCGGCAAGGTGCGGTGCGCGGCGGTCAATTGATGCATGTCGTAAATTTCCCCGTTGGCGGTGCGGTTGCCGTGAAACCCCGGCCCGTACCAGGAGGCACTCCCCCGTTCGACGAAGCCTATCGGATAACCCGGTGGATAAACCGGGCGCGCCGGAGCCCAGCCGGAACAACCTTGGAGCCATGTGGTGAACAGCAGGAGGCAGAGGGGGAAAAGAAGCCGGCTGACGCTGATCCTCTTTTCCCCCGGCATGGACGGGATTAGAACTCGTCGAGTGAATGGGTACGTAGCACCCCAAGGGCCTTGGTGGTGTTCGAAACGGTCAGCACGACAATGGCCCGCTTGCCTTCCCGCGACGGGGTGCAGTACCCGCATTTCACATTGATGCGGGCCCTGGTGAGCGAATCGGCCACTTGCTTCAAGGCACCGGGCTTATTCTCGAGGCTTAAGATCAGGGCAGTCTCTTCCCGGAACTTGACCTTGGCTTTTCGGAGCGCGATCCGCGCGGCATCGACATCGGCCACAATCAATCGCAGTTTTCCCGGCCCGGTCACTTCCGGCGCGGAAAAGGCCTTGATGTTGACCCCTGCGGCGCCCAGCACCGCCGCCACTGAGGCCAGCACACCGGGCTTGCTCTGTCCACTCACCACAAATTGCGTCGTTGTCGGCATCGGCTCCTCTCCCTCCGTGAGTCAGTCCATCAGCCTGTCTGCATCCGTTTGTATCCGTAGAGCCACTGAGCGGTCGTCCCACCGATGTTTCTCACCCTGTGGGACAGACCGGTCGGGTGGCGGTAATCCTCCCATACTTGCCCAGACGGATCAACCCAAAGATCACAACTAAAGCCGCCCTCGCTGCCTTTAACCCAAGGGATATGCCTAGTAGAGACCTCGAGGGTTCCGCATAGGATGATTCTTTGACATCTCCTGTGCGTTCACCTGACATGAAGAAGAGCACCGATCGCGAGACCGTCTATTCCTGCCCCGATTGTGTCGGTGTGCTGAAGGTCGAGATGAGCGACGGCGGCCGGAAAGGATATGTCTGCCAGGTCGGCCACCGTTTTTCGACCCACAGTCTCCTGAACGCTAAGGAAAAGGAACTGGAAAAAGCGCTCTGGGCCGCCGCCGTGCTGCTGTTGCATACCGTGAACGTACACGAGGAACTCCTGCTCCAGCAACCAGGGTCCAGCAAGACGCGATCTGCGCTCCAGCGGCGCGTCCGCGAAGCTAAACAGCAGTACCGCACGCTGGTGCGCATGATCGAGCATACTCATGGGACAACATAGGCCAACACTTCCCGGCCGTTCCACCAGCCATCCGCGTCTTCACTCATCCCGACGGGTGATCAATGAACAGCATCTCGTGCGCGACGTGATCGTGCTGGGGGCTTCCGCCGGAGGGATCGAAGTGTTGATCGGCCTGCTCGCTGAACTGCCCGCGGACCTGCCCGCGATAATGGCGGTGGTCGTCCATCGTCCTCCAGGTCAGAGTCAGTTGGCGCACGTGCTCCGCCGGCGTTCGCGCCTTGCCGTCATCGAGGCCTCCAACCGCCTCAAGCTGCTTCAAGGCCGAGTGTATCTCGCCCCGCCCGACCGTCATCTGGAGTTCGAACCGACCCGCCTGTTGGTGCGGCGGACACCCAAGGAACACAGCGCGAGGCCGGCCATCGATCCGCTCTTTCGTTCCGCAGCTCATGCATTCGGCAGGCGCGTCGTCGGCATGTTGTTAAGCGGCGGAGGAGATGACGGGGTCAATGGCCTGATTCTGATCCAACAAAATGGTGGTATTTCGCTCACGCAAGATCCGGCGGATGCGCTGATGCCCTTTCTCCCATTGAACGCCGTGCGATACGACCATCCTGAGTGCCTTGTGCCCACGGAAAACATTGCCTCGACACTCGTGGCGTTGGTCAAAGGGCTGGATGTGGAATGCTGATCCACATTGCGCATTGTGTATAGCCACTCACATGCGTACAATGGTTTCTACTATCCCATCCTCAGACGCTCGCGTTTCCCTGGTCGTCATCCATGGCTTCGCATCGACAGCCTCCCTCCGCCCGCAAGAAACCCTCGGCTTCTGCTCGCCCGACTGAACTGAGTCGCGCAAAGCGCAAAATTCCCGGAACAAGGCGTCCGCGGTTCATCGTCGGCATGGGAGGATCCGCCGGGTCACTCGAAGCCTACGAACAATTTTTTGCGCAGATGCCTCCGGATCTCCGAGTGGGGTTCGTGCTCGTGCCACATCTCGATCCCAGCCACAAGGGGATGATGCCGGAGCTGCTGCAACGGTGCACGAAAATGCCGGTCATCCAAGCAGAGGACAACATGGCGGTCGGCGGAGGCCGGATTTATATCATCCCGCCGAACAAGGACATGTCGATTCTGCGGGGTCACCTGTACCTGCATGAGCCGGCAGCCCCGCGCGGTTGGCGGACACCGATCGATTTCTTTTTGCGGCACCTGGCGGAAGATCAGGGAGAACATGCCGTCGCCATCATTCTCTCCGGCATGGGGACCGACGGGACCCTGGGCGTCAAGGCGGTCAAAGAACATCTCGGGCTGGCCATGGTGCAGGAATCCCTCTCAGCGAAGTTCAACAGCATGCCGAAAAACGCCATCGGCACGGGCTTGATCGACTACGTCGCCCCGGCGGATCAGTTGCCGTTGAAGTTGTCCGCTTATCTGGCGCAGGTGGCGAAACAACCGAAGACGGCGCCTTTGCCGCAAAGCACCATCACGGCATCCCTGTCCAAGGTGCTGATTCTCCTCCGCAGCCACACCGGGCATGATTTTTCCTTCTATAAGCGCAACACGCTCTACCGGCGGATCGAACGCCGCATGACCGTCAACCAGATCGGCAATATTTCCAAATATGCCCTGTTCCTGCACTCCCATCCCGCCGAGATCGATTTGCTGTTCAAGGAACTGCTGATCGGCGTGACCAATTTTTTTCGCGATCCCGGAGCTTTCCATGTGCTCAAGGAAAAGATTCTGCCGGAATTACTGAAAAACAAGGCCGGCAAGAGCGCCTTCCGCGCGTGGGTTCCGGGCTGCAGCACCGGCGAAGAGTCGTACTCGATTGCCATGATCGTGCGGGAATGTCTGGAGGACCTCGGCTTGGAAGGGCAGGTGAAGGTGCAAATCTTCGCGACCGACATCGATCGCGAGGCGGTGGAGAAGGCCCGGCAGGCCGTCTACCCGCCCTCGATCCTGCATGACGTGCCCACCGAGCGCCTGCGACGGTTTTTTGTGAAGGAAGACGGCGCCTATCGCATTCACAAACAGATCCGCGAAATGGTCGTGTTCGCTCCGCAGAACGTGATCATGGATCCGCCCTTCACCAGGCTCGATCTCCTCTGTTGCCGAAATCTCCTGATTTATTTCACCGCCGAGCTCCAGAAAAAAGTCATCCCGCTGTTCCATTACAGCTTGAGCCCCGGCGGCGTCTTGTTCCTCGGCACCTCTGAAACCATCGGATCATTTACGGATCTTTTTACGACCCTGGACAACAAGTGGAAAATTTTCAAACGGCGGGAAACCGGTTCGGCCGGGAGATCGGCGGTGGAAGTTCCGGTCGGGCACCAGTCAGCCGATACGGCCCCTCTCCGGGCTCATGCGAGCAGGACGTCCGACGTCCGATTCCAGGAGCTCTTCCGCCAGGTGCTGATCGAACGGTTTGCGCCTGCGGCGGTGCTGGTCAACGAAGGGGGCGATATTTTGTATATTCACGGCAAGACCGGGCGGTATCTGGAGCCGGCGGCCGGGGAAGCCAGCATGAACATCTTCACGATGGCGCGGGAAGGACTCCGGCTGGAGCTGGCCTCCTTGATCAGGCGCGCGCTCCTCCAGCGCCGCGAAGTGCAAACCCTCGGCTTGAGAATCCAGACCAACGGCGATCATCAGGTCATCAATCTCTCCGTCCGGCCGCTGGGATCGCAGACCGGCGTGCAGGGGCTGGCGCTGGTGGCCTTCGAACCGGTCCAGGGCGCAGTCGGCAACGGTCACGCCCGTCCCGTCGGCGGCGCCAAACCGCTCAAAGCCATCAAGCAGCTGGACCAGGAGATCAAGCACCTCAAGCAGCAACTGCAGATCAGCATGGAGCAAATGGAAACGTCCCAGGAGGAATTCAAATCGGCGCACGAAGAGTTGCAATCGACCAACGAAGAACTGCAGAGCACGAACGAGGAACTGACGACCTCGAAGGAAGAGCTGCAATCCTTAAACGAGGAACTGGTCACGGTCAATTCGGAGCTTCAGCAGAAGATCGACGATTTGTCGCAAACCAACAGCGACATGAAGAATCTCTTCAACAGCACCGACATCGCAACCATTTTCCTGGACCAGCATCTCAACATCAAACGGTTCACGCCGCAAGTCGCCAAGATTGTGAATCTGATCCAGACGGATATGGGACGACCTCTGAGCGACATCGCGACGAATCTCAGGCACAACACCCTGGTCGAGGATGTCAAGGACGTGCTGGAGACCCTCGTGCCCTGCGAACGGCAGGTGCAACTCAAAGACGGTGAATGGTTTCTGTTGCGGATCGTGCCGTACCGGACCTTGGATAACGTCATCGACGGGGCCGTCATGACCTTCACAAACATCACACCCATCAAGAGCTTGGAAGAATCGCTGACGGACACAGATTCCAGCCGGCGGACCGTCTTTCAATCTTTGCCGGTGATGGTGATGGCCTTTGACCGGCACGATACCCTCGTGGCCTGGAACAAGGAATGCGAGCGGGTCACGGGATACCTGGCAGAGGATATCGTCGGCAAGCCGGCCGTATTCGCGCGGGTCTTTCCCGACCAGGACGTTCTATCGGCGCCCGATTCCTCATCACGATCCGTTCGCGTGATAGCCAAAAACGGCGCGGTGAAATCAATTCGTTGGACCACCATCACGGAAAAAGCTCCCGTGAGCAACTGGGCTGGATGGGCCATGGCCATCGAAGAGGAGCCTGCGGCCGCCAGGGAAAACGGGTAGTCGCCTGCGGGAGATCTGACACCTCTCCGAGAGGAGGACACCATGCCGACACCAGGAGCCGATATCGAACGTCTCCGCCGGAAGGCGGAGATCTACATGCGCGACCATGACCATCGAACACCTTATAATCCCTCATCGACCGATACCGTCCGCTTGGTGCATGAGCTGGAAGTCAGCCATGTTGAACTTCGGCTGCAATGTGAGGAACTCCGGCAGACACAGGTGGGGTTGCAGGAAAGCCGGCACCGGTATGTTGAACTGTATGAATCGATTCCCATCGGCTATTTTTCCCTGACCCCGCAGGGAATCATTCGCGACGTCAATCCCGCCGGCGTCGCGATGCTGCGCCAGCCGATGAACCGTTTGGTCGGGCAGCGCCTCCATCTATTCTTGCCGATCTCTCAGCGCCGCCGCTTCATCGACTTTTGCAAACAGGTGGCGACTAAGAAAAGGCGCCTCGCGTGCGAGGTGGATCTCGGCGATCTGTCCGATGAGCAGCCCCGCGCCCTGAAGACTGTGTTGCTGGAAGGCATCCCGGCCCAGGGGCCAAAAGACATGGCACGAGTGGCGGTCATCGATATCACGGGACGCAAACAGGCCGAGGAGAAACTGAAACAGCAGGAGGAAGAGCTGCGGGCCAGCCGGCAGATATTACAGGACCTCAACGCGCAACTTCTGAACATTCAGGACGAAGAACGCCGTGCGATCGCAAGGGAACTGCACGATAACTGTTGCCAGCAATTGGCGATACTGCTGTTTTCGACCAATGCGATCGAACGCAACTGCGATGAGCCGATGGCTCAGAAGATGCGGCTCCTGAGCGAGCAGATCAACCGGACCTTGGAGTCGATCCGGCACATCGCCTACGGCTTGCATCCGGCCATGTGGGAAAACACCGGCATCGAGGAAGCCTTACGCAGTTACCTGAGGGACTTCACTGAAGTGACCGAGTTGAGGGTCGACTTTGAAGCGGTCGATGTGCCGGCGAAGGTTCCGGAAATGACTGCGACCTGTCTGTTCCGAACCTTGCAGGAAGTGCTGCACAATGTCGTCAAATATGCCGAAGCGTCACGGGTCCAGGTGCGGCTGGTGAAAAAGGCGGAGGCGATTTCCTTGATCGTCACCGACCACGGTCGCGGGTTTCAGGTCTCGTCCATGAAAACTTCGCCCAGAGGCTTGGGACTCGTCAGCCTGAAGGAACGCGCGCAGTTGTTGAATGGCACACTGACGGTTACCAGCCAGATCGGCGTCGGCACCACAGTGCAAGTCGATCTGCCGCTGCCCCATCCACAAGGCCAGCTCGGCTAGCGTATCTTTCCTTCCCCGTTATGCCGAGTCCCGCAGCCGGGTCCAGGCCAACTCACCATCAACGGTACCGTCTTTCTTGCGCAACCTCGTGGATCTGCTAGGGCCGAGTGAGATCTTGCCGGATCTATCTGTCACGAAATCTTGACAAGAGGTATCCCTAGGTGAGGACGGACATTTTTCTTTCTGGCCTGTAGGCTTAGTCCGACAGAAGGACTACCTATGGCCGGTTAACATGCGTCACGTGCAGAGCTCGCCCGAACTTAATTTTATTGTAGACGGCCTATCCGCTACGGTCACGCAATCCGACATAACTGCTCTGTTTTCGAGCTGCGGCAGGGTGAGGGCCGTCGAAATTGTCAGCGATGCCGATGGACTCCCTTTAGGCGTCGCCCGCGTCACCATGGCGACCAAGGAGGAAGCAGGGTTTGCGATGCAGGCGTTTCACCGATGCCGGTTTCGCGATCACACGTTGCTGCTGTTCGAGGATACGACAAATACGACAATGAACCGAAAGGAGGATCCATGGAACAGGCGCCTGCAGCAACAGCCCTGAACGACCATGAGCACGTCGCGCCGACTCACTGTCGGCGCTGTGAGTCGCGAGACCTATTCTGGTGGACCAATCCAAAGGGGCGAACGGTCACGTGGTTCTGCCAGTCCTGCCGGGCGGTCACAACACGGCAGGTCGCCGCATCGCAGGACGGGCAAGCGGCATCGGCTGTGAGATGAGATTGCACGGCTCTAGATCAACGAATGTTCCAAGGCGTAGCGGGTCAATTCGGCATTCGTGTGCAGCTTGAGCTTCTGCAAAATGCGCGTCCGGTAGGTACTGACTGTATTGGCGCTGAGACATAGCTCCTGGGCGATCTGCTTGAGCGACTCGCCTTGCGCGACCATCCTGAGTATCTGGAATTCTCGATTGGACAGGGCCTCGTGCGGGCGCCCGTTGCCTTTGGTCCGCATGCGCTCGATCAAGCATCGCGCCACGGCCGGCGTGATGAATTCCCCTCCCGACAAGATGGACCGCACGGCCCCGATCAGGTCGTCAAGCCCGGTCGCCTTATTCAGGTAGCCGCTCGCCCCGCTTTGGATCATGCGCACGGCATAACTCTCATCGGAATGCATGCTGTAGACAAGGATCGGCGTCGCAGGCTGCACCGTCCGGAGGTGCTCCAGCAAATCAGTCCCGCTCTTGCCCGGCATCGTGACATCCATGATGAACGCATCCCACTTCCCTTGAGATGCCAGCGTCACCATCTCCCAGCCCGTTTTCGCCTCGTGCACGTCCAGCGGCGCAAAATGCTCTTGCAGGACATCTTTCGTCCCGCGCCGAAACACGGCATGGTCATCGCCGATCAGAATTTTCACCATCGAACCTGCCTGGTCACCCGCCCGTGTACGACACATTGTACCTAAGTGTTTGCGCTAGTGTACTCGAAACGTTTCTCGGAGACGAGAGTCTTTTTCGATCGGCCGCCTCCGCTGGGACCAATGATGCTTCATCATAGGGCAGCACCAGGTAGCTTTGACGTAGGGGTACGCCTAGTTCTTTCACGGTCTGCTCCATGTCACGAATGGAAAGAGGAACCAGACATTCAGGAATGGAACGGAGGTTCGTTATGACTATGCCCGCTACGCTTCTCCTCGCCGCTGTCATGTGGCCGGCCTCGCACCAGGCCCCGCTCCTCGTCCATCACCAGCCCGACCATCCCGTGCCCTATGAATCGGTGAATGAATCGGAACGGCTGTTCCAGACGGATCAGGCACGGACGATTCACGGCGTGATCGCCGAGCAGCGGACGGTGGCGCTCGCCGATGGGGCGCGGTTTGTCCAGGTTGATCTCAAGACCGATGACGGCATGGTCGCCGTTCACTTGGCTCCACAGTGGTTCTTGGAGTATCGCAAAGGCGATGTGGACTTGGACCGGGGCCGATCCCTGTCGGTGCTGGGCAGCGCCAACGAAGTCCTGGGCCGCAGCGTCTTCGTCGCAGCCGAATTGTCGAATCCAGACAGGAAGCAACATCTCCGGCTACGGCATCCCAGCGGTGTCCCGGCCTGGGTGGGGAGCGAGCGGTTGCCCGAATGACGGGCAACCGCCTGTGAGTCGCAGTTTTTTCTCAGCCGCCTTGATGTTTCCCGCCCGATTGCCCTGACGATGCTCCGCCGGGCAGGCCCTCCGGAATCTGCACGCCCGCCGCTTGCGAGAATTTCATGATGGCGCGTTTGACATGCATGGTCGCGTCCTTGACATGGCCGTTGTGCTCGATGGCTTCGCCCAAGGCATAGACCCCGTCGTTGATGCGCTCGTCGTGCCCCCCGCGTTGCGCTTCTTTGGCTTTGTCCAGCGCCTTCTGCGCGTGGTTTTTCAGCGCGGCAGCATCGCCCTGCTCACCGGCTGCATTGGCCTCATTGGCATGCTTCAATGCATCTTGAAGGGTATGTTTAGTCTCGTCGGAGGATCGCGCCTGCGTACCTCCGGATGTTCCGGCAGCGCCGGTCGCCCCGGCCGGCGGGAGCATAAAGAACAACGATCCGCCGAGGACTCCGATTGTGATCGTGGTACGTATGGATATGTGTATGTGCATGAGACCATTCCTCCTTCGTGGTGAAAGGGTACGGGAACAGGGTGCTACCTATGCTCCGATGAAAACTGATTCACGGCGATGGCCTGGCCGCTTCACGCCGACGAGCGCAGCCCGTTGTTCCTGGCCGCCCTGCCGCTCAAGCGGCGTTCAAGACAGGTCACGACGGCAGCCTCATCCGGCGACAGCCCTGCTTTCCCGCGTGAAAGTGACCGGCGGACTCCCCTTGTCACGGAACCGACCAGCGATCCGTCCAGATAGGCTTCTACGATGTCGGGATGCACATAACATTTCCGGCAAATGGTCTTCGTATTGCCGAGCCGCTTGGCGACCTGCTCAATAGCCGCCACGACATTGCGTTTGGCTTGCGCTGCCGAACCGATGGCGCGGCACTCCTGCAGGGCTTTGGCTGCGAGCACGGTGCCGGCCCAGGTGCGGAAGTCCTTCGCGGTGCACTCCTCTCCCGCGAGGCTCCGGAGATAGTCGTTGACGTCTGCGGCATCGATGCCCCGCCTGGCTCCCTCCGGATCGACATATTGAAACAGTTCGTATCCCGGAAGGTCCTGGCTTTGCCGGACGATGCGGGCCAAGCGGCGATCGGTGAGGTGGACTGAGTGGACGATCCCGCTTTTGCCACGAAACTCGAACCGGACCGTCGCTCCCTCGACCCTCGCGTGCCGGTCTCGCATGGTGGTCAGCCCGAACGACCGGTTCGTCCTCGCATATTCCTCGTTGCCGACCCGGATCAACGTCGTCTCGAGCAATTTCACGACCGTAGCCAGGATCTTTTCGCGCGGCAATCCGGGTAGAGCCAGATCACGCCTGAGCCCGCGGCGGATGCGCGGCAATAACCTGGCGAAGGCAAGCATCCGGCCATATTTGTTTTCATCCCGCACTTCATGCCAGCGCTGGTGATAGCGATACTGCTTCCTCCCTCGCGCATCACGGCCGGTTGCCTGGAGATGCCCGTGAGGGTCTTCGCAGATCCACACGTCTGTCCAGGCCGGAGGGATCACGAGCGATCGGATGCGCCGGAGCTGCCCTGCATTGCGGATCGGCCGTCCCGAAGGATTGAGATAGGCGTACCCTCCGCCCTTACTGACGCGCCTGAATCCTCCGGCGCCTTCGCGCACATAACGCAGCCCGGCCGCACGCGCCGACTTCACGACATCTTTGGACGACACGATTCGCATCATGATGATGCCGGCATCTCGGCCATCAGGCTTTCCCCTGTTCCTTTTCCAAACCCGGGAGAATCGCCTTGAAGAAGGCGTTTTGGATCAATGTGCCGATCACCTGCCAGGTGTCGGCGGAGGGATTCGTCACCGGCCCTGAGATACCCGCATCGGCCGCGACCTGCTCGCGATCCGGATTCTTCAACAGCTCTACAATGCCGCCGATGACCGACTCGAACACTTGCTGGGTCCAGGCCTTCTCGGCATCCTGCTTCGGATCGTAGACCTCGACATCCTTGAAAATGGGTTTGAGATATCCGGAGACCTGCTGGTGGCGAATCGAGAGTTCGCCGAAGACAGACAGGTTGCCCCGGCTCACATCGAAGTCGGCATAGGCCCGCAGCACGTCGTTGAACGATTTCAGAGCGGTTTTGACGATTTGGACTTCAAGATCGAAGTCAGGTGTGGGCTGTTCAGGCCGGAAGGTGCCGACGATGACGCTGCGCCCCGTGCCCATGAATCGTCCCGTGACCTTGACGACCGCATCGCCACCTTGTAACTCGCGCAACCTCGTGGTGAAGTTGTCGAGATCGGCGTTGACCTCTCCCACATAGACCCGGTACTCGGGATTGGACGATTTGTTCACAAAGCCGAACTCGCTATCCAACACCTTTCCCTGTTTCACGTTCACCACCAGCAGAGGATTGTCCTTCGCTTTCTTGGCGACCGCCGCGGCCTCGGCCCGGCGCGCCTCGTCCCTCGGATGCTGGCGGTAGACGTAATCCGCCTTGACCCCTTCAAGCCGGACCTCTCGCACATCTGCCACTTGTTTCCACGGCGCGTATTCGGCGTGGCCGTTCGCCGTCAGCTTGCCGCGATCGAGCTGGAGGTTATAGCCACCGGCGAGACCGACGAATTCGATGAGCGCGATGTCGGCAAGTTCGAAATCCACATTGACGGCGGGCAGGGGTTTCGTCAGCAGATTGGCATGGCCCTCGGCGGCAACGCGGCCGCCTTGCGGCAGGCGAGCTTCCAATTTGATGGTGGAGGGATACACCTCCCCTTCACCCCCGCGGTTTTCGATGCCGCCGGCCTCGAACTGGATGTCGGTGAGTTTCACCGGCTGCGCCTTGGGGTGATCGTAATAGGTCACCTGCGCCTGCGTGACCTTCAATTCGCTGATCCGGGCGGGAAAGAGATTTCGAACGGTATCCTGCCAGCTGCTCGGCCGGGGGTCCTTGAGTTCCGCCTTCGCCTGGGGACGTGTCACATGGGCCGAAGGTCCGTCGATACGATGGGCGCTCACGACTTTGCCTGTGAGCAGTCCTACGAACTGAACGCCGGCGTGCCATTTTGGAATGTGAGCGATCGGGGGATCGGGGTGGCGATTCTGGATGAGGGCCACGTTTTCAAGGTCGAGCGACAGGGTCAGCGGATGGAGGTCGAGCTTGCCGATGCGAAGCGTGTAGCCTTTGAGCGACGCGTTGGTCTTGTCTTCGATGTACTTCCGTATCGGATCATCCGCGACCGCTGCTGCGAACAAGAGCGCAGCCACGAGGGCGGCCGCAATTCCACCGGCCCATGTGATCCACCGCGGGATGTGAGGAGCAGGCATACCGGTACTCTCCGTGCAAGGCACATGGAACCACCCACAAGGTAACAGACCAGGGCAATGGGCCAACTCGGATGAACCCTAGTGGCGCAGAAGTAGACACCTCTCGCGCGGCTCACACGTCCTCCGGCGTCCCCCCTTCCGCCGTTGGGGCATCTCTGCGGATAGCTTGTTTCGCGGTCTCCACAGTCGCCCCTAATTCTTCAGCCTCCTGTGGCGTCATGATCGCCTGAGCCTGGCAAAACATGACGTTTTCTTCTGCGGCGACATGTGTTTCCACGAGCTTGCGCAAGTCCTGGAATTTTCCTACCCACTGGTGGTCGTAAGCAGAGGCGGCCGCGAGTTCATCAAGCAGGGTTTTGATTTTGCGATGGGCTTCCAGCGCTGCGTGGGCCTCGTCACGCGTTGGCTCAGCCTGTTGAAAGACCCGGTAGACGTGCAAATCTTCAACGGCCGCATGGAGTTCCAATTCTCTCTTCAGTTCCCGGAATAATTGATGACGTTCCGGTGAATCCGGTTGCCGGAACCCCTCCTGTATCCGGTGAAAGAGCGCCGACACCTTTTCATGATCGCGCCGTAGAACGGTGATGAAATCCATGGCCGCTCCTTTCGATTCAATCGTTGCCGGCCGCGGACGGCTAAGTCTTCACAAGATGAAGACTCAGCCGCGCCGGCAGGGCTCAGATTAATGCCGTGCTCGGCGGGTCACGCCATCCACTGCGGCAAGTGGATCAGTAGAACGCCCGCGCGATCATTTCCGGCTCACATCGCCTCTCCAGGCTCCGCTTTCATGCCCCCGCTGTTCGATGAAGGTCTTGAACCGTTGGAGATCTCCTTCCACGCGGAGTGAGACGGCGCCAAGGGCCTCGCCGACATTTTCCACCACCCCCTCCGGCTCGTAATCCATCTGAAGCATGATCTTACTTTTCTGATCCGACAGGCGGTGAAACGTCACTACCCCCGCGTTCTTAGCTCCACTCGTGCTCTTCCAGGCAATGCGTTCATCCGGATGTTGTTCGGTGATGACCGCATCCCACTCCTTTTCTTTGCCGGCGATTTGCGCCCTCCAGTGGAGATGTGTGTTATCGAGCTGACGGACAGCTGTGACGCCTTCCATGAATTTCGGAAACTCTTCAAACTGAGTCCACTGGTTATAGGCGGTGCGAACCGGCACATTCACTTCGGTGGATTTTTCGATGATGGACATGTGGATCTCCTCAATGAATGGGTGATGGACAGATGACTCTATCCGGTGAATCTAGAGGAGTGATCCCGGGAATGCGTCTGGACAGATCCCTAGTTCTCCTAGGGACGCGGGCTCTTGTTTGGTGACAGAGACCCCGAGAGCTGAAGATTGAGTGGGATAAGTCTAATGATTCGGCGGAGGACGTGAATCAGGGAAGGAGGTGACGCATGAGCCGAGGTGGCGCTCGGCTCACGGTGCAGAGTTCGTGGATTCGGCCACGACGCCACCGAGGCCGAAAACAGGGGGCACATGGCTTCCCGGCAGGTGACCAGCCATGTGCCCTTCCACCTCTAGAACACTGACTAGAATACTGAGTAGATAGCGGGAGCCAGCACGCTGCCTTCAAGGAAGAAGGCGAGAGCACTCAGAGCCAACAAGACAAACATCACAGGTGCCAGCCAATACGACTTTGTATCTTTCAGATACATCGCCAGTTCTGTGATCACGCTATAGTAATCGTGCACTTTTGTCATGGTATTCATGCGTCCCTCCTTTATGTACTGGGCCAGTGTTACTGAACGTGTCGGTCTACGACTGAACAATTGGGGCAGACACTTTGAGCTTCCGCGCAACTGACCACTTACTCACATAGATGCAGCATTCTCGAAACACGATGAACGAGATGATCGCGCCGGGGTAAAACCAGAAACCGCCGAACCGTGACGTGATGCCACCGCAGATCAATGCCACGATCATGGACGTGAAATCAGCCACTGGTCCGAGTGGCTCGAAAACCTGCATGTGTCGAGCATTCGTCAACAGACCATCTTTTCGAACCAGTTCCTGCTGCCAGGGGCGTTTCTCATAGGGCTTCAATTGATTCATTTGAGGAACGCCCGGCGCAGCCGTATCTTTCAAGACATTGTCATCGCAGGCATCGATACAGGCGTAGCACTTGATGCATTCGGTGTTGATCACCTTCCCGTTGAAATGGAAGATCTCTCGACTCACATCGATGCCTTGAGGACAGGCATTACTGCAATCTCGGCAGCCGGTGCACTGCGCCACTCGCGTGATCTTTGATTGAACCGGAGAGATGTTCATGAGGGGAACCATCATCGGAGCATACGGGCATAAGAGTCGGCAAAATGCACCCTGTCCGTATCGCAGGTTCATCACAATGCTCATCGTAAATTGAATGAACAACGCTAAACCAAATGCGAGCAAGTAATCGTTCCACGTTGGACTGATCTCAACATTGAAGAACGCGGTCTTTGCGAACGCTTTGCCTTCATAACCAGGCAAATCCGCCATCGGCACTGGCGCCGTCATATCCACTTTGGGGCTGAATCCGGTGTTGTGAACAAGAATAATCACTGGCAACAATAGGACAAACAACGCCCCTATCCTGAGGAGCCACCGATGGGGCGTGTTCACCAGCACATTTCTCTCTCGCAGTTTGAGATATTGGCGCACCTTCAGTTTCCGCAAGATCCAGTCGGCGAATTCAATCGCGCCTCGCATGTGACAGACCCAGCCGCAGAATCCTCTTCCCCAGATCAAGATCGAGCCCAATATGAGAATGACCATAATCGCCGCGGCGTTGATCGTCCCTTTGGCGAGAGAGGGCACACCCATCATCGCGGTCTTGCCCCAAATCTGGACACCAAAGACATGCCAAGAGATTAGATGAAATGCGATATAGGCGTGCACCGATGCTAATGCGATCATCCGGTACTTGTGACGCTTGGTGGGTGGCACAGGGCCTGGGACGTGAACCGTGCAGGAGCTGGGGGAATCGTGTTTGCGGGTTTCTATCGTAATGAGTTGGACTTGTGGGGTCTGTAGGGATGGAACACTCATATCAAGACACCTCAAGGTCAAATGATCAGGTTCGTCAGCGCCGTGTCATGGGAACCGCTCTCTGCCAAGCTTCGATACTCAAGAGTACCCAGCTTAGGCCCCCTCCGCATTCTCCGGGCGTAGTACCTCTTACGAGTGTCACGATCCGTGAGCCAGCGGCGAGGCCTTCAATGACGCGCCTTCGCGTGGGAGCCTGATGCTCCATGCCCTTCTCGCCTTTTCGCACGACCGGTGTGCGGTGATGGAAGTGGTGATGTGAGCGATCCCGAAATCCACAGGGGCGGTTCAGGAAGGTCACCCCGACACAAAGCAAGGCCCGGCTTGAGAAAATAAAGACCTCAGTGCAGGGCTGGTCTTCGATCAGGTCCAGCTGATTGAGGGTACGATTGAAGGGGTTTTTCCCTTGGATCACCCCCGATTGAGGGGGATGGCCTGGGCGCTGCCGGTTTCCTTCCGACTCCTCACGCGATGTCTTTGAAACCGGCAGCAGGTCGATAAAATATAGAAAGGCCGCTCCCACCCTAGTTCATCTAAGGTAGTCGCGGCCTCCCTGTTACGATGACGGTGCCTTTGCGACCTACTCTGTTGCTACCTACTCCCGACTCCCCGTGGATTCCGAATCCAAGAAGAGATTATTTTACGAACACCCGCTCGTCTCGCCACAGCTCATGCATTTCAGGCAGGTCCCGTTGCGAACGAGGGTAAACTGCTTGCAATTCTGGCAAGGGTCGCCTTCGTACCCCTTCTCCTTAGCTTCCTGCCGCACGGAAGTCACGGTCAGGGTTTCGCGTTTTAGTTCCAACTTGTGGGCGACGTTGCCGTTCCCCGCTCTCCGGCTCTGACCGTTCCCGCCGTTCATGCCGTTTCTCCGCACGGGCAAATGCTCCGTCAAGATGGAGGCCTTCTTCAACGCCGTCATGTCGACTTCTTCTTCGACACATTCGGGATCCTGCTCGTCCTTCTTCATCGAGTCCATCCGGAGATCGTCTTCCTGCACCTGGGAGAGATCTTTCCGCTCGAGATAGGTAATGGCCAGTTCGCGGAAGATGTAGTCGATGATCGACGTGGCCATCTTGATGCGATCGTTGAGTTTCACCGGCCCGTTCGGCTCGAACCGCGTGAACACGAAGGCTTCGACGAACTCTTCCAGCGGGACGCCGTGCTGCAAGCCGAGAGAAATCGCGATGGCGAAATTATTCATCAAGCTGCGGAAGGCGGCGCCCTCTTTGTGCATGTCGAGAAAGATTTCGCCGAGTGTGCCGTCTTCGTATTCACCGGTGCGCAGATACAGTTTATGCCCGCCGATGATGGCTTTCTGCGTATACCCGCCCCGCCGCGCCGGCAGCGACCGGCGTTTATGGAGATACCGGACCAGCACGCGTTCGGCGACTTTTTCCGCCACCGTGGCGACGCTGGGCGCCGCCTCTACAGCTTTGCCGCTGTCGGACGAGGCGTTCAACGGCTGGCTCAACTTTGAGCCGTCACGATAGAGCGCCACGGCCTTGACCATGCTCTTCCAGGCGAAGAGGTAGGCCGCCTTGACATCGTCCAACGTAGCGTCGGCCGGCATATTGATGGTCTTGCTGATCGCGCCGCTGATGAAGGGCTGAGCCGCCGCCATCATCCGGATATGCGCATCGACCGCAATGTACCGCTGGCCGATCCTCCCGCACCGGTTGGCGCAATCGAAGATGGGCAGATGTTCGAGCTTGAGGTGCGGGGCGCCTTCCACCGTCATGGTGCCGCAGCAATAGTCATTGGCGGCCGCCACATCTTCCTGGGTGAAGCCCAGGGTCTTGAGCATGTTGAAAGTGGGGTCTGCGAGCTGCGCGTCGCTGATGCCGAGATTCTGCCGGCAGAACTCTTCGCCCAGCGTGTACTTGTTGAACACGAACTGGATTTCGAACGCCTGCGCCAACGATCCTTCCAGCCGCTCCAGCGCCGCATCGTCGAAGCCCTTTTGACGCAGGACCTCGTGATTGATGAAGGGCGCGCCTTTTAAGGTCTGATGGCCCACGCAGTATGCGACGATGTCCCGGATCTGAGCCTCCGTATAGCCGAGCGCCTGCAGCGCCGGGGGCAGACTCTGGTTGATGATCTTGAAGTAGCCGCCGCCCGCCAGCTTCTTGAACTTGACCAGGGCGAAATCCGGCTCGATGCCGGTGGTGTCGCAATCCATGACCAGGCCGATCGTGCCGGTCGGCGCGATCACGGTCACCTGCGCATTGCGGAAGCCGTAGGCCGTGCCCAATTCCAGCGCGCGATCCCAGGCGCGCCGCGCCGCCAGAAGCATGGCTGGCGGACAATGTTCCGGCTGGATCGAGGCAGGCACAATCGTGAGGCCTTCATATTCCTCATGCGCCGCGCTATAGGCCGCCCGCCGGTGATTGCGAATGACGCGCAACATCGCCTCGCGGTTCCGGTTGAAGCCGGGGAAGGGGCCGATCTCCGCCGCCATCTCGGCCGACGTGGCATAGGATTCGCCCGTCATGATCGCCGTGATCGCGCCGCAAATCGCCGTCGCCTTCGGTGAATCGTAGGGAATGCTCTGCTTCATGAGGATGGTGCCGAGGTTGGCATATCCCAATCCCAGCGTGCGGTAGTCGTAGCTCTTCTGCGCGATCGCGCGGCTGGGGAACGACGCCATCAGCACACTGATCTCCAAGGCCACCGTCCACAACCGCACGGCATGGCGGAAGGAATCCAGATCGAACTCCCCTTCCGCATTAAAAAACTTGGCCAAGTTCAACGAGGCAAGGTTGCAGGCGGTGTCGTCGAGGAACATATATTCGGAACAGGGATTCGACGCGTTGATCCGCCCGTCTTCCGGGCAGGTATGCCATTCATTGATCGTCGTGTCGTATTGCGTGCCGGGATCGGCGCAAATCCAGGCCGCCCAGGCGATCTTGTCCCAGAGGTCCCGGGCCTTGAGCGTCTTACTGACCTTGCCGTCGATCCGGCGGCGTAATTCCCAATCGCCGTCCCGCTCCAAGGCCTCGAAGAAGCCGTTCGGAATCCGGACGCTATTGTTGGAGTTCTGCCCCGACACGGTCTGGTACGCCTTACCGTCCCAGTTGGTGTCGTATTCGTGAAAGACAAAATGGGTGTACCCCTGCTTCGCATAGTCGAACATGCGATGGATATAGGCCTCCGGCACCATATCGCGGCGGGCGGCGACGACAGCTTCCCGCAACACTTGATTCTGCTTCATGTCCAATTCAAGGCGAGCCTGTCCCTGGCCCTCGACCACCTGGCAGGCTTTGAGTACGGCATTGAGCCGTTGTGCGCAAATCTTGGAACCGGTGACCATGGCGGCCACCTTCTGCTCTTCGACGACTTTCCAATCGATAAATTCTTCGATATCGGGATGATCCAGATCCAGGCAGACCATCTTGGCCGCGCGCCTGGTGGTGCCGCCGGATTTGATGGCTCCGGCCGCGCGATCGCCGATCTTGAGGAATGACATGAGGCCGGACGAACGCCCGCCGCCCGAGAGGGATTCGCCGTCGCCGCGCAGGCGCGAGAAATTCGTGCCGGTGCCCGACCCGTACTTGAAGAGCCGCGCTTCACGCACCCACAGGTCCATGATGCCGTTTTCATTGACCAGATCATCTTCAATCGACTGGATGAAGCAGGCGTGCGGCTGCGGATGTTCGAAAGCATTCGTGGCCCGCACCACTTCACTCGATTTAGGATCGACGTAGAAGTGGCCCTGGGCCGGCCCCGACAGCCCGTACGCATAGTGCAGCCCCGTATTGAACCACTGGGGACTGTTGGGGGCGGCCATCTGATGGGCCAGCATGTAACACATTTCATCCTGGAAGGCGGTGGCATCTTCCGGTGTTTTGAAATAGCCGTAATTCTTGCCCCAGAAGGTCCAGCAACCGGCCAACCGGTTGAACACCTGTCGGGAGTCGCGCTCGCCCCCAAGTACGGGCTTGCCCGCGGCATCCACCACGGGCTTGCCGTCTTCATGGACTTGCGGCACGCCGGCCTTGCGGAAATATTTTTGCGCCAGAATATCGATCGCCAATTGCGTCCAATGTTCCGGGATATCGATATGGTCCAGCTTAAAGACGGTCGATCCGTCGGGATTCCGGATCTCCGAGGAACGTTTCACGAACGCAAGACCCTCATAGGGGCTCTGCCCACGCTTGGTGAATCTTCGTTCAATCCTCACTGGTTCCTCCTTAACTGATGCCTAACGTTCGGTGCAGATGCCGGACGGCAAGGGTATATGGGCTGGGACGAAATAAAGAGGCCTGTCTGTCCAGAGGCACATTTCTCTTCGGAACGGTCTCGACTGCATTGCATACTAGATATAGTGATCGAATTTTTTTGTCAAACAAAATGTTGTGGATTGCCTGTGAGTAATGGGGATAAGCTGGTGATAGCGTCCCCGCTAGATTTCATGCTGTTTTTCGCAATTTTTTACTGAGTTATCCACAGTCTTCCGGGGCTGCGGAAGAGGTTTTTCACAGGGGGGCGAGAAAATTCCTGGTACAGATCAAAACGCCAGCCGACCGACCTTCACCGTCGCCTCCTCGACCCCTCGTAACGGGACAAACTGCCCGGCGATTCCCAGCACCAGCACCGGTTGGTCCAGAACGTTCGTTTCGAACAGACTGAGGAGGCCCCAATTGTTCCGCTTCGTATTGGGCCGGACGACTCCTTCGACGAGCTTCGGCCCCTGCGCGCGGAAAATCGACCGGATCAAGTCCCGATCGCGGCGCGGGCCGGATTGATCCATTTTTTCGATCTCGGCCGTGAGACGCGCTTCCACAAACTGCAGATAGGCGTCCATGGTCGGATTGGTCGCCGCCAACCACACTGCCGCCGTCAACGTTCCGGCCAATCCGGCCAGAGTCACAGTCCGCATCACGCGCTTTCAGCCGGCCTGCGCCGAACAAATCGTAAGGGTCTAAGAGCCACGCTCGTTTGACAAACGCACCCCGTCTGTTTAGCTTACGCCCGATTTCCAAGGAATGGAATACGAAGGCCTGTGATCACGCCCTTTCGACCATCACGGAGGAGCCGCTATGTTCGTTTGGAGTAAACGCCTCGTCGCCGGCCTGCTGGCAGGGTTCGTCCTGCTGATCGGCATCTTCTTTATCCAAGGGGAGCCGGAATCGATGAGCAGCCTGAAGATTCACACCATCCGCTGGATGGCGGTGAACTATATCGGCCTGTTGATCTGGCTATTTGTGTGGATGTTCGATCAAGCGCGAGTCCGCGGAAAAAATGTGTTCCTCTGGCTGGTGCCGTTCGCCCTAGCGCCGCTGCCGACCTTGATGCTGTTTATTTTGTTTCTGCAGAAAAAGATGCGGTAGAAGCTAGCAGGAGGCCTCGATCTCTCCCCTTCCCGCCTGTCGTTCCGCATGCTGCGCGACCGGCTTACGCAGGTGCCACAGCAACCACAGCCCCGGCAGCCCGGCCAGGAAGGTCACGAAGAAAAACGGACCCCAGCCGGCCATTCCCACCAATTTCGCCGCCGGCCAGCCGAGGAACACGCGGCCGAGGGCTTCGACGGAGGAAAGCAGCGCAAACTGGGTCGCGGTATAGCGGTGGTTGCAGAGCGACATGACCAGCGCCACGAAGGCGGCGGTGCCCATGCCTCCGGTGAGATTCTCGGCTCCCACCGCAAAGGCCATCACGGCATAATTCTTCCCTGCCCAAGCCAGCCACATGAATGACAGGTTCGACAGGGCCTGCAGGATGCCGAATACGAAGAGTGAACGGAAGAGCCCGAGTCGCGGCATCAGGCCGCCGCCGATAAATGCACCCAGGATGGTCGCTCCCATCCCGAAGGCGCGGACCACCCCGATCTCCTCCGACGAAAATTGCATCCCGCGCAGCAAGAACGATGTCGTCAACGCGCCGGCGAACGCATCACCGAGTTTGTAGAGCACGATCAATCCCAGGAGCGCCACCGCCATGGGGCGGGAAAGAAACTCCGTGAGCGGCCCCCACACCGCTTCCGCCATCGATTGCGGCGCCGCCTGGGCATCCTCTGGTTCCGGACTCAGCAAGATGGTCACAACTCCCAGGGCCATCAATGCGGCCATACAAAGATATGCCGCGGACCAGTTCAAGCGAGAGGCCAAGATCAGGGCCAGCGAGCCGGACGCAATCATGGCGATCCGATAGCCCATCACCCAGGTGGCGGCGCCCAATCCCCGCTCCTCCGGTTTCAGGACATCCGTTCTGTACGCATCGAAGACGATATCCTGCGAGGCGGAAAGAAACGCGACGAGCAGGGCCAAAGCGGCAAACAGCTGTGCACCTCCCGCGGGGCCGATCAAGGCCATCACGGCCAGCGCGAGGGCAAGCCCGCTTTGCGTGACGATCATCCAGCCACGACGACGCCCCAGCCAGGGCGGAACGATCCGGTCCATCACCGGAGCCCAGAGAAACTTCAGCGTATAAGGCAGGCCGACATAGGCGAAGAGGCCGATCGTCGTCAGGTCCAGCCCTGCTTCGGTCAGCCACGCCTGCAGCGTGCCGCCGGTGAGCGCCAGCGGCAGCCCGGAGGCAAAACCCAGGGGCAACATGATGCCGAGGCGTGGAGTGGCATAGGCGCGGAGCGATGATTGATTCATGTCATCACGTCAATAACACAATCACGAGGTGCAGCATACCACCGCGCGCCGCGCCGGAGTGATTAGAATCGTGAATCTCTCTGTGCCGCGCCTGTATCTCCTCTCTCCACCACGGGATGAATCAGGGGAGGCTTTTGTAGGGCTGAACTGGTATAAGAAGCCCGAAGGGAGAGGGATGAGATGAACGTGACGAACTTAGGCCTCTCGTGGAATTCCCGCTACCTCGAACTGGAGCCGGCCGAGCTCGCGGTCGCCATCGTGGCGGCGCTCCTGGTAGGCGGAGCGGTGCTGTATTTTCTTCTCAAGGTGCTGCGCAGCAAACCGGTGAAGTTGCTCGGCATGCTGCTGCTGGTCGGTGCGGTGGCCCTCGTCGGGTGGCTGGCGCTCGATCAACACCAGCAAGGTGAGCGTACGCGCGTCTCGGAGATCTGGAGTCGCACCTTTGAAAACAGCGCGATCAAAGATTTCGAGTCCTGCGTCGCCAACCGGACTCCTCGAAGCCCTGGCCCGCAATACCGTGTCGAGGTCGTGACAGAATGCGGCGACGTGGCGAAGGCCATTAAAGAAGGGCTGGACAGCCGTTGATCAATGAGGGCCTCACCGGGATAGCCCGACCGCTGAATGATGCGAGAACGCCGCGCGGGGCCTTTTTCCGCATCCTGCCGGTCAACGTGGTTGGGAGCCGGTGCGGAGATAGATGAACCAATAGACGAGCGCCACCAGCACCGTTCCGCCGATGATATTTCCGAGGGTCACCAACGCCAGGTTGGTTAACGCGCCCGCCAACGGCAGCGGCGCCGCCGTGCCGGCCGCCAAGACCATCCCCACGGGCAAAAAAAACATGTTCGCCACGGAATGTTCGAAGCCGCAGGCGACAAACGCGCTGATGGGAAACAGGATCGCGAGAATCTTGTCCGCTACGCTCCTCGCGCCCATGCACAACCAGACCGCGAGACACACCAGAACATTGCACAGAATGCCGCGCGCGAACGCCGACAGCGGATCGAGCGCGATCTTACTGCGAGCGATGCGCACCATCGTCTCACCGACCGCCCCATCCGCCAACAGGTGGATCCCCGCAAGCAGCACGAGCACCGCCGTTCCCCCTGCCCCCAGCACATTGCCCAGATAGACCCAGATCCAATTTCTCACCACCTGGCTGGTCTGCACGCAGCCGGCGGCCCAGGCCATCGCAATCAGATTGTTTCCCGTAAACAGTTCCGCGCCGCCGACCACCACCAACACCAGGCCCAAACTAAACGTGATCCCTCCGGCCAAACGCAACAATCCGAAGGGCAGCGAGGAACCTTCTTTACCCACCGTGATCGTAACGGCATAAAACAACCCGCCCAACGAAATAAACGCGCCGGCCAGCACGGCCAGAGCCACCATGGCCGGGACCGCCGTATTGACCTTGGCCAGACCAAGCTTGCACACGCGCGCCGCGATCTCCGGCGGCGGATAGGCATCGGCGACGGAAACGGAGCCGGCAGCGGGAGGGGGAGGCTCGGCGGTCATGTGATCAACATCACATGCATGGAGGGAGGAGACACGGCCGGCGGAATTTTTTCAATCCGCACGGTCGAGACTTTGTACTCGGGACACTTGGAACTTTCATCGGCGCTCGACGACAGCAGCACGTTCAAGTCCGTGTCGGGGAAGTGAAAACTCGTGAACAGCTCGCCCTGCTGTACCCGTTCGCTGATCACCACCGGAAGCCTGGCCTCACCACGAGCGCTGATCAGACGAACCAGGTCGCCGTCATGCAGGTTCAGCCTGGCCGCATCGGCTGCATGGACTTCCAGCACATCGGTATCGACCACCTGCATGATCTCCGTTCGTCTGGTCTGCGCCCCGCAGTTGTAATGCTGCAGAATGCGGCCTGTGATCAGCACCAGCGGATAGGCTTCGCTCGGCGCCTCCCCCGGCGGCAGATAGTCCACCGCCACAAATTTCGCCTTCCCCTTGGGGAACGACTGCTCGTGCATCAAAGAGGTACCCGGATGTTCTGGCGAGGGAACTGGCCACTGCAATCCGTCAGGGCCGTCCAGTCGATCGAACGACACCCCGGCAAACATCGGCGCCAGTTGCGCGATCTCGTCCATGATCGCCGAGGGGTGGGAGTACTGCATCGGATAGCCCATCCGCGCCGACACTTCGCACACGACCTGCCAATCCGGCAGCACCCCGTCCGGCGGCTCCACGGCCTTCCTGATGCGCTGGATGCGACGCTCCAGATTGGTGAAGGTTCCGTCTTTTTCCAAAAACGAGGCGCCGGGAATCACGAGATGCGCCAGCTTGGCCGTTTCGCTCAGAAATAAATCCTGGACGATGAGGAACTCCAGGCCCTTGAGCGCTGCGTGGACTTTTTTCAGATTCGGGTCGGTCTGAGCCACGTCATACCCGATGATCCACAGACTCTTGAGCGTTCCCGCCAGGGCGGCATCCCACATGTCCGGCGTCTTCATGCCCCGTGCCGCCGGCAACGGTTTCCCCGTGACGGCAAGGTGCGCGGCCCCCAGTGCCGGATCCGTCAGGGGCTGATATCCGGCAAAAAAGGTAGGCAAACAGCCGACGTCCGATGCACCTTGCACGTTGTTTTGCCCGCGCAATGGGTTGATGCCGGTGCCTGGCTTCCCGATGTTGCCGGTGGCCAGCGCCAGGTTCACCAGCGCCATCACCCCGTGGCTCCCCCAGCGATGTTCGGTCATGCCCAGGCCATGCACCGCCATCGAGCCGCCGCT
>CABVSR010000009.1 GCA_902500995.1 uncultured Nitrospira sp.
GCGCCTCTGGCGCACCGCCACCGGCGAGCCGGTGGGCCAGCCGCTCCGCCATGAGGATACGGTATGGGCCGTCGCCTTCAGCCCCGATGGAAAATTGGCCCTCACCGGCAGTGTCGATCGCACCGCGCGCCTCTGGCGCACCGCCACCGGCGAGCCGGTGGGCCAGCCGCTCCGCCATGAGAATATGGTATGGGCCGTCGCCTTCAGCCCCGATGGGATGAACGTGATGGCGGCAACCCATTGGTGGCTGCACCTTCACTCCATTTCGAACGAAAACGTGACAATGATAGCGAGCCGGTTCCTTTCAGCAACCTGGACAGGTGGCTATCGATTTTCGAATGACTCAGGCACTGCGTTCGAAGTTGCCCTCAGAGCCACAGCAGAGTCAGTCAGAATTGAGACATTACGACTCGATATTCCGGAGGCCCAACCGATCAAAGGAAAGTCCGATGTCTTGGCAGAAGAATGGCAGCAAAAGCTCGCGCTCAAGTTCGAGGCGGGTAAGATTGTGCCCCTGTGGGACGTTCCTCTACCGCTTTACAAAAAAGGAAGCAGGGGGAGCACGTTCTAGTTAAGCCAGCGGCGGCCAAGCTCCCCACGAACCAGAAAATACGAATGCCGACATCGGTTTCCGCTCCCGGGGTTTTACTTCTCGCTCGCGCAGATACTCCGGCAGCAGGGCCGCCTCGCCAGGATACCCGACCGCAATCATGGCCACCGGCTCATGTCCGGCGGGAATTGCGAGGTCGGTGCGAGCCTTCTCTCTGTTGAAGCCCGCCATCTGGTGCGCAATCAATCCCAGCTCCGTGGCCTGCAAACAGAGGCTGAGCGCCGCCATTCCCGTATCGTGCCAGGCATGCCGGTTCGGCGTACCCTCGTCTTCAAAGTTCAGTCGCGCCACAGAGAGCATCAACACGGGAGCCCGGAACACCCATTTCTGGTTGCCTTCATTCAGACAGGCAAACAGCCGGTCGTAGCCCGGGGGATCCGCCTTCGTCCCGACGATGAAATGCCAGGGCTGTTCGTTATTTGAAGAGGGTGCCCACCTGGCCGCTTCGAACAGGCTTCTCAATGTGTCTCTCTCCACCATCCGTTCCGAATAGGCCCGCGGGCTCCAGCGCCGCCGCAGCAGATCATGAATGGGATATTGCGTCTCAGCCGGCTTTTCCATGCATCATCCTTTCCCGGTGGTTCACATCAATGCGCGCGGGCCATTGATCCCTGCCGCCTAAGCGGCCTCGCGCCAGGCCAGCACATGCTGGTAGACGCTGTCGACCAACGTGCCGTCCAGGTCGAAGAGAAACGCGAGCGCGTCGCGATCGTGCGACGGTGGCATGCGCATCAACTCTCCAACTTGGCATCCATCGTAATGGTCGTATTGAGTAACCGCGAAATCGGGCAGCCGGTTTTAGCCGCCGTGGTTGCTTTCTCCCATGCCGCCGCATCGGCCTTCGGCACCTTGCCCTTCACCTCCAAGTGAATGCCGGTGACCGTCCAGCCGGCATCCAGCTTCTCCATGGTGACCGTGGCAGTGGTCGCCAGCTGGTCGGCCACGAGATTCGCCGCACCCAATTGACCTGAAAGGGCCATGGTGAAACAACCGGCATGGGCGGCCGCGATCAACTCTTCCGGGTTCGTGCCCGTTCCATTCTCGAACCTGGTGCTGAACGAATAGGGCGTCTGGGTCAGGACCCCGCTGTTCGTCGAGACCGTCCCTTTGCCTGTCTTGAGATCTCCCTGCCATTTTGCCGAGGCATTCCGTTTCATGACATCCTCCCATCTCACTCGTTCATCGTTCGCTGCTATCGGGGGAATTGCACCCCTATGGATCGGCGAATGAATCGTTGCACGTTAGAGACTTTCTCCGCTCTGTGCAAGCCTGTTCGCCGATCCACCGGTCGCGCCTCTACTGCACATCCCCCGTGATCATGTCTGACCCATCGTTCTCAATGGTCGCTGTAGCGGTCCATCCACTTGCGAATATGTTCCACCGCTTCTGTCTTCTGTTCAGGCCGGAGCGTCGCATGCCAGTCGGTCACCTTCGGCAACACACGCTGCATCACCCGCTTTTGCTCGGCCTGGTGCCGCTCCATGAGCTGCGTCAACTTGGCCTGGTCCAACCGATCGCTTTTCACCTGGGCGATCATCTCTTCCATGATCGCCTTATGCTCCGGTTGAGACTCGGCGCGCGCCGCCACCATTTCATCTCTCACGACCATGAGCTTGGCCTTCTGCTGATCGTCCAGATCCAGATGTTTGGCGATCTTGCTGGTCATCCAGTCGGCGCGCTCCGCCGGCGTGTGATGACGATGACAGCCGGCACCGACAAGCGCCCCGGCGAGTACCAGCCCTCCGATTGCGACTCGAACCACGTGCTGCATGTTCATACTGCCCTCCTTGGTGAAGTTGGTGAATGACATGGCACTTACGCAATGCCCTCATGAGTATTAAATCAGTATTCGAAGGCCACGTGGTAGAGGGCCGGAGTCATTTCTACTCCCAATTGCCTCAACTTCTCCTTCATGGGCGTGACACTCTTCTCATAGGCCTTCCAATACACCGTTTCATCCTGCCAGATCGCCACGTTGATGTAATTGAACCGGCTGTCCGGCTTGAGGCTCTTGTGAAATTTCCCGCTGATGAAGCCTTCCTGCTTTGTGATGTGCTCCTTCACGTCCTGCCACCACCGCACAAATTCTGCTTCTTTGGCCGCCGGAACTGAAAACACATTGATCAATGTCACCGGCATCCTGCACCTCCATTGACGGATATCACTTCGGCGAACTCACGTCACCGCCTGATATCGCCATGATATTGATAACGGCCCAGTAGGGCTGCTCCCCCCGCACCGACTCAGAGCGTCCGATGCGTACCGTCGCAGAACGGGGGATTCTTCGTCTGCTTGCATTGGCACAGGGCGACCGTTTTCTTTTCGGTCGTGACAAACTCCATCGGCGTAAAACCGGTGCCCTGGTGGGATCCGTCACAAAATGGTTGGTTCTTCGAACGCCCACACCGGCACCAATAGTAGGTGCCTGCTTCCAACTCCAACACCGCCGGTTGCTTCGCTGCAATGATTGGCTGGTCCATGTTCACTCCTCCTCGTGATGCCCTCTGGTTACCTGTTGAATTAGGAATAGGCCCAATTGTTTGTGTCCCGTGGACGACGCATTAGAACATCGTATTGTCGTTGGCTGCCTTGTCCGGAATCGGTTGGATGACGTCCCAGTGCTCGACGATCTTGCCGTTCTCCACCCTGAAGATATCCACGATCGCGACGCCACGGTCCTGCTCATCGATCCTCGAATGAAGGTGCAGCACGACCAAATTCCCATCCCCCAAGACGCGCTTGATATTTACATGGGACCGCGGATGCTCCTTAAAGTACCCTTCAAAGTAGCCATAGAACGCCTCGGCACCATTCGGCACGTACGGATTGTGTTGGATGTACTTCGCTCCGATATACTTCTTCGCAGCCTCAGTGGGCTTGTGCTGATTGAACGCCAGCTCATAAAAGTCACGGACCAGTTTCTTGTTGGCCTCTGTGCTGCGAGGGCGGCCCTCTTCGGCCATCACGTAAGCATTCACGGTCAGGATACTGAGAACCAAGGACCCCAATATGATCATGGTGCGTGTCATCGTTCGACTCCCTTCACAGCGTAATTTGAAAACCAGCGACTCCGACTCAGAACGTCATCGCGCCGACCGTTCCCGAATCGGCGCCCGCGCGTCGCTGAAATTCTTGACGATGGCCCTCGTCAAACAGCCCGACGCGTCAATCGTGACCCCCTTGCGATACAGATGAGACAGCAGCGCGATACCTGCCTCGTCGATGAAGGTCACTTCGCGAAGATCGATATGGCATGGAGCCGGCGCATCGATCTTCTGTCCTAACCAGCAATTCCGCAATTCCTCGACCCAGGGACCGGCCAGCCGCCCGGAAAGAACGAACGTGGTTCCCGGGTTCTTGTTCGACACCGTAATCTTCAGCATGGCCGTCCCTCCTGTCGTTCCATCCCTCTCGACCAGTCCGGCGCTCAGAACATCCGCAACGCGTAGCTCGCTTCCCGCGCCTTCGGGGCCGGCGACGTTGTCTGTTCCTCGAGCCGGCGGGCGATGACACCATCGAGCGCCCACTTCCCACCGCCGATCACCAGCAAGGCCAGGCTCATGCCAATCACCAGAAGATGATATTCAAATCCTTCACCCGTTTGCTGCCCGAACCAGTTCATGAAGAAGCCTTGCGGCAAGTGCACGGTCAAGATCGCCCCCAGCATGATCACGATGAAGCTGCCCGCCGTGAACCGTGTAAACAGGCCGGCCAATAACCCCAGACTGCCGATGGACTCCCCGATGATCACCAGAAACGCGATTAACCATGGGAGGCCCATCTTCTGAGTGAAAAATCCCATCGTGCCTTCGAAACCGAACCCTCCGTACCAGCCCAAGAGTTTCTGCGCGCCATGCGCAAACATCACACCGCCCAGCACCACCCGCAGAATCAAACCCGCCCATGAATCGTCTGTCTTGAAGAAGCTGTACATGTCGCACCTCCTGTTAAAGTGTCCTTACTGTCTCTGTGCCCGCACCCGTTGTGGAACTGCGTTCGCCAACCGTTCCTTCACCAACAGCCCTGCCCGGAAAAGCGGCAGTGCCGCGAGCATTCCGTACCATCCAATCCAGAGCGTGATGTCTTTCATGCGCCACCTCCGATTCCGTTGTGCGTTCCTACCCAGCCGTAATGGCAAGGCCCGTTCCAATGGCTGCGCAACGAGGCAATGCAATCTAAGTGGTTGAAAGAACGTACAACTCTTTCTCGCGACGAAGAGGGAGAGCCGATGGCGAAAGGAACGTGACGAAGAGAGACCGACTGAAGATCGTCAGGTGACGAAGCGCATCGTCACTCGCGGGGACGGGAGATGCCGAGCTTTTTGATTTTCGACGTGAGGGTGGTGCGTTTCAGACCGAGCCTGGCCGCTGCACCGTCGGGGCCGCCGATGACCCATCGTGTGTCGCGCAAGGTCCTAAGGATCTGGTCGCGTTCAGCATCGTGAAGGGTGACGGCGGGAGCTGGACGCTGTTGTGTCTGCACCTTGAGCTCAGGAAGCGGCACCTGCAAGTGGGTGCCATGAGTGAGAATCACCGCGCGTTCGACGAGGTTTTCCAACTCGCGGATGTTGCCCGGCCAGTGATAACGGGAGAGGGCCTCCAGCGTCGCCGCCGGAATGGACTCGATGGGTTTTTTCATGCGAGCCGCATACAGCTGCGTGAAGTAGCGGATGAGCAACGGAATATCCTCACTCCGCTCACGGAGCGGCGGCAGGGTGATCGGAAAAACATTCAATCGGTAATACAAATCGCTGCGAAACTCCTGCTGCTCCACCAGCTTGGCCAAATCCCGGTTCGTGGCGGCAATCAACCGGATATCCACGCGCACAGTGCGGGTGCTCCCGAGCCGCTCGAACTCCTGTTCCTGGAGCACACGGAGGAGCTTGGACTGCAATTCCAGCGGAATTTCGCCCACCTCGTCCAGAAAAATCGTGCCGCCATGAGCCAATTCGAACCGGCCTACTTTCTGCGCGATAGCCCCGGTGAAGGCGCCCCGTTCGTGGCCGAACAATTCACTTTCGAGCAGGCCGGTGGGAATCGCCGCGCAGTTCAATTTGACGAAGGTGCGCGCGTGGCGGCCGCTCAACCGGTGGATCGCTCTGGCAATGAGTTCTTTCCCGGTTCCGGTTTCACCGAGAATCAGCACGGTGGCCTCGGTGGGCGCGACGATCTCCACTTGCGAAAGCACCTGCCTGAGCGCACGGCTGTCGCCGATGATGTCGTCGAATCCATGTTCGAGCCGGATCTCCTCTTCGAGATACTGCTTCTCTTCGGCCAATCGATCCTTCAGCGCGTGGATCTCCTGATACGCCAGCGCATTGTCGACGGCCAGCGCGATCTGCCCGGCCACCTGGCTCAAGAACTCGACGTCCTGTTCGCTGAAGGCCTGCTCATGATGGCTGGCCAGATTCAGACAACCGATCACGCGGTCGCGCGCCAGCAGAGGCAGGGAGCAGTTCGATTGAAATCCCTTCTCGACCAGCAGCTTCGTCACCGGGTGGGAAAACGCCTGCATACCGCGCCGGTCCGCAATCACCACCGACTGCTTCGTCGCCAGGGCAAGGCCGGCCGGCGAATCGTGCGCGTCGCTGCTACCTCCTTCTGTCAGGGCACCCTGATTGTCGGGAAAATCGAGCGCATGGAGCCGGACCCGATCCGTCTTACTGTCGTAGAGAATCAGGCTGGCATATTCCTGCGGGACCATTTCACGCAAACAAAGGCTGACGGCGCTGAAGACTTCGCGCAGATCCAAGGTCGACGCCATGGTATTCGTCATCCGCAACAACAGGCTGAAGCGGTCCCGCTGCCGTTCCACATCGCGCCGTGAGGCCTCCGCTGCCTCACGGTTGAGGACGTTTTCGACCGCCACCGCCACCTGCCGTCCCACCTGCTGCATCAGTTCCACATCGGAAGCCTGGTATGCATGCGGTTCCTGACTGGAGAACGTCAACGTGCCCAGGCGGCGCGCCGCCGTAGTCAAGGGCACCAGGCAACAGGACTGAATGCCGTCTTCGCGCATCAATGCGATCACGCCCGGCCAACGCCGCTCCTCGGCGAGATCGTTGAGCAACAGGCACTCCTGCGTCTCCCAGACCAAACCGGTCGGACTGTCCCCCGGCGCATGTTCATGGCCGCCGATGATGTCCGCCGCCACATTAGCCTGTAGCACATGGAGCCGCATGACCCCTCGCAGGGGATCGTGCAACGAAAGTCCCACAAAGTTCACCGGCACGACCGAGGGCAGCAGGCGCGCGAGGTCCTGCGCCAGCGCGGCCAAGTCTGAGTGGCGGCCGATCGCTTCCGTGACGCGCAGGAGGGCGCGATAGCGGTCGAGGTGGGAAGGGGAGGTCGCTGCGGCAGATTCAGCGTTCATGCGCGGCCTAGTATGCCGAAGCCCTAGCTCGCGCGCAACGTGGTCCTTCCCCGCCATCGATAGCTCGCGGAGATGGATCATGATCTTGCCCGGGGCATCAAGCAAACGCGAGCCTGTTCCAAACGGGAAGAGACAGGATCAGCCAAAATCCAGGCGGCGTTCAGCCGCCGTTACGTTCGCAGATCAGCACCTGAAACTGCACAGCACAGGCCGCAGCCCTGCGACCCAGGGGTAGCCCCTGGGTCGCGGCTCCCGCTAAATTCCCAGTTCCGTCAGCAACGATGGGCGGGACAGCGCAAACTGGGTTCGAAGATGTTGCACGATTGAATCGATCCTCATCCCCTCATTATCGATCCACCGGTTATTGACTGCGTCCCAGTCTCCGGCCGCATGGTGCAGAGCAACCAGATCCCAGGCGTTGTTGAGCACGGGTGAGCCGGAAGATCCTCCCTCGGTGTCGGTCGTATAGTGAATGCGGTTTGAATAAATGTGGGTGACTTCATTCTCCTGAAGCGCCACTTCCTTCATTCTTCCCGCCGGGTGCTGGATCACGTTCAACAGCTGCCCCGAGGAGTAGGTGATGGCGCTTTTAGGCAATTGCAAGTGTCCCCACTTCCAGCCGGGATATCTCGATGCAAACAATGGTGGTCCAATGGGGATGGTTGGGCCTGCTTCCGCCGCGGCCCCTATCATAGACATCACTTCCAGCATGGCCGCCTCGCCACCGGACGGGGAGACTACCGTGGGAGAAAGCGGCCAGATGATTCCCTTCGCCTTCACGCGCACCAATGTGAAGTCGAGCGCGGCATCGGTATAGAAAAAATTGTCGGGATCTAAGGACCAGGTGTCGATCGGTTGGGCGACCCCGTTCAGATCGATTTGATAATTGAACTGCGCCATGATGGTTTTCGCTTCCGCGACGCTGCCGATCACATGGTTGTTCGTCATGAGCAGGGAGTTCGCCACCAGAAAGCCGCTTCCCCACGGATCTCCCAGAGGATTGCTGCTGCTGACCTTGGGTAACCGCGCCACGGCCTTCTGTCTTAGAACACCTTCCTCTAGAAATGCCGCCGGCAGGAAGTTGCTGTCGCCAATAATTCTCTCGATAATGCTCCTGGATTCCATGACACCACGCGGGATGGTGTCCGCGCCGACCTCAGGCCCGGGTGGTGGAAAATCGCTCCGGTGCTTCAGGGCAGCAGAAGGTGTTTTGGTCGGGTAGGCCTTCAATAATTCCTCCACAATTTTGCGATCAAATTGATCCAGAATGCCTTTCACTGTTTCACGCTCCGTCTTCGGTGACATAGAACCTCCTAAGATGATGGGTGATATCCGCAGATCGCGGAGATGACTTGGTTACACTTCAAGGGTTATGCCTCTGGCGCGGTCGACTCAGAACGCACGTTTTGACCGGAACATGCGAATGCACACATTTCAGAAGAGGCTAGACCGGATACGTGGGTGAAGGAGCGATTTGTATCTCAACGTCCTTATGGACGTATCCGAAGAGATACGAGACGCTCCTTCGATGATGGTCGTCCAGACCGGTGTCGTCTATCGAAGATCGATGAGAGAGGAGGGGTGTCAGTTCACACCATCAACCCAATGGTTTTCCGAAGCCGCGCGAGCGCGACGCCGAAAAACGTGGCGCCGATCGCCGCCAGGCTGATGAACTGCGGCCACACGACCTCCAGGCCGGCGCCGCGATAGAGGATCGCCTGGGAGAGCGACACGAAATGGGTCGTGGGTGCCGCCAGCATCACCGTTTGCACGAACTCCGGCATACTCTCGCGGGGCGTGGCTCCGCCGGATAACATTTGCAGCGGGAGCAGCACCAAGACCAGCAACAATCCGAATTGGGGCATCGAGCGCGCGACGGTCGCGAGGAAGATCCCCAGCGATGTGCTGGCGAACAGGTGCAGGGCCGTACCGGCGAAAAACAGCGCCAGCGATCCTTCGATCGGCATCTTCAGCAATCCCTCCACGATGAAGAGCAGCGCAAAGGCGCAGGCGGCCAGGACCACCAGCCCCATCGGCCAGACCTTACTGAGCATAATCTCTAGGGGCGTCACGGGCATGACCAGGAGATGTTCAATCGTCCCGCGTTCACGTTCGCGAATCAGCGCGGCGCCGGTGAGCACGAGCGACAGCATCGTCACGTTGTTGATGATTTGCATCACCGCCCCGAACCAGGTCTGAGTCAAGGAGGGATTAAAGCGGGCCCGGAGCGCCAGGTCTACCGGGGGCGCAGTGCCGGCGCGATAGCGGAGGGCGAATGCCTTCACCTCGTCGTTGAGGATGGTCTGTATGTAGCCGCTGCCGATGAAGGCCTGGCTCATGCGGGTGGCATCGACATTGAGTTGAATCGTCGGCACCCTCCCGGCCAGCAGGTCACGCTGGAACTCCGGCGGAATGTTCAGCGCAAACGTGAACAGGCCGGCATCCATGCCCTCGTCCATCGCGGCATGCGGAATCAGCGCCGGCGCCAGGAAATGCGGCGGATAAAATGATCCGGCCAGGCGGAGCGACAGCGGCGATTGATCTTCGTCGACAATGGCGATCGGCGCCTTGTTCAACGTGGACGGCATCGCGGTGGCCCCCACGTAGATCGCCACGGTAAACGAATACACGATCAGGATCAGCAGCCTCGAATCTCGCGCCAGGCTGCGCAGTTCTTTGATCCCCAACTGCAGAATATTCGCGACGCGCACTCACGCCTCCTGCTTTTTCAGCAGCGCGACACAGAGTCCCATCAAGACCGGCACCGCCAGCACGAGAGCCAGGAGGGCGCTCTGCACGTCGGCAAATCCCAGCGCTTTCGAGAACGTGCCGCGGCAGATGGTCAGGAAATGGGCGGTCGGATACAGCCGCCCGATCACGGCGCCGAGCCCTTCCAAGGACGACACCGGATCGATCAGCCCGGAAAACTGTGTGGCCGGCAGAATCGTCAGCACGGCGGTGCCGAAAACCGCCGCGATCTGACTGCGCGTGAAGGCCGAGATCAAAAAACCCATGGCCGTGGCGGAGATCACATAGAGCAGCGCCGCCAGAGACAAGGTGAACACACTGCCGGTCAACGGCACCTTGAAGGCGGTGACCGCGAGGAGAGTCAACAGCATGAAATTCAGCATCGCGAGCAGGATGTAGGGGAGTTGCTTTCCCAGCAGAAACTCCAGCCTCGTCACCGGGGTGACATAGAGATTCACAATGGACCCCATTTCCTTGTCGCGTACCACGGACAGCGCCGTGAGCATCGACGGGATCAGCATCAAGAGAATCGCGATATTGCCGGGCACGATGGACACCACGCTTTTCACATCGGGGTTGTAGCGAAAGCGCGTTTCGATCTGCATGAGGCCGGCGGACGGCGGGGAGCCGGGCCGGCGCGAGGCCACATCGGCCAGCCAGTGGGCATGGATACCGCGCACATAGCCCTGGACGGTTTCGGCGCGTTGCGGCATGGCTCCATCGACCCAGGCGCCGATTTCCACGCGACTGCCGCGGCCCAGATCACGGGCGAAACCGGGAGGGATTTCGAGGGCGAGGCTCAGTTCGCCGCTCCGCATGCGCCGGTCCAGCTCGGTGTGATCGGCGATCGGGGCATGTTCGACAAAATACCGCGATCCGGCGAGATTCATCACATAGTCGTGACTGGCGCTCGTCTGATCCCTGTCGAGCACGGCAAATGTCAGATCGTCCACGTCCATGCTGATACCGTAGCCCACCACGAACATCAGGAGCAGGCTGCCGAGCAGAGCGAGCGTGGCACGAATCGGATCCCGGCGGAGGCCGAGCGCCTCCACCCGTGTGTAGCTGAGCAGGCGGCGCAGATCCATCCTGCCTCGTGGCGGGGGAGTCACCACCGCCGGGACAGAAGGGGAGACGCCCGTGAAGGGAGGCGTCGCCCGGCTTTCCAGCAACGACGCTGACCTGGTCTCGCCCCCGGCCATCGCGTCCTCCAAATAGCCGATGAAGGCATCATCCAGATTGTCCACCCCGCGTTCCGCCATCAGCGTGGCCGGCTCGCCGCTGACCAGCACCTTGCCCGCATGCATCAGCGAGATGCGGTCGCAGCGCATGGCTTCGTTCATGAAATGGGTGGAGACGAAAATGGTGACTTTGTCTTGTCGTGCCAGATCGATCATGATCTGCCAGAAGGCATCGCGGGCGACCGGGTCGACCCCGGAGGTGGGTTCATCGAGGATCAACATCTCCGGCCGATGGATCATCGCCACCGCCAGGGACAGCCGCTGGCGCAGACCCAGCGGCAGGGCATCGGGACGGGCGTCGATCACGCCGGTCAGGCCGAACCGTCCGGCCATGGCCTCAACGCGAGCGCCGATCTCCGTCGCAGGCACGTGGAAGAGTTCCGCATGCAGCGCGAGATTCTGGCGCACCGTCAACTCCGAGTAGAGGGAGAAGGCTTGCGACATGTAGCCGACTCGTCGCCTGGTGGCCAAATCCTTCGAGTCCACCGCCTGACCAAACAGCCAGGCTTGGCCCTCGCTGGCCGGCAACAGGCCGGTCAACATCTTCATGGTTGTGGTCTTGCCGCAGCCGTTCGAGCCAAGAAAGCCGAAGATCTCGCCGCGCTCGATGCGAAAGGTGACATGATCGACCGCGACGAAGTCGCCGAAGCGCATCGTCAGATCCCTGGCCTCAATCGCCACAGTACCGTCTTCGCCTATTCGAGCAGGAAGGACCACCGACCGGTGCCCTCGCCGCTCTTCCTCCGGGAGCAGGGCCACAAAGGCCTCTTCGAGAGACTTGGTCCCGCTCCGCTCGAGCAACTCCCGCGGAGAACCAGCCGCCAACAGGCGCCCGGCGTGCATGGCCACCAGCCAATCAAAACGCGCGGCCTCCTCCATATACGCGGTCGACATGAGCACGCTCATTCCAGGCCGGCCGGAACGGATACGTTGGACGAGTTCCCAGAATTGCCGTCTCGACAGGGGATCGACTCCGGTCGTGGGTTCGTCGAGGATCAACAAGTCCGGATCGTGAATGAGCGCGCAGCACAACCCGAGTTTTTGTTTCATCCCTCCCGAGAGTTTGCCGGCCGGTCGATCTCGGAACGGCGCCAGCCCCGTGGCATCGAGCAGATCGGCAATACGTTGCCGCCGCTCGACCTCGTGGTGCCCGAAGAGACGGCCGAAGAAATCAATATTTTCGACTACCGAGAGCGTCGGATAGAGGTTTTTGCCGAGACCTTGCGGCATATAGGCGAGACGCGGGCAAACCTCCCGGCGATGGCGGGCGTCGGCCATATTGCCGCCGAGCACCTCGATCCGCCCCTGCTGGATCACGCGGGCACCCGAGATCAATGAGAAGAGGCTCGACTTCCCCACGCCGTCGGGCCCGATCAGGCCGACGATCTTTCCCGCCGGCACATCCAGGCTCACGGCATCGAGCGCGAGTCGCGTGCCGTAGCGCAGGCTGACATCGGAGACGCGGACGACCGTCTCCTCCCCCAGCGGGCGCTCGCGTACCTGGTCATCCATCATTCGGGCAACTTGACCCGCAAAGAGTCGGGCCACTGGGCCTTGGCATCCAGACGGACATAGGCCATCCCCGGCAAACCGGTCTTGACCTTGCGGATATGTTTCCTGAGCAGGTCCGGATCGATCCTTGCCTTGACCCGGAACATGAGTTTCTCTCGCTCGTTGGCCGTCTCCACGGTCTTGGGCGTGAACTGGGCGTTGTCGGCGACGAAGGAGACCTGCGCAGGAATCACATATTGTGGAACCGCATCGAGCACCAGACGCGCCTCGGAACCGAGTGCGACTCGGCCGGCTGCGGCGGTGGGGAGAAAAAATGTCATGTAGACATCGGCCAGATCCAGAAGGTTAAGCACCTTGCCGCCTGCGCCGACCACCTCGCTGGGCTGGGCGATACGGTATTGCACGCGCCCGTCCCGCGGTGTCTTCAGCGTGCTGTCGTTGATCTCGGCCTGCAGGCGTTCGATCGTCGCCCGCGCCGCCTCCTCCATCGATTCGGCCTCCCGCACTTGGGATCGGGCCGTCGCGATTGCAGCGACCGCGGCCGCGACCTGTGCTTTGGCGGCGCTGACCGCCGACTGCGCGCCCCGGGCAGCCGCACGCGTGTCATCCAGTTCCTGAAGTGCGATGGCCTGATCGGAGGCGAGGGGCTCGGAGCGCGCCTGGCGCGTTCGGGCCAACGAGAGATCGGTTTCGCGCTGCGCTACTATCGCGACGGCCGCTGCTTTCTCGGCTTCACGTTGTTCAACCAGGCTGCGGGCCCGCGCCACTGCACTCTGGGCCTGACGCCATTGCGCCTCGGCCTCCCGGCGTTGGGACTCGAGCACCTCGACATCCATCCGCGCGACGATCTGTCCGACAGTCACGAAGTCGCCTTCATGGACGAGAATCTCTTTGATGCGGCCCGGCGTCTTGGCGGCAATATCGATCTCGACGGCCTCAATGCGGCCGTTGCCGGCGGCAAACCCGTCGGTCAGGGGTGCCGGTTGGACAGACCGCCACACGAGAAACCCGAGGCCTCCCGCCACCGCTAACAGTCCGATCCTCACGAGCCATGTCGTCCTCATCTTGATCATGCCGTTATCCGATGATCAATGCGGCTTCGAGCAGGCGCTTTGCCGGAGCTAGACGAGGCGTCCGCTCTGACTCAGTCTTGCTAGGTCTTAGGCCCGCTACTACCGATACCAGCACGATGCAAATCGATCACCGTTCACGGAGCGGGCAGGCTCATCCTAGGCTTTCGCCTTCTTAAGCCTGATCGTCCAATCCACCAAGGCCTCGAGCAGTTCTTTGATTTTTTGTTCGGTCTTCGCATCCTTGAGATTGCCCTGCTCATCAAACTTTTCGGAGGCATTGGCGATCATGACCTCCGGCTGATTCAGTGGGAACATGTTCAAGAACACAAACATCTGGCGCAGGTGATATTGCGCGCGCGCCGTCCCTATTGTGCCGACCGACGCTCCCATGATCGCAACCGGTTTCGCGTTCCAGGCGCTATCGCCGTAGGGGCGGGATGCCCAGTCGATGGCATTCTTGAGCACTCCCGGCACTGAGTAGTTATATTCCGGCGTCACGATCAACAGGGCGTCGGCCGCTTTGACCTTGGCCTTGAATTCGCGAGCCTGAGGCGGAAACGCCTGTTCAAGATCCTCATTGAATCCGGGAATCCCCTCAAGATCGAGAATATCCAATGTACTGCCTTTGGGAATGAGTGTGAGCGCGGCACGAAGCGCCGATTTGTTATACGACCCGTTGCGAAGACTGCCGGCGATCCCGGCAATTCTGATCACGTCACTCATGGTCTGCCTTCCTTTTCATCTCCCTGACCGCATGACGAAACCGCTCTGGAGCGGTCGCGCAGGCCGCCAGCATGTTGTCCGTTTCGGCCAGGTCACTTTGAACGGTTCGCTTCCGGAGTGTCAACACAAGTGGTCACATCACATTCCCTTGTGCTGGAGACGCTGTTGCCCAACTCCATCAGTGATTCTCGCGGGTTAATAGCCGGCGAACTTTTCCGTACGGATATCACTGTCGTCGATGCCGGCGGCTTTCAGCATGGTCCGTAATGCCCCGACCATGCCCGGCGGGCCGACCACATAGTAGATCGGCTTCTCGATGTTCACGAGATGTTTGGCGAGCAAGGCCGCGTTGAGATATCCCGTCTCGCCCTGCCACGGACGGGAAGATGTCTCGGGCGCCGTCATGGTGCCCACGAAGCGATAGTAAGGGTTTTTATCCTGCAAGGCCTGCAGTTCGTCTAAGAATGGGGCATCTTCCGGACGCCGATTGGAGTAAAACAGCACCATGGTGTGCGGCGACTGTTGCATGGCTGCATGAACGGCCATGCTGCGAAACGGGGTAATGCCGATCCCGCCCGCCAGCAATACGGCAGGGCGGGCCTGGTCCGCATGCAGCACCAGTTTCCCGAAGGGCCCTTCCATCTGAACAGGTGAGCCGATCGGCATACGTTGCAGTTCGCGCTTGAAGGCGGAGTCGCGCAACCTCGTGGCCACCATGAGCATCCCTTCCTGCGGCGCGCTTGCAAGGGAAAAGGCCCTGGTATTGCCGGCATCATCGGTTTCCGACGGCTGCAGCAATGTCAGATCGACGAACTGCCCCGGCGTGAAGACAAACTGCGCCGGCTTGTCGAAGTAGAACGCCATCGTCCCCTCCGCCACCAGGCGCCGCTCGGTCAGCGTGATCGAATAGCCCTGTTCACTCTCGGCCCCGCTCATGTTCGCCTCATGCATGTAGACAATGCGCGCTGGAACGAGAACGGCCTAGAGCGACTTATGCGAGCCATCACAAAACGGCGGCTGCTTCGAACGCCCGCACCGGCACCCATAAGAGGTGCCTGCCTCCAATTCCAATATGGCCGGTTGTTTCCCTGCCATGACTGGCTCTTCCCCAACCCGTCCTCCTGTGTGAGCGGGTGATGTGCCTTCGGCCCAAATTCCGCCCTTCGGCGTCGATCGCTGATATGCATCGCACGCAAGTCTCCTGCCATTCACAGCAGGCGAAACGCCGCTCCGGCATTGACCTATCTGTTCGGAGTCTCCTCGCTGTTGGGGAGAAACGCGTCAGCTCGAAGCGGTTCGCCTGCCGCAGAAAGGGGCACGAAGAATCCGGTTGACCGAGTTTGGCTAGAGTCGCAGCGGTTTGATCGGCGAGACCACTGCGTCGGGATTGGTTTTCCAGATCGCCTCATCCGCATCCACGTAGAGTTCCACCTCATTGCCGTCCGGGTCACGAAGATAGAGACTCTGGCTCACGGTATGGTCGCTCATGCCCTCGATCGCGATGCCGGCTTGCTCCAACTCTTGTTTGGCCGTGCGGAGCTCATCGAGGCTGTCGCCGACCTTGACCCCGATATGGTAGAGCCCGCGCCGCCGCCCCGGTGGAGGTCCCGGCGCATCGCCGACTTGAATCAAGAGCAACTCGTGGTGCGTGCGGCCTGATGTGAGGGCCGCCGCCGCGCCGTTGAAAATCCGTCCGACCTCCCGGAATCCCAGCAAGTCGCGGTAGAACGCCAACGAACGCTGCAGCTCTTTCACATAAAACACGACATGCCCCAGATAGTGCGCCTTCATCGTCCTTCCTCCTTCTCTGGCCTGCCGTCACCTGAGTAGCGCCCTGACCGCGGCATGGGCCAGCACCACATCGGGCTCACGCTGCAACGCGTCGTAGTAGTTTCTGCCGAATCCATTGCCTTCCTCGGAGGGCGTCAACAGAGTCCGCACCGAGTCGATGATGTGAGTCGCCTCCGCCCGATCCCCGATGTCTTTCTCCTCGGAGAGCTCATCAATTTTCGCCATCAATTGCGACAGCGGGCGCAACCAGGCAAACCACGCATCGCCCAAGACGAGCTGGAAGAACGCGCCGTTCGTCTCGATCCGCCCATGTACCCGCTCATAGGAGACCCGTTCGCTGTCCAGCAACGCCTTATGCAGGCGCAGCAACGACCGCGACAGATTGCTCAAATGTGCGCCCATGTGATCGTGACCGGCCATGATCTCGCCTCCCTGCGTATCGGTTCCGCCTCTCCTGCGGGCTCACTATCCAGTTGATGGGCCTTGCGGCCACGCGCAAGCCGGCCGTCCTTGTCACTCAACGCCAGCTTCGTCTGGCCGCAGACGATCTGCCGGAGCGGGCGTGGCGTGAGTTAATCGAACGAACCGATCTCAGTCCACCTGGCGCCGGGCATCAGGCCATCCTTCGGGCATCACCCGCACGATCGTGCGTCACAAGCGCTTCTCTTCCAGGTCGTACACATCGAAATACACGTAGACGGGGCGGTGGCTCGGCACATGTTGAGGAATGTAGTCTTCCATATAGGCCTGCACCTGAGGGGTCATCTCGGAAAGACGCATGTCCCGCATCTGGTTATTCCACTGAATGATGGCCTGCCGGTCATCCACCTTGCTGTGGGCCGTGAGCCAGGCGGCCAGTTCGTCATCGTTCACACCGGTGGCCACGACGTCCTTGAATTGCTCGGGAGTGATGCCCGTGAACGAAAACAGGAGACCCGCCAGCGAGCAAGGCCAATAGTTGTACTCCCCGTTGAGACCTAAGAGAAAGGCCCGGCATTTGTCCGCGCAACGCGCGGCGATGACATAACCTCCCAACATTTCCCGCGGGCTGCGAGGGTAGGTCTTCGTCAGGTCTTTCGCGAGCGTTTTCACTTTGTTCAGATCAGGCTTCATAGTCATCCTTGTACTCCCTACCGCGATGGCCGGACGAGCCGGAGCCTTGCGTCCATAATCTTCCCCTGTTGAATCGAGGTCAACAGCCCTTGGAGGCGTTACTGAAGAGTCTGACTGCTCATACGGTCTTCTTTCGTGATCGCGTCCGTGACGCGTGGGAAACCGTGATTCCTGCTTTTTGCACCTCTTGATAGGGGAGGAGCCACACGAGAGACTCGTCGCTCAAGTCGCCGACTTGGATGCGATTGCCCCAGGGGTCGCGGAAATCGCAACGGAAGTGGGGTTCCATCTTCAACTTGTATTTGTGGGTGAGCTTGCGCCTGACTTCTTTGATCTGGCGGGCATCGCGCACCATCAATCCGAAATGTTTCATGCGGTCCGGCTGTAGCCGGTCCACTTCAAAAATGGCCATGAACTGATGTTCGCCCAGCTTGCACCAGGCGGCGCCCTCTCCACCACGCAACATTTCTAAGCCGAACACATCCGAATAGAACTTCACGGCCTTTTTCGCGTCGGTGACCTCGATGACGATATGGTTGCATCCGTAGACTTGAACCGCCATGTCCAGCTCTCCTCACCCGGTGGCCTGCTCGATTGCCGCGAGAAAGGTCTCGACCGGCTGCGCCCCCGACACCACCGTTTTTTCGTTCACGAGGAAATAGGGCACCCCTCTGATCCCCAGCTGACGACCGCGCGCTTCTTCCTGCCGCACGGCCTCGATGCCGTCCTGGCTCTGCAAGAAGCGCCCGACCGCCGGGCCGTCCAAGCCGGCCCGACCGGCAAGGGACTGCAACGTCTCGGCCTCGCCGATATTCAGCCCTTCGGTAAAGTATCCGTGAAACAGCTCTTCAACCACGGCATCCTGGCGACCCTGCTGCTGAGCGAACCAGATCAGCCGATGGGCATCGAACGTATTCGGCGTGCGAGCAATACGATCGAAGGCGAACTCAATGCCGGCGCTCACGCCCGCCCCGGAGATTCGCTGGTGAATCGCCTGCATTTCCCCGGGCCCCCCGAACTTCGCTTCAAGGTAGACACGGCGATCCATGCCGGCCTTCGGCATGGTCGGGTTCAGCTGGAACGGACGCCAGAACACGCGGGCAGATGCCTGTCTACCCGACGATTCCAACGCCTGTTCCAGCCGCCGCTTCCCGACATAACACCAGGGACAGACCACATCGGAGTACACCTCGATCATCAGTGCCGGGGTGGTCACGACAAGTGTCCCATCTTCCCCGCTTGGTAATCCTGCACGGCCTGGATGATCTCATCGCGCGTGTTCATCACAAACGGACCGTAACGGGCGATCGGTTCCGCGATGGGCTCTCCGCTCAACACCAGGATGGTGGCATCCTGCTTCGCCTCCAGCACCACCCGCTCGCCTCGTTGCCCGAACTGCCCGATTTCCACTTCGCCCACGGTCTGAGACCCGTTGACTACAACTTGGCCATGGAGCACGAACAGGGACGAATTAAACCCTTCGGGTAACTCCAGTTCCAGCCTGTGGCCTGCCGTCAGCCGCAGATCGAACAGATGGACCGGGCTAAAGGTCTTCGCTGGTCCCTTCACGCCGCGAAACTCCCCGGCAATCACGCGCAATTGGCCGGCTCCTTCGCCGAGCTCCACGCTCGGAATGTCACTATTGAGCAAGGTCTGATACCGCGGCGCCGTCATTTTGAACGCCTTCGGCAGATTCACCCATAGCTGAACCCCTTCCAGGAGACCGCCTTGTTTCGCAAACCCTTCCTCATGCAGTTCCTCGTGGACGACACCGGAGGCGGCCGTCATCCATTGCACATCGCCCGGCCCGATCACGCCCCCGCTGCCGGTCGAGTCACGATGCGCCACTTTCCCGTGGTACATGATGGTCACCGTCTCGAACCCTCGATGGGGATGTTCCCCCACACCGAGCCGGCGGGTAGTCGGAGGAAACTGTTCCGGCCCCATGTAGTCGAGCATCAAGAAGGGAGAGAGTTGTTCCTCGACTCCTGCGCCCGGAATCATGTTGCGCACCGGAAACCCGTCTCCGACCATATGGTGTGACCCCGCCTGATAGACTCCCACAAGCTCCTTGGCGCTGGTTGTCTCTGCTCGCATATCCGCCCTCCTTTCGTGTCCGTTTCCCGCACTGTACTGTCGCCATCCGGTTGCGCCGGCGGCAACCCTGAAGGAGGTGAATTTAGCGACCACCGCTCGCAGTGGCCACCTATTCAGGACTGTACTCCTCCGTGCCTGCGAGTTCCACAATCTCGTGGTCCTTGCCTGCGGCTGCCCCGATCGTCTCGCACACCACTATAATAGTTCTAGTTAGAATCAAGTCAAGTGCGAACATCGCGTTCCTTCCCGCTTCGGGAATCGTGACCACGCCACGCCTTCACGTTATATGGGGGTCACTGAAGTCTCACCGAGGAGAAGATACGTCCGACAGGAGAAGACGCGTGTGGACGTCTTGGCAGGAGATAGTGGTGATGAGAATGGAGTGGGAGCAGCGTGAGATGCGAGGGACAGGACCGGTGAGGGTGGAAAGTTATTTCCGACTCTTGATCGCGCGCTCCACCTCGCGGCCTGCCTCCCGGGCCTTGATGGACTCGCGGCGATCGTATTGCTTTTTGCCTTTGGCCAGAGCCAGCTCCACCTTCGCGTGACCGCGTTTGGAAAAGTAGATGCGGAGAGGAACCAGCGTAAGACCCTTGAGCTGGGTTTTCCCGATCAGTTTGTTGATCTCCTTACGATGGAGCAGGAGCTTCCGTTTGCGAAGCGGATCATGATTCATCAGGTTGCCGTGCGAGTAGGGGCTGATATGGCAATGGTTCAAGTACACCTCGCCGTCATCGACCGATGCGTAGCTGTCCTGGAGATTCACGCGCCCCTCTCGCAACGACTTCACCTCGGTTCCGCGCAGGATCACGCCGGACTCGAACTTCTCTTCGATAAAATAGTCGTGGTAGGCCTTCCGATTCGTGGCCACCACTTTGTACTGATCGTCGGGATCTTGCGCCTTGGTCATGGTGAGAAAGCAACCGCTGTTTCAACGCCGCCCAGTTTGATATGATGCCGCCATGCGCGGGCAAAGCACACTCGATTCCTTCGGCACTATTCTAGCAGGTGTCGCCCATCGGTTGGGCCTCGAGAGCAAACTCTTCGAGGCGCGCCTGCGCCGCCATTGGCCCGACATTGTCGGTGAGCCGATGGCGACCCACACGCGTCCCGACCAGATCCGCTTCAAAAAGCTCCAGGTCTTCGTGCAGAACTCCGTGTGGCTGCAGCAACTCACCTTTCTGAAGCCGGTGCTCCTGGAAAAGGTCAATGGGTTGGCAGGGGGTGCGCTGGTGACGGACATCGTGCTGCGCATCGGGGAGTTTTCCGGCGAGCCGAAAGTGAACCCGCCGGCAGCGATCGGGCAGGAGCCTTCATCCCAGCCAAGCGCCGACTTGCTCAAGGAGGCCACACTTCACACGCAGGGCATTCAGGATCCGGCCCTCAGGGAACAGCTCGCGACGGTCATGGCGCAGGCGTTGTCGCTGAGGCCGCCGGACTCTTCGCAACGGGTCCCTTGAACAATGGTCGCGAATAGACTGCCGTTGCCGCGCTGTCTTTGCCTTTTAGAACCGGTCCGATGCGCCCTTCTTCTTCCTGCTCGTCTAACTTATAATATCCCCGCACCGATCCCTCGAATCCGTTACGCACCGCAGGATCTTCGCCTGCCACATACTTGTGCAGCATCTCGGGCTCCGTCCACCCTTCGTCCGTGAAGACGTAAATCGCGATACGTTGGTAGCGCCCTTTCGGGTCATCGCCGGTGGTCGGACGGATTTTCATGGGGCCAAAATTTCTGGTCTCCGCACCCACCTTGCGGAAGCGTTCGATCAACGTTTCGATTTCGGTATCGCTCGTCCAAGACGGGACGTGCACCGCGACGATGTGTCCCTCTTGGGACCCGATGCTGTAGGGAGGAATCGAACGATCCGGACGGCTGAGAAACATGCCGCCCCAGATGAGCGCAAAAGAACTGAATAAGACGCCTAGCGCCAATTTCACGACCGTATCCAGGGGGCGTTTAGCTGGACGTCCCGCAGGAGCCCCAGCGGCCGGCGGATTCTGGTGGGTCATCACCATGATAAGGGCTGCCTGAAACCGCCGCCGTTCACGGAGTCACTAGTCGCCCTCTTCGGGCACCCCTTCTTCGCGTTCGACCAGCCGCACCACGGCGACCACGCGGTCTTCGTCACCATCCATATCGAGCAGCCGCACGCCTTGCGTGTTGCGTCCGATTTCCCGGATGTCATCGACCTTGCAACGCAGCACTTTGCCCTGCGCAGCCATCAGCATGATTTCATCTTCGTCCCGGACCTGGAGGAATCCGACGGCGGCGCCATTGCGTTCGGTGGTCTTGACGCTGATGATGCCCTTGCCGCCGCGGCCCTGCACGCGATATTCGTTCACCGGGGTGCGCTTCCCGTACCCGCCTTCGGTGACGGTGAGAATCGCGGTGGTGGAATCGGGGGTGATGGTTTCCATGCCGATGACCTCATCGCCCGGCTCCAGCGTGATGCCGCGCACGCCGTGGGCCGTGCGTCCCATGGCGCGCACATCTTCCTCTTTGAATCGGATCGTGATGCCCTGTTTCGTGCCCAGCAGAATCTCGCGCTCGCCATCGGTGAGATCGACCCCGATCAACTTATCACCCGCATCGAGCGAGAGCGCGATGATGCCGCCCTGGCGCGGATTGCTGTAGGCCGACAATTCCGTCTTCTTGATCACGCCCTGTTTGGTGCCCATGATGACGAACCGATCCGCTCGGTATTCTTTCACCGGCAGCGTGGCTGTGACCTTTTCGTCTTTGGAGAGAGCCAGGAGATTGACCAATGCCTTGCCCTTGGCCGCCCGGCTCGCTTCGGGTATTTCATGCACCTTGAGCCAGTAGACCTTGCCCGCGTCGGTAAAGAACAGCAGGGAGTCATGAGTGGAGGCGGTGAACAGCGTTTCGACGAAATCCTCTTCCTTGATGCCCATGGCAATCTTGCCTTTTCCGCCACGACGCTGCGCGCGATACAACGTGACGGCGTTCCGCTTGATGTACCCGGCATGCGAAATCGTCACCACGACTTCTTCTTCGGCAATCAGGTCTTCGAGGGTCAGTTCCGCTTCTTCCTTGACGATCTTCGTCCGGCGTTCGTCCTGATATTTCTCTTTGATCTCCGTCAGTTCGTCGCGGATGATCTTGCGCACCAACGCTTCACTGCCGAGGACTGAACGCAGGTATTCGATGGTCTTTAGCACTTCCCGATACTCTTCGATCAACTTGTCGCGCTCCAGTTGCGTCAGGCGCTGGAGACGCATGTCGAGAATGGCATTGGCCTGGATTTCAGACAACCCGAACTGCTGCATCAAGCCCGCGCGGGCCACGTCGGGCGATTGCGAACGCCGGATCAAGGCGATCACGGCATCCAGATTGTCCAGAGCGATCTTCAGCCCTTCGAGGATATGGGCGCGCTCTTCCGCTTTGCGCAAATCGTACGCCGTACGGCGCACGACCACTTCGCGCCGGTGCTCAACAAAGGCCTCAAGAATGCGCTTGAGGTTCAACACCTCCGGCCGGTTGTTGACGAGCGCCAGCATGTTGACGCCGAAGGTCGTCTGCAATTGGCTGTGTTTATACAGATTGTTCAACACCACGAGCGGAATCTCATTGCGCTTCAGTTCGATCACAACCCGGACTCCTTCGCGATCGGATTCATCGCGAATGTCGGAAATGCCGGACACGCGGTCTTCCTGCGCCAGGTCGGCTATTTTCTCGATCAGCTTCGACTTGTTCACCTGGTACGGAATTTCGGTGATGATGAGGCGCTCGCGATCGGTGCGTTCGTCGGTTTCGATAGCGACCTTGGCCCGCACGGTCAGCAGTCCTCGGCCGGTCTCATACGCGTCCTTGATGCCGGATGTGCCGTAGATGAACCCGGCGGTGGGGAAGTCGGGGCCGGGGATCTTTTTCATCAGTTGGGCAATCGTCACCTCGGGATTGTCCAGTAGCAGGAGCAACCCTTCGATGACTTCACCCAGATTGTGCGTGGGAATGTTGGTCGCGTAGCCGACGGCGATGCCGCCCGCGCCGTTCACCAGTAGATTCGGCACCCGCGAGGGCAAGACCAGGGGCTCGACACGCGATTCGTCGTAGTTCGGGCCGAAGTCCACGGTTTCTTTTTCGATGTCCGCTAATAATTCTTCGGCCAGTTTGGTCAAGCGGGCTTCGGTGTACCGCATGGCCGCCGCCGCGTCGCCGTCCATCGAGCCGTAGTTGCCCTGGCCATCCACCAGCATGTAACGCATGTTAAAGTTCTGCGCCATGCGCACGAGGGTGTCGTAAATCGCGGAGTCGCCGTGGGGATGGTAATTCCCCATGATCTCGCCCACGATCTTCGCCGACTTGCGGTAGGGCCGGTTCGCGGCCAGCCCCATCTCGTTCATGCCGTGCAAAATGCGGCGATGGACCGGCTTCAACCCGTCCCGCACATCGGGCAGCGCGCGACCGACGATCACGCTCATCGCGTAGTCAAGGTACGACGAGCGCATCTCATCTTCGATCGCAATCTGGCCTAGTCGTTCATCTGGCGGCATCTACCCTCCATCGGATGCTGAAAATGGTCCCCGGCTTCGTTCTCGGCTTGCCAACATCCTCAATGTACCCAGAGGGTACACCTGCGGTGTTGGCGTCGCCTGCGGCCTCGCCGGATGACCATTTTGAGCATCCGCTCAATTCATCGAACCAATGTGTCGGCTAGACGTCCAAGTTTCGGACTTCGAGCGCATGTTGCTGGATAAAGTTCCGCCGGGGTTCCACTTCGTCGCCCATCAAAATCGTGAAAATTTCATCGACTCCGGTCATGTCTTCGAGATTGACGCGAAGCAGGGTGCGCTTCTCAGGATCCATGGTGGTTTCCCAGAGCTGACCTGGATTCATCTCGCCCAGACCTTTGTACCGTTGAATGTTCAAGCCCTGTTTGCCTTCTTCCAGGATGGCCTGGACCAGGTCAGCCGAACCGTTCTTGAGGACCTCGGCGTCCTTGATCTTGATCTTGTAGGGCGGTTTACCCAGCCCGATGGCCGACGGGGCCTGTTTCTGCAATTCGCGGAAGTCGGCCGACCCGACCAATTCGTGCGTCACCTGCAACTCATAGGCGATTCCGCCCGTGGCGACCTTGCACACCAATTTACTGGACTGATGTTCTTCATCCTCCAGGATATCGATGGTCGGCTCGGCCTTCGGATACACCAGCGCCAGCGTCGCTTTCACGTGATCGACCACCGTCCGCAGCGAGGCCGGATCCTTCAACACCTCTCGGGTCAAGGTCGGTTCATCGACGAATGCGCGCAGCATGTTGGCTTCATGATGTTTCTTGTTGACCTTGTGCAACAGGCTCTCGAACGCGATCAGCTTTTTGAGAATCGGCAGCAACCGGCGCCCCGTGACGAACTCCCGGCCGCTCTCCAGATACACTTCCACCCCTTCGACGGCAAGATCCGCGAGATACTCGTTCATCGCCGGCTCGTCCTTGAGGTACCGTTCCGTCTTGCCCTTTTTCACCTTAAACAGGGGCGGCTGGGCGATGTAAATGTAGCCGCGTTCCAAGAGCTCGGGCATCTGGCGGAAGAAGAAGGTGAGCAGCAACGTACGAATGTGACTGCCGTCTACGTCGGCGTCGGTCATGAGCACGATCTTGTGATACCGCGTGCGCGCGATGTCGAACGCATCCTTATCCGCCTTGTCGGCATCTTCTTTTTTCCGGCCGATCCCTGTGCCGAGCGCCAGAATCAGCGTGCGGATCTCGTCGCTGCTGAGCATCTTGTCGAAGCGGGCTTTTTCGACATTGAGAATCTTGCCCTTCAGCGGGAGGATGGCTTGGAACTTCCGGTCGCGGCCCTGCTTGGCCGAGCCGCCGGCGGAATCTCCTTCGACGATGAACAATTCGCTCAAGGCCGGATCTTTTTCCGAACAGTCGGCCAGCTTGCCGGGCAGCGATCCGCCGTCCAGGGCACTTTTACGGCGGATGAGATCCTTCGCTTTCCGCGCGGCTTCACGGGCGCGCGCGGCGTCGATCGCCTTCCCGATGATTTTGCGGGCGACCGGGGGGTTCTCTTCGAAGTAGGTGCCAAGCGCGTCGTTGACCGCCGCTTCGACGATGCCCTTCACCTCGCTGTTGCCGAGTTTCGCCTTGGTCTGCCCCTCGAATTGCGGGTTCCGCACCTTCACACTCACGACGGCGGTCAGCCCTTCACGCACGTCGTCGCCGCTCAGCGATTCCGTATCCTTCTTCAGAAGATCGTTGGTGTTGGCGTAGCTGTTGATCGTGCGCGTCAAGGCGGCCTTGAACCCCACGAGATGCGTGCCGCCTTCTTTGGTATTGATGTTATTCGCGAAGGAGAACAGGTTTTCGGCGTACCCGTCGTTGTATTGCAACGCCACTTCCAGAATGAGGTCGGCCCGTTCCGTCTGCACGTAGATGGGCTTATGCAGCGGGGTCTTCGCTTCGTTGAGGTGATCGACGAAGGAAACAATGCCGCCCTTGTAATGAAAGACCTGCTCCTTTTCCTTGCGATCGTCCTTGAGGGTGATGGCCAACCCTTTGTTGAGAAAAGCCAGCTCCCGGAGCCGCTGGGCTAAGACGTCGAAGCTGAATTCCAACGTCTCGAAGATCTGGCCGTCGGGTTTGAAGCGCACTTTCGTGCCGCGGCGTTTGGTTTTCCCGGTGACGGCGAGCGGCGCCTGGGGTTTTCCACGCTCATACCGCTGCTCGAACACCTGGCCGTCCTGCCAGATTTCCAATTCGAGCCATTCGGACAGGGCGTTGACGACCGAGATGCCGACGCCGTGCAGGCCGCCGGAAACCGTATACGCACCTTGCTCGAATTTGCCGCCGGCATGCAGAACGGTCAGGGCCACTTCGGCAGCGGATTTCTTTTGCGTGGAATGCATCCCGGTGGGAATACCGCGTCCGTTATCGACGACCGTGACGCTGCCGTCGATATGGATCGTCACTTCAATCGCTTCACCGAAGCCGGCCATGTGTTCGTCGACGCTGTTGTCGACGACTTCGTAGACGAGATGATGCAGTCCATCGACACCCGTGCTGCCGATGTACATCGCGGGTCGTTTGCGGACCGCGTCGAGGCCTTCGAGCACCTTGATTTGGTCCGCGCTGTAACTGTCGGATTTCGGCGTGGCAGAATTGTCCTGCTGATCTTCTTTGGCCATTCAACTCCTAGGTCGATGCGTTCAGTCTTCAGCCATCAGATCACAGCATGGGACGATCTGCCGATCGCTGCACGCTGACTGCTGATCGCTCGTTTCAAATCTTGATCGGCATCACCACGCATTTGAATCCCGGACTCTCGGCCTCCTGTATCAGGCAGGGGCTCAAGGCCGTATCCATCTGCAACGAGACCGATTCTCCGTCCATGACGCTCAAGGCGTCCAAGAGATAGCGGGCATTAAAGCCGGTGTGCAGCGCTTCGCCCTCATAACGAGCCGCTAATTCTTCGGTGGCTTCCCCGTAATCCGGATTACTGGAGAACAACGTCATGCCCCCTGGGGCGAACGACATCTTGACCGCATTGGCCTTGTCCTTCGACAACACCGAGACACGCCGCAAGGCGCTCTCCAACAATCCGCGATTGACGATGATCCGCTTGCCGCTTTCCTTCGGCACCACCTGCTGGTAATTGGGATAATTCCCCTCCATGAGCCGGGAGGTGAGCAACAGGCCGCTTTTCCGGAAGATCATGAGGTTCTTGGTGAACCCGATCAGCGGCTCCTCGTCGCCTCCCTCTTCGAGCAGGCGCCGCATTTCCTGAGCGGCTTTCTTCGGGATGATGGCCTTGATGTCCTGCGCCGGGGGCTTCGCGCTCGGGCTTCCGACTTCACGCTCCGCTACGGCCAGGCGGTGACCATCGGTGCCCACGAGGCGCAGCAGCGTCGTTTTCTTGTCGGTGGCCGAGAGGCTGACGAGCAGACCGTTCAAGATGTACCGGGCATCGTTATCGCCTGCGGCAAAGAGGGTCTTCCTGATCAACTCCAGTAAGCCGGCCCCGGCCAGCGGCGTCAATCCCTCCCGTTCAATCGAAGGCAACGCAGGATAATCGGCGCTGGGAAGACCGACGACCTTGAATTGGCTCTTCCCGAATTGGATGGTGGTCCAGTTGTTATCGCCGGAGGTCAGTTCAATCTCACCGCTCGGCAACTCCTTGATGATTTCGTACAATTTGCGCGCCGAGATCGTGACGCCGCCGGCCTCCAACACGGTGGCCTTGTACAACCCGCGCATGCCGATCTCGAGATCCGTGGCGACGATTTCTGCCCCGTCGTGCTTGGCCTCCAACAGAATGTTCGAGAGGATCGGCATGGTGTTCCGTTTTTCCACGACACCCTGCACGCGTTGCAAGCCCGTCAACAATTCCTCTCGTCCGATGCGTACCTTCATGGTCGGTCTCCCTCAGAGAGCGCTCACGCCCTCAAGATCTGTTCTTTCAAGCCTTCCAGCGTCGTATGCAGGGTGCTGTCGGCCTCTTTGGCTTTGGTGATCTGCCGGCAGGCATGAATGATCGTGGTATGATCCTTGCCGCCGAATTGGCGGCCGATCTCAGGAAATGACGCGTCCGTGAGCTCCCGGCAAAGATACATGGCGATCTGGCGAGGATGCACCAGCGTTTTACTCCGCCGGCGCGATTTCAGATCGGCAATCTTCACATGGTATTTCGACCCCACGGCTTCCTGTATATCCTCGATGGAGACGATCTTTTTCTTTTCGCCGATGAGATCCCGCAAGACACTCTTCGCCATCTCCAGAGTGATGGCCTGCCCGGTGAGCGAGGAATAGGCGCCGACCCGTACGAGGGACCCCTCCAACTCACGGATGTTGTTCTTCATCGTGTTCGCCAAAAAATGGATCACGTCTTCAGGCAGCGCAATCCGCTCATCTTCGGACTTTTTCCGCAGGATGGCGATCCGGGTCTCGACGTCCGGTGGCTGCAGATCGGCAATCAGGCCCCACTCAAACCGCGACCGCAGCCGCTCTTCGATATCCGGCATGTCCTTCGGAAAACGATCGCTGGAGAGGACAATCTGTTTATGGGCTTCATACAGCGTGTTGAAGGTGTGAAAGAATTCCTCCTGCGTCCGTTCCTTCCCCGCTAAAAACTGGATGTCGTCGATCATCAGCATATCGACGTTGCGGTACCGCTTGCGCAGGTCGATCATCTTGTCGTAGCGAATCGAATTGATGACTTCGTTCGTAAACTGTTCCGTCGTCAAATAGGCGATGCGCAGGTCGCTCCGTTCAGCCAGATAATTTCCGATGGCATTGAGCAGGTGAGTCTTTCCCAGTCCCACGCCGCCATACAGAAACAAGGGGTTGTAGGCCTTCGCCGGTTGCTCGGCCACGGCCATGCAGGCCGCGTGCGCAAACTGATTGCCGGCGCCGACGACGAAACTCTTGAACGTGTATTTCGGATTCAGTTGAATGCCTCGCTTGGAGCGTGAGGCCACGAATCCGCGTCCGGCCGTATCCGCTGCGGACTGATCAGGCTGCGCTTGAGCGGGCGCCTGTTTCTGGTTGACCACGAACGAGACATCCATCCGCCCGCCGCCCTGAGCGGCCGATACCGCTTCGGCGAGCAGATCGTGATAATGCTCGCCTAACCAGTCGCCGAAAAATTTGTTCGGCACGGCGAGATAGGCGGTCGTGTCTTCAATCCGATCCAGCACGACCGGAGTGAACCAGGTTTCATACACCTGTTTAGGCACCTTGTCTTGGATGTACACTAACGCGTCGTTCCACATCTGATTCATCTCATTAAATCAATCACTTAAGAATGTTCACAGGCTTATACACAGGTGTGGACAAATACCTAGAACCTCACTGTTTTCGGGGTGCGGTGCAGAGAATCTCTTCGCTGTTCTTGTGGACATCCGACCATCACCACACCCATCACACTTCCTCATACACAAGCCCCCTCACCTTATCCCTGGAGGCCCCCTGCCTTATACACCATCTCATCAACATGGGCCAGGACCTTCCTCCGTCAAATCCGGCGCAGCTCCCAGTGTTCATCCACAGCATTCACAGGACTTACTCCTACTCCGACGGCTCCTGATCTTCTCTTTTTAGAAAGAATATATAAGAGAAGACGGTGGGGAGATCACAGCACAACCGTCGAGTCATGCTCCGCAATCAACTTCACCAGCTCTCGATAGGAAATGTTCGTTCCGGATCCCTCCCGAACCGGCGCGCCGGATTCTTGGCGGAGAATGTAGACCGGACCGGGAAAGGGCGGTGCCGACGAGACAGCTCCTTCCAGTACCACGAGCGAAACACAGTCGGAAAGTTGTGTCTCCGCCGCCGCAGGTAACAATGATTCGGCGGGATCCGAGATGGGCCGCCGAAGGAGATAGAGTGTCTTATGCTCCGGCATCGAGCAACATCCTTCCTAAAACACCAGGACCCGGTCGGCCGCAGCCATGGCCTGCCGGGCCGATTCAATGGTTCCGACAGTCACGGCAAATCCTTCTTGAAGGTCAGGCGGAGGGCCGGATGGATAGACGAGAAGAAACGGAATCTGAAGATGCTCTAAGGAGGGGAGATATTTTTCGAGGATCTCCAGATCAATGATCTCGTCTGACTCTTCAGCGAGGAGACGGACCGCCGGCCCTATCAAAATGACGGTGATCGGATTTTCCCCCGCGGCCAAACCTAAGGCAATGCGCAGCGCCTCGACCGGGACGGCGGAAGTCAGAGGATCGGCCCGGATGATCAGGGCAATGGAAGCGGTTGCGGCCACTATGCCATCCTTCGAGGAGCCATTAGGTGAAGGCTAAAAACCGGTCGCAGCCGTTCACGATATTCGACAGCACCACTAACCCGCAGAGAGAGATGCGGGGATCGAGTTGATCGGTGGACACTCCATGTTGCTGGCAGCCGTAGGCACAGACGAACAACTTCATGCCGCGACCGACGAGGTCCGCATAACGAGGGTCCCGAAGATTCTTGACCCCTTCGTCGATGCAATAGAGATACACGTCCGCCCCTTGGCCTAATGCTTCAGACGAGAGCGCGGCGACCGTCTCCACGCTGGGGTGTGACGGGGGTGTGGATAAGAGGAAGCCGACCTTAAATGCCCCCATACAAATGTGCCTGTGGAAAAAGTACAGTAGCTCTTAATAATCAAATAGTTATGGATTCAATGTTGCAAGCGGAGCGTACGAATTTTGGGCGGGAAAGTCAACTAGAAAAAGGAGCGTAATTACCGCTTGAGAAGCCGGTCACGAAACAGGGATACGAGGTCTCGAATGGGAACATCTTCCTGCGCCTTCGTCTGCATATGGCGTACGGTCGCGGTCCCTTTTGCCACTTCGTCATCGCCAAGCAGAATGGTATAGAGGGCTTCCAGACGATCCGCCTGCCGGAGATGAGCCTTGAGTGACGTGGAGCGAAAATCCATATCCGCCGGCACCCCGGCACGGCGGAGCTCATCGAGGAGGACGAACCCCGCGTCGGCTGCTTGAGTGCCGAAGGCTGCGACATAGACTCGCGGAATGGAGGGCACGATGAACGTTTCGGGCAACATCAAGGCAATGCGTTCAAGTCCAACGGCAAACCCGACCGCCGGGACGGCCGCACCACCAAGCTGTTCGACCAGACCGTCATAACGTCCACCGGCGCCTACCGCATTTTGCGCCCCCAGATGCGAGCAGGTCACTTCAAAGGCCGTGAGGCAATAGTAGTCGAGCCCACGGACCAGACGAGGGTTAACATGAAAGGGGATGCCAATCGACTGCAGGCCTGCCGTCACCCGTTCGAAATGTTGTTGCGCCGCCGGCGACAAGGAATCACCCAGGCAGGGCGCGCCCTCCGTCGCGGCTCGGCAGTCGGGAACCTTGCAGTCCAATACGCGTAACGGATTCGTCTCGATGCGGCGCCGGCAATTGCCGCAGAGACGGCTTTCCACGGTCTTCAAAAAAGCGACGAGAAGCGGTTTGTACCGAGCCCGATCCTCGGCGTACCCGAGGTTATTGATTTCCAGCGTCAAACCCGGCAGCGTGAGATCGGACAGCAATCTCCAAAGCAGCGACAGCACTTCGATATCGGCCCGTGGATCCGATAGTCCAAACGATTCCACCCCGAACTGATGAAACTGCCGCAGCCGCCCGGCTTGAGGCCGCTCGTGGCGGAACATGGGACCCGCATAACAATACTTTTGCGGCCTGGGATCGGCGGCGCGGTTATGTTCGATGAAGGCCCGAACCGTGCCGGCCGTCCCTTCCGGCCGCAGGGTCAGGGATGAGCCATCGCGATCCGCGAAGGTATACATTTCCTTTTCAACGATGTCCGTCGTGGTCCCGATGCTGCGCGCAAAGAGCGTGGTCGTCTCGAAGATCGGGACGCGAATTTCCTGGAACCCGTACGCGAGTGCCCAGCGCCGCGCGGTATCCTCAATGAAACGCCAGCGGGGTGACTCTTCCGGAAGGAGGTCCTTGACGCCTTTAATGGCCTTAATCATCGCTCTAGCCGTGGGTTCGCGGTCATTCGTGCGGGACTATAACGGCGGGCTCGCCGGCAAGTCAACGCGTTGCGCGCGTCTTTCGTCAATCGTAAAGCGTCATTCGAAGAACAGGCTGTGCCGCTGTCGGTAGCCGTTTCCCAAAAACGGAGGACGGAGGTTCGCTTCTTGCGCCCGTGATCGAGCGGGCGTATAGTGCCCTCCTTGTAAAAAACGGCGGTATGACGCCGAGGTTTTCAGAGTTTGTCAAAACGTTTCTCAACAGGTCCGCTGCGTAACCAATTCCGACCTCTACTTCACGCCTATGACGACTCCAGCACGCCGCGTGATCGCTCTGGCTCCGATGCCTCCGGAGAAGTCCGCCTATGCCCTGGCGCGCTATAGCCGGTCTCCGGATTCGATCGAAGACAGTATCAAGTGGGTGCACGGCCATTCGTCCGAGAAATTCTGGGAACAGTTTTACTTCGATTACGGGCACGGGTCGATCGCGGACCTCGGCCACGTCATTATTTGTTTTGAGCAGATTTCCGAACTCGCCGCCATTCGTTTAGAAGACGAACCGGTGTGGGACGGGCAAGCGAAGTCGAGCCGGTATCAGAATTTCGCCACCTCCAGCTGGTTCGTCCCCGGCACTATCCGGGGACAGGAAATCGAAGCAAGTTATCTGGGCATTCTGCGCGGGCTCTCTACGGTCTATCGCGCTCTGCACGATCCCTTGAGCCAATTCCTGACCGAGCGCGAGCCTCGACCGGAAAGCATGACGCCCGCCGCGTACCAACGGGCCATCACCGCGCGGGCCTTCGATGTCACCCGCTATCTGCTGCCCTTGGCGGCGCAGACCAATGTGGGGCAGGTCGTCAGTATCCGGACGCTCGAAAAGCAGATCACCCGCCTGTTGTCCTCGCAGATACCGGAATTGCGCCAAGTGGGAGAAGATTTGCAGGAAGCCTGTCGCAAGCCGCCGGTCAATCTCTGGGGTGAGTTGTCCGGTCAGGCGGCCGGGTTGGGCGAGCCGATGGCGCCGACCCTGGCGCGGTACGCGAAACCGAGCGTCTATCAAGCCGAAGTCTATACGGACCTGGCCCGCTACGCGAAGGACGTGCTGAAAGGCACCGGGCTGGATCAACCATCCGCCTATGGGGCCGCCGAGCCGGTCGATCTGATCGAACCTCACGATCCGTTGGACGAAGTGGTGACGACGCTGCTCTATCGGGTCTCGCAAGCCCCCTATCGAAACATTCTCGCCGTCGTCCGGGACTGGACCGAGAAACAAAAGCAAGACACCCTGGAAGTCGCCTTTCAGAAGCGCGGGCCCTACGACGAATTGATCAAGGAATTCCGCAGCGGCTATGCGTTCATGTTCGATATCATGATGGACATCGGCGGCTGGCGCGACATGCACCGGCACCGGCGCTGCCAGCAAGTACAGCAGAATTTCACGACGGTGCATGGGTTTGAAACACCGCCCATCCTGGCTGAAGCCGGGCTCGAACAGGAATATCGAGAGGCGATGGGGCACGTGAAATCGGATATCGAACGGCTGAAGAAATCCAGCCAGGAGGCGGCGCTCTACGCCATTCCGTTCGGGTTCTCCGTCCGCTGCCTGTTCAAGATGGACTATGCCGAAGCGGAATACATCGCGAAGTTGCGATCCGGCGTCAAGGGGCACTGGTCCTATCGCACCATCGCCTGGCTCATGAAAGAAAAAATCACCGCACGGTATCCCATCCTCGGCGCGCGCATGCAGGCGACATCGCCGGATGTGCAGGATGCGTTGACGCGCTGACGCGCTGACCGGCGAGCCATCCGATGAATCACCCTCTCAGCCAGATCGAAACGGCCCTCCTCGCGGGTGACTGGGACCGGTTGGGGTATGAAGCCGGGGCCTGGGTTCGTGCGCTCAACGCTGCCAACGAAAAGGACCCCCGCCCGTATTTCGCATTAAATGTCACTCACCTGATTCGCGGTGAATTTGCCGACGCCTGGCGGGTGCATGCGCATGCCCTGCAGGAAGCGGAGGACATCGAGCGGGTGGGAGCATGGGTGCAAGCGCTCTTGAAGCAGCATCCCGACAATCCGCATGTGAATCTGGTGCAAGGGATGTTTCTGGCGCAGTCCGGCCAGTCGGAGCAATCGGTGGTGTTCTACAAAGAAGCCGCCCGCCTCGCGCCACAATCCGCCTATCCCCATTATTTTCTGGCCCAGATCCATGAGCGGGCGGAGCATCTGGAAATGGCGATCAAGGAGTATCGTGAAGCGGTGAAACTCGCCCCGGCGTTCGCCGCCGCCCGCACGAACTTGGGCGTCGCCTATCAGGAGCAGGGCCGGCTCGAAATGGCCATTCCGCAATATCGCGAAGTGATCAAACTGAATCCCAACGACGGTGTCGCCCATGCGAATCTGGGCTGCGCGCTGGCGGAGCAGGGAAAGTTCGAGCCTGCGCTCCAGGCCTATAAAGAAGCGCTGCGTCTCAATCCGAACGATGCCGAAATTCACTTTGCGCTGGGAGGCGTCTACGAAACCAAAGGCCGCATGGATCTCGCCATGAAAGAGTATCGTGCGGCGACCGAGGCCAATCCCGAACTGGCTCCTGCGCACACAGCGCTGGGCTGGTTGTTGATGGAGCTCGCGCGGCCGACCGAGGCCATGGATGCCTTCAACCGCGCCGTGAAAGCCAACCCCGAGGAAGCACAAGCGCTTTACGGCATCGGGAGAATTTATGCCGCCAAGGGAAAACGGGAAAGCGCCGCCGAGAACTTCTCCAAAGCCATCCGCTTCGAAAAAGACCCCGCCAAGAAAAACGCCATCATGAACGCCCTCCACGCCAGTGGTCAGACGGGAGATTGAGGCCTGCAGGGCTCGCCCTTCTGTGCTCACGCAACGCGCGGCCTCAGAAGGCCCTCGACCGGCGTGCGAGCAATGGGCGGGCACGCGATCTGGGCCTTTGGAGAGGTGGGGTCTGCTTGACCGGTAGTGACTCCTCAGTTAGTATCCATAATGGTGCCATTACGGAATCCCCTGAGGAGAATACCATGGCAACCTTGACCATCAAAAATATTCCCGAGCCCTTGGTGAAACGCCTCAAACAGCAAGCAGCCGCACATAGACGAAGCTTGAATTTCGAGGTCATTTCATACCTCGAACAGATGACCCAGAGCGTCCCCATTGACGCGGACACATTACTGGCCAGGGCGCGAGCCGTCCGCCGTATTCCGACGGGTGTTCGACTCAACGATCGTCTGCTCCAGGATTTGAAAACGGCCGGCCGTCCATGATTGTGGCTGATACGAATCTGTTGATCTATCTCTATGTTCAAGGGCAACGGACCCAGGAGAGCGAAGCTGTGCTCAGGCGGGACGCAGTCTGGACGGTGCCGCTACTGTGGCGATCGGAGTTTCGTAATGCCTTGGTCGGATTGATCCGTACCGGCGCGCTTCAGTTGAATGATGCGCTCGCCATGAGCGAGGAAGCTGAACGGTGGTTGAACGGATATGAATACACAGTGTTATCAGGGCGAGTGCTGGCGTTAGCTAATCAGTCGGGATGTTCGGCCTATGATTGTGAATTCGTGGCCCTCGCCCAAGACTTGGAAGTGCCCTTGGTTACCAGTGATCGTCAGATCCTGAAGGCCTTTCCAACAATGGCGGTTTCTCCGTCGGCTTTTGCGACTTAACTGGGGAGAATCGCTTCACAGGAAGACGTCAGCATTGAATCGGATGGCATCGCAAGTCCAGCGACATTCCCACCAGCGTCAATGTACCAACGTGGACATGGCTCTGAATTCACCGGTTGCCCAAACGGGTGGCCAGCAAGGCCGCAGGCGAGGAAAACACCGCAGGCGTAGCCACAGGGTACGTCGAGGATTTTTTCGAGCCGAGAACGACGTTGGTCGCCTGTTTCAGCAAGCGGTGTAGCAGGTTGCGCAAAAAGGCTGTCCAGCAAGGCCGCAGCGAACGAACAGGTGAGTCGTACTCGTGCTGTACGGCGAACCTCTGAGTGAGGCGAGAACGCCGCTGGCGGACTTTTTCCGCAGCCTGTCAGAGTTCGCGGATGGCGCCCTGGAGGACAGTCATCTGCGTCATGGGGTCGCCGGAGGCTTGGAGTTCTGCGCGGATCTGTTCTTTGAGGTAGTTCGTGTAGCCGATTTTGTCGAGGAGGAGATCGAGAAAACGTTCAGAGGAGAGCAGGCTTTGCGCCTTCAGTTCGTCGATGGTCTCGTCGCTCACCGGCACGTAGCTGCTGCCGATGTGGAAAATGATGTTGTAATGGCGATCGCGCCCCAGGCGTTCGAACCGTAGTCCCTTCACGTGCCGTCCTTCCTCTTACAGGTCAACGGGGGCACATTGTAGACAATCACCGGTGAGAAGACAAGGTCGGTCTCGTGGCTGCGGGCTCGCCAGCCGCGGCGTTCCGGTCCCTTGATCAGGGTTTCGCGCTCTTCTTTCCGAAATAGTCGCGCCGGCTGACGGACACATCCGACACGAACATGACCCCTGAGTGGCGGTCAAACAGCGGTCGCAATCCGGCCAACACCGGCTCCACCTTCTCCTCGGGCACCACCGCCATAATCATGACCAGGCTCTCCTGCTCGCTGAACATGAAGTGCGCCTCACGCACGCCATGGTGCCCCTTCCCGGAGATGTTGCCGATGATGGTGTACCCGGTCGCTTCGACCTTGTCCAGCAATTCCGTGACGAAGGGCCGGTGTTCCCCGGACACGATGACCCGGATTTCTTTCATGGGATGCAACGTCAGTGCGGCCATGTCTCGACTCCTTTGCTTTGCGAGAGATCGTCGTCTGCGATGAAGCGCGATTACCCAGCCTGCGAGGGTTCACCCGGATGTTGAACCCTGCGCCACACTCCTGACGGCATGTAGCGGTACCAGGTGCCGTCCTCAGGATCCAACGCCGCGAGATGAACCCACTCGTTGTGATAAAAATGCTGCAGAATTTCATGCCGCGCGATGAGTCGTTCGATGCGCGAGCGCGGGGCTTCGACCAGCGTCATCAGGCGGATCGGTTCATGAAAGGGCAGCTCGCCGTTCATGACGGTTTGCCAGGCCAGTCCGAGGCGAAGATCGCTATAGGGGCCGGACATGATCCCCAGGCGGCCGACGACGTTGTGATAAATCTTGCTCCCGCTCCCATAGACATCATTATCCACGGCGGAGAAATAATGCTCCATGTTGATCCACTGCGCCACCACTTGCGGGGCGGTGAGGAGCACTTCGAGCCATCGGTCGGTCGGGTCTTCGCGATGATCATAGGATTGGAGAAAGATCCGCCCGGACAAATTCAGCCCCTTCGTCAGTTCCCGCCGGCCGATGATGAAGGCGGTGTTGCCGGAGAGGCCCCATTCGGGCCGCACCTGACTCCAGTCCGCGCTGCGCTCAGCCACATGGCCTGACGCCTTCTCAAGCGGCAGCACGGCGCCGACATCGGGAAATCTCGTGCAACGCTCCTGGCTGGTGAGCTGAGCCGCTTCCCGTAAATCCTCATACAGGCGAGCCACATCCTTGCGGTGGGTCGGCGGTGCGTCTTCGAGATCGAACAGCTGCACCTCATCAGTCGTCGTATCGATCTGCCCGGCCAAAAAGTGCGTATCCGGCGGAATGACGATGCCGCGTTTGGCCAGCCGTTCACGCACCGGAGCGCGGTTGGCCATGGCCGCCAGGACACGCGCGTTCGGTTTCCCTTCATTGCCGCCGCAGGCGCCGCAGTCCAGCGCCGACTCGAACGGATTGTTTTCCGTGGTACTGCCGTGGGCGCAGAACAGCACGAGCCGGGCGAAATTTCGCACCAAGCCCATCATGCGCAACGCCGTTTCGAGAGTCATCACCTGCTCCTCGAGCGTGAAGCCGGTGCGCGTGATGCGTTCCTTCTGGCGCGAGGCTGCGCGGCCGTTGATTCGATAGTGCCGCTGCAGCTCATCGATAAACGTGGAGAGTTGCTCGCTCGAGAGATCGATCGCCCGGGCGGCCTCGCTCAAGAACGGCTCCACGGGTGCGTCCTCGTCCAAGGCTCGCCGTCGCAGCGCTTCGACGAATTCGGCCTCGACTCTGGAGCCATGCAAGCCGAACCGATCGCGCAGGGCCTTCCAGATCAGCGCACGTTGCTCGGAGGCGACCATTTCTTCGGTTTCAGCCGGCGCCAGTTTGTCGACGGTTAAAATGGTCGCGATCGGCGGCACAAACAAGCGGCGGATCCAGCCGGTCAGTCGCTTGTAGAGAGCCGGCAGAAAGGTCTTGCCCATCATGGGCAGGACATAAAACCAGCCCAAGGATTCGACCATCACATACGGCGTGACGACGTTTTCTTTCAAGTCGTGCAACAGCGTATGGCCCGCATGCACCAGTTTGGCCCGGGACTGGTGTTTGGACACGTAATGGTCCAGGTAGCTGCGAGGGATTTCCCGCACCTCGTTCTTGGCGCGCATGATGACCGGGAACTGCTCGGTTTCATGTTCCTTGCCCCACGCGCGATATCGAATCAGGGCGGCAAAAAATCCCGCGAACCCGTAGGTCTCGTTGGCGCCCGTGGATTCCAGATGCCGGCGGAACGGCTCGGACCGCACATCGATGCAAAAGACCGATTGGGAGTGCGGGCGTACCGGCGGTTGACCGTCGGGGGCGGCAGGCTGCGGTTTGGTCGGCGCGCGCCGCAACATCCCGAACAGGTGCTCGTGATACCCGGCCTCCAAGGCCTTCAGCCATACGGGTCCATGGGCCGTTTCGGGAAATTCGTCCATCCAGTCCAGGAGCCGTCGAAGGGCGGCCGGCGGCGCGTCCATCAACAGGGCCGGCACGATTTCGAGCGCCTGTGCGAGGGTGAGGAGGCGTTGGGCCATGGCCCGTTGCGAAGCCCGTTCCCGCCGCGGACCGAATTCGATTTGATAGTGGTGCGTGAGCCGCTCCCATTCGTGGGACAGACCGGCCTGGGCCGGTTGGCCGACCGATCGTGCGTGGAGGCGAGCGACTCGATCGGCAAAGGAAGCGGGCAAACGGCCGGCGACCCATTCCTTGCGCAAAAAGTACGCGGGAGACTGCTGGTCCATCACGCGCATGGCCGCGCGATAGGTGCCTTCGATGCCCAAGTGTTCCCGGCAGACCTGTTCGACCAGTTCGCGGACATACCAGAGCCGCACGGCGAGAAATTTTACCAGGCCGACAGGGTAGGCCTGCTGCCAGGCATAATCGTTTTCCTCCGCCCTCCATTTGATGAAGCCGGCCCAACCGGGCAAGGCGGCAAGCTGCAGCGAGAGGTAGTCCTGCCGGAACTCTGCCGGGATCGCCAAGGCTTCGAGGCAGTCCAGCACCAGGTCTTCCGGATGTTCCGGCAGCGCGGCAATCTTTCGGCGGCTGTCCGCGATGCCGCAGGTCGTCCATTCATTGGCGGCCGCCTGCTTCCAGGCCGCATACAATCCCTGGCGCCGTCCCGGCATCGGCCAGGCGGCATGGCCTTCATCCAGGAAGGCCTCGCACCATTTGATCAGTTCGCCGTTGATCAGCTCGCCGATCCTGGTGCCCAGCGTCCGGTCGCACCAGGTCGAGAGAGTCACCTCGCGGCCCAGCGCAGCCACATCGTCGCGCACCGTGGCGGCGATCCGTTCCTGCACCGTCGGCGCGGCAAAGCCGACGAGGTGCTCGGCCAGGACCTCTACCTGTTCCTCGTTCGGCGCTCGTTCCATAAGCCGGTCACAGGTTGCCTCGCCCGGGCGCGACAAACCATGGGTCAGGCAGGCACGCAGCACCTCACGCTGTGAAATGCGGCAAGATCCGAGATCGACTTCTTGATCCTGCGCGAGGGGTGCCAAGGCCTCATCGAGATGGCGGACGAGAATGCGCCCGGTTTTGACGTAGCGACGGTAGAGATCCCCGGAAAGATATCCATCGCCGCCGAGGAATTGCCGGCCGCGCCGGACCGTTTCGGTAAACGGCAAATATTCGAGGCTGTGAAGAGGATTATGGTGCACAAAGGTGCGCATGGGCCAATACTGCGCGATGACTTCGCTGGCGAGCCGGATCATACCCCGCAATTCCATGCGGCGGGTTTCCTGATCCATCGGATCTGCGGTGCGAATCATCTGGTCCATGGTTCACTCGTCATGGCGATTGCGGCGGGAGTGCCCGCCGGCGGCTCAAACATCCGGGACGGAGCCGTCCCCAGCAGGAGCAGCAACAGCAAGATGAGAAGCAGCGAAACGAATTCCGTCTGCCGCAAATCTTCGTGCCGGATGTCCAGACGCGACCGGCCGAACACGATCTGTTGAATGAGGTCGGTGTAGTACCAGGAGGCGGTGAGCCAGACGAGCATGATGATGGCGAACGGTCCCGACGGGGAAAAGGCGGGTGTCAGCAACATGCCCAGGAAGCCGGAAAAGACGCCGAACGGCGGCATGCCCAGCGCGGCGAGCGCCAGCAGCGCGAGCAGGGTGCTAAAACGGGGCATGGGATAGGCGAGACCGCCGAGCGCCCGGAAATCGATATCCCCATATCGCGCCCGGATGGCGTACCAAGCCAGGAGGAGACCGCTGATCGTCAGCCCCACCGCGCTGAGATACACCAAGGCCTGGGCCGGCGCGGTTCCCGTGTCGGCAATGAACCACCAGAGCAGGCAGAAAAAGGCCAGCGCCGCATAGCCGAGCCGCGGCAGCGGATGCGACTGAATCAAGGCCCGCAGAGAACCATAGACTGCGCCGGCCAGCGCCAGGATCGCCACCGTGCGGAGCGCGGCACCGGGCAGGCTCGGGAGCAGCAGAGAGAGTGTGTGGAATCCCACCGTGGGCAGAACGAAGGCCAGAAAGGCGGGAAGATTGCCCGGCAATCCATTGAGCGCCGCCACGAAGCCGCTCTGCAAGGGCAAGAGGGGCAGCAGTGTGGCGCAGGTGATCAGCGAGGCGATGGTCGAAGCCGGTGCCGGAAGCGCCAAGGCCATCAGCGTGCACAGGATGCCCAGGCCGAATGACGATATCCCTTGCCAGGTTTCTGCCGTGGAGCTCGGCGGATGCGCATACAACAATCCGGAGACGACGGCCAGGAGCAGCACCAGCAAGAACCCCTGCGCAGCCGCGTGGCTCGTGAGAATGCCCAGCGCCAGGCCGAGCAGGATCAGGGTCATGGTCCAGGCTGAATGGTGAGCCCGGTGCAACGGCTGCCCGAGGAGCGTGAGAAACGCCGTGACCGGAAGCAGGGACAGAAACGCCATGCCGGCCGGCGATTCCGGGTGTGCCAGAGATGTCCCGATGACGGCCAGCAGACTGGCTGCGGTCGTCACCAGCGCCACAGTTTTCATGCGCTGCAGGGACGCGTTCACCAAGAGGCAAAGACTGGCCCCTAACAAAGGAATGGCCAGGAGGAGCCAGGGTACCATCCAGGCCTCGATCACGACCGGCCCTCGATGGCGGCTGCAGACGCGCCGCCATGGTTGCACTGCCTGAATGCCATCACGACAGCGGTTTCTCCAGGCGATGGGCGACCTGCGCCACGACGCGGCCGATGGTGAGATAGAGCTGATCCAGATACAGCCGGTTCATGAAGAGGACGTAGAGGCGGACGAGAAAGGCCTCGATCCATCCGGGAATCGTGATGGTGCGCCCGTGGGCATGGGCATACAGATAGACCCAACTCAAAATCGTCAACACCGTGGTGCCGAGGACGAGACTGTCGAACAGCCGTCCGGGCAGCGCCGCGGCCTTGAAATAGCCGGCCACTTCATCGGCGTTCGGGTACAGAAAATGGGTGAAGCTCTCCACCGCAAACAGATAGGTGAACACGACGATCATCAGGGTCGCCAGCATGGCCGCCGACACCTTCCAGGAAGCGACCGCGCGGATGCGCGTCAAGGAGAGGATCGCCTGCGAAGACGTGACCCAGATGAAGAAGAGGAGGATCACCGTCCCCTGCGATTCGAGCAGCGGAATGCGCAGCACGCCGTGCGTCACCAGCAGGATGATCAACGGCAGCAACAGGGTGGTCAAAAATCCTGTGGACCAGGTCAGGTTGGAAAATTCTTGTTCCTCCGTCTCGCGATCGACCGGCGGAAAGGAGGGTTCTTGGCGCGCCTTATGAATGACGTTGCCGCAGTTCAGGAAGACCGTCCCTTTGAACAGGCCGTGCGCGATGAGATGGAAGACGGCGAGGGAAAAGGCGCCGAGGCCGCATTCCATGATCATGTAGCCCATTTGGCCGATCGTGGAGAATCCGAGGGTCTTCTTGATGTCGTTCTGGGTCAACATCATGGTGGCGCCGAGGATCGCCGTGAGCATGCCGATCACGAACACCACATGCAGCGTTGTCGGGCTCATGCCGTAGAGCGGGGCCAGTCGGTTCAGCAGGAACCCTCCGGCATTGATGATGCCGGCGTGCAGCAGCGCGTGGATCGGGGTCGGGGCGTAGAGCGATCGCGGCAGCCAGGTGTGAATCGGAAATTGCGCCGACTTGCCCATGGCGCCGCCGAAAATGAGCAGGGTCACCGCGGTGACGCCGTTCATTTCCCATCCCAGCGCGGGCCAGATCGAAAGGGTCACCGGCGACGCTGCGGCGCGTGTGAACAATGTCTCAAATTCCGACGTGCCGTACAGCGAATAGCCCAGGACGATACCTGCGAGAAAAGCGGCATCGCTGAGCCGCAAGGTCGTAAAGGTGTTGGATGCGCCGGACAGGGTGGCCGCATGCCCGTGGTTGTGCGCCAGGAGAAAGAGCAGCCAGGAGAGAATTTGCCAGAAGATGAAAAGCATCACCAGATTGGCGCTGGCGACCATGCAGAGCAGCACCGAGGTCGTGAGGCCCAGCATGCCCAGATACCGTCGGTACCCGCGATCCTGATACAGGTAGCCCATCGAATAGCGGTAGATGAGGGTGTTGACACCTGTGATCAAGACCATCATGGCCGCACTGAGCCGGTCGATGTAGACGCCGATCGGAAAGGCGAGATTGGCGACGGCGGCCGGATCGTACAATCGGAACATGATCGGGCCTTCCACGGTCACCATGATCAATATGATGACGGAACCGAGGAAGGATGCCGCGATCGGGAACAGGCCTGATCGGGCGTTCTGCTCCTGGTCGGCTCGATCGCCGGTCATCACAATGAAGGCCGTGAGTAACGGCAACAGCGGGACAAGCGCCGACAAGGACATGCGAACCCCATGCTCGCGTTAAAATGAAACAGGCCAGCCGGCGGTCCTTCGCGCAAGGAACCAACGACTGGCCTGCACTGTCCCCGGCCTTTCCCTGAATGGAAACACCGGCAAGACCCTACTGCCTGTCTCAGTACATCGATGGAGTGGGTCCGGGCCGCGCAACAATCACGGCCTCTCGTCGGCACCACCGGAAAACTGGGTTAGATGTATCCGTGGAACCGGCGCAATTGCAAGCGAAAACTCCGCCGGTTGACTCTGATGCGTCCGTACCCACGCTCGGTTGCAAGGCGGAGACGGCAGTTCCGGTACCGGCTCTCATAGGACTAGAGTCCTGGAGCGCCCGTGACTATAATCCGGTCGTCCGTGTCTATCTCACCAGGGAGCAAGATGACCGTGCCTGCTGCCAGCAAGGGAGAAAAGGAAGCCGCCGTTCGCACGGCGATCATCAAATTCGAACAGGAATTTCTCGGTCGCGGCCCCGACGAAGTCCGCGTGTTCATTGTCCGCGATATGCTGGTGGCGCGGCTAAAGGGGGTGCTCACCCCCGCGGAGCGACAACTGGCCAAGACGGCCGAGGGCATCGACATGGTCAAGCGGCTGCGGCAAAACCTCATCGCCCAAGGGCGGGATCGACTCTGCGAACAGGTGGCGGATCTGATCGGCGCCAAGATTACCGCCCTCTTCACCGACATCGATACGGTGGTCGGCGAGCGTATTTTCGTCTTCACCCTGGAATCCGATCTGGAAGCGAATTTTCGGTAAGATGAGTGAAGTGGGGCACTAGGGCCATGACGAAACACAAGCTGGAAACCCTCACCTTCGACAACAGCTACGCGCGCCTGCCGGAGGTGTTCTACGCCAAGGTGAATCCGACGCCGTTCGGCGCCGCCCCCTACCTGATCAGCGCGAATCGCGCAGCAATGGATCTGCTCGACCTCGACCATGCTGAAGCAGCGCGACCCGAATTCGCCGGAGTCTTCGGCGGCAGCCTGCTGGTGCCGGGCATGGAACCGCTCGCGATGTTGTATTCCGGCCACCAGTTCGGCGTGTATGTGCCTCAGTTGGGCGATGGCCGGGCTATTCTTCTGGGAGAAATCGTCAACGGGCGTGGCGAGCGGTGGGATCTGCATTTGAAAGGCGCAGGCATGACGCCCTTTTCCCGCGACGGCGACGGTCGCTCCGTGCTGCGCTCGGCCATTCGCGAATATCTCTGTTGCGAAGCCATGCATGGCCTCGGGATCCCGACGACCCGCGCGCTCTGTTTGGTCGGGAGCGACGACAAGGTCTATCGCGAGCAGGTGGAAACCGGCGCAACCATCGTCCGCATGGCGCCCTCGCACGTGCGGTTCGGCACCTTCGAGATTTTTTACTACCGGAAGCAGCATGAGCATCTCCAGCGCTTGGCCGATTACGTAATCGAGATGCATTTTCCCCAGCTGACCCAGGCTGCCGATAAGTATCTCCGCTTCTTTGCGGAAGTTGTCGAGCGCACGGCGAAGCTGATCGCGCAGTGGCAGGCAGTGGGCTGGTCCCACGGCGTGCTGAACACCGACAACATGTCGATCTTGGGAGCGACGCTGGATTACGGCCCCTATGGCTTCATGGATGATTACGACCGGGGCTTTATATGCAACCATTCCGACTACAATGGACGGTATGCCTTCAACCAGCAGCCCTACATCGGCCTGTGGAATCTGAGTTGTCTCGCGCAAACCCTCTTGCCGCTCGCGCCGAAGGACGTCTTAAAAGAGGTGTTGGATGGCTACCAGGTCCTGGTCGATCGATCGTATCGAGAGCAGATGCAAAAGAAGCTCGGCCTCACGGAAGATCGCGGCGAGGACGAAACGTTGCTCCAGGAGCTGAAATCGCTCATGGCCGGCAGTCGCGTGGATTACACGATATTCTGGCGTGAACTCGGCACCTTCTCATCCGAGCCTGCGGCGAGGAACGAACGGTTGCGGGAGCATTTTTTGGATCCGGGACGGTTCGATCTCTGGGCTGCGCAGTACCGCGACCGGCTGCGTGGAGAGCAGAGCCGGGACGACGAACGGCGCGTTCGCATGGATCGCGTCAATCCCAGGTACGTCCTCCGGAACTATCTCGCGCAAGGGGCCATCGAGAAAGCTCAACAGAAAGATTACACGGAAATCGACTGCCTCCTGAATCTGCTGCAACATCCCTATGTGGACCAGCCCGGCATGAATTCTTACGCGGTCGCCCCGCCGAACTGGGGCAAACATCTCAGCGTGAGCTGCTCCTCGTAACGGTTTCTTGACTCCCCCCTTGTCCTGAAATACCAGCCTCACGGTATCCGATCAGATACGGCGCTGTATCCTCGCCGATACGACACATCCCAGAGCCGGAGCTGAGACACGCGATTTATGCCGCGGTTGATAGTCTACGTAGTTGGCATGGTACATGCTGCCCCCTAAGTAGTAGCAGCGGGCCACTCCAGCCTTGAGCCACTGAAGCAAAGGATTGCGCATGGCCTTCAAGGGAGACGATTCCACCCTATCCCTAGCCACGACGGTCACCCTGGCGCTCGCCGTGGCCGCCATGGTGCTCACCAAGGAGCCGCTGCAGAGTTCGCGTCCGCCGGGTCTGGGCACGGGCCTTCAGCAAATGACCGGTGAACTCTCCGTTCGCGCAAGGCTGTGGGAAGACCCCTTCGCGGCCGTCGAGAAGGCTGTCGAGGCTCAAAGACAGATTTCGGTTCAGATCATGGCCGACGAGAAAAAGCTTGGTCTTGTGAAGGCGAGGATCGCCGCATCGTCGGAGAACAACGACGGCTTGAAAAGCCTGCAGGCCAAAATCACAGAGATGGATGATGCTAGCCGCGAACAGTTACTGGTGTTGGTCGTGATGACTCAACATGGATACTCGGTCGAGGCCGCCGAGGTGCGCATTCGAGATCGGTACGCGGTAGGAGCCGGGCTGGAGGTTGGTTGTTTCGTTCCTAACAAGGGCGAGTCATTGTCCTACTTCATGTGGAAGTTTTCTGAAGAAGGAAGTTACCAAGACTCTCAATACACTCCTTACGAATGGTACAAGCGAAACACGTTCAGTACCTGCATGTCGGGCAACAATTCCTTCCGTCAGATATTGGTACTGTGGGTCAAGTCCCCCGAGTCCGACGATAAGATCCTGGCTCGTCTCAATGCCTTGCTGAAAAAGATCCACCCAGAGGACTGGGACGAAGGCAAGAGGTTGCGGGTAAAACTCCTAGGCCCTCGCAGTTCGTCGGAGTTTCGAAGCATTCTGGAAGAAATCGAGGCGAGCCTCTCTAAAAACCCACACGCCCGCTACGCATGGCATGCGGAAAATGGCCGAGTCGAAATCTATTCCCCCTGGGCGACCGCAATGCCACAGCTCATCGGTCATGGGCTCAAGGCGTTTAACGGACAGCTCTGCGGCTCCACCACTGACACTCAGCAACCGCAGGAGACATTGCTGAGGGCGGCCTGCCTTGTACGTTCCTATCAAGTCACTAGTGACGACATTCTGTTTGAATCTCTCATAGAGGAACTTGAGCGTAGACGGGTGAGAATCGGGACTGACCGGATTGTATTGATAGGGGAATGGGATTCGTTCTATGCCAGGGCTCTGCCTCTGACGTTTACAGCGGCCGCCTATCGGCATCATCACAACCAAGAAAAGTTTCATGGCGAGTGTAAATCTCGGTCTTCGTCACGATCCGGCGAGGCGAGGTCAGGTGACAATCAGAAATGTCTGTCGGTCGGGCATGGAATCGAACGAGTATTCGGAAACAGGGGGCTACAGGAAGAACTCAACATCGTTCAATACAGCTACCTGAGCGGTCTGGATGGAGAGACGGCGGAGGATCAAGCCAAACGAACCAAGTCGAAAGATGACGATAAGGCTAAGGACCGGGATAAGGGGGAAGGTAAGGGCCCGTTCCGTGACATCGCGTCATACGAGCGGCCTGAGGGACAGGCACAGCTGGACTATGTGCGGCGATTGGTGACGCGCATCAAGGCCGAATGCCAGGACGACCGCCAGCAGAATAAGAACAATACCGAGAAGAATCACGAACAGAACACGGACGGCAAGAAACGAAGTGGAACGGTCAAGGCCATCGGAATCCTTGGACGAGACCCCTATGATGCGCTGCTGATCCTACAAGCCGTACGCGAAGAATTTCCGAATGCCCTGTTCTTTGCCACCGATCTGGATGCCCGCTATTTTCATGAGGATGAGCAGAAGTGGACGCGTAACCTCATCGTGGCCTCGCAATTCGGGCTCCAACTGGCGCCGTCGCTGCAGCAGAGCATTCCTCCATTTCGCAGCTCGCTTCAAACCTCCACGTTTTTTGCCGTGCTGCAAGCCGTCGGTGCGGTTGCATCGAGTCCTGAGAATGGGCTGATTCCGCCCCGCATCTTCGAAATCGGCCGCCACGGAGCGGTGGATCTGAGTACTGACTGGCCTGGGAAAGGCTTACCCACGATCCATCCCCTTCGAACCGATGTCGACCGCGAAACCAGGACATTCAAGCCGCCGCCGCAACTCGCGTTTCTCTGGATCGTCGGACTGACTCTCGGGTTCTTGGCGCTCTGGGGCTACGGGCGTCTGTGGAATTGGATGACGGCACGGGACGAACCAGATCCGGCCAAGCGCCGGCTTCAATGGATCCCGCGCTCAGCCTGGGTGCTGATTCCCGTGGTGATGGTATTGGTATTTACGTGTCAGGTTGTCCATCTTACAACGTATGCCGAAGAGGAACCGTTTTCCTGGACCGACGGCGTGAGCATTTGGCCCACGGAGGCTCTGCGGTTTATGGCCATATGTCTCAGCCTCTTTTTCCTCTTCAAGGCGCGTGCGGATTCCGCCCGCAACATTGATGAGCTCACGAAGTCCTATTCCTCCGAATTGCAATCTGATGACAATTCCAAGGCTGGCAGATGGCGGGACAAATTGAAAGGTTTCGGGAGTGACCTGAACTGGATGTTCCACGGCTCCAAGCAGGACTATCCGGGGGACCTTAAGGATCTGTGGATGCGTTACCGCCGCGCCCACGGGTTTCTACCGCGCGCGGCTCGCATTGCCATGGGATTTGCGGCCTATCTCTGCCTTCTCCTGCCGTTGGTGCTGGTCATGAACGACGGCAAACTCCGCCTCTCCGTCCCTTGTCGCGGCACGTTCAGTTGTGCCATTGACGTGGGTTTACTCGTTGCGAGCGTCTTGTCATTCCTCATCCTGAATTTAGCCTTATTAGACGCGGTGATTCTCTGCACTAAATGGATTCAGGAAATGCCGTCGGCAACAGGCGATCTGACCTCGATGCAGAAGATCCGCCTCATCGTCGAGCGGAGCACGGTAGTGAATCGGCGCGTGCTTCATCCCTTCCTGGTCCTATTTCTATTGATCGCCGCCCGGAACCATTACTTCGATAATTGGGATTTCCCGCCCGTGTTGATCTTGGCTTTGACTGTCAATAGCCTTGTATTAATCACCAGTGCTACTGTGCTCTATGTGGCGGCGGTGGGAGCCAAACGGCGCATCATTGCTCCCTTGCAGGACCAACTCGATAAGACCGCTCCGTCAGCCGATCAGACCGGTTCAGCTGATCAACGTGCATCAAATGAGTCGATCCGGCTACTCATCAAAGAGATCGACAGCATCCAACAAGGCGCCTTCGTGCCCTTCTATCAGCAGCCGATGGTACAGGCAACGCTGGTGGCCGCTCTCGCCTTCCTGCAATACTGGTATCTCGGCCAGTAATCCCATTACACTAAGTATCAGGTTGGTCTGGGAGACGATCTGCCTGCGCCTCGCAGGGACGACCGATCTCACGAAGGAGTTGTAGCCCCATGCGTTTTGAAAAACTCGGCGGCCTGACGGTTCGCCTGACCGGAGGCACCGACGGCAAGGGCGGCGGCAATGGCCCATGGGTGGTGCTGCTCCATGGATTCGGCGCGCTGGGTGATGACTTGGTGCCGCTTAGCGAATATCTGGACGCGCCTGCGGGCACGCGGTTTCTTTTTCCCGAAGCGCCGATTCAGATTCCCATGGGCTTTGGCGATTCGCGGGCTTGGTGGATGATCGATATGGCACGCATTCAGGCCGATCGAGCGGCGGGTAAGGTCCGCGACATGTCCGGCGAGATCCCGCGCGGGCTGCCGGAGGCGCGCGAGCGGGTGAAAGCTTTGCTGGAGGATGTGCATAAGAAACTGGGGGTCGACCCGGCCAAGACCCTGCTGGGAGGCTTTTCCCAAGGCGCGATGTTGTCCTGCGACGCGTTTTTGCAGAGCACCCTTCCCTATGCCGGGCTCATCCAACTGTCGAGCACGCTGGTGGCCAAGCAGGAGTGGGGGCCGTTGATGGCCAAACGAAAAGGACTGCCACTTTTTCAGAGCCACGGCACACAGGATCCGATTCTCCCGTTCAGCATGGCCGAGCGGTTGCGCGATGAATTTCATCATGCGGGGTTAGTGGTCGATTGGCAGCCGTTCCGCGGAGGCCATGAAATTCCGGAGCCCGTTCTGCGCCGGCTTGGCAGTTTCATCCTGAAAGCGTTGGGCTAATACATGCTGTGCAGCCGAGAGGCTCGGTTCAGCCTCGTGCTCCATGCCGGCTGGTTCCTGTTGGGTGACGCTGATGGCAGATGATCGCAAAACGGCAGGCTTACTCTCTACCCGATCGGCCTATGATCAATGGGCTGAAGATTATGACGACGAAGATCCCTCCGTTCTTCTCGACCAGCCGTTTCTGCTGTCCATGCTGAAGCCGTTTGCAGAGTGCCGCATTCTAGATCTCGGGTGTGGAACCGGTCGCTATCTGCGGTTGGCGAGTCACGATGCCGCTGTGATTGGCCTGGATTTGTCTCGAGGCATGCTGGAGCGGGCCAGGCGGCAAACGCCACCGGCTGCTGGTGCCAGATGGATACAAGGCTCGGTCGAGCGTATTCCATTCGGTCCACAGACATTCGACCGCATTGTCTCCGGACTGGTGCTGGACCATGTCCATGATCTCTCGGCATTTTTTCTGGGCATCGCGGCAGCGCTCCGGCCAGGCGGGCGAGCCGTCGTCACGGCGGTCCATCCGGACATGCAACGGAAAACCGGTCCGACGGTGCGATTCACGGCGGCAGGCCGGGAATATCGTACGGAAGGGACCATGCATGAAAAGTCCGACATCCTCGCAGCCGTTCAGCAGGCAGGGCTATCCATCGAAGCGCTCGAGGAACCACGAGTGACAGCACCACTCATTGCTCGCCGGGAGGCTTGGAGAGATCGGCTCGGCTGTCCGGCGCTGTTATTATTGGCCCTCACGCGCACGGCGGATTTTCATCATGACCACTGACCCCACGATGTTTGAACTACAGGGCGCCGATCAGAGGCGCATCCGCGGCAATCGCATTGCGGGCAAAGACCGCCAGATTCTGTTCATCACCGGGTTTCTCTCCAAGCGTTGGGGCAACAAGAGTAAAGCCCTGGCCCAATGGTGCCAGGAGCGAAGGTGGGGATTTTGCTGTTTCGATTTTCGCGGGTGGGGCGATTCGGAAGGCCAGTGGGGTGACTATCGATTGCTGCACTGGCTGGAGGATGCGGAAGCCGTCACCCAACTGCTGGCCGATGGTCCGCCGATCACCATCGTGGGCAATTCACTCGGCGGCTGGCTGGCCTGGCTGGTGGCACAGGAGCAACCGTCCGTCGAAGAACTCATTCTGATCGCCCCGGCCTTCAATATGATGGACCTGCGGGCGGCACAAATCTCCGCTGAGCGGCGCGAGCAGTGGCAGTCGACGGGTGTCATGCCCTGGGACGACGAGCCTCTGCACAGGGACGCGCCGATTCCCTGGCATTGGGTCGAAGACAGTCAGACGTTGTGGCGCCGTCGCTTCACCATGCCGCGACGCGTCAAGACGACCATTCTGCACGGCCTGCAAGATGCGGTGATCAACCCGGAAGGGAGTTGGGCCTTTGTGCAACATGTGCTGTCGCAGGATCCGGAGTTTCCTATCGAATTACTGTTGAAAACCGGCGATCATCGGCTGAGCGGTCCGGAACACCTGGATACATTTCGGCGGCTGGTGGTAAAGGATTAACCATGCTGGTCTTAGTCCATAAAGAATGCGGGGGCCCGGCGTTGGAGGACTCGCCTGTCGGGGAGGTCTGCGCGGTTCCGGTCGATCGGTTTCCTTTTCCTTGCTTCACCTGCCTGGAAGAAATCGTCGACGAATCGGAGTTGCGGCTCACGCAGGACTTGGGCATCTGAGCCTGCAGGACGCGGAAACAGTCCGCCGGCGGCGTTTTCCACGCCCGTGAAGCGTGAATCGTGAAGCGTATCTCGTCAGGAGCCGCAACCGGACTGTCACGAGAGACGAATGACGGGTAGGATTCTGCATTTTTGCGCATCCTGCGATTGGGTTGATTGGAGACGGCAGGAGGAGCGAGTTTTCACGATAAGCGATTGTTCCGCAGCCTGCCAGGAAAGCGAGGGGTTCATGTCATCGTTAGGCGCACATAATAGCGGACCGGACTCAGAAGGTCCTGATGTTCCCGAACCGTCCCATGCCGAAAAGGCCAGGACCTTGGTGCATCTGCAACAGACGGGCGGGCTGTCGACCATTTCGCGCAAGCAACCGGGCTGGCCCTTCGGGTCGGTGATGCCGTACGGGTTGGATGATCAGGGGCAGCCGAGTTTTCTGATCAGCGGCATGGCGATGCACACGCACAACCTGCTCGGCGACCCGCGCGCGAGCCTGCTCATCACGCCGCCGGAGAGTCAGCGGGATCCGCTGGGTGCGGCGCGGGTGACGTTGATGGGTTCAGTTACGAAGGTTCCCAAGGACGAAGTCGCTCCGGTGCGCGAGCGATATCTCGCCCGTCATGCGAACGCGGCCTACTGGGTGGACTTCGATGACTTTGCATTCTTCCGTATGGCCCTCGCGGATATCTATTTTGTCGGCGGGTTCGGATCGATGGGATGGGTGGCACCGGCTGATTACATGGCGGCGGCCGTCGATCCATTAGCCGAGACCGCGGCGGACCTCATTCGCGAGATCAATACGAGGCAGCAGGAAACGTTGTTACTGCTCGCCCGTGAATGTGGCAAGCTGGATGCCGAGCAGGCGAGTATCACGACGATGGACCGATTGGGATTTCATCTGCGGGTCAAAACACCCGACCGCATGCAGGGCGGACGATTCGCCTTCGCCACCGCTGTTCGCAATGCCGACGAAGCCCGCGCCGGCCTTGCCGATCTGGCCACGAAGGCCAGGGCTGGAACCGCGGTGCTGCATTCCCTGTAACTACCAGCGAGTGCGAACCGGGTATTGGGTCATCAAAGGATCGGGCGTGAGCAGCAGACAATCATGTTCAATTGCTTGGCCTTCGAGAAAGCCCACAGAAAGGTACAGCTATCGGGCAGATAGTTTACTTGCGCTTTCTCCCAAACGCCTGAAGGAATGCGTCCGGGAGCGGTTCGGAGAAACTGCGCGGGACGGTAAAGCGCCCTTTGGCTAGCCCGATGGGCCGAGCATGGGTGAGACGTTGTGGCAGCGCCGTGATCTCCGCAATGGGGTGATTGCGCTTGCACAACACAATCCGCTCCTCCGCCTTAACCTTGGCCAAATATTTGGAGAGATGTGTCTTAGCCTTATGCATATTGAGCTTGATCACACCTACACACTCGGCCAGTTTCCGAGTCATGTCAAGCAACTCTTTTCTGATTTTTGGCTGAAATGGCCCTAGCAGCAGCGGCCTCCCCTATCAAGTAGAGATACTTCTAGTGCTTAAACGTGTTCGTCGAGGTATGCAACAATCCCATTTATGCGAGGTCCCAGCTTACCTCCGTTATCTGCCTCTGGTATTTCAAATCTCCTAACGAATGTCTCGATCTGGTGATGTGCAGAAAACTGCAACGCGTCAATCAGCTCGACCAGGGTGTTGGATGAAAAGCGGGGCATTATGTCCTCCAAACCCATTCGTCATAGCCCAGATTTTCTGCTGTCCGAGGGCGCCATTACGGTCTACCGGTGGCTCTGAGAATCTCTTGATGCAACGTCTCCGAATGCGGGTTCCTCACCTCGCGGTGGATGACGATGTCGGTCGGCGTGACCGGTTTACCGTAGTAGGCTCGGCTCCACTCGTCCCGCGAGATGAGCGCCGCTCCTTCCAACGACACACCCGCAAACAGACCTTTGGCCCGCACGAAGGACAAGAGGTCCGCGCTGAGGTTGGGCGTGGTCGCGCCGGACACACCGGCTCCGACTGGGCCGACGGCGACTGATCCGTCCGCACCCAGTTTGAAATTGCCCAGCAGCAGCGAATCGACCGCGCGTTGCGTCAGAACCAGCAAGACGACCTCTGACATTTGCGCGCCGAACTGAAACCCGATGCTGGCGGCCCCCATCGTGAAGAACGCCGGTTCGCTCCATTCGCCGGTCTTTTCGTCCTTGGCCACAAAGACGCCACTGCCGCCGGCCGCGCCATAGATCAAGGCGCCTTTCATGTAGTGCGGCACGATGAACAGGCCCTTGGCCTCTTGGATGTGGTCGCGAAACCAGGTCATGTTGGCATCGGCTAGAAAGTTGGCGAGGGTCATGCGCGACTGGTCCACCAGATCGCGCTGCTCGCGGTCGTCAGCAAAGACCGAGTCGGCGCTCGTCCAGGCGGATAGGTTCAGGCACACTACCGCTAGAATGGTCAGGCAGGATCGGCTGGGGGCTGGGTGGTTTCGAATCATGTCGATGAGTGCTTCTTGCGCGGTTGTGAATAGTGCCGCGCTTTGTTATGGTCATCGATTGCACGATCGAACAGACGGTTCACACTCTACTGAGGATGGCTATGGCGACGAACGATAAGCAAGTTATTTTTTCATTGGTCGGAGTGGGGAAAGTCTATCCGCCCAAGAAACAGGTCCTGCGCGATATCTACTTAGGCTTTTACTACGGCGCCAAGATCGGTGTGCTGGGATTGAACGGGTCAGGCAAAAGCTCGCTGTTGAAAATCATTGCCGGGGTGGATCCCAACTATGTCGGCGAGATCACACGCTCGAAGGGTTATAGCGTCGGCTTGCTCGAACAGGAGCCGCAGCTCGATCCCAACAAGACCGTCAAAGAAGTCGTAGAAGAAGGCAAGAAGGAACTCGTCGCCTTGCTGCACGAATACGAAGCGGTCAGCAACAGCATGGGCGAGGCGAGTCCCGATGAGATGGAAAAACTCATCGACAAGCAGGCGCAATTGCAAGAGAAGATCGAAGCCGCGAACGGCTGGGAACTCGAAAGCGAGTTGGAAATCGCCATGGATGCGTTGCGTTGCCCGCCCGCCGATCAAAAAGTGGGCGTGCTTTCCGGAGGCGAAAAGCGCCGGGTGGCCCTGTGCCGGCTCATGATCCAGGAGCCCGACATTCTGCTGCTGGACGAGCCGACCAACCATCTCGATGCCGAATCGGTGCAATGGTTGGAGCAGCATCTCCAGCAGTACAAGGGGACGGTCATTGCCGTCACCCACGACCGGTACTTTCTCGACAACGTGGCGGGTTGGATTTTGGAGCTGGATCGCGGGCATGGCATTCCGTTTCAAGGCAACTACACCTCCTGGCTGGAGCAGAAACAGGATCGGCTGGAGAAGGAAGAGAAGGCCGAATCGAAACGCAAGAAGACGCTGGAACATGAGTTGGAATGGATCCGGATGTCGCCGAAAGCCCGGCAATCGAAGGGCAGGGCGCGCCTCAATCGCTACGAAGAACTGGTCAATCAAAAGCAGGATCAGCTGGCCGCCGAGTTGGAGATTTATATCCCGCCTGGGCCCCGCCTGGGCGATGTCGTGGTGGAAGCGAAGGGCATCAGCAAAGCCTTCGGCGACAATGTGTTGTATGAGAATGTGGAATTCAGCTTGCCGAAAGGCGGCATTGTCGGGGTGATCGGCCCGAACGGTGCGGGGAAGACGACCATGTTCCGCATGATCATCGGCAAGGAGAAGCCGGACAGCGGCACCATCCGGATCGGCGAAACGGTCAAGCTGGGTTACGTCGATCAGGACCGATCGCTGGATCCAAACAAAACCGTCTACGAAATCATCTCCGACGGGCAGGACACGATCATGCTGGGTAAGGCCGAGGTCAATGCGCGCGGGTACTGTGCCCGCTTCAATTTTGCCGGCACCGACCAGCAGAAAAAAGTCAAAGACCTGTCGGGGGGCGAACGCAATCGGGTGCACCTGGCCCGTATGCTGAAAGAAGGGGCGAACCTGATCATTCTCGATGAGCCCACCAACGACCTCGACGTGAACACGCTTCGCGCCTTGGAAGAAGGGCTGGAAGGGTTTGCCGGCTGTGCGGTCATCAGCAGCCACGACCGTTGGTTCCTGGACCGCATCGCTACGCACATCATGGCCTTTGAAGGCGACAGCAAAGTGGTCTGGTACGAAGGGAACTACAGCGAATACGAAGCCGATCGGAAGCGGCGGCTCGGGAAAGAAGCCGACCAGCCGCATCGGATCAGGTATCGCAAGCTAACCAGGAACTAGCAGGCTGTTGAAAAAGGGCTGCCAGCAGCGTTCTCAGTCACACGCCTCCCTGCGACGTACCCAGAGGGTACGACTCAGTCGTCGTGCTTCTTGCGGCCTTGCTGGACAGCCTTTTTGAATAGCCTGCAATGTTTCTAAACTAGTTACCATTCTTATGGGAGAGAGATCCATTTTTCCGGCTCAGCCGTAGATTCACACATGAGCATGGTACCGGAACGTTTTCTCGGCTGTTGCCTCGCGACGTTGCTGCTGACCTGGGTGTCCTGCACGACTGGCGATCCTCCTCGGGCTCTCTCCGCTGACCCTCGCCCCGCACCCAGCAGGGCCACGCTGCAATTAGGACACAAGGAACTGGCGGATGGCCGGTTCGTCGGGCTGGCCTTCTCCGGGGGTGGGAGCCGAGCAGCCGTGTTCGGTGCGGCGGTCATGAAGGAACTGGACCGGGTTGGCCTTCTCTCGCAGGTCGATGTCTTGTCCGCTGTGTCGGGCGGTGCCCTGCCGGCTGCTGCCTATGCGCTGGAGGGCTACCGTGACCTGAATTTTCAGAACGGCTTCGTGGAGCAGATCGGCCGGGATATTCAAGGGGCAGTGACGGGGCCCTGGTATGCCGCTCCACACAATCTGATCCGGTATGCCTTTAGAAACACGGTTCCAGCCGAACCGGTCATCCGCGCCCTGGATGACCAACTGTTTCACGGCGCGACCTTCGCCGACCTCAATCCCTCCCGGCCGATCTTGTTGTTGAATGCCACGAATGCTCTGACGGGCGACCCGCTGATCATTGCCGATCAACCGTTCGCGCCGTTGGGCATCCCGCTGGCGACGTTCAGTATTGCCCGCGCCGTCTATATGTCGGCCGCCTACCCGGGCGTGCTGGAACCGTTGAAGTTAGCGGACGGGCGCACGAACGGGGCGTCTCTCGAGCCGATCCTTGCCTATGATGGAGGCGCGGCCGACAACCTGGGTATTCGGACGCTTATGCAGGTGGTTGACGACGCGTTGATCGACCGGCCTGTGACGGATCTGTTTCCGCAGGGCTGCCTGATCATCTCCATCGATGCGACGGGCCGCCCGAGCAACGAGGCGCTCAAACCCCTCTCCGCTGCCGCGGCCCTGCTCAGAGGCCACCGTCGCAATGTCTTGGAGCTGGCGGGAATTCCTGCCTCCCGGCAGGATGCGGCGCAGTTCGGTACCTTTCGGGTCGGTCAGAACGGAAGCGGAGGGGTCTGTCAGTTTTGGCATGTGGCATTGCGCCAGCTGCCGGATAGTGATCCCTTGGGTGAGCGCGTGACGCATATTACCACCAACCTCGGCCTGTCGGCCGACGATCAGGCTGCGTTGACGGCAGCCGCGGCCCGCCTTGTGGCGAGGGGGCGCGAGGAGATGAACGGGACGGCCGGTTGGGCCGGATTCCTGGGGTCCAAGCCGGCGCTCCTCTCACATCCATGAGTGCGGCGACCGACAGGCATCACATCTTTGTCACCGGTGCCACCGGCTACATAGGCGCCCGACTCATCCCCTTGCTGATCGAACGAGGCCATGATGTGACGGCGTTGGTTCGCGAGTCATCCGTGAAGAAACTTCCGGCCGGGTGCCGAGTCGTGGTCGGCGATCCATTACGCGCGGACGGCCTGGCGGAATCTGTGCGGCGATGCGATACCCTGGTGCAGTTGGTCGGCGTGCCGAAACCCGCGCCATGGAAAGGGGCACAGTTCCGCGCGATCGATGGACCTTCTGCTATGGCGGCGATTCGAGCTGCTGCCACGGTCGGTACGCACCACTTCGTCTATGTCAGTGTCGCCCAGCCGGCGCCCATCATGCGAGACTACATCGCCGTGCGCCGTGCTTGTGAAGCGGCGCTTGAGGCGGCGGGGTTGGTCGCGACGATTCTCCGGCCCTGGTACATTCTCGGTCCCGGGCATTGGTGGCCATTGGCGCTGGTGCCGGTTTATCGTGCCTTGGAGCGAGTGCCCGCGACGAGAGAGGCGGCCATGCGCTTGGGATTGGTGACGATCGGACAGATGCTTTCGGCCCTGCTCTGGTCCATCGAACAGCCCCCGATGAAGACGAGGGTGATCGAGGTACCGGAGATCAGGCGTCTGGGCGGAGGAGAAATATGAAACCGGTCGCGCTCATCACGGGCGCCGCCGGTTTGATCGGTGGCTATCTCGTCAGAACTGCGCCGCGCTGGGTCCCTGATTGGGAAACGCGCGGCGTGACGAGGCAGGAGGCCGATCTTACCGATCGAGGAGACGTACAGCGGCTCTGGGATCGTCACCGGCCCGACCTCGTCATCCACTCCGCAGCGTTAAGCCGGACCGGCCTCTGCGAACAGGATCCTGCGCAGGCCCGGCGGATCAACGTCGAGGCGACCCGCGTTCTCGCCGACCTGGCCCGCGACGTGCCATTCATCTTCCTGTCCACCGATCAAGTGTTCGACGGCGCGAAAGGGCAGTATGTCGAAACCGATGCTGTCCATCCGCTCAACGTCTATGCGCAGACGAAGGCTGAGGCAGAGCAGGTGGTGCTCGACAATCCGGCCCATGCGGTCGTGCGCATCGCGCTGACAGCGGGAACGTCGCCGACAGGCGACCGGAGTTTCGTGGAAGATATGCGGCGCGCTGCGGGGAAGGGCCAGCAGCTCACGCTGTTCACGGATGAATTTCGCTGCCCGTTACCGGCGGGTGCCTTGGTGCGGGCGCTCTGGGAATGTGCGGTGCAGCGCCGATCGGGCCTCTATCATCTGGGAGGTCGGGAGCGGCTGTCTCGATGGGAGATCGGGCAAGTGTTATCGCAGCTCTATCCCGAGTTTCGTTCCTGCCTCCAACCGGGATCAGTCGCCGCCTATCACGGCCCGCGGCGGCCGCCGGACCTGTCGATGCGCAGCGACAAAATTCAGGCGCTCCTGTCGTTTCGCCTGCCGGGACTCCGGCAATGGCTGACGGAGTTTCCCCCAGACTGCATCGATCCCTGGGACTATCCTGCGTCAGTCACGCCCTAGCCGGCTGCGCAAGAAGGCCCTCATACCCGCCGTTCGTGAAACGTCGTTCGTCTCTCGTTCTTCGTATCTCGTCGATCGTTTTGCGTTTCACGCTTCACGAGATACGCTTCACGGAAAATGTTTCACCGTTCGCGTCTCAGTTTGACGAAATCTGCTTCACACTTCACGGGTGTCGAGAACGCCGCTGGCGGACTTGTTCCGCATCCTGCTAGCTCAGTGCGGCAGCGTACGAATATAGGCCAGCACATTGTGGATGTCCCGGTCGGAAAGCCGTCCCTTCCAGGAGGGCATGTTCGGTTTTCCTTCGTGGATCGTCGCGAGCAGCGCGTTATCTGACTTGTTCCTGGTCTCGGGCGCCGTCAGGTTCGCCGGATCCGCACCGAGCAACTTGTAGCCGTCTCCTTTCCCCTCAGGGCCATGGCACCCGGCGCAATACTTGATGAAGAGCGTCTTCCCCTTTGCTAAAGGAGAAGCTTTCGGCGCAGGATTGTCTCCGGCTCCAGAGTGGGTCGGTCCCGCAGCCACTCCGGCCATCGCGGCGATCAGCATTCCGACGAACCCTATCCTCATATCCGTCCCTCCGGTGTGATGTCACGGTACTCGTCACAGTCTCGATGTTGAATCTTACCGGTCTCTGCAGGTGAATGCCATGCTGCACCGGCGGCTCTGTCTTGATGGAGGGCGGCATAGTACAATGGCCTGACTCTGTGCGATGCATCCGGTTGTATGTGGCTCCTGTCCGATCGCTGATCGCATGACAACGAGCGATCCCCTGTCCCTCCTCCTGACCGCCTGGGTCGCCTCGGCGCTCCTGATGGGTGCGCTGTGGCTGCTCGAACGCCGCCTCCAGAATCTTTCCCTGGCCGATGTGGGTTGGTGTTACGGGCTGGCGTTGGTCGTATGGTGGTATGCCGGCGCTGTTCCGGGCGAACCGGCCAGGCGTCTTCTGGTGGCGTTGCTGGTGTGCCTCTATGCCGTCCGCCTCGGCACCCACGTGCTCATCGATCGGCTGTGGGGTAAGTCGGAAGACGGTCGCTACCGCGCCCTGCGCCGGCAATGGGGCGAGCAGGGCCCGCTGCATCGGTTCTGGTACTTTCAACTCCAGGCGGCCGCCATCGCCTGGTTCTCCCTTCCAGCGCTTGTCGTAATGCAGAATCCTCATCCTCCGTTTCATCTCCTGGAACTGCTCGGTGTCGTGTTGTGGGTGGTCGCGGTGGCAGGGGAAGCCATCGCCGATCGGCAGCTGGCCGCCTTCCGGCGCCAGCCCTGGAACAGAGATCGCGTGTGCCGGGATGGACTCTGGTACTACTCGCGCCATCCCAATTACTTTTTCGAATGGCTGCACTGGTGGAGTTACGTGGTGATGGGACTGGCGAGTCCGCTGGGGAATTGGGGCGTGACCTTGATCGGCCCGCTCACGATGGGCTGGGCCTTGCTCAAAGTCACCGGCATTCCCTGGACGGAAGCGCAGAGTATGGCCAGCCGCGGCGAGGAGTATGCGGAGTATCGTCGAACTACCAACGCGTTTATTCCCTGGCCTCCGCGCCTGTGATCGCCGTCCGCCTCCTCGGTATGGCTACTTCCCGGCGAGTTCCGCCAGCCGCGCGCGAGCGATCTTGGCGGCGGGACTGTCCGGATACTGACGGACGATGTCTTCGTAGAGTTCCTTGGCATGCGCCATGTTGGTTTGCCGTTCTTCGAACCGGGCCGTTTCGAGCATTTGCGAGGCCTGATCCGGACCGCAGCCTGACGTGACGAGGAGCAAGAAGAGCATGGCGGGTGTGAGCCATCTGGTCATGCGGCGGTCCCTTCGTTGATCGATCGAGCGGCGTCATGCCCGCAGTGCGGGCAATGATTCACCCGGTTTCACGAGGCCGGCGGAGATACCCATCGTCACGAGGCGCGGCCGTCCCGGATGCCATACCGCGGTGAGGTAATGGCTTCACTCTTGCACCGGGGGCATCGGCTCGGGCGCGTGAGCTTGGTGCGATCGCGGAACGTGTACGTACAGTCCTGACAGTGCGAGGGCTCCAGCACAAAGGTGCGGGAATCGTCGCGAGCCAGGGTTTTCACAATATGGGGCAGATGCTCCTCCACCTGGCGCTCCGGGATGCCGAGGAGTTGGGCCAACTGGTGCGACGATAGCCATGTGCCGGTCAGCAGCATCATGATGCGCTGCCGCGGTGTCTGCTGTGGAGTGAGCATGCTGCGTTTATTCTAGGCGAACCGCCCGCCGATGAAAAGGCAGGAACAGCAGCCACGATCTTGTTATACTACGCGAAACTGCCTGTGCGTTCGGCACAGGGAAAGACACCGTCATGACTGGACTGCAGTGGGATGAACTGGCCGAGTTAGCCTTGTCTCGTCTGCGCGCGGCCGGAGTCGAGTATGCGGATATTCGCCTGCTGGACACGACCACGCGAACGCTCGAGGGGGAAGACCGGCGCATCGCGCACATTCGCGAGTCCACCGATCGAGGCTTCGGCATCCGTGTGCTCCACCGAGGCGCCTGGGGGTTTGCCGCCAGTTCCATCATCTCGCTCGAAGAAATTCCTCGTGTCGCCGATTTGGCCGCGGACATCGCCAAAGGCTCTGCGTCGCTCGCGATCACCAAGGTGCATTTGGCTCCTGAACCGGTGCATCGTGACCGGATCGTCACGCCCTGCCGCCTTGATCCCTTTGCCGTGCCGTTGGAAGAACAGGCCGAGCTGTTGCTCCAGACGATGGAGGTGATCCAGCGGCACCCGGGCGTGGTGAGAAGCCATGCCAGCCTGTGGGCGCAACGCGATCGCAAACTGTTCGTCTCGACCGAAGGGTCGCACCTCGAATTCGACTTAGTCGCGATGGAGGCCGACTGCACGGCCACGGCCGTGCATGACGGACGATTTGCGAAACGTTCCTTCAACACGCCGAGTCTACGAACGGGCTACGAACTGGTGCGTGATGCCGACTGGGCGCGTGAAGGGGCGCGCATCGCGGAACAGGCGGTGGAGAAGGTACGGGCTCCGGCGATCGATGCGGGACGGTACGATCTGGTGCTCGACCCCGAGCACCTGTCATTGACCATGCATGAATCCTGCGGACATCCGAGCGAGCTGGATCGCGCGCTCGGATACGAAGCCAACTATGCCGGAACCAGTTTTCTCACTCCCGACAAACGCGGCACGTACCGCTATGGCTCTTCGCATGTCAATCTGGTGGCCGACAACACCGAAGCCGGTACGCTGGCGGCAACCGGCTACGACGACGACGGCGTCAGTTGCCAGAGATGGGATATCGTCCGGGAAGGTATTTTTGTCGGGTACTGCACGAATCGCGAAGTGGCGCCCAGAATCAAGGAGGAGCGCTCGCGCGGGTCGAACCGTGCCGATAGCTGGGGGTCGGTTCCCATGGTGCGCATCGCCAACATCGGCCTGGAGCCGGGCGCGGCCACGCTGGACGAGCTGCTGGCCGACGTGAAGCGAGGAATTTATATCGAGGGCCACGGATCTTATAGTATCGACCAGCGGCGGTACAACTTTCAGTTCGGCGGCGATGCGTTCTGGCTGATCGAGAACGGCCGGCGCACACAGATGGTCCGGGATGTCATCTACCACGGCATTACGCCGGAATTCTGGGGCCGCTGCGACGGCGTGGCCGATGCCGCCCATCGACGGCGTTACGGCTTCACCAGCTGCGGAAAAGGCCAGCCGGTTCAGTCAGGCTGGATGACCCACGCCGCGTCCCACGCTCGTTTCCGGCGCGTGGATGTGATTTGCGGGCACACGAAGGCCGACGCATGACCTCACCGATCACGTCTTCATGGCCGAAATTGACGAGCCGCCAGGAATTCGAATTCCTGGCCGACCTTGTCATGAGTCACTCCACCGGCGAGCACACGTTCTTCTCATTGCGCGATACGCACGGCGGCACCGCGCGATTCGCCAACAACCAAATCATTCAGAACGTCAATCAGCGGCGAGGCAGCCTTTCGGTGACCGTGGCTTTCGGGCGACGCCATGGGACGGCCAGCACCACGGATTTTACCGCCGGGGCGGTACGGGAAACCCTCAAGCAAGCCGAATCGCTGGCCCGCCTGTCTCCCGACGATCCGGAGTATCTCCCGCCGGTCGGGGCGCAAACCTATCTTTCGCTACCCACCGCACGTCCGGAAACGAGTGGCGCGGGTCCGGCCCGCCGGCTCGACTATGCGCGCGAAGCCATCGGGCAGTGCAAGATGGAAAATTTGAACGCGGCCGGCACGGTGTCGTCGAGCGCGGCGACGGTCGGATTGGCCGCCGATACAGGCTTACGGGCCTACGAGGAACGGACCGAGGCGCGATTCAGTTTGACCGTCCAAGCCGGCGACGCCACCGGCTGGTCGGCGGCCGCCCATCGATCCATCGATCGCCTCCATGTGCAGGAGCGCACCTTGGCCGCCATCATTAAGGCCAAGCGAGGAGCGGATGACCCGCAAGAGCTTCCGCCCGGCCGGTACACGGTCATTCTGGAACCGGCGGCCGTCGCCGGGCTACTCAGCCCGATGATCTGGATGTTGGACGCAAAACCCTTTTACAAAGGAACCAGCCCGTTCAACGGGAAGCTGGGTTCCCGCCTCATCGATCGCCGGCTCTCGCTGTTTAATCAGCCGGCCCATGCCGACCTGTTGGGACATGGGTTCACGCACGAAGGGTTGCCCGTGATCGAGTCCGGCTGGATCGAGTCGGGCGTGCTCACCCAGCTTCTGCATGATCGATACAGCGCCCGGGAGCACCAGATCGAGCCGCTGACGACATTGGAGTCGCCCCACTTCTCAGGCGAACGTCCCATCGGCACCCGGGTGGAGGACCTCGTTCGTACGACGCAACGCGGGATCCTCGTGACGAACTTCTGGTACATCCGGCTCGTGAATCCGTCCGACCTGACACTGACCGGTATGACGAGGGATGGCACCTTTCTGATAGAAAACGGGGAGATCACGTCGGCCGTCCGGAATTTTCGTTTTCACGACAGCCCGTTGCGCGCCTTCAACCAGGTGGAGGCCTACACCACGCCGGCGGAGGCGGTGACCTCGGAGACCGGAAAGGCGCTGGTGCCGGCCATGCGCATCCACGATTTTCACTTCTCCAGTGTGACCAAGTTTTAGGCGGCCCTTTCGCGCGGCCCGCGAGAAAAAACCTCCTCCGGCCATTGACTCGGACTATGGGAAAGAGTAATGAATTGAGAATCGTTCACCGAGACCACGTCGGTTGCTATGACGCGGAAACAGCAGCGTTTGGCCGAAAAGCCCATTCATCTCCTGACGCTCGCCCCGGACAAGGGTGAGAAGGGGGCGGTGAATCCGTTCGCGCCTTCGCCGTTGCGCGCGGCGATCGGCAAGGTGTTCGTCAAGCTCGAAGACATGACCGAACGGTTCGAGGATTGGTGCCAGTACGGCAACTCTGAGGACCGGACGGAGCAGCCCATCGGACAACGGGTCTCGAAATGGTTGGGCGCTCCTGTCGCGCGCCATATCGAGCATGAAGTCCAAGCGGAACAGGGGTTGGTTCCCCATCGCCGGTGGGATGGTGCCGTCGGTGATCTCATTTTCCGGTTGCGCGACCGTGCGGGGTTTCTGCAGCGTGCCTTGGCTGCTCAGGCGCGTGAGCTCAAGGACTGGGTCATCCAGCATACCCAATCCACCCAGGCGGAACTCCATGATCTGCGCGAGCAGGTGGCTACGCAGCAGGTGCAGATGGAGGAGCTCTCGGCGCAACTTCATGACTTGCGCGCGCTCGTCACATCGCAACAGCAGGTCTTGATGTACATGGGCAAAGACATGGAAATGGCGCCGCCCACAGAACTGCAGCTGTCTCTTGTGCCGCCCCGTTCTCTGCCCTATCGTGAACGGGAGACGGCCTCGTCCCGGGATCGGCGAGACGCATCCGCCGAAGCCGCTCAGGTTCCCTACCTCAACGCCTAAATCCTGCCGATCGAGCAGGACGCTGAAAACGACCGCCAGCTTTGTTCTCGCATCGTTCAGGTCCTCAACGTACCCCAGAGGGTACGCCTCCGGTCCTTCACTCGCTGCGGCCTCGCTGGACGGCCGCTTTGAGCGTCCTGCATTCAGGCTCTTCCAATCCATGTTCTCTTCCAAACATGCTTCGACTAGCAACTTCTCGGCGGGGCTGCTAATTTGTGCCGTTCGCCGCGATGGAGGACCGGTCGCACGTTGACGGTATTGTCCGTCTCACCTCGAAGAAGCGAGCCGGAGAGGGGTTCATGGCCAAGAAACGATATACGCGAGCGTTGATCCATGGGTTGATGGTCCTGGGGTTGACGCTGCCTGTGTGCGGTGGAGCCGCGGGGGCGGAAGTCACACTGTTCGACAATCTCGGTACCTGGCATCATCAGATCACGACCAAGGGCGATCTCGCGCAGAAGTATTTCGACCAGGGTCTGAGGCTGGTCTACGCCTTCAACCATGAGGAAGCCATTGCGGCCTTCACCGAGGCTTCCCGTCTCGATCCTGAGGCCCCGATGCCCTATTGGGGTGTGGCACTGAGCTTGGGGCCGAACATCAATGCGGCGATGGATGCCAAAGCGGAGTTGCGGGCCGTCGAGGCCGTACAGAAGGCGACGGCACGGCTGGCGCATGCCACGGCCAAGGAGCGGGCATACGTCGAGGCCCTTGCCGCGCGGTATTCCCTGAAGAAATCTCCGACCCGGAAAGCCAAGGATGAAGCCTATGCCAAGGTGATGCGAAGGCTGGCCCGCGAGTATCCCGACGATGCGGACGCGGCGGTGTTATTGGCCGAGGCCTTGATGGTGCTCCGTCCGTGGGATTATTGGCGCGCCGACGGTCGCCCGCAGCCGGTGACGGAGGAAATCGTGACGACCTTGGAAGCGGCGATCACGCAACAGCCGGATCATCCCGGCGCCTGCCACTATTATATTCACGCGGTCGAAGCGTCGCCGGAGCCTCAACGGGGACTGCCTTGCGCCAAGCGTTTACCCTCGCTCATGCCGGGAGCGGGGCATCTCGTGCACATGCCGGCACACATTTATATGCGGGTCGGGCTCTATCGGGAAGCGTCCGAACGCAACGCGAAGGCCGCCACCGTGGATCGCGAGTATTTGCTGCACCACCCCCTTGAGGGCAACTACGCATCGGGCTACTATGCGCACAATCTGCACTTTTTGAATGCCTCCTTGGTGATGGAGGGGCGAAGCGCGGAAGCTCTGCAGGTCGCGCGGGATCTCTTGAGCAAGATTTCAGTGAGCGAGATCGTCAAGGAGCCCTCGCTGGAATGGTATGCGCCGACGCTGCTGCTGACGATGGCTCGCTTCGGTCAGTGGGGCGAATTGATCAGGCAGCCGCCGCCGCCCAGAGAGCTGCGGTACACCACCGGGCTCTGGCATTACGTGCGCGGTCTGGCGTTCGCGGCGACCACCCGGTTCGGAAGCGCTGAAGGCGAGCTCTCGAATCTGAGAAAGTCGGTGAAGGGATTCGCCAGAGCGAACACGGCCGAGGCCAAGATCAGCCGCACACTCCTAAAGATCGCCGAGCGGGTGCTGGCAGGAGAGATCGCCGCGCGCAAAGGGGATATGGAGGCCGGCATTCGTGCCTTGCGAGAAGCCCTCCAACTGGAGGCGACGGTGCCCTACAGCGAGCCGCCGTTCTGGTTTCAGCCGGTGCGCCACAATCTAGGGGCGGTGCTGTTGCTGGCCGGGCGCGCGGATGAAGCCGAATCGGTCTACCGCGAGGACTTGCGCCTCAATCCCGAGAACGGGTGGGCCTTACACGGATTGGTTCACAGTCTCCAGGCTCAGCAGAAGGATGAGACCCATGCGCGATTGCGGTTGGAGACGGCCTGGGCACAGGCCGACGTCACACTGACCGGGTCTCGATTTTAGGATCGCCCGGTCGTCGATGGCAGGAGTGGCATCATGGTGCCGGATAAGGGACAGGACATGTTGAAGACGGAGTATGTGTTTCAGGCTACCGAGGAAGCCCGCGAATTACAGCGCCTGCAGATGCTGGAGCGTATCTTCGATGCCGGCACGCAACGCCGCATGCTGGCCACCGGCCTGACGACTGGCTGGCATTGTCTGGAAGTGGGAGCCGGCGCGGGCTCTATTGTGCGTTGGTTGGAGCAGCGTGTCGGGCCATCGGGAAAAGTGGTAGCGCTGGACACGAATCCGCGATTCCTGCGAGGCAGCAGCATGTCGAACATCGAGATCCTCCAGGGGGACATCTGCGATGCGGAGCTTCCGCTCGCCATGTTCGATCTGGTTCACGCGCGGTACCTGTTGATTCATATCGCCGACTATCGGACGGCGTTTGAGCGGATGTTGCGCTGCGTGAAGCCTGGCGGCTGGGTGGTGATCGAAGAACCGGATTTCGAGTCGGCTCGCGCCATCACCGGGCCTGATGAGGACAAGGCTGCCTTCGGGCGCGTCACCCATGCGATTGAACGGATGTTCACCTCGCTCGGAATGGATTATGCGTTGGGCGCGAAGTTGCCCGCCTTGTTTCAGCAGCAGGATTTAACCCAATTGACGGTGGAGCACGAGGGGCATCTGTCGGCGGGCGGCGGCGCGGTCGCGCAATTGATGAAAGTCTCCGCCGAACAATTGCGGGAGAAGTATGTGGCTACCGGCCTGGTGACCGAAGCGGACATCGAGCAGTACTGCCGGTTTGCCGACGATCCGGATGCCTGGGCCATCTATTATGCGACGGTGGCGGTCACCGGCTGGTGGCAACCACAGTGCGGGGGGAGCACCCAAGGATAGGCATGCGATACATTGTCGGAGTGATGGGGCCGGCCAAGGCCAGGAAAAAAGATGTCGATCATGCCCGGGTCTTGGGAGAATTGATCGCGCGGCGGGAATGGGTGGTTCTGACGGGAGGCCGCGATGTCGGCGTCATGGATGCAGCCTGTCAGGGCGCCAAGAAGGTTCCCGGCAGTTTGACGATCGGCGTGCTGCCTTCAGCGCGCGAGCGCGTCTCGAAGTATGTCGATCTGGCGATCATCACCGAGATGGGCAACGCGCGCAACAATGTCAACGTCATGTCCAGCAACGTGGTGGTGGTGTGCGGATTGATGGGCGCGGGAACGGTGTCGGAGGTCGCCTTGGCATTGAAAGCGGGGAAGCCGGTCATTCTGGTCGGAGCCACGCCGGCCGAAGAGAAATTTTTCAAGAAGCTGGGCGGGCGTCTGATCGCTTCGGTGGACAGTCCGGAAGAAGCCATCACCCTGATGATGAAACAGTTCGAGCAGCAACAGCCGGATTTGGTGCAGGGCGCGCGCTCCTGGGGCGTTTGACAAGCTGTTGAAAAAGCCCGCCAGCGGCGTTCTCCACGCCCGTGAAGCGTCAATCGTGAAGCGTATCTCGTCAAGATCGGAGCATCGGCGGACCTATACGATATGCACTGCGCTGATTCGTGCGAGAGACGAACGACGCTTCACGAACGACGGCGGAGCGGTTTCCCTTACTGAGCTGCGGGAGAGCCGGACAGCGCGCCCTGTTCCAGCAACACGCCGGAGTTGTCGAAGGGAAGACGGCCTTCCTTGGTGTGGACCACGCCCGTCAAGTGGTACGTGAGTGGCTGATTGCCGGAGAACGAGAGCAACTGCCTGACGACTTGTAGCGTCGACGTGCTCGTCTCGACGGAAGTGACGGCGTCGCTCAACCGTGGCACGACCAACTCTTTGTTTCCCAGCCCCCGCGCGAGCCGATTGCCATTCAGATCCAGGCGGAAGTCGATGCCGGTGACGGCGAGATCGAAGTCGTTGGGGTTCCGGATGCGCAGATCAACCTGAAGGCGCTGTTCGAACGCGCTCGCCTCCAGCGGAATGACATTCGTCACCAACACCTCCGGTGGCTCGCCTTTCATCATCCAGGAGGCGCAACCGGATAAGGTCAGCGCGGCCAATGCTCCAGCCAGTGCACGTAATCGTTTCACGCTGCCTATCATACACACAGATCCAACCGTTTGCGACTCGCGTAGATAAGGGAAAGGACCGTGATCGGACTCATCCCCGAGGCCTCGTTGCTCTGGTAAGATGAACGGGAGTCGGCTCAGTTGGAGAGGAGGCGTCCCATGACGTTCATTGCAGGTTGGAAGGCCGGTGCCCTGTGGGTGCTGCCGATGCTGTTGGCAGGCTGGCTCGTGTCGCAGAGCCAGGCGGCTGATGCGCCATCGGCCACAGCCTATTTTGCCGGAGGCTGTTTCTGGTGCATGGAAGAAGTCTTCGAGAAGGTTCCCGGAGTGGTCTCCGTGGCCAGTGGATATATGGGCGGGCGGGTGGAGAATCCCACCTACGAGCAGGTGTCGGCGGGCGGGACGGGGCATGCCGAATCGGTTGAAGTAGTGTATGACCCGGCCAAGGTGAGTTACACCGCCTTGCTCGATGCCTTCTGGCACAATGTCGATCCGGTGACGCCGAATGCGCAGTTCTGCGATCACGGCAGCCAATACCGCGCCGTGATTTTTTATCAAGATGAAGATCAGAAACGCCTGGCGGAAGAATCGAAGCGGGCGATCGAACAGTCCGGGCGGCTCAGGCAACCGATCGTCACCGAGCTGACGAGGGCCTCGCGCTTTTATCCGGCTGAAGAGTACCACCAGGATTTTTATAAGAAGAATCCGATCCGGTATAAGTTTTATAAATTCAATTGCGGCCGCGCGCAGCGTTTGGAGGCAGTGTGGGGAGCAGGATGACGAATCAGGCTTCTTCGCAGGAAGATATCGCGCGCCTGTTGCGGGAATGCCGGACGATTGCCGTGGTCGGGTTGTCGTCGAATCCGGCCCGCCCCTCCTATCGAGTGGCTCGCTACATGCAACAGCAGGGCAAGACCGTCATCCCGGTGAACCCGCGTGAATCGGACGTCTTGGGCGAACCGGCCTATCCTTCGTTATCAGCCGTGCCCGGCTCAATCGATCTGGTAAATGTCTTTCGACGATCCGAGGAGGCCGGCGCCGTCGTCGATGAAGCGATACGTATTCAGGCCAAAGCCGTCTGGCTCCAGGAGGGCGTGGTCGATGAGGCGGCCGCCCGCCGCGCCCGTCAGGCCGGGCTGCTGGTGGTGATGGATCGTTGTTGGCTCAAAGAACATGTTCGTTGGATCGGCCAGACAGGCCGTGACCCAGCATAATCTCCCTTCGGCCACGCGCCGATTTCCCTCATTTTCTTGAGCATTCCTTCTCTCCATGAAATAGTGACGTGACGGTGCGTCCGCTCCGTCCTACGCCTGCTCCCCACATCATTATCTTTGGAGGTTGCAAGTATGATGCGTTTGCTCGCCGATTGTCGCCTTGTGCTGTTGATCCTTCCGCTGGTCATCGGGGCAACGGGCTGCGCACAGCCTGCGCTGCAGGGACATTCTCCGCAGGAAGATCTCGGGATGGGGATCGTCTCGGGAACCTTGGGCGCGCAAAGCCGGTTCGCCGTCTCCGCCAATGAGCCGTCTGCCGCATCAGTGGTGGGCCAGGTGCAAGCCGTCGAAGGCGGCGCCTATCTGGTCCGCGATGTCCGGGGCCAGGACCACCGGATTCCTCATGACGAAAACACCAGAATCGATCGGCCGGCCCACGTGGGCGATCGCATCCAATCCTGGTTCGATCGGCATGGCCGCGCCGTGCTGATCCGAAGCCTCGATGAGGATGGGCGCTAGACCCGATCCCAGCGCCTCTCGTAGGACGATGCAACAGCCTGACTGGAATACCCGCTGGAGTCGAGCGGCGCGCGCACTGTTTCCCTTCGTAGTGGCGGCAGGCCTGATGGCCGTGATGCCGCCTGCCAGCAGGGTCGCATTCGACCCGGTCATGGAGGTGGTCCGGCGGCCTTCAGCCGAGCCCATCGCTTCGCTCATTGCGACCTATGCCGAACAATATGCGCTGGATCCTGCGCTGCTGCAGGCGATCATCAAGGTCGAGTCGAATTTTAACTCGGACGCTGTCTCTTCAAAGGGGGCGATCGGTCTCATGCAGCTGATGCCGCTCACGGCCGCGGCGTTTCATGTGTTGGATCCCTTCGATCCGAAGGACAACATTCGTGGAGGCGCAGCGCTGCTTCGCGGGCTGTTGGACCGGTTCGGGGGCGACCTCTCGTTGGCCCTGGCAGCCTATCACCTCGGTGAAGCGCGGGTCCGGCAGGCCATCGGCGCGCCGGCTCTCCCTGCGACCCAATTGTATGTCAACCGGGTGCTCGGCCAGTATGATCGCTTTCGTGCCGGAACCAGCCGGCTTCCCTCGCGCGTGACGACGCGCCGGCAGGAGAGCCATGCAGACTGGTCGCGATCGCAGAGGCCGGAATAAACGGCCCGAGTGTGGAACGCAAGGCCGCCGGTTCACTCTGAGTACACGGCTGCTGCTCGCCGGTTGCATTTTCCTCCGGAACGGGGTAGGGACATCTGCGTTGAGCGAGACTCACTACTGAAAGAGCGATGGCGATCTTGAGGATGCGATGAAGAAGAGCGATCGTACAGCCCGGCTGGCCCAATCCGATATCCGTGCCATGACCCTGGCCTGCGCGAAGGTCAACGGAATCAATATGTCGCAAGGCGTCTGCGACACTCCCGTGCCGACGGTGGTCGTGGAAGGCGCGCAGCGAGCGATGGCACAAGGGCACAATATCTATGCTCGCTTTGACGGGATTGCGGAGCTGCGGCAGGCTATCGCCGGGAAGCTGGCCGATTACAATCGGATCACCGCCGATCCGGAAACCCATATTACCGTCAGCGCCGGCGCGACCGGGTCATTCCAAGCCACCTGCATGGCGTTGCTCAATCCCGGCGACGAAGTGATTCTGTTTGAACCGTTTTACGCCTATCACGTCCAGGCGATCCTCGCTGTGGAAGGCGTGCCCCGCTATGTAACGATGCGGCCGCCGGATTGGACGCTGGATATGCAGGCGCTGGAGCAGGCCATGACGTCCAGGACCAAGGCCATTGTGGTCAATACGCCGGGGAATCCATCCGGCAAGGTGTTCACGCGGCGTGAACTGGAGCACATCGCCGAGGTCGCCTGCCGCCGTGATCTCCTGGTGATCACCGACGAAATCTATGAGTATTTTGTCTTTGACGGGCGGAAACATGTCAGCATGGCCTCGCTGCCGGGCATGGCCGACCGGACCATCACCATCGGCGGCTATTCAAAAACCTTCAGCATCACCGGCTGGCGCATCGGCTACAGCGTGGCGGAAGCCTCATGGGCGAAGGCCATCGGCGCCATGAGTGATGTGTTGTATGTCTGCGCCCCCACGCCGTTACAGCATGGGGTCGCCGCCGGCATTCGTGAACTGGGTCCGGCATTTTACAAGGAGCTCGCCCGCGAGCATCAGCACAAGCGGGATCGCTTCTGCGGAGCCTTGGCTAAGGCAGGATTGCCTCCGGCCCTGCCGCAAGGAGCCTACTACGTACTGGCGGATGTGTCGCGACTTCCCGGGACGACCAGCCGGGAGCGCGCGATGTATCTGCTGGACAAGACCGGCGTGGCGGGCGTGCCGGGCGAGGCCTTTTTCGAAGGGCCTGAGGGCAGTCGCTTTATGCGGTTTTGTATGGCAAAAACCGATGACGACCTGGAGCGAGCCAGTCAGGCGATCGAACGATTCACGTCATGAGTCGCTGAAACAATTCGCATCTTCATCGTGCTTGCCAGGATGCGTTTCTCGTCATCGTTCCCCACGTTGCTTGTTTCCCGCACACCCAACGATACAGGCCGATCAATTTCCACACCGAATTCAGTTGGCGGTATCCGAAGTTCTCCAGGATGGCCGCCAGCAATAATTTCAGCACGTCGCGCTGATCGGGGTAGACGTGGAAGGACATTTCTTCAAGTAAGAGCGCACTCACTGACAATAAGATGCCGAGGCCGATCGCTGCGGCGAGCAGGATCAGCCACATCTGCATCGAGACCAATCCCATGATGAAGCTGAGGATCAGAAAGCAATAGCCTAAGACCTCGATCGCCGGTCCGATCCACTCAAACACAGCCATAAAGGGAAAGGCCAGCCATCCGATCGTCCCGCCTTTGGGATGGCACAAGAGATCGACGTTTTGTGTCAGGCTCTCGCACAACCCGCGTTGCCAGCGGACACGCTGATTTTTCAGCGTGCGCAGATCTTCCGGCGCTTCGGTCCAGCAAACGGAATCAGGGACGAAGGTAATGCGATACGGCTTATCGCCCAGCCGCAGATGGCGATGCAGGCGCACAACCAGTTCCATGTCTTCCCCGATTGTATCCGATCGGTAGCCTCCCACCGTAACAACCGCTTCTTTCCGAAAAATCCCGAATGCGCCGGAAATGATCAGCATGGCGTTCATGGGTGACCAACCCAGCCGTCCGAAGAGAAAGGCGCGAAGGTATTCCACGATTTGGAACAGGGCCAGCAGATTTGCGGGTAATCCGATCTTGGTCAAGAACCCGTTTTCGACGCGGCAGCCGTTCGCGATGCGCACGGTTCCTCCGCTGGCCACCGTGCGATGGTCGTCTAAAAACGGTTGCACGGCCCGCCGCAGACTGTCCGGCTGCAGAATGGAATCCGCATCGATGCAGCAGAACAGCGGATACAGCGACAGATTGATGCCCGCGTTCAGAGAGTCGGCCTTGCCGCCGTTCGCTTTATCGATGACGCGCAGATTGGCGTGGAGCGATGAATGATAGATGGCTCGAATGTCCGCCGTCGGCAGCTGGGTGTTGCAGGCCTCGGGAAACGGAAACAGATCAAATTCTTTGCAGAGCACATCCATCGTGGCATCCTTTGATCCATCGTTGACCACGACAATTTCAAATTCCGAATAGCTGAGTTGCAGCAGCGAGCGGACGGAGCCCGCGATGGTGAGGGCCTCGTTATAGGCGGGTACCAGGATGCTGATCTGCGGTTCGAATCCGGTGTAGCTGTGCGGCAGGCTTTCGAGCACACGCTCCTGCAGATATCGCCGCAAGTGCACGATGGCGATGAGATCCAGCATCAAGTATCCGGCGGTCAGGCCGAGAAAGTAGAGCAGAAATAGCCATTCAGCAGTTGAGATGAGCGTGTCTAACCACATCGATCCATGCATCTCCGGAGACGGCGGTGTTCCTCAAACCAGGCATGCCGTGAAATCTGCCGGTTCTCTGCGCAAACAGGTAGCAGGCCGGTGGCTTGTCGTCACGGTGCTGCTCGGTGCTGTGGTCGGCCCCATCCTGTGGCTTCCTGCGGCACAGGCGGCCGACATTCGCCTGCCCTCGCCCATTCCTCCCACGGTCCATGAGATCGAACTCACTTATGTCGGGGAAGGTTCCGACCCAACCGTGACATTCCGCGGCCCTGTGCCGACAGCGGCCTCTCTTCCTTATCGACCGTTTGTGCCCATTCTTGAACTGCGCCCGGGGCTAGGGGCAGTCCAGCTTTTCGGTCCTTGCCAGGGGCAGTCGGTTCGAACTGATTCCCGTCTTGAGCTGAATTGGACTACCGGAGAAACGGGGCGCTGCGGGCAGCGTATCGAGCTGCGTCCGGCCGGAAAGCCGATGGATCTCATGTCCTACCAGATGCTGCGGCTGCGAGGGCAGGCTACCGGCCAGGTGGTGGTGGCCGTGGAAGATGTGTCCGGTCATGAGCGTGAACACAATCATCCTCTTGCTACCGTGACCGGGACATTCGATCTCTCCATTCCGCTGAAAGAGATCGGTCGCGGGGTGGACCTTCGACACCTGACGGCGCTCGTCGTGTCCTCTGAGGGACCAAGCGGTTGGATTCAGTTTGAGCAGATGGCGGTGGCGCAAGGTGGATCGGTGAATAGGCGACCCGTCGGCACCGGTTTCTGGGTGTGGAACTACCGCGCGGCGATACGGGATTCACAGATGCTGTTGGCCACCTGCCGTGGGCAAGGCTGCTCCAGGATGCTCATTCAAATGCCGTCCCTCAACGATGATGAGACGATCTGGCGAGACTATGCGCAGCTCTTGGCCCTGGTGCAGGAGGCCGGAATCGAGGCGCTGGCGTTGGACGGGTATCCCGAAGCCATTCAGGAACCTCAGGTCTTGGCCGATAAGGTACGGAGACTGCTCCAGCTCGTGCGGCCTGGTTCGGTATCCGGCATACAGCTCGATATTGAGCCCTATCTCCTGCCGGGGTTTCTTGAAGATGACACGCAGCTCCGCCGGTATCTCGGCACGATCGAGACGGTGAAGGCTGCCGTGGGCGGCCGTGCCAAACTGTCGATGGTGATTCCCTTCTGGCTTGCAACACCGGCCGTCGGCGGCCGGCCTTTGGCCTATGCCGTCATGGATCGGGCCGATGAAGTGGCGGTGATGAGCTACCGTACCGATCTCGATGAAGTGCAGGACATCGCCGAAGACATCCTGAGATATGGCGATCTGATCGACAAGGCGGTGTGGTTGGCCGTTGAGACGACCCGATTGCCGGTTGAGCAGCATGTCGTCTTGCGGCGGGACCTGCGGCCTGATCGCGCCGATGTCCTCCTGGATCGCGAACACCAAGTGCTACGAGGGAAGCCAATCCCTGAGTTGGTCGCGCCGACCCGGCCTGGAGAATGGTTTCGCATCCATCACCGATTTACGGTCAGGCCTGAACAACTGACCTTTGCCGGGCGTCCCCGTGCCGAGGTGTGCAAGGCCATCAGACAGATATTGGAGACCACATCCCATCCCAGTTTTGCCGGGGTGATTATTCACGATCTCGATGGATTCCGAGCCCTCTCCGACTAGAGTCGCACATGTCGGGAGAACAGCGTCACGGATGAACGACCCTTCCAGATGGATCGATCGACGAAGGTCGGTAGCCGGTTTGCTGGCGGGCATTGTGCTCGCCGTGGGGTGGATCGCCGCGCCCGCCGTGATGATTGCCGCCATGGCGGAGTCCTCTCCGCGCCAGATTCTGCAGCAAGCCAGAGCGTTGGAGGAGGAGAAACGGTACGAGGAAGCCATTGCGGCCTACCGGCAATACCTCCAGGCCAAACCTGACCATGACGACGTGCGCGCATCAGTGGCCAAGCTTCTTTCCTGGCAGGGCCAATGGGACGACGCCGCGGCCGGCTATCGCGACCTCCTCACCCGCCACCCCCTCGATCACGACATTCGGGTGGGTCTCGCCCAAGTCCTTTCGTGGCAGAAGCAGTACGAACTGGCGCGAGAGGAGTACGAGCGTGTTCTGCAGGACGAACCGGACCATGTCGAGGCGCTGACGGGGCTCGGCAATGTGTTGTTATGGAGCGGCCATCAGGCACAGGCCGTTCCGTATTATGAGCGAGTCGTGGCGGAGACCGGTGACGCGGAGGTTGCGGCGCGTCTGCAAGCCTTGAAGTCTGCCTCCGGCTCGCCGGCTGTTCCCGCCTCTTCGTCAGAGCCGGCTTCCCCTCGCGGTAATGAGCCGGTCACATCTGACGCCGCACAGGCGTTGCAGCGGGGAGGGCGATTGGAAATCATGCGTCAGTATGACGACGCGATCGCCGTCTATCGCGAGGAACTGGAGCGGTCGCCCGGGGATGATGACGTACGCGCTGCCTTGGCGCGGGTGCTCTCCTGGCAAGGCGTCCATGCGGAAGCCACGGCGTTATACCGTGAGATTCTGGCGCGCCATCCCCAGGATCAGGATATCCGTGTGGCGCTGGGGCAGGTTCTCTCCTGGCAGCAGCAATTCGAGGAGTCGGGCCGCCTGTACCATGAAGCGCTCCGCTCCGACCCGACGCTGGTAGAGGCCCGGCGCGGTCTCGCCGATCTGGCCTATTGGCAAGGCAATCACTCAGAAGCGGTTCAGCGCTATGAAGCCTTGTTTGCCGAAACCCATGATCCCGACATCGACGCGCAGTTGAAGACCATTCGATCAGAATTGCGCGCGACCGAGCCACCAGTTGTCGAGCGCCCGGTGCTCACTCACGCCCCACAGGAAACGAAGGTGCGGGATCTCGCAGCCGCCGTGGAGCAAGTCACGAAATTCGAGGTGGCCAAGCAGTATCACGACGCAGAGGGCGTCTATCGCGACGTCTTGCGGCAGCACCCGGACAACGATGAGATCCGAGGTGCGCTGGCCCGTGTCCTCTCATGGCAGGGGTCTCATGCGGAAGCGACGAGCTTGTATCGAGAGGTGCTGGCACGCCACCCTGACGATCAGGACGTTCGCCTCGCGCTGGCGCAGGTTCTGTCGTGGCAACAACAGTTTGATGAAGCAGGACGGTTGTATGGGGAGGTCTTGCAGGCCGAGCCAGGACAGATCGATGCTCGTCGCGGACTGGCGGAGGTTGCCCATTGGCGGGGCGACCGGTCCGAAGCGTTGCAGCGATACGAGGCCCTGCTGGCCGATACGCATGATCCTGCCATCGAGCAGCAGATTCGCGCCGTGAAATCGGAATTGCTCGTGTCGCCTCGGGCCGTGGTAGGACAAGGCCTGCCGGGGTTGCGTCTTCCCTACCGGGACTATGCCAAGATCGGGTACGGCCATTATTCCTATACCAAGAATCAGCCGGACGAACGGGACGCCTTGTTTGAACTCGCCAAATCGATCGGCAATCAAACGCTGGTGCTGCGGGTTGAACCGATCAATCGCTTCGGATTTCACGACACGCCCATGGCCGCCGAACTGTATAGCCCCTTGTGGTCGAGAGCCTGGGGATATGTTGCGGCGCAAGCCACGGTCAATCCGAAATTTTCGCCGAACTATTCCTTTGTCGGTGAAGTGGCGCAAGGTCTGGGAGGATGGCACGCCTCACTGGCACCCGTTGAAGTGTCGTTCGGCTACCGGCGATTAAATTACAAACAGGACAACATCGATCTGTTGATGCCGGGGCTCACGATTTTTCTCCCCTTCAATCTATGGCTGACGGAGAAGATCTATCTGATTCCGGACACAGGGGCGGTCACACTGGCTTCGCAACTCACTTGGCGGCCAACTGATCGCCTGCAGTTCTTCGCCTCCGGCTCGTTCGGTACGTCAGGCGAACGCATCGTCGCGGAACAGGATTTTATCCGGGTGGGAAGTCATACGATTCAGGGCGGCGTCACGTTCCCGATCAACGAACGATTCTCCGCTGAAATCGGCGGGTACTACGAAGACCGGGGATTTCTCTATGTCCGGCGGGGCGGGAACTTCAACCTCATCTATCATTGGTAGGGCTATGCAACGAGCCACCCTTGTGCGCCTATCAGGTCTGGCCTTGCTGGGTGTGTCTCTCGTCATCGGCATCCGGATCCTCATCGGGCCTTCCTCCGTCCAGCACGTCGAGGTTCCGGAGAAAGACTTTTACCGTTTCCCAGGGGTTTCGGGTCCCGGCGAGGCGGCGGTGCTACCTGCCCGCGTGCCGGCTGCGTGGACGAATTATGAGCAGGGTTCGGCGAGTCGGGTGGCGATTCTCTTGACCGATCCGGAGTCCTCATGGCTCGGGTTGGCTCATGGATTCAAATCCATCGGCATTCCCTTCCGTATCACCCGGAATGTCCATGAGGCCCTGGCGCATAAGGTGGTACTGGTCTATCCCATGATCTCCGGGAAGGTCTTGAGTCCGGATGCGCTACAAGCCCTGGCGGAATTTCCGAAGACAGGCGGGACACTCATCGGCGTACAGGTCCTAGGCGGCGGACTGAACCAGGTCTTCGGGTTTCGTGATGCCGTTGCCTCGCGCCAGCGTTACGATGTGACGTTGGTCCAGGCGGATCCGCTGCTGGCGGACCTGACCGACCCCCGGGAGCGCCAGTTGCGGGTCGGCATCCGTGGCAAAGGTATCGAAGTGATGGGAACCTACGGCTACACCGAAGCGTTGACCCCTCTCGCGCGTTTCGACGACGGGACCGCCGCCATCACGCAGACCGCTCATGGACCTGGCCGAGCCTATGCGATTGGACTCGACCTCGGCTTTCTCCTGCTGAAGGGATACAACAATCGTGGCGAGGAGCTGGTCAAGACATTCGACAATGAGTTCGACCCGACTCTGGATGTCTGGTTGCGGCTGATCAAATCGATGTATCGCGCGGCGCAGGAGGGAGCCGTGACCTTGGGGACGGTGCCCTTTGGAAAGTCGTTGTCCGTCATGCTGACCCATGATGTCGATTTTACGCAGTCCATCAAAAACGCGGTTGACTATGCAGAGTATGAAAAAAGCCAAGGGTTGGTCGGGACCTACTTTATCCAGGTGAAGTACATTCGCGATTATAACGACGACATCTTTTTTAACGACGAGGGCGTGCGGTATGTGAAGCGACTGGCGGATCTGGGGATGGAGTTGGGAAGTCATACGATCGCGCATTCACGGGTGTTTGATCAATTTCCGATGGGGACCGGCCGGGAAACCTATCCGTCGTATGCCCCGTTCGTGAAAGATCGGGCGACGGCCTACAATGCGAGTATTCTGGGTGAATTGCGAGTGAGTAAGTTTCTGATCGATCACTTTTCAGGGCAGACGATCGTGTCATTCAGGCCCGGCGAATTGTCCAATCCGTTCGGGCTCCCGCAAGCACTCGTGGCGACGGGGTATCGGTACAGTTCGACCGCGACGGCGAATAACTCGTTGACCCACTTGCCGTATCAATTGAATTACGATCGGCTCACTGACAGTGAGGTCGAGATTTTCGAGTTTCCCGTGACCATCGAAGATGAAGCGTTGCCGAAGATGGGGGACCGTCTTCCGCAGGCCCTGGACGTGGCAAGCCGTATCAGTCGGTACGGGGGCTCCGTCGTGATACTCATTCATCCGAATATTCTCGATCATAAGCTCGCCTTCGAGAAAGGATTCGTCGAAGCCGTGCGTCCTTATGCGTGGTTCGGTTCGGTGGGAGAGTTCGGCCGATGGTGGGCGGCACGCAATCGCGTGGAGATCGACGTCGCCCGTGACCCGACTGCCATGCGAGTGACATTAAAGGTGCCCATCTCTGTGGCCGGTCTCACGCTTGAAATACCGGAGGGATGGCAAGTGGCGCGCTCCGGCAACTCTGCGCGGGGAGTGGAGCAACATGGAACGGTTGTGACGTTCGCCGAATTGCAGGGCACCCGCACCGTTCTATTCAGGCCTCGTTCTTCGAGCCCGTCGGCCGAACGCCGTTCCTAACCCGCGTCCTAAACATCTTTAACAAGGGGGTTGTATTCGGGAGTGACGTGCGTAGTGGGGAAACGCGCTAGGCTGTGCGCGCCGGATGGTGAGCCTTCGCGTTCAATTGTGCCAGAAATGGAAGCAACTGTTCTTGTGACTCGACGGTGGTGAGGGCATTGTGTAGTCTGGCGAGCCGCTGAGAGTTCATCCAAGGAAGATTTGCGAGTGCTTCGGCGGCCCGGTAGCGCACCCACCAATGTTCGTCATTCAACAGGGCGATGAGTCTCGCTTCATCGTCCTCGATCCCCACTTTCCCCAATGCCGATGCCGCTTGAAGCCGGACATACCAGGTCGGATGGGAGAGGTGTGTCCGGATCGTGCCGACATCTCTGGGATCGCTGCACTCCCCGAACAGGAACAGGCAGGCCGCCAACAGGTCATCCGGTGGCGATCCGTTCTGCAGCAGCGCCCTCAAGGGCGGCAATGCGTGCCGACTTTGCGTGGCGGCCAGGTGACGAATCAACCGCGAGCCTATTGCCGGGCTGGCGAGACAGGCGGCTTTGGCAATGGCTTCGGCCGCGATGTCCGCGCCAGCGGGTTCGAATATGGCGACGACTTTGAGCGGAGACCAATCCGTTCGCATGCTGATCACGGGGATAATCAGCGGAACGGCGGCGCTCGCGTCGATATGCAGGAGGGCTTTGGCGGCGACCAATGAAAGAAACGCATTCTCGGCCTGCAGCATCGCGGTGAGGTCGTTCCAGATGGACCGTTCCTGAAGGTGACCAAGCGTCACGATCGCAAGCAATCGGCGGCGGAGCAGTCGGGCGTGAAGCAGTCCCTTGGCGAACCGGTCCGACCCCGTTCGCCGGGCCAGCTCCCGCAAATTTGCGCGTGCGTCTCCACGAATGGATTCGTAACAGTGATTCCAGAGGTAGAGCAGGACGAGATGGTCCCGAGTGGTGAGCGGAGGCAGTGTATCAGGCACCTCAGCGACACATTCAGTCAGTAAGGGTCGCCAGGTTTCGGTGACGGCGCGCCGCCGTCGCTCCTTGTTGCGGCGTATGTACCGAAGCGAAAGAATACCGACCAAGAGCAGGCTTACGGCGGAATAGATGGAAATGGCGGCAATGGCGCCGATGCGAAGCGTCAGGTCTGACTGGTCGAGGCCCGACATGCGATTCTTGGGCGCCGCTTATGCCGCCTGACCGACAAACCGTTTCAGCCGATTGGTCAATTCCTGCGGGTTGAAGGGCTTGATCATGTAATCGTTGGCGCCGTTCTCCAAGGCGCGCTTGATATCATGGGCGCTTCCATCGGCAGTCAACATGACGATCGGGACCTTTTTCCAGCCCTCGCGTTTTCTGATCACGGTGAGCACCTGCAGTCCGCTCAAGAACGGCAACATCACGTCCAGCAGTACGAGGTTTGGAGGGGCGATCGTATTGACAAGCTCCTGCGCCTGCCGGCCGTCTTTGGCGTGCACCACCTGATAACTTGCCCGCTCCAGAAGAAATTTCAAGAGGCTTGCCGTGTCTTCTTCATCTTCAACCATGAGAACCCTGAGATTGGGACTGTCGGGGCTTTCCATAGAGGCGCTCCTGAGGTGGCGAAGGGTGAAGGGGTTAGTCGTTTGTAGCACGAATTATTACAAATGCACGAATACTTCCTCTTTTTCCTGCAGGATGAGCCGCGATTGTGGCGCATGCGCCGCGCGAAAATCCGGTCTGCGTTATTCGTAAGCGATCTCAACCCGGGCCAGATACGACGCCAGCGTCGTCAGGTCACGGCGGATGGATGCTTCATCGGCGACTTTTGCAGCCTGCTCCACTCGACCCGCAATGGTCGTCATGCCGTGAAAGCCATAACTGCCGCTCACACCCTTCATGCCATGAGCGACTTGCCTGATACAGTCAAAGTCTCTGGCGGCGATGGCTTCGGTCATGGTCGCCACTTCTTTGTTCCGATTGGCCATGAATCGTGGAATCAAGGGTTCAAACGCAGAGTCCACGAACACGGCAATCGGTCCGGCATCGCAATCGGGGGGAGCGGGGGTTGCATCGTTCATGCGGCGGACTCCTTGTCCGGTGAGCTGACCGCATAACGTTGAATCGCCTCCAGCAGAGCGGCTTTTTTCAGCGGTTTGGTCAGATGGGCGGTGAAGCCGGCGGCCTGGGCCTTCTCAATGTCTGCCGCATCGGTATGGCCGGTCAGGGCGATAACCGGTGTCGCGTCGCGCTGTTGCTCCTGTTCCCATCGTCTGATGAGGCGGACCGCCTCATAGCCGTCCATGATCGGCATCTGGATATCCATGAACACCAGGTCGTACCGCCCGGCCTGGAATTTCTCGACTCCCACGGCGCCCTGTTCGGCCAATTCGATCCGATAAGGCAGGGCCTTCAGCAAAACGGTGACGAGCATGCGATTATCTTCCATATCTTCAACGAATAGAATATTCACCTGCGTCTCCTGCATGAGTCTGTCGACGATGGCGATCGCCTGAGGCGCTGGCCCCGCCGGATCATGGCGCCCCGGACCAGTGGCGCGGTACAGATCTACCCTGCCAATTCTTTATCGGTAGAGGCCGCCCGACCTTGAGATGGTATGACGGTGGAAGCCATCCGCATGATTGTACGCCTGTCGCGTTGTGGCGGAGAGTAAGGCTCACTCAGACTGATTCAGGACGATTGGTGGATATGAGCAAAAAGTAATTGCGATCTTGAGCAGGCTGGGTGTGCATGGTATGTAAAGTATTGCCCGAAAACATCCGGGAGGTGGATTGTAAGTATGTCTATCATGAAAAAGTTTCGGTGGCCTGTTCTCGCGGTCGGTCTGAGCCTGCTGAGTCTTCAGGGTTGCAGTCATGCGCCAAGCCTTCAAGAAGCCGCTGGGTCTGAGCCCGCGCCCGGGGAAATGTCTTCGACTCGCGCGGAGCATGCCGTTCTGGCCGGTGAATGGGAATACGAAGAAGACGGGGTGGTTGTCCCCTTGAGGTTAGACCGATTCGGAAACGGGTCCTATGATTTCAAGGACGGGCGCTTTCGCACCGATCTGTTTGCGGACCACCGATGGGCCGGGGCCTGGGCTCAACGAGAGAATGATCGGGAAGGTGGTTTCGAGATTACCTTGTCCCACGACTATTCGGAAGGAGAGGGGCGCTGGTGGTACACGCGTATCGAAGCCGACAAGGCTCCGACCAAGGCCGGCGGACGGTTTCATGTGATGAAGGTGCAATCGATCGTGGATAATCAGTCATGGCCGCCCACGCACTGAGTGTTACGATTGCTCATCCCGATCAGGATCGATCCGTTCATACACCGCCGAGTAGTCCACCTCTCCCAAGCCTGCAGCGATCGTCTCGATGAGCAATGATCGTATTCCCTGCAGCCCGGCCGTCGAAAGCCGAGCCGTCTCTGCGGCGCCCAGCGCAAGTTCCACATCCTTGAGCAGATGCCTGGTGGAGAAGTTCGGGTTGGCATAGTGGCGTTGCTCCAACCGGGGGAGTTTCTTCTCGAACATCGGCGCGTAGAGCGCGCTCTTTCGCACCACACCCATAAAGTCTTCAGCCTTGACGCCGCCTCGGCGGACCAACCCGAGGCTCAGCGCGAATGCGGCCATTTCCGCTGCGATGAGCTGGTTGAGCGCAAGCTTCATCACGGCTGCCTTTCCGACCGGCCCGACCAGGCACACCTCTTCTCCCAGGCTGCGCAATAACGGAGCCCAGGTCTCGTACTGCTCTCGCGTCGCACCGACCATGACCAGCAGCGTGCCGGCCTTGGCTTCCGCAATACTGCCCAGTACGGGCGCTTCAAGGTAGGAACCACCCAAGCGCGTCAATTCGTTCTCGATCGAGCAGCTCTCGCCCGGTCCGATCGTACCCATCTGGATGATCGTCCGCCCCTGGATCGCGGGGCTGGTGAGCGGATGGAACAACACCGCACGGATCGCCGCGGCATCCGAGAGTAGCAGGAGCGCGACGTCGGCTGCCGACAGCGCCTCCGCCGCGGTCGGAGCGATAGGGATGCCTCGCTGCCGGAGGGCATGCGTTTTTTCGACGGACCGGTTATAGGCGGTGACAGCGTGGCCTGTGGCATGGAGCCGTTCCGCCACGCCTTGGCCCAACAATCCTGTGCCCAACAAGGCCACGTTCATGGCGATACCTCCCGAGGGAACATGATGCGGGCCATCGTACAGAGAAACGTGAGCGCTGAAAAGGGTTACGGCGGAGAGGAATGATCTTGGGCGGCAGCGATGCCGTGTTGGATCAGCTGCGCCCGGGCCGGCGCGGGCAGGTTCGAACCGATGGCGAGCGTACCCGGCAATCGGGGATCAGGGCGGTTGAAGGTGACAGGATGACCGGCAGCGGTCGTGGCGCGCCCGCCGCTTTCTTCAACCAACAGCATTCCCGCGGCGACATCCCATTCATTGCCGCCGGTCAGGGTGATCACGGCATCCGCTTGTCCCGCTGCGAGAAGGGCGAGCGCGTAGGCGATCGATCCGATCGGGCGGCAGTGGAGATGGGCCTGCAGACCATCGAGCCGGCCGACCCGCAGTTCCCACGGATTGACGAGCGCAAGCGGACGCCGGGGCGATGAGAAGCCGGGTTGATCCGAGTCCATGCGGCGCTCAACACGGATTCCTCGCCCGCGTATGGCTGAAAAAAATTCGCCGGTCGCCGGGTTGAAGATGGCTGCCACGATGGGCAGGCCCTTCTCAACGAGCGCGACAGACAGGCAGAACTCCGGCAGGCCCCGCACGAAGGAGCGAGTGCCATCAATCGGGTCGACGATCCAGACGCGAGGTTTGCTCAAACGTGCCTCGTCGTCCGCTGTTTCTTCGGACAGCCAGCCGTCGTCGGGAAAGGCAGCCGACAATCTCGCATGGAGCAGGTGATTGACGGCCAAGTCCGCCGAGGTCACGGGCGAGTGATCCGGCTTGGTGAAGGTTTCAAATCCCTCGGTTGCCAATCGGACCGCTTCACGGCCTGCTTCGCTCATGGCTTCGGACAAAACGGTGAGTTCATACTCCATCGGCATTCGTTCCTGAGTGAGGGCAGGCGATCGGTCCTCTCTTCAACCTATCAGGTATTGCGGCGGGAGCAAAGCCCGCCGTCGCTTCCTGCCGGCGCCGCGGCTCTTGACCCTCCTGCCGGTTCCGCGTACAAGCTGGCAGTACGATGAAGCTGAAACACAAACATTCGCGCAAAGCGGGATTGCCGCCCGGCACCCTGGTCCATATCGGTGAAAAAAAGTCGGAAACGGTCACCATCACGGTGTACGAATATGGTGAGGGCCACTACCAGGAGCGTACGGTGTCCAAGCCGGATGAGGTGGTGGTGGCGCCGGAGCCGACCGTCCGCTGGGTGGACGTGGGAGGCATTCACAAGATGGAGGTCTTGGAGGCCTTCGGCAAAATGTTCGGCCTCCACCCCCTGTTGCTCGAGGATATCGCCAATACCGACCAGCGTCCCAAGCTCGATGATTACGGCACCTACGGCTATCTGGTGCTGAAAATGCTGTACGAAGGGAGCAGCGAGGGCGACATCAATGTCGAGCAGGTCAGCCTGGTGTTCGGGGAGAATTTTGTGCTGTCGTTCCAGGAAAACGGCGGAGATGTGTTTCAGGGTGTGAAGGAGCGGCTCCGGAACGGGAAGGGCCGTTTGCGCCATGCCGGCGCCGATTATCTGCTCTATGCCCTGATGGACTCGATCGTGGACCGATACTTCGTCATCCTCGAAACGCTGGGAGAAAAGATCGAAATATTACAGGATGTCTGTGTCACGAACCCCGGGCCGGAAACGCTGCGGGACATCCATGCGCTCAAGCGGCAACTGCTGTTTTTCCGCCGCTCCGTCTGGCCTCTCCGGGATGTGATGAACAACCTGTCGCGATCGGATGGGCAATTTCTACAAGGATCTACCAAGGTCTTTTTCCGCGACGTGTACGATCACATCATTCAGATCGGCGACACCATCGAAACGCTGCGGGAAATGGTCTCGTCCATGATGGAAGTGTATCTGTCCAGCGTGAGTTATCGCTTGAACGGCGTGATGAAAGTCCTGACGATCATCACGACGATCTTCATGCCGCTCAGTTTTATCGCCAGTATCTATGGGATGAATTTCGAGCACATGCCGGAGCTCAAATCGACGTGGGGCTATCCGGCGGTGCTGGGCGTGATGGCCACGACCGGGATGGCCATGCTGTACTTCTTCAAGCAGAAAAAGTGGCTGTGATCCTGCGCTCAGTCTAAGACCTCGACGCGATCCACGAAATACGGCGTTTCTCCAAAACAGGTGGTGGGAATGTAGCGAAACTCCTTGTAGTGGAGGATGACACGCTTGCCCATCTGCCCATCGAGCTTCTTGGCCACGTTCTCGTCCCACACGGTGAAGCTCCAGAGCACCGGGGCGACGCCCGGCACGGTCGTCATCGCGAGCTCCCCTTCCTGCGTCTTGCACACCCAACCTTTTCGGGACAGCTTCTGCAAGTACCCGGCGCGGTCGCCGTCCGAGTAGCTCCAATTAAAGATGACCAGCAGGTAGGCCGCGCCGCCGAACAGCAGCAACGTGAAGAGCAGTTTGGGTCTCCAGAGCCAGGCTACAGGAAACAAAATGGTTTCCCACCACGTCATAGAACTCCTTTTCCGACGGCTACTTCACGTCTTGAAACAACCAGGGGGCTTGGCTGCGGCGGCGCTGCTCGTACTGGGCGATTTGCGGTGCCTGTTGGAGCGTCAGCCCGATGGCGTCCAATCCCCGATACAGGCAATCTTTTCGGAAAGGGTCGATGTCAAAGTGGTAGGCCGTGCCCTCCGGCGTCGTGACCTGCTGGGCCGCTAAGTCGATGGTCAACCGGTAGCCCGCATGCGCCGCCACGCCCTCAAACAGCGCCTGAATTTCTGACCCTTTCAGCACGACCGGCAGAATGCCGTTCTGGAAGCAGTTGTTGTAAAAAATGTCGGCGAAGCTGGGCGCGAGAATACAGCGGAAGCCCTGGTCGAGTAGCGCCCAAGGCGCATGTTCGCGGGAAGAGCCGCAACCGAAGTTATCCCGCGTGAGGAGAATCGAGGCCTCTTGGTAGCGCGGCTGGTTCAGAAAAAACTCAGGATCTTGCGAGCCATCCTTCCGCCGCCGCCAATCGTAGAACAACCCTTCCCGCAGGCCGGTGCGCTTGATGGTCTTCAAGAACTGCTTCGGAATGATCTGATCCGTGTCGACGTTGAGCCGGTCCAATGGAGCGACCGAGCCGGTGAGAGTCGTGAATGCGTCCATGATCTGTCCTTTTGTGCTTCGTGTCTGCCGGCCGTGGTCATTGACGGCTGCGGCGTCAGGATCGAATCGCTTCCCGCTTATGACCACTGGCGGATATCGACAAAATGCCCCTCGATGGCCGCTGCGACCGCCATAGCCGGCGACACCAGATGTGTCCGTCCTCCGGCGCCTTGACGGCCTTCGAAGTTTCGGTTGCTGGTCGAGGCGCAGCGTTCGCCCGGTTGCAGGACATCGGCGTTCATGGCCAGGCACATGCTGCATCCGGCTTCACGCCACTCGAATCCGGACTCCTTGAAGATACGATCCAGGCCTTCTTGTTCCGCCTGCTGCTTGACGAGGCCGGAGCCGGGCACGACCATGGCGTGCACGCTGCCGGCGACCTTCTTGCCCTTTGCGAAGGAGGCGGCTAGGCGGAGGTCTTCGATGCGCGAGTTGGTACAGGATCCGATGAACACCTTGTCGATCTTGATGTCGCGGATCGGCATGCCGGGGGTCAGGGCCATATATTCGATGGCCCGCTCGGTGGCCTGGCGGAGTTTTTCATCCCCCATGCTGCGCGGATCCGGGACGGTGCCGTCCACGCCGGTCACCATGCCGGGGCTGGTCCCCCAGGTGACTTGCGGCGCAATCGTCTCGGCGCGTAACTCGACTACCGCGTCGTATTTGGCGCCCGCATCGGTCGTGAGCTGCCGCCAGGATGCCACGGCCTGGTCCCACAGCGCACCCTTCGGCGCCATCGGGCGGCCTTTGATATAGGCAAAGGTAATGTCATCCGGGGCGACCATCCCGGCCCGCGCGCCGCCCTCGATCGACATATTGCAGAGCGTCATACGGCCTTCCATGCTGAGGGCGCGGATGGCGGACCCCGTATATTCGATCACATAGCCCGTTCCGCCCGCCGTGCCGATCTTGCCGATGATAGCCAGGATGACATCCTTAGCCGAGCAACGCGGCGACAGCTGGCCTTCGACCCGGACCTCCATCGTTTTGGGACGCTTCTGGACAAGACATTGCGTCGCCAGCACATGCTCGACTTCGCTGGTGCCGATCCCGAAGGCGAGCGCGCCGAAGGCGCCATGAGTCGAGGTGTGGGAATCGCCGCAGACGATCGTCATCCCCGGCAGAGTGAATCCTTGCTCCGGGCCGATGACGTGCACCACCCCTTGCCGAATGTCATTCATGCCGAAAAGGGTGATGCCGAAGGTCCGGCAATTGTCATCCAACGTCTGAATTTGCTTGGCGCTGATCGGGTCGGCAATCGCGATGCGGCGGTCGGTCGTGGGGACATTGTGGTCGGGAACCGCCAGGGCGGCCGCCGGTCTGCGCGGCGCGCGACCCGCGACGGTCAGCCCTTCGAAGGCCTGCGGCGAGGTGACTTCGTGCACCAAATGGCGGTCGATATACAGCAACGTGGTTCCATCCGGTTCCGCCCGCACCACGTGGTCGTTCCAAATTTTTTCGAAGAGTGTCTGTGCAGCCATGGCCATGCTCCTTCTAAACCCGCGCCCCGGCGAGAGATTGAGGCGCGGGGCTCACGCGCAGCTATTATATATGCGACCAGGCCTGCCGCATCAAGGGCAAAGGGTACGTGGAAAAAAATGCCGCTTCAGGTTTCAATACGGCGGACCGATACAGTGTCCATGGAACGGGAACCCATCGACGCCGAACACATCACGATCCCGCGCTGGACGATCAAACGCGACCCCCGGGCACTGGGCTGCTCCATCTGCGGTTCAGCGATCGTGAAGATTACCGCCGAATGGCGACAGGTCTCTTTCTGCACCTGCAGGCTGATCGAGTATCGTGTGCTGCCGCGAGCGCCCAAGGCCTTGCCTGCTCCTTCCCCTGCCGCAGACTCACGCAAAGATCCTTGATCTCGTCTTAAATGGAGGGTCACATGATCCGGTGGCGGTGGGCGCTCCTCGTGGCCTGTTGCGCGATGATGGTCGCCTGGGGTCCGGCCGTCGCAAAGGATCGCCCGCATGCGAAGTCCTTGACGCGATCCGGCTTGCCCGCCCCGGCATCCTCACTGCGATCCTGTACCGGCGAGGATCTGCTCGGAAGCTGGAGTCTGGTCACCTTCGAGTCATCGTACCGCTTCAAAAACCCTGAGGCGCCCTACCTGTTTCCGTACCAAGTCTTCCATTACTCACTGGACCATGGAGCCAAGTCGGCTCACTCGCGTACGCCGTTTCCCGATCGCTCAGACCGAATGTTCGAGGGCGTGCCGCTCAATCTGACCTATCACGTCGATCAGGACGGGCGCCTCCTGCTCAAGAGCAGGGGGGAGGGTGCAGTGGTGGAAAGATGGTCCTGCTCGGTCGTCGGACAGGATTCGCGCGCGAAGGACGATAACACTGCCCTCCGGCGCGGTGACTTGGTCATGACCCTCCTCGGAAGCCACGGGCAAGCGTTGTTCGTGCGCCATCTGCGAAAAAGCGCGGCATAATCGGGCTTGGCAGGCGCCAAGGCGGCGTGTTACTACCGGCAGCAGGCGAAGAGCCGACTGGTAGTGTCGCCCCCCGCCGAGGAAGCCATGGATCGTTCAATTGCCGTGTGGCACCGGCCGGAGGTTATCGAATGGTCTCAATGGCTGCTCGATAGCTACCGCCGTTGCGTCGGTCGAGAACTAATGCCCCGGGTGGGTGAGGCCGACGAGCAGGCCAGGGCATTGTTCACTGCTCCGATCGTGGTGGTTTCGCATGGAACGCAAGACGATCCGATCCTCAATTACGGGTCGCAACTCGCGCTCACGCTCTGGGAGATGACGTGGGAGCAGCTGGTGCAGACCCCGTCCCGTCTGACGGCGGAACCGGTGAACCGCTCGGAGCGCGAATGGATGCTCGAACGTGCTCGTACTCAAGGGTACATCGATAATTATCAAGGCATCAGAATATCGAGCAGCGGGCGCCGGTTTCTGATCGAGCAGGCCATCGTCTGGAATGTGACCGACAGCGCCGGGCATCGTCGAGGGCAAGCTGCGACGTTCTCACGCTGGACCTTCCTCTAACCGCCTGAATCGTGGCACGAGCTCCCCGCCGACGGAAACCGATTCCATAAACATCGTCAGCGGTCTGATCCACAGCCCGCCTTCTCCGTACAGTTGCCGATAGACGACGTAGTCCTCCTCGGTTTCCGAATGCCGGGCTACCCCGAGCACCTCATAGTCGTTCCCTTTATAGTGACGATAGCGACCGGGTTGAATCATGGTGTATCCTTGCGGGTTTGAAGCAGCAAGCTAGTCTATCGAACCACCCATGCCATCACAACTCTCCCAACACGTAGAGCGCCGGCACGATGTCGTCGTCATCGGCGGCGGGTCAGCCGGGTATGCCGCTGCGCGGACGGCCTGTGATGCGGGCGCGGATGTTGCGATCGTCGATCAAGGCCCGTTGGGAGGACTGTGCATTTTGCGCGGCTGCATGCCGACGAAAACCATTCTCCGGTCAGCCGAAATCATGGCCTTGATGAAGCGCGCCCGGGAGTTCGGGCTGGCGCCCGTCTCTGCACGGGCGGATCTGTCGGCCATCGTCGATCGGAAGAACCGGCTGGTCAAGGAATTTGCCGACTATCGCATTGCCGCCTTGCGCGACCCGCGGTTTACCCTGTACGAGGCGCGCGCCGAATTCATTTCCCCGCATGAGATTCGCGCCGGAACGTGGCGCATTCGCGGCAAGGCCTTTGTGATTGCCACCGGATCGAGTGTGGCCGATGTGGCCATTCCCGGACTGTCGGAGGCAGGATTCCTGACCAGCGACGAGATGCTCGACGTGCGTCACGCACCGGCCTCGCTGCTGGTGCTGGGAGGCGGTCTGGTCGCGGTCGAGTTTGCGCAATTTTTTTCCCGGATCGGCACCAAGGTTACGATGCTGCAGCGCGGCGCGACGCTCTTGTCCGATATGGATCCGGATGTCGGCCGCGCGCTGGCATCGGCGTTCAACACCGAAGGCATCGAGGTGTTGACCGGGGTGTCATTCAGCCGGGTGACCTCGTCGCCCAGCGACAAGTCCGTGCATTTCCGTCAGAATGGGGTCTCGCACACCCGTTCGGCCGACATGATTCTCCACGCGCTCGGCCGTCGTCCAAATATGAAAGGGCTCAATGTGGAAGCGGCCGGAGTGAAGGTCGTGGACGGTCGTCTTACTGTCGGGGCCGATATGAGGACATCGCAGCCGCATATTTTTGCCGTCGGCGATGTGAACGATCTCACGCCTATCGTCCATTTAGCGATTCAGCAAGGTGAAACGGCGGCCTTCAACGCAACTCACCCGGATGTGCCCGCGCGAGTGATCGATCACCGGTTGGACAGCGAGATGGTATTCACGGACCCGCAGGTGGCCATTGCCGGCCTGAGTGAACGACAGTGCCGTGAACAGGCGATCCCTTATCTGACGGCTTCGTACCCCTTCGCCGATCATGGGAAGGCCATGTGTTTGGGGGCTCTTGAAGGATTCGTGAAGATGCTGTGCCGCCCGGACAACGGCGAACTGATCGGCGCGCAGATTGTGGGGCCTGAGGCGGCGGAACTCATTCACGAACTCATTGCCGTCATGTACTTCCACGGGACTGCCCAAGACCTGTTGCGCATCCCGCATTACCATCCGACGCTGGCGGAGATCGTGACCTATCCGGCCGAATCAATCCTCGAACAAATGGAGCGGCGATGAGGCGGTTTGCGCTCGTGTGGGCCTGCGCCAGCTGCATGTTATCGGCCTGGTCCTGCGGGCAGCAGACGTGGGAGGCCGCCATGCAGGCCGGTGAAACGGCCGTGCAACGGGGACAATTTGCCGCGGCGGAACAGATTTTTGCCGCGGCGGTGAAAAAGGCGGAGGACTTCGGCGTACATGACCGGAGAGTTGCGGTGACCCTGGCTCATCTGGCTCAAGCCTATAGCGCGCAAGGCAAGTTTGTAGAGGCGGAACCGGTCTATCTGGAGGCGCTCAAGATCTACCAGGAGATCCACGGCGAGAATCACCTGGATGTGGCCGCCATGTTGAACAATCTCGGAGTGCTGCACCGCAAACATGGACAATTTGCTGATGCGCAGCGGCTCTTGACCCGTGCGCTGTCGATCAAGGAAACACTGCTGGGTCCCGATCATCTTGAGGTGGCGCTGGCCATCAGCAATCTGGCCGCGATGCATGCGGCTCAAGGGGATGGAGCGGAGGCTGCCGCACTCTGGGCGAGGGCGCTGGCGATCAGGGAAAAACAATTGGGGCCCGACCATCCGGATGTGGCCAAGACGATGATGGAGTACGCGGCGGCGTTGCGGAAGATTGGTCGGGCCGCTGAAGCGGATGGGCTCGAAGGACGAGCCAATGCCGTTCGGGCCAAGGCAAAGTCGTAAACGGCAACGGTGAGTTGAACCGGCCTGATGCGACGGTGTAGCGTAACGAATTGACAAGCAGCAGCGGGGGGACGATGTCCGATTTGCGGACCAACGCATTGATTGCGCGCGGGATGGGCATCATCTTCATTGCCGGCGGCTTTATGCTGGGGATTTATGGGCTGGAGTTTCCCAATACGATGTGGCTCAAGACCGCATTGGGTTTGCTGATCACCGGGATGATGGCGCAGGGGTATGCGATGTATTGTTCGATCCGCTGGGTCAGGGAACAACGTGATTCAGAACGGTAGGCTCACCAAACATAACCTGCCTTGCCGGCCGGCCCGTCCGTTCCATTGTAAGAGGATCGCCATCCTGCTGTGCCTGGTGATGTTGTCGGGTTGCGGTGGACCCTGGCGGGATACCTATCTGAAGAAGGGGGTTCACAAGCTCACCCAGGCCGATATCGAAGAGAAGTTCGGCCCACCAAGTACCGCCAAGACGCCGGTGCTGGGGGGCGATACGGTCTGGACCTACCGTGTGCCTATGGGAGATCGGGAAGTCCATCCCTGGGATCCCAGCAGCCTGGCTGCCGGGAAAAAAACGAAAGCGCCGCCTTCGCCGTCACCCTTTGGTAAAAGTCTGGCCGGCAATGAAGAGCCCTACCGGGAGCCCTTGTATTGTTACCGCTATACCCTGTCGTTCGACGAGCAGAAACGGCTGAAAGATTGGAAAAGAGAAGAATGCGTGCCACGCACGAGTGAGGATGGTACCGTAGTGCAATAACAACGACGGAAACAACCCATGCAAGATGTGCTGCCCGTAATTGGCTCCAGAGTCTTCTTCGATCTCCTCAAGTCCGTTCTTCTTCTCCTCATCCTCCTGATTGCGCGAGCGGTGCTGGTTCGATGGATCAAGGGCAACCAGGCGCTGACCATCGACGCCAGGCGCCGCTGGATCGTGACCACGCGCAACAGCATGGTCCTGGGCCTCTTCGTGGGGCTCGTGGTGATTTGGGCGCACGAGTTGGAGGCCTTCGCCGTCTCGCTGGTCGCCTTGGCGGCCGCGATGGTGCTGGCAACAAAGGAGTTGATTCTCTGTTGGAGCGGCGCCGCGTTGCGAGTCGGCGGCGGGGTCTACGGCGTCGGAGATCGAATTCAGCTCGGCACGTACCGGGGTGTCGTGCTCGAATACGACGTGTTTGCGACCAAGCTACTCGAGATAGGCCCGGGGCTGACGTCCCATTTGTACACCGGCCGGACCGTTGTGTTTCCCAATAGTCTTCTGTTTGGAAATCCCCTGATCAAGGAAAGTCCGTCACAAGAATATGGACTATACGTCTTAACGGTCCCGCTCATGAGCACCGAAAATTGGCAGGCCGCCGAACAAGCGCTCCTCAGCGCCGCGAAGGTCGAGTGCGGGCCTTTTATGGATCAAATGGGGCGGCAGATGAAGCTGCTGGAGCAACGCAATCTATTGGAGGCGCCCTCGCCTGAACCACGGATCACCATCCAACTTCCCGAAGCTGGTCGTATCCACCTGGTGCTGCGATTTCCCGCTCCGGATCGCGGCCGTTCGCGGGTGGAGCAGGCCATTCTCCGGCGTTATCTCATCAGCGTCAGTCAGTAATCCTGCGCAAGCATCGTGAATGAGATGTGTCGCGAGGCACCCTGCGTTCAACAGATGCCTGACTCTGCGCAATCGCCAAAAGCGGCAAAAAAATTGGCAAATGAAATCCTTCAAGGTATTGATGGGTGCTGCATCCCTGGCGGGTTGTGGGATGCCTGGCGCCATATCAATCAAAGGGGGGTGTTGATGAGAAGGTCAATCGCTGTGATGGTCGCTGCCGCATGTGTCAGCATGAGCTCGTTCGCCGTTGCCGACGATCTGGGCTTGGGCAACATGTCCGAGGCAATGAAGCAGGATATGGGCGCCTTATCCGACGAGGTGACGGCCCACAAGGCAGAACTAAAACAGGATCTCAAGGCGAAGAAGGAGTCTGCGAAGAGCACACTCAAAGCGAAGCGGGACGAAGTCAAAGCCAAAAAGAAACAAGCCAAGGCCGATGCGAAAGCCAAGAAGGAGCAGGTCAAGGCCAAGCTGAAAGCGAAGAGAGACGCGGCCCATGCGAAAGCGGCCGACATGAAAGGCACCGCGGAAGATGCCGCGCAGGACATGGGCGCGATGAACAAGGAGCTGAAAGAAGCGGCTCGGTACTAGGACTAAGACAAAGAGTGGCGGATTTCCCCGCCGGATTGCACGCCTGCGGCCTGTGATTGGAATATTCCGATCACAGGCCGTGGTATGTGAAGCGGCGGCGGTTGTTGCTGGAGGGAAGCTCTGGTAGAATCCGCGCCCACGATGAAAGTCGCCACCTTCAACGTCAATTCCCTCCGGAAACGCCTCCCCATCGTCTTGCAGTGGCTGGAGCGCCATCAACCCGACGTACTGTGTTTGCAGGAAACCAAAGTTCAGGATAGTGAATTTCCCCTCGCTGCGCTCGCGACGTCAGGATATGACATCACCTTCCGCGGCATGAAGGCCTACAACGGCGTCGCCGTCCTCAGCCGCACCAAGCCTCAAGCGGTCTTTCACGGATTTGACGATGGCGGAGATGTGGAGGATGCGAGGTTAGTGCGGGTGGTGATTCAGGGGATTCCCATCATCAACACTTACATCCCGCAGGGGTTCGAGATCGATTCGCCGAAATACCAATATAAACTGGGCTGGTATGAACGTTTACGGAAATATTTTGAACAGCATCTCTCCCCGAAGGAGCCGGCGATCTGGTGTGGAGACATGAATGTGGCCCCAAGACCCATCGATGTCCACAGCCCGGAGAAACATCTGAAACATGTTTGCTATCACGAAGACGCGCGCAAGGCCTATGGGAAGACTATTGCGTGGGGCTTCGAAGATGTCTTCTGCAAACTGTATCCAGATCGCCAGCAATTCACGTTCTTCGACTACCGTGCACCCAGTGCCCTTGCCGCAAATAAAGGGTGGCGCATCGATCATATTCTCGCGACCCCGTCCCTCGCCGATACCTGCCGGGCTGTCGAGGTGGATTTGGAACCTCGACGAGCCCAAGAGGCTTCAGATCACACCGTGCTCTGGGCCGACTTCGCTCTCTGATTTCTTCCTCTGATTTCTTCCTGAATTTCATCTCGCGTCAGACCGTCTGCCGCCGACCGGGAGCATGGTCTGCCCCGGTCTGGCGGCGTCTCGACCTACTGCAAGACCTCGACTGGTTCCAGAAGTAACTGCTCGGCCATTCGCGTGCGCCGGTTTTGTTCAATCAACGGATCGACGATCGATCCACAGTTAATGCACCGCCAGACAAATGTTTCGGGCGAAAAATCGGGCCGCCACTCATCAACCATTAATCCTTGGCATCGTCCGCAGGTCATGGTGTCCACCTCCTTAGAATGTGCCTCCAAAGCGTGAAGGCCGTGCCCATGTGAGGGAGAGACTAACAAGGGGAGATTAAAGAGGTGTTAGTGCGACGTTAAAATGAATTAATCAAAATTTCTTCGTGATTTCATGTGCTTCAGGCCACGAGGTTGGACAAATGTGGAACCTGCCAGGATTGTTCTGTACAAAATCCGATCTGGAGATGAGAGAGCGTGACGCTCCGCCGACAATCAGTCGAGATTTCGCCGGTGACTTAGACTCGATCCCAACGAGGGTGCTCGACCGACCGTGTGGAACCGCTGAGTTTCTTGACAGAACAGGTCCCATCATTTATCGATTGAACTGCGCCGGTCGCGCGCATGCAACAAGATGGCAGGCAGACGCTCTCGCTTTAGTGTGTTTGGCTGTCGATGCCAGACCGGCAGGTGGTGCCTGAGACCCCTGCTCCAGCCTCAGCTTGTAAAGGACATGGGCACTGAAAGGCCCGATTATTGACGATGGCACAACCGTTGACTTGCCCGCAGTGCGGTCAAGATAAAGTATTCCGTTCCCGCTGCTCCACGTTGATGGAACGCTTGCGGTCCTTCGCCTGCATTTCGCCGTTTCATTGCCAGGCCTGCAGTTTCCGTTTTTCGGCGTCTCGGTTGGGACACCGGTATCCGGATCGAATGATCGATCGTCGCGAGCATCTGCGTATCCCGGTCCGGCTGTTTCTGTCCTTTTCCGGCGGCAAGGTGCGAGGGGAGGGGACGGTCCGAGACATCTCAAGGGGTGGATGCATCATTGAAAGCCAGGCATCGGTGCACGTGGACGATATCTTTTACCTGCAAATCGTGCTGGAGAACGAACAGGTTCCCCTCGAAGTGGCGGCGATGGTTCGATCCGTCAGCTCGCGCGGCATCGCGTTCAAATTTCTACGCTCGGCACAAGAAAATAAGCGGTTGTTGGCGTTTGTGCAGTCCAAGACAGAGCCGTGCGGATCTCGCTCCCCCGCCTAATTTAGTTCACCGGCACAGTATCGCCTCGCGAAACCGGCAAGGTGTCCCCACCCCCGGGAGTCATCCTGTCACATTCTGTTAGAGTGGAGTTTCCCAGGCAGAGGCCTGGGGGTATTCTGTGGTGAGGCGTTCGTGTTCTGCGTGGTCGAAATCTTCTACTGCCAGATCGTCGCGGTTCAAGCGGTCCGGGCAGGCAGGAGAGGACAGATATTCGACGTACGACTGAGCCTTGGCTTCAGTGGCAAAGCGGCAGAGGCCGTACTCAGGCATGTGGGAAGATGGATGCCAGAAGGCGAGTCCGATTGAGCTGCCTTGAAAGATGCCCAAGGAGCGGTGTCGGACCTGATACCCTCCCGGAGTTTCGCTGGATCGATCGAGAGCCATGATGGTGATCCCCGACACGTTGCGCCGTCGAGCGGGGAAGTATAACAAGGTTCTGAGCGAAGCGAAATCTCGGGAGCCGATCATTCGTGGGATGATTGACTTTGCCGGGGGAAGCCTTACGTGAGAAGCAGCGCTGTCGCAATTCGGCGCGGAGGAGGGACGATGATGTCTGTTGCACGGCTGATGGGCGCCTGTGTGGTTCTTACCGGTCTGCTGGTCACGACCGGTTGCGGCTACAACGACTTGCAGGGGCTGGATGAGGACACGAAGGCCGCCTGGAGCGAGGTCATCAACCAGTATCAACGCCGGGCCGATTTGATTCCGAATGTGGTGAATACGGTCAAAGGGTATGCAGCGCATGAAAAGGAGACCTTGGAAAGCGTGGTGCAAGCACGCGCGAAGGCCACCAGCGTTCAAGTGACCCCAGAATTGTTACGGGACGAAGCGGCGTTCAAGAAATTTCAGGAGGCGCAGCAAGGTCTCTCGAGCGCATTGGGACGGTTGCTCGCGTTAGCCGAAAATTATCCCAACCTCAAGGCGGATCAAGGCTTCCGGGACCTTCAAAGCCAGCTGGAGGGAACGGAGAACCGTATTGCCGTGGCGCGGAAGCGTTATATCGAGAAGGTGGCGGAGTTCAACAAGATGGTGCGCTACTTCCCGACGAACCTGACAGCCAAGTTTCTCCTCCATTTGGATGAGAAAGCGAACTTTACCGTCGCGGACGAACAGTCGGTCGCGAAGCCGCCGGAAGTGAAATTCTAGCGTCCGCCTCTGCGGTCGGGAGCGATGGTGATGCGGCTCATGGGCCGAGCAGGGTGGTTGTTCTTGGCCGGATGGTTCTGGCTGCTGTCCGGACCCAGCCTTTCGGCCCTGGCGCTTGATGTGCCCCCGCTGAGCGGCCGCATCGTCGATCTCGCGCATGTGCTGCCGCCGGCTACCACAGCTCAATTGGCCGAGGCACTCCAGGCGCATGAAGCGAAAACCTCCAATCAAGTCGCGGTTCTGGTTATCCCTTCGCTGGAGGGCGAGCCGCTGTTTGATTTTTCCCACCGGGTGGCGACGGCCTGGAAACTGGGCACGAAGGCCTCCGACAATGGCGTGTTACTCCTCATCGCGATCAAAGAGCGAAAAATTCGTCTGGAAGTCGGGTATGGATTGGAAGGCCAGCTGACCGATGCCAGATCAGCTCAGATCATCCGCAATGAAATCGTGCCGAGATTTCGTAGCGGCGATATTCCTGCCGGGGTCACGGCCGGCCTGCTGGCGGTCCTGCATACCATCGAAGGAACCTATCAAGCGCCGGAACAGCCGACGGAGACTCGCTCCGACGGTGACGTGGTGGCACACACGGTCATGGCGGTCGTTCTCGGCTTGGTCATCGGCCTGCTTCTGTCTCGCGCGCATCGCCTCCTGGGTTCCGCTCTAGGAGGAGGACTGTCGTTCTTCGTCGCCCCGTGGATCATCCCTGCCCTCATCGCCGGCGCAGTGAGCGCCGTTCTGGTGAGCCTGGCGAGCGGGATCGGGCAAGGAATCGGAGGAACGCGACGAAGTGGAGGTGGCCCGTTCGATGACACCTGGTTCAGCGCAAGGCACGGAGGATGGGGATCGGGTGGATTGGGGGGATCTTTCGGAGGATCGGGTGGCTTCTCGGGTGGTGGCGGCGATTTCGGAGGAGGCGGGGCGAGTGGCGATTGGTAAACAGCCGGTCCTCTCGGAGCAGGAGCGCGCGCGAATTGAGGCGGCCGTGCAGGAGGCCGAGCGTCAGACGAGCGCAGAGATCGTCCCAATGATTGTCGGACGATCCGGTATCTATCGGGATACGCATCACCGGGTCGGCCTGTTGTGCGCAGTGCTCGCCCTGACCATGTTAATGATGAGCGAGCCTGAGTGGCTCCCATGGGGATGGCACGCATCGAACGCGGTGTGGTTGCTGGGAATCACAGTGCTGGCCTATGGCGTTGGAATCTGGGTCGGAACCTGGCCGGTCGCCCTCTGCCTATTCACGTCCCGGGAGCGTATGCACCACAAAGTGCAGATGCGGGCGGAACGGGCCTTCGTCCAGCAGGGACTCGCAACGACCCGTGAGCGCACCGGGATATTGCTGATGGTGTCCTTGCTGGAACGGCAGGTCTATGTGCTCCCGGATCAGGCATTGCAAACGCGCATTTCACACGACCAGTGGCAGGAGATTGTGTCGGTTGTGGTTGAACGGCTGAAGGTCGATGATCTGGTTGGGGGACTGTGTCATGGAATCGAGGCCAGTGGAGTGCTTCTCGCGCGTGCCTGTCCCTCTCGCGATGGCGACAATCCCAATGAGTTGCCGAATGCCGTGATCCAGGATCTGTGACGGCCGGATCTCGCCGGACCGTGGACGCCCTCGCGCCGTTCCGCTACAATCGCCGCAATGTCCGAGCCCGCCGCCCCTGTCGAATCAACTCGATCAGCCGTCGATGAAACGCACTCCGTCGTCAAGGCGGCGGGGCTCATCGGCCTCGCCACATTTTCCAGCCGCATTCTCGGGTTCGTTCGAGACATGGTGTTGGCCAGGCTCTTCGGTGCCACGCCTGCCGCAGACGCCTTTTTTGTGGCCTACCGCGTGCCCAACCTCCTGCGAGAATTGTTCGCGGAAGGATCGATGTCCGCGGCATTTATCCCCGTCTTCACCGAGTACCACACGCTGAAATCGAAGCGCGATGCGTGGGAACTGGCCAGCGCGACTTTTACCACGCTCCTGACTCTTGTGACCGCGGTGACGATGGCCGGGATTCTGGCGGCGCCCGGAATTGTCTGGCTCCTTGCGCCGGGGTTCCGCGAAAGCGCCGACCAGTTGGCGTTGACGACGTTGTTGACCCAGATGATGTTTCCCTACCTGATCTTCATCAGTCTGGCAGCCCTGGCGATGGGGATTTTGAATTCCATGCGCGACTTTGCGGCACCGGCCTTCTCTCCCGTCTTCTTCAACATCTTCACGATTGCCTGCATGGTGTTCCTGTCGCCCTGGTTCTCGGAGCCGATCATGGCGGTGGCCATTGGGATCGTCGTGGGCGGCTTGGCGCAGTTTGCGATGCAGCTGCCGGGATTGAAACGGCGCGGCATGTTCTTCGGTTTCCTGTTTCACCCCGGCCATCCCGGCGTGAAACGCATCGGCCTTTTGATGGTGCCGTCATTGCTGGGGTTGTCGGTGACGCAGATCAATATCACGGTGAGCACGATCCTGGCGTCGTACTTTTCCGGCGGACCCACCTATTTGTTTTACGGCATGCGGTTGATCCAGTTCCCCCTCGGCATCTTCGGCGTGGCGCTGTCCACCGCGATTCTGCCGACGCTTTCGGCCCAGGCCGCGCGCGGGGCGCTGGATGAATTGCGGACGACGATCGGCTTCGGCCTCCGGATGATTTTTTTCATCATCCTTCCGGCGATGGCCGGCCTGATCCTGCTCCGGTATCCCATCGTGCATCTGGTCTTTGAGCATGGCTCGTTCACCCGAGCCGATACGATCGCGACCGCCACCGCGCTGCTCTGTTACGCCGTCGGGCTGTGGGCCTTCGCGGGGGTGCGGATTATCGTGTCCGCCTATTATTCGCTCCAGGACACGAAGACTCCGGCGGTCACGGCAGGAATTGCCGTTGGAGCGAACATCGCCTTGTCCTTGTGGTTGATGACGATGTTGGATGCCGCGGGGTTGGCGCTGGCAACCGCGCTGGCCTCGATGCTCAACGGAACCATACTTGTGGCGCTGTTGCACCGGCGGCTGGGGTCTGTGGAGTGGGGTGCAATCGTACGATCGGGCGGGCGGGTCCTGTTGGCCTGTGTGCCGATGGTCATGATCTGTCTCTGGGTGGCGAGCGCGCCGCTCTGGTCGGAAACCGGTCGGTGGATCGTGAAGTCCGCCCTGCTGTTCGGCGGGATCGCCCTCAGCGTCACCGCCTATCTCGGGATGCATGTCATGTTGGGGTCGGACGAACTGGCTGTGGTTTTGGGAATGGTGAAGCGCAAATTCGGGCGACTGGCGCGTAAATTCGGGACCGGATGACATGGTGACACAGACAAGCACATTCTCCACGCCTTGGGGTCGGATGACCGTCACGGCTTCTGCAAAGGGAGTGACGGCCATTGATCTGGGGTCGCCCGCCCTCGTTGCGCATCACGGGTTGCCTGGTGACGATATCGCTGCCTCCATTCTGAAGGAGGCGAAGGCCCAGTTGGTCGCGTATTTCGAAGGCACGCGCTGCGAGTTCACGTGTCCCGTCGATTGGTCGGCCGGCACCTCGTTTCAGCGAAAGGTGTGGAAAGCGATCATGCGGATTCCATATGGCCGTGTGCGCTCCTATCAGTGGGTCGCCCTGCGCGTAGGAGGGAAGCAGTATGCCAGGGCTGTGGGCATGGCGTTGGGAGCGAACCCGGTTCCGATCGTGGTGCCCTGCCATCGCGTCATCGCCCATGATGGGTCCCTGGGCGGATTTTCCGGCGGGTTACCGATGAAGCGGCGGTTATTGCGCCTGGAAGGCACCTTGGAGCAGTTGCGCAGCGCCCGCTAGTCGGAAGCACCTCGGAGACGGACAGAGGATGAAGGCGATCATTCAGCGGGTGACACGCGCTTCGGTCGAGGTGGACGGGCAGATCGTCGGCCGCATCGGTCTCGGGCTTCTTGTCTTATTGGGCGTGGCCAAGGGCGATGAAGAACGTGATGTGTCGTATATGGTCGAGAAGCTCCACACCTTACGGATCTTCGGCGATGCGCAGGGCAAGATGAACCGGTCGCTCATCGATGCGGGCGGCGCGCTGCTGATCGTCTCGCAATTTACACTGCTTGGCGAGACCGGTAAGGGACGGCGGCCGGGGTTTGACCTAGCTGCTTCACCGGAAGCCGCGCGTGCATTGTATGGAGAGGTCGTGAGGAGAGTTCGATGTGCGGGAGTGCAAGTGGAGACCGGTATCTTCGGCGCTCACATGCAGGTGGAACTACTCAATGACGGCCCGGTGACGTTTATTCTGGATAGCCGGCGGCCGGCAGAGCATGTGGACCTCAAGTCTTGATGGCCTGTGCCGATAAGGAATCAGGCAGAAAGTCTCCTCGGGTTGAGCATGGTCTGTTATACTATTTTCACAGGGCAAGGATTGCCCGGGAGGTCGAGATGGGAAGTCCCGTGTCTCGCAGCCATCCGCTCCGGCAGCTCTTCGGAGCGTTGACGGAGAAAAGTTTCACCGAACACCTCGGGTGGCCCGACCTGAACGTCACCGAGTACGTCTCCAACCTGCTCGTCGAATTCGCGCACACCGATCAACTCTACAAGATTCAGAATACCCAGGGCCGGGCGATCGATTCGGTCGTCGAGATGCTTTTCGAGTCAGAAGTGCTGTTGGAAGCGCAATCCTTCGAACGAGAGCGCGAGGTGCATCGGCACATCGGCGACTTTACGCTCTTCATGACCGGGCTGTTTCCCGAATATCTCCGCCGCCTCAAGAGCGCGGGCCTGATCTATCACAAGGATTTTCTGGTCGATTACGTCAAAGCCGGGAAGCGCTCGTATGGGCTGGTGGCGGAGTTCGGTCATTATGATCCCGAGCAGGATACCCCGTTGTTCCGCAAGCTGTCGGAGAATTTCGAGCTCTGTGTGACCGGACTGGGATTTGTTCGGTCGGACTTGGACCGTATGCAAGATCCCGCCTGCCGTCGCGTGAAAGATCTGCTTCTCAATTGAAACGACTACGACCGGCTCTCCTCATTCACGGGGGCGCGGGACGCCGCGCCATGACCGTGGCTCAAGCCAGATGTCTCGATAGCGCGTTGGCCGAGGGTCATCGTCTGTTGATGGCCGGTGTGCCGGCGGTGTCGGTCGTCGAGGAAGCCATTCGCCTACTGGAAGATTCCGGTCTATTTAACGCGGGGCGCGGCTCCAATCGGCAACTCGACGGGGTGCGCCGGATGGATGCCTCTCTTATGGAAGGGCGCGAGCTTCGGGCCGGAGCCGTCGCGTCCATCGAAGGCATCATCCACCCTATCGCCGCCGCACGGCTCGTCATGGAAAAAACCGCGCATGTGCTGCTTGTCGGGAAGTCCGCGACCCAGTTTGCCGGTTATTTTGGATTGGCGCGCGCTCCTCGCATGAAGGAAGTCAGGGCGGTGCAGCCCAAGCAATTGCGACCAAGGGCCGGCGCGGGTCACACGTTGCGGCTCCATCGGGCGATGTTGGCCGCGGGCCGCGTTCGGAGCAGGAGTTTGGGAAAAGAAACGGTGGGAGCGGTGGCATTGGATCAAGCGGGAACGGTGGCGGCCGGCGCGTCGACCGGTGGGGTGGATGTGATGTTGCCGGGTCGCGTGGGCGATACGCCGCTCATCGGCTGTGGCGTGTATGCCGACAATGACGCAGGGGCCGTGTCGATGACCGGACTGGGAGAGAGCATCATTCGTGTGGCCGTTGCCAAAGAAGTGAGTGATGCCCTCGCGAGCGGCCTGAGTCCCGTCGCAGCGGCCAATCGTGTGCTGCGAAAGGTCGTCGAGCGCGTCCAGGGTGCCGCAGGCCTGTTGGTCCTCACGCCCGATGGTCGATTCGCCATTAGACACAGCACCCCGCATATGGTCGCCGGGATCGTGGGCCCGGACGGACGAGCGATCGTGCGCGACCGGTTTGCCTAGCCTTGCCGGCGGCTGATACAGTGTCGCGAGGTCTCAGCCTATGCCGGCGCTGTTTCATCTTGCCTTTCCCGTTCACGATCTGGCTGCCGCCAAGCGGTTCTACGCCGATGGTCTCGGTTGCGTGTTAGGGCGGGAATCTTCCACGGCCGTCACGTTCGGGCTCGCGGGGCATCAGTTGATTGCCCACCTTTCCACCGAGGCACGCCCTCCTCAGAAAGGGATCTATCCACGGCACTTCGGGCTCGTGTTCACCACCGAGACGGAATGGCAGGCGCTGGCCGATCGCGCCACTCAACAGGCGCTCACGTTTTATCAGCATCCCCGCGTGCGGTTTCCCGGCACGCGCCTCGAGCACCGCACGTTTTTTCTGGAAGATCCCTCCGGAAATCTGTTGGAGTTTAAGTACTATCGCCAGGAGTCGGCGATCTTCGGCGAGCGGGATGTTTCGGCGGTGGGGGATGCTGACTAGGATTGAGACTCAGGACATCAGTTTTCAGTGATGACCTCTTCGGGCAGATCGGACGGACTGCGATGGGTCGAGACGGCTTTCCGGCCATTGCCCCGTTCCAGCCAGCGCACGATGTGCCGTTGCCGCCGAGTGAGATAGGCGGTGCGCCGGATCGGGTCATAGCGGCGCGGAGAAGGAAGAATCGCCGCCAGCAGGGCCGCCTCCTCAATCGTCAGCTCCTCCGCCGATTTCCCGAAATGGTGCCGCGCCGCCGCCTCCGCGCCAAAGACGCCCTGCCCCCATTCGGCGACATTCAGATAGAGCTCCAGAATCTGTTTCTTCGTCAACTGGTGCTCCAGCGACCGCGTGATCAAGGCCTCCCTCGCTTTCCGCAGGAGCGAGCGTTCAGATGACAGGTAGAGGTTTTTGGCCAGCTGCTGGGTAATGGTGCTGCCCCCGCGTTTGAATTCGCCGACCTCCAGGTTATACAGCGCCGCATCCTTGATGCCTTCCCAATCGAATCCTTCATGCGCGAAGAACGACGCATCTTCAGCGGCGACGACGGCGCGCTGGAGGGCAGGCGCAATCCGAGCCAGGGGAACCCAGGCATATTTGATGTGGAGCGGGCGGCCCTGTTCCTTGGCCTGAGCCCGCCGGGCTTCCATCACCGCCGTTTCTGTCGGGTGATGTTTGGCGAGGCGAGACACGTCGGGCAGCGTCGCCAGCCAATACAATGCCAGGGCCGCCGCGGGCAGACCGACGAGCATGGTCGCCCACAAGAGTATCCGGCCGAACCGACTGCCTGTTGACTTGCTCATTGCCGACGCTCTATCTATGAACGCACGTGATGGCTCACCACCGGCCCCGTGCGGCTGAAGGTGACGCGCATCCCGCAACGCCGTCCGCCGCAGCCGGTATGAAATTACTCAGCGCCGAGTTTATCAAAAGTTCCGTGTCCCCAGAACAGTTTCCTGCCGACCGCCTGCCCGAAATCGCATTCGTGGGACGATCGAATGTCGGCAAGTCCTCGCTGATCAATTCGCTGCTGCATCGAAAAAAGTTGGCCAAGGTCAGTAAGACGCCCGGGAAAACCCGCGCCGTCAACTTTTTCACCGTTCGCACCTCAGACCCTAAGCTGCCCCTCTTGTCCCTGGTCGACCTGCCGGGCTACGGGTATGCCAAGGTCTCCAAGACGATGCGCGCGCAATGGGGGCCGATGATCGAACAATATCTCACACAACGGCAATCCCTCGGCGCGGTGATTTTGCTCATCGAGTCGCGCGTGTGGATGCCCCAGGATGTGCTGACGGTTCAGTGGGTGCAGTCGCTCGGCTGCGGGCTCATCATCGTGCTGACGAAAGCCGACAAGTTGCGGCAGAGCGAGCGGAAACCGACCCTGAGTGAAGTGCGGATTGCCTGCGGGTTGCCGTCCGAGGTGCCGGTGCTGCTCTATTCGGCCGAAACGCACGAGGGGCGGGACGCGCTGTGGGGCGAGATTCGCGCGCAGTTTAAAACTTGATCTCGATGTAGGCTTTGTTTTTGAGGTCGGCCATCCAGATCTGATATTGATCCTCGGTCTTCTGCTGGAAGACCAGTGATTGAATCTCCGCCTTGACCTGCTCAAACGGCCGAAACTGCCGGGGCTTTTTGTCGTCCACCCGCACGATATGGAGCCCTTCCGGCGTCTCCACAATTCCCGTGATCTGCCCTACGGGCACCGATGCCAGCGCCTGCTCCAACGCCGGAATCAGTTCCCCCTGCCGGACCAGACCCAGTCGGCCGCCGCGCGAGGCGTCCGCGCCATCGGAAAAGCGCAGCGCCAGATCCTCGAAGGGTTCGCCTTGCTTCAGCGTCACCAAGAGGGCTTCGGCCCGTCCCCGCGCGGCTGAGAGGCCGTCCGGCGTCCGCGGTTTGATCAGGATTTGGCTCAACTGGTATTCCTCAGGATAGGCGAAACGATCCTCATGTTCCTCGTAGTAGCGCTTCATTTCCGACTCGGCGACCATGATCAGGCCGCGGACTTCGCGGTCGACGACGCGCATCAAGGTCAGCTGCTCACGGATGCTTCTGGTGGTATTGGGGTCGGCGGTGTTCAGGGTTTCGCTCTGCTTCTTCATCTCCTGTACCGCCTGGGTGACTTCCTGGTCTGACACGTCCACGCCTTTATTCTTCGCGGCCTGGAGCTGCAGCTTGCGCTCAATCATCTTGGTGACGGCCATCGCCTCCGCGGTCTTGAGGCGCCGTTCCAGATCCTCGCCCGTGTACAACTTGCGAAGGCGTTCCTGGTCGGGGAGCAAGTCGCGTTTGAGTTCGGACAGCATGATCAGGTCGGTATTGACGACTGCGACGATGCGGTCTTCCAACCGGGCGGCGCCGGCGGGACAGAGGGGTCCAACGATGATCCAGAGGCACAGGGTGAGAAGACCCCAGGTTCGATGGCCTAGGAACTGAGCGCAGAACTGTCGGACCGCGCGGGCGCAATGAGAGGCAAAGGACAATCGATCGTTCATCACGGTAGGGGGATTGTACACAATCGCAACTTCAGAAAGGGAGCGATCTTGCGCTGAACTCGATAGGAATGTGAAGCCGCGAGGCGGGCAGGAATCCGGCGCGCAGAGGGTTACGGGCGCCCTGGTTCATCGGTCACATAACGAGCTGCATCGGCCATGCGAATCGTGGCACCGGTGCGGAGTTCGGAAAAGACATCATCGAGCCGTTTTCGTCGCTTTTCGGCCAGCAGTTCCTGCCGGAGCCGTTCGCGGGTGGCCTGGTCTGCCTGCAGGATCTCCGGCTCGAGCGGGCTGACTTTCATGAGGTAGTAGCCCTTGTCGGTCTTGATCGGATCACTGACCGCCCCGGCGTGCAGGGAGGGAATCAACGCCTCCAATTCGGGCTCCAGCAAACCTTTTCGATAGGGGCCCAGGTCGCCGCCTTTGGCGCGGCTCCGCTCGTCGATCGAATACCGCAGGGCAAAGCGGGTGAAGTTTCCGCCGCCTTCCACCTGGCGCTTGAGGTCCTTGGCCGCATAGACGTTGGGGAGCAGCATGACCGAGACCTGCACCTTGGGATTGGCCAGGAGCTGGTTGGCATGTTTTTCCAGATAGGCGTCCAGTTCTTCCTTCGTGACTTCGACCTTGGTCTTGATCCGGTCTTTCAGGAGTTCATCCAGGATCAGCTGTTCCCGGTACCGCAGGGTTTTTTCGCGGATCTCGTCCGATTGATCCAGGCCCTGTTTGCGCGCTTCCTGCATGAGCAGCTCGCGCATGATCAGTTCGTCGAGGAAGCGGCGTTTCCCGCCTTCCTTTTCATATCGGGCGCGGGTGGCCTGGGAGAGTTCTTCCCACCGGATGTCGAACTCGGCTTGCGTGATGGAGCGGCCGTTGATCATGGCGATCACCGGTTCTTCCTGCGGAGGTTCCGTGCAGCCGGCCAGCGAGGCCAGGGCGCACAGTCCGAGCGCGGCGCCGGTGAGTCGAGTTCGCCTGATGAAGTGGTCTCGTATTTGCGCTGCTGTCATGCGGTCGGGGCGAGCATCCTGTGCTGAGGTCAGGGAGAGCCGGTCCGTGGCTCTTGATTGTTGGTACCATAGACGTGGAGGGTTTGCAAGGTTGCGTTGAGTTCCGGAAAGACCAAACTCCAGTCGTCATGCGGCATCTGGAGTTCAAAGGACAGCGGCGACAGAAACCGCAGCCGTTTTTTGTACCGGTCCATGAGGGCCTGCACGGCCACTTCCGACACCTTCGCCTTCGGGTCGAAGGTGATGACGACCGCATGCGTCTGTTCGACCACGGAGCTCAACCGCAGTTGTTTGGCCAGTAAGCGAATCTGCATCAGTTCGAACAGCCGTTCGACCGGATCCGGCGGCGGCCCGTACCGGTCCTCGATCTCGCCGTGCATGAGCGCGAGGTCGCCGAGTTGCCCGCAGGAAGACAACCGCTTATACAGCGACAGGCGTTGATGGCTATCGACCACGTAGTCCTCCGGGATGTAGGCCGAGACGCTGAGCCGCAACGTCGGATCCGGCTCTTCCTCGACGACCTGGCCTCTCAAGCGCTGGACGGCCTGTTCCACCATCTGCAAATACAGATCGAGCCCGACCGCGGCGATATGCCCGGACTGTTGTTTGCCGAGTAGGTTTCCCGCCCCGCGAATCTCCAAATCGGCCGCCGCGATCCGGAATCCGGATCCCAGCTCCGTGAATTGCTGGATGGCGGTCAGCCGCTTTTGGGCGTCGTCCGACAGATTGCCTTCATCCGGCACCAGAAAATAGGCGTAGGCCTGTTCGCCGCCGCGACCCACCCGCCCGCGCAGCTGATAGAGCTGGGCCAGGCCAAACGTATCGGCGCGGTTGACGATGATGGTGTTGGCCGTCGGCACATCGATGCCGGATTGAATGATCGCCGACGCGATGAGAATATCGGCTTCCCGGTGAAAGAATTTCAGCATGACGGCTTCCAGGGGTTTGGAATCCATCTGGCCGTGCGCCATCACAATCCGCGCTTCAGGCACCAGTTCCTGAAGCCAGGCGCCCATGCGTTCCATGGTTTCCACGCGATTGTGGACGAAATAGGTCTGTCCGCCCCGGCCCAGCTCGCGCAGAATCGCTTCGCGGATGGCTTTTTCGCTGAAGCGAAGGACCTGAGTCCGTATCGCCAGCCTGCCCGACGGGGGCGTATCGATGATCGAGAGGTCGCGCACGCTGGTCATGGTCATTTGCAGGGTGCGCGGAATCGGCGTCGCGGTCAGCGTCAACACGTCCACCTGGGTGCGCAGCTGTTTGAGGCGTTCCTTATGTTTGACCCCGAACCATTGTTCCTCGTCGATGATGACGAGGCCGAGGTTGCGAAACTGCACGTCCTTCTGGAGGAGCCGATGCGTGCCGATCAGGATATCGACCAGTCCGGCGGCCGTTTCCTTGATGATCGCCTTGGTATCTTTCGGGGATTGGAAGCGGGACAGCAGCGCGACGCGGGTGGGAAAGGGCGCGAACCGTTCGGCAAAATTGTCGTAATGCTGGTGCGCGAGCAGCGTGGTCGGCACCAGCACGGCTACCTGCCGGTTTTCCTCGACGGCTTTAAAGGCGGCCCGCATCGCCACTTCCGTTTTGCCGTAGCCCACGTCGCCGCAGACCAGGCGATCCATTGGTTTGGTGGAGGCCAGGTCGTTGGCGATGTCTTCGATCGCCTTGCGCTGGTCCGGCGTTTCCTCATATTCGAAGGCCGCTTCAAACTCGTGGTAGAGCATGCTGTCCTTGCCATAGGACGTCCGGTGCACCAGTTCCCGATTCGCATAGAGATCGACGAGTTCATGGGCCATTTCTTCGATGTCTTTTTTGACCCGCGCCGTCGTTTTCGCCCAGCTGGTCCCGCCCAGGCGGTCGAGGCGCGGTACCTGCGCATCGGCGCCGGCGTAACGCTGCACCTGGCTCAGCCGGTCGAGCGGCACATAAAGTTTGTCGGTCCCGGCGAATTCGAGCACCAGAAAGTCGCTGTCAAAATCCTGCACGGAGAGCCGGCGCAGCCCCTGATACTTCGCGATGCCGTACTGCATGTGGACGACAAAATCGCCGATGTTCAGATCCTCCAGCGAAGAGAGGAAGGTGGCGGCTTTGCTCTTGTGTTGCGGCTTGTGCCGGGCGCCTTTGGCGAAGAGCTCTTCCTCGGTCAGCACCACGAGCCGCAGGTCGGATGAGAGGAAGCCGGCCGATACCTCGCCGTTTAAGACCGAGAAGGGGGCCTTCTGTGCGCCACCGGCCGACAGCGCGGAGGGTTTCCATTCCATCGCCGGTCGATCGTGCTCGCCGAACAGGGCCAGCAGCCGGCCGACTTGGCCTTGGCTGCGGGCGACCAGCACCACCGGCCCGCCTTCACGGAGACGATCGAGTATGTCCAACGTCTGGCTGAATGCCGTGCCGCGCTGGCCCAGTCCCACACTGGCCGGTGTTTGAGCCGGGCAGGTCAGCACCGGATCCCAGCTCCCATCCGGCGCGGTCACCGGCTCCAGCGCAAGGGTCGCATAACCTTGTGTCGCGCTGACGATTTGGTCCCAGGTCAGGTATAGCTGATCCGGAGTGGGATACGGATTCGGGTCGGTGCGATCTTCGTGGCGCAGGTATCCTTCCTCGATTGCCTGCCAGCATTCGGCGGTGTGAGCCTTGAGGGCGCCTGGCTGATCCAGCACCAGCACGGGCGGCTGAGGAAAATACTCCAGCAGGCTGTCCATCGCCCCGTACACCGACGGGGCATGCCACTCGGCATCCGCGGCGAGCGGGGCAAGAGCGTCGGGCGCATCGTCGGAGCGAATCAGCTCACGCGCGGGCAACACCCACGCTTGCTTGATCTTGTCGGTCGACTTTTGCGTGGCGGGATCGAAGAAGCGGATTGACTCGATGGTATCGCCGAGAAACTCCACTCGCAATGGATCCGGGTAGGCCGTCGAGTAAATGTCCACGATCCCGCCGCGAATACTGAATTCCCCCGGGATCTCCACCACCGATCCCTTTCGATAGCCGAGGCGCAAGAGGCCGGACACCAACGCTTCCCGCTCCAGATCGCTGTTCGGTTGAAATTGCATGAGGGCGTCGGTGAAGACCAGAGCCGGAAGCACCCGTTGCGTCAGCGCCGGCACGGAAGTGAAGAGCACGGTGCGGGCGGTGGTGCAGAGTCGATGAAGTGTCTGCATGCGACGGGCGACCAGATCGATATGGGGAACCGCCGATTCGTAGGGCAGCGTTTCCCATTTTGGAAACAGGGCCAGGTCGTCGCCCGGCTGCCCGCAGAGCGTTCTGAAGAAGAGCGCGTCGCGATAGAGACGCTCCGCATCCTCATCGGTCTTGGCGACGATCAGCCAGGAGCGATCGGCGAGCGGTTGAGCCGGCGCGCCGGATGTCAGCAACGCGAGACCGAAGCCGGCCGTAGATCCATGCAGCCCCGTCAGGCAGGGTTTGCCGGAGCCGGTTCGGAGGGCGTCTCGCGCAGGCGCGAGCCAATTCGTCAGGTGCGGTGGTACGACAGGTGGCACAGAATCCTTACGCCGTGGTGGAGCGAATACGTTGCACCAGGGTGGTGGTTGAGACGCCGGGGACAAGGGGAATGGTTTGGACGCGCCCGCCGCGCGCTTCGACCGTCTCACGGCCGATAATCCGGTCGAGCGGCCAGTCTCCCCCTTTGACCAGAATATCCGGCTGGAGCGCGGCAATGAGGGCTCCGGGGTCAGGCTCCGGGAAAATGACCACGTAATCCACGCAGGCCAGCGCGGCAAGGACCTCGGCCCGTTGGGCATCCGGCACGATGGGACGATCGGCGCCCTTGTGCAGGGCGCGCACGGAGCCATCGGAGTTTACGCCGACGACCAATAGGTCTCCCAGGTGGCGGGCCGTCTGCAGGTATCGGACGTGGCCGATGTGCATCAGATCGAAGCAGCCGTTCGTAAAGACCACGCGTTGGTGCGCCTGGCGGCGCCGGGCCAGCTCGGAAACCAGTTCCTCTCGCGTAGTCACTTTTGTGGGCATCACGTTCGGCGTCACTCAGAGTGCATCTTAACAGGATGGAGAAAATGTCCGCCACCACGAATGCGTGGCGGCCGCGACGCCCCCCACCAATCAATCGGGCATGCGCCGCCTTCGGTTCTTCTTTCGGGCATCGCCCTGAGGGAGGGCACCCAAGCGAACGATGTCTGATCCATGCCGCTCGATCAATCGATCAAGGGCCGCCACCGCATCCCGTTGGCGCCGGTCGAACAACGGTTCGGGAGCGGAAACCAGATCCGACAACCCTAGGCCCACCAAGCGGTACCGCGAGCGCGGCTGGAGCAAATCGGCCAAGGCCCGGCGAATCTCCGGCCACATGTCCGGGTCGTAGTTCAGCGGGGTCGAAAATGTTCGCTGCCGCGTGGTGATGCGAAAGTGCGCATCCTTCAACTTGACGGTAAATGCACCGGCAGCGAGCCCCTCCAGGCGGAGATCATGCGCCAGCGTTTCCAGAAATCCATGGATGATCGGCTCCAGTACGGCGGGATCGTTCGTATCCTCATCGAAGGTCGTTTCGTGGCTCACGCTTTTGGTCTCGCGCTCGGCCACGACCGGATCGGAATCCACGCCGCGAGCCAGCGACTGGAAGGCCGCCAGGCGCGTGCCCAGGTGGCGAACAAGCGCCGGTTCGAAGCGAGGGAGGAGCAGGTCGCCGATTGTACGGATGCCCAGACGCTCGATGGCCTCCGTCGACTTGGGCCCCATGCCGGGTAACGAGCGGATCGGCAGCGGGGCCAGAAAGGCGGCTTCCGAGCCCGGCTCGATCACGGCCAACCCGTCCGGCTTATACGCATCGGCGGCGATCTTGGCGACTGTTTTTCCGGACGCCAGGGCAATCGTGCAGGTGAGACCGGTCGTGTGAAGAATATCGGCTTTCACGGCGCGCCCTAAGAGGTGAGGATCCGGATGGCGGGTCTGCAGTCTGGTGGTGTCGGCATAGAATTCATCGATACTGGTCCATTCGGTTTCAGGGAAGAACCGCTGTGTGACCTCTTGTAGCTGGCGATGGAGGCGGGTGTAAAGCGGGCGGTCCGGCGGCACGAGGATCAGCTGCGGGCAGAGACGGAGGGCTTGAATGGTCGGCATTGCCGATCGCACTCCGAATCGACGGACCGCATAACTGGCGGCGGCAATGATGCCTCGCGGCGGCGGGCCGCCCACGGCCACCGGTTTCCCCGCCAGCGATGGATCGGCCAGCACGGCGGCGGAGGCAAACATCGCGTCGATGTCGCCGAAGAGAATTTGTCGCGGCCAACGAGGAGCCATGGAGTTCTAACTCGTGTGGAACGGCAGACTGAATTGCCGCCCGATGGAGGAAACAGGCGCCGGTTCCCGTTGCGGCTCATCGCAGGCGACCGCAAATTCACGGAGCGGGCCCTTGCAGGCGCCGCAGAGGTGCCGCCGGGGTTGGATGGTCCGGCGCTGGCGCCGGTAGATGGAACCGCATTGCTGGCAGCGCCAGGCATACTTGGCCAGCGCGGCCACTTCTGTGGTCAGCGAATGGTAGATCGTGATGCCGAGGCCGTCATGGTTCATGCGCGCCATCATGCGGCGAAAGTCCTGACCATGGTTCGGGCGACGCTTGAGGACATCGTACTGCCACTGATGGATCATTTCGTGGGCGAGGGTTGTAACTGTCTCGTGATCCTGGCTGCTACTCGCAACCGGGAGGAGCACAGCCGACAGTCGGATGCAGCGTCGTGGCGTGTGATTGATGGTGTTTTGGGCGAGAATGTGCCTTGGTCCGACCCGGCAGACAAACATCCCGGCTGAAGAGGTCAGTCGCCGGCTCCATTGAATGGGAATCGGCGGCAAGGCGTTCTGGAAATATCGGCGGTTGAGCTCGGCCCAGAGGGTGAGCAGCGGTTCGACAGAGGGTGTCATGGTCGTCACAGGATGTTGCGATACAACCGGAGGATCGAGCCTGCCTCCTGCTTTACCGGCCGGACAACTCTTCAATGACCGCGGCGGCCAACAAGGGCACCATGATTTCATGATGTCCGGTGAGGGCGTAGCCTTTCCCGCCTTTCTGAGTAGGCCGGCGCACCACGTTGGTCATGGGACGATAGTGCGTGAGGAAATCCATGTTGACCGTCGTGATGTTGGTCAGCGAATGGCCGAGATTCCGCCCGAGCGACACCGCCTTCAGAAACACTTCCGGCAGGATGACGGCCGATCCCAGGTTGAGGTAGACCCCACCTTCCATACCGGAGACGACGGCGGCCAGGCGCCGGAAGTCCAGCAGTGATCCCGCGCCGATAGCCGCGCCATCCGCGGACGGATGCATGTGGATGATGTCGGTGCCGACGGCCACATGCACCGTGACGGGAAGCCCGAGTCTGGCTCCCGTCGCCAGCAGGCTGGTGGCGCGATGTGGAAACTCCTGTTTGTGGCGATTGATATACAAGCCAAGTGATTCGCCAAGACCCAGGCCTTCTTTCATGCCGAGCGTGATCGCCTCGTTGAGCATCCGGCCTGTTTCTTCCGCCATCCCGAATCGACCGGAGTCGATCTCCGCGTCCACTTCCTCGGACGTGTGCCCCATGAAGGCCAACTCGAAGTCGTGGATGATGACGGCCCCATTCATGGCGAGGGCGGTCACGATGCCGCGCTCCATCAGGTCCACGAGCAGCGGGCCCAACCCGACCTTCACGACGTGGGCGCCCATGCCGGCAATCACCGGCCGGCCGCGGCGATGCGCCTTCGCAATAGCCTGGGCCACTTCTCGCAACGTCTTGACCGCGAGGATGTCGGGTAAGGAATCGAGAAACCGTTTGAACGAGCGGCCGCCGGTCCAGACCTTGGCAAAGTTGGACACCTGCACCTTGCTGTGCCGCCGCTGGAGCGGATAGGTCTTCAAGCGAGACGCATCGATCGGTTTGATGATCGCGGGGGGCGTCGCGGATCGCGCGGGACGCTTAGGCCGGGTTGGCAAGAACGTGGTCCTCAATGAGTTCGCAGAGCACATGGCCCAGCGTGATGTGACTTTCTTGAATGCGTGCCGTCACGGTCGAAGGCACCACGAAGCCGTAATCGACCATGCCTGCCAGTTTGCCCCCGGAGCCGCCGGTCCAGGCGACCGTCGTGAGGCCCAAGGCCCTGGCCGCTTCGACGCCCTTCAGCACATTGGGCGAATTGCCGCTGGTGCTGATGGCAATGGCCACGTCTCCCGCCTGCCCGTGCGCGCGCACCTGACGGGCGAAGAGTTCCTCGAAGCCGTAGTCGTTGGCGATGCAGGTAATGGCGGCGATGTCCGTGGCGAGCGCGATGGCGGGGAACGGCGCGCGCTCCCGCTTGTAGCGGCCCACGAACTCGGCGGCGATGTGGGCGGCATCCGTAGCACTGCCGCCGTTGCCGAAGAGCAACACTTTATGTCCGGTTTGTAAGGCGCGGCCGAGGAGTTGCGCGACCTGCACGATCTTCTCGGCATGGTCCCGCGCGAAGCGCCGCTTGACCTCGGCGCTCTCGTCGAACGCCTTGATGGCAAACTCTTTCATCGTGCGGAATTGTAGGGAAGCCCTCGGCCACTGTCAAACGAGGCGAGCCGGCGCTACTTGCCGGGCGAGGTGGGCGAGGATCGTTTGCCGATCATGTTCATCGCCAGCGCCAGCATGGAGCCGACATCCGACACATTGGCCGGCAGCACGAGTGTGTTGCTGGCCTTGGCCAATTCCCCGAACTTGGTGATGTACTGTTCGGCGACCCGCAATTGCACGGCTTCGTATCCGCCGGGAACTTGTGTGGACTCGGCGACCTTACGCAGTCCCTCGGCGGTGGCGCTCGCGATCGCCGTAATGGCGGCCGCCGCGCCCTCGGCCTCGTTGATCTGCTGCTGCTTTTTCGCCTCGGACGCTTTGATGACCTGTTGCTTCTCGCCTTCCGCCTGATTGATGGCGGCGTCGCGCTCGCCTTCGGAGGTGAGAATCACCGCGCGTTTTTCCCGCTCGGCGCGCATCTGCTTTTCCATCGCGGCCAAGACATCCTTCGGCGGCGTGATGTTCTTGATCTCGTACCGGAGAACCTTCACGCCCCAGGGCTCGGTGGCCTTGTCCAGTTCATTGACCACCTGGCTGTTGATGTTGGTGCGTTCCTCAAACGTGCGGTCGAGTTCGATTTTGCCGATCTCGCTGCGGAGCGCGGTTTGGGCAAGCTGGGTGATGGCAAAGCGGTAATCGCTGATGCCGTAGGAGGCGCGTTGCGGGTCCAGCACTTTCGAATAGAGGATGCCGTCCACCCCGACCTGCACGTTGTCGCGGGTGATACAGATCTGCTCGGGGATATCGATGGCGGTTTCTTTCAGCGAATGTTTGTATTGCACACTGTCGAGAAACGGCCAGAGAATATGGAACCCCGCGCCGAGCGTGCGCGAATACCGGCCGAGACGTTCGACAACGTAGGCGCTCTGTTGTGGCACCACACGGGCGGTTTTGGAAATGACCAACAGGACAAGGCCCGCGAGAAATATGACGACCCACAGTCCGCCCGGCATGCCGCTATCCTCCATGATGGTGCGACCTCATTCAGGTTTGATCCACAAGGTGATGCCGTCCACATGATCGACGAGACTGCGTTGGCCTTTGGTCAGCGGCCTGCTCCCGAGGTTGTGCGCATTCCATGTGCTGCCTCGGCATTCCGCCTTGCCCCGGCCGTCCGGAGGAATGTCTTCCAGGACGATGGCCGTTTCACCGCCCATGGTATCGACCGGCGACACACCGCCGCGGTCGGGTTTCATGAGACGGCGCAGTGGTTGGCGGAGGAGGACCAGGGAACCTGCGGAAAAGACCGAAAACAGCAGCCAGGACATCCACGCGCTCTGGATCACCCCCAGGCCGACCAGCGCGCCGACCAGCAGCGCGCCGATGCCGAAGAACAACATATAGAAGCCGCCGGGCGTGAGCATTTCGCCGGCGAGTAGAAAGAGTCCCAGAAAGGCCCAGAGCCACCAACTCATCGCACCTCCTCAGCCGGCACCACTCGTCGGAGCGCGCAGGATTTCACGCGAAAGAATATGCGTCTTTGCCGGGAGCGTCAAGGATTGCCGCCAAACTCGCCTGCATGGAATCCTCATGATTGTGATATAGTCCGCGGTCATGCCTGCGGATACTCCCGTTAAAGCACTCATCCTGGCCTTCACCGATGCGCCGCCTCTCGCGGCCTACGTCATCAACCGCCTGCAGCCTGAACTGCTCTGTTTTTTTGTGCCGGAGTCGGCGAAGGCCCAAGTCGAATCCGCTGTGCAGCCGTTGGTCCAGCAAATGCCGAAGCGCTGGGATTGGGTGGTGACGCCTGATCCGGCCGACATGTTGGCCTGCCATCGCGCGCTATCGCGAAGCGTGCATGATCTCCTCCGCACCTGGTCGGTGCAGGTGGGTGAAGTGGTCGTCGATCTGACCGGGGCGACGCCGGCTATGGCCGCGGCCTTGGCGACCGTAAGCCAGCCTTGGACGTCCCGCATGATCAGTCTGGTTGAGGCAGCAGGATCGGACGAGAGCGAACAGATCACGGTCGATGGTCTCACCAAGCGCTGGGTCCAGGGCAATCCTTGGGACGAATCGGCGGTGGTCGTGCGTCGTGAAGCCAGTGAGGCGTTCAACCAGGGATCGTTCAGAGCCGCCGCTACGCTGTTCCATACGCTGGAAGCTCGCGTGAGCGGCGGACAGAAGCCGCTGTACCGCGCCCTCGCGGACCTCGCGCTGGGGTATGGTCTCTGGGAACAGTTTCACTATCGCCAGGCGTGGGACAAGCTGAAGACCTCATTAAAGGCGCTCGACATGGCCTCGATCTGGGGCGGGCCACCGGGACTGAAAGAGCTGCTGCCCTCGATCAAGGCGAACAGCGGGTTCTTGGAAAAGCTGGTGCTTGACCCGGCTGAGGTCAAAGAGGGCGTCGTGCTCGATCTGCTGGCGCATGCGCACCGCCGCGGCCATGCCGACCATGATTATGAACGTGCCATGATTGCGCTGATGCGCGCGCTGGAAGCCTTCGCCCAACGCCAGTTGTTCAAGCAATACAAGATCAAGACCTGGGATGTGCAACCGGATCAGTTGCCCGACGCCTTACGAGACACCTGCCGTGCCTGTTACCTGGACGATGTCGATGGTAAGTATAAGCTCCCGCTGCCGAGCCAGTGGCGCGCCCTGGCAGGGTTTGGTGATCCGGTGGGGCAGGCCTTTGTCCGCGATTGGCCCAAGATGAAACCGCTGCTCGATGCCGCCAATCATGCGGTACTGGGCCACGGGTTCGAGGCGATCAAAGGCGAGCGAGTGCAGCAGCTTTCCGATATCGTCATGAAGCTCACCGGCGTGAACGAGTCTTCCCTGCCGAAGTTTCCCGTCCTCGGTCTGTAAGAGCTGATGGCCGATAGCCAATAGCTGATTGTCTGATAGACAGAAAGAGAAAATGGACAGGCATGCCTTTTCGGTTTGAAAGCTTGGAAATTTGGCACATGGCCAGAGGGTATTCCCGGACGGTGTACTGCGCGACCGCCAAGTTCCCACGCCACGAGGACTACGGTTTACGATCCCAGATGAATCGAGCCGCTAACTCAATTGGCCTGAACATTGCCGAGGGTTCAGCGAAAGGAAGCAGCAAAGCGTTCGACTACCATCTTGAAGTGGCTGTAGGGTCAACTTTCGAAGTGGCGGCCGCTGCTTTCCTCGCCGCTGATAACGCATACATTTCCGGTGAGGAACAGAAGGAACTGTATGCGGAAGGCCAGAAGCTCGCGAGGAGCATAAATGCTTTTCGGAATACCTTGCCGCAGGGATGACATGCTATCGATCTTTGGCATCGTCGTTTCTTCATGCCATCGGCCATCAGCGATCAGCCATCTGCTTCATGGAAATTAGAATTTATTACGAAGACACCGACTGCGGCGGAGTCGTGTACTATGCCAACTACCTCAAATATTTCGAACGGGCGAGAACGCAGTATCTCGAAGAGCGGGGATTGTCGGTTGCGGACCTGCGCGATCAAGGGACGCAGTTCGTCGTGGTGCATGCCGAGGTGGATTACCGGTCACCCGCGCGCTACGGCGACACATTGGTGATCGAGACCAGTCTGGCGGGTACCAGCCAGGTGTCGTTCACGTTTGCGCATGTGTTGCGGGAGCGGGCGAGCGGGCGTATTGTGGTGGAGGGCTCGGCCAAACTGGTCACGGTCGACGATCAGCTGAAAGTGAAACGGCTCGACAAGGCCGTTCTGGCTGCGGTACAAGGACCTCCACAAACGAGGAACTAATGGATAAACTGGGCACATGGCTGGCGGTTACGGGTGTGGCTATCGGATTCGTGGTCCTCGCCTGGCTCCTCTTCTCCGACAATCCTTCCGACAAGAAAAAGAAGAAACCCTGACTCGTCTTGTGAATCTCTCTGCTGCGGATGTACCGCTCCGTCTCGGCACCTCCTTTTCACGGTTGCTGTGAACCAGCCGGCGTAGCCAAGTAGCGATTATATCGCGGGCGGAGTTTTGTCCGGTGCGGTGGTGACCGTGGTTTGGAACTCTTCGTAGCCGCCGAAATTATCCCGGTAAAAAGCTCTGAGGCGAGTCTCCACCTGCCCCTGAAGCTGCGCGTCAGGGGCGATGCCCAGAGCGCGTGCCTGCTCCTGTTTGATCACTTCGGGGAACACTTCCAGGACGCCTTCCACCAGCTTACCGTCTTCCTTGCGGCGAAGCGCCTCGAGCGCGCCCGGCTCATTCGACAAAGCGCGGGCCTTTTCGACGGCGCTGTCATACTGATGCATCATGACGAAGAGACGGACCAGGATACCCTGCATCGGGAAGTCGCGTCGTTCGTCGTAAGGGGCGCGGCCGTCGATTGCCGGTGGTCCACCGGAAAAAGCCGGGATCGACCCGGCGGACGGTGGTCCGAGAAGGCCGCGCGCGACGATCTGGTCATAGACCGTTTTGGCAACGAGCAGATTGCCGCGTTGGGTCGGATGGACATAGTCCAGGAACAGGTCGAATCCCGGAGCCAGAGGAGCGCTGGCTGCGAGAAAGGCCTGCTCGGCATCGGCCAGCGAGACGTGGTCGTATCGGCCGGCGATCTGTCTGAGAGTCTGATTGAGATCGGACGGCGCGCGAAACGGGTTGTAGTCGAGATCGCGGGCGCGGCTGTAGGCCTGGAGCGCCGCTTCATAGTTGCCCGCTTGTTCCAGGGCGCGCCCGAGGACAAAGTGCGTGTCCGCATGGAGAGGAGCCTGCTCGGAGGCCTCCTGCAAGCGGCGGACTGCGCCCGAGGCATCGCCTTGCAGCAGCAATCCCTCGCCGCTCCGATAGAGATGCTCCCAGGTCTGGAGCGCCGGCCCCTGGAGAGCCTGGTGAGACACGTTCGGATGCCACTGGCGCAAATTCACCGGGACCGAGACAAGAATAACCGGCACCTGCCGCTCTGCCGCGGTCTCGACCATCGATTGGATACTGAACGCGTAATGGTGTGTTACCTGCTCGTATTGGCGAGGATTCTGTCGAAGGTCGAGCGCCAGTTGTTCGATCTTCGACCATTGTTCGTAGGCGACATGCTGGCGCTCGTCCGCCAGGAGCGTGTTCTCCGGCCACAATCGGCGCCCGAGCGAGCTGCCTTTCACCCGGCGAACCAGATGCAGCCGGTTCAGCGCCTTAGCAACCGGCTCCCACCAGGCCGACTCTTCACGGTACACCCGTTTTTCAAGAAACTCGTTGTTCCCGCTGTAGATGACGATGAGATCCGGTTCGAATTCGATGACTTCCTGAAAAATCAGGCGGACACGGTAGGCTGCATAGGCATGGGCGCTGACGTTGAGCACTTCGATGGTTCGATCCGGATAGGTGTCCTGCAGCGCCCGTTGCAGGTACCGAGAGTAGATTTCCTCCTGCGGATGCGGCCAACCGGCGCTCGCTGACCCGCCAAGGCAAAACACGCGAAACGTCCCGGGTGTTTTCGTGACGGGAAAGACCGTGTTCCGTTCACGATAGACTTCCCGGTTGGCCACCTGGTAATGCGGGCGGCCGCCGATCTCCTTTTGCACAAAGTAAGAATCGACCTGACCAAAATTGAGATAGGGGTCGTCGGCGACTCGCACATCGGAGACACGCAGGAGGATTTCACAGGCGATGAGGGGAGAGACCGCCAGCAGCGCCAGAATCACTCGGAACAGCATGCGGCGTGGTGCCGAGAGGGCGGTGCCGGGCGATTGGACGAGGTTCCCGCTCGGTGCGGGCATAGGGACACCCTTTCGATGATTCAGGATCGGGCGGCGATCTGCCGTGGAGGCAACATTCCGTCGAGGATCTTGTTGACCAGTGTCGCGACAATGCGATGACCGCGTTCGTCCGGATGACACAGGTCGAGGTACAGGCTGGCGTCCTGCGCGAGTGTCTGACCGGCCTCGATGACTGGGGCTCCATACTCGCGGGCCACGGCCCGCACGATGTCGTTGTATTCGCTGTCGAGACGCAGCGGCCTCCCGCCGTGGGCGAGTTTCCAGGCAGGCAGCGTCAGCCTCGCCGTGAGCGCCGCGTCCTCTGCTGCGCCTCGTTGTTCCAGGAGCAAGGCGAGGTGTTTCCTCGCGAGATCCGAAAACCAGTTGTCCATATTGATCGCAATCCGTAGTTCCGCTTCCGCCTGTTCCGGCCGTCCTGCGCTCAGATGAGCGAGCCCGGTCCGCAAATGTTCCGAGTGGGCCGGATTGTCCTGAAAGGCGATCAATATCAAGGGCACCTGTCGCTCGCGACAAAACTGCGCGATGCGCTCGAGATTGGCCCGGTATTGTTCGGGTGAGACTCTGGTTGGCGCTGTCCTTGCGTCGACGGTCACACTCCCATCGCCGCCGCTTTTGAGCAGGTGCAATTTGATCAGAAGCCGCTGCAGTCCCCGGTACAGATAGATTTTTTCTCTGAAGTCGAAACGATGCAACCGGGCTTCTCGTTCGAACTTTTCGTGACCGTCGGTGGCTGATTCCGACGGCACGACCCGCCGATCGTTGAAGCTGAAGGAGGCGATCACCACATCGGGGCGCACCCTGTCAAAATATTTGGCCAAGGTGGCATACCCTTGCATGGACGTGTACCCGCTCACGCCCAGATTGATGACATCGGCGTCCGCCCGAAGGTCGTCCAGCACTTCCGGATACGCGCTACGAGTCGGCACGCCCCAACCAAAGGTGTTGGAATCACCGATCGCAAGGACGCGCGTACGGGTGGCCGCGCCGACCTGCGCCGAATCGATGGCGAAAAAACCCTCCGCATCGAATTCGCGCAGATAGCGGGCCGGATCCTGTTGGCGCAGTTCTCCGCCGACCAGCCCTGTGAAATGCGGCCGGCGCTCCCATCCCAGCTCGGGGGTGTACTGATACCAGTCCGGTTTGGTCGAGGCCAGGTCGGCTTCGGCAGTGAGCAGGATGCGCGAGAGCCCTTCAAGTGCGAGCAACCCCGCCAGCGTGAGGGCCACGCTGAGCAAAATTGCCATCAGACGAGAGTGCATACGGAAACTCCGATCGTGGCGAATGAGCGAGCGTCAGGTGCGGCCAGCAGTCACTGATCAATGCTGTCACCTAGTATTGAAGAAGACTTCCGACTTGCCAAGCAAAGCCTGAAGTTTTGCATGGATGCGGGATGAGGATCTGCGGGCGAACCCTGGTATTGATATGAGTGGTGCGAGGGACGGAACGGGAGGATTGTGCGGTCCTGTGCCAGTGGCGCAGTCATGGTTCCCCCATCAACTGCGTGACGAGGCCTTCCATGCCATCGGCCCAGATGCGATAGCCGCGTTCGTTGGGGTGTAACGCATCCGGCATGACATCCTCGGAGAGTCGCCCCGCCCGGTCGAGAAAAAATATCTGACGCTGGTCGGCGAAGGCCCGCAGCCGGTCGTTAACCTCATCGTTCACGCGGCGAAGCGGGTCGTCCGCTGAGAGGCCTCGCGGGAAGATGGCCAGCAGCAGAATCTTGGAGCCCGGCAAACGGGTACGTATTGTGGTCAGAATGGCCTGGATCCCGGCCGCGGTCTCTTCCGGAGGATCTTCGCGCCTGGTCGCGTTATTGGTTCCGATCATCACGATGGCCAGCTTGGGTGTGATGCCGTCGAGTTCTCCATTCTGGAGCCGCCACAACACATTGTCTGTCTGATCGCCGTTGAAGCCGAGATTGGCGGCATGACGATGGCGATAAAACGCGTTCCAGATCCGTTGCCCGTCCGCTTCCCATCCTTGCGTGATGGAATCGCCGATAAAGATCAGATCGGCAGGGCCATGCCGCAGACGCTCCACGGTGCGTACATGCCGTTCCATCCACCAATTCTCCGGTTGAGGGGTGGCCATCACGGCTCTGATCTGTTCCCCGGACGCGGTGGTGCAGCTGAACGATGGCAGCATGCCTCCAAGGCACAGCGTCAGCAGGAATGCAGCAAACACTCGTGTTCTCATCAGGGGCCTCCTGAAAGTCTGCTCCAACTTTCATGGATCCTACGGGCAGCGTCAAGAGTCGGCGCCGCCCTGGCCCGCACGATCTCTCTGCCGGCGGATCGATTGAAGGTGCCGCACGATTGGTTGGTATATCGGATGCGATACAGGGGCGCGTTTTCCGCGAGGCTCACAGGAGCCAATTTCAATGGTTTGGATGAAATACGTACAATGATGCCCCCGTGGCCAGGTCCTTGCTCATCTACAGGGCGAGACGAAAAGATCTGCTTGGAAGGGACCGGTCGCGGGCAGCATGCCGCGAGGAAAGGTCTCGAAAGGAGGATGCACCATGACACGCTTCTACACCATGCTGTCCTCGATCGGTATCCTCGTGCTCTTCAGCGGCTGCGTCGCCCAGCACACCTGCAGCAGCCAAGAGATGATCGGGATGAAGGACAAAGGTTTTTCGGTGGATCAGATCAACAACCTCTGTACCACCTACAAATTCCAGGAGGAGGCGGTTCAGGCTGTCTCTCAGGTGCTCCAGAAAGACCCCGCGAAAACACCGCAACAGGAAGCGCAAGCGACTCAGGTGGCGGCGCCGAACGGGGTCCACACCCGTTCAGTCGGCAGATGGTCAGCTCCGGCCCTGAGTTGTGCGACGCAGGCCGGAGCTTGTCGATTAGGACAGCCGGCAGAGCGCGGGTTGTCCTGCACTTGTGCCACGCTCTTTGGAAACATTCCGGGAGTCACGCAGTAGCCTCAGGAGGCTCGACGATGTTGAGCCTCCCTCCAGCAGCCCTCGCCATCCGTCTCCGGTCTGGTGGATTGCGGGGGCTGCTTCTGTCACGACGCCAGCCAAGCCGTCCTCCGCATCCTCCGCCGGTACAAGAAGCGTCACGCCACTCAAAGCACAGCCCGGTCAGGATCGCGCCGCCGCGCCGGTTCGTACGTGCCCTGCGGGCCGGCTTCTTCACGATCGGTCATACTGCTGGTGCAGGTCCGCAAGATGCCCATAGTGCGGTTGATCCTCATCCGGCGCGGATGGAAACACATCGTCCTACGGTTTCGGTTGGCTGACTACGAAGCTTCCCCAGAGTCCTCCCGCCCAGAGGTGCGCCGGGCCGTCGCGATAGAGCCAGGAGCCCGGATTGGCGTGGCGAATGTTGACGGTCAGCCCCTTGCCCACGGAAACGAGCGGACTGTGCGGTGAACCGAATCGCGGCAAGAGATCGGCAAAATCGTGACCATAGATCAAAAATGCATGTTGCCGATTCCTTCCATGCGGTTGAAGCACGCGGAACCGGACCTCTTCACCCCCGTTCGCCTGGTAGGAGGTCGTGGGGATCGATTGATATGCCGTCGTGAAGAAATCGGTTGGATAGAGCGCGCCGTTGAGGTTTGCCAGCGGGTCCTGGCCAAGGCGGGCGTAAAAGGGGGCGCTGTGGTAGTTGAACCCCTTTTCGCCGAGGTCGTAGGAGTCGTCGCAGATTCGACAGTCCGGCAGCGGTGTGGTCTTTGCCGGTTTACCGTCGTGAAGGTTCAAGCCGTCCCGATACAACACCACATGCTCGCGGAACTGCCGGCCGGTGTTTGGATCATTGACGATTACCGATGTCCCTCCGTTCGAAATCTGGTTTCCCGAAACGGGATCAAGGTAGGTCGCGCCGGCAGGTTCGGTGATCAAGGCGCCGACGAGCCCGTGCGGGCCGTGATTGATGATGTCGCCCCATGAGGTGAGATTTGCCGGCAACAGCTCTGCGCCCTTATGCACAAGCTGATCACCGTCCCGCGTGACCGTTCCCGCATACCAAAAGTATCGTGTGCGCTGGCCGGGGCCGATCGGCGTTTCGCCGTTATAGCCCGTGGCCGCACCGTTATAGCTGGCCACATTATAGGAAAGGAGCTGCGGGTGCAGCGTCACGTAGGACGAAGGTCGTACGTCTGTCTCCTTCGCCCCGCCGGTTGAAGCCCAGTCTACGTTTAAGGGCACGATTGTAGGCATCAAGGCGTCGCCCGGTTCATCGGGCAGGGAGGCAGGGAGCCGGTTGGCAAGTTCCACGCGCATGCAGTCCCCTGCGTTGACCCGCATGACCAAGGGTTCGATCGGATCGGCTACTGTCTGATCCTGCAGCCGCGCCCGGTACTGGTCGCGGAGGTGAGCCCGCCGGCGATCGAGTTCGACATCCGGCAACATCTGCTCGCCCGGCGACAGCCGTGCCAGCAACACGAACGCCAGCGCATCCGGATCGACGAGCTTGTTCCGCCGATCATAGGGCAACGCCTCGCCGAGCCACTCACGAACGCTCACGGCATCGACATAAAACGTGACTTCGGTGGCCTTTCCCTGCGCTCTGAGTTCCGCGAAATTCTCGGGAACCGGACAGGCTCCGTCGTACGGGTTCAGTCGGTTTGCTAGATGGACCTTGCCTGACGGGTTACCCGGCAGGGGGCTCAATCTCTTGCCGATGGGCACATACAGCGGGTCTCCGCGTTGTAATAATTGAGGCGACGAGTTGCCCCGTCCGGTCTGAGTCACCTGCCGCGGGTCTGCCGCTTCGACGCCGTTATAGCTGCGAATGAAGCCCCAGGCGCCGTTCCACAAATCGTCCACCGCACCGAAATCATATTGATAGTCGGCGAACTGTAAGCCGCGGAAGACGTTGGCGAGAGGGAGCGTCAACTCGAAATGTTCGGAGATACCGATCTCCTGCGCGGCGACCAGCGGGCTCTTCGGGTTGTCGATTTCCCGCGGCCAGCGCATGCCGTGAAGATTGATCATGTGCTGAACTTCTTGCGCGCCCTGGATCACCCGTAAGTGCGCCAGTTCTCCTTCGTACCCTTCGAAAATCTCGGTCGCCGGATCGCCGTGCACAAGGGAGTCGAAGGCAAAGGCCATGTCACCACACTGAGCCTTTAACTTCTTCGTCTGCTCGGTACGTTGTTGCTCAGGCCAGGAGCTCCACTCCGCAGGCGGTGTGAGCCAGCATTCATGGGGCGCGACCTGTCGCCTGATGCTGCCGTCGTGGTCGCGGAGTCCGATGCGCAAGGGAATCGGCTCGTGCCGATAATTCACGAGGTGAGGATTGTGGTGGTCTTTGGAAATCGCTTCCGGCAGCAACGGCGGATCGACCGGCCGCCCATGACGCTTCCAATAACCGGTCGCATGGGCTTGGAGCTGCCGGACGACGCCGGCGTCCTGGACCTCCTTTGTTGCCCGCTCGATTTGATGCGCCATGCCTTTCTTGTTGTCGGCCTGCTTCCGGTGCGGATCGTACAAGAGGGCGAAGTCGGCCACTGCCAGGGCAAATTCCCGATGATCGGGATGCAGCGCGCCATCCCTAGCCTTCACGATCATGGCCTGTGTCCCGACTCCGTTGGGCAATGGCTCGCCGTTGGGCTTTTCCCAGACTGACTTGAACGGTTCAATGAGCAAGGCGCTGTAGAAGCCATGATGCTGAATCGAGGAGGGACCGAAATGGTCGTGAGTGAACACGGTGCGAATGGTCCGGTCTTCACAGGCCTTGGGGGCCAGTGCCGGGTTTCCGCGGACGCCGCCTTCTGCTTCGCAGACCCGGTGATCCTTCATCAGTGGATCCGCGAACCAGCGTTGCACGGTGGTTTGGAACTGATCAGATCGAGGGAGGGCGAGGCTGACCGGTTTGCCTGTTTCGTCCCGGGCCTGGCCGCCTGGCCTGTGGCTGGCCTCGATCCGTTCCCGGATGGCGCCTTGCGCGAAGGTGCCGTCTTCATAGTTGAAGCCGTTGCCGGAGCCGTCCGAGGACATGACATCGAACTTGACCAGGTGGATGTGCTGACCGATGGTGTCGGTGGGAGTCCGGACTTGGAAATCATCCAGTTGCAATTCATGAGCGGTGCGGTTCGTGTGCTCGAACCGGATGCATTCCCCGGAATTCGCGCGAAAGAAGAACGGCTTGGCTTGGTCGGTCTTCACGATCGTCCGCCCATCGCGACCGGTAAAGGTCTGCAGATCGTTGTCGTGCACGTTGATGCGGCCTTGCGGATCGTGCCAGCCGTCCTTGTTGACGACCAGGTCGACGTCAATGGCCGACACCTTGTAGGTCCGATCGTAGAGCTTGCCATGTTCATCCACCTCGCCCGCCAATTTGGCCACATCGACATCGCAAGGATCGGCAAAGGGCGCCCCCGGTTGCGGGGCACGACCGTTCACCCGATAGGTGGCGGCCGCGCCTTCCGGCGTCGTGCTGGCATGACCGTTGGGGTCGGCATGAAAGGCCATGGCGGCGCGCTCGAGGCTGGTGCCGTCATTCGGAAGCAGCGCGAGGGTGGCCGTTTCCAATGCGGTGGTCATGTCGCCGGTGCTCAAAGCGCGTTGGACCAATTCCTTCGGGTTCATGGTGGTCGCCTGGGCATGGGGCACATGCGAAACGGTTCTGGTCCCATCCCTGACGACATGGCGCCGGAGTCCGCCGTCCTCCACTAAATCCATCGGCGGTTGCGGCGCGCGATGGCCAGGGGTTCCGGGAATAAAGAACGGAAAGCCAGGATTCTTGCCGGGGCCGTAGGCCGGGGCGGGAGGCATGGCTTGCCGCGGCAGCGGAATGAGGGCGGGTATCGGTGTGCCGGTAGCCGTATCTGTTTTCCCTGTCACAGGATCGGTTCCCGGCCCCCATTCGCCGTCGGGCAGCCGGCGGGTTCCATCCTCCAACACGTCGTGCACTCGCCACAGTTCCCACATACCCTGCGCAAAGTGCGGATAGAGATGGCAGTGGAAAATAGAGTCGCCGGGCGCCCGGTTCCGATTGCCGCTGCCGCCGTAATAAATGGGATACACAAACCCCTGCTGCGGGGCGATGGTTTGCGAATCGAGATAGGTGCCGGTGCCGTTTCCCTGTTGCGCCAGCCATTGATGGGCATGGAGATGGAACACATGGGTTTCCTTCGGGCCGGCGTGCAAATTGCGGAACTCTACCCGGTCATTCAAGTAGGAATGGTGCACGTTGGAGGGATCATCCGTATACTCGACCAGCAACGCCGGGTCGCCGTTGGCCCAGGATTCAAGAAAAAATTCTTCGTAGGCACATTCGACGCATCGCTTGGCGGGTCCGATGCCGAGACGGTTGGCCAAGAGAATCGTGCCCATTCCGCTCGCGCCGTAATTGATGCCGAATCCGTCCCGCACTCCGGCCAGGGCAAACTCCGTTTCAAGCGCCGTAAACTCATCACGATAGAACGTTTTCAATTCATCGTGAAAAATGGCGGTGAACTCGCGGAAGGCCGGCGTCTCCTGGCCGTTATCAACGATGATGGCGTTGAGGTTGCCATACGTGATTTCGTAGTCGGTCGGCCCAAGTTGCCGCAGCATGTTCAGAATCGGCCGCCCGTCCTGCCGCACCGCCTCATAGTTGAGGAAGGCCAACCCTGAGCGCTGCTCGCGGGCCAGCGCCAAATCGGCGGGGAACGTTTCACTGCGGTACCAGCGGCTGTTGTGCGGCTCCACGTGGAGGGCGCCGAACAACCCATGGACTAAGCTTCCGCCGTCTCCTTGACCGCCCGCCGGGGCGGCATCGCTGAAAAATAGATGCGTCGAAGTTTCGGCTGACGCGGGGATGTTCCACTGATAGGTGTACGTCTGGCCTGGGGCGATGCCCGCAAGGCCTGTCACGGCGGGATCGAATCCGTTGCCGGTCGGGGTCAGGCCGGAAATCGTAATGCCGGCGCAGCGGGTGCGCGGCCAGTCATTCTGTCGATCGACAGGATTCCTGGGGACCATGGACGCCGACTCGGAACCACAGCCACGGACGGCCGCCGTTCCGACGATCGGTGGTGACGGAGGCTCAGGTTCTTCAGTGCCGCCCGGCAGCTCTTTCTCGTTGAGGTTCGTGTAGGGAGCCGGCCAAGGCTGAGCGCTGAGGTCCGGTTGTTCCGGCGACAGCATGTTGGAAAAATGCACGATCAATCGATCGCCCGGGTTGACCCGCAGCACCAGTGGCCGCGGCCGCTTGCCGTTGCCGAGGCGAACCTGTCCCGGACGAGACTGGTCGTTCATCGCCTGGCCGTCGGCCTTGTTCACCACGTCCTGTTTCAACGCGTAGATCATGCCGTAGGGGTTCAGGGACCCGAATCGGTTGTAGACGATCGGTTGTTCCAACGCGACGACGTGGGCATGGATCGTGCGGGGCGGCTGAGGCAGAGCGGTGCAGCCGGTCTGCATGGAAAGCGCCGTTGTCGCCAGGAGTGCGGGCAGGATGAAGGGCCTGCGCCCTATCATTCGGAAGAATTGTTGGAATGCTGTTCGGTTCGTGCACCGCATGTCTGCCTCCTCGTTGAGTTCTGAGAGCCGATGCCTACGAGAGTTCCACACAATCGAGCAAGAGGGCCGATGGCCGGGCATTGGCTCCGGGGCGTGGAGTAGGGATGGTCGTCGAGATGCCGTTGGAGACGATCCAGAGCAAAGTTCCGCTGAACGCAGTGTTCGGGCGCCAGGAAAAGGCCTGCCACTCAGTGAACCAGCGGTTTTGCCGCTCCAATTGGAGTGATTCCGCAAGGAGGCAGGTGAAGGTGGGTGACCCGCCCGTGTGACCGCCGTGATAGGCGGCGAAGAGGGCGAAGTCATTTGCCGGAGACCAGTCGAATCGCGTGAAGGCCCAGTGGAACCAGAGCGTCTGATTCGGTTGAATGCTGACATTGGCGCATTCGAGGATGGCTCCATCGGCTGCGAGCGTGGTCCTGCCATCGGCATCAGGGGTAAAGGTGAAGCGTCTGGTATCCGCCGGCTTCGGGTCTCCCGGGGCCGGCTTTCTCGCCCCGTCTCCATCGATTTTCGCCGGGTCATCCAGCACGATGAAGTTCATGCCCCGGACCGGTTCGAAGCGGTGGGCGCCGTGGATCGCGTCGAACGATTGCACAATACGCACATCTCCCTGCGTGCCGAAGCCTTGTAAGGTTCCATCCTGAAAATATGAATTGGCGCTGGGCAACGGCATGGATCGCTCCTCCAATGAATGGTCGATGTCTCTTCGGATCGTGACTACGTATCGAACGCGCTGCTTCTGAGCCGAACCCTCGGTGCCGCCTGCAGACAAAAGCAAAGCATGTGCCAATTGCCTTGTCCCACCTGAGACGGAAATTTTCCAACATTCGAATGGGGGTGCGTTATGGATACATTCACGCAGGAGAGGAACTGTATCCAACTGGTCAGAGAAGATATCTCAATGGATACACCGAAGATTGCGGCGCCTCCACGTATAGGAGCAAGAGCAGAGGATCTTTCGATCCTCCGCTCCTGACAGGGCGGCTGGTCCTTGTGTGCGCGAGATCTAATGCGAGCCTAACGCGACGAGCCGTTCGCTGTTCCCCGAGAGTTTCAGGGCTGCGCCATTATTGCCATAGCTCGCGAGAAAGGCCTCGGCAATTCCTTTCCGAATGGATTTGTATTTCGTCCAATTGAAGGTCTGCAAAAAGTCGGCGGCCGCCGCAGCGCCACGGGCAAAGAGATCGATCTTATCCTTCTCTTCCATGCTGAAGTTCAGCCAATTGTGATGACCCGTGTCGATCATGGCGACCAGATGCTTGTAATCCGGGTTCCGGGAGATGAAATCAAAATCGAGCGTATGGCGGGCGGCATCGAAGACTGCGCCGAGTAATCGTGAGGGTTTGTCGATGACGGCCGGGTGCGCGCGGTCGGTGCCGATTTTGGCGCCGAACGTCGGAGAAGCCGGCACATGATAGGGCTGGTGAAACAAATTGATGGGGAAATTGGACATGATGCCGCCGTCCATGAACATGACGCTGTCCGGAAGGGTGCCCTCATAGCTGGCAAGGTCTTTCCACTTCGCCTGGTCCCGGGGACAATTGCTGACCCGGAAGGGGTGAAAGAAGAGCGGGATGGACATGGAGGCGCGGGCGAAATAGGCGGGATTGACCTCGTCCGGATCGGCCCAATAGAGTTCCGCCATGCGAGGAAATTCGACCTTGGTTTCGGTGGTGATGTCGGCGGCCACCATGATGAGTCTGCCGATGGTGTCCGCTTCCGTGAGTTGCCTGTCTGTGCGCTCCGGCCGGAGATGCAATCCTGTCGGCACAGTTTCCAGCCGCTTGGTCAAATCTGCATTGGTCCGGATTCCGATTTTCAGGAGTTGGGCACTCAACCAGTTAAAGAACGCCGTGCCCGGATTCAGGCCTAAGTCATCCGAGAGGTTATCGACGATTTGCATGGCCTTCCACAGCAGTTTCATCATCCCGACCTTTCCCAGAGCGGCATGGGAAAAGTCGCGGGCGTCCTGGTCGCCGTCGATGAAACTTGCCATCGGCATCCCGGCGAGAATCTCCAGGAGGCGTTCACTTTTGGCTTCTTGCGGCGGACCTAAGGCCGCGATCATCAGGGCGTTGATCGAACCCGCGGAGGTTCCACCGATGCCGAGGAAGCGAAGGCCGGCTTGCTCCAGCACATAGGTATACCCGGTGAGCGCGATGCCGAGTACGCCTCCGCCCTCCATGACGAAGTCCACATACTGGAACCCGTTCTCATCGACGATATCTGAAAACTGTTTTCTCCCGCTGGCCGTCTTTGCATCCCGGACGGCCGCTTCGACGGTTGGATGGCGGGTAAACGCATCAATGGTTGTCATAGGGCCTCCCTATTATGTAAGCCCAGGCCGGGAACGCGTGATCATTCGGCAGCGTGATGAGCGAGGCGCCGGCCCGAGAACGTGAACAGCATTTTCAGAAGGAGTCCGGCCAAGGCGACGTACAGACCGCCGGTGAACCAGAGCTTGATAATCGTGGCGTAGCTGGACAGTTGGATCCATAGGCCCTGGACGTATTGCTCGTTCGAGGACACATAGTGGCGAAGTTGCGCCAGTTGTATGAGGTTTTCCAGCCAGTCGGCCAGCATGATGATCACGAGCGGCGCAATAATCCAGACGGGATGGAACGGCCGCTCCAGCGCCATCCAGACCCACCACAGACTCGCGGTCAGTGCCCCTCCATAAAAGAATGGAAACAGGAGGTCGAGAGCGAGAAAGGTCTTCTCCGCCTCCTGTCCCGCCGGTTCGAGCCAGTGCCAGTAGGCCTTGACGGCGTCCGTGCCATACCCGAACCAACGCTGGTTGAGCGGTTTGAGGTCGCCCCCCTTCCCGACTGAGATCTGAGAGAGGGCGGCGGCGCGACCACTTGCGGCAGACAACAGGATGTCGCCGCACAACAGGACGACCATCGGAAATCCAAGAGCGAGCAACGCGATGACAATTTTGCCAGCCATGATGTGCCATTCCCGGTTCACTCCTATACTGAGCAAGAGCGGTGCCTAATGACGGCAGATTTGAAATGGAAACAACGGCCGGTTTTAAGATGGTGAAGGACCCAGAGCGGAGCGAATCGTGGTGTTCGTTCCCGGCGTCGTATCAGAAGCGATACGCGGTCGTATCGAAAGAGATACCGAATCGAGGGATCCGATGAAGGAGGTCAGGGGATGAGCGGCTAGTGCAAAGGGCGCCGGTAGAACTCCAACGGCTGATCGCTGGGACTCTCGAATGACAGGCTTTCCCCATCGAGCCAGTATCGCGTCGAGGCTTCAAAGGCACGAATGAACGCCGCCTCGAACTCCATGCGTCGAGGCTCGCAGGCCATGCGGGTGCTGATCCCGGGCGAGACTTTCAGTTCGCCCCTGCGAGGTCCGAAGGCAACGGCTGCACTATACCGATTGCAGCCGGCATGGCCCGACACCCGTCCATCCTTGAATGAGAGAATCACCGGTTCACCATCGTCTCCGAATGGCACCGCATGATTGCCCCAATGGGCGAGTTCCCAGCGGTTTCGTTCAGCAACCTGTTTCATCTGGTCCGGGGGAGGAGTTGAGACGCAGGCTGTGACCAAAGCCGTCACGCCGAGGATGATGAAGTGGAGGGCACGCATGGGTTGTGCCTCAGCGAAGAAGTGCAGGCCTCTGTTTCCTGTCGCCTATCAGCTCGGGCTCGTATGGTTGCCTTTCGGGACAGCATACCGCAATTCTGCGAAGCCTGGTCCGATCTTGCGGGCAGAGGCCAACTGAAGCGGCGGATTCGTGACGCGGCGAGGAAAGAGTGGTTTGCCGCGCCCGAGTGTGACGGAACCGATCTGAACAATCACTTCGTCCAGCAGGCCGGCATCGTAAAACTGACCGGCGAGGTCTCCGCCACCCACGATCCAGATGTTCTTCGAGCCGGCTGCCTGCCGCATATCGGCATGAATGGTTCGGACATCTCCCCGCACCAGGCGAATATCGGCGTTCGGAATGATAGGAAGCTCGCGAGTGGAGAACACCCACGCTGGTTGGGAATACGGCCAGGGCGCGCCGGTCTGTGTGTCGGCAATCCTCTCGGCATGGCGGAGCATCCATTCGTAGGTCGCCGACCCCATGGCCAAGGCACCCACGTCCGCAATGAATGAAGGATAACTCGTCTCGTTCACATCTCCGAGTGGAAAGAGCCAGTCGAGCGAGTCGTCTTCGGTGGCGATAAACCCGTCGAGACTGGTGGCAGTGTAGTATTGAGTGGTCATCGTGGCTTACTCAAGCGATATAACACATGCCGCCGCAATGCGGATTCGGCTGGCACCTGGGGATGGTCAAATTCGCCGTCAGGCTGCATGCCGAGCCGTTCCATCACGGCGCGTGATTTCAGGTTGGCGATCGCGGTGAATGCCACGAGTTCCTCCAGATGGAGGTGTTGGAAGTCGAACGCGATAGCCGATTGCGCGGCTTCCGTGGCATAGCCCAGGCCCCAATACGACTTGGCCAGGCGCCACCCCACTTCCACGCAGGGCGAAAACGGGAGTAAAGCGGAAGGAACATGCAACCCGACGAAGCCGATGAATTGTCCCGATTGTCGTTCTTCGACGGCCCAGAAACCCCATCCCCGTTCTTCGATCAGCTGCGTGACCCGTTCGGCAAAGCCGTCGCTTTGCTCTCTTGTCCACAGCGTGGGATAGTAACACATGACATCGACATCGGCATTCATCGCGGCGAAGGGCTCGAGGTCTGACGGCCGCCATTGTCGGAGTTGAAGGCGGGGAGTGAAAAGTTCAGTGGGATGAGGCATGGCAGGTCGGTCACCTCTAAATCAGGCAAAGCAAAAACCAGGCTAGGCGAGGCGAACCAGCGTCAGTGCGATTGCAAGGCCGAACCCTGTCACTGACCATTGATCGCATAACGCTTGAATGAAGCTGCACCACGAGCGACGAAGACTTGAAGGAATTGCTAGGTCCCCTCGATGTCTCGAAGCTGCTCTACTGATGAAGGCTCACTTTGATTGATGTGTAACATTGCGTGGCAGTTTGGAGAAACTGGAACTAGGTCTTTGATTGGATCAACAACCGCAGGCTACCGGTAGACTTCTTTTCGATCCCCGATCTTGAGGATAAGAATGACCAGGTCTGTGTTGCGAATCATATAGATGATTCGGTAGTCGCCTTCCCGGATGCGGTACAAATCATCCTTGCCGGCGAGTTTCTTGACGCCAGGCGGGCGCGGATCGTTTTTCAATGCCTTGAGACGTTTGACGAGACGCTTTTGAATGACCGAAGGGAAAGAGCGAAGCTGCCTTTCCGCTTGCGGGGCGAGGAGGACCGAGTAGGACATGTCGGTTAGAGGTCAAGATCCTTGATTATCGCATCCAACGACTTAGCGCCCTTTTTCTTCGTCTCGGCCAGCGCCGCGCTGGCATCAACGAGATCGACACGATCTTCCAATTCCTCGAGGAGTCGCAGGTCTTCAATCGGCACCACCGCAGCAACTTCTTTTCCGCGTCGACGCACCACGACACGTTCTTTTGCATAGGCTGCGCGGTTGATCGTATCTGCGAATCCTTCTCTCACTTTACTGGCCGGCAGATGAGCCATGGGGACCTCGTTCTCACGCAAGAAGTACGAACTGAACTAATCGTACAAATTGTACGTCAGCGCTGCCATGCGGTCAACCAATGACACACCAGGATTCACCTGCCCCATCTAGTCTCGGCGCTCCACGTACGATGCTTCAGATATCTGCTACCCCCTCCGTCCAAATCCTTCCCCCGTCATCACCTCCGCGACGTTCTCCCCGTTCACGAAGACATCAGCCAAGGTGCGACCGTACACATCGCGGCCGTGGGGAACGATATCGATGGTGCCTTCCTGCATCAGTTGCTCGAGGCGCAAGGCGGCATCTCGCCCCCCCGGCTCCGACAACTCCGGCGCATTGTAGCCGCGAATACGGATGCGGTCCGTGCCGTAGCGAATGGTATCGCCGTCGACGGTACGGACTTGCCAAGGCTCCACGCTCCGCTCGAATCCTCCCATCGACAACGCATGGAGTGGAAGAGATCGAAGGCCACGGCTATGAAAACGAGACTTTTTCGCGAAGGGGTTTTTGTGCGGGCGAAGCCCTCGGTCATGGTGTCCGCGCCGATATCGCTGGGACTGATGTTGCGGGAGGGGGGAGCGTGGGGCCGGTTTCAGATCCCAACAGTTGTCGCAATGGAAGGGGCCGGGGCTGTTCGCGGCGGCGGGGGTGTAGGTGCGAAGCGAAGACCGGCTTTCTTCATCGACGGCGAGCGCTGGGGTGGCGGGTGAGGCCACCAGTAAGAGGAGGGCCAACCGGCTCAAAAAGCGGGAGTTGGGTACGATGTGGTGCAGCATCCTGAGAGTCCTCCGTTGTTGTAGACAGACTCACAGCACGCTCCATGCCATGCGCGAGGTCATCCGCTCTGCGGTTGACAAGCCGAAAAACCGCGTGCTCAAATGCCCTTCGGATGCAGAGCTGATGGCTGATGGCCAATAGCCAATGGTAGGATTCTAGGACGCTTTTCTTCTCTTCCCATCAGCTATAAGCCATTCGCTCTTAAGGACGTTTTACGAACTACTACAGGAGAGCCGCTCATGGATATGTTTGGAAAAGTGGGGCTGGTTGAGGTGCCGATCTTGATCGCTCCGGATCAGAAGGCGTGGATGGATCGAATGATCAAGGAAGGGAAGATCGCGATTCCTCCCGGCGGAACCTTGGAAAAAGGGTCGTTGTATTCGATGTTTGTCCGTATGCTCCTGCACAACGCGATGGAAGAGCAGAAGCGGCAGGAAGCTTTGGAGATGGACGACGAGGACGACGACGAATAGGGCTCAGGGTGCTGAAAACGGTTCCCAGCATCGTTCTCGCATCACTCGGACCCTCAACGTACCGCAAGGGTACGCCTCGGGGCCTCATTCGCTGCGGCCTCGCCGGATAACCGTTTTGAGCATCCTGAGGTCACGGGGTGAATTCGATGGGATACGCCGCGATCTGTATCCGAATGGATGCATTTCGTATCGGTTTCGATACGGGAGACTTTGCGAACGACGCTTCACGAGCGACGAACGACGCCGGGGATTCTCCCGGCCCGTCACAGATTTTTGAACGCGGCTTGAGCGACATTCAGAGTACGCTCGATGTCCTTTGGTGTGTGGGCGAGGGACATGAAGGCGGCTTCGAACTGTGATGGCGCGAGGTAAATTCCGCCACCCAGCATGTGGTGAAAAAACTTCGCGTAGACTTTCGTTTCCGATTTCTTGGCGGTCGCCCAGTCCAGCACCGGCCCCGGGGTAAAGAAGGCACACATCATAGAGGCGACGCGGGTCTGGGTGAGCGGAATCCCGGCTTTGCTCGCAATCTTCCCCAATCCCTCGGACAACGCCACCGAACGTTCTTCAAGTTGTTCATAGGTGCCGGGTTTCTTCAATCGCTTCAGCGTTTCGATGCCTGCCGTCACCGCCAAGGGATTTCCCGACAAAGTCCCTGCTTGATACACCGGTCCGGAGGGGGCAATCATCTTCATGATGTCCTTCGCCCCGCCGTAGGCACCCACGGGCAATCCTCCGCCGATGATCTTCCCCAGGATCGTGAGATCAGGAGTGATGCCGTAGAGGGTTTGCGCGCCGCCGTATTGGACGCGGAACCCCGAAATGACCTCGTCGAAAATCAGCAGCATGCCGTGCGCATCGGTCAGCTTACGCAGACCTTCCAGAAATCCTGGTGCCGGAGGAATGACGCCCATGTTTCCCGCGATCGGCTCGACGATGACGCAGGCCAGCTGCCGGTGATGTTTCTCAATCAACTTCTTCACCGTCCCGAGGTCGTTATAGGGTGCCGTCAAGGTGTGCTTCGTGAAATCCTCCGGCACACCAGGACAGTCGGGAATGCCCAGCGTCGTCAGGCCCGATCCGGCTTTGGCCAACAGATAGTCGCTATGGCCATGGTAGCAGCCCTCGAACTTCAGGATGCCGTCACGTTTGGTGTAGGCGCGGGCGAGCCGGAGCGCGCTCATCACTGCTTCCGTTCCTGAGCTCACCAGTCTCACCTGCTCCATCGAGGGCAGGGCTTCGCGGATCATCGTGGCCAGTTGAATTTCCAATTCCGTGGGCGCGCCGTAACTGGTGCCGTTGGCGGCGGCCTGTTGAATGGCTTTTGTCACGGTCACCGGCGCATGGCCGAGAATCATCGGGCCCCACGAGAGCACGTAGTCGAGATAACTGTTGCCATCGACATCGTAGAGCCGGGCGCCCTTGGCGCGTGCGATAAAACGAGGCTGTCCGCCGACTGAGCGAAAAGCTCGAACCGGACTATTCACGCCTCCGGGAATGACCTGCTGTGCTTCTGCAAAGAGTTGTTCTGAACGTTGTGTTTTCATAGGGTTCTTTCATGGTGATTTTTGGGCGCCAACCTATCACGGGAAATTCCACAGGGTCAATTTGAAGGGCCGGTTCCAACCAATCAGGCGGAGGATTCGATACAGCGTGGTATCTGAATCGATACAGAAGCCGAAACTCTCCGGTGATTCAATCAGATTTCTTCAAACATATCATGGTTTTTTACACGAAACACGAATGGCGCAAGTTTTGCTCAGCTCCGGGTGTCACTGCGTAGGAGAATATGATGACAGTAATCTGCTCCTGGTGCGAAAGCGAAGGGCGACCGGCCGTGGTGAGAGAAAAAGCTCCCTTGACCGATCGACGCGAAACCCATGGAATCTGCTCCCGCCATCTTCAACAAATGAGGATCGGGCGAGACCCCTTGGTCCCTGGTTATGAAGAGGGATCGAGTCCTCGTTATGAGCCTGTGGTCGTCCGCCGGAAATCCGAGCTGGTTTCTGTGGTCTTGTCCGTGATGGCGTAAGCCCTCGCCCATCGGAAGAGACAAAAAATGTCATTCATCGTCAGAATACACCACCGCGGTCAGCAGGACATGTTCGGATTCCCCCGGTTCAATCATTCTAACCCATTGAAACATTGGTAGTTCGTCCCGCGCTGTCCTTCTGGTGCGGCTTTTGCGCCCTCGGGCTGCGAGTCGGCCGGCAACGAATGGAGTGATTCGTGAGGGTATTGTGCGCCTGGTGCGTGCGAGACGGGAGGGCGGCATTTCTTCGCGAGAAGTTGCCGCTCGAGGATCGCAGTGAGACGCACGGATTGTGTGCGGATCACTTCCTGTCACTGAGCGCGAGCGTGAAGCAGGTGGTGACGCCGAAAATGTGGTGGATTGCGCGTGCGAACCACTTGTCTTGGGCACTGACCCGCTGGGTGCGCCGACAGGCCGGACGACTTTGCTCCCTCCTCGTCCCAGACAGGTGAGGCACCACACACAGGGGTGCCAGCCTGGCTCAGGTCTTATCCGAGTTTGCCCCGCAACAAATTTAATCCCTGTTCCATCAAATTTGAGTCCGGCACCTTGCCGCCTGGCGTCAGCTTATCGATCAAGCCGGGCAGCAGACTCGCCAATTGGCCACCGGCCGCCTCCGTGCTGACGCCTGCTTGAGACGCCAGGTGCTTGAGAAGGTCGCCGCCCAATCCTTGTTGAATTTGTTCGGCGGAGATCGGCAGATTCTGGCCTGTGCCGACCCACGAATTCACGATGTCGCCCAGTCCGTTCTTTTGAAACCCCTGAATCAAGCCGCTGAGCCCGCCGACGGAGCTGTTCTGCCCGAGCAAACCGACGACTGCTTGCAGCAACGGATTGTTGTTGCCGGCCTGTCCCAACATGCCTGTTGCCGCTTGACCGAGTTGATCGAACAGTCCCATCGTGACCTCCTTACATGTGGCGAAGTGGCGCAGTCTAGCGACTGCCGGTTTTGGATCCCTTCGACCCGCCGGATTTCTTCGCCTTCCGCTCCATTGCCAGGGGCGGTGCGAACCAATTGTGGCGAGTACGTTTATGCCGTTCCTGGACCGCCAGCACTGCATGGAACGGCAGGCCGTTTCCAGTCGCGTCGTCAGATTCTTTGAGGCTCCAGGCTTCTCCCGCTTCGCTCAGAATTTCGACAAAGGTTTCAAAATCGTCCTCTTCGTCGGGTTTTGTCAGGACTTGGTCGGCATCCGTGACGACCACGAGGTAGCCTTTGGCCGGGAGCCAGTCGAGGTCGGCGAGACATTCTTCCAGGGCATCCCAATTGTGGCCGAAGTAGTCGGGAAAGGAGAACACCCGGCTGAATTCATCCAACAGCCCGGCCTTGGTTTTACATTTTTTCCCCGAGACGGTTTTGGTGACGAAGTGAGCCGGGACCGACAACAGCTTATCCAGCGCCTCGCCTTCGGCATGTACCAGGAGGTGGGCCCATGGCTTCTTGATCGATTGCAGCGCGGTGATCGACATGTATCCTCAATTCATGGGAACAAATGAGCGATAGTGATCGGCGGTATAGTAGGCCTTGCCGTTGGCCTGATTGATGACAATCCGTTCGGCGCCCCGGTTTTTCCCCGGCATCTTCGGATGCACGTCGTACTCGCGGTAACGACCCCGAGGAAGGACGCGCTCACGATTCTGAAAGTTGCGCCCGCCGACATAGCCCGGCAACGGGTCTCCATGCCGCGCTTCAATGGCTTTGAGGGTTTCGCGCGCAGCAGAAGGGATGGTGCCGGACACCTCGCGCTGCTTCGCCTCCGGACGGGCGCGAACCGATGCGTCGGGTGCCGGTTGTGGTTGCTGAGGCCCCGGAGTCAGGAGCGGAGACGGTGCGTCGAGAAGTGCGGGGCCCGGCTCAGCCGCGAAGGCGACGCCCAGGTGTAAGAACAACGTCGCGCAGACCCAAAGGACAAGCCGTGTGAAGCGCGGGGCAACCATGATCATTCACAACCTGTGATGGCAACAGGCCAGACCCTAACATGTCACATACGAGCGGTCAACGTAGCCGGGCTAAGAACCAGACGGCGTGGCGCTCACACGCGTTCGTGCTGCAGCTCCGCGACGTGCATGCGGGTAAACAATTCCCAGTCGAACGGTTTGGGCGACAGCGCGTGAAGCGGGATCGTTTCGATCCGGTTCGAATCGTGATAGGCCACCATGCAGCCGACGATCGTCTCCGGCTGCTCCACGAGGCGGCGAACGGTTTCGTAGGCCAGATGTTGCGCGATCATTTTGTCTTCCGGGGTCGGGGGAGCGCCTCTGAGCGTGTGGCCGAGAATCGTGGCCTTCGTGGCCGACGCCAGTGAGTATTGGCCCGCGGCCTCTCGACGCGCCGGCCAGGTGGCAATCGTCTGCGCGACGTAATCGACCAACCCGTGCACACCGCCTTCGGGGTGGTGCCGGTGCGGGGTCCGCTCCGCGACGACGAAGATATGGCTTTTGTTCGGCACGCCCAACGTGCGTTGTAAGGTACCCAGGACAACGTGTTCGATATAGGCGTCGGGATCGGGATGTTCGTTGACCAGAATCCCTTCCGCCCGGGCCTGATAGGCGCAGGCCAAGGCCAGGTGGCCGGACCCGGCGCCCATGACTTCGACAAAAAAGATGCTCCCCATGGCCGCACTCGTGGCTTTCAGCGATTCGATGGACTGGTTCGCCAGCGCGATCGCCGAATGAAAACCCAGCGAGGTGGTGCCCGCGATGTTGTTGTCGATCGTGCCCGGGATGCCCACCACCTGCACGCCATAGGTTTCGTGGATCGCCCGTGCGCCGCGCAAGCTGCCGTCTCCTCCCAACACCACGAGCGCCGAGTCTTCGAGATAGGGGGCCAGCGAGCGCATCGCGGCGCGTTGCACCTGCTCGTCTTTAAAATCTTCGAACCGGCTGCTGCCGATGGGGCTGCTGGCATGGCTGCTCATGCCGCGCGTATCTTGCTCGGTGACGGCATCGATCCAATTGTTGGCCAGGCCCAGAAATCCATGCCGTACAAACAAGACGTCCAGCCCGAAGCGGTTGCCGGTGACGCGTAACTCCTTTAAGGCCGCCCCGCCGCCGCCGAAATCCCCGCCCGATACCAGGGCGATCAGCCGTTTGATGCGTCCGGGCTGGAGCGTCACGCGCTGACTGCGTTCCCGTTCAACTGTGACCCAAGCCTCCCGCGCGACGCGGTCGCTTTCGATCAATCCCACAGCGGTGGAGTAGCCGGAGAGTTTGCCGTTCTCCAACGTGAGCAGCACGACATTGTCCTGCCCTTCCTTGTATTCGCCGAATTCCGAAAAGGCTTCGCGGAACGGACGCGGATCCAGGTAAATCCGGAGCGCGCGTAGGGTCGAACTATGGGTGTAGAGGCACAAGACTTCGCCGGGGTGGGAGCGGCCCAGCCGGTGGAGCCCGTCGATGACGTCGACATAGAGGTCGAAAAATGAATGCCCGCCGGGATAACTATAGAACGGATGTTTGATCAGCCGTTTGGCCGTCTTCGCATCCACCCCGAACGCCAGGGCTGCCGCGTCCAATTCCGCTTGTTTCTCCATGCCCGTGACCCAACCGAAATCCTGCGATTCCAAAGTCGGTTCATGGTGGGGATGCACCGCATCGGCCCGGTCGGGGAGCAAGGCCTTGGTGATGCGCCGGCAGAGCTGCTCCGTATTCGGGCTGTGACTGATGAGGTGAAGAAAGGTGCGAGGGTCGAGATAATTGCGCAACTGCAGATAGCCCAGTTGCTGGCCGACCACCCCCACCATGCGAGCCAGCGCAGCGCCCACGGCGTCGGCTCTCGGCACGCCGCGCTCGGCATCCAGCACATTCGCCAGTCGCCGCCCCACCCGGTGGGTTTTGCTCTCGACCTCCGAGACGCCGTGCCGCATCGTGAAAAACAGCGTCCGGTCGCCGAGGTCCCGTGGGAGCAGCCAGAAACGATCATCACCCAGATCCAGCACGATACGGCCTTCGGCCAGCTGCGGCGTCAATTGCGCTCGCGGCACGATGGCGACCGGACGGCGGTGCGCAGGTTTTTGCGTGGCGCCGATCGGCGCGCGATACAAAGGCGCGAGTTCCCCGCGGGCGAGCAGCAGGTTCCAAGCGGCGAAAAACACCAATGGATCATTCCCGCAGGCCGTGCTGATGAGTTCCTGCCGAGCCGCGCGATAGGCTTCGGCGCTCGGGAGCCCCGCGTGGGCTTTCTCGACGAGGGCTCTGATCCCCTCTGCCGCCTGCTGGGCCTGCTGCAGGCGGTCGGAGGCCGCCGGCGGCGGCGGGGGAGGTACTACGTACCTGCCGCTCGATGCGCGTTGCGCGAGGGCTGCTCCATAGGCCAGCAGGCCTTCCATCGTGACAAAGTCCAACTGCTCCGTTGATTGCTTGTCCGATGCGCTCATATCCGGCCTCGCCCTGGGTGGCTTCATAAGAAGTTTTTCATGAGTCCGGCGTTGTTGGTCTCCTGAAAATCCGGAGATGTTCTTTTGCGGCATACGGAAGGGTTTGTTAGAATAACGCCGTGCCGACAAACCCCGGACCTCTGCGTCTCGCCGGTCACGTACAAGATGGTGTGCCGGGCCACTCTTGTCAAGACAGAAGAACAGCAGCATGCGAAAAGCGAAAATCGTCTGCACCATCGGGCCTGCGAGCGATGGCGCCGGCGTGCTGGAGCAGCTCATCCAGAGCGGCATGAATGCGGCGCGGCTCAATTTTTCTCACGGCACGCATGCCTTTCATGGACATGCCATCAAAGTCATTCGCGAGGCGGCTGATCGCCAGGGGGTGGCGGTCGCGATCATCCAAGACTTGCAGGGACCCCGTATTCGTGTCGGAGACCTCGACGGAACCTTGCAGCTCAGCGCGGGCCAGCGGGTGCGCTTGCGGACGATGACCCTGCGTTCCGGCGGGCAGATCGGCGCCAGAACCGTGCTGCCTGCCGATGCGGTGCAAGAGATTCCTGTGACATACCAGGCGCTGACTAGGGACATTCGGCCTGGGGCCAAAATACTGATCGATGACGGCTTGGTGGAATTGACGGCCGATCGCATCGTCGATGGGGCGGTGGAATGTACGGTGGTGGCGGGCGGGCCTGTGACGTCCCATAAGGGGATGAATCTGCCCGGCACCGTCGTCAGTGCGCCGACGTTGACGGACAAAGACCGGGAGGACTTGCGATTCGGCGTCGCGCAGGGCGTGGATTATATCGCCTTGTCCTTTGTGCGCGGCGCGGACGATATCCTCGCCGCCAAAGAGCTGATCGCCCAATGCGGCGGAGACGTGCCGGTCATCGCCAAAATCGAACGGCAGGAAGCCGTGACGGAGTTGGACCCCATCCTCCAGCATGCGGACGGCGTGATGGTGGCCCGGGGAGATTTGGGCGTGGAGTTGGGAGCGGAAGCCGTGCCGGTCTTGCAGAAACGCATTATCGCCACCGCGAATCGACACCGGCGGTTGGTGATCACGGCCACGCAAATGTTGGAGTCGATGACGAGGCATATGCGGCCGACCAGAGCGGAAGCGTCGGATGTGGCCAATGCCGTCTTTGATGGCACCGATGCCGTGATGTTGTCCGCTGAAACGGCCGTCGGGCAGTATCCGGTCGAAGTCGTGCAGGTGATGGATCGCATTGTGCGGGCGGCGGAAGTCGAGACGGGACCGGGGTTCGTGCGGAGGGCCTCGCCCGACAACCGGCGCCTGACCTTCGAGGAAGCAATCTGTTTGTCCGCCTCTTCAGCGGCGGCTGCAACCGGCGCGGCGGCCATTGTGGCGTTCAGCGAGCGGGGGACGACGGCCCGGCTGGTCTCCAAACAACGTCCGGCCGCCCCGATTATCGGGTTCACGCCGTTCGAACCGATTCGCCGGCGGATGGCCATGTATTGGGGAGTGTTGCCCCATACCATGCCGCAGATTGCGACGACGGACGAGCGGGTCAATGAAGCCGAGCGGCGGCTGAAGACAGAAGGCCTCGCCACGGCAGGGCAACGCATTGTCATCCTCTCCGGGACCAGAGTCGGGCAGCCTGGGGGGACGAATCTGATGAAACTGCACGAGGTGAGTTAGCGGTATGATGTTGCTGCGGGCGGTATTCATTGGATGGATGGCAGGAGTCATCGGACTGGGGGTGTGGGCTCTCCCCGGGCACGCGCAGACCAACGCGGTGTCGCATTCACCCGCCAAAGTGGTGGAAAAATATTTTGCGCTCGATAACAAGGGCGTGCGGCTCGACGCGAGTTCCTTCGAAGCGGTGGCGGGGTATGTCGATTGGAAGGAAGAGCCGGCTTGGGGGAAGGTCATCGTCATCAACGGCTTCACGGTGCCGGACGATTTTCGCCAATGGGAGATCGTCAACCGGTTGGAGGTCGTGGTGCCGGTCGAGTTTCGCGTACTGGGAGTCATGTACCTGGATACCGCCGGGTTCGTGCCGGAGCCAGGCATGGAGCAAGCGCGTGTCCGGCTCAAGGTGCTGAACGGGCGGTGGAAAATCGTGGAGCCGATCCTGCCGCCGCACGTCGGTCAGAAACGCATGTTGAATGTGGTGCGACAGGCCATGCTGGAAGAGAAAGACGGACCGCGGCAGGCGTCGCTCGCGGCCCTGCAGGCAGAATTGCGAAAGGCAAAGGAATGACGAAAAAGTCTGAGATCGATTTGCTCATCTTCGACCTGGACGGCACGCTGATCGAATCGAAGTGGGATATTGCCGACAGCGTCAACTTGACGTTGCGTGATCTGGGTGTGCCGGAGCGGCCGCAAGAGGAAATTTTCGGATTTGTCGGCGACGGCGTGAAGAAGCTCCTGCGCCTGGCCGTCGGGGAGGAGAACCAGGATCTCTTCGACCAAGCGCTGCGCGTCTTTCGCGGGCATTATCTTGAGCATTGCCTGGATCGCACCGCGTTTTATCCGGGCATCGACCAGGTTCTGACGCATTTTGCCGCCAAGCCCAAAGCCGTGGCGACCAACAAAGCGATCGAATATACCCATGTGATTCTCAAGGGGCTGGGCCCCCACCACTTTGCCTATGTGGTCGGCGGCGACAACGGATTCGGCCTGAAGCCGGAGCCGGGCATGCTGGTGCATGTGATGGAACAACTCGGCGTGAAGAAGGATCGCACGGTGCTCATCGGCGACAGCACCAATGACATCAACGGCGGGCATAATGCGGGCATTCGGGTCTGTGCGGTGGGATACGGCATGGGCAATCGTCAGAAGATGGCGGCTTGCCAACCGGATTGGTTTATTGAACGACCGGAGGAACTGATGGAGCTCTTCATATGATCAGCATCACACGAGCGCGCACAATGGGTGTTGTGATTCTCTCCGGCATGCTGGCGGCGACGGCGCCCGCTTACGCGGAGTCTCCGAGTCTAGCCGACCGGGTGATCGAACATAAGCTGGCCAATGGAATGACGGTGCTCATGGTCGAACGGCACCAAGCGCCGATCGTCAGCATCAACATGACCTTCGGGGTCGGCGGCGTCAATGAACAGGTGGGACTGACCGGCTTGGCCCATCTATATGAACACATGGCGTTTAAGGGCACGCGAACCGTCGGTACGCGAGACCACGAGCGGGAACAGGCCGTGCTGGACGAACTCACCACGGTCGGGAACGAGCTGGATCGCCGCGAGCGCGACGAAGCGGCTCGTGCCCAGATGGAAGGAAAGCCGCATGTGGCATCGGCAGAGGTGCAGCAGTTGCAGCGGCGGTTCAAGGAATTGCAGGACAAGGCGGGCGAGTTTGTGGTGGGCAATGAAATGGCCCTGCTCTATCAACGCCATGGTGGAGTCGGTCTTAATGCCTCGACCGGAAAAGATATCACCCGCTATGTGATCAGCCTGCCCGCCAACCGGTTGCCGCTCTGGGCAGCGCTGGAATCCGACCGGATGGCGCACCCCGTGTTGCGCGAATTTTATAAGGAACGGGGCGTGGTCATGGAGGAGCGGCGACTCCGGACCGACGACAGCCCGAACGGCCTGCTCTACGAGACCTTTACCTCCACGGCCTTTCAGGCCCATCAGTATGGCGTGCCGACGATCGGCTGGGGCTCGGATATTCTGGCTCTGACGCCGGCCGCCACGGAAGCCTTCTTCAAAACCTACTACGGCCCGAACAACGCCACGGTGGCCATTGTCGGCGATATCCAGCCGAAAGAGGTCATCGCATTGATCGAGCAGACGTTCGGCAAAATTCCGGCTTCGCCTCCCATACCGGCGTTGGTCACCGAAGAGCCGCCGCAGCGGGGTGAGCGGCGGGTCGAAATCGAATTCGATGCCGAGCCGGCGTTGGCCATCGGCTATCACAAACCCACCATCGGCCATCCGGACGATTTTGTCTTCGATGTCATCGATGAAGTGCTGACCGAAGGCGTGACGTCGCGCTTGTACAGCACGCTGGTGCGGGATAAGCGGCTCGCGGCGTCGGTCTTGTCGGATACGAACTATCCCGGCGTTCGCGCGCCGAATCTGTTTGTGATTGCGGCGACTCCGTTGGCCCCGCATACCACGGCCGAAGTGGAGGCGGCGATTTACGAAGAACTCGAACGGTTGAAGACGGAACCGATCTCGGCGAAGGAGTTTGAGCGGGTCCTCAATGGACTGGATGCGGATCTGGTGCGGTCGTTGCGCTCCAACAGCGGCCTGGCCTCGCAGCTGGCGTTTTATCAGACGGTCGCCGGCTCCTGGCGATATGTGTTGAACGCGCGCGCTCGAATTGCCGCCGTGACCCCCGCCGACGTGCAGCGGGTGGCCTCCCAGTATTTAACGAAGCAGAATCGGACGGTAGGGGTGCTTGTGAAGAAAGCGCCCGAGAAAAAAATGGCGGCCGCCGGGGAGGTGGCTCGATGAGGCGCGTCGTTCGTGAAGCGTATCTCGTGAAGCGTGAAGCGGAGAGAGGAATTGTCATGAGGAAAGCAATGGGGCGGATGTCGTGTGTTGCAATGATGCTCATGCTCCTGTTGCAGGCCACGGTCGGATTGGCGGCGGATCTGACTTTGGAGAATCCACGCACGATGCGATTCCCGACCGTGGAATTCAATCCGCCGGATGCCGAGCGGCTCGTGCTGGACAACGGTATGGTCGTCTACCTGCTCGAAGACCACGAATTGCCACTGGTTACGATCAATGCGACGCTCAAAACCGGCAGCTGGTTGGATCCGGCGGATAAGGTCGGCCTCGCGGGAATGACCGGCGCCGCCATGCGCACCGGTGGGTCGGCCGGGATGTCGCCCGACGAAGTGGATGAAGAGCTGGAACAGCTGGCGGCCACCGTTTCCATAGGCTTCGGCAAGGAGTCCGGTTCCGCCTCACTCGATGTGCTGAAAAAAGATCTGAAGCGCGGCCTGCACATTTTTGCCGACCTGCTGCGGCGGCCGGCCTTCGAGCAGAGCCGGGTCGAGCTCGCCAAGTTGCAGGCGCTGGAGGGAATCCGCCGGCGCCAGGACAGTCCCGGTTCCATTGTCGGGAGGGAGTTCGCCAAGCTGCTCTATGGCTCCACGCACCCGAGCGCGCGGGAAACGTCGGTGCGATCGATCGAGTCGATCACCCGCGAAGATCTCGTGGCGTTTCATCAGCAGACCGTTCATCCCAACGGCATCATTCTCGGCGTGACGGGCGATTTCGACAAGGCCGGTATGTTGGCGCTTTTGCGTGAAGCCTTCGGTGATTGGGCGAAGGGGACTGTGCCTGAGGTCACGATTCCGGCCGTGGCGGAGTCCGACTTCAAAAGCGGCCTGGTGCGGTTCGTGAACAAGGATACGTCGCAAACTCATCTGCGAGTGGGACACCTCACGGTCAAGGAAACGCATCCCGACTACGTCGCGGTCGCGATCGCCAACGACATTCTGGGCGGCAGTTCCTTCCGCAGCCGCCTGTTCAACGATGTGCGCACGAAGCGGGGGCTGGCCTATTCCGTCGGCAGCGGCCTGCGCGCCAGCGTGTATGACGAAGGCGTCTGGCTGATGCGCGCGGAGACCAAACTCTCGTCCACGCAAGAGGTGGTCAATCGCTTTGTGGCGAATATGGAACGCATGCGCAATGAGCCGGTGACGGATGCCGAGCTGGAGGAAGCCAAAGAAGCCTACGTGAATTCGTTCGTTTTTTCGTTTACCAGCGCATCCAGCATTGTCGCGCGCCTGATGGATCTGGAATATGACGGCTTACCGAAAGACTGGCTGCAGCAGATCCGGGACAAGGTGGTGAAGTTGACCAAGGATGATATCCAGCGGGCGGCGAAGACGCACTTTAACCCGGACCGGTTGCGGATTCTCGCGGTCGGTTCCGGCGACGCGTTGTCGAAAGTGCTGGCGAGTTTCGGCGAGGTGAAGGAGATTACGCTGGCGCCTGAAAGTTGAGTGGCGGACTCGGCAGTGGGGGCGATGGCCACAGGTCCTTCTTGCTCGCAGAGCGCGCACGATCAGAATGTGCTCGCTCGATGCGCGCAGTGAAGGACCAGGCGGCCATGCCCCCCGGCTCAGACTGTTCGGCGTCAGCTTGGTTGAGAGAGGGTGATAGGACCTCGTTGGACGCGCGCAGTGAAAGCCGCCCCGACCTGCCGGCTTGGCGTTGGGTTTTGTAAGGGTGCTTGCTCGATGCGCGCGGCAAACAACCAGGCACTCATGCCCCCAAAAAGAAAGATGAACCTGTCACGGGTTCATCTCACGGCACCATCACACAGCGAAGGATTGAATCGACTATGCCTCTTGAAGACGAGTTGAGCGATATTATGAAGAAGGCCCGGACCGGGCAGCAGCGATCCGTGGCCGATGTCGCCCGCGCCGCCGGACTTTCTGAAACGGCCGTCAGCGAACTGGAGCGTGGCCGGCCCCCGAGGAATCGAGAGCAGGTGCAGGCGGTGGCCTGTGCGTTAGAGCTGAGAGCCGATCAGCTGGCGCAGGTTGCGGAAGGGTGGACCCCCGAAGCGCTTCCCGCATCCGTCCCGCATGTGGAAACGATTCTTGGTTCCGTCGGTGGTTATGAGGTCAAGGGTTACATCGTTCATGATCGCGGCGAAGCGGTGATCGTCGATACCGCCTACAATGCTGAGGCCATGTTGAACATGTTGGCCGCCCGGAAACTGCGCTTGCGGGCGATCTGCCTCACGCATGGCCATTCCGACCATGCCGATGGCATCGAGACCATTTTGAAGGCCGATCCGGTGCCCGTGTATCTCGGCCCGGACGATCTCGATCTCCTCAGCTGGCGTCCTTCCCGGGAAGTGCTGCAGGTACCGAAAGAGGACGGAACGCTGGAGGTGGGTGGGTTGACGCTGCGGTTCATGCCGACTCCCGGCCATACTCCCGGCGGGATCTGTTATCGCCTCGAACAGGCCGGTAAACCGATCTGTTTTGTCGGCGATACCCTGTTTGCGGGGTCGATCGGCCGGTCGAATCCGGCAGGACTCTATCAGTCACATCTCGACTCCGTCCGCCGGCGCCTGCTGGCCCTTCCTCCGGATACGCGCCTGTTTCCCGGACATGGCCCGGCTACGACGGTGCGGGAAGAGTTGCTGCATAATCCGTTCGCGAGGTAATGCCTGAGGCTGAGATGAACCGCGACGAGTCGGATCAGAACCGGTCTTCTGGTGAACTGGTCTCTTCTTCGTTCGAGGACAGCGAGGAAGATGAACAGGGAGAAGAGGAGCGTTCGGCCTCCTCCGCGTTTCTGCTTCCCCTGGTTCTCTTTGTTCTGACCGTTTTTACAGTGTTATGGGCCGGCGCCTACCAAACGAATACCAATCCGCTGGTGGGGCCGTGGAACTTTCTTGTCGACGATCCCGGTTCGTTATGGAAGGGCATTCCGTTCGCGGCGACACTCCTGGGCATCCTGGTCACGCATGAGCTCGGACATTATCTGTTGTCCCGCCGGCATGGGGTCCCGACCTCGTTGCCGCTGTTTGTGCCGGGGTTGCCGCATTTTGTCGGGACGTTTGGAGCGATTATCCGGATGCGCGCGCCGCTGACCGACCGGCGGGCGTTGTTCGATATCGGCGTCGCCGGTCCGATCGCCGGGTTTGTCGTCGCGGTGATTGCCCTCGTGATCGGGCTCAAGCTATCGACCGTGGTGCCGATTCAAGGCAACTACGGCATGCACCTGGGCGAACCGCTGTTGCTGCAATTCACCTCGTGGGTCGTGATCGGCCCACTGCCGCCGACTGCGGATGTGATTCTGCATCCGGTGGGATTTGCCGCCTGGTTCGGCCTGTTCATTACCTCGCTGAATCTCTTGCCCATCGGCCAACTCGACGGCGGGCACGTCGCCTATGCCCTGTTGGGAGAGCGGCAGCGCAGTGTCGCGATCGCCCTCGTGCCCATTTTGATGGTATTCGGCTGGCTGGGGTGGAAAGGGTGGTTTCTGTGGGTGGGGCTTGCCGGCTTGATGGGCCTGGCTCACCCGCCGGTGCGCAATCCCGGCCGCGAATTGGGGACCACCCGGATGCTGGTCGGGTGGATGGCCCTGCTCATCTTTGTGCTGACGTTTTCCTGGGAGCCGTTCGTTCTGCGCTGATCGATGCGTTGTCCAACATGCGGCTGGGAACAGCAGGATGGGCAGGCGGAGTGCGCGCGCTGCGGCATTATCTTCGCCAAGGTGCACCGGTCTCCACGCCCGGCCTCGGTGCCGCTTCCCCCCGTTCAGGAATCAGCAGGGGTACGGTTCGTTGAGGAGTGGTTGCTCGCGACCGAGGAGTCGGTCAATCCGTTCCACTTTGCCGGACGCGCATTGGTGTTCCTTCTACTCGTCTGGTGGGGCTGGCGGTTGATCATCACGCCGCTCGAGACGAACTACACCGGCGAATCCTTCCTCCACCTGATCAATCTTCCGTTCCATGAGGCGGGACACCTGCTGTTCATGCCCTTCGGGCGGTTCATGGCCATCCTCGGCGGCAGTCTCGGGCAGATCCTCATGCCGCTCGTGTGTCTGGGCACCTTCCTCATCAAGACGCGCGACGCCTTCGGGGGGTCGGTGGCCCTCTGGTGGACAGCGGAAAATTTTATGGATGTCGCGCCCTACATCAACGATGCCCGCGCGATGGATCTGATTCTGCTCGGCGGCTTTACCGGCAAAGAAGTCGATGCGCACGATTGGAACAATCTCCTCACCATGCTGGGCTGGCTGCAGTACGATCACGCGCTGGCGAAGCTGGCCTACGGCATCGGCACGGTCCTGATGCTGGTCTCCCTGCTGTGGGGCGCGGCGCTGCTCAGGCGGCAATACCGGCGGCTGGATTGGTCGTAACTTGCGAATCCCCACTCCCATTCTTGAAATGCTCTGACACATCGGGCACACTGCCGGGCATGGTGATCCTATCGATGCTCTGGCGAGTGGCCGGTTGCCTGTTCTGCCTGTGGGCTGGCCTGTCACCGATCCTGCTTCACGCCGACGAGGGTGCCTCGCGGTTTACGTTGGTGCTGAACGGCGAGGCGGTGAAAGATGCGACCACCGGTTTGGTCTGGGAGCGGGAGCCGGATTACATTTTTGATGTCTGGGACCGCTCCATCGCGCGCTGCGCCACGAAAACCGTCGGCGGGACGCAAGGCTGGCGCGCGCCGAGCATCGACGAAATCAAGACCCTGGTCGATGCCGATCAGCAAGATCCCTCGCTACCCGCCGGCCATCCCTTTCGCAATATCAAGTCCGGTATCTATTGGACCGCCACCGCGCATCCCAAAGATGAGATCGTCGCCTGGCAGCAGAGTTTCTTTTCCGGCCAAGCCGTGACCGATCAAAAATCCGGCACCAGGCGATTGTGGTGCGTGCTGGGTGGAACGGCGCGGTGATCCGATGTAATCGTCCTTCGGCTGTGCTCCTGGCCCTGCTCGCGATCGGGTGCTTGTTCGACTCTCCTTTCTGCGCGCAAGCTGAAACGGTCTTGGCGCCTGCGGCGTCCTCCGCCTCTTCCGGTCTTCCCAAGGACTGGCACTACGGCGCCTATCTCGATGTCGGCTATATTCTCAATTTCAATTTTCCCGAGAACCATCTCTGGCGAAGTCGGGCGACGGCGGCGCGGCACAACGAATTCGCGCCGAACATGGCCCTGGCCTACGTGCGCAAGGATGCGACGGAGTCATCGCGTTGGGGGATGGAACTCGGTGTACAGGGCGGGTACGACTCGAAGAACTTCGCGTATCTTGAAGGCGAGGCCAAGGTCGACGGGGCCGATACCTGGCGCCATGTGCATCGCGCAAACCTGTCGTATCTCGCGCCGGTCGGCAATGGTCTCACGATCACGGCCGGGCTGTTCAATAGCCTGATCGGGTACGAGTCGCTTTATGCCAAGGACAACGCGAATTACACGCGCTCCTGGTTGGCCGACAATACGCCCTACATGATGTTCGGCGTCAATGCGAAGTATCCCGTCAGCGACCAACTGACCGTGACCGCGTTTGTCGTCAATAGCTATGCCCATCTCGCACATCCCAACGATCAGCCGTCCTATGGAGGCCAGTGGTCGTACAAGGCGACTCCGCGGTTGACGCTCACGCAAACCCTCTACGGGGGGCCTGAGCAGACCAACAGCGACCTGAAGTTCTGGCGGTTCTATGCCAACCACATCGTGGAGTGGAAAGACGACGACGTTACGCTAGCGCTGTCCTACGACATCGGGACCGAAAATATCGCCGATCGCCCCGGCCATCCGCGAGCCTTTGTGACCGGCGCAAGTCTGGTCGCCCGATGGCACGTGAGCGGGCCTTGGGCCGTGGCGCTCCGCCCCGAATTGTTTTGGGACCGAAACGGTCGATGGAGCGGCAACGAACAATTTGTGAAGGCCATGACGACCACCCTGGAATACAGGGCGCCCTATGGATGGACGAATACGATGATTCGGCTTGAACATCGGTGGGATGAATCGAGCGGAGCAGGAGGCGGATTCTTCCGCCGCGGAGAGGTGCAACCGGGTGTGCTCAGTCTGACGCCGAATCAGCATCTGGTATTGCTCGGCATTCTCTGGACTTTCGACAGTCCGTGACCGGGCACTGAAAATGGCTTCGGGCTTTGTTCTCGCTTCGCTCAAGCCTTCGACGTACTGCGGGAGTACGCCTCAGCCTCTCGCTCACTGCGGCCTCGCCCGACAGCCATTTTGAGTGCCCGCGCCGCCGCTCAGTTGAGAACTCGTTGCTTTTCCTTCAACAGCCGGAGGGTATCGGCGAGCTCTCTGCCGAATCGGGCCATCGCGACATCTTTCGCCTCCGCAACGGCAGCTCTGTCGTCGAGTGATGGCGCCGGGCCGATGAGTGTCGTTTCGCCTTCCGCCGTTTGCGTGCCGTAGAGATACCCGGTCCGCACATCCCATAACGTACCTTCCATCATGAACAGGGCATGGCTTTCGGTGCCGTGGGCAAAGTAGGCACCGATCCCGGTGGCATACCACCAGGCATGGCCGTTGTTGTACCGTTCAAACGCCGAAGCTCCCTCGATGATGAGGATCGCGTCGGCATTGTAGCGGGCGGCAGCCAGCCGTATGTCACGAAGGGTCGTGCCTTGCACGGTTGAATGGGCGAGGAGGAAGGTCCGTTGAAGAAGTCCCTCCTCCTGTACCGGTGTGAGCGCGTGCTGGACACGGTCGGCGTCCGCGCTGACCCAGTCCACACGGTGCAGCGCAGGCCGGCTGGGGAAATCCTTTTGTTTGAAATAGATGGCGAGACGATAGGGCATCGGCAGAGTGGCTTGAACCGCCATGGCACCGGCGATGTCACGATCGGTTGCCACTTCGGGGTGGTCATGGAAGGAGTCCTGCAACAGCTGGTGATTTAGTCCACGGGCTCCGCTGCAGGCGGATACTGCCATGGTGAACATGAGTGCCAGAACAAGAAGATGCCTACCCGTTTGCATGCGGCTCCTGTGATGATGGTGAGATCGAACGGTCGGTCGGATGGATAGGGGACAGGGCTTCGAGCGCCAGCATTAAGGCGTGCGTTCCTGAGCGGCCATGGCCCAGTGCCTGCGCCTTCTCGTAGAGCTGATGCGCCAGCGTCAGGCCTGGAAGGGTGAGCTGCCGCCGCCGCGCCTCCTCCAGCGCGATGCGCATATCCTTCACGAAGTGGTCGACGAAGAAGCCGGGATCAAAATTGCGCGCGAGGATGCGGGGGGCGAGGTTGTCCAGTGTCCAGCAGGCCGCCGCGCCGCCGCGGATCGACTCCAGCATGCGCGGCAGGTCGAGGCCGGCCTTATAGCCATACAGCAGGCTTTCGCACACGCCGATCATGGTGCCGGCAATCGCGATCTGATTGCATAGCTTGGTATGTTGGCCCGCGCCCGCCGTGCCTTGATGCACGATTTTTTTCCCCAGACATTCGAGCAGCGGCATGATCCTGTGTACGGCGCCGGCCTCGCCGCCGATCATGATCGAGAGCGTCCCATCGCGGGCGCCGATATCCCCACCGGACACCGGCGCATCGACGGCACTGAGTCCTTGCGATTGAGCCGCAAGGGCAAGGTCTTGTGCGAGGGAAGGTTCGGTCGTCGTCATATCGACGAGCACCATGCCCGCCGCGGCGCCTGCCAGCACGCCATGATCACCGAAGTACACCTGCCGCACGTCCTGCGGAAATCCCACCATGGTGAAGAGAATGTCTGTTTGCTCGGCCACCGCGCGCGGAGAGTCGGCCCAGGTGGCTCCCTTGGCGAGAATGGCGGACGCTTTACTGCGGGTTCTGGTGTAGAGTGTCAGACGGTACCGGGCTTCCTGAAGGTGCCGGCACATGGAGGCGCCCATCACGCCGGTCCCGATCCAGCCGACGCGCGTGCTGGCAGGATCGGCCTGACGGAGAGCTGGTTCCCCTGAACGATTCGTCATGCGTTATTCCGCCAGCGGTGTGATGCGATTCGCGATCGCCTGCACAATTCCTTCTCGATCTATCGCGACCTTCGCGCCCTTGAAACTCAAGGCATAGCCTCCATGGCTGGGCGCTTGGACGGTCGCATCCACCGCGACACGCGCGCCGTCTTCCACGTCGGGATCTTTCACCATCGGCACGCCGCAAAGCCCCGGCACGGCGATCGGCAAGGTGGCCGTGTCATCTTCTAGGTTGAAGAGATAGCCGCCGTAACAGGTTGAGCCGGCGGGAATCTCGTAGGGGTCGAGCGGCTGCACGTTGCGCACCGTTCCTTTAAGCGTAATCTGCCGCAAGTGAAATAGCGCAGGATCGGCGAGCACGTCCTGCACGGTCACGGCTTCTTGCGCCGACACCCACTCGGCGCCGGACGAGCCCCACAGCATGCAAACCAGCAGGCCTATTGCACGCGACGCAGACTGAAATGTGTTTCGGTTCATGGCGGTCATTCTACATGCTTTGCCGCAATCGCCGTCAACATAGGCTTTCCTGTTCCGAGTGGATATAATCGCCCGCAAACACGTTCGAGTTGTACGTAGTCAATGGTGGCCGAAGAATAGGGATGACGACATTCGATATGTCCCACTGAAGATCGGGAAGGAGCAGCGATGAGCGATAGGCAACGGCAGATCGAGTCCTACATGAACGATGTTCGGCCGCAGTATGAAGATATGCTGGGGCAGGCAGTGGAAATTCCCTCCATCAGCATGGATCCGCAGTATGCGCCGGATGTACGGCGCATGGCCGAGCTGGCGGCGCAATATCTCCGGTCGGCGGGGGCGGAAGCGCACATCGTGGAAACAGCCGGGTACCCGGTCGTATCGGGCGGCTGGACGGTCGATCCACAGTATCCCACCGTGACGGTGTACAACCACATGGATGTTCAGCCCGCGCAGGAGCCTGAGTGGAAACAGTCCCCGTTTGCGTTTCAGAACGATGGCGGCATCTATCGCGGGCGCGGGGCGACGGATGACAAGGGCCCGGCCCTCGCCGCGTTGTTCGGCGCGCGGTATGCGATCGAGCAGGGAGTGCCGATCAATGTGCGGTTTCTCTGGGAGCTGGAAGAGGAAAACGGGAGCCCCAGTTTTGCGTCGGCGATCAAGAACCGTTCGGCGATCCCGCGGCCGGATTCCGTGATCATTTCGGACACCATCTGGCTCTCAAAGAATCAACCGGCGATGCCGTACGGATTGCGCGGTTTGCTTGGCGCCCGGCTTGTCCTGCGAACCGGCAGCAAGGATGCTCATTCCGGGGTGACCGGTGGGGCGGCTCGTAATCCGCTCGTCGAGTTGATGGACATCGTCCATGCTTGCGTGGATGCCCGGACCGGCAAGGTGAAGATCCCTGGATTTTACGAGGACGTCGTGCCGCCGACCAAGGCCGAGATCGCGAGTTTCCTCAAATCAGGGTTCCAAGTGAGCAAGTTCAAACAGGCGTACGGGTTCAAGACGTTGCGCACGCACGACCCCGCTGAGGTTATGCGGCGGATCTGGGCCGCCCCGACGTTCGAGGTGCACGGCCTCAGCGGCGGCTATCATGGTCCAGGCGTCAAGACCATCGTGCCCGGCCACGGCGAACTGAAAGTGAGCATGCGATTGGTCCCCGGTCAAACTCCTGAGAAGGTCTTCAGGTTGTTGAAGAACTACGTGGCCAAGTTGAATCCCGCAGTCAAGGTGGCACGCGAGGGCATGTTGCATCCGTTCCGCGGGGTGTTCGACGGGCCGTATGTGGAGGCCGTGAAGCGCGCCGTGCAAGCCGGATTCGGAAAGCAACCGGCGTTCATCCGCGAAGGCGGCTCAATCGGCGCGGTGGTGACGATGCAGAAGGCCTGGAAAGTCCCGATACTCTTCTTGGGCCTGAGTCTTCCCGAACACGGGTACCATGCGCCGAATGAGTACTTCGATTGGGGGCAGGCTTCCGGTGGCATGAAGGCCTTCGCCCATTATTTTGGAGAATTAGCGAAGAAGGGTAAGAATAGTGTGACCTGATGGTCCCTGTGCCGGCGCAACGCGCAGCCTCAGAAGGCCCTCGTTGGATGGCCCAACCTCATACGAGATTCGCGCGCCTATCGCAGCGAGCCCATGTCGATGACGAAGCGGTACCGCACATCGCCGCGGACCAGACGATCGTAGGCCTCATTCACCTTCTGAATCGGAATGACTTCCACGTCGGCGGCGCATCGATGTTTCGCGCAGAAATCCAACATCTCCTGCGTTTCACGAATGCCGCCGATCAGTGACCCCACTAGCCTGCGCCGTTTGAGGATCAACGGAAACGCCCCCAGTTCCGCCGGTTGATCCGGCGCGCCGACGAGGATCATCGTGCCGTCGGTCTTGAGCAATTCCAACTGGGCATCCAGATCATGCGGGGCCGAGACGGTATCCAGAATGAAATCGAACTGCTTGGCGAGCGTGGTGAACGTCTTGGGGTCTGACGTCTTGTAAAAGTCCTTCGCGCCCAATCGCTTGGCATCGCGCCGTTTTTTGTCGGAATGGCTGAGCACGGTCACGTGCGCGCCCAAGGCCTTCCCGATTTTGACGGCCATGTGACCCAATCCTCCCAGGCCGACCACCGCCAGCCGATGTGTCTTGCCCACGCCCCAGTGCCGCAAGGGTGAGTAGGTCGTAATGCCCGCGCACAAGAGCGGTGCGGCCTCCTCGGGGCGCAACTGTTTGGGGATGCGAAGGACATAACGCTGATCGACGACCACTTTGCTCGAGTACCCGCCATAGGTCGGCGTGACACCGTCCCGCTCCTTGCCGTTGTAGGTAAAGCTCAGATGGCCTTCGCAGTATTGTTCCAGGCCTTTTTTGCATTGCGGGCAGGTCCGGCAGGAATCGACGAAACACCCGACTCCGACCATCTGGCCGACCTTGAATTGTTTCACTGAGGCGCCGACCTGTTCGACGATCCCCACGATTTCATGTCCGGGCACCATGGGAAAGATCGAACCACCCCATTCGTCCCGCGCTTGATGCACGTCGGAATGACAAATACCGCAGTAGCGGATCCCGATGAGCACATCCTGCCTGCCCACGTCGCGGCGGGAAAATGTGAAGGGGGCGAGCCGGGATTTGGCGCTGCGCGCGGCGTACCCTTTGACGTCAATCATTCTGTTTGTTCCTCACCATTCGATCGTGGCGGATCACGCAAGCCCAACGACTAGCAGGATGCGGAAAAAGTCCGCCAGCGGCGTTCTCGCATCACTCACAGGCTCACCGTACGGCACGAGTACGATTCGCCTCTTCGTTCGCTGCGGCCTTGCTGGACGGCCTTTTTGCGCATCCTGCGGGCTATTCTGGCGCGAGACGGCCCCTGTGTGAAACGCGACGTATGACGCAATAATCGAGTTTTTCCGCAGCCTGCTACTGCGATGGCGCCGGCTGAGGGTTATCCGGTTCGAGTGTAACCGCGATCGCACCCGGGTCCTGCTCCCAAGCGCCCGGTGCGATCAGGCCCAGCAGCGGGAGCAGGAACAACGCTCCTCCGATGACATCGACGATGCCGACGCTGCTGAGTTTTCGCCCGGTCACTCGGGATTGGGATCTAAATCCCTCCTTCTGCACTTCGACTATCAGATCTCCCCGGCGCGGCACCTGCTGCTGAAGCGGCGTGATCCCGGCAAGGGCGCCGTTGATCAAGACATTGGCTCCTGCGGGATCCGAATTCACCATCAGGGCTTGCGAGCTCCCGCCGAAGATGGAGCAGGCAGTCAGATTGAGATAACAGACCAGGACGAAGCTGAGACCGAGAGCTCTCTGCCTGGTGTGAAGGGATGACGATGACATAGGCTTCTCCCGCTCGATGCTGTAGGCCATCGTTACCACAGCCTGTCTGGGTTGACAAGGCACTGAGCATGCGCGGCTAGGCGATGAGGGCCTGGCTCAAGCGGAGGGCGAAGGGCCGGGGGCCCTCGCCATCCGATCTGTGGCCATGAGCGGATCGACTAAGAAGCCGTCGCCAGGATGGGAGCGAATATGGGATCGGCGTCCAGCACCGCTTTCAGCAGCCCCGTATGGAGGAAATAGCGCCAGGCTTCGTCCGTTTTTCCCGGCACTTCATCGAACCAGCGCTTGGCTTCCGTCAGGTGATGGAGCATTTTCGCCTTGTCCCCGTAGTTGGGCAGAAAGATCATGCTGTAGGCCATGGCATATTCTGCGAGGAACTTATCGAGGGGAAGCTCGGCTTGGGCCATTGACGCTTCGGCATTGGCATAGGCGCGCGGGGTTTCCGTGTCGTGCAAAATACGGTTCCACGACACCTTATTGATGCGAGACCAGGCCAATTGCAGCAGCGCTTCAGCCTTGGGCGTTCTCCGGTGTTCGGGAATATCTTTGACTAAATCTTCAAAGGTTTCGACCATCGGAATCTGATCGTTGTTCCAGCGGTAGGCGACCCCCAGGCGGAACCGATTGTCGAGCTGCTCGGGCCGGACCGAGGCCAGGGTCTGGAGAGCCGGGATGAGTCGATAGAGAAAATCCGCCGGCGTGGGTTGTGAGAGGCCGCCCATTTCCATAGCGTTGGAGAGGTCCAGGCGCATGCCCTGCGCGTAGATGTTCCAGTAAAACTCATCCAGCACGATGCCGAGCGCCGGGTCCTTGACCGGCACTTGGTGGTTGCTCCTCGCCTCCCGCAAGAGCACGCTGTACAGATGGCGAGTCAACACCGTCAGCGCATCCGGTTGTTTGGGGTCGATGATCAACACACGGTTCAGCAAGGCGACCCGGTCGCGCAGCTCGGGAAAGCTGGCCGCCCGTGCCGCCGCCGCGGTCAACACGCCCGGCTGGTCGTCCGGTCCCCACCACACAAGAGAGTCAGGCAGCGCGCGGCTGGTTTCTGTCGTAAAGGGAATTTTATCGGCCACCATGCCGGGGGCATCCGGCTGTGAAGGGACCGGCAGATTGAACACCGCCGTATCTCCCGGAAATCCGTGCTGCTTGAGGCCGCTGAAGACCACCCACTGCAGGGTGACGGATTTTAGCGCCCGGCGCGGCCGTTTGATGGTATTGGTCCATTTCACATTGCCGGCCGCATAGGTTACGGGCGAGGTCAGCGGATCCTGGTACCGCACGGACAGTTGGACCAGGGTGGTCGGAGCGGCCAGCACTTTGCCTGTACGCGCCAGCTTGAACGAGCCGGACGGGATGGTACGGCTGTTCAAGGCTGCGACGTGAAGCCCGCTGCCCGGAGGCGCAATCCCCACCGCATCGGCGACAAAGGCCGAAGCAGGCGCTCTCGGAAGGTCGTCGCCAAAGAACACCAGCGGGCCGGTGCTGGGCCAGATCACATCCATGGCGATGTCCGACCGCACGAGCATCGGCGCGTAGGCGTCGGTCAGGGTCTGCCAGCAGGCATCGTAGGACGGATCGTCCTTCGGGGCGAATTGTTTCACCTTCGTCGGCGACGCGGCGAGGTGCCGGTACTGGCAGGCAAAGTCCAGTTGCCCGGCGGTAATGCGGTCGCCCTGAGCGAGCGCCTCGGCATATCGTATGGCGGTTTGTACCGCCGGTGTGTTCTTGGGGGTGCCGGTCTTGGCAGGGCCCTTTCCACCCACGGCCGGCGCGGATTCGGCGATTCCAGTCCAGGAGCCGAGCGCGAGGGCCAGGGCGAGGATGGTGATGGTCTGTCGGTGAGAGAACAGGTTCCCGCGAATCATGCGAACGACCTCCGATGAGGATAAAAGAAAGTCACTCTATCACGCGGCTCTTTTCAGACGAAAGAGGTCAGCTGAGAGAAGGACGAGGTTACGGGGCAGGGGGAGGAGCGGCCGGAGAACGGGAAAACTGAATCATCGAGCGAATGTATTGGAGCACGGCCTGTTGATCCTCCTCCGGGAGCGCCTCTTTCCAGCCGGGCATGGCGGTGCGGGGTTTGCCTTGCGCGATCGTGCGCAGCAGTTCCTTGTCTGTCTTGGCCGAGGTGGATGCGGAGATCAGATTGCCGGGACGCGGCGAGAGAAACGGAGCCTTCGGGCCGTCGCCCTTGCCGTTGGCGCCGTGGCACTCCATACAGTGCTCGCGGTAAATGGTCTGGCCACGCTGAAGCCCGTCAGCGGTCTGAGCGAGCAGGACGCCCGTGCCGCCGCACACCAGGATGAACGCGAACAGGACGCGCTCGACCCATACCCGGGACATGTGCGAGACAGAAGGAATTCGTGTGGAAAATGCCGATGTCACGAAACCGGCTGCCGATCGCTCATGGACGTCTGAAATGGGCTCCGGACGAATCACGATCGGTCACACCGTCGCGGCTGCCTTTAAGATCTCGCGGCGGAGCGCGGCGCGATCTTTCTCTGAGAGGGATGGCGATGGCCGATGCTGGCAGAGGCGGACCGTTTGCCGCAGCGAATCGAGAAAGATCTCACAATTCGGGCAGTCGCCCAGATGCGCCCGGATTTCCTGGCAGATCTCGCCCGATAGCTCATCGTCGAGATAGGCCGAGAGGCGCTCGAGGACCTTCACACAATTCCGTTTGCGATGGCCCTGGTGAGGGGTGGGCTTGCGGGTGCCTGGATATGTGCGTACACGATCAGCCATGGTCATACTGCTTCTTTGACTATACCAAACTATCGGTCGACAGTGGCAACGTCGCGGTGAAATTCTTCTGCGAGCCCTTTTCCGCTGAGTTCCTTCCTGACAAACAGCCGGGCTCGATGCAGCCGGGATTTGATCGCGCGCTCGCTCAGCCCGAGAATGTTACCCACTTCCTTGGCGCTCAAGCCTTCCATGTCGCGCAGGACCAGGACCATCCGGTACTTGCGCGGCAGTTTCGCGATGGCACGGTCGAGAATCTCCCGCAGTTCTTTGTTTTCGAGGGCTTGCTGTGGACTCAATCCCTCCATCGGGATCTGCAGCGCAAACTCGCCTTCCGACGTCGGCACGAATTCAGTCAGGGACAACTCGCGTTCCGGCTCGCCTTTGCGCTTTCGCCGCATGCGCTGGCAGGCGTGGGAGGCGATGGCATAGAGCCAGGTCGAAACCCGCGCATCCCCCCGAAAACGGTCGTAGGCCCGGTAGGCGTTGAGAAACGTTTCCTGGACCAGGTCTTTGGCCGCTTCGGCTTCGCCGCAGAGCCGATAGGCAAAGCGGTACATGACATCGACGTGGTCGCGATAGAGCTGATCGAAGGGAGGGGAAGTAGCGGGGGACGAGCCCGGTCCATCAGGGAGCGCCGGCGGACTTTTCTTCCGTGATGCCATAGGCGGAGGCGAGTCTACGGTCGATCTTCAGACCCTGTCAAGCGAGCGGACCGATGGAGGCCTGCGCCGGCGTGCGACTAATTCACACGCCGGACATCGAGGAGTTCGCCTTGCCGGCCGACCTCTACCGTAATTGGCATGCCTTCCTTCAAGGAAGACAGCGCAGCCGGCCGCTGGGCGACAGGAATGGACTGCGCGCCTTCCGGCGCTTGCATGATCAGGGCGCTCTGCCCTTCCGGCGCATAGGTCAGCGGGCCGGAGAGGAACCGGCGCGAGGGGGTGGTCACACCGTCTTGATACAAATCGATGGCCACATGCCGATCCTGCACCCAGACCGACATCTCCTGTCCGACCTTGGCGTTCCGGACGCCGGTTTTGCCGCTCACGGTGACGATACCCAGGGGAGTTTTGAGAAACACGTAGTTCGACTTCAGTTTGGAGACCGTGCCGTTCAAGAGGAGATGCACCGATGACGGCGCGCGGGGAACCTGATTGACTTGAAGATCGTATTGCACGTCGTGCAGGCCGCGAACCGCGCCCGTTCCGTCGACCTCGATGGTAAAGGGTTGCTCCTCTGGGCGGCCGGCAATTTTCGCGGCGAGCCCGCCTAGGGCAAAGGATCGTTCGCCGTCCGGCGTCCAGAGCGCGACAGTTTGTTTCTCGGGAGAGGTGAAATTCGGCATCGCCGTCACATACCGGTGCACCAGTTTGTCGGCGCCTCTCTCGCGGATATCAATGACTGTCGTGGTGCCATGGACCCAGAGCGTAATCTTTTGCGAGCTCTTCACGTCGCGCAAGGTCGTCTTGGAACTGAGCGAGAGGGGGCCGATCGGCGTCTGCAAAAAGACGATGCCCGGCTTGGATCTCCAGATCGAACCGGAGACTTGCACGGACGGAGAGACGGGGCCGGCGGCGACGGTCTGGGCCGGATCCGGTTCAACCAGAGCCGCTTCTGGAACCATCGGCTCTGCCGTCTCGGCCGGCTCGGGGAGCGGGGGCGGTTCGATCAGCGGGGCGGCGGTGTCCGCCCAGGCCGCGGCGGGGAGGGAGCCAAGGCACAGTAAGACTCGGAGGGAGAGCGAAGCGAATCGCAATCGTTGGGCGTTATTCACGTAAATGGCCATAGTGTGTGTCGATGTGGTGTGGAATGGTCTCACGCCGATAAAGCGGGGGAGAAGCCGGCCGTGGCACGGGAGTGGCGGTTTCTGCCGGATCGTACGTGGCGTACAACGTCTCCTGTGCGAATAACATGCTGGTCGGCATGAGTCAAGCCGAAAGGTCTTCAGGGCTTGCGTGCGGGCGATTCTGGAGACGAAATGAGCGCGAAGGGCGAGGAGGGAACCAACGACGCGACCTGATCGTCTGCCGATTATTTCTTGCGGATCATCAAACGAATGGGCGTGCCGGAAAAATGATATTCCTTCCGGATCTGGTTCTCGACAAAGCGCAGATAGGCCGGGGTCATGTTGTCGGGGTGTCCCACAAACAACGCAAAGGCCGGGGGGCGTGTCGCCACCTGGGT
>CABVSR010000010.1 GCA_902500995.1 uncultured Nitrospira sp.
ACCCCATCTCCGGTTTTCAAGACCGGCACGTTCGGCCACTCCGTCACCCCTCCATGCCTGGCCGAGACACATTGACGATCACGATCGCCCGATGCGTTGAACTCCACCCATATAGGGTTGTAACACGGCCGGAATAGCCACGCTGCCATCCGGCTGCTGGTAATTCTCGAGGACGGCAACCAGCGTTCTTCCGACTGCCAGACCCGATCCGTTCAAGGTATGAACGAATTCCGGTTTGGAATCTTTTTTTCCTGCCTTGGGGCGGCACCGAATGTTTGCCCGGCGCGCTTGGAACGCTTCGAAATTGCTGCAGGACGAGATTTCACGAAAGGTCTGCTGCGACGGCAACCATACTTCAATGTCATAGGTCTTTGCCGCGGAAAAACCCATGTCGCCTTTGCAAAGCGTGATCACGCGATAGTGTAATCCCAGCCCTTGAAGTACGGCTTCTGCGTGGGAGGTGAGCCGCTCCAGTTCATCATAGGAGTGCTCGGCTTTTGCAAAGGCGACCAGTTCCACTTTGTTGAATTGATGCAGACGGATGAGGCCGCGCGTGTCTTTGCCGTAAGAGCCCGCTTCGCGTCTGAAGCAGGGCGTATAGGCCGTATAGCGGATCGGCAAGCTCTCTTCCGCCAATATCTCTTCGCGGTGCAGATTGGTGACGGGGACTTCAGCCGTCGGGATCAAGAACAACTCCTCATCGCGCATCTGGAACAGGTCTTCTTCGAACTTGGGGAGTTGTCCGGTCCCGGTCATCGCGGCCCGATTGACCATCAGCGGCGGCATGACTTCGCGGTAGCCATGCTGCGTGGTATGCATGTCCAGCATGTAATTGATGAGCGCCCGCTCGAGACGAGCTCCCGGGCCGGTCAGCACGGCGAAGCGCGCTTTGGCCATGCGGACCGCTCGGTCGAAATCGAGAATGCCCAGCGCCTCCCCGAGATCCCAATGCGATTGGGCCGGTCCCGAGAGTTGCGGCGGCGCGCCCCAGCGACGGACTTCCACATTGTCTGCCGCGTCATGGCCGTCGGGTACAGATGCGTGGGGAAGATTGGGAATGCGGAGCGCGATATGAGCCAGCTGTTCTTCGATCACCCGAAGCCGCTCTTCATGTGCTTTGATGGTCTCGCCGACGGCTTTCATCGCCGCCATCGCTTCTTCGGCAGGCTGCTTCTCTCGTTTCAGGCGGGCGACTTCCTCGGACCCCTTCTTGAGCTGATGCCGTAGATCTTCAACCTGGATCGTCTCAGTACGACGGGCTTCGCTGATTTTCCTCAGATCTTCCCAGGCGACATCTTTTCCCCGTGGCCCCAGCTGGTCCCGGAGTTGATCCAAATTGTCCCGCAATGCCCGAAGCTCGTACATGCCATCTCCCTTTGAAGCGGCGAGAAATTTAACACCCGATGCCGGCGGAGTCAACGAAACCAGTCTCACGCCGGCATCACGCCGATTCTCATGGGGCGTGATTGACAACGCGCAGGCGCGGCGGCACCATAGACTGCGTGAAGCCGGTCTCCAATCCGCCCAATCGCTTTGAATCACTGCAGCGTGAATCGCTTGAGCCGGCCTCGCGTGCCCGCATTCAGCTCTTCGAAGACAATACCCGGCAGATTCTGAGCCGAAACGACAGTCCGGACCTTCCTTTTCAGTGGAGCGTGAATCCCTACCGTGGATGTTTTCATGCCTGCGCCTACTGTTACGCGCGGCCATCACATGAGTATTGGGGGTTCGGAGCGGGAACCGATTTTGAGTCGAAGATTGTGCTGAAACGCCGAGCGGCGACGCTGCTGCGCCAGGCGTTTGAGAAGCCATCCTGGAACGGTGAGTTGGTCGTGTTTTCGGGCAACACCGACTGTTATCAACCCATTGAGGCCGCGTTCGGCTTGACGCGAGCCTGCCTTGAAGTCTGCGCGGAATTCCAGAATCCCGTGAGCATCATCACGAAAAGCGTGATTCCGCTCCGTGATGTGGATCTGTTCACACGATTGCACGAGCAAGCCTGGATTCGCGTCTACTTCAGCATTGCCTTCGCCGACGACGACACTGCGCGTCTGGTCGAGCCGCAGGCGCCAGGCATCAGCGCGCGCTTTGAGGCCATGCGTCTACTCTCGGAGGCAGGCATCCCGACCGGCATTTCCGTGGCGCCGATCATTCCCGGGTTGAACGAAGAAGCCATCCCTGAAATATTATCCCGCGCCAAGGAGGCCGGAGCGGGTTCTGCGACTGGGAGCCTGCTTCGACTCCCCGGGCATGTCGAGCAGGTGTTTGTGGAGCGTTTGCGCGAAGCGTTTCCCGACCGGATCTCGAAGATTATGCATCGCATACGGGAGGTTCGTGGAGGAGCCGTGAGCGAGGCGGAGTTTTTTACTCGCCAGCATGGGACGGGAACGTACTGGAGGTGCATCGAGCAGTTATTCGAGCTGGGGTGCCGGCGTACCGGGTTCGTGCCGGATGACATGCCCATTCCGCAGACGTTCCGGCGTCCGACGGCGCAGCAGTCGTTATTCGGCGAGGAGGATCGCTGTGAAGCATAACCCGGGATTTCTCAAGATGGTGGATGACGCGCGAGCCCGCGTGCGCGAATGTACCGTGTCCGAAGTGAAAGCCATGATGGACCGCGGAGAACGGTTCCACTTCGTCGATGTTCGCGAAGATGAGGAATTCGGCGTGGATCATGCTGCCGGAGCGAGGCATATCGGCAAGGGCGTGATCGAGCGGGATATCGAAACGGCGATTCCCCAGATGCAAGCACAGATTGTCTTGTATTGCGGCGGCGGGTACCGGTCGGTACTGGCCGCCGAGAGCCTTCGCCGAATGGGATATACGAATGTCCTCTCGATGGACGGTGGCATCAAGGCCTGGCGGGCCGCCGGCTACCCCATTGAGAAAGGGCGGCGCGCCTAACACATGCCGTTTTCCAGACGCGAATTGTTCCACAATGCCGGCTTCGGTTTGCTCCTCCTGCCGGCGCTGTTGCGCTCACCACAGACCATTCTTCGTCATCTGCTCTTCGATCCCGAGGGGCCGCTGGTTTCGCACAAGCCCATCGCTGCCAATCCATTTATGCGGGAAGGCCGCGCCCTCGTCGCAATCGTCTACGGCACCGACCCAGTCCGAATGCTGGCGCGAGCGCTGGAACTGCTTGGAGGCATCGACCGGTTGGGACTTCGAGAGACCAGGGTCCTGCTGAAACCGAATGTGTTGAACGATCGACCGCCGCCTTCGACGACCAATCCTCTGGTGGTGAAGGCCATGGCCGACATGGTCAGGGCGAATGGCGCGGCAGAGGTGACGGTGGCCGACGGGTCGGGAATTATCCGCCTTCCCACATCCGCGAACCTGATCAGCACCGGGATGCGAGCGGCCGCGGAATCGGCAGGCGCCAGAGTGCTGGCTCTGGAAGATGAGCCCTGGGTGCGGCTTGAACCGCCGGAGGCCAAGGCCATCGGCCACTTTTATTTCTCCCGGCCGGTGTATGAAGCCGATGTGGTGATTAACATGCCGGTCATCAAGACGCATCGCTTTGCGGAGTTCTCCTGCAGTCTGAAAAATTTCGTCGGTGCGGTCCACCCGCGCTACCGCCCTTCCGTCACCTTCTGGAGCGGGGATTGGCATGAGCGCATCGCTGAAATCAATCTCGCGGTTCATCCGGCGCTGACCGTAGCCGACGGCACTACGACGATGATCGACGGCGGGCCGACGTCAGGGACTCCCTCGAAAACAGACTTACTCATCTGCAGTGGAGATCGGGTGGCGGTGGACTTGACGGCCCTCGCGCTGCTGCGGTCCTTCGGCAAGTCGTCCAAGCTACAGGGGAAACGGATCAGCGATCAACGGCAGATCCGGCGCGCGGCGGCACTTGGATTAGGAGTCGGATCGGGGCGGGAGATTGAACTGGTGACGGCGGCGGTGGATCCGGCCCCACCAGCCTTTCTTCAGCTGGTGGAGCATATTCGGCAGGAGTTGCGGGATTCCTGATCGCTACTTATTCGTCCGGTCGAATTCCTTGATGACTTGCTCGGTCAAATCGATGGTGTCCTTATTGAAAATCACGATCTTGACCGTTTGCTCGCTGCCCTTATCCAACACCAGTTGATACCCGCCCTTGTCCGCGACCGTCTGCGTGGCCACGGCGATCTTCTTCATGTATTCGTCGACGAGTTCTTTCTGCTTGCCCTGCAGTTCCTGGTTAAATTCCTGCGCGCGCTTCTGATAATCCTGGATCTTGCTGCGAAACGACGTTTCCTTCTCTTTCTTTTCGGCGTCGGTGAATTTGGAGGCCTGCTCCTTGAGCTGCTTTTCCGTATTGCGCAACTCTTCCTCGTCCCGGGACAACAGCTTCTGGCGTGTCGCCACATACTCTCGCAGCCCGTCCAGCGCTCGCTTGCCGGCCTTGCTCTTTTCCAGGATCACTTGAGGATCGATGACCCCCATTTTGAACTCCGCCGCCGGACTCGTTGAAAACAAGCCGAGGGTCGCTGCGACGAGCGCCCCGACCACGACCGCGCGCCGGCCAGCTCCGTGCCACTTCACACCCATCTCGGGACTCCTTTCGCGGGAAAAATGTCGTGCTACAAACCTCGGGAGAATAGCTGCCTGCCGATATCGTGTCAAGGAGGCAGGCGCTCATGGACGAGCCTGATTTGACAGGCGTCAGACCGGTGGCTATAAGCCTGGCCTTCATCGTCTGAACATCCGGCCTCGTGGGAAGGCGGGGTGGGAAAGGATCAAGGATGAAGTCCGAGCAAGAGCAGGCACATCGTGTGTTTATCCGGGCCCTGCAGCATGAGGCGATCAGCTGCGGGCACGACGGGTGCCCGGGGCCGGTCGAGGCCGTCGATCAATCGCAAACACGAGACCGGGTCAAGACTTTTGAGATGACCTGCGAACGATGCGGGTGGCACAGCCACGTGACAGGCCGCGAGCAGCTGACTCCGCCCTGGGACAACGCCTCACTGGAACTGATGGCGGATGAACATTTGATGCATCAACAGCCTGTCTGTCCCTACGATGACACGCCGGTAGTCTTTATCTCCATGCCGAATCCGCGCCGGAAAGCAAAGTATCGAATAGCCTGTTTTTATTGCGGCCGGCAAACGGAAATGGAGTGGCCGCCGGCGGAGAGCAAACGCTGACAGGGGGGCCGTGAGGCCCCGGGAGGTTAGACGAAGTAGCGGCCGGTATCGAAGTGATACTCGGCGTTATCAACGAGCTGCAGAATGGAATGCGGATAGGTTCCGGTGTCGTCCTGCGCGGCCAGGTCGAGTTCGGGTCCGTCGTCGATCGGTGTGCCGTCGGCATCGGTAATGACCCTCACCACCGGACGTTCCGCATTGGAATTGTCCTGCGCGGGCTTGATGACGACCGCCAAGGATCCGGAGTCGAGGCGCACGAGGCTGCCGATGGGGATAATGCCCACGCAATTGACGAACAATTTGAGTAGCACCGGATCGAATGACTGCCCGCTTTTCCCGAACATGAACTTGAGCACATTCGCGGGAGACATCGGCTCCCGGCGATAGACCCGTGACGAGGTCATCGCATCGTAGCAATCGGCGATCGTGATGATGCGGCTGGCGACCGTTTGGCTCCAGGGCACCTTGAGTTTCGGGTAGCCCGAAAAATCATAGTTCATATGATGTTCGAACGAGGCCGACGCCATGCGGGCGGGCACATTGTTGATGCCGCGCGCCTTGACCAGGGTGAACACTCCTTCAATCGGGTGTGACCGCATGATCGCCCACTCATCCTGCGTAAATTCGCCGGGCTTATTCAACACCTCGAGAGCAATCGCGCATTTCCCCACATCGTGAAACAGCGCCGATAACCCCAGATCGGCAAGATCGACTTTGGGGTATCCCGCGCGATTACCCAAGGCCATTGCCAGCAGCGATACGTTGACGGAATGGTTGTGGGTGTATTGATCATGGCAGCGGAGATTGGTCAGCCCCAGCAAGGTGGATTCGTCCTGCATCATCAATTCGATGATGTTCTGGATCGCGCGTTTTGCCTGCTTGAAACTCACCGTCCCGCCGGCCCGGGTATTTTTCGTCAGCTCCCCGAGGGCCGAAGCCGCTTTGGCGTAGCGGCCGTTCGCGAGGGCCTTTCGCTTATCCTTGGAATCTTCCGACCCGCCCCCCGAAGTTCCAACCCGCGTCCCGGCCCCTCCGGCAGCCGCCTCGGCGTCACGCGACTGGTGGAGCTGAAGCGCTCGTGGTTCTTCCAGTTCAATGCCCTTGACGCCTGCCGCCTGGAGCGCGTCCTGCAAATCTGCCAGCGTCTGTTTTTCCGGGTCGAGGCTGACAAAGAGATACGCGAACTCGCGAAAGTCTTTGGGTTCGGCTGTCGAGGCGAACGAGACGCCGCCGATATGCCACTTATTCAAGGCCTCGATGATGCTCGCAAAGACGGCCATCTGCTGCGAGCTCATTTTCAGGTGGCTGTCCCCGAGGAAGAGAAAGTCATTCTGCAAGCGGAGCGCAACAGGGTGGTCCACCGCCAGCGTTTTCACCAGCGTCAACATGGAATCCACCGGCTTGTCCAGCGCCGCATTGGTGCGTCCGTGAATACGCGAGGTTTTGATCAGGACGTTCAGCTGCGTCACGAGCTGAATGCCCAGCATGGCCAGTTGCTGATCGAGGATATCGCCGGCCTCCGAGCCCTTGGCGATCTTGTTGGCGAGCGATCGTTCATGGGTCAGGATCGGGTGCGCCGCGTCTGAGTTCGGAGTGGTGTTGGCGGGTACGGGAGAGTCGGTCACGGGCGCCCTCGCAATTAGGAATTCGCCGCGTTGGGAACGGCTTGCCGGTGGTGGCGGTGCGCGACGGACAGGGCCGCACTGCAGGCTTGCCGGACCGCGGCGCCGCCTTTTTTCTGTCCCAGCTCAAGCGCCGCCATGGCCGCAGGAGTCGCCAGTTTGCCGAGGATCTCGGCCGCCAGTAATGCGACCTCTTCCTTCTTTTTCCGGTTGGTCCAGGACCATTCCGTCAACAGCCCTTGCCAGTAGGGCACGGCTTCGTCCGCGGCTGTGTGTTTGAGTGCCTGATAGATCGCGCGTTTCTCCGCCGGCGACCGATCGTAAAAATCATCGGCCGTGACGAACGGCGACCAGGCTGAAAAAGCGGCCATATATTGACCGCCGCTCAGGACTTTCATCGCGGTCAGCCGGACGGTTTCATCGCTGTCGCTCAAGAGAGCGACCAGCTTGACCCCGCTGCCCGAAGGGCGAAGGGCCGACAGAATCCGCAAGGCTTCACGGCGCACGGTTGCCTCAGGATGACGCAACGTTTTTTCTACGCTGTCGGCGAACCGGGCATCATTCCACCGGGAGATGAGGGTCAGCAGATTGCGCACGAAGGTCGGCCGTTTATCGGTGAGGCCGCGGACGATCGGCTCGGCGTGGTCCCGCGCGAGGGTCTGCAAGGCCTCCATGACCACGGCCTGATGCGCAGGGACGTCAAGGCTTGCCAGAATCGAGCAGAGTCCGGAGATCGCATCGACCTTCATCATGAGCAGCAGCGTGATCAACCCGTCCGTGTTGGCCTGGGGGTTGTGGTTCAGGTGGGTGCCGATGGATTTCAGTCGCTCAGGGCGTCCCAAGCCATCGAATAAGGCCGCCACTTGTTGCTTGTGACTCTCAGACAGATCCGGCCGCACCGTCTCCACCTCTTGCAACAGCGTCAACACGGTTTCGAGCAACGTCCATTGTCCTGCCCGGATCAGCGATTCCAGCACGTTGTCCCAGACCTCGAAGAGTTTCGTCAGGAGAGTAGGGGAGGATTCGGACGCGAGTATGGCCGACAGGATGTCGAGGATGTACGCCGTCGCGTCGCGAGCGGTTTCGCGCTGGATCTCCTGGGTCAAGGCCTCATGCTCTTCGTCGGATACGTCGTAGCCGACGAGATTGACCTGGAACCGGCGATGGTTGGTCTCTCTGCCGCCGCCGCCCGGTCCGGCGGCCGGTTCGGCGCCGCCGCCTCCTCCTTTGCCGCCGGCACTCGCTGCGCGCTCGCGGTCGAGCAGTTCGCGCAACGAACCGACAGACGTACTCATGTATCCCTGGGTCTGAAGCTCAAGCTCATCGGCGCCGAATCCCGACGCTCGGACCAGTTCTTCTGCGGTCACCAGGGTGATGGTCTCAAGATTCTTGGCCCACAATCGGGTGACGATGTCCTCATCTTCTTCGTGCTCGGCGGGGAGGTCGGCCGGTCTGGTCTCGCCGGCCGGCATGCCCCAGAGTGCATCCAGGAAAAAGGCCAGGTCTTCTCGAGTGAGTCCCTGATGGAAACTCAGCTCACGGATCCCGTCCGAATACATTTTGAAGGCGAAGCTATCTCCCGTGGCATCGCGCTCCGGTTCGTACACCACGTCGTTGCCGAAGAACAGCTGGTTGCGTTGCACCAGGAGAGCCAGATGCGTGTGCGCGTCCAGGTGCTGGGTCAGACCATCATAAAATTGTTGAAAGAATCGCTGCGCGACCGGATTGGTGGTGCCATACGTACGCGCCGATTTGGCGGCCTTGTCGAGGAGCTTCAGCAATTGCTTGATGGCAGCGACTTGCGGGTCGGTGCCTGGCTTCCCGAAGGGCGAAACCGGATTGCCTTCTCCGAGTGGGACGGTAGGGTCCATACGTGTCAGTCGTACCGTGAGGTGCACTATCCGTCAAGCAAATAGCCGGTCTGCGCACGAGCTCGGCGCCGGGTTTTACCTCCGGCAGGAAAGGCCGCGTGCCATTGCGCAGGCGCGTTTCCAGACAGTAAGATCCCTGCATGACCCCCGCGTCTCCACCTCAACTCATTGTCTGCTTCGGTGACAGCCTCACGGCCGGGTATCAGACGCCCGGTCCGGCGCATCCCACCGGCGAGGACACTCCCTATGGTCACGTGTTGCAGGATCGTCTCGACGAGCAGGGACGGGTGGAGGTCAGCGGAATTTGTGGTGAAACGACCGGCGAAATGGTGCTGCGTTTTCGCGCGGCGGTTCTGAATCGCCGACCTCAGATGGTGATTATTCTCGGCGGCACGAACGACTTGGGATGGAATGCCGATCCCTCGGAGATTATGCGCAACCTGATCAAGATGTATGAATCGGCACGAGCGTCATCGATCGTGCCCGTTCCCGTGACCGTTCCATCCATCCGGGTCGAACTGGACGGGGAGAATCCCGAGGCCGCCTCGTGGGTGGCGCAGCACATTCAACGGCGCCGGCAATTGAATGCCATGATCGCCGACTATGCGGAACGAAAACACCTGCGTCATGTCGATTTGTTCACGGCGACGGCCGAACCGGAGTCGCTCATGCTGGCGCAGCCCTACTCGAATGACGGGCTCCATCTGACCACCAGCGGCTACCGGTTATTCGGACGGCTGGTCTATGAGCAACTCTTCGCCCCCGAGTCCGCCGCCTCCGGTACCGTGTCTTCCGATGTGGTACGGCCATGATTGAAGCCGTCACGGATCGCACCTTCCCCGTGACGGTCGAGCAGGCTCCCATGCCGGTGCTGGTGGAGTTCTGGCAACCGGGCTGCGGACACTGTGCGGCGCTTCTCGCGCAGCTCGAACAGTTGCAGGATGAGGTGGGCGCAGCGATGAAGATCGTGACGATGAACGTGCAAGAGAACTTTCAGATTCCCGCCGAACTCGAGATCAGTTCGTTGCCCGCTCTGGCCCTCTTCGACCGGGGAGCATTCGTGCGTTTTATCGGGGGGATCGGAAAGAAGGACGAGATTCGAAAACAGCTGCCGGTCTCCATCACCGGTCAAGGCTGAACGGAAGTCTCTCGCCACAGCGAACGCCGGCGGCGGTGAGGCTGCTGAGTTCATCTAGCAGGCTGCGGAAAAACTCGATTATTGCGTCATACGTCGCGTTTCACACGCGCGCCGTCTCGCGCCAGGATAGCCCGCAGGATGCGCAAAAAGGCGACGATTCTCACCCGCCCAACCCCGGCGCGTCAAGACGCGCCATTCCGCAGTCAAGGCCGCAGCGAACGAAGAGGCGAATCGTACTCGTGCCGTACGGTGAGCCTCTGACTGATGCGAGAACGCCGCTGGCGGACTTTTTCCGCATCCTGCTAGAGAATCCGCCAGCTCCGGCCGTCGTGCTCGATCATCCGTTCGGCTTCCACCGGTCCCCAGGTCCCGGCCTGGTATTCGGGCAACCAGCGTAATTTCTGTTGCGCCCAGCCGTCGAGAATCTTGGTCACCCAGTCCCACGACGCTTCCACCGCGTCGCGCCGCATGAAGCGCGAGGCGTCGCCTGCCATCACGTCCAGCAGTAACCGTTCGTACGCTTCCGGCGACGGGCATCCGAACACGTCGCTGTACTGAAAATCCATCTCCACGGGATGCGTTTGCGCGCGCGTGCCCGGCACGCGGGAAATGATGCGCAGCGAAAGCCCTTCATCCGGCTGAATGCGCAAGGTCAGGACATTGGCCGGTTGCGGGGTCGCCGGGTTGGCATTGAACAGGATCTGCGGAATATCTTTGAATTGCACGGCGACTTCGCTGGCCCGTTTGGGAAGGGCTTTCCCGGTGCGGAGATAAAACGGCACACCCGCCCAACGCCAGTTTTCGACGAAGGCTTTCACCGCGACGAAGGTTTCGGTGGTCGAGGCTGGATTGACACCCTTTTCCCGGCGATAGCCCGGTATCGGTTGGCCGTGCGCGACCCCCTCGGCATACTGCGCGCGCACCGTGTAGCGCTCCACGTCCTTCCCCACGATGGGGCGGAGGCAACGCAGCACCTCCATTTTTGCGTTGCGCACCACGTTCGGGTCGAGTGAATAGGGCGGCTCCATGGCCACGAGGCACAGCAGCTGCAGCAAGTGATTCTGAATCATGTCGCGTAGCGCGCCGGCTTCTTCGTAGTAGCTGGCTCTGGTGCCCACGCCTTCCGATTCGCTGACGGTGATCTGGACGTGATCGATATACTTGTGGTTCCAAATGGGCTCGAAGATGCTGTTGGCGAACCGGACCACCATGAGATTCTGGACCGTCTCTTTGCCCAGATAGTGATCGATCCGGAAAATCTGCGACTCATCGAATACCTTACCGGTCACTTCGTTGATTTTCTGCGCCGACGCCAGGTCGCGCCCGACCGGTTTTTCGACGATAATCCGCGAGTAGGGAGCAGGGGCGGCGGCAGAGGTGGCGAGCCCGGACTGGGCCAGCCCCTCGCAAACCGACGCAAAAGAGCTTGGGGGAATACTCAAATAAAAAATCCGATTGCCGGGCAACTGCATCGCCCGCTCGACTTCCTCCGCTTTGGCGCGCAGGGTGGCGTAGGTCTGCGCATCCTCGTTTTCGCCCTGGAGATAAAACAGATGGGATTGGAATGTGGACCAGGTCTCCTCAGACAAGGCCTGCCGCGAATGGGTGACGATCCCTTCCTTGACCAGCCGGCGGAACTCGTCATCGGTCATGGGCTTGCGTCCCAGGCCGATCACGGCATACTTATCCGGGAGGAGGCCGTCGAGCAGGAGGTTGTACACGGCGGGGATGAGGCGCCGCCGGGCGAGATCCCCGGAGCCGCCGAAGATCACGAGGGTACAAGGCTCCACCGGCGTGACGGTTTCAGGGAGAGGTTTGATATCGACAGGTGTCGTAGGCGAAGACATGGTTTCGGTATCCGTGGGTTGAACGCTTAACGCCGGACGCTATGCCCGCCGAAGGCGTTACGCAGCGCGGCCAGCATTTTCTCGGCGAACGATTCCTCCTGCCGCGACCGGAAGCGCGTGAACAGCGCCGCCGTCAGGGTCGGCACGGGCACGTCCTTGTCGATGGCGTCCTGGATCATCCAGCGGCCTTCGCCGGAGTCCTGCACATAGCCCTTCAGTTTTTCGAGCTTGGGATCCTGTTTCAGCGCGCCGACGGCGAGTTCTAACAGCCAGGAACGGACCACGCTGCCGTGCATCCACACATCAGCGATTTTTCCGAGATCTAACCGATACTCGCTTTTTGCCATGAGTTCGAACCCTTCGGCGTACCCCTGCATCATGCTGTACTCAATGCCGTTGTGAATCATCTTCACGTAGTGGCCGGCGCCATGCGTGCCCATGTGGGCCCAGCCCTGTTCGGGCGCCAGTGTTTCGAAAATGGGGGTGAGGCGCTGAACCGGCCCCTGCTCGCCGCCGATCATGAGGCAATAACCGACCGTCAGCCCCCAGATACCGCCGCTGGTGCCGACGTCCACATAGTGAATGCCTTTCTGTTTCAGTTCGGCGGCGCGCCGCGTATCGTCGTGGAAGCGGGTGTTGCCGCCGTCAATGATCGTGTCGCCCGGCTGGAGCAGCGCGCTGATCGCGTGGATCGTGTCTTCCGTCGGCGCGCCTGACGGAACCATGATCCAAACGGCCCGCGGAGCGGTCAGCCGGCCGACCAGGTCGCTGAGGGAGGCGGCCCCGGTACAGCCCTTGCTCTCGGCCTGCTTGACGACATCGGGCGCGCGATCATATGCCACGACGCGGTGCCGGCCTTGCTGCAGGCGCGTCACCATATTCATACCCATTTTACCGAGGCCGATGAATCCCAGTTCCATAGAGCACCCTCTCTGGTGAAGAGCGGCTGTGAGGACCGGCGCGGGGCCGGTCAGGACGGTGTGCCGCTCCAGTGGTTCGGTGAAGTCCCGATGCTATCACGACGCGGCATCCGTGCAAGCGGTTGCCGGTTTTGAAACCGGATGGCGTTGCCCTGTTAGTCCACGCGGGGTGGAAGGGGAATCTCGCGGAACAGGGTCTCGGCAAACCGCCGCCCGGCCATCAGCCGGTCGTGAAGCGTCGCCGCGCTTAAGAATTGGCCGGCGAGCTCCCCGAGTGCCGGGTCGCGCGAAGCCAGGAACCGGAGGGTGTCGACCGGCGCCGTGAACCAGAGCCCCCGGGTTCGAAAAAATGCGGAGAGGCAGTCCTCGAAAAAGAGCTGCAGCAGATATTGCGCGCTGTTGGGTTTGTCGCGCAGGTCTTCGACCTTGCCGAGCCAATGCAGGCACTCGGCCTTGAGGCGAATGCGTTCGTGCAGCGTGGCCGGCGGCGGCCCCTGGCGAAACCGTTGCGCCGCCTTCGCGATCAGTTGCGCTGCAATGTCCTCATGGTCGTAGAGCACCCGCCCTTTGCGAAGCAGCGGCGCGAGACGCGGGGAGTAGGCCAGATCCTCGGCAACGAGGGTGTGTTCGCCATAGCGAATATCCACGAGCCGGTCGCCCACGCGCACCATTTCCTGCCCATCGGCCGGGCCCTTCACCAACACGATCAGATCAATATCGCTGTGCGCGGTCACGGCGCGTCTGGCGCCGGATCCGACGAGGATGATGCCGACCAGGTCGCCGCCGCGTTTGGCGCGCACATATTTGACGGCGCCGGCAAGGGCGTCATCATAGCCGGGCGGCGTGACCGCCGGGGGCATGTCCGGTGGTTCGGGAATATCCAGTAACTCGGCTTTCAATTCTTCCGACGAAGGGAGCCCCGGCGAAGACTGGGGCGAAGCGTCTGCGAGATGTGATTCCATGACGATCCTTGAACGTGTCAGGCGGCCTGCACGCGGCGTATTTGTTGCTCGAGCGTGCCGAGCCACGCGTCAAACGGTTGCTCGGCATCGACGACGATTTCAAGTTTTCCATTCGGGAGTTTGCGGACGATGCCCGGAGTTTCCGGCGAGAGAGGTATTTCCACCCATTCGCGATTGAGTCCCAAGGCATCCGTCACGTCGAGAATGCGACTGATCTGTTGAAACGACAGGGCGTGAAGCGACACTCATTCCTCTCTGAACATCCCTCCGGGCATTGTAGGAGCGGGGAGGGAGACTGTCAATGCGAGGCGCTCGCCCTACCCGTTGAGCAGGCGCGCGATACGATCGGCGGCGAGCTCGATATCGTCGGCCGATACGTCGAGGTGAGTCACCGCGCGGCAGGTGTTTCGGCCGACGGCATTGATCAGCACGCCCTCCTGCTTGAGCGCGGCCACAAAGGACGTGACGGAGTACTTCTTACTGTCCACGTCGAAAAACAGAATGTTCGTCTCGACCAGGGTCGGATCGATGGTGACGGCTGGAATTTGTTGCAGGCGGGCCGCAAGCCGTTTGGCATTGATGTGGTCCTCGCGGAGGCGAGCCCTGTGATGCTCCAAGGCGTATAGACCGGCCGCCGCGAGAATGCCCGACTGGCGCATGGCCCCTCCGTACATGCGGCGAAACCGCCGAAGCCGCTCCATCAAGCCGGGATCATCGGTCGCGATCAGAGACCCGGCCGGTGCTCCCAGTCCTTTGGACAGGCAGAAGGTGACCGTTTCGAAGTGCTGCGCATACTCCGCCGCAGAAACTCCCGATGCCGCCACCGCATTAAAGAGGCGGGCCCCGTCGAGGTGCATGGGCAGACCATGGGCGGTCGCGACCGCGCGGATGGCCTGAATGGTGGAGAGCGGGTAGACCGTTCCGCCTCCGGCATTGTGGGTGTTTTCGATGCAGATAAGGGCAGTCCGGATGCTGTAGGGATCGTTCGGGCGGATCGCGGCCTCAACCTGTTCAGCGGTCACGATCCCCTGAGTGCCGGTCACCCAATGGAGTTGCACGCCGGCCAACGCCGCGGCCGCCCCCTGCTCATAACGCACGATGTGCGACTGACCGTCAACGATTACTTCACGTCCCGGCTCAGCCTGCGCGCGCAGCGACAATTGATTGCCCAGGGTGCCTGAGGGCACAAAGAGCGCGGCGCGTTTTCCGACGAGCGCGGCGCCGACCTCCTGGAGACGATTGACGGTGGGGTCTTCGCCGTAGATGTCGTCACCCACCTCTGCGCGGGCCATGGCTTCGCGCATGGCCGGGGTGGGTTTGGTGACTGTATCGCTCCGGAGATCGATCATGATGCGCCTCGGTTCAAGAAGGGTAGCTGATCACGGCGAGCCGCGGGCGCATTGTAGCAAAATTTTTTCTTGCCCGTGTCCGAAGGCCTGTTACACTGGCTCGCATTCGGAGCCCCATGGAGAGATGGCAGCGGTCAGTGATCCGGTTTGCCCAGGCAGAACCGCAGGAAGTGCGGCCGCTGGCCTGGTCCTTCGCCTATTTTTTCTGTCTCCTCTGCGGGTACTACATTCTCCGGCCCGTGCGCGATGAGATGGCGATCCAGGGCGGCGTGCATAACCTTCCCTGGATGATGACCGGCACGTTTGTGACGTTGCTTGCCGTCACGCCGCTGTTCGGTTGGTTGTCGGCGCGGTACTCCCGTTATCGGTTGTTGCTTGCGGTCTACCTCTTTTTTATCGCCAATCTGATCGGCCTGTACGCCCTGATGACGAGCGGCCACTATCTCGAGTGGATTGCGCGCGGGTTTTTTGTCTGGTTGTCGGTGTTCAATCTGTTCGTCGTCTCGGTATTCTGGAGTTTCATGGCCGACCTGTTTACGGCGGCGCAGGGGGCGCGTCTCTTCGGGATCATTGCGGCGGGCGGCAGCACCGGCGCCTTGTTCGGGCCGCTCATTACGACCGGCCTGACGTATGTATTGCCGGTTCCGGTGCTGATGCTCGCCTCGGCGGCGTTCCTCGTCGCCTGCCTCGGATGCATCTATCAGTTGGAACGGTGGAGCCGCAGCCGGTCGGCCTTTCACCGCGAGAACAGCGGAGCCCCGCTGGGCGGCGGCTTTCTAGCCGGTGTGCGTCTCCTGTGGTCCTCGCCCTATCTACTGGGGATCTGCGGGTATCTGATGTTGCTGACCATGACCGCGACGTTCCTCTATTTCGAGCAGGTGCGTCTGGTCGCGCAACAGTTCGAGATGCCGGAGGCCCGCACGCGCTTCTTCTCCTTGATGGACTTCGCCACCAACATCCTCACCTGGCTGACGCAGCTGCTCGTCACCAACCGCGTGGTCGCGCGGTTCGGGTTGGCGGGCGCTCTGTTGTTCCTGCCCGCCGTCAGCCTGGTGGGGTTCCTGGGGATCGCGCTCTGGCCGGGATTAGCCCTGTACGTCGGCTTTTCCGTATTGCGCCGGGTGGGGGAATATGCGCTTTCCAAGCCGGCGCGCGAGGTGCTGTTTACGGTGGTCAGTCGTGAGGAAAAGTACAAGGCGAAAAATTTCATCGATACGGCGATTTCGCGCGCCGGCGATGCTTCGACCGGATGGCTGATTTCCGGTCTCAAGGCGTTGAGCGTGACGACGGGGCAAATCGCCTGGGCCCTGGTGCCGCTGATGATCGTCTGGGCCTGGCTGGGCCGGTGGTTGGCAGCGAGGCAACGCCAACGGGCCGGGTGAGGGCAGCCGGCAGCTCGATCAACCCCACTCCATACCACCACATCGTCATCTAGCCTCGGCCATTCGTCCCGGTCCTCTTGTCGCAGGGCATCGATGTTGCGATGTCATGGGCATGTCCGGAATCCTGTCGATTCTCATCGTCCCCGTTCACCATTCCTACAAAAGACAGTCATTTCAGCTGCGTCTCACGACCGCTCCGTCTGTTTCACAATCGATCAGGAAACTAAACATGTCAGTTTTTGTCATCCAAACGTCTTAGGAGAAGAGAGTAAGTATAAATCGTTCATCGAAATCGCCGGTCAGTCAGTTTACGGAGTGGTGAGGGAGATGCACACAACCGTCACGGATCTGCTTCAGTCTCGCGCGTCGGCCACTCCGACTCGGCATGCGTATAGCTACCTGCTCGATGGTGAGGCCGATGAGGCGCGGTTGGACTACGGCGAGCTGGATCGCCGCGCCAGGGCTATTGCCGCCTGGCTGCGATCGGCCGGGGCGGCGGGGGATCGCGCGTTGTTGCTGTACCCGCCCGGTCTGGACTACATCGCCGCGTTCTTCGGTTGTCTCTATGCCGGTGTCGTCGCCGTGCCGGCCTATCCGCCCCAACGCCGGCGTGGTCTGCCGCGGGTCCATGCGATCCTCGCGGATGCCCGGCCGCGGTTTGCCCTCTCGACCACCTCTCTACGTAGCATGCTCGCGCCTGTCACCGGCGAAGACGGAAGCCCTGCCGGGCTCACCGATGTGCACTGGCTGACCACCGACCAGCTCGAGCCCGGGCTCGAAGCAACCTGGACGCGACCGCCACTGACTGCGGAGAGCCTGGCTTTTCTCCAGTACACCTCCGGCTCGACCGGAAACCCCAAAGGCGTCAAGGTGTCCCACGGGAACCTGCTGCAGAACCAGCGAGCCATTCAGGACGCCTTCGGTCATACGTCGGACGACGTCATCGTGGGGTGGCTGCCGCTGTATCACGACATGGGATTGATCGGCAACGTGCTGCAGCCGCTGTATGTGGGTGCGCCCTGCATTTTGATGTCGCCGGTGCATTTTCTTCAGAAGCCCGCCCGGTGGTTGTCCGCCATTTCCACATATCGCGCGACCACCAGCGGCGGCCCGAACTTTTCCTACGAGCTCTGTGTCAAGCAGGTGTCCGATGCGCAGCGCGACGAGTTGGACCTTCGTTCCTGGACGCTCGCCTTTAATGGTGCTGAACCGGTGCGTGCTTCGACGATCGACCGCTTCTCCGAGCGGTTCCGTGCGTGCGGCTTCCGGCGGCAGGCCTTTTATCCTTGTTACGGGTTGGCGGAAGCGACGCTGTTGGTCACGAGCGGAACCAAAGGTGCGGACCCGGTGGTTTATTCAACCGGCCACGTGTCTGGCTCCCCGGCGGCACATTCACCCTCCACCACGCGGGACAACCGGATCGTAGGCTGTGGCGAGGCGAGGGGCGGGCAATCGATTCGCATCGTCCATCCTGATTCCGGCCTGCCTTGCGATGATGGCCAGGAGGGAGAAATCTGGGTCAGTGGTCCCTCCGTGGCACAGGGCTACTGGCAACGGGAAGAAGAGTCCCGGGCGACATTCCACGCAAGCTTGGCCGCAAGCGGAAAAGGACCGTTTCTCAGGACGGGAGACCTGGGTGTTCTCCGGGACGGCGAGTTGTTCGTCACGGGCCGTCTCAAGGATCTGATCATCATCCGCGGCCGCAATCATTATCCCCACGATCTCGAACGCACCGTGGAGGACTGTCATCCTGCCCTGCGAGCCGGCGGGTGCGCGGCCTTCTCCGTGACGGAAAAAGAGGACGAGCAGCTGGTCGTCGTGCAAGAGGTCGAGCCGCGCGCCAAAACCCTCGACGTGCCTGCAATCGCCGATGCCATTCGCCAGGCGGTGGCCCGGCTTCATGAGGTGTCGGTGTTCGCCGTCGTCCTCATCAAGGCCGGTCAACTGCCCAAAACCTCCAGCGGAAAGGTTCAGCGCGGTCTCTGCCGAACGCAATTTCTCGCGCGATCGCTGGAGACGGTCGGCGAATCGATGCTGCCGGACTCGCCGGACACACCGGCCTCGACAGGCGACCATCCTGCGTGTGAACCGGGCGGTGACGATGAATTAGCCGCCGCAATCGGCGGGATATGGGCCCAGGTCTTGAACCGGCCGGCGGTCGGGCCGCAGGAGGATTTTTTTGCGCTCGGCGGAGACTCTCTCCGCGGCCTGCAGATGGTCGCGCGCATTCAGGAGGTGCGCGGCCTCGATGTGCCGCTGGAGATGTTGTTCGAACATCCCACGCTCGCCGGCTTTACGTCGTTGGTTTCTTCTCTAGCCCCTGCCTCGGCAAGTACTACCTCACCGGAGCCAATCCACGCGCTGTCGCGAGATGGCTTGCTGCCGCTCTCATTTTCCCAGCAGCGGTTTTGGTTCTTCGAACAGCTGTCGGCAGGAAGCGCCATCAACAACATTCCAGTGGCGTTGCGACTGCGCGGACCGCTCGACGTGGAGGCGTTGCGCAAGGCGGTCAATGCGATCGTTCAACGCCATGAGATCCTCCGGGCCTCGTTCGGCTTGGTCGAAGGCCGCCCGGTCCACGTCATCGCGCCGGAATTGCGGCTCGCATTGGAGATTGAAGAGCCGGGCGCGGGCAGCCCGGAGCAGCGTGAAGAAGCGATCGTCCGCGCGGTGCGAACGGAAGCCAGCCGGCCCTTCGATCTCGTGGCCGGTCCGCTGATCCGTGGCCGGTTGTTTCGGCTTGCGGACAATGAGCATCTGCTGTCGGTGACCCTGCATCACATCATCGCCGACGGCCAGTCGATGGAGATCATCCGGCGAGAACTGTTCGCGTTGTACAGCGCGTTGACGGAGGGACAAGCTGTCTCGCTGCCGGCATTGCCACTTCATTACATCGATGTCGCGGCCTGGCAACGCGGGCAGGCCGGTGAAGTCGCTGAGAGACGGCACCTCGAATACTGGCGTGCCCGCCTGGAAGGACTCCCGCCGCTGCTCACATTGCCCTGGGACTATTCGCGCCCCGCACTGCAAGGGCACCGTGGCGCGCGCTACGCGTGGAAGATCTCGCCGGCGATCACCGAAGGGCTTCAAGAGACGGGCAGGCGTTACCGGGTGACACCGTTCATGCTGCTGCTGTCCGCCTTCGGCATCCTGCTGTCCCGGTATAGCCGCCAGTCCGACTTGTGCATCGGCACACCCGTGGCGAATCGAACAGGCCGAGATATCGAGAAGCTGGTCGGCTGTTTCGTCAACACGGTGGCCTTGAGACTGGACCTGAACGGCGATCCCTCATTTCCCGACTTCCTGCGGCAGGTGCGAACCACCGTGCTTGAGGCGCAGGCCCATCAGGAACTCCCTTTCGAACGGCTGGTGGAGGAGTTGGGTGTGGCGAGGGACCTCGGGCATACCCCGTTGTTTCAGGTCATGTTCGTGTTGGAAGAGGCGCCGTCGGAGGCGACTCGGCTTGCGGACCTGGAGGTCTCCCGCCTGCCGGTCAGCACTGGCACGTCGGTCTTCGACCTGACACTCGAGATGGTCCGACAGCGTGACGGGAGCCTGGATGCCGTTTTCGAATACAGCACCGATCTGTTTGCCGAACCGACCATCGCGCGTCTGGCCGGGCACCTGCAGGAGCTACTCACACAACTCGTCGCGTCCCCTGAGGCGCGACCGAGCGAGTGGCAGCTGCTTCCGGTCGCGGAACAGGCGGCGGCACTGGCCGACGGCAGAGGCTCCCGCAGGCCGGCCTTTGAAGAGGTGTGCTTGCATCGACTGATCGAAGCGCAAGCGAACCGCGTTCCAGAGGCTATCGCGCTCGAAGGAGCCACGCAGGCGCTCACCTATGACGAGCTCAACCGCAGAGCCAATCAGCTGGCACGGTATCTGCGCCGGCAGGGAATCGCGCCAGATAGGCCGGTGGGGTTCTGCGTCGATCGTTCGCCGGACATGGCCGTCGGGCTGCTGGGATGCCTGAAGGCGGGCGCGGTCTACGTACCGATGGATCCTTCGTACCCGGTCGAGCGCAAAGCGGCGATGCTTCGTGATGCGCAACCATCGCTGTTACTGACGCAAGGCCGGCATGTGTCCTCGCTGCCTTCGGACGCCCCGCCGGCCTTCCTGCTCGATGACCAGTGGGAAGCCGCGGCCGCTCTGCCGGACCACAACCTGTCCACCAGCCCCCATCCCGACCACCTGGCCTATCTGTTGTACACGTCCGGCACGACGGGACAACCCAAGGGCATCGGCATCTCCCATCGTGCCCTGTCCAATCATGGGCAGGCCACGAGGGAAGCCTATAGCCTGACATCAGCGGATCGAGTCCTGCAGTTTGCGTCCGTCAGTTTCGACGTGGCGGCGGAAGAATGTTTCCCGACCTGGCTGGCAGGCGGCACCGTCGTGCTGCGCTCCCATGAGCCGGTGCCGGCCTATGATGATTTCAGCCGCTTCCTGCGTGAACGGCGGGTCACGGTCGTCAATCTACCGACGCCCTATTGGGCAGGCTGGATCGAGGAAATGGAACGCGCCGCCTCCGCGCTTCCGCCGGACCTCAGATTGACGGTCGTCGGTAGCGAAAAGGCCCAGGTGGACGATCTGCGCCGGTGGAGCCGCATGGCGGGCGACTGCGCCTGGTGCAACGCGTACGGGCCGACCGAAGCCACGATCACCGCGAGCATCTATCGTCCGGATCACGATTCGTCGCCGGCGACATTGCGAACGGTGCCGATCGGCCGGCCGATCGCCAATGTCGAGCTCTACGTCCTCGATGCCCACCTTCAACCGGTGCCGGTCGGCGTCACCGGAGAACTCCATATCGGTGGAGCGGGGTTGGCGCGCGGCTACCATCAGTTACCTGCGCTCACGGCCGAACGGTTCCTGCCCCATCCCTTCAGTCTCGATCGCGGTGCGCGACTCTACCGGACGGGTGATCTGGCCAGGCGCCGTGCCGACGGCCTCGTGGAATTTCTCGGGCGCGCAGATGATCAGATCAAGATTCGCGGCTTCCGCGTGGAGCTGCAAGACATCGAAAGCCACGTCCGCCTCCATCCGCAGGTGAAAGATGCGCGAGTCTGGCTGGAGGCGGACGCCGGTGAAGACTGGGAGATGTGCCTGACAGAAATGAGCGGCGGCGATCGTGAGGAGATGATGCGCGACCTCGAACGGCTGTCGGTAGCCGAAGCGCAATGGCTCTACGACCTGGAATCCGATCACGAGCAACGGAGGAAAACGGTGATTCAGCGCAAACCGGAATTCGAAGTGTTCCTCAAGATCAACAAGGATGAGTTTCTCACGCCTCCGCGCGCCAACCAGCGCAACTGGTTGCTGCGGCGCGCCCTCGACGAATTCTCCGACGATCTGCTGGCGCTCGACGACGTCTCGAAGCGGTTCGTCTCGGGATCGGATCGGGCCGACATCGCGCGCACCTGGACGGACAGCCACGCGGAATATCGCCCTTCGGAATTGATCATCGAAGGGCAGCAGGTCATGCAGGATTGGGAAGCGCCCTTGATGAAGGCCATGGCCGGCATCGTCACCGAGCAGCGGGGCGATGTGCTCGAAGTCGGCTTCGGCATGGGGATCTCGGCCTCCTACATTCAAGCGGGCCGGCCGAAATCCCATACCATCATCGAATGCAATCGTGAAGTCATGCAGGCGTTCGGAGAGTGGGCCGAGCGGTATCGCGGCCGCGATATCCGGCTCGTGCAAGGCCGCTGGCAAGACGTGGTGGATGATATCGGCCTGTTCGACGGCGTGTTTTTCGATACCTATCCGGCCAGCGAGGCGGAGTTCGAGGAGTCCGTGATCAACAGCATCAATTTCGCCGAGGGCTTCGTACCTGTTGCGGCGAAGCTGCTGCGGCCAGGCGGCGTGTTTACGTACTACAGCAACGAGATCGATTCCTTCAGCCGCCGCCATCAGCGTTATCTGCTGTCGCATTTCAGTTCATTTACGCTGAGTGTCGTCCGCTCGCTGCTGCCGCCGGACGATTGCCATTACTGGTGGGCGGACTCGATGGTGTTGGTCAAGGCGGTGAAGTGACATGCCGGATCACGCGCCACGCCTTCAACGGCTCAGCGAATCCCACCGCCGCTTGCTCCGGCTCCGCCTGACGAGGCACCAGCGCGCCGGGGAGGCCCGCTTGGTCGGCTATGTCGTGCCCCGAGAGACCCAGGCCCTCACTGGGTCGGTCTTGCGCGAATTCCTCTCGCAGCGAATCCCGGACTACATGGTCCCGAGCCGCTGGATCTTCCTGGAGACCTGGCCGACGACGACGCGCGGCAAGGTCGATCGCAAGGCCTTGCAGGGGCTGCTGCGATCCGCGCCGGATGCCCGGCCTGAGCGGGCGCTGCCGCGGGACGAGCGCGAGCGCGCCGTGGCGGCGATCTGGGAAGCCGTGCTGGGCGTGCGGGACATCGGTCTGCACGACAACTTCTTCGATCTCGGCGGGCATTCGTTGCTGTTGCCCAAAATCCTCACGGAACTCCGGGCCGTCACCACGCGCGACCTCTCGATGGTGGACCTGTTTCGTTATCCCACGGTCCATACCCTGGCCGCGGCAATGGGGGAGGGCTTGCCGGCCGCCGCCGTTCAACAGGCCCCGAACCAACAGATGAAAGCCACCCGGCAAGCGGCGGTGCGCCGGTTGAAACAACGTCGTGCCCAGAACAGGTCATCGAGGAGCGAATGAATCGGACGGAGTCGGACTCAGACATGATCGATTCGCGTGACGGATTGGACATCGCCGTCATCGGCATGGCCGGCCGGTTTCCCGGCGCACCAGACATCGAGACCTTCTGGCGCAACCTCTGCGCGGGGCAAGAGTCGATCGCAATACTGACGGCTCAACAATTGTCGGAGGCGGGCGTCGAGCGGCAGACGGCTGAGCGCCCGAATTATGTGAAGGCCCGCGCCATCCTCGACGGCATCGAGCTGTTCGACGCGCCGCTCTTCGGCATGACTCCGCGCGAAGCCGAGATGACCGATCCCCAGCAGCGCCTTCTGCTCGAGTGCGCCTGGGAGACGTTCGATCGCGCCGGATACGATCCCACCCGATACCCGGGTTCGATTGGAGTGTATGCCGGCTCCAGCACGAGCGGCTACCTCTACCAGTTGTTTCCCCGCCGGGTGTTGCTGCAAACGCCGGCCGAGATGTCGGCGATGTTAGGGGTGGAGAAAGACTCGCTCGCGACGAGACTGTCCTACAAGCTGAACCTGCGCGGCCCCAGCCTGGCCGTTCAGACCGCCTGCTCCACGTCGCTGGTCGCGGTTCACCTGGCCTGCCAGGCCTTGCTGAGCGGCGAGTGCGACATGGCCCTCGCGGGCGGGGTGTCCATCACGGTGCCGCAAACCGTCGGCTACCTCTATCAGGAAGGCGGCATCGTTTCTCCCGATGGGCATTGCCGGGCGTTCGACGCAAAAGCCGAAGGCACGGTCGGCGGAAGCGGAGTGGGGCTCGTGTTGCTCAAGCGGCTACAGGACGCCGTGGCCGAGGGGGATCACATTCTGGCCGTCGTCAAAGGCTCCGCCGTCAACAACGATGGATCGTCGAAGGTCGGCTATACGGCACCGGGTGTCGAAGGCCAGGCGCGCGTGATCCAAGCCGCGCATGTGGCGGCCGGCGTGGAAGCCGATTCGATGACGTATATCGAAGCGCATGGGACCGGCACGCCGATGGGAGACCCGATCGAGGTGGCGGGACTCACGGAGGCCTTTCGCGCTTCTACGGACCGCAAGGGTTTTTGCGCGCTCGGCTCGGTGAAAACCAACATCGGCCACCTCGATGCCGCCGCCGGGATCGCGGGCCTCATCAAGACGATCCTGTCCCTCGTTCATCGCCAGATTCCCGCCAGCCTGCACTATACCGCTCCCAATCCCGCCATCGAGTTTGCCGCGACGCCGTTTTATGTCAATCAGACCTTGCGCGCATGGTCGGGGAATAGGCCCTTGCGGGCAGGCGTGAGTTCATTCGGTCTGGGCGGCACCAACGCGCACGTCGTCCTCGAAGAGGCGCCGGTTGCTCCCGCCGAAGCGGCACCAGACGGCTCCCGGCACCGGCTGTTGCTACTCTCGGCCCGTTCCAAGGAAGCCGTAGACCAGGCGGCCGAACGGCTGGCCTCGTCGTTGGCTGCAACGCCCGAGATCGATCTGGATGACGTGGCCTACACGCTTCAGGAAGGGCGGCGGCCGCTGCCCCACCGCCGTTGGGTGGTGGCCAAGACGGCGGCAGAGGCTTCTCAACGACTCACCGGCCCCCCGGTCTTCTCCGGCGTCTCAGGTCCGGTCGTCGAAGCCAGGCAGGTCACCTTCATGTTCTCAGGCCAGGGCTCGCAGTACGCACAGATGGGGCGGTCCCTCTACGAGCATGAGCCCGCGTTCAGACAACAGGTGGATCATTGCGCCGTATTGTTGACACCGCACATCGGGCGGGACATCCGAAACATTCTATTTCCCGGCGGCGCGGGCGAGTCGGAACTCATTGACCGCACGGCCCTGACGCAACCGGCGCTGTTTGTCCTGGAATATGCGCTCGCGCGCACCTGGATGAGTTGGGGCGTCGTTCCCGCCGCCATGATCGGCCACAGCATCGGCGAATATGTCGCGGCCTGCCTATCCGGATTGTTCTCCTTGGATGATGCGCTTGCGCTCGTGTCGATGCGGGGCCGGCTCATGCAGGACATGCCGTGCGGAGGCATATCGGCTGTTCCATTGACGGAAGCGGAACTGCGGCCGTTGCTCCCGGCAGGCTTGGACCTCGCGGCGGTCAACGCTCCCGCGCAATGCGTGGTTTCCGGCCCGCACGAACTCCTCACGCCGTTTGAAGACCACCTGGCAAAGCGCGGCATCAAGGCTCGCCGCCTGTCCACCTCGCATGCGTTTCATTCCGCCATGATGGAACCGATGCTTGCCCGCTTCTCGACATTTCTCTCAGGGATCACCTTCCATGACGTGCGGATTCCCTGGATCTCCAACCTGACCGGCACCTGGATCAGCCGCGACCAGGCAGCCGACCCCTCCTATTGGGTCCGCCACCTCCGCGAGACGGTGCGATTCTCGGCCGGAGTCCGCCTGTTGCTCGCAGGACGAAACACGGCGCTCTTGGAAGTCGGGCCGGGCAGGACCCTGCAGAGCCTGGCTCTACGCCATCCCGAATCAGGTGAGACGGTGGTCTTGGCTTCCATGGCAGGGCGGGATCAGGACGAACGATCGTCTCTCTTGATGACCCTCGGCTCCCTCTGGGGTGTCGGAGTGCCGGTCGATTGGAAAGGGTTGCAGGGTGCACGTCACTGCCGGCGGGTTCCGCTGCCGGCCTATCCCTTCGAACGGCAACGGTATTGGCTCGAGCCGCAACAGGACCAGTCTCAGCCCCCTTCGCTTGATCGGCGGGCCGATCCGTCCCGCTGGTTGTATCAGCCATCATGGAAACGCTCGGCGCTCCCGACGCAGGCACCAGCAGGGCCGGCAGGGCATTGGTTGCTGTTCGTGGATCATCCGGAATTCGAAACCCTTTTGCATACGCAACTGACGCCTCTGGTCGAGTCGGTCACCACCGTCTGTCCCGGCCAAACATTTTCTCGTCAGGAGGCCGGCCGTTATCAGCTCCGCCCCGATTCGCGTGACGATCACGAGACCTTGCGGCGGGAGCTGGCCGAGCGCGGCTTCACTCCGACACATCTGCTGCAGGCCTGGATGCTTGACGGCAGGTGGAGCCACCTCACCGAACCGGCGCGGATCCGGGCGGCGCAGGAGCGGGGTTTTTTGCATTTGACCTTGCTCGCCCAAGTGTTCGAAGCATCGCGTGACCATCGGCCGTCGATTCTCGTGCTGACCCAGGGACTGCACGACATCACCGGCGAAGAGCCGTTGCGGCCGGAACGAGCGACGATCCTCGGCGCGACGTTGGTGCTGCCGCAAGAATATCCGGAACTCCGCTGCCGCCTCATCGATCTGGACCACAGGCTTTGCGAGCCGCCTTGGGCGGATCGTTGGGGGGCGCGTCTGGTGGCGGAATCGGAGAGTGTCGATCCGGAGCCGGTCGTGGCCTACCGTGGTCCACACCGTTGGGTGAGGGCGTTCGAACCGCTGCGGCTCCACGATGAAGGGGCGCCATCATTCGCTTTGCGCGAGCGCGCCGTCTGTCTCATCACCGGCGGCCTGGGCGGAGTCGGCCTGCGCATCGCCGAACATCTGGTGCGTAGCAGACAGGCGCGTCTGATCCTCGTGGGGCGATCTCAGCCGACAGATGAACAACAAGCGGCCGTCGCTGCGTTGGAACGAATCGGCGGTGAGGTGCGCGTCTGCCGGGCCGACGTGGCCGCTGCCGGGCAAATGCAGGCGGTCATTGACGAGGCGCGTCTGCGATTCGGCGCCATCCATGCCGTGATCCATGCGGCGGGGGTGCCCGGCGGCGGCTTACTGGCGCTGAAAGCCCCGTCATCCGTCTGGGAGGAATTTCGCGCCAAGGTCCAAGGAGCGGCGGTGCTCGATTCACTGTTCCGGGACGAACCCTTGGACCTATTTCTGTGCTGCTCCTCCCTCACGGCCGTGACCGGGGGGGGCGGGCAGAGCGCCTACTGCGCGGCCAATCACTACCTCGATGCCTTGGCACAGGCCGGTCGGCGGGCAGGGCGGCGCATGTTGTCCGTGAATTTCGATCGCTGGCGCCACGTCGGCATGGCCATCAAGGCGGAAGCCGTCATGCGGACAGTCGGCGCGACGGAATCCGAGATGGACGGCATGAACGAGGCGGAAAGCCGGGAGGTTCTCCGTTGCGTCCTGCAGAAATCGGATCTGGCGCAAGTGGTGCAGTCCATTCGTGATCTGCCTCGCACCGTTGCCGCTGCGGCCACGTCTGCTGCCTTCACCGAGGCGGGGGGATCGGACCGGAAGGGAACGACGAAAGCCTCGCCCGCCTCCGCGGCCATTCCCGAAAGTCGTGAAGAATTGGAACGGCAACTCGAGGACCTCTGGCGCCAGGTCTTGGGACTGGACCAGGTCGGACGGGAACAGGATTTTTTTCAGGCAGGGGGAGAATCCCTCGCGGCCCTGCAGATTCTCAATCGAATTCAAGAGCTCTACCGGCTGGACGTGCCGTTGCGGGAGTTCTTCGCCGCTCCGACCGTGTCGGGATTGGCTGCCACCATTCGTGCCGCGCAGGCGTCGGGGACGCGCGAGGAAACGGCGATTGTGTCCGTCCCTCGCGCAACGAGACGGCTGCGTGGTGTGTCGGCATAGGGTCTGCACGATGGATCTACTTCGATTTTTACTCAAAAATTCCTGGGGCCTGGTGATCTGCTCCGTCGCGGCCGGTTTGATCAGCGGCCTCGCCGGCGCGGGTCTGCTCGCCGTCATCCATCAAGGCATGAATGTTCCGACGGTCTCCACTTCGCTCGCCTGGAGCTTTCTCGGATTGGCCCTGGCGGTGGCTGCGTGCAAGGCCCTCTCGGAAATTCTGCTCACCAGGCTGGGGCAGGCGACCATCTCCGAACTTCGCTACCAGTTGAGCCGGCGCATTCTGGAGGCCCCTCTCGGGCAGCTCGATCGCCTGGGGCATCACCGGCTCTTGGCCGCGCTGAGCGAAGACACCGACGTGATCGCGCAGGCCTACGTGCAACTACCCTTGATCGGCATCAATGTCGCGACGACGCTCGGATGTCTGGCCTATCTCGGGTGGTTGTCCTGGCTCATCCTGGTCCTGGTGCTCGGGATGATGGTAGTGGGCGCCGTGACGTTTCAGTGGCAGGAACGCAAGGCGATCGCGTTTTTCGCGCGGTCCCGCGAAACCAGCGATGTTTTGTTTCGCCACTTCCGTTCGATCATGGCCGGGATCAAGGAGCTCAAGCTGCATCGCGGGCGGCGACAGGCGTTTCTCGACCGGGAGCTCCGGCAGACGGTCAAGGCCTACGAGCGCGACTTCGTCGGTGGCATGACGGTCTATTCCATTGCGTCCAGTTGGGGACTGTTTCTGTTTTATGCCGCCATCGGGACGGTGTTGTTCCTGTGGCCGTCCTGGCAAGCGATCTCGTTTGAGACCATCGTCGGAGCGACCTTGGTGTTGCTCTACATGATGGGCCCCTTTTCGCAGATCGTCGAATTGCTGCCGGGCATCGGCCGGGCCAACGTGGCGTTGAACAAGATCGACGCCTTGGGCCTGTCGCTGGCCGCCGGGGCTGCCTCCGATCGTAATGGGCGGGACGGCGAGGCCTGGGCTCCGGCGACCGCCCTCGATATTCATGGCTGGCGCCGACTCGATCTGGTCGGCCTCACGCATCACTACGCCCGCGATGGAGAGGATCGCTCGTTCCGGCTCGGGCCGATCAATATGACCTTCAAGCCCGGCGAGGTGACGTTTCTGGTCGGCGGCAACGGCAGCGGCAAGACGACATTGGCCCTCTTGCTGCTGGGTCTCTATCCGCCGGATTCGGGGCAGATTCTTCTGGACGGTGTGCGTATCGACGAGTCCAATCGCGAAGCCTACCGGCAGTTGTTCTCGACGGTCTTCTGCGACTTTCACCTCTTCGATTCGCTGCTCGGGTTAGACCAGGACAATCTCGACGGGGTGGCGCGCGTGTATCTGGAGCGGCTTCAACTGGAGTCGAAAGTACGCATCGAAGGCGGTGCCTTCTCGACCCAAGCCCTTTCACAGGGCCAGCGCAAACGGCTGGCCTTGCTGACGGCCTATGTCGAGGATCGGCCCTTTTACCTGTTCGACGAGTGGGCCGCCGACCAAGATCCGCTCTTTCGCCAGGTGTTTTATACGGAATTGCTGCCTGATCTGAAGGCGCGGGGGAAGGCGGTCCTGGTGATTACCCATGACGACCGCTATTTCTCCTGGGCCGACCGCTGTATCCGGTTGGATCTTGGACGACTGGTCGAGGCGTTGGAGCCGGCCGACGTCGCGGGGCAGCACACATGGTCATCGCCGTCACCCGTTCAAGGGACCGGCAGACCACAGAAGGGATGAGTCTTTGTCGCGAGGAGGTGAGGAGATGTCGGTTCACGTGGATGAAATATGGGAAGCCCTGCCGAGCGGTTGTGTGTCCCCGAGGGAATTGTCCGCCGACAATCCCTACCTGGAGCGCCAGGCCGCGCGAGAATCGAATGCCCGGAGTTACCCGCGGCGATTGCCCTTGGCCCTCAGCAAGGGCAAGGGCCTCTACGTACAGGATACCGAAGGCCGCACATACATCGACTGCCTTGCCTGCGCGGGCGCGTTGGCCCTGGGACACAATCATCCGGTCGTGGTGGAGGCGATCAACCGGATGTTGCGCGACGGTCTGCCGTTTCAAACCCTGGATCTGACGACGCCCGTCAAGGACCGGTTCGTGAGCACCCTGTTCGACTCGCTGCCGGCCTCGTTTGCCGAAGGCGCCAAGATCCAGTTTTGCGGGCCGTCGGGGGCGGATGCCGTCGAAGCCGCCATCAAGCTCGTCAAGATCGCCACGGGCCGCCGGACGGTGCTGGCCTTTCAAGGCGCCTATCACGGCATGACGCACGGGACCTTGGGATTGACCGGTCACCTCGGCCCCAAGCAAGCCGTGAGCGGATTGATGGCCGACGTGCACTTCTTACCCTTTCCCTACGACTATCGTTGCCCCTTCGGAGTGGGCGGCGAACAGGGCGCGCGCCTCTCTTCCGCCTATATCGAACGGCTCTTGGACGACCCCAACAGCGGAGTCGTGGAACCGGCGGCCATGATTCTCGAAGTGGTGCAGGGAGAAGGCGGAGTGATCCCTGCGGCATCCGGCTGGCTCCGGGAGATCCGGCGTATGACCAAGGAGCGGGGCATCCCGTTGATCATCGACGAGGTGCAGACCGGTCTCGGGCGAACCGGCCGGTTGTTTGCGTTCGAGCATGCCGACATCGTGCCCGATGTCGTGGTGCTGTCGAAGGCCATCGGGGGCGGGTTGCCGTTGAGCGTGGTCGTCTATCGGCCCGAGTGGGATCAGTGGACCGCAGGAGCCCATGCCGGCACCTTCCGCGGCAATCAGCTCGCGATGGCCACCGGGCAGGCGACGATTGAATTCATCATGGCCGAACGCATCGACGCCCATGCGGCCCGCATGGGCGAGCGGCTGTTCGGCTTGCTCCGCCAAATGCAGAGCGTATCGCGCAGCATCGGCGATGTGCGGGGGCGCGGGTTGATGCTCGGCGTCGAAATCGTCGATCGAGACGAGCCGAGTGAATTGCCGGACTGCCGCCCTTCGGCTCCGACGCTCGCGTCCACCATCCAACATGAGGCGCTACGGCGGGGACTGATCCTCGAACTCGGCGGCCGCCACAACAGCGTTGTTCGTTTTCTGCCGCCCTTGATTGTGACGGAGGAGCAGATCGACACGATTGCCGCCATCTTTGCCGATGCCGTGAAGGCTGCGGAGCAACAGCGCGAGCCATGACGATCGGGCGGCGTCTTTTCGTCGTGGCGGCAGGAACCTTGGCAGCCGGCGCGGCCGCCGTCTGGTGGGTCTGCACCGCCTCATTGCCGGTGCGAGACGGCGCCTTGCCGCTGGCCGGATTGCGGGGGCCGGTGACGGTGGCATTCGACGACTACGGCATTCCTGCGATCGCCGCCGAATCCCGGCTCGATGCCTTTCGCGCGCTTGGATATGTGACGGCGCAGGATCGTCTGTTTCAAATGGATCTGCTTAGGCGCACCAGCGCCGGGCGATTGGCGGAACTTTTCGGTGAACCGGCCGTGGCCCTGGATGTGCGGCAGCGCCGGTTGGGTTTCTCGAGTGTGGCGGAAGCAGTGGTGCGGCGGCTGCCTGCCGATCAGTCGTCCGTTTTGGCGGCCTACACCGAGGGAGTGAATCATTTTCTGAGCGAGATGCGGATGCCGCCATTCGAATGCCTGCTGTTGGGGTATCGACCGGCGCGCTGGGAACCGGCGGACAGTCTGCTGGTGGTGCTGGCGATGTTTCAAATGCTGAACGGGTCGGAGGAGGATGAACGGATGCGCACGGTGATGGCGGCCTCGTTGCCGGCGGAAGTGACCGCGTTTCTCCTTCCGCCACTCGACCACTACACCGCGCAACTGTTGAGAGGGACGAGTCAACCGACTTCCACGCCTGTCCCGGTGAAAGCCCTGGCGGCGCTGCGCCGTTCGGGCATGCTCCCTCGCTCGCTGCAGCTGTCGATGGTCCCCAATCGCAAACGGGACATCGGCTCGAATGCCTGGGTGGTCGGGAAGGCAAAGACGGCCGACGGCCGGGCGATTCTCGCGAACGACATGCATCTCGATGTGGGGGTGCCGAACATCTGGTACCGGATCCACATGCGTTACGGCCGGGTCGAACTCACGGGCGTCGTCGTGCCGGGCATCCCCGTGGTGATCGCGGGATCGAATGGGTCGCTGTCCTGGGGAATGACGAATGTCGAAGGAGATTTTTCCGACCTCGTGCGTCTCGACGTCAATCCGGACAATCCGGACGCATATGCCACGCCCGACGGGTGGGAACGGTTCGTGGTTCGTGCTGAGCGCATCGCCGTGCGTGGTGCCGCCGATCGCACCGTGGAGGTCAAGCGCACGCGCTGGGGACCGGTGACCGATGAACCGTTGATGGGCCGACCGGCGGCGCTCCGTTGGACCGCGTTGGATCCGGAGGCGGTGGACTTGGGGCTAATGGCGATGGATCAGGCACGTTCGGTGTGGGATGGCATCGCCGTCGCCACCCAGGCCGGCGCGCCGCCGAACAATGTCCTGCTGGCAGACGCAGCAGGACACATTGCCTGGACCTACATGGGGAAGATTCCCGTCCGGCGCGGGCTCGACGGATCGGTCAGCCTCTCCTGGGCCGACGGGCGCGCCGGGTGGGACGGGTACGTTCCACCCGATGAGCTCCCACGCTCGATCGATCCGCCGGCGGGCTTCCTTGTCAGCGCGAACCACCGCATGACGGATGAGCGGTATCCCCACGTGATCGGTCACGCGTTTGCCAATGGCTACCGCGCGTTTCGGATCACACAGCGGCTGCGCGAGCTGGAACGGGTTCGCGAGCTGGACCTCATGGATCTGCAATTGGATACCACCACGCAACTGTACGAGTTCTACCGCGACTTGCTCCGACAGTTGCTCACCGGCGACCTCACGGCGCAGCGACCGGACCTGGCCGCCGTGCGCCGGGCCGTCGACGCCTGGAACGGCCGGGCCGACAGCGAAAGCCGCGGATTCGCCTTGTTGGTCGCGTTTCGGCGCAATCTGGCCGCCTCGGTCTTCGCGCCGTTTCTTCAGGACTGCCGCGAGAAGGAGCCAGGCTTCGTGTTTGACGGAGACCTGGACACCCCGCTCAGAAGTCTCCTGACGGAGCAGGCGCCCGAGACGCTTCCCGATCCGTTGCGGTTCAAAAATTGGCAGGCCTTTTTGCTTCAGGAACTGGACAACACGGTCAGGTGGCTCGACGAGGAGTACGCGCCATCGGGGATCGATGAACTGGCCTGGGGCAGGGTCAATCGCGTGCGCATGGTTCATCCGCTGAGCGAGGGCATCCCGGTCGTGGGACGCTGGTTGAACATGCCCGCCGACGCGGGCGCCGGTTGCGGCTCCTGCGTGCGGGTGCTCAGCGGCAGTTTGACCGCCAGCGAACGGCTGGTGGTGTCTCCCGGCCATGAGGCGGAGGGCTTGTTTCATATGCCGGGCGGCCAGTCCGGTCATCCGCTGTCACCGCATTATCGCGATCAGCAACAGAACTGGAGTGAAGGACGCCCGACTCCGTTGCTCCCCGGCCGAGCGCTACAGACCCTGACCTTCACGGCCGGGAACAGCGCGGGGCCATTGTAACGTCAACGTGCGCTCATAACCCACAGGAGGAACCATGGGACAGGACGAACAGGAAGACACAACGATCTACAAGGTGGTGGTGAATCACGAGGAGCAATACTCGATTTGGCCTTCGTATCGCGACAACCCGCTGGGGTGGACGGACGCCGGAAAGACCGGCCTCAAGGACGAATGCCTGGCCTACATCAAGGACGTCTGGACGGACATGCGGCCCTTGAGCCTCCGCAAATGGATGGCGGAACAGGCCGAGCAAACCGGCACGGAGGCGGCCTCATGCTGACCGCGACCGAGCGGCGCCCATGGCTGGTGACCTGCCGTTCTGGGACCGGCCTTCGCCTCATCGGGTTTCCCTACGCGGGAGGCGGCCCGTCGTTGTTCCGAAGTTGGTCTCCCGACCTGGTGCCGGATATCGAACTCTGCGCCGTGCACCTGCCGGGCCGCGAAGCCAGGATGAAAGACGCGCCGATCGGCGATCTGCGGCTGCTGGTGGCGGAGTTGGTCGAAGCGATCGGACCGTGCTGCGACCGGCCCCTGGCTCTGTTCGGCCACAGCATCGGCGGCTTGGTTGCCTTTGCATGCGCGCGGGAACTGCGCCGCCGGTTCGGCATCACCCCAGTCCATCTGTTCGTCTCCGGCTGTCCCGCTCCGCAGCTGCGCGATCAGGACCGGTGGTGCGATTTGCCGGACAGTGAGTTCCTGGAGCGGATGCGGCGCTTCAACGGCACGCCGAGGGAAATCCTGGAGCATGCGGAAATGATGGAGCTGATGTTGCCCGCGCTCCGGGCCGACTTTTCCTTGCGCGAGACCTATGTCTATGACGACGACTTGCCGCTGGGCTGCCCGATCTCGGCCTTCGGCGGCATGGCGGACCAGGCGGTGACGCCGCAGCAGTTGGAACCCTGGAAGGCGCACACATCCGAAGGTTTTCAACTCTGGTTGTTTCAAGGGGACCATTTCTTCATCAGGACTGCTCAGACGGCGGTGGTGGAGGGGGTCGGTTCTCTTCTGCAGGCGCACAGGCACCAGCGCGGGTAGCGACATACACCAATCTGATCCCCATTCATTCGAACGCCGGAGGTACCACGATGACCCACGACAGAGCCACATCGTTCGCGCCAAATAGAGAGATGAACGGCACGGCGCATGCTCACGGCGGCTTGGCGGTCGAGCCCCTCACGCCTGACGGCAGCCTCCCTCTGGTGGTGTCACCGTCGGAAGTCCGGCCACTGGACGAGTATTTCGACGGCGCCCGCCGAATGGCCGAGACCTTGTTGCCGCTTGCCGGCGGCCTGTTGTTCCGCGGCTTGCCGATCAGGTCGGCAAGCGACTTCGAATCGTTCATCGGCGCGTTTACCTCGTCCCTGGTCTCATACGAATTCGGTTCCACGCCCCGCTCCCGCGTGCAGCGCCAGGTCTACACCTCGACGGAATATCCCCCGCACCAGCACATTCCGCTGCACAACGAACAGGCTTACACGAGAGAGTGGCCGATGAAGATCTGGTTCTATTGCGGGCAGGCCGCGGAGCAGGGCGGCTATACGCCTATCGCGGACAGCCGGGAAGTCTACCGGCGCATCCCGGCTCGCATACGCGAACGCTTCGTGCAGAAACAGATCATGTACGTCCGCAACTACGGCAACGGCTTGGACGTCCCCTGGCAGAAGGTGTTCAACAGTGACGACCCCGCCGTCGTGGAACGGTATTGCCATGACAACGGGATCGACTACGAGTGGAAAGCAGACGGTGAGCTGCGCACCAGGCAAGTCGCCCAGGCCATCGCGGTGCATCCGCGAACCGGCCAGACGGTCTGGTTCAATCAGGCCCACCTGTTCCACGTCTCGAATCTCGAAGCGGCGGTGCGGGAAGCGCTCCTGGCAGTCGTGGCCGAGGAAGACCTGCCGCGCAATGCCTGTTACGGAGACGGGAGCCCGATTGAGTCCGATCTGCTGGACGAGATTCGCGACGTCTATCGAAGCCTCGCGGTGCAGTTCGCGTGGCAACAGGGAGACGTGATGATGCTCGACAACATGCTGGCCGCCCATGGCCGCACGCCCTTTGCTGGGCGCCGGCAGATTCTCGTCGCCATGGCCGAGCCGCGGGGAGGGGAGACGCCATGCTGATGCCTTCCGATCAGACGCAGGCTTCGCCCACCGATGTGCTGGGATCGGAACCTGAGCAGTACCAATTTCCGATGAGTTTCGGCCAACGGCGGCTCTGGTTCCTGTCGCAGTTGGAACCGGAGAGCGCGTCGTACAACACGGCGATTGCCGTCCGGATGAAGGGGCGTCTGAATTCGCGCATCCTGCTGGACTGTTTCACTCGCATCGTCGAACGGCACGAAATCCTGCGGACGACCTTTGCGACCGACAATGGGGAACCGGTCCAGATCGTCGCGGCCACCGGCCGGGTCACGTTGGCCACCGGCCGCGTTGAGAACCGCCCCGAGGCCGTGCTGATCGCGGCGCGCGATGAAGCGCAACGGCCATTCGACCTGCACGAGGGACCGTTACTCCGGCTGCGGCTGTTCGACATCGCCGCCGACGATCACCTGCTGGTCATCGCGCTGCACCATATCGTCTGTGACGGCTGGTCGGCCCAGATTCTCGCGCGGGAATTCGCGCGGCTCTATGCGGCAATGACGACGGGTGTCGATGCGGCCTTGCCGGCCCTCCCGATCCACTACGCCGATTATGCGGAATGGCAACGGGGGTGGCTGCAAGGGGAGGTGCTAGAAGGGCAGTTGGCCTATTGGAAACGGCAGCTGGCTGGGGAGCTGCCGGTCCTCGAATTGCCGGCCGATCGCCCGCGCGGAGCGGTGCAAACGTCCTCGGGCAGCCGCTATCTGTTCACGCTGCCGCTGCCTATGGCGGCGCGACTGCGGGACCTCAGCCGCCGCCACAACGTGACGCTGTTCATGACTCTGCTGGCGGCCTTTCAACTATGGCTGATGCGGTATACGGGCCTTGAAGATATTTGCGTGGGCACGCCGATCGCCTGCCGGACCAAACGCGAAACCGAAGACCTGATCGGATTTTTCGCCAACACCCTCGTGCTGCGGACGGATCTTTCACACAATCCCACGTTCCCGCAGTTGCTCGAGCGGGTCCGGGACGTCGTCATCGGCGGCCAAGCCCATCAGGAATTGCCGTTTGAAGAATTGGTGGATGCCTTGAAACCGGCGCGGGCGCTGAGCCACTCGCCCTTGTTCCAGGTCATGTTTGCGCTGCAGACGGGGTTGGCGGGCGCCGTCTCGCTGCCGGGATTGCAGGTGGAGATCACGGAAGTCGATGCGGCCGCCGCAAAATTCGATCTCTCGTTGGACATGGCCGAAACGGCCGAGGGGTTGGAAGGCGCTTTCGAGTACAACCGCGACCTGTTCGATGAGCAGACCATCGCTCGCATGGCGAAGCATTTCCATACGTTGCTTGCAGGCATCTGCGATGAGCCGGACCGGCGGTTGAACGAGTTTCCGCTCCTTTCTCTGGATGAGCAGAACCAAGCCCTGTTGATCGGGCCGAAGGCGTCTACCGGTGACTGGTCGGGATTTTCCGCTGCCTTCGAAGCGCAGGTACGACGCAGCCCCAATGCCGTCGCGGTCGAATGCGCGGGATCGAGCCAGACCTATGCGGAGCTCAACGCCGAGGGGGCCGGCATCGCGCGGATCGTGGTTGCTGCCGGCGCCAAGCCGGACCAGATCGTCGCGCTGTTGCTCGATCGCGGGATTGCGCTGCTCACGGCGATGATCGGCGTGATGAAGGCAGGTGCGGCCTACCTTCCGTTGGACCCTGCCCATCCGGCTGGTCGTTGGCGCGAGATGCTCGAAACGAGCGGCGCGTCGCTGGTCATGACGAACGAGTCCTACCGTCGCTCCCTGTCGGAGGCCTGCCCGGCGGTGGCTTCCGGCCAGATCATCTTACGTACCATCGATGCGGCCGGCCTCGACGACCAGACGCCTATTCCTTCCCGCAGCACGTCGCCCGATCAGCTGGCCTACGTCATCTACACCTCCGGTTCGACGGGAGTTCCAAAGGGCGCCATGGTGACCCAGCGGGGCTTGATGAATCATCTGTCGAGCAAGCGCGATTCCTTGGGCCTTGGGCCGGACGATGTGGTGGCGCAGACGGCCTCCGCCTGTTTCGACATCTCCGTCTGGCAACATCTGGCCGCTCTGCTCTGCGGAGCGCGCACGCTGATCGTCCCCGACGACCTCGCCCGCGATCCGTCGCGGCTGTTGGATTGTTTGGATCGGTCGGGAGTGACGGTGGCAGAAACCGTGCCGGTGTTGCTCAAGGGCATGCTGGAAAGCCGGCAGGCCGCCGCCCTTCGCGCACTGCGCTGGCTCCTGCCCACGGGTGAAGCCTTGCCGCCGCAACTCTGCCGGGAGTGGTTCGAGAAGTATCCGCACGTACCGTTGGTCAATGCCTATGGGCCGGCCGAATGTGCCGACGATGTGGCCACCGCGGTCATTGCCTCTCCCCCAGGAGCGGATGAGGTCTGCATGCCGATCGGGCATCCCATTCAAGACACCCGACTCGTCGTGGTGGATCGTTGGATGACGCCGGTGCCGGGTGGTGTGGCGGGTGAATTGTGTATCGGCGGCGCTGGTGTGGGGCGGGGCTACGCGCAGGATGCGGGTCGCACCGCGCTGTCGTTTGTGCCGGATCCCTTTGCGTCGGAACCGGGCGCTCGCCTCTACCGCACCGGCGATCGCGTTCGCCTCCGCCCCGACGGCCATCTCGAGTTCCTCGGGCGGATGGACCATCAAATCAAATTGCGGGGGGTACGGATCGAGCCGGGGGAAATCGACGCGCGGTTGCGGGCGTTGCCCGGCATCAGCGATGCGGTCACGGTGCTGCGCGAAGATCGCCCCGGGCAGAAGCGGTTGGTGGCCTATGTGGCGGCGGCGCCGGGGCCATCGGTTGCCCTGGAGGAATGGCGCAGCCTCCTGCGCCGCACTCTTCCGGACGCGATGATTCCTTCCCAGATTGTGCTCATGGAGGCCTTGCCGCGCACGGCGAACGGCAAGGTGGATCGAGTCTCGTTGCCGGTCCCGCACAACAGACATTGTGAAGACGACGTGGCTCCGCGTGACGGAGTCGAAACCGCGCTCGCGGGGATCTGGGCTGATGTGCTGCAGCAAACACGGATCGGCGTGCACGACAATTTTTTCGAACTCGGCGGCGATTCCATCGTCAGCCTGCAGGTGGTGAACCGCGCCAGAGAAGCCGGTTTAGCCCTGACGCCGAGACACATCTTTCAACATCAAACCATTGCGGAACTGGCCGCCGCTTTGGCGGAACCGCAGGAGGCCAGTTCTCACACGACTGCGATTGATCTTTCTGCGCCGCTTGTCGATGAAGCCTCGTTCGCCATCGCGAAGGCAGCCTGCCCGGACCTTGAAGACGTCTATCCTCTGAGCCCGCTGCAGCAGGGTCTACTCTTCCACAGTCTGTATGCGCCGGGCTCCGGCGTCTACATCGAGCAGATGAGCTGGCGTATGCAAGGGGCGCTGGAGCCGGAGTCGTTCCGAAAGGCCTGGCAAGGGATTGTCGATCGGCAGCCGGTGCTGCGGACGAGATTCCTCTGGCGCGAGGCTGCGGAGCAGATCCAGATCGTGCTGCCGTCGGCAAGGTTGCCCTGGACGGAACTGGACTGGCGCGACGATCCGGTCGCCGAGCAGGAAGCGCGATTGAGCCGATTGGTGGAAGAGGATCGGCGTACGGATTTTGATTTCGCACAGCCGCCCCTGATGCGCATCACGGTGATCCGACTTGCGCACAGGACGTATCAAGTCTTGTGGACGCATCACCATATCCTCATGGATGGCTGGTGTTTGCCGATTCTGTTGCAGGACGTGTTGCGCGCCTCTCACGCGCTCGTCGGGCGAGGCGAGGCTGTGCCGGCTGAACCGGTCACGCCCTATCGTCACCATATCGCCAAGCTGCTCGCTCAAGATCAGACCGAAGCCGAGCGTTTCTGGCGCCTGTCGTTGAAAGGCATGACGCAGCCGACCGTGCTGGGAGAAGACAGTTCTGCGGAGGCTGTCACTCCATCCTCTCACGGCGCCGCTACGCTGACCTTGTCGGCCGACGCGAGCGCCAAGGTTCTGGCCTTTGCGCAACAACAGCGCGTGACGCTCAATACGGTGGTGCAAGGCGCATGGGCCATCCTGCTGAGCCGCTACAGCCGCGAATCCACTGTGATGTTCGGCACGACCGTCTCCGGGCGGTCGTCGGACCTTCCCGGCATCGAGACCATGGTCGGGCTCTTCATCAATACGCTGCCGTTGCGCGTGGCTGTTACCCCCGACGCTGTCCTTGTCGAATGGCTGCGAGCGCTGCTGGCGCACAACGGCGAGCTGCGGCAGTTCGAGCAGACCCCGCTCGTGCAGATCCAAGGCTGGAGCGAGGTGGCCAGGGGACAGCCGCTGTTCGAAAGCCTCGTCGTGTTCGACAACCATCCCCTGGACGAGAGGCTGGAAGGGGAGACCGGCGTCACGGTCGAACGCGTGACCCTCTCCGGCCAAACCAACTATCCCTTGACCCTGAATGTGCTGCCGGGCAAGGAGCTCACCTGTTCTCTTTGGTATCAGCGCAACCGGTTCCAGGATGAGCGCGCGCGCCGCATCGTCCGACAACTCGAGACGCTGTTGCTGGCGATGATCCAAGATCCTCATGCGCGGTTGAGTTCGCTCCCCTTGATGGATGCCGCGGAGCGGGCGCAGGTGGTGGGGGCGTGGAACGAGACGGCCTGCGCCTATCCGGCGGTGTCGGTGCCCGCGCAGATCGCCGCCCAGGCCGCGCGGACTCCCGAGGCCGTGGCCGTGCGGGCCGGCGAGCAGACGCTGACCTATGCCGCATTGCTCACCCAGGCGCAGCAGCTCGCCGGCGCCCTCCGAGCACGCGGGATCGGCCCGGAAGCGCTCGTCGCGGTGGCGCTGGAGCGCTCGCTCGACCTGGTCGTGGCGCTGCTCGGGACTTGGTATGCCGGCGCCGCCTTCGTGCCCCTCGATCCCTCCTATCCCGTCGAGCGCCTGCGCTATATGCTTGACGACAGCCACGCGGCGCTGCTGCTGACCGATGCCGCCCAGGCCACCCGGCTCGCCCATGGCGGGCCTACGCTCTGCCTCGATCAGGACCGGGCCCAGTGGACCGCCGCGCCGGTGATGCCTCCGCCCGCGTTCGCCGAGGCGCAGCTCGCCTATGTGCTCTACACCTCCGGCTCCACCGGCCGGCCGAAGGGCGCCGGCAATACCCATGCGGGCCTGCGCAACCGGCTCCAGTGGATGCAAGAAGCCTATGTGCTCACCCCCGCCGACCGTGTGTTGCAGAAGACCCCCATCAGCTTCGATGTCTCCGTCTGGGAATTCTTCTGGCCCCTCCTCGCCGGCGCCGAACTGGTCATGGCCGAGCCGGGCGCCCATAAAGATCCCGCCCGCTTGCTCGACCACATCGACCAATACGGCATTACCACTCTGCATTTTGTGCCGCCCTTGCTGCAGGCCTTCGTCGATCACCCCGGCGTCGCACGCGGGCGGAGCCTGCGGCAGATCCTCTGTAGCGGCGAAGCCCTCCCGGCCACCTTGCCCCCGCGCGTGCAACAGCACTGGCCACACGTGACCCTGCATAATCTCTATGGGCCCACCGAAGCGGCCATCGATGTCACGGCCTGGACCTGTCCGACGCCCCCGCCTCCGACGGTCCCGATCGGGCGGCCCATTGCCAATCTCCAGTGTTACATTCTCGACCCGCAAGGCGAGCCCGTGCCGATCGGCGTGCCGGGGGAATGTTATCTCGGCGGCATCGGGGTCGGGCGGGGCTACCATCGGCGGCCGGAGCTGACCGCCGAGCGGTTCGTGCCCGATCCCTTCAGTGCGCAGCCCGGCCAGCGGCTCTATCGCACAGGGGATCTCGTGCGTTTCCGGCCCGACGGGGCCATCGACTATCTGGGCCGGTTGGATCAGCAGGTGAAGATTCGCGGCGTGCGCATCGAATTGGGGGAAGTCGAAGCCGCGCTCCGGCAGCAGCCGGGCATTCGCGAGGCGGTGGTCGTCGCCCGGCGGGACGGCCAAGCCGGAGCCCGGCTCATCGCCTATGTGACAACCGACCCGGATCGCCCGTGGGAGACCGCGGCGCTCAAGTCGGCGCTCGCGCGCACGCTGCCGGAGTATCTGGTGCCCGCGATCATCATCCCGCTGGCGCAGTTGCCGCTCAGCCCGAACGGGAAGGTGGATCGCAAAGCCTTGCCGGCCCCGGAGTGGGACACACAACGCACGCAGGCCTACGAGGCGCCCGCGACCGAGACCGAGGAGCAGCTCGCCGCCATCTGGGCCCAGGTGCTCGGCCTCCCCCAGGTCGGCCGCCACGACAACTTCTTCGAGCTCGGCGGGGATTCGATCACGAGTCTCCAAGTCTTGGCCAAGGCCCATCGCGAGGGCATTACGCTGACCCCCAAACAACTCTTCGAGCAGCCGACCATCGCCTTGGCGGCATCGGTCGCGGTGATGGGGAGCATCGAGGCGATACCGCCGGCCGCCCATGAACAGGATTCCGGGCGGATCGTGGACGTGGACCTGAGCGATGAGGAGATGGAGAACCTCTTGAAGGAGCTTGAAGCGTAATGCAGGCAATCACCAAACCAGAGATGGCTCAACGTATGACCGGTGGCGGGCTCACGAATATCGAAGCCGTCTATCCGCTTTCTCCCATGCAGGAGGGCATGCTGTTTCATACGCTGATGAATGCCGGTACCGGCATCTATTTGATGCAGAACCGGTACTGTGTGGAAGGGGACTTGGATCAGGCGGTATTCCGCCAAGCCTGGCAACAGGTCATCGCGCGCCACTCGATCCTGCGCACGTCTTTTGTCTGGAAAAGTCAGAAGCGTCCGTTGCAAGCCGTCCATAAGAAATTCGAGGTGCCGCTGGACCTGCTGGACTGGCGAGACAAGGATCGTGCTACGCAGGCGGCCGATGTAGACGCGCTCTTGCAGCAGGAACTTGCCCAGGGATTTGACTTCGCGACGGCGCCGCTGATGCGCCTGCGATTAATCCGTCTCACCGACCGCACCTATCAGTTCGTACACAGCTTCCACCATATCCTGCTCGACGAATGGTGCATCTCGCCGCTCTTGATGGATTTCCTGGCTCACTATGAAGCGTGCGCCCAGGGTCTGGTGTGCCAGGCGGAAAAGCCGCGGCCCTATCGCGATTACATCGCCTGGCTGCGACAACGCGACCTGAAGGCGGCCGAACGGTTTTGGCGCGAGTACCTTCAGGGATTTTCGACACCCACTCCGCTGGCCTACGACCGGCCGCCCGAAGGCTTGGCCGACCAGAACGACGACGCGGCGGACCATTGCGTCCACCTGAGTGCCGATCTCACGGCCCGGCTCACGGCGCTGGCCCAACAACATCGCGTGACGCCGAATACATTCGTGCAGGGCGCCTGGGCTCTGCTCCTCGCGCAGTACAGCGGTGAGCAGGACGTGCTGTTTGGTGTGACGGTGGCAGGCCGCCCGACGCAGCTGGTCGGCGTTGAATCGGTGCTGGGCCTTTTCATCAATACACTGCCGTTGCGCGTGACCGTCTCGCCGAATCGTCCGGTCCTGGCCTGGCTGAAGGAACTATTCGCGGAAAACATCAGACTGCGGGAATACGAATACACGCCTCTCATTCAGATCCAGCGCGCCAGCGAGATCCCGCGCGGAGAAGCGCTGTTCCATAGCCTGTTCGTCTTCGAAAACGCGCCGGTTGATCCAGCGCTCTGCGAGGGGCGGATCATGTTCCGCGCGGAAGAAGAACAGTATCGGGTCCACACGAACTATCCCATGACCGTGATGGGTTGGCCCGGCAAGGAATTGGGGCTCAAGCTGTCCTACGACCGCCGACTCTTCGATGCGGACACCGTCCTCAAAATGATCGGTCACCTCAAAGCGCTGCTGGAAGGTCTGATCGCCAGGCCGGATGCCCGCATCGGCGAGTTGCCTATGCTGGAGCGGGAGGAACGTGCGCGATTGTTGTCCTATGGAATCGGGGAGAGCGATCAACCAACGGACGAGCGGAGTTTCGCCCTGCGATTCGAAGCGCAGGTGCGGCGATCACCGCAGGCCATCGCGGTCCGCTGCGGCGATCAGTCCCTGACCTACGAGGCATTGAATCGCCGGGCCAGTCGGCTGGTCCATCGGCTGAGAGCGGAAGGAGTCGGTCACGACTCGGTGGTCGCCCTGCTGGATGAGCGCGGGACAGACCTCCTCACGATGATCGTTGGATGTTTCAAAGTCGGAGGCGCCTATATGCCCCTCGATCCGCACCATCCCGTCGCTCGCCTGTCCAGACTGCTGGAATTGAGCCGGGTTTCTGCCGTCGTCACCTCGCGGCGTGTGAAGTCCTACCTCGATCAGGTGCTGTCGGCCATGCCGCAAGAGGCGCGACCGGTGGTCGTGGTGCTGGATGAACTGCAAGCAGAGCCGGGATCGGAGGAGGATCGTGCGGTGCCTTCGCGCAGAGATCAGTTGGCCTACGTGATTTATACGAGCGGCTCGACCGGGGTGCCGAAGGGCGCCATGGTCACGATGGGCGGCATGCTCAACAATCTTGACAGCAAGCTGCGCTCCCTGTCGCTCGGCTCACAGGATGTCATCGCGCAGACCGCCTCTCAATGTTTCGATATCTCGGTGTGGCAATTCCTGACCGCGCTGCTGTGCGGCGCCACCACCCATATCTTGCCCGATGAGGTGGTGCGGGAGCCCTCGCGGCTGCTGGCAGAGCTCGGGACGACGGGCATCACCATTTACGAAGCCGTGCCCGCTGTCTTGCAGGCATTGTTGGATACGGCCGAGGGATCGGGCGAGCGATCGGAAGCGGCACCGGCTCTTGCCGGATTGCGCTGGGTCTTGCCGACCGGAGAAGCGCTGCCGCCGGCCCTCTGCCGACGCTGGTTCGAGCGGTACCCCAGCATTCCGTTGATGAATGCCTATGGTCCGGCCGAATGCGCCGACGATGTCGCGATCCATCCGATACATGAGTCGCCGGCCGAGCATCTCGCCCGGATGCCGATCGGACGGCCCATTCAACAGGTGCGCCTCTATATCCTCAACCGGTGGTTGGAGCCGGTCCCCGCCGGCGTCTCCGGCGAACTCTGCATCGGTGGGGTGGGAGTCGGTCGGGGATACTTGCAGGATCCTCAACGCACCGCGCAGGCATTCCTGCCTGATCCCTTTGCGAGCGAGCGGGGAGCGAGACTCTATCGCACGGGCGACCTGGCCCGCTTCAGACCCGATGGCACGATCGAGTACGTGGGGCGCGTCGATCACCAGGTCAAGATTCGCGGCTTCCGCATCGAGTTGGGTGAAATCGAATCCTGCCTCACCGATCAAGACGAGATCCGAGAAGCGGCCGTCATCGTTCGAGAAGACCGGCCCGGAGACAAACGATTGGTCGCCTACGTCGTGCCGCAGGAGGGCCGTTCCGTTGACCACGATCGATTGCGGGCGGCGCTTCAGGAACAGCTCCCTGAATACATGGTTCCCGCGATCGTACTGCCGCTCGATGCCTTGCCGCGCACGCCGAACGGCAAGGTGGACCGGCGAGCCTTGCCCGCTCCTGATTGTGAGGATCTCGACCGAGCGTCCTACCTCGCGCCCCGTACCGTCACGGAGGAACTCCTGGCGTGCATCTGGGCGGATATCCTCGGGCTCGAACGGGTCGGGGTGCGGGACCATTTCTTTGAGTTGGGAGGCCATTCGCTCCTAGCTACCCAGGTCGTGTCCCGCATCCGGAACGCCTTTCACATCGAGCTGCCGTTACGGGCTGCCTTTGAGTGCCCCACCATCGCCGATCTGGCGGCCACAGTGGATCGGGTTCGTGCCGAAGGCAACGGCCGCCAAATTCCCCCATTGACGGCCTCGCGCCGGGAGGGGCCGGCTCCCTTGTCCTTTGCGCAACAGCGGCTTTGGTTCCTGGCGCAACTCGAACCGGAGAGTTGGCTGTACAACCTATCTTTCGGCATGCGGCTCCGGGGTCCGCTCGACGCCGGCGCCCTGTGCAGAAGCTTCGACGCCGTCGCGTTGAAGCATGATCAGTTGCGCACGCAATTTCTCCTCGTCGAAGGCCGGCCCGCCCAGGAAATCGTCGGTTGTTCCGCCGTGCCGTTTGAGCAACAGGAGGCGCACCTCAGGCCGGACGAGACCTCGGACGACTATGTTGCGCGCGCGGCGGCAGCGGAAGCCCAACGGCCCTTTATGCTGGAAGGCCATCTGCTCTGGCGCGTGAAGCTCGTGCGCCTGGGGGAGCAGGATCATCTGCTGCTCGTGACCTTGCACCATACGATCGCGGACGGCTGGTCGTTGAATCTGCTGCTGGCCGACATGGTCGACACCTACTGCGCCTTGCGCGGCGGCAAGCCAGTGCCCTTGCCGAGTCCAACGGTGCGGTACGCCGACTATGCACAATGGCAGCGCGAATGGATGACGGGAGAAGTCCTCGACCGCGAGCTGGACTATTGGAAGCGGACGCTCGGCGGCGCTCCCTCGATGTTGAGCCTGCAGACGGACCATGCCCGCCCCACCGTACAAACGTTCCGCGGCGCGCGGCACGATTTCACCGTCCCCTCGAATCTGCTCACGGCATTACAGGCGCTCAGCCGCCGGCAGGGCGCCACACTCTTCATGACCGTTCTCGCAGGCTTTCAGGTCCTGCTGCATCGCTACGGCGGTGATATGGATCTGTCGATCGGCACCCCGATCGCCAACCGCACCAGCCTGGAAACGGAAGACCTGATCGGTTTCTTCGTCAATACGCTGGTGCTGAGAACCGACCTGAGCGGCAATCCGCGGTTCATCGATCTCCTCGATCGGGTGCGGGACGTGGTGGTGGGTGCGCAGAGTCACCAAGATGTGCCCTTCGAGCAGGTGGTCGATGCGCTCAAACCGGAACGGGACCTGAGCCATGCGCCGCTTTTCCAGGTGATGTTCGCGCTCCAGACTCTCGGACGGCAGGCGATGGAGATTCCGGACCTCTCGATCGAGCCGGTGGAGGTCGATCCCGGGAGCGCGAAGTTCGATCTCTCGCTGGAAATGACCCTGGCACCGGAAGGTCTCACCGGGTTTTTCGAGTTCAATCTGGATCTCTTCGAGCCGTCCACGATCGCGCGCATGGCCGGGCATTTCCTTACCCTGCTCGAGAAGATTGTCGCGGAGCCGCAACGCAAGCTCACGGCGTTTCCGATGATGGATGCCGCGGAGCGGGCGCAGGTGGTGGGGGCGTGGAACGAGACGGCCTGCGCCTATCCGGCGGTGTCGGTGCCCGCGCAGATCGCCGCCCAGGCCGCGCGGACTCCCGAGGCCGTGGCCGTGCGGGCCGGCGAGCAGACGCTGACCTATGCCGCATTGCTCACCCAGGCGCAGCAGCTCGCCGGCGCCCTCCGAGCACGCGGGATCGGCCCGGAAGCGCTCGTCGCGGTGGCGCTGGAGCGCTCGCTCGACCTGGTCGTGGCGCTGCTCGGGACTTGGTATGCCGGCGCCGCCTTCGTGCCCCTCGATCCCTCCTATCCCGTCGAGCGCCTGCGCTATATGCTTGACGACAGCCACGCGGCGCTGCTGCTGACCGATGCCGCCCAGGCCACCCGGCTCGCCCATGGCGGGCCTACGCTCTGCCTCGATCAGGACCGGGCCCAGTGGACCGCCGCGCCGGTGATGCCTCCGCCCGCGTTCGCCGAGGCGCAGCTCGCCTATGTGCTCTACACCTCCGGCTCCACCGGCCGGCCGAAGGGCGCCGGCAATACCCATGCGGGCCTGCGCAACCGGCTCCAGTGGATGCAAGAAGCCTATGTGCTCACCCCCGCCGACCGTGTGTTGCAGAAGACCCCCATCAGCTTCGATGTCTCCGTCTGGGAATTCTTCTGGCCCCTCCTCGCCGGCGCCGAACTGGTCATGGCCGAGCCGGGCGCCCATAAAGATCCCGCCCGCTTGCTCGACCACATCGACCAATACGGCATTACCACTCTGCATTTTGTGCCGCCCTTGCTGCAGGCCTTCGTCGATCACCCCGGCGTCGCACGCGGGCGGAGCCTGCGGCAGATCCTCTGTAGCGGCGAAGCCCTCCCGGCCACCTTGCCCCCGCGCGTGCAACAGCACTGGCCACACGTGACCCTGCATAATCTCTATGGGCCCACCGAAGCGGCCATCGATGTCACGGCCTGGACCTGTCCGACGCCCCCGCCTCCGACGGTCCCGATCGGGCGGCCCATTGCCAATCTCCAGTGTTACATTCTCGACCCGCAAGGCGAGCCCGTGCCGATCGGCGTGCCGGGGGAATGTTATCTCGGCGGCATCGGGGTCGGGCGGGGCTACCATCGGCGGCCGGAGCTGACCGCCGAGCGGTTCGTGCCCGATCCCTTCAGTGCGCAGCCCGGCCAGCGGCTCTATCGCACAGGGGATCTCGTGCGTTTCCGGCCCGACGGGGCCATCGACTATCTGGGCCGGTTGGATCAGCAGGTGAAGATTCGCGGCGTGCGCATCGAATTGGGGGAAGTCGAAGCCGCGCTCCGGCAGCAGCCGGGCATTCGCGAGGCGGTGGTCGTCGCCCGGCGGGACGGCCAAGCCGGAGCCCGGCTCATCGCCTATGTGACAACCGACCCGGATCGCCCGTGGGAGACCGCGGCGCTCAAGTCGGCGCTCGCGCGCACGCTGCCGGAGTATCTGGTGCCCGCGATCATCATCCCGCTGGCGCAGTTGCCGCTCAGCCCGAACGGGAAGGTGGATCGCAAAGCCTTGCCGGCCCCGGAGTGGGACACACAACGCACGCAGGCCTACGAGGCGCCCGCGACCGAGACCGAGGAGCAGCTCGCCGCCATCTGGGCCCAGGTGCTCGGCCTCCCCCAGGTCGGCCGCCACGACAACTTCTTCGAGCTCGGCGGGGATTCGATTCTTGCGCTGCAAGTCATTGCACAGGCCAAACAGATCGGTCTCTCGCTGACGCCCCGGCAGCTGTTTCAACAGCAAACGATCCACGCGCTCGCGGTGGCCGCCCATCTGGAGGCGGACCGGTCGCCGGCCATTCAGGCTGATCAAGGGACGGTATCGGGATCATTCCCCATGACGCCGGCCCAACGCTGGTGGTTCGAGCAACGATTGTCCGAGCCCCATCACTGGAACCAATCGCTGATGGTCACGCTGTCCGAGCCGCCCGATCGCGCCAGGCTGGCCCGCGCCATCCGGTGGCTGCTGGATCAGCATGACGGTTTGCGCAGCCGCTTTGAGCGCACGAATGCCACCACCGCAAGAATCGAAGCGGCCGTCTCTCTGGACGAGGCGCTGGTGGTGATCGAACTTCACCAACAGGCCGACAGTGAAATATCGACCGCAATCGCGCGCGAGGCGGAGCGGTATCAGCAGAGCCTGGATGTGGAACGGGGGCCGCTGTTCCGCGCCGTCCTGTTTGATCCGGGTCCACAGCGTCCTGCGACGCTCCTGTTCATCGCGCACCATCTGGTCGTGGATGGCGTGTCGTGGCGCATCCTTTTGGAGGACCTCCAGCGGGTCTATCGCGATGAGGCAGGTGTCGCGCCGGCCGCCTGGCCTAAAACCACATCGATCAAACAATGGACGGAAGCAGCGCAGCAGGCTGCTCAGTCCGAGACGGTCCTGAATGAACTGCCTTTCTGGGAGAAACAGGTTTCATCGGAAGTCTCCGGCCTCCCACTTGACCATCCGGCGGCTGATGGGACGGAAGCTTCGACGGAAACCTGCCCGGTGACATTCACCAGAGCAGAAACCGAAGCGCTGTTGCGGGAAGCTCCCGCGGCCTACCGGACGCAGGTGAACGACCTTCTGCTGGCGGCCTTGGCACAGACGTTTCAGCGCTGGACCGGGCAGGGTCATCTGCTGGTGGACCTGGAAGGCCATGGCCGCGAGCCCTTCGTGCCGGGAACGGATCTCGCTCGGACGGTCGGATGGTTCACGAGTATCTATCCGATTCTTCTGCGATTGCCGGAGGGTTCGAACGGCGACATCGTGAAGGGCATCAAGGAACAACTGCGGGCGGTCCCCTCCGGTGGAGTCGGGTACGGCCTGCTGCGGTATCTATCGCAACATCCCGGCGCCGTCCGGCTTCAGCAACCATCCTCTCCCCAGGTCTGCTTCAACTATCTGGGGCAGCTGGATCGGGGGACAGCCGGACAGAGCCTGTTTGAGCTGGCCGCCGGGCCGACGGGCAGGGAGCATGGACCATCCAATGTCATGCGGTACGAGTTCAACATCAACGCGGACATCACCGATGGCTGCCTCACCGTCAACTGGACCTACAGCCGCGCCAGAATCGATCGATCGACGATGGACAGGCTGGCGGCCTCATATCGCCGGCACCTGTGCGACCTGATCGCCCATTGCTGTTCGCCGGAGGCGGGCGGGTACACCCCGTCCGATTTCCCGGACGTCGACCTCGACCAGGATGCCCTCGACACCATTCTTCAGTCTATGGAGAGCCATGCACGATAAATCGCACATCGAAGCCATGTATTACTTGTCCCCGCTGCAGCAGGGGCTGCTCTTTCATCGCCTCGCCGACGCCGCGGCCGATCCCTACTTCTACCAGTATGCCTATCGCTTGCGTGGCGACCTGCGACCGGACGCCTTCGAGCAAGCCTGGCAAGCGGCGGTGGACCGCCATGCCGTGCTGCGGACGGCCTTCATCTGGGAAGGGGTGGAGAAACCGCTGCAAGTCGTCCGCCGGCAGGTGCGGCTCCCGATCGAGCGCCATGATTGGCGAGGCGTGCCGGCGAGCGAGCAAGGCGCGCGCTTTCAGTTCTTGCTCGAACGCGATCGCGCTGCTGGAGTAGATCTGCTTCAGCCGCCCCTGATGCGGCTCCATCTGATCCGGAAGGAGGAGCGCGAGTGGCTGTTGATCAACAGCCACCACCACATCCTGTTGGATGGATGGAGCATGGCCATCCTGTTGCGCGACGTGCTCACGGCCTATGAAACGCTCGTGACGGGGAAGGCTCCGGCATTGGCGACCACCAGGCCCTATCGCGACTACATCTCGTGGGTCAATCGCCGGGACATGCAGCAGGCAGAAACCTATTGGCGCGGGATCTTAGCGGGATTCGCGCGGCCGACCACCATACCGATCGAGGCTCCGTCTGAACAGATGAGCGCCGACTCATGGCCGTTCGCCGAGCAGTGCTGGCAATGGTCAACGGATAAGACCGATGCGCTGCAAGCGTTCGCCAAACGGTGTAGGGTCACCGTCAATACGGTATTGCAAGGAGCCTGGGCCTTGCTGCTGCATCGCTATAGCGGAGAGCAGGACCTCTTGTTCGGCGCGACCGTCTCCGGGCGCACGCCCGAGCTGGCCGGCGTGGAGGACATGGTCGGTCTCTTCATCAACAGTTTGCCGATTCGTATCTTCGTTCGACCGGAGCAGAAGTTGGCCGACTGGCTGCGGGCTGTGCAGGAGCAGAATGCGACGTTGCGGCAATATGAATGGACTCCCCTCAGCGACATCCAACGTTGGAGCGACGTACCCAACGGGACGGCTTTGTTCGAGAGCCTCATGGTGTTTGAAAGTTACCCGGAGGCCGAGGACGACCAAACGCCGTCGCTCATCATTGAGCCGCTGGCTGCTGCACGAAGCGGCGCCTATACGATGACGCAGGGGCGCAACAACTATCCGCTTTCGTTGATGGTCGAACCGGGCCGGGACCTGCGTGTCATCGTCTGTTACGCCCACCGTCGGTTCGCGCATGCGGCGATCACCAGGATGATCGGACATCTGGAGGCGCTACTGACCGCGATGGTCAAGACCGAGGATGCCGCGATCGGGACGCTGCCCATCACCACGGAAGGCGAGGCACGTCAACTCGCGGCGTGGAACGGCTCGTTCTCAAGCGGCGAGCCAGAGGAGACCTGCATCCATGACGCAATCGCCGCCCAGGTGCAAGCACAGCCCGAGGCGGTAGCGGTCGTCACCAAACAGGAGCGGGTGACCTATGGTGAGCTGGACCGTCGGGCGAATCGGCTGGCCAGGTATCTGCGGGCGCAAGGAATGAAGTTAGAGGACCGGGTCTGCCTCTGTCTGGACCGGTCGCTGGATCTGGTCGTCGGGATCCTCGCCGTGCTTAAAGCCGGCGGAGCCTATGTGCCGCTGGATGCGACCTATCCCCGTGAACGGCTCGCCGCGATGGTGGCCGACAGCGAGTCCCGCTTCATCATCAGCCGAAGCGAGCAAGCCAAAGGCCTCGAACAGGGTCTCGCGCATGTGATTCTGCTGGACCGCCAAGCCGGGGTCATCGAGGATTACGATGACACGCCGCTCGCGACATCAGTGTCGCCCCGCAACCTTGCCTATGTGATCTACACCTCAGGCTCCACCGGCCGCCCCAAGGGAGTGGCGGTGGAACATCGCCAGGTGACGGCCTATGTGAACGCCGTCCTACAGCTTGAACCAGTCGCGGCCGGACGAAGCATGGCGGCCGTCTCGACCGTGGCGGCTGATCTCGGCAATACGGCACTGTTCGGCGCGCTCTGTTCCGGCCGTACGCTGCACCTGCTTCCGACCGAAGACAGTTTCGACCCCGATGCGATGGCCGCAGCCATGCATGATCGACAGGTCGAGGTGCTCAAGATCGTGCCGAGCCATCTGAAAGGGCTTCTCCACGCCGCCCATGCCGAACGGGTGTTGCCCACTCGCTGCCTGATGCTCGGGGGGGAATCGCTCCGTGGCGATCTCATCCAGCAGATCCGCCGATTGGCCCCGGCCTGCGCCATCGTCAACCACTATGGGCCGACCGAAACGACGGTCGGCTGCTTGGCCCATGTGATCGAGGCATCAGCCGACGGGATCGCAGCCGACGCGCCGATCGGCCGGCCCTTCTCGTCTGTACAAGCCCACGTCCTCGACCGTGATGGCCGGCAGACCCCGGTCGGCCTGCCAGGGGAACTCTACATCGGTGGACTGCAAGTCACGCGCGGCTATCTCAACCGGCCGGAGGCCACGGCGGAACGGTTCGTGCCGGACCCGTTCAGTCGCAGGCTCGGAACGAGGCTCTATCAAACAGGCGACCGGGCGAAACGCAGGGCCGACGGCACCATCGAATTCCTCGGGCGGGTGGATCATCAAGTGAAGATTCGCGGGTTCCGCATCGAGCTGGGCGAGATCGAGACGCAATTGCGGAGCGACCCGGAAGTCTCCGATGCGGTCGCTGTCGTGCGCGAACAAGCAGACGGCACGCAACAGCTCGCAGCCTATCTCACCGGTCTTTCTACGCTGGATACGGAAGCCGTTCGAACCAGGCTCCTCTCCCGTCTGCCCGAGTACATGGTGCCGAACACCTTTGTGATATTGGATGCCTTTCCCCTGACCGCCAACGGCAAGCTCGACCGGGCGGCTCTGCCTGATCCCGGCCTGCAGACCCTTGCGGCCCAGTCACCCTACGTCGCGCCACGGAACAGGGCCGAGGAGATTCTGACGGGAATCTGGCAAACCGTGTTGCAGCTCGATCGGGTCGGCGTCCATGACAATTTCTTCGCGTTGGGCGGCGACTCGATCCGCACGCTGCAAGTCATTGCGCGCGCCAACCGAGAAGGCGTGAAACTCACGCCCAAACAACTCTTTGAACATCAGACCATCGCTGCCGCCGCGGCGGTCGCGCAGGTGAAGGATGGGCGGGAGCAGGGCGATCTGCCCAAGGCCGCCGTCACTCAGAAGCCGGTTACACCGACCACCTCAAGCCTTCCGGACTTTCCGCTCACGGGCCTCGCTCCGGAGGGCCTGGCGGCGCGCCGTGACGATTGGGCAGCCATCGAGGATTGTTATCCCTTGTCGCCCATGCAGGAAGGCATGCTGTTTCACAGTCTGATGAATCCCGGCTCCGGCATCTATCTCATGCAGCAGTTTTACGCCTGGGAGGGGAGGCTGGATCGTGAGGTCTTCGGTCAGGCCTGGCAATCGGTCATCGACCGGCATCCGATGCTCCGCACCTCGTTCATGTGGAAGGACCTGGCGGCGCCGCTCCAAGTCGTCCACCGGCAGGTCCAGGCGGAGAACGTGATCCAAGACCTGGATTGGACCGAGCTTAGCGACGATCAGCAGCAGACCCGCATGGGGGAGTTACTGGAGCAAGAGCTGAAAGACGGCTTGGATTTCGAGCGGGTTCCGCTGATGCGGATCCGTCTGGTCCGGCGCGGTCCAGACCGGTATGCGATCGTGCGGAGCTTTCACCACATCCTGACCGACGATTGGTGTTTTTCCCTGCTGATGATGGATTTTCTAACCCACTATGATGCTCGCCTGCAGGGCCGGTTGGCCGATCTTCCGAAGCCGGCGCCCTATCGCGACTACATCGCCTGGTTGCAACGGCAGGATCAGTCGGCGGCGGAACAGTTCTGGAAAAAAGAGCTGGCTGGATTTGCGACTGCCACCCCATTAGGCATCGAACGGTTGGACCCCGACGCCTCGGCCGGCGGGTCGGCCGTGAGCGATGAGTTCATGGAATTGTCGCCGGCCGTTTCCGAACGTCTGCGGACCTTGGCGCAGCAGCACTATGTGACCCCGAACACGTTCCTGCAAGGGGCATGGGCCATTCTGCTGTCGCGGTACAGCGGAGAACGAGACCTGTTGTTCGGCGTCACCGTTGCAGGAAGACCGACCGACTTGCCGGGCGTCGAGGACATCGTGGGCCTCTTCATCAATACGCTGCCGCTTCGCGTGACCGTCAGGCCGGATGTGCCGGTGATGATCTGGCTCCGTCATCTCTTGGCGGAGAACTATCGCATCCGCCAGTACGAATACGCGCCGCTGGTGCGCATCCAACAATGGAGCGAGGTGCCGGTGGGACAGGCGCTTTTCCGCAGCCTGCTGGTTTTCGAAAATGCGCCGAAGGATGCGCAGCTTGGAGAAGAACGGGCGGACCGGTCGCTCTCCTATGATCAGGATCGCGTGCACACGAACTATCCCATGACCGTCGTCGGGTATCCCGGCGAGTCGATGGGCGTGCGCCTCTCGTACGATCGGCGGCTCTTTCAATCTGCCGACGTGGCGCGGATGCTCGCGCATCTCAGGCGACTGCTCGAATCGATGGCGACGTCGCCTGAAGCGGCAATCCGTGATTTGCCCATGTTGGATGACGGTGAACGGGAGCGTCTGCTGACCCTATGGAGTGGGAGCGACCGCGATGAAGCGACGGCGGCTGATTTCCCCACGCTCTTCGAAGCCCAAGTTAAACGCATGCCGTTCGCAACGGCGGTGGAATGCGGCGATGCCGGCATGACCTACGATGAACTCAACCGTGCCGCCGACACTGTCGCTCGGGGGTTGCGCGAACGGGGAGTCGGGACCGATGACATTATCGCGTTGCTGGATGATCGCAGCCCGGCGCTCTTGTCGATGATCGTCGGCGTGCTCAAGGCCCGGGGCGCCTATCTGCCCTTGGATCCACACCATCCGGCTGAACGACTGGCTCAGATCGTCTCTTCCGCCCGGGCAAACATCATCCTGGCGGGAGCCGACCATCTTTCCTTGGCGTCCGCCGTGGCAGGCCTGGTTGCGGAAGGTGTGAGGCCGCTGGTTCTGTCTATGGAAGACGTGAGCAAAGCCGGGGAGAGGGGAATCACGCAGTCAAGCGCCGCGGCATCCGGCGGTACCGCTTGCAACCGCCTTGCCTATGTCATTTTCACCTCCGGTTCCACCGGCAAGCCCAAGGGCGCGATGGTGGAATCACGGGGCATGATGAATCACCTGACCAGCAAAATCCCGACGCTGGGGCTGACGCCGGCGGATGCCGTGGCGCAGACCGCCTCACAATGTTTCGACATCTCGGTGTGGCAATTATTGACACCGCTGCTCTGCGGCGCGCGGGTGTGCATCATTCCCGATGAGATCGTCCGCGACCCGCAGCGTCTGTTGAACGAAGTGGCGGCGCGCCGCCTGTCGGTGCTGGAGCTGGTGCCGTCCTTGTTGGGTGGTCTGCTGGATGGGCCGCCCTTGCCGCTCCCACATCTGCGCTGGTTGTTGCCCACGGGCGAAGCCTTGTCGCCGGCGTTGTCTCGCCGCTGGTTTGCTCGGTATCCGGCGGTGCCGCTGCTGAACGCGTACGGCCCGGCCGAGTGTTCGGACGATGTGGCCGTGGCCTGTATCCGCCACGCGCCGGCCGAAGACGAAACCAGCATGCCGATCGGCCGGCCGATCACCGGCGTGCGGTTGTATGTGCTCGATCGCCATCTGGATCTGATGCCGCCCGGCGTGGCCGGAGAGCTCTGCGTCGGCGGTGTGGCGGTGGGGAGAGGGTACCTGCATGATCCGGCGCGAACCGCCGAGGTCTTCGTGCCGGACCCCTTTGGCTCCGAGCCCGGGAGCCGGCTGTACCGGACCGGTGACCTGGTGCGCTACAGGCCTGACGGCTTGTTGGAGTTCGTGGGACGACGCGATCATCAGGTCAAGCTGCGCGGATTCCGTATCGAACTGGGCGAGATCGAGGCGCGGCTGGCGCAACATCCAGATGTGGACCGCTGTGTGGTCGTCGTGGCGGAGCCGCAGCCTGGACATCAGCAATTGGTGGCCTACGTCGCCACGGCGGTCACGTTGCACACCGATGGGTTGCGGGTCTTTTTGCGCCGTACCTTGCCTGACTATATGGTGCCGGCCCTGTTCGTCCTGCTGCCTGCCTTGCCGCTGACGCCGAACGGCAAGATCGATCGAAAAGCCTTGCCCGTGCCGGATGCGGATCGCGCGGCCGACGATTTCGAACCGGCGGCCACACCTACGCAGGACCTCATCGGGGGAATCTGGTCCGACATCCTCGGTCTGGATCGCATCGGCAGGCGGGATCACTTTTTCGAACTCGGGGGCCATTCGCTTCTGGCCACTCAAGTCATGTCCCGCGTGCGTGCCGCGTTCCAGGTCGAACTGCCGTTACGGACCCTGTTCGATCATCCCACGGTGGAAGCCTTTGCCGCGGCCATCGATCAAGCGGTGACACAAGGCGACAAGACTCAGGTTCCTCCGCTCGTGCCGATGCCGAAGACCGATGCGATGCCGCTCTCCTTCGCGCAGCAGCGCCTCTGGTTCCTGACGCAAATCGACCCGGACAGCGGCGCCTACAACTTGCCGTTCGCCCTGCGCCTCGGCGGCAGGTTGAACCATCACCTGCTCGAGCGCAGTTTTCTCGCACTAATTCGGCGGCATGAAACCTTGCGCACGACCTTTCCCGCAGTGGACGGGGAACCGCGGCAGGTGATCGTCGAGGCAGATCACTTCTCGATCCCCGTCGAGGACCTGGCAACGTTGTCCGAGTCCGAGCGGACGGCGGCCATCGGCCGGTCTGTGGAATCAGCGGCGCATCAGCCGTTTCACCTCGACCGCGACCTGCCGATTCGTGCGCGCCTCCTCAGGATCAGCGGCGATGCTCACATCCTGCTGGTGACGATCCATCATATCGCCGCCGACGCCTGGTCCCTGGCGGTCGTGACCCATGAAATCGCCGCCGTCTACAATACCTTGGCCAATCAGCCAGAGGTCTCCGCCGGGCAGCAAGAGGGCGACCCGTCAACGTTCCTCCCGCCGCTGCCCGTTCAATATCGCGACTTCGCCTTCTGGCAGCGGCAGTGGCTCCAAGGAGCTGTCCTGGAACGCGAGCTCGGCTATTGGAAGCAGCGGCTTGGTGCCGCGCCTCCACAACTGACGCTGCACACGGACCATCCCCGGCCCGAGCAGCAAAGTTATCGCGGCGGGGGGATCACGTTCCACATACCGGCAGAGGTGCTCGACCCTCTGCGGCGATTGAGCCGGCGGCAGGGCGTAACCCTGTTCATGACGTTGCTCGCCGCGTTCAAGGTGCTGTTGTCCCGGTTGGCCAGGCAGACCGACATCCTGGTCGGCACGGATGTCGCCAACCGCAACCGCGCCGAAACCGAGCAGCTGGTGGGATTTTTCGTGAATCTGCTCCCGTTGCGTACGGACCTCAGCGGGAACCCTTCGTTCCTGCAGCTCCTGGGCCGCGTGCGGGACACGGCCTTGGGCGCCTATGCCCATCAGGATGTGCCCTTCGAAAAAATCGTGGAGTCGCTCAGGTTGCCGCGCAATCTCGGTAGAAATCCTCTGGTGCAAGTCCTGTTCGTCCTGCAAAACGTGCCGCCCCCTTCGTTGGAACTATCGGGAGTGAATGTCGAGTCGCTGGAGTTCGAGCATGAGGTCTCGCGGTTCGATGTCGGGCTCTTCATGGAAGAAACCGAAGATGGGTGTGCCGGTCTGTGGAAATTCAGCCGCGACCTGTTCGAATTCGAGACGATCGCGGGCTGGACGCAGCAATTCCTGCGGTTGTTGCGCCACATCGGTCAGACACCCGAGCGGGGGATCGAGACGCTGGAGATCGGCGAGACGGAGACACAGGAGACGCAGACCATGGATCAGCAGCAACGGAACGATCAGCGGCTTCAGCGATTCAAGGCGATCAAACCCAAACCCATCGCGCTGGCGCAACGAACGCTAGTGACCGGCCGGCCCCTCGTGGAAGGCCAAGCGATGCCGTGGGTGTATACGCCGGCGGTGGACGATGTGGATCTCGCCGGATGGGTGAAGGACCAGCGGAGCCGATTGCAGCGCGAATTGTTCCAGGCCGGGGCCCTGTTGTTTCGAGGGTTTCCGCTCAAGACCGTGCAAGACTTCGAGTCGGTTGCGCAGGCCTTCTGCACCGACCTGTTCGGCGAATACGGCGATCTGCCCCGGGAGAAGAGCGGCCGCCATGTCTACGGCTCGACCCCGTACCCGCCGGACAAGCCCATTCTGTTTCACAACGAAAGCTCGCACATGCACCGCTGGCCGCAGAAACAGTTTTTCTTCTGCCTGCAGGCGGCACGGGAAGGCGGGCAGACGCCGATCGTCGACGGCCGGCTGATGCTCAAGGGCCTCCGGCCGGAGTTGCGCGAGCGGCTGCAGAGCAAACAGCTGATGTACGTCCGGAACTTTCACCCGAGCGTGGATGTCAGCTGGCAAGACTTCTTCCGCACGACCGACAAGGCTGCGGTCGAAGCCATGTGTGCTCAGAACGGTTTGGAATGGCAGTGGCTGGACAAGGAAGGGTTGCGCACTAAACAGCTCTGCCCCGCGATCATCGAGCATCCGGACACGGGTGACGCCGTCTTCTTCAATCAGATCCAGCTCCATCACGTGTCCTGTTTGGAGCCGGCGGTGCGTGAGTCCCTGATCTCGATGCTCGGTGTCGATTCTGTGCCGCGAAACGTCTACTACGGTGACGGCACACCGATCGAAGATGAGGTGGTCGATGAGATCGGGGCCTTGTATGAACGCACTGCCGTGCGGTTTCCCTGGCAGCAGGGCGATCTGATCATGTTGGACAACATGCTCGTGGCCCATGCCCGCGATCCCTTTGTCGGACCGCGCAAGATCGTGGTCGCCATGGGTGAGATGATCGCCCAATCCGCCGTGCAGTCCATGACATCGTAGGAGACGTATGCAACAGGAGATCGACGTTCAGGGGTTGCGACTCTCGCCGCAGCAGAAGAGGCTCTGGCTCTGGCAGCACGAGGGCCATGCCGGGCAGGTGCGCGCTGTCTTCGCGGTTGATGGATCGTTCGACGAGGAGACCGTTCGGAAATCGTTCCGCCAGGTGATGGCTCGTCATGAGAGTCTTCGCACGACGTTCTATCGGCAGCCGGGCACAAAGCTGCCGTTTCAAGTCGTCGGAGAAGACAGTGAATTGGCCTGGCAAGCCGTCGATCTTCGTCACCTCGCAGACGACGCGGCGAGGGAACGGGCTGCCGCCGAGGCTGCTCATGGCCATGAGGGTTGTGATGGGGAACGCGGCCCGTTGCTGCGCGCCACCTTCTGTCAGTGGACGGATGGCGAGAACCGCCTGCTCCTCGATCTGCCGGGCCTCTGCGCCGATACGGCATCACTCTGGAACCTTGCCGCTGAAATGACCCGTTCGTTAGCCGGAGGTGAGGCAGCGGAAGAGCCGGTTCAGTATGGTCACTATTCAGAATGGCAGCATGAATTGCTCGAGGGGGACGACGCGGTGCAGGGGCGGGCCTGGTGGGCCAGCCGGTTGGTGACCAGCGAGCACCATCTTGCCTTACCGTTTGAGCGTGGTTCCTCTCTCGAACCGGACCGTGCCGCCGCGCTACAGATTCAACGCGACCTGTCCGCGTTCGGCGCGAAGCGCCTGCAGCAGGCAGCGGCCGCTGCCCAGGTGTCCGTGCCGATTGTGCTCTGCGCATGTTGGGCGGCGCTGCTCTATCGCATGACGGCGCGGCGCGATCTCGTCTGCTGGTGGCGATCCGACGGTCGCCCCTATGAGGAATTGTCCGGCGGGATCGGACTCTATGAACGCTGGCTGCCGCTCCACCTGCGGGTCGAAGGGAATATGAGGCTTCGCGATTGTCTCTCGCTGTTGTCGCGTGAACAGAGCCAAGCGGAAGACTGGCAGCAATATTTCCCTGCGGAGCAGCCTGAAGAACAGATCCAAACCATGAGGGACGCGATCGGCTTCGAGTACGGCCGCCTTCCCAAGCGAGAGAGAGCGGGAGCGCCTGCCGTCACTCTCATGGGCAGTGGGTTTTGCGCGGAACCTCTCAAGCTTCGGCTGTCCTGCATGGAGCATGACGCAGGGCTCGCCATGACCTGGCACCTGGATGGGGAGAGAATCCCGGCCGAAATCCTGGAAGGATTGGCCGATCGCTACATGGAATTGCTGGGCCACCTGCCGGAACAACTCGACCATGCGATCGATGACATGGAGATCCTGGGCAACCGGGAGCGGATCAGACTGACCAGGGCGCTGAACCAGACCGCCCGATCCTGTGAGCCGCCGCTCTTGATGCATCAGGTGATCGAAGCTCAGGCGAAACGCCGGCCTTCCTGCAGGGCGCTCATCGCGGGTGTCCGGCAATTGTCCTATGCCGACCTCAACCGGCAGGCCAATCGTGTCGCGCGGGGCCTCAGGCGGCGAGGTGTCACCGTCGGCGACCGGGTTGGCCTGTGCATCGATCGTTCGGCCGACATGATCGTGGCCATGCTGGGCGTGCTGAAGGCGGGCGCTGCCTATGTCCCGGTCGATCCGGCCCATGCCGCCGTGCGGCTGGCGCCTCAGATGCAGCAGAGTGGGGCGACGATTCTGTTGACCCAAGCCGGCATGAACCAATCACCGTTCAAGTTTGACGGGGTGACGGTACAGCTTCCCGAGGATGTGGCGGACGAAGCAGACGATGATCTCGATCTGGCATTCTCGCCCGACGAACTGGCCTACGTGATCTACACCTCCGGATCGACCGGCCGGCCGAAAGGCGTCGCCGTGTCTCACCGGAATCTGGCCAACTATACGTCGGCCATCACGCGGCGGTTGCATCTCGGCGATGAGTGGCAGTTCGCGACGGTTTCCACGTTGAGCGCCGATCTGGGTCACACCGTGCTGTTTCCCGCGCTGACCTCCGGTGGCTGCCTGCACGTCATCGGTTATGACACCGCCACCGACGGGCGGGCGTTCGCCTCCTATCTGGCGCAACATCCCATCGACGTCCTGAAAATCGTGCCGTCCCATTTCAAGGCGCTCTTGGCGACCAGTGAGGGGCAGGCCGTCTGGCCGCGACAGGTACTCGTTTTCGGCGGTGAGACCTTGCCCTGGGATCTGGCCGATCAGGTCAGGCAACAGGCGACTTGCCGCGTCATCAACCACTATGGACCGACGGAGACCACGGTCGGCGCGACGACCACCGCGGTGACCGACGCAGCCGACCCACGTCTTGCGCGGAGCGTTCCCATCGGTCGCCCTCTCGACAATGTGGACACCTACATCCTCGACGAACGATTGGAACCGGTGCCGGTCGGCGTGGCGGGAGAGCTGTATATCGGCGGGCTTGGGGTTGCGCGCGGCTACTGGAATCAGCCGGACCGCACCGCCGAACGATTTGTCCCGCATCCGCATTCCGCGCAACCAGGCGCGCGCCTCTATCGAACCGGCGATCGGACGAGGCGGCTGCCGGACGGCTCGATCGAGTTTTTAGGCCGGGTAGATCACCAAGTGAAGATCAGGGGATTTCGAATCGAACTCGGAGAAATCGAGTCGGTGCTGCGGGAGCATCCCGCCGTCCAGGATGCGGTCGGCACGCTGCGGGACAACGAGAAAGGCGAACCGTCCCTCGCGGCCTATCTGGTGCCACGAGGAGCCGTGCCGGATGACCGGGCGATTCAGGACTTCCTCCGCGGACGCCTGCCGGATTACATGGTCCCGGCGACCATCACTCTCTTGCCCGCCTTGCCCTTGACCGCCAACGGGAAGGTGGATCGTCACGCCCTCCCGGAACCGGAACGGGACGGTTACGGCGCGCGCTGGTTCGTGGCGCCGGCCACGGCGACGGAGGAGATCTTGGCCGGCCTCTGGGCCGATGTGTTGAAGCGGGAGCAAATCGGCACCCAGGATAATTTTTTCGACCTGGGGGGACATTCTCTATTGGCCACGCAGGTCATGTCGCGGTTGCGCAACGCCTTTGGGGTTGAGCTGCCGTTACGCGCGCTCTTCGAGGCGCCCTCCATCGCCAAGCTGGCGCCGGTAATCGATGCCGCCAGAAAGACGGATCCGGGGCAACAGGCGCCTCCGCTGACGGCGATTCCCCGAACCGGGCCCATCCCGCTTTCCTTTGCTCAACAGCGGCTCTGGGTGCTGGCGCAGTTGGAGCCGGACAGCACGGCCTACCATATTCCGATCGCCCTGCGTGTGAAGGGTGTGCTCGACACGACCGCCTTGGAGCGGAGCTTCGATGAAGTCGTGCGACGCCACGAAGCCTTGCGCACCAAGTTCCAGCGTCTCAATGGCGTGCCGATGCAAGTCATCGCTCAAGCGCAATCTTTCTCGATCCCGCTGATCGATCTCCAGCATCTTCCCGACGAGCGGCGCGAGCAGGCCGCCATGCGGTTGGCGGCAGTTGAAGCGGAGCGCCCGTTCGACCTGCGGTACGGGCCGCTGTTGCGCGTGAGCCTCATCCGGCTGAAGTCGATGGAACAGATGCTGCTGGTGACCTTGCACCACATCGTGTCGGACGCCTGGTCCTCGCATCTGCTGGTGAAGGAAGTGATCGAGGTCTATGAGGCCACGGTCACGGGACGTCCGCCTGTGCTCGCGGACATGCCGCTGCAATATGCCGATGTCTCGCAATGGCAGCGGGCCTGGTTGAGCGGGCCGGTGCTCGAACGGGAATTGTCCTTTTGGAAAGATGTGCTCGGCGGAGAACTGCCGGTGCTGGAGTTGCCGACGGATCGGCCCAGGCCGGCGGTGCAGACTTCGCGGGGGGCGATCATCACTTCGAGCATCGGCCCTGAGCTTGCCGCTGAGATCAAGACCGTGAGCCGCCGGTCCGGCGCGACGCTGTACATGACGTTGTTGAGCGCCTTCTTCATGCTCCTTGCGCGGGAGACGGGGCAAACGGATCTCATTGTCGGGACGCCGATCGCGAACCGCACGAGGAAGGAAACCGAAGGTCTGATCGGATTCTTCGTCAATACGCTGGCCATTCGAACCACCGTCTCCCATGCTTCCGTTGTTGCGGAGGTGATCGCGGCGGTACGCGAAGCCTGCCTGGACGCCTATGCCCATCAAGAGACCCCCTTCGAACAACTGGTCGATGTGCTGCAACCGTCGCGCGACGTGAGCCGGTCGCCGATTTTTCAGGTCATGTTCGATCTGCAGAATGCGCCGATGGCCGAGTTGCAGGTCGCGGGACTGGAATTCGAACCGGTCGAGATCGAGAGCACGACCGCCAAGTTCGACCTGTCGATGACGGTGCAGGAGTCGGGCGAGGGAATGATTGTGGGCCTCGAATACAACAGCGACCTCTTTGAGCCAACCACCATCACGCGCTTGCTGGAACGGTATGCACTCATCCTGGCCGCGCTGGGCGGCCATCTTCGCGCCACCGTAGGATCGATCCCGTTGCTGACGCAAAAGGAGCGGCAGAGCCTCCTGGCGGTGAATCGCGCCGGTGGGTCCTCAGGGCCGCTGTTGCCGTTGGCGACGCTCATCGAAGCGCAAGTGGTTCTCACGCCGGACGCGCCGGCCTTGCTGTCGAACGGTCACACCTTGTCCTATGCGGTGCTCAATCAGAAGGCGAATCGCCTGGCTCGCTGGTTGCGTAACGGGGGACTGAAACCTGAAGCACGAGTCGGGCTCCGTCTCGAGCGATCCGCCGAGTTGGTCGTGGCGCTGCTGGCGGTTATGAAAGCGGGAGGAACCTACGTCCCGATCGATCCGGCCTATCCGGCACCGCGTCAGCGGCAGATAGCCGTCGATGCAGGCTTCGATCTCCTATTGATCGACGGCGACGCGTTGCCGGGCGACGCAGAATTTCCCATGCCGGTCCAGTCGCTGGATCTTCTAGAAGGTGAGCTGGAGTCGTTAGACGGCAGCAACCTGCCTGCTTCATTTTCCCCGGAGCAGGCGGCCTACGTGATTTTCACCTCCGGTTCCACCGGGACACCCAAGGGGGTGGTGGTGTCGCAAGGGGCCCTGGCCCGGCATGTCGACACGATCTCGGAAGCCTATCGCCTTGGTCCTGGTGATCGGGTGCTGCAATTCGCCTCGATCAGCTTCGACGTGGCGGGTGAAGAAATCTGGTCAACCCTCGCGGCCGGCGCGGCGCTGATTCTGCAACCCTGCCGGCTGTTCGATTCACTCTCGGCCTTTGCCGCCTTTCTCGATCGCGAGGGGGTCACGGTCGCAGGCGTGCCTGCTTCTTACTGGCATGAATGGATCGGGGCTATCGAAGGCGGCTGCGCCCTGCCATCCTCCTTGCGGCTGGTGATCGTCGGGAACGAGCCGGTCGCGTCCTTCGACCTTGACCGATGGCGTCGGCTGGTGAATCCGGCGGTTCGATGGCTCAACGCCTACGGCCCGACGGAAACGACGGTCACCGCCAGTCTGCACGAGCCGGTGACTGTGAGCGAGGACAGCGAGTCCGCGACCGTGCCGATCGGCCGGCCCTTACCCGGTCGTTCTTTCTATGTGCTGGACAGAAATCATGAGCCGCTGCCGTTCGGCGCGCCGGGAGAATTGTATATCGGCGGAGACAACCTGGCGCGCGGGTATCTGCATGATCCCGCGCGCACGGCTGCCGTCTTTGTGCCGGACCCGTTCAGCGATCGGCCGGGCGCGCGCCTGTACAAAACGGGGGATCGGGTCTTGGTCCGGCGTGACGGCACGATCGAGTTTCTCGGCCGGTTCGACGATCAGATCAAGCTGCGTGGATTCCGGATCGAGCCCGGAGAGATCGAAGCCACTGTGCGCAGACATCCTGCCGTGCGCGCGGCCCTCGTGCGCGCTCATACGGACCAGGAAGGGAGGGTGAAACTCGTCGCCTATGTCGTGCCACAGGAAACCGAAGTGGTCGACGTGGCGGAACTTCGCCGTTGGCTTGGAACCACCTTGCCGGAGCATATGGTGCCCTCGTTCATCATGCCGCTTCCTGATCTGCCGCGCACCCCGGCAGGAAAGATCGATGTGAAGGCCTTGCCCGCGCCGGATTGGGGAGGTTCAGGCCGGGAACCGTCGGCGGCTCCCGTCACGCCGCTGCAACGGCAGTTGACGGCCATGTGGAGCGAAGTGTTGGGCGTGGGGCGAATCGGGATCCACGACAACTTTTTTGACCTGGGCGGCCACTCTCTGTTGGCCGTCCAGTTGATCGCGCGGATTCAAACGGTTGTCGATCGGCCGCTGGGATTGATGGACCTTTTTCAATGTCCGACGGTGGAGCAATTGGCCCATCGGCTGGAACGCACGCACGGGGCCTCGGAAGAGGTCGTCTGTTTACGGGAAGGTCGCGACCTGCCTCCCTTGTTCTGTTTCGATTCCGATGGCACCCATGTGCAGGCCTATCGCCCCTTGGCCTTGTCTCTGGAGGACGGGCGGCCCCTGTACGGCCTGTCGTTGAGCCATCTGTTTGCGCTCAGCTGGCAGGAGGTGTCGATGTCCAGGTTGGCGGAACGGCACGCAGCCTTGATCCGCGAGCGGCAACCGCGAGGCCCGTATCATCTGTTGGGCTGGTCGAACGGCGGGGTCCTGGCCCTGGCGACCGCGCAGGTGCTGGAGCAGGCCGGAGAATCGGTGGCATTCCTGGGATTGCTGGATACTCAGCCGGACCATGCGCTGTACGACGCGCAAGGACCGACGCCGGTGGAGGAATTACTCGCGTACATCCGGCGCGACCGGCGGGACGTATTTGATGCGATTGCCGAAACCGAACGCGAGGCCTTGCGGCGCCGTCTGGAGCAACAGGATGAAGAGCAGCGCGTGGAGACAGCCATCCAATGGGCGCGGGACCGGGAGTTTCTGTCGCCTGAAGAGGCGGATGCCTCCATCGGCTCGTTAAAACTCGGCTACGCCTTAGCCCGTGAAGCCGCACGGTTTCTGGGTGTGACACGAAGCCGGCCCATTCAGGCACCGATTCATGCCTGGTGGACGACGGCGACCATGGCGCGCTGGGGACAGGGACCGGTCGATTGGTCGGAACATACGCGAGGGCCGGTGTCGGTGGATACGTTGCTGGGAGACCATATGGACGCGGTGTTCAGCATCCAGGCCCATCAGCAGATCGGTGAAGCCCTGGCGGCCCTCACGACTGCATCAGCCTGATCCTACAAATCCTTTCCCTCCTTCGGGTGGCATGGAGTCATGTCTGACGGCTCCATGCGCCTCTCGCCTCTCGTTTTTCTCTGTTGAGTCTGAGTCAGTCGAGGCTCTGCGACTGCCAGGTTCGCGGTTATCCCTCGGAAGGCGAGGGGCGGGAAAGAACCTCTCCGAGACCTTCTCGTTCGGGCGTTTCCTGTCCGGCCGGCTTTGCCGCCGGCAGAAGGGCATAGACCACCGGCACCAGAAACAGCGTCAGCAGTGTGGAGAGCATCAGGCCGCTGATCACCACCAGTCCGATATGCCATCGCCCGGCCGCGCCCGCTCCGCTCGCCAGCGCCAGGGGGAGCGCGGCCAGAATCGTCGCCATGGTCGTCATGATGATGGGCCGCAGGCGCAACACCGATGCCTCGACGATGGCCTGACGGAGAGCTCGTCCGTCCTCCTGCAACTGATTGGCAAACTCCACGATGAGGATGGCATTCTTCGTGACGAGTCCGATCAGGATCATCAGGCCGATTTCACTGTAGATATTGAGTGTGCCTCGGAAGAGCAAGAGAGCCAGGAGGGCGCCGGCCAAGGCGGGGGGAACCGACACCAGCACGGTGAAGGGATGGCGGAAGCTTTCGAACTGCGCGGCCAAGATCAAATAGACCACCAGCAGGGCCAACAGAAACGTGACGTGCAGGTTGCCGGACGACTCCATGAATTCTTTGGATTCTCCCGCATAACTGATGCTGGCTCCCGGAGGCAGGTGTTTGCGGATGATGGCTTCCAGCGAGGCGATCGATTGGCTGAGGGTCGATCCGGGGCCGACACCGGCGCTGATGGTCACAGCGCGCAGCTTCTCGTAATGGTTGAGCTGTTTCGGCGCTACGGTTTCGCTCAGCGTGACGAGGTTGCTCAGTGGAATCAACTCGCCCCGGCTTCCCCTGACATGCAGATGGTCGATGTCCGATTTGGTGCCCCGGTGCTGAGGCTGCGTCTGCATGATGACGGAATACTCTTTCCCCTCGCGCATGAACATCGACGCTTTCCGTCCGCCCAGGAACACTTCGAGGGTCCGGCCGATCGTTTCGACGGCAATGCCAAGATCGGCGGCCTTGTCGCGGTTGATGTCTACGCGCAGTTCCGGTTTGTTCAAATCGAGGTCACTCTCCACATTCGTCAGCTCAGGATGGCTTGCCGCCTCGCGCCGGACCTTCGTGACGATCTTGTCCAAGACATCGTAGGCCGGACCTCGCACGACCAGCTGCACGGGCGTCTTGCTGTCCTCCTGATTGAACGGCGGCGGGTTCAGCGCGAAGACGGTGGCGCCGGGAATGGCGGACAGCGCCGGCTCGACGCCGTCGATGATCTCCCGCTGCGGGCGGGCGCGATCGGACCAATCTTTGAGCGTCACCCAGGTGGCGGCCCGGTTGACCAGGGTCGGCCGCCAACCGCGCGCGACGACGGTGTAATACGAGTCCATTTCGGGAATCCCCGCCGATATGGTCTCGCTCTCCCGGGCATATCGATCCGTGTAGTCGAGGGTCGCCCCTTCCGGCGCATTGACGTGAATGGCGAACCAGCCTGTGTCTTCGAGCGGCGCCAGTTCGCTTGGAATCCCCCACAGGAGCAGGCCGCTGACCGCCAGGGACAACAGCGCGCCGGAGAGGACGAGGGATGGCCGCAGCAACGCCTGCTCAAGCAGTGCGCGGTAGCGGCGGGTCAGCCATTGCAGCCACGCGGACCCATCCAACGCCGAACGAGCGGGCGACGAGCCGGGCATCGCGGTCCGGTCCAGCAGGCGCGCGCACATGGCGGGCGTGAGCGTCAGCGCGATGAAGCCGGACAGCAACACCGAGCCGGCGACGGCGATACCCAGTTCGGAAAATAAGCGGCCGACGATGCCGGGCAGAAACACGATGGGCAAGAATACCGCCGCCAGCGTCAAGGTCGTTGAGATGACGGCAAATCCGATTTCCCGGCTCCCTTCGACGGCGGCCTGTGTCGGTGGCAGGCCCTGTTCGATGCGCCGGTAGACGTTTTCCACGACGACGATGGCGTCGTCGACGACAAGACCGATGGCCAGCACGAATCCCAGCAGCGTGATGGTGTTGATCGTGCTGCCCGTCGCCTGCATGAGCACAAAGGTGCCCAGGATCGATCCGGGAATCGCGACCGTGGGAATGAGCGTGGCCTTGGCGCTGCGCAAGAACAGAAACACGACCAGCACGACCAACAGCACGGACAACCCGACGGCTTCGTACACTTCATGCAGCGACCGCTCGATATAGATGGAGCTGTCGAAGGCGGTGACCAGTTTCATGCCTTCGGGGAGCAGCGATTCCAGGGCGGGGAGACTGCGCTTGACGGCGCGCGCGGTCTCGAGCGTATTCGCCTTGGACTGTTTCATGATGCCGAGACCGATCGCAGGTTTCCCGTTGACGCGGACCAGTTTCCGGTCGTCTTCGGCGGCGATTTCGGCCTGCCCGACATCCTGCAAGCGCACGGGATACCCGTCGCGATAGGCCAGAATCAGTTGGTTGAATTGCGCCGGCTGTTCCAGCCCGCCGCCCAGCCGCACGCTGAACTCGCGTTGGGTGCTTTCGATCCGGCCGGTGGGCATGGAAACGTTTTGCGTTCGAAGGGCATCTTCTACGTCCTGCACGGTGAGGAGCCGGGAGGCGAGCCGATCGGGGTCCAGCCAGATGCGCATCGCGTAGCGGCGCTCGCCGTCGAGCATCACGTTGGAGACGCCAGGGAGCGGCGCGAGCCGGTCTTTCAATTGCCGCTGGGCGAAGTCGGTCATGTCCAACTCGCTGTGCCGGTCGCTGATCAAGGCCAGCCACATGATGCCGTCGGATTCGCTGTCCTCCTTCATGACCAGCGGGGCCTCGATGCCTTGCGGCAGCAGGTATCGCACCCGGGTGATGCGATCGCGGACATCGTTCGCCGCCGCATCCAGGTTGCGCGTCAACGCGAATTCCAGTGCGATGGTGGAGAGCCCTTCACGGCTGTTCGATCGGAGGGTCCTGAGCCCCTCGACCCCGCTCAGCGCATCCTCCAAGACCGAGGTGATATCCGTTTCCACCAGTTGAGCGTCGGCGCTGGGATAGATGGTGAGCACCGAGACGACGGGAAAAGTGATATCCGGATATTCGCGCAGGGGCAGGCGTGAAAACGACAAGAGGCCGAACAACATCAGCAGGAGCGTGGCAACGGTGGCGAGGACCGGACGCGTAATGGACAGGGCGGACAGTCTCATGCTGGTGTCCCGTGGAAGGTCAGCGGGCGGGCTCCGTCACCGCAAGGATCGGATCGCCTGCCCGCAATTTATGGTGGCCGACCCGGACGACCGTATCCTGCTCGGTGAGTCCGTTCAGCACCTGCACAAACCCCCTGGTCCGCATCCCCAACGTAATTTCGCGTTCCTGGGCGATGCCCTCCTGCGCGACATACACATAGGTTTTATCCTGTTTCGGCATCACGGCTTCTTCGGGAATCAAGAGGGCGCGTTCCACTTGGCCAAAGGTCAGGAGGACCTGCGCAAACATGCCGGGGCGAAGGCGCTGCTGCGGATTCGGAATGCGGGCGCGCACCTGAACGGCTCTGGTCGTCATGTCGACCTGCGGGTCGATCACATAGACTTTGCCGTGAAAGGTGTCGCCGGGATAGGCATCGGTGGTCAACTCGATGGGTTGGCCCGGCGCCAGATGCCGAAGGAGCGTCTCCGGCACCTTGAAGTCGATCTTGAGCTGGGCGAGGTCTTCCAGGTTGACCAGGTCGAGCCCTGTGCCGACGTAGTCACCCGGGGAGATTCGGCGGATGCCGGTGATCCCGGCAAACGGAGCGCGAATCTTGGTCTTGGACAATCGAGTGGCGTAGAGGCTGTGATTGGCATGGGACACTTGGAGCGCCCCGGCTACTTCATCGAGCTGTTGCTTCGGCACGTAGCGCTTGCCGTCCAAGTCCAGCTGTTTCAGGCGCTCATAGGTGAGGCGGGAGACCTTGAGCTGAGCCGCGGCTTGCGCCATTTCGGCCTGGAGTTCGGAATCGTCCAACTCGATGAGCAGTTGGTCCTTTTCCACGGCCTGGCCTTCCTCAAACCAGATCTGTCGGATGCGTCCCGCCACCTCCGGGCGAATCATGATGCTTTCGTTGGCGCGCAGCGTCCCGACCGCTTTGATGGTATGACGCATCCGGTCGATCGTCACCGGCGCCAACACCACGGCTGTCGCCAGCGGGGAGCCGGTTGATCCATCTGAAGCGGGAACCGATGTCAGGGCGATCCATTTGACGGCATACATGACGGAGATCGCCGTCAGAACGAGGAGCAACGCATAGGTGGTGCGGCGAAGCGTCATGAGAAATGGTGCCGGTGGTTCTCGTCCTCCGAACAAGTGTTCGCGACGGATCTGAGCTGAGGAATGTAATCCTTTACTTGAACTCGAGCTTTTTCAGCCCATTGACCGGGAGGTCCACCTGGCCGAAATCAGAATCGCCCTTGAAGCTCCCGTCGATCGCCAGGGGAAAGTCTCCCGTCTTGCCGTTGGCGAGTGTGATGTGCAGGGTCGGTGGGGCCTTCTCGCCCGCCGCCGTTACCTCGACCTGCTTGACCCCATCGAACTTGATGTTCACGGTGGCGGTGCCTCGTTTCACGGGAAGATGTTTCAATTCATGCGGAATGAACGATGTTTCGCTGACTTTTTCTTCCCAATAGAACACGACGTTCTTGAGGTCGGTTTGCATGTCTTTGGCATCGGTCACGACGGCGTGAAAGGGTTTCTCGCCGTTCTGCGCGAAAGCCGGCATTGCGGCCCAGGAGCAGAGCGCGGTGATGGTAGCGGCCGTCGCGAAGAACATCGACTGGAGAGAAGAATGGGGTAACGACATGATCGACTCCGTGATTCGGGTAAAAGGGTGATTATTCCATGTGATAGGAAAACGGCACATCGAGCTGGATTTTGGATGTTGCCATTTCATGCTTGACCTTCAGCGGAAAGGCGTTGCGGACCATTTCCAGTGTGTGGCGGTCCAGCACGGAGTGGCCCGAGCTTTTCTCCAGGGACAAGTCCAGCAAATGGACCGCCGCGCCCTGTTGTTCGATCGTGAGACGAAGGATGACGCGCCCTTGCCAATGATTCCGTTTTGCCTCGGCCGGATAACGCTTGCGTTGATCGACTGAAGACCAGATCTCCTGGCCGAGCCATCCGAAATCCGCCTGCGCTTCCGGCCGGGCTTGGACCGCCCGATGTTTGACGACCCGTTGCTGGACGGTTTCTACGGGTCGCTGAACGATCTCCTGCCGGACCTGTTCAATTGCTTCAACCGGAGCGGGCACTGATTCGACCGCCGGGGTTTCATTCACCACCGCCGCGACTTCGGCGACCGTCTCGGTCTGACGGGTAACGGGTGCGGCGGTCGCGACCGGCTGGGACGGCGAGACCTCTTCGACGGCGGGGGCGCTCTGCTCCACCACGTCCTGTTGGACGACTTCGGTGACGGGCGTGACCGCCTCCTGGACCTCACGCGTCACCGTTTCCGTTCGTTGTGTCGTGACTTGCTGAATGGCCTGGGCCGTCTGAACCGGCACGCTTTCCAGCACGGGCTGCACCTGCTGAACCGGCTGAACCGGCTGCCGTTCTTGGATCGGCTGAACCTGGCGAACGACCGGTTCCACCTTGGTAACCGGGACCTGTTTCGGCTTGGGGGTTGTGACCGGTTGAGGGGTGGGCGGAGGCTGAGACTCGACGGGTGGCGGGGGAGTCGGCTCTGCCGCCGGAGGTGCCGGTTGCACGACGGCCACATCCCACTTGAAGGTGGGCGGCGGTGGTGGCGGGATTTCCGTGAGCATCAGGACTGCCATGCCCACGAGCAGGCCGTGGACCGACATGGAAAAGGCCCAGCAGGCCGAGGCCCGCTGGCGTTGCGAGGAATCCATGGGAATGGCCAGGCTCATGAGCGAACCACCTCCAGACTGACCTGCTGGAAGCCCATGCTGCGAATCTCATCGACGAGGGTGACAAACCGGTCCAGCACCGTCACGCGATCGGCGCGCAGCAACACGGCGGATTCCCGCGGGTGCGGACTGAGCATGCCGCGTAATCCATCCTGGGGAACCCGCTGATCGTTCATGAAGACCGTCCCCTCTGCCGTGAGAGTCACTACCAGGGGCACATCCTTCCGATCTGAGGAGGCCTGCGCCTTCGCGAGTTGCACCGGGACTTGGCCGGTGGTGATGAAGGTCGCCGTGGTCAAGACGATGACCAGCAAGACGAGCATCACGTCGACCAACGGGATGACATTGATTTGATCCAGATCACGTCCCATGTTGAATCTTGAACTCCGTAATCAGCTCCGTGACGCGACGGCGCAACACATTGTTGAGGACGACGCAGGGAATGGCCACCAGCAGACCGACGGCGGTGGCTTTCAGCGCCAGGCTGAGCCCGACCATGATGGTTTGCACCGCCATGGTGCCCGACGATCCCATGGTGTGGAACGTCAACATGATGCCGAGCACCGTTCCGAGCAGGCCGATGTAGGGGGCGTTCGCCGCCACGGTCCCGATCACGACCAGATGCTTCGTCAGCGCGACCTCGAATTCTTGCGCGTTCTGAAAATGCCGGACATCGACACGTCGAAAGTACAGCCATCGCTCCGTGGCCACCGCGACCGCCCACAGGCTCAGCGCGATCAACAGCCCGATGATGCCGTAGTCGATGAGGTGCTTCATGCCTTCCATGACCAATCGATCCTTTCTCCGGTTCGCATCCCGCTCTGCCTGTGCCGATCGACAGGTGATACTGGCAGAGCGCATAGAAACTCATCAGTTAAGACGTATGAGAAACGACATTCAGCACACCATCTGGAAAATTTTTTTAACTGATTGAGAATGTTGAGGTGTCAGGCAAGAGGAGGGTGGCGCGTTCTTGATTTTTGGCAGATGATGGACCGGCTAGCGTGAGCTTTGCGGAAGTGTCGGAGCTCCGCGCGCTGTAGGCGGACAAACGATAGTTGCTGGGGTATGAGCTCGAAGCGGGGCGGCAATTGGGATCTTGGTGGTCTGATGGCGATCAGTCGAACGCCATCTCACCGGTCCACCACGCGGACAAGATACGCACCCCGCTCCTGATCGTGCATGGGGCGGAGGGATCGGACTGTGCCGACCACCTCACATTGTTTCGTGAAATGGAGCGGTTTCTGGCAACTCAACTGGATGGGCCGCGCGCTGGAACCGAACTACAAAGCAGTCGGTGATGCGGGCCAAGACTCTCCGCTACTCGAGGATCAATCCTCTCAACCATCCCGGCCGTCCATTGATATCCGGTGGTATGGTCAATCCGAGTAACTCCGCAAGTAGCGGGTAGATGTGAATGTTTTCGAAGGCGGGAATCGTCGCGCCTCGTTTGATGCCAGGCCCGCTGGCCACAAAAATGCCATGCATTTCGGGGTGGTCGGGATTCCAGCCATGTTCGCCGACAAGAATGGCCGGTGCATATTCCTTCCACAAGATGAGGTAGGGCATGTCCATGAGAATCACGACGTCGCCGATTCTCCGATCATGGCGGTAGTGCAACGACTCCGGTAACTCCTCTCGCAGGTACGCGCGACCATGCCGGAGCGAGGCATTAAGCTGGTCCCGCGTCTGGACAGGATTATGCGCAGCCGGATCCAAATGCAGACTCGCATAGGCCCCCATTGTGCCGATCCATTCGTTAGGGGTTTTCTCCTGGACCAGGTCGTCCATCCACACGAACTGGTCGCGCCGGATCGACAGCATGCCGTGGTCGCTCACAATGATCACATAGATCTGCTCCCGGATGGACAGGGTCTTGAGTCGGTCCAGCAGCAGCCCGAGTGTTTGATCCACGCCCTCCGCGGCCAGACGAATCTCGGGGGAGTCGGCGCCGAAGCGATGTCCTGCCTCGTCCATGTCATCCGTATACAGAGTCAACAAATGGGGCCGTCTGTCAGGTGGTAATTGTAACCAAGCCAGGATCTGATCGACCCTCTGCTGGTTGGAGATCTGCGGGCCGTCCGGCGCGAGATGTCGCAGTGTGCTTCCTTGGCTCTGCGTGGCGCAGCCGACCCACAAGTAGCAGGCTGCCACCATCCCTTGCCTCTCCGCGGTGACCCAGACGGGCTGGCCCCGGTACCACGTGCGATCGCGCAGGGTGGGCTCGTCGTAAAAGACTTCCTTCCGCGCCGGATCATAGAAGACGTTGCCGACGATGCCATGCCGCTCGGGATAGAGTCCCGTCACAATCGAATAGTGATTCGGCCGGGTGACGGACGGAAAGACCGGCATGAGCCCTTCCGCTCGCACTCCATTGTTCATCAGCTCCCGGAAATTGGGCAGATCGAAGCGGTCTAAGTAATCGGCCCGGAACCCGTCGAGCGACACCAGGATCACATAGGGTTTCTGTTGCTGGTCCTCACGGTTGATGCCGCCTGAGCCTTGGCTGGACAGGCGCTGCTCAACAGGAGAGCCCTGATCCGCTCCGGCGAGAAGGGGAGGCCAGAGCAGCGATCCCAGCAGCACTAGGCCGCGAAGTATCATGCGCCATCTCATATGATGTAACGCTTGAGGTTTTGCTTATTTCAGCGAGGTGCGCCCGTCAAAATGATGATCGTGATCCGCATCGGCTTCCGCTTTGGTCTTGTGCACGATCCCGTCTTTATGTTCCGGAGGGCTGTACAGGCTGTAGAGTTTGAGGGGAGCCTTGCTTCCGCTGTTGACCACGTTGTGTCTGGTGCCGGCCGGGATGACGACCGCAAATCCGTCGCTCACCGCATGCTTCTTGCCGTCCAGGATCACAGTTCCCTCGCCTTCTTCGAAACGGAGGAACTGATCCAATTCATGAACTTCTTCTCCGATTTCTTCGCCGGGCTTGAGACTCATCAAGACCAGTTGCGAGTGCTGCGCCGTAAACAGCACCCGGCGGTAATGCTGGTTGTCGCGTGTGGCGTCTTCAATTTGGACGATGTACCCCTTCATGATGAGCTCCTTTCTTGTCGTGGCCGCGCCTGTTCGGTCAGCGTGCGGATTGAGGTGGTGACTGTAATCCAGGACCGGTCAGAAAGGCCATGCTTATTCTCAAGATCGGTTCCAGAAACATGGCGGGGCGGCGACCTATTGGTGCGCCTAGGCTGATGAGGTGCTGGGGGGGAGATGGATAGAAGGTGGAGGGAGCCGAACGGGGGTATATCGTGCGGCTCCCTCCACGCGGCCCGGCGCCTTGGGCGAAGGGGCGGGGCACTCCGTCGAACTACTGTGACAGAGGGTCTATATAGATTAAGACGTATGATTCCGGCTGAACCGCACCCTCAAAATGGACTGGATATTTGTTGGTGTTGAATCAGCTCGGGCACGTGGTTCGTGTAGGTGTGGGCCAGATCCGAGATGCTGAACCGGTTCGGCGTGGACAGGGGTTTCACCCTGTTGTAACATTGTACAAACGGAGGTGCGCGATGATCAAAACCCTTCAGAAGCACGGCAACAGCATGGCGCTGGTCATCGAAAAACCGATAATGGAGGCGCTCGGCATCACCGAGGATACCCCGCTTCAACTCACGCTCAACGGCAATGCGCTCGTCATCACGCCGGCGAATGTGGGGGTCGGTCAAGCGCGGGTTGAAGAGTCGCTCAAGAAGATGCGTCGCCGGTACGGGCCGATGCTCAAACGGTTGGCGGAGTAGGCCGTGAAAGAGATCGCCTTTCTCAGCGTCGAGGACGTGGTGCAGATTCATGCCAGCGCCATTGCGCACGAGGGCGGCATGGAAGGAGTGAGAGATCACAACCTTCTCGATGCAGCCGTCGCGATGCCGCGGCAACAATTCGGCGGCGCCTATCTTCACGAGGATATGGCAGCTATGGCCGCGGCCTACCTGTTTCACATCGCCCAAAACCACCCGTTCTTCGATGGAAATAAACGAGCGGCAGTCATGGCAGCGTTTGTGTTTCTCGATAACAACGGGATCGAGCTCACGACCGCGCCTCAAGATCTCGAAAGTGCGACGCGCCGGGTCGCGGCAGGGGACATGGCGAAGGACGAACTGATCCGCTGGATGCGACAGCAGATCGGCGGCGGGAAGGGATAACCTTCACCAGCCGCCGATTGACTGTGTAGAGGAGGGCCACTCGCGAAGAGAAATCCCACCGCTTGCCGGATGCTCACCTGTGTCCACTGCGTCACTCTGCGCCGAACGCGTTAATGAGTTACAGTTTTCCGACGAGATCCAGTCCGGGCTTCAACGTGGCTTGACCTGGTTGCCAATTGGCGGGGCAGACCTCGCCTTCGCCGCTGCGGACACGAATCGCGGCCTGCAATTTGCGCAGGGTTTCAGCGGCATTCCGGCCGATGCTGTTGTCATGGATTTCGCAGGCGCGCAACACCCCGTCGGGATCGATCACAAACGTCCCGCGCAGCGCGACGCCGTCATCTTCCAGATACACGCCAAACGCCCGCGACAGTGCACTGGTCGGATCTGCAATCAGGGGAAACTTCACGGATCGAATCGTCGCCGACGCGTCATGCCATGCCTTGTGGACAAAGACGGAGTCGGTGCTGACGCCCCAGACCTGTGCGCCGAGCTTTTGGAATTCTGGATACAGCTTCGCCATCTCCGCCAGCTCCGTCGGGCAGACGAAGGTAAAATCGCCGGGGTAAAAGAAGACAATCAGCCATTTCCCCCGCTGGTCATTGAAGGTCACGGAGCGAATGGAATCTTCGGCGTAGGCTTGATAGGTCCCGTCAGGGACCGGTTTTCCAATGGCAATCATGGTTCCTTTCTTGATCGTACCGATTGAATCGTGTCGATCATCGAGTGAGTGAAGGAGTCAGTACCCGCCTGGTTGGCCACCGGATAGTAACAACTGCCTGCCGCCAAGGTCTACAGATCACGCGCGAGAAATTCGCCGCTGGTCCACTGTGAAAAGACTGCGCGGCGATCTGACCGGTAGCGAGACGCATGGCGCCTGCATGGTCGCGTGATCACCTTGACCTTCTCCCGTCGAACCGCTTGAGATTCCCGCCGTCAGGCGGAGGGCTCGTGGAGGAGACGGGCCTGCAGCTGACTTCTCACCATCGATAGGCCACGGTTCCCACCACGGTGCGCCGTTCGCCGAAGTTACAGGTGATGCCTTCGTTGAAGCAGCCGTACGTGTTGTGGTTCAGGATATTGTTGATGTTCAGCGCAAAGCGGTAATGGTTCCAGGTGTAGTCGATGACCGCATCGCCGACCACATAACTGGGAACCCGGAAGGTATTTGTCACATCGGCATAGTTGTACCCGGTGTAGCGGACTCCGCCGCCGATGCCGAACCCTTTCCATTTTCCCTGGGGGACGGTGTATTTCGCCCAGGCGGATCCGAATTGGGCCGGGACCTGCACCAGACGTTTGCCTTGTTCGCTCGGATCGACGGTTTCTCTCACCTCGTTGTCGAGCAGCGTATAGGCCGCAATCAGGTCCCAGCCGGAGTCGAAGGTGGCGACCCCTTCCAACTCCAATCCTCGGGAGCGGGCTTTGCCGCGTTGGACCGGCAGGAACGTTCCCGGGTCGGTCTGCACATAGTTTTCTCGCGTGAGATCGAAGACGGCGGCGGTCAGGAAGGTGCGGGTGTTGGGGATCTGGTACTTGATGCCGACTTCGTATTGCCGGCCGGTTTCCGGTTTGAACTGTTTTCCGTTGGCGTCGATGCCCAGCGATGGAAGGAAAAAGGTCGAATAGCTGATGTAGGGCGCCAGTCCGCTGTCGAAGAGATAGGTCAAGGCGGCGCGGCCCGTCGCTTTGCGGTCGTTTTGCGAGCTCGTGGTGCCGGCCACGTTATCGGTCGCCTCATTTCGCGCCCAATCGTGGCGGCCTCCCAAGGTCAAGAGCCAGTTGTTAAGTTTGATCTGGTCCTGGATATAGACGCCGGTCTGCAATTGCTTCGTATCCTGTTTGCTGTCGAAGGTGGGGACGACCCCGAGCGCGCCGTAGTCGTATCGATTGAAGATATCGATGGATGACGCGTCCGCGAAGTTCTGATTGTGCCGCACGGAGATCCGCTGAAAATCGAGGCCGGCCAGGAGTGAATGCTGGAAGGGGCCGGTGGAGAGCCGACCGCTGAGCTGATTGTCGAGCGCGATGGCGGTTAATTTGCCGTAGCTGGTCCACTGATTCCGCAGCGCGGTCCGGCGGTCCGGTTCCAACCCCAGAACGAAGGTCGTGACGTTGTCCGTTTCGTTCGAGTTGTAGCGCATTTTCTGCAGAAACTTCCAATTCTCGGACAGCTGATGGTGAAACTCGTAGCCGACGGAATGTTCGCTGCGGTTGTAGCGATCCACCGGCGGCTGACCGGTAAACCGATGGGGCTGAATGAATCCATTGGGATTGAAACGGAGCGTTCCATCGGCGGGCAACCATTGGAAGGCCCCGGCGCGATCCCTCTGATACGTGGCGAAGAATGTCAGGCTCGTGCTCTGTGCCATGCGCCAGGTCAAGGCCGGCGCGATAAAGACGCGATCGTTCGGCACATTGTCGATTTGCGTGCCGCTTTCCCGGATCAGACCGGTCATGCGGAAGGAGAAAGTGTCGCTGTCATTGACTCGCCCTCCGAAATCGAACCGGCCTTCATAACGCCCGAAGTTGCCGGCGAGAAATTGCACTTCATGGAGCGACTGCTGCGTCGGACGCTTGGAGACGTAATTGAGCAGGCCGCCGGGACTCCCTTGTCCATACAAAAACGAGGACGGCCCGCGCAGCACATCCAACTGCTCCGCACCATAGGGTTCGAGGTTGTAGCTGATCCCGAAGGCGGGATTGCGGAGTTGCAGGCCATCTTTGAAGAGGCCGTTCGTGGTGTTGTCGAACCCGCGAAACTGCAGCCAGGTCAGGCGCGAATCGAACCCGAACGGTTCCCCTCGCACGCCGGCTGTGTACCGTAACGCCTCGCCGATCGAGTTGATCTCTTGGGCCTGGATGCGGGCGCGTGTGATCACGCTGACGGACTGAGGGGTTTCGATCAGCGGAATGTCGCTTTTCGTCGCCGTGTTCGTGTCTTCCGCTACATAGGACACGTCGCCCTCGCGTTCCCGGATGTCCTTCACCAGGATTTCAGGCACCTTGACCGGTTTGGAATTGCGGGCCGTGCTGGGAGCGGGCGAGTCTGTTGGGGGCGATTCAGAGCGCGACTGTGATGCCGGGACCGGAACCGGAACCATGCCTGATTGATCCAACGTCAGCGTCCTGTCGTCCGTGAACCGGTAGGTCACGCCGGTCCCGTCTAAAATGGCGCTCAAGGCCTCGGCGGGCGTGTACAGACCTTGCGCGCCTTTGCTCTGCGCCTCCTGCTGGATGCCTTGCCCATAGAGCACTTGATACTTGGTGGCGGCCGCAAACTCGGCGACGGCTGAGCCGAGCGGTTGCGGGCCGATGTCGAACGGCATCGTGCCTGAAGAATTCTCTGTGACCTGGGTCTGAGCGATCGCACGCTGATTCCATGTCCCGAAGGCGATCAGGCACAGTACAAGAGTGGGTAGGACCGAGCGAAGGGACGAGTTGAGCAAACAGGGCATGGCGACTCCTTGAGGCAATGAAGATGAACGTCTCTACCCTACAACGGGTGAAGGAGGACGACCCTCAAAGGCCCGGCGATTTTTTTTGCGCGGCGAGGTGAACGGTTGCCTGATGGACAGGGGCGACGGGAATGGTGTCGTGGTCTAGAGCCGTCTCGCATCAGAATAGCTTGCAGGATGCGTAAAAAGGCCGTCCACACGCTCGTGAAACGTCGTTCGTCTCTCGTGACGGCCAAGTTGCGGATTCTGACGAGATGCGCTTCACGATTCACGCTTCACGGATCTCAAGAACGCCGCTGGCGGAATTTTTCCGCATCCTGCTATGCGAAAGGGAAGAAGACGCGGGATCGGTCAATACAAGACGATAATCTGGAAAGGGAACGTGACTGAGCGGACATGAAAGGTACGCTCGATGGCTCGCACGACGGCAGGAGGATCATGGATATCGAACACGCCGTTGACGGGGAGTTGCCGGAGTTTCGCGCTCCCCACGAACACATGGCCGTTCCATTGTTGATTCAATTCTTCGATGACCTCTCCCAATGGTTGTTGATTGAAGACGAATTGCCCGCGCCGCCAGGCCAAATTGCCGACGGCATCGCTGCGCGCGATACGCCCCATGCCGCTCTGAGAGTAGCTGACCGTTTCGTGCCGGCGCAGTTGGATAGGTGAACCGGCGGAGGGCGCCTGTCTTTCTGCTCCCGTCTCCGACACTTCCACCACGCCTTCGGCGACCGTGACTGTTGTGGCCTCATTCCTCAAGCGGACATTGAATTCGGTGCCGACGGCCTTCGTCAGGCCCTGGGCGGCGCTGACCTCAAAGGGCCGCGTCGCGTCCTTCGCGACGACGAAAAAGGCCTCCCCCTGATGGAGCTCCAACCTACGGCGTTGGTCGCTATAGGCCATGCGCAACGTCGTGTTGGAGTTGAGCCATACGGATGACCCATCGGCCAAGTCCACGCGCCGCTGTTCGCCCTTATGTGTCGTGAGCCATTCGCCCGGTTTCGTTCCGGCCATCTGCCAGAGCAGGAGGCCGGTGGCGGCCACTGCCAGGCAGGCTGCCAGAGCTGCGAGACGGCGGCCGGTCCATGGAGGGGAGGCGGAGGAACGGTGGAGGCGTTGTTCCTCCCAGACATCTCGGGCTGGTTGATGGAGCCGGCCGACAAATGCTTCGGCTTCCGAATAGGCGGAACGGTGCGCGTCACTCGCCGCATACCAGGAGGCAAAGTTCGCCCGGTCGGCATCGGTGGCTTGCTGAGACTGCAAGCGAACCAGCCATGCCACCGCCTGGTCCGCAAGGGAACTCTGGGACGTCGTCGGATCCGTCATATGCAAGATGGCGCTATGCATCCCTATCCTTACACAACGGCCCAGTCGATGAAAGCCTCACTCATCGGGCGATCCATGGCGCTGAGCGACGTATGTTCGGCAATGCACGATGGCTTTCGTCATGTGTTTTTCGACGGCGCTGACGGAAATTCCTATTCGATCGGCGATCTGATCGTAGGGTAAACCCTGCGCCATCCGCAGTAAGAAGACAGTGCGGCGCTTGTCGGGCAGTTGTTCGATCGCCTCTTTCAGCAGTGCATGCTCTTGTTGCGCCGCCAGTTCGGCATCGGGCGGGGGCTCCGGAGAAGAAACCGCCACGTCGTCCAGGTTCCCGCCGTCGTACACATCGCGGAGACGCTGCTTTCTGGAATGATCCGTGGCGAGATTCGCGGCTACCCGGAAGACGAGGGCGCGCGGATTGTCATGCACGTCCGGGTCGGGCCTGGTGGCCAGCCGGATATAGGTATCTTGCACGAGGTCGGCCGCGACTTCGGCGCATCCCAGGCGGCGGGTCAAGAACGAGCGCAGCTCCTTGGCGCAGTCGGTAAAGACCTGGAATAAGGGCGATCCGTGAAACGAGTCGTCATAGGAATCGGGTTTTGGCTCAGTCATGATGTGAAGAATAGACGGGATTGCCCTGCGGGAGGTGTCCGAAGGTCTTGTCGTCCTGACGAATCGGAGTGGCCCGGTGGCCTACGTATTGGCCTACACCTTAGCAGAGCGGCATCGCACAGGGAATGTTCAGCTTCCGGATGAGTCACCGCTTGCACAGGTATTGCGGGATCTCCATTGCTGACTTTACTCAAACCGAAGGGTTGGGAAGCTGACAGCAGGTGCAAGTGTCACGGCATGTCTCGACCGGGGCTCGACAGGTGCCGGCGGTTTAGTTGTGCACCGCAGTGGGGTGATGCGCCGTCCCGTTAGCAGAGTCTTTGGCCAGTCTTCCGAGCCGCACCACGGAATCGACGAATGCAAAAAATTCTTCCCGTTCAAAATGGAGCGTCATCGAGCGGTACGTGAAGTGAAATTTCCCACATTCGCATAACACCAGCTTGGATCGTGTGTCACCGTGCATCGCTCCATCCATCGCTCGTCTCCTTTGTGATTGGTTACCAGGTTGATCTCGCTTGCATCCGGGTGATGGGCTCACGAAAGACGGGGCGTGGCTCGATTGTTCAGTTTGAGCATGGCGGCCACAGTCGGACTGGTGCAGCCGCAATTGATACAGCGCCACTGCCGTTCCTTCGCATAAAAATCCATCAATCGGTCGAGAGTCATGTAGCCGCCGCATTTCGGACAATTCATCATCTGCTCCTTTCCGGTTGAGAGTCGCTCATCGCGACTGGATGGCGCGCGGCTGAGATAGGCCGAATATTTGCTGACTTGTCCATCCATCTATCAAGACGGATCAGAAGGGGGAATGTTTACTCTCTGGATGCTCAACATTTTTTGCCGGGCATGTTCAGATTCTTGAACGGCGAAATGGAATGCTCATTTTCCCGATCTGTTCGGCCCCGGCCATTTTTCGGGGTAGGGAGATCGCCTGCTTGTACGTCTTAATAACGAGAGGTGGTCAGACAGTCCCTCTGCAGCATGCGACAGGCCAGGAGAATCAGCTGAATGAAAGTGGCGGCGATGCGGGTTCGTCCCGACCGGCAGGAGCAGCGATTAGAAGAGGAAATCGAACGGATCCGGACCAGTTTTGGCCGAACCAGGCAGAACTGGAGTCTTCAGCGTGAACGGATCATCCGAGCCTTCCTGCAAGAGGAACACATCACCATCCGCGAGTTGTACGGCCGGCTCAATCGGCAGGGTGATCGAGCGCCTTTGAATACGATTTATCGCACGATGCGGGTGTTGTGCGAGAAAGGCTTCGCGCAGGCGCGGCGATTCGGCGAAGAAACGCAGTACGACAACCTGTTCGCGAAGGGCGATCATGATCATCTGATCTGCACGAAGTGCGGGTACATCGTCGAATTTGAGGATGCGACCATTGAGCGGCTGCGGCAGCAGGTCGCGGCAGCCAACGGCTTTCACCTGACTGCGCAAAACCTGGAACTGTATGGACTCTGTGCGGATTGCCATGCGGTTGATGCAGGGCTGTTACACCGGCTGTAACGTTCTCTACGGCCGTGTCCGGCGGCGCTGATGGGCGATTCGTTTCAACCACCACATCCGCAAGGCCGTTCCATACAGGATCAGCGGCGTCAATCCAGTCACGAAGACGATCCATCGACCCGCCAGGCCGAAGGCTTCTCCGTTGTGCAGGGGAAAGAGCCAGGATAAAAACGTTTCGCCTCCCGTGAAACGGCGCCAATCCGTCACGCGCCGCACGGTCCCGCTGTATTGGTCGATCCACACTTCGGTTTGCCCTCCCGCCTGCCGGACTTCGCCCGGTTGCCGCAGCCCCACGGAGTAACTGTCCCGCTCATCCTGAGGCAGGCCCACCCACATGGGCCGGGCATCGGGAAACGTTGCACGCGCGATGGCGATCGCCTGTTCAAGGGGAATCTTCGGCACCTTCGCCTGCACATCGGACTGCGGATGTTCGTCAGGGGACATTTCCCGAACGGGCGAGACCCAGCTCACGACCTGGGTGACGACCTGGGGAAATTCCAAGTAAAACCCGGTGAGCGCAAGCAGCGTGAGCGCGAGTGCTCCGCCCAGCCCTGTGAGTTTATGCAGGTCATAGTGCGTTCGGATGGGACTGTTGCCGGGCTGAAACGTCAGGGCGCGGCGGAGTTTCCCCGGGGCAGGCCACCAGAGGTAGAGGCCCGTTGCGATCGAGACGAGCAACAATACGGCCATGACGCCGACGAAGATCTCGCCGGGCCGTCCGAGCAGCAGCTCCTGATGCAGCTCATAGATGAACGAGACGAAAAAGCTGCCCCAGCGGCGGTCGCTCAGGGGGCGAGCCGTCGAAGGATCGACGGCCACGACGTGCCACCGCTCTTCGGCCGGGGCGGCAGCCGGATCCTTGAACCAGGCGTGGTACGAGTCGCGATCGTGGAGGGGGAAGATGAGGGTATCGGGAGGGGACCAGTCCGGATGCGCGGTCCTGGCTCCGGCCACGATGTCGCTGAGGGGTTGATCGGTCCCGACTGTGCGGGCCACCTGATCGGGATTCAACCATTCGTCGATGGTCTTGTAGAAGACCAAGGCGCTTCCCGTCAGGCTGGTCAGGACGAACAGCGCCCCGCCGAATAGGCCCAGATACAGGTGCAATTGTAACCACAGTTTTTTCAACGAATTGCGAGATGCCGGTGGATGGACCGTCGCCGGCCGGTGCGGGAGGGGACGCGGCATCGTGGGTTTCGGTGGAGACAGGGGCGATTTCAGATCGGTGAGAAGCATGGCACTCCCTCTCTCTGTTGACGTTTGACGGAGAGGAAACCACACCAGCCAGCCTGAGAGAGGCCCACTGTGTCAGGCATGACCCGCTTGGTAGAGGTGAGGTTTTGCGGAGTTCGTACGTCCTATATTGTATGAATACGACGCAGACTACACATCCCCTGTAGGCTTCACATGGACAAATCTGTCAACACTCAAGGCGGCAAGGACGTGCGTTGCATATGCGGCCGACTCACGGCTCGCCTCGAAAAGCGGGGCGTGGTCGTGAAATGCCACCGGTGCGGTGAGTTCCTCGTGATTGCCCTCGCCGATCTTCCTGCACGTCTCACGCGTCCTGCAGAACCGCAGCCTCCAGCCTAACGCATCGTCCGAGCAGCCGGTCTGTCCGTCCTCGCCCGGTTCGTTCCTCACACGTCTTGTGGCCGGACAGGCCACTGGCTGAAGCAGCCCTCGAGATGAGGGCTGCCTCACGAGATCCTCGCCGAAGTCAAACCGCGATCAGTGGAACTCGAACTTGAGTGACCCGATGGCGGTGAACGGCGCACCCGTATACACGATTTCGCGGAAGTTCTGCGCGCCGCTGAAATAGCGCTGATCGAGTACGTTGGTGAAATTGATGGCCGCGAGTAAGTTGGTCTTGTTGAAGACTTCCTGCTTGCGATAGTAGAGCGCGGCATCCATCCGGACATATCCGGCCATTTCGAATGGCGCCTGGCAATTGGCGGGATCCTGGCATTGGAATATCCCGTTCCGTTTGCCTTGCGCATACATGCCGATACCCGCGCCGAATCCCTGGGCGATGCCTTCCTGGAAGAAGTAGGTCGTCCACACACTGCCCTGATGCAGCGAACTGTTCGGCACGCGACTGTCGATGGCAAACAGGAGGTCCTTCGTCACCCGAGCATCAATGTAGGCATAGTTGGCGATGATGTCCCATCCAGGCAAGATCTGGCCGGCGATGTCAAACTCCACGCCCTTGCTGCGTTGTTCACCGGTCGCCACGGAGAAAAAGAATCCGTTGAATGGATCGTTGGTCAGCACGTTCTTCTTCTTGATGTCGAAGACGGCCACCGTGGATCGTAATTTCCCGCCGAAGGCTTGATACTTGATGCCGCCTTCGTAGGACTTTCCGCGTTCGGGATCGAAGAGGTTTCCCGTGATGCTGCGTGAGCCGGCGCCCTGTGGGGCGAACGACTCCGTGTAGTTGGCAAACAGGGTGATCGGCTTCCAGGGCTGATAGGCGATGCCGAACGAGGGGCTGAAGGCGGTATCCGACTTATTGTTCTCGCTGCCGGTCGTCGTCAAGTCGTCAGGCCGGTTGGTAATATGCTGGTCGAACAGGTCGAACCGCCCGCCGAAATGCACGTGCAGATTCTCCAACAGATCGACTTGGTCGCCGACGTACACGCCCAAGATATTATTCTGTTGGCTCGCATCGTCGAATTTGGTGAGGGCCGGATTCAAGAACAGGCGGTCGTTCGGATTGAAGATGTTGATGTAGCTGAACGCGCCCGGCGTCGTGGTGTCGCCGCCGAAGTCTCCGGAGGCCGTGGCCGTGGAATTTTCCCGGCCCAGCTCGATACCGATGATCGTCTTGTGCTTAATGGACCCAGTGAAGAAGTTCCCGTGGAGTTCGTTCTGTAAGTAGTGGCTTTGCACGGTCGTCGGAATCTCGTAGCGCGCCAGGTTCAGGATGCCGTCGCTTTCGGCGCCGACCAGGAAGTTCGATTCCAAGGTGGAATACCGCGCGCGCGCTGCGGCGGCACGAAATGCGGTGCGCCACCGGAACATGTCGTTGAATTCATGCCACAGGGTCAGCGTGGCTTTCCCCTGTTGTGTTTCCATCTTGCGGTTCGGATCGCCCAGGAACCGGCTGACGGGGATGGGCGCCACGCCGTTGCCGAAGGCGATGAGGCCGCGGTCGATCGGGGAGCGATCGAAGAGGTATTCACCTTCAAACCGCAGCGTGGTTCGATTGCTCATCTCCCACCCGAAGGTCGGCGCGAGGAAAATACGCTGGCTCTTGACGCCGTCGCGGTAACTTTCGGCTGACTCATACATGCCGTTGAAGCGATAGGTGAGCGTTTTACTGTCGTTGAGCGGGCCGCCTATGTCGATCTGCGGGCGATACAACCCGTAGCTGCCGACGATCATTTCCGCCGAATAGTAGCGATCTTTCAGAGGCGCTTTCGTGACCTGGTTGATGACGCCACCCGGATCTGAACGACCATACAAATAGGAGGGCGGTCCCTTGACGACTTCGACGCTTTCGATGTTGATGATGTCGCGCTGGGCGCGCGAACTGAAAGTGCTGTCGTCGCGGAACCCGTTCTTGAACACGTTGAGCTCGGATGAAAAGCCTCGAATCATGAATGAGCCGCCTTGTCCGCCTTGCGTGCTGGATTGAGAGACGCCGCTGACGTTCCGGAGCGCTTCGCTGAAGCGAATGACTTTTTGATCATCCAAGACCTGGCGCGTCACGACCTCCACGGAACGAGGGGTGTCGTGAATCGGGGCGGGAATGCGCGTGGCCGAGGACGATTCTTCGACGGTATACCCACGATCCTCAACTTCCTTCACCACAATTTCCGGCACTTTCACCGGCTTGGCCGATCGGGGCACCTCCGTATTCGGGTTACGGGGTTCCGGCGCCGTCGACTGTGCGAGCGTTGGGGCGGCCGGGAGTAATGCGGCAGCCGGTTCCAGCGTCATCGTGCGGGGCTCGGTGAGCCGGTAACTGAGACCTGTCCCGGCAAGCATGAGCGTCAGCGCCTCTTCCGGAGTGTGGCGCCCGGTCACGCCGCTGCTGGTTTTTCCTTCAGTCATGTCCGAAAGCACGAGAAGGCGGTAATCGGCTTGATCAGCGAACGTCGTAATGGCGGAACCCAGCGGTTGCGGCGGAATGTTGAACTCCGCCGGTTCCGACATCTCGCTGCCGGACATGGCTTGCGCCACAGAAAACAGGCCCTGCTGGCCGGTTGACAGGGGCTCCTGTGCCGCCTCGGCCGGGGAGCCGGCCGTATGAATAGAAATGACCGACAGGATTGCGATCAAAATGAAGTGCCATGAATGCTGCATGATTCCCCCTCTGCTCAATCAATGTCCAAGGATGTATGCGCAGGCAGGTTATGGTCCGCCCTCTCCCGGGAATGCCCATAGGTAAAGACGGACGGAGCCGTTGAGACTGCAGTGAAATTTATTCGTCGCGCAAAAAAATCCTGCGACAGGGCAGCGAGGAGAGGTGGCGTGCTGTGCGGTGTTCAGTGCAGGAACAGGAAATAGGGACTGAGTTGGGTGTCGCGGATGCCGAGAGTCTGTTCGATGATGCGCAAGGCGGAATCGGGATCGTTGATTTCGAACACGCCGGTGACCGGCAGCGAGCGAAGAGCAGGATTCAGAATGAAGATGTGGCCGTGACGGTATCGATTGAGATCAGTCACGACCGCTCCCAACGGTTGGTCATCGAAGATGATTTTGCCTCGTTGCCATGCCGCGACCTGAGTGGCATCCACTGCGTGAGCGGCGCTCCATCCAGCATGGGCTGAGTACGAGATCTGCTGGCCTTCCCGGAGCACCAAGGGGGAGGACGGAGGGCTGTTGGGAGAAGAAACCTGTACGGCATGTTCAGAAACGGTGACCGTCACTGAATCACTCCGCGTCTGCACCACGAACTTCGTGCCCATTGCGGTGGTGGCGGTGTCTTGACTCCGGACGATGAAAGGCCGCGCCGGATCCGCCGCCACTGCGAAGGCCGCTTCGCCTTTGAGCAGGAAGACATCCCGCTGTTGCGGGGAAAAGCGCACGTTGAGGGCGGTGTCCGTATTCAGCGTGAGGCGAGAGCCGTCTTGAAGTACGAGTTGTGCTTGCTGTCCCACCGCTGTTCGATGATGCGCCGTCTGGAGACGAAGTTGATCGAGGAGTGGTTCCCACGCGAACCAGGTTATCGCCAGAAGGAAGCCGCAGAGGGCACTCCACCGTCGGAGACGAGCCCGCGATCGACGACGTGAGCCCGCATGACCGAGCTCTTCCCACAAGTGTGCGGCGTCGCGGAAGGCCTGTGTATGAGCGGGGCTGACCCGTTGCCATGCTTCACAAGCCCGGCGATCCTGGTCGGACGCATGGCCGGAATGAAGACGGGCGACCCATGCAAGGGCCTCGTCTTCGAGCGATGAAGGGGGCTGCGGAAATTCGCGTCGGACATCCATCCATCCGTCTCACGCATGATAGGCGCGGTTGTCCCAACCTGAGACACGCCGCTACTGTATAAGACGGATGGAGGCGAGCTTTCAACAGTCAGGAACGAACGGCCACCTGTTCCGCATCCAGGCGTGCGCGGCAATGCTTCAGTGCCTGAATGACATACTTTGCCACCATACTTTCCGAGACCCCCAACTCTTCCGCGATTTCCCGGTGGGTTTTCCCATCTAAACGGTTCATCAACAAGGCACTCCGGCACTTGGGAGAAAGTTCCTCGATGGCGCGTTCCAATCGGCCGAGCCGCTGTTTGGCATCCAGGGCATCCTCTGCCGAGGGCGCCAGGCTGGCGGTGTTTTCCGGCGGCGGCTCGGCACTCAACGCCTCTCGGCGGATGCGGATTTTACGAAGATTGTCGACGGCCAGATTGGCCGCAACGCGAAAGAGAAATGCGCGGGGGTTTTGCACATCGATCGTCGAGCGCATGCGGACCAGATGCACGTACGTCTCTTGCGTACAGTCTGCCGCGAGATCCCGACAGCCGAGTTTATGCGTGAAGAACCTCAGGAGATCATTGTGATGCTGTTCAAAGGCCGAAAGGCAGGGCATGGTCTGTTCGTGTTGCATAGTGACGGTCCTATTCCAGGCGGTAGCCAATTGGGATGCGGACAACAATGGATGCTTGATCGAGTGGATGCTGCAACTGCATGGGAGAAATGCGTGCCAGCAGGGCGGCCGCATCATGGTCGAGTGTGTCGTGTCCTGAGGAATCCACGACCTGAATATCACTGATGCGGCCATCCTCATGGACGACCGCTTGGACCACAACCTTGCCTTGCCACCGGTGCCATTTCGCTTGAGCGGGGTACCGTTTGACTTGTTCGACCTCGGTGGCGACCAGGCTGGCCAGCCACCCATAGTCGGGTTGCACCTGGCGTGAAACCGGGGTGGGTTTAAATTGCGGGGCAGCTCGTGTCACCACACGAGGGGCTTCCATCTGCGAGGGCGCCATCGTCTCATATGATTGTTCAGGCGCTTCCACCTCCGGTGGTGGCATGTGGGCCAAGGGGGCAGTGGTCCTGCTTGGCTCGTCAAGCAGGGGTTCGGTCACGGGGATCGGCGCATCTGATGAATGTTCGGCGCGCGTTGCGGCTTCGCGTGCGCTGGTGTCATGGTTGACCGGCAGCGCATGAGCATCCGCCACTGGACCCCTCTGTTCAATGACTGGATGGGACACAGCAGGAACCCGATGCGCGGCCGACGGAGGAGGATCCGAAGACGCCTCAGCAGGGGCGGGCGCCACTGCAGCTGCTGAGGTCATGGCGGGAAGGGGCTTATCCGAACTCAACAATTCCGGCCGCGAGGCCGTCACCAAGGTGACATCCCAGTGAAATGGAGCCACCCGCGGAACCACGGAAAAGTCCGCGGCGAGGAGAATCGCCACGCAGAGCCCCGACGCATGTACGACCATGGAGAACATCCATGCGCCCAGCGAGGTCAATGGGATCCTGAGGTTCATGCCATGTCCGCCTGGCGGAGTTGTTGTTTGCGATACTCCGAAGGCGAGCAGCCAATGGCCCGCTTGAAGAAGTGACTGAAGGCAAACGCGTCACTAAAGCCGACCGATTCGGCAATTTTGGTAATGGTGTGCCGTTCCTCCAACAACATGGACGTCGCTTTGTCGAGGCGAAGCTGCTTCAGATGCTTGGAAAACGGGCGCCCCATATAACGCTGGAACACATCAGAGGCATATTTTTCGGAATAACCGAGGAAGCGTGACAGTTCCTTCAGGGTGACCCGCTCACTGACGCGGCTCGAGAGGAATGCGCGGAGACGCTCCACCACGGCGTCCTGGCCATGCGGGTATGCGCAGTGGTTTTTCTGCGGAGTTGAGGATGCGATTGAAGCATCTCCTGCAGGACCTGATGCCTCGGCTCTGATTGTGGATAAAAGGTGAGAGGAGTACCGGAGGACTGAATGTGCAGCCTGACCGGCATATTCACCTTCGCCGTCTACGGTGTTTGTCTGAAACATACTCGCCCCCAAAAAAGAAAAGCCCACGATCAAAGGGACCGTGGGCTCAGGGAATCGAATTCCTCGGGCCTCTACCGCACAAATGCAGTGAGGTTTAGTTGAATATGGTTCTCAATATCATCCATTCCTCAGCCTTGTCAAGTGCCGCTTTTAAATCCCGGCCACCTTCTCGATCGCTTTTTGTGGAAAGACGCTCGGTCTTCCGTCATCGACGGGCGCGCGACGCCGCATACGGCGCATGGCCGATCTGAGCCAAGACAGCGGCTGGTAGAGGTGAGGCAAATGATGTTCCTCGCACACCAGATGCGGGCAAACCTCGCTTTGACTCGCAAAAAAATCGCATGGTATAGTCCGGCGCGTGTCGTTTCGTGACATGGCTTAGGCTGATCCGACAAGTTCCTGCCTAAAAGACAATTCACCTGACGCGGACTCACCAAATCACCAATTGGGGACATAATGGTTGAAGTTCCAGTGAAGCTGTACCTCGAGAAAGTGTTGAGAGCGGCGCGTGAAGCGGTGCGGCCGACTTCTCTCCTCTCAGGCCCCGTGCGCGACAAGGCGTTACGCGATATGGCCGCTTCCATAGCGGAGGCGGAGGAGTCCATCCTGGCGGCGAACGAAAAGGATGTCGACGCGGTCGGCAAGTCAATGACGGGATACGAAAATCGAGAACGTCTGCGCGACGCCGTGGCCAGAATTCGCATGACGGCCGATGACGTCAAACTTCTCGCGGATCGATTGCAGCACATTGCGGATCTGCCGGATCCGCTCGGTGAAGTGCTCGGGCGCCACGAAGAACCGAACGGTCTTCAGGTCAGCCGTGTTCGCGTTCCGATCGGGATCATCGGCGTCGTCTCGGAGTTGTCACCGCTGGAAACGATCGATGCGCTGGCTCTCTGCCTCAAGTCAGGCAACGTCTGTGTCTTTCGCGGCTCACCCGATTGGACCCACACCCAGCAGGTTATTGCGACCGGCTTGATCAAAGCGATGACAGAGGCTGGAATCCCGCGAGGGGCCTGTACCATCATCGATCGCCCAGAGAAGGAAGCGGCGCTGGAGTTGATCAAATCCGGCAAGGCTCTCGATGCCATCATTCCGCGCGGCGGCGCTGGACTCAGGAAAGTGGTGCAGGAACAGGCCAAGATGCCGATCCTTTGCCATGACGGCGGCATTACGCACATTTATATCGACGATGATGTGGAGATTCCCCTTGCGCAGAATATTGTCGTGAACTCCAAGGTACAACATCCGTCGGCTCCCAATTCGCTAGATACGCTGCTGGTCCACCAGGGAATCGCGCGCCCGCTGTTGTCGGCCCTGATCCTTCGGTTACTGGACGAATTCAAAATCGACATTTACGGCTGTCCGAAAACTGTGTCCTTGATGGGGCAAATGCTCATGACGGGCCATAAGGCCGTCAAGCCGGCGCAAGAGACGGACTGGAACAAGCAATTTCAAGGGCCCAGCATGGCCATCAAGATGGTGCCGGGCTTCGACGAGGCGCTGGCCCATATTGCCCAGCATGGCCCCAGCCACACCTGCGTCATCGTGACGAAGTCGTACGAGTCCGCCATGCGCTTCAGCAAAGAAGTGGATGCCGGCTCGGTCCTGGTCAATGCCTCGTCCCGATTAAACGCAGGGGATAGCCTGGGATTCGGGGCGGACATCGGCTTGAGTTCGGCCCGCCATCACGCGCGGGGGCCGATAGGATTGAACCAACTGACCTGCGAAAAGTATGTCGTCTTCGGCAGCGGACAACTCCGGCATCCGCATCCGGTCCCGCTGGCTTATGAAGATGCCATCATGCTCAAGCGGCCGTAACGTACGTCTCGTGATGGTTCTCCCGGCAAGAGGATCCAGTGCCTGGTGCCCCGAACGATGAACGTCAAACGGCCCTCCGCGCGCATCTCGCCTGGTGGGGACTTCGGCACATCGAATCTGATGCCGCCTACTTCGCATGGCAGCGGGACGTCTTCACGCCGCAAGAACTCGAGACGCTGCACCGGTCCATTGAGGCGAAACGCGTCGCTGCCAACGGTCCCGCCGCGGACATCGCGTTTTACGATCTGACAGCAAAGCTCCAGTCCGTTCCGGCCCTCTACAGTCAGCGCTATGAATATTACCTCGAGGTCGGTTCGCGGATTGCGGGACGGCTCGAGAATGCCGGGACGATTCTCGACGTCGGTTGCGGGATTGGGATTCTGACGACCTTCTATGCCAAACAGTGCCCTGGGGCGACAGTGCTCGGTCTCGATCGTTCGCCGGCCTCCATCGCGCTCGCGCGGCAGCGAGCGCAGGAATTGGCGTTGACCAACCTTCGTTTCGAATGTCTGGATATTGATCGACAGAATCCCGCCGGCCGGTTCGATGTCATCATTGCGACGCATACGTTGCTTCAGGCCGAGCAGGACCCCGGCCTTCCCAGTTCAGACTGGCGAAGTTTCACACGTGCCTGTGACACCAGCGCCCAACAGCTGTTTGAGCAACGGACCGGAGTCGGGCCTCGATTGGATCGGCTGCGCGACGCGCTATCGCCAAACGGCCGATTGATCCTGTTCGAAAAGACCAGGCAGCTCGCGCGTCGCATTCCCTTTCAGCGAGCCCTGGCGGAGCGTGGCCTTGCGTTACTCTTCCCGCCGGAGCCGATCCGTTATCGTTCCATCGAAGAGGTGACGGATGACGGTCCTTTGTATGTGACCGGTGTGGCTGCTTCAGCGAAGGTCCTCCCGTGGGATGAGCAGCCCGAATTGGACGGGAGTCCTCCATTCAGTGTGACGCAGCTGCGTGCCGTTCGAGTGGATCGCGATCAGCCCTTGTACGAAAACCACGAGTCTTCTGCCCAGCAGGCCTGGTCGCATCTTCCCTCAAAACAGGTCGTGGCGCAGATCACGAGGACAGAAACGGATGGACGGCAGTTTCATGTCGAGTGGGGGCGGACTGCCGAGTTCGTCTATCTGTATTGCGCCAATACGTTCGACCAGCGCCAACTGGTCGTGGTCGACCAAGCCCGGTCGGCGATGGTCGAAACCTACTATCGGGAAATTGTCGGCGAGCCCTCTGCGAATGAACAAAGGACGTGACGATGAACGACCCGAATGATGATCGCAAGGCTGCACAACAGATCCCTCTAGAAGTCGTGGGACTCGTGCCGGCTGCGGGAATGGCCACAAGGCTGCAGCCGTTTCCCTGCAGCAAGGAAGTCTTTCCCGTCGGCTTTACCGTAGATGAGAAGAGTGGCTTGCCACGCCCGAAAGTGGCGGCACAGTACCTGCTGGAGAAATTCAGGGTGGCCGGCATCACGAAGGCGTTCATGGTGATCAAAGCCGGCAAGTGGGATATCCCCAACTATTTCCGGGAGGGCGACGTGATCGGTCTCTCGCTGGCCTATCTCGTGATCGCCGGATCTCTGGGGCCACCTGATACCCTCGACCGCGCGTATCCGTTTATCGAACAGAAACGCGTGGCGTTTGGATTTCCGGATATTCTGTTCGGGCCCGACGATGCTTATGCACGGTTGATCCAACGGCAGGAAGACACGGGAGCGGATGTGGTGCTCGGCTTGCATTTGATTGAGGATCCGCGTGTCTGGGACATGGCGGATTGTGACGAAGGAGGCCGCGTCCGTGATCTCGTCATGAAACCCGCCTCGACCACCCTCACCCACGGCTGGTGCTGCGCCGTCTGGACGCCTCGATTCTCGGCCTTTCTCCACGAGTTTCTCCGCGCCGACGACACCAAGCAGAACATGAGCCGGTTGGCCAACCGCGCCAATGACCCGAGCGGGGACTTGGCGGTGGGGGTGGTGTTGCAGGCGGCCCTCAAAGGGGGACTCGTCGTGCAAAGCGTCAAGTTCCCCGGCGAGCGCTACTTAGACATCGGCACGCCGGAGAATCTACTCAAGGCCGTCCGGGGGCTGGACAATCAGTAAGTCACTCTGAACCTGCCCGCCGCACCGATGTCTTCCGCACAGCTGGTTCAGACGTACGATGGGCGGGCCACGACGTCATCTAAGAAAGGCAGCTATTCGAGCGGTTTCAAAGCCATCTGGTTCGGTATCACATAACTCAAGGGCCACACCCGCGTAATCAGGTCGGGATGATTCCCGCCAGAGAGCTGGACCTTGACATAGTTGCCGGCTAGGAATGTGACGGTGGCCGGTTCAATTTTCACGAAGACCGTTTCTTTCTCGCGGACATGCAGATTGATATTTTCCGCTGATATCGCCAATTCCGGTGACCATTTGACATGCAGAATGTATGAGCCTGCTGGAAGGCTGATCCAGGTAAATTCTTTCGAGGCGAGGTCGACCACCTTTTGGTTGTTGATAAACACCGAGGCTTTGCGAAGCATCGGCGGAGAATCGGGCCGATAGATATAGAGCACGGTTTGATCCGCCGTTGGTGTCGGTGCATCTTGAAAGGGGACGCGAGAGAAGCATCCCGGCAGCCCCACCAAGCACAGGGATAGTATGAGGCTCGACAAGGGATAGAACATTGGACGTTGCCTCCCAGAGAGACGCCTTGTATTACGAGGTGGGACGGCCCGGCGTTATCTCTAAATGTCTCTATCGTCGTGGAAAAATTGAAATTAAAAGGGGGTAGGAGTTGTTCGGAAAGAACTTGGCGTCAAGAAGGAACTTATTCCTGACAGTATTTTCGTCGCAGCCCACGTGGGATGTGCGAACACCGCTTCTCGTATCCCTCACTCTCCATGAAACAGCTTCCGGCATTCCAACAACAGATAGACCGGCCGGGTATGCTTCTCTTTCTTGTCAGGAACATGGCCGATTGCTGCGCCGGTCACGACCATGCCCGGCGGGCACTGCCAATCATAACTGCCCCTGAGCCCACCTAATCCAAACGCATCCGGCACTCTGGGGCTCACTTGAATGGATGCCGGATCTTTTCCCTTCGATCCGTTTTCATGAATATCCGCTGCCGTCGCATGTTCGAGGCCCACCTGGAGGAGGCTCTCGCGAAATTGCAGCTTGTTGTAGACCTCGTGTAAACCCATGGCGAGCCGGTCCGCCGGCACCGTGGTTTCGAAGAGAGTGCCGTCTTTTTCGTAGTTGAACAGAAACTTGCTCTTCTCCGAACGAGCGCCGAGGGTGCCGTCTGCCTGCAATTCCCGGCAGGAAAACCGGAACGACTCCCACGTGCGGTTGTTCACTTCCACGATATGAAGCCCGGAGAGCACACCATCCGAAAACATCTCCAGGCAGGACACGAACGGGCTTTCGACGACTTTATCCTTCGCATACTCCAGATCGTTGCAGCCCACATACACGGAGCCGACGAGTCCCGGATACGGAAGATTTTTCGGCACGCAGCCGGCGATCACATAGATGCGGAAATCGCCCCAGGTATATTGGGGATTGCTGTCATCCAAGGGGTTGGAGGCAATAGCATAGCCGCTTCCCGGCCGAACGGCTGCCGTTCCGGCTGAAACAGAAGCGACCGATCCAAGGAGCGCGGCACTTAATACCAGAAGCAAAGCTGCGCTCAGCGCTATTAGCCGTGTGGTCATCCGACGTGCCTCCCATCTCAGCGCGCGGGAGAGGTTCTCCGGCGCAGTTCGACAACTCCTCCGGCGCATCGTCATCGCCCCGCTCATGGATAGGCGGCCAGAATCCGCTGAGCGGCCTGCAGCCGCTGTTGCGCGTCTTTGTCTTTAAACTGTTTGCGGCAAGTCGGACAAAACGTCAGACGCCCCGCGATTGAACGAATGTTGCGCTCGGCATTGTAATAGAGCGGGCAATCGGCCGGCCCGATTCGGCGGGGATGTGGTGGGATGCCTGCGACGACGGCCGCCGCCAGATGCGCCATCATACGCTCGACCGTGAATTCCCGTTCGTTCAGTTGCTCCAGGAGTCCGAAAGTCGAGGTGACGATCAGCGGATCCCGTCGCCAATAGTACAGGTACCTTGTCCGCGCGTCCTTCATGGGAAAATTGATCATGCAGATGAGTGTATCAATCCCCAATTCCTTGGGTTTGTCCTTCAACCGCTCGTACAGCGTTTCGGCCACCACGAAGGCTTGATCCTTATCCTGCTCGCGGCGCCAGATTCCGATCGGGGCCGGAAAAGACACGGTCTCGAAGGCGTATAGATTTTGCGTCTTGGTGAGACGTTCGCAGATCTCCGGCAAGTGAGGAATCATGCGATGCGCATTCCAGATGCCAATGCGCGTGCGGTCTTCCACTGCGCGCCGGCGGTTGCGCACGGCCGCGCTCCTGGTCCGCTCATAGGCGGCGGCGGTGCGGGGCTCGCACAATCGCTGGGCGGGATTACGCGCGAAGACGACCGGTATCGCCCAGTCGATCGCTTCTCCGGAGATCGCATAGTTGACCGATACGCGCGCCTCGCGGGCCGCATCGCCGATGGTGTGTCCCATCGCCAGGGCCCAGTAGAAATGGCGGGAAAAGGCCGTGGCGGAGACATCCAGTACCGGATATTGATTCGCCACCACCGCCGGCACGCCACCGGCAATGAGTGCTTGCGCCACGCCACGACTGAAATCCTGCCGCCCCCCGCGGCCGGTTTCGCAGGCGTTTAAGCAGACCAGGCGTATGCCGCGGCGGCAGACAATCTGGCGGAGCGTGGAGGAATCCAACCGCTGCTCGCCCCCGTCCTGATTCTCGAAGATCAAATAGCCGCAGTCGGTTTTCTCGTCGTATTCCCCGTGGCCGATGAAGTGCAGCACGTCGATCGGAGCCTTAGCAGATTCCAGAGCCCGGTGCAGCAGCTCCGGAGTTGCATCCTGCAGCAGGTCCACTTCGGCAAGGCCTGCGTCGAGCAGGCGGCGGAATCCGCTGCGGATCACATCTGCTTCCTCCTCCACCGACAGCGCGCCGAGCCCCAGTGGTTGAGCGACCACGACGAGGATCCGCATGGTGGGGCGGGCCGGAATGCGCTCGGCCGGAATGGCCGTGAGGACATTGCGGGTGAAATTGACTTCCTCCAGCGCGAGAAAGGTGCGGCGGTCGGGATCATAGATAAATTCCCAGGATTGGTCGGCGATCCAGCCGATGTCGGAGGTGAAGATCAGATTGAGCCGTTGGCTGACTTGCTCCGAGCGCGCGGCGTCGTAGAGTCGTCGGACTTGTCCGGGAAACAGTGCGGTAAACAGGGCACTACCCAGTTGCTGCAGCGCGAGCTCGCCCGGAAGTTGCGGATAGGCTGGATCACCATTGATATAGCCGTGAATATGAGCCTGTCCGGCCTTGATCGCAGCCCATTGCGTCGCCGCCTCGTCCAGGCCGGATCGGCGGGCAGTGACCGTCTTCTGGCCCGGTCCACCGGTAGAGAGATGTTCCATCACGCGGGCGTTTCTGAACGTGGCGATCAGCTGGGCCTCGCCGGCGCCTTCGTTCGGCGCGATCAAGGCAATGTGAAAGACATCGTCCGTTTCAAGGGGCTGCGAGAGGCTGGAGACGGGCGGAGCCGCCTGGACGGCTGGAACCGCCGGCCTGCTTGCCGGTGGTTCCTCGCGGCGTTCCGGTGGAACGACGGGGGGCGGCGTTTTCAGCAGGGCCGCGCCTCGCCGCCGTCCTGACGGCAAGTCGCGCGCGATGTCCATCGGCGTGACCGGTTGCGCGTCCCCGCGCAACGCGCGGACAAGAAAATCCACCGTGCCGGGATCCTCGAAAAAATTGACGTGGTTCACGGGCCGTTGCTGGGACAGGTTGCCCCCCACTCCGAAACAACCGATGCGGTCTCCAGGAATGGCGGCTGCGCTGCTTCCGCCAGGATCGACCCGCCACCCGCCTTCGGTCGGAACCACCAGATCATTGGCGGTGGGGAAAAATAAATCCGCGCCTGCGTCGATGATGCGCTGGAGTAACGCCGTATCCGGTTCAAAATTTGCGACGAGTGAGGAATAGGCCTGAGCCGGCGGATTCGGAGCCGCTTGTAACGCCTGGATGATCTCGCCGTTGTTATCCATCGAGGCCAGACCCGGCAAACTGCCGACCAGCCGGCGGGCGATCCAGGACAGCGCCTCACTGACGAATTCCACACCGGTCGTGAAGGGGTTGTCGGGGAATACTTCCAGCATATTGGAGAGCCAGTTGGTGTATTGCGTCACATGGTCCGGTGACGCGAGCGGCGTTCCACCGTTCGGGCTTGCGACCAGCACGGCGCGGCCCACGGCGAAGCGATCGGCGAGGGCCCCGAATCGCTCGCGGCGTTCCACTAAATGCCGCAAGACCAAGCCGCCGCGGGAATGGGTGATGACGTCGAAGGTGGTGGCGCGATCCGGCAGCCCCTCGAGCAGCAGTCGCACGTTTTCTTCCGGCGTCCGGCTGAGCGTGAAGTGGTCGAAGCCGTAGATGCGATTGCCGTAGAGATCCTGTAGTGCTTCGAAGAATGTCTTGCCGTGACTCCCGCGGGTGCCGGCCAAACCGGCGAACGCGGCCCCCGTATTGGAAAAGGTGCCGTGTATGAACAGCAGGTTGCGTCCGGTCGCGCTCACCGAGGACAGATCGGCGGGCGGCAGCAGCTGTTGGCCGGCGAGACCGTCGGCTGTGACAGAGAGCCATCCTTCCCGGCGACCCTTCAATTTCCAGGTGGCGGTTTCCCAGAGCAGGGCCAGTTTGGCGAGCGCGAAATCAGCGATCTTGCCGGCCACTTTCAGGACGACGGCCTTGATGGCGGCGCTGATGAAGCCCCGGCGCCCGCCGGGCTCGGCAAGCGGGGCGGCCGGAACGGGAATTGAAAACCGGGAGATCTTCCGAGCGCCCCGCCGCGCCCCGCGCCTGGCTGGTTCGTTCGGCATGTGAAAACGGATCGCGCCCGAGGCGTACCGCGTCATGACGATATAGATGTCGTCTGGACCGCCTTCGACATCCAGCGTGAGGGGAGCCGCTGCTGCTTCGCCGCGCCTGGCCTTCGGCGTCGCCGTGAGGGTCTGTTCAACGTGCCAGCGGTTCGTCGCGGTGAGATTCGCCAAAAACGGATCGGGTAGGTCGGTCACCCCGCGACGTCCTCCGCGAGCCGGTGCCTCCGCGCGAACGTCCCATTCTCCCGATGCCGCCCAACTCACCGTCCCGGATGTCGCTTTTGCCATGATGTGCTCCTGCTAGAAGCCGAGCGCTCTTTCCAGGTCGGCCTGTTCCTTCTTGAAGGTCTTCTTACGCCCTTCTTCGACCTGCGCTTGGCGCTGCTCGGTCTGCTTCTGGACGGCTTCAGCCTGTGTGTCGTCGCCGGCTATCCCGTAGAACTCCGCCGCGATCTCGCCTTCGCCCTTGGCCTCGTGGCGCTTCGCCAGCATCCGCGCCTTCTCGCGTATGGTGGGGATGCGGTCCTGCCGGCCGGCCTGCTCATAGTAGGAGATGGCGAGCCGGAGAAACTTTCGACTTTCCTCGGCGGCGAGTGTATCGCCGCGTTGCGCGGCCCGCGCGCGAATCCGGTCTTCTCCCGCTTTGGCATAGTAGGTCCAATCGCGCGCGCGCCCGAGCTCCTGCAGCGAATCTTTGGTGAACGACGCAAATCGTTTCTCTTCATCCGCGAGCGCCTTCTCGACCTGCTTGAGCGCATGACCTCGCATCGCCTGTTCCTGCGCCTTGTCGTTGTGCAGTGAAAAGTAGTCGATCGCGTGGCTGACGGTGTTAATGTCGTCCGGTCTGGCTTCGACCAGTTTGCGCTGCATGCGGCCCGCATCGACAAATGCCCTCGCACGCACGTACCAATCGAACGCGTCCTGCAGATGCCTTTTCTGTTCCTCTTCCGCACCGATGGCCTTGGCGGTGCGTTGCTGCAAGCCTTCGTGGCGCGCAGAGTCGCTGATGCACTCGCTGTCCGCTTTCGACAGAGCGGCGTACGCCTCGCGTGGGTGTCCGGCGCGCTCGAGCGCTTCCGCCTTCTTCAATTGGGCGTCCGCGGCTGCTTGCAGCGCTTTTTCCGCGCAGAGAGAATCCGCCCACACCGGTGTGCTCCAGAATATCAGTGCGACGCCCCAGGCCAGATGCAGAGTTGTGATGCGTCTCACGACCGCCTCCTTAACGCCCCATCATACCTTTGAGCATGTCCATCCCCATCCCGCCCATGTCCAGCTTCTGGAATCCGTTGGGAATTTCGAACAGCTCAGCCGGTTGTTTGGCGATCTTGATATTGGTCTGCTCCATTTTGAAGCGCGCCTTCCGTCCCTCGTCGACCGCAATGGCGTCGACCTTGGCCAGGATGCCTTCCTTCGTGGTCCACATGAAGCCGCCCATCTTCGTCCCGTCGGTGCCGGTCATGATGATCTTGCTCTTGTTCATGACGACCCCGTTGAGGGTTTCCTCGCCCAGTGTGGTCTGTTCGATCTGATACGCGGACAGGTCCGATTTGCTTGGGGAAGCGTGATCAGCCTCCGTCTCCATGTACATTTTTTCTTCCGGCATCAACGTCCAGCTGACGTGTTTGTCATGGCGCGTGATCATCATCATGACGGCGCCGCCGTGCGACATGTCGCGGCGTTCTTTGGTCGGTGTGGAATAGATGCGGCTTTTGGTCGCGCCTTCTTCAGACTCGATGATCTGGTCAGCCGAGTATTCGACGTTCACGCGCTCGATGGCGAGGGCGAAACCTGCGGTGGTCAGCGTCGCAGCAGTCAACGCACACAACAGCACGAATCTGGTCAACATGAAAGGCCTCTCGTTGAATGGTGGGTGGATGGCGAATTGGTCAGGAGCCGCATCAGCGCGCATCATGAGCGTTGCCTGTCGATGAGCGCGAAGAGTACGCCTGGCAGGCCACGCTGTCAATTCAGGCCGTGCGAGAGCCTGAAGCCGACGGTCGGCTGGTCGCGCGATCTCGTCCTGGCAAGGTCGCTCCGGAGCTGGGGAGAAAACTATCTCGTTGAGACAGGGGTAGGCTGATGTTTCGTGGCGCGGGAAGCCGGCGATTGACCCGCCCGGAGGCGAGCCGGTTGTGGAGGTTTGCTGTAATGGGGTCCTTCTGCCGGGGCGGGAAGCGCCTGTTCCGGGGAACGTGGCCGGGTGACCGTAGCCGGTGAGGGAGATAACCTGGCTGCCAGGCGTGCGCCGAACCGGATCATCGGAGCTTCCACCAGATGGTAGAGGGTCACCGGCAGTCCGATGCTGAGTGCGAGAAGCACCCCGTACCGAACGGCTGCCGGTTGGTCTTTGAGCAGCACCAGCGCGGTCCATTGCGCGTGCAAATGAGTCAGATAAATGCCATAGGAGTACCGGGCGATCAGTTCGGCGGCTGTATTCAGCGCCGGCCGACTCAATTCTGCAAAAAACGGCGCGGTGAGCCCGATCATCAAGCAGAGCGTCCAACGCGCCATGGCTTCATGCTGAAAATAGTTTCCCACCGCCTGCATGCCGGCGGCGGCCAGCAAGATCAGCGGCCAGCCGAAAAATGGAAGCGTGCGCCGGCGTACTCCGTAGCCCATGAAATAACAGGCCACGCCGGCGATGAAGCAAGGAACAAATTGCGCCACGCCGAGACGAGTGGCAATAGACGGCTGGACGATTCCTCCCACCACGGCGAGGCCCCAGAGCGCTAAAATTCCTCTGATCCCGTAGGCCTTCCCGGCCAGATAACACAACGGGAGCACGGCATACATGGCGACTTCGTAGGGGAGACTCCAGAGCACCGAGGTGACGACAGGCTCATAGGCAAATTCGGTATACAGGAGCAGATTGGCCCAGATAGTCGACACGTCCGGTTGGGACCAGGGCCACCAGGGCGCCCGGGGGAATTGAAACCACACGATGAGGCTGACGCAGACGATGCTGAGCGGATAAATCCGGAATAGGCGGCGCAGATAAAACGTGACAAAAAATCCCTGTCGCCGCATCTCGATCCGCTGCAAGGAAAACATCAAGACCAGACTCGTATGCACAAAAAACAGCAGGACCCCGAACTGAGCGAGGAAGTCAGGCAAGCGAGGGCCGGTCGTGAGGAATAGATGAAAGAAGTACACGAGGAGGACGGCTACGGCCCGCAGGAAATCCAGGTTGGGTGACAGAAAGGTTGCCGGTGCGTCCCTGCGGAACATCGCGCGAGGTCCTTCTCGCTGAAATATTTTCAAATGGCTCCGCCCGGCCAGATCACAACGCGTTCCTCAGGACGAGTCCGAAGAGCGCATCTGCCGAGGGCGCGGGAGCCGGGAAACTGTCGGTGCGGTGAAGTGACTGTCAGGTCACCAATGTCCCGCGGGATTTGTGGGAATTGGTCACGCTGAGAGCCCGAGTACTGCCGGTCACATGGGCCCCGAAGGGTTGGAACGAGGTGACCGCGTCCGAGTACACCCCATCTCGAATGGTACTGTCAACCCTTCAGGACATTTTTTTGAGAAGACGGCAGCCGTTGTATCACCCTGAGTCAATTCAGCGGATACGAAGTGATCTATAAAATAACTGTTCTCGCAGAACCATGCGTGAAGAGCGCAATGGCGATGGCACGTGAAGTTGCGTAGCCTGCTCTCAACAAAATCCTGCTCGATCAGCCCGGCATGGTCGAATGAAACGCACTGTGTTATAAGTGCGGGCACAAGATCGTGGAGAAGCGATACTGTATCCATTTACAGCTCGGACTGTATCGGATCACATACAACATGTCCGGCGGGCATGATGAGAAGGGTGGTGACCGTGCTTGCGGCTTCGGGAGAGTGATTCTTGCGCAGCCGGTGGCGATGTGGCGTTGGTCGGCTTGTTGACGGGTGAAGCCGCCTGCCGAGAACGTGCAGTGGTATGAATGGTGCACATCTGAAGACCACGCCGATTCGATTCTGCCGCCCGTGCACCGGCTGATCAGACGAAGCGCGTCATCCTGAACGAGAGGTGTCTCGCCATGAAGGACGTCTTCCACATCGCCTTACTCACCCACGCGGAAGGTGGTCGGTCCTGCTGTGATCATGCCTGCATCGTAGACGCTCTCGAACGTGCCTTGCCCGGCGAACGGATCGCGGTCGATCAAATAGCCGATCCCGCTCTGGCAACCCCTGCGCCTCGACTCGTCCTGCTCCATCAACAGGTTCTCGATTCATCGTACGACGCGCGCGTCGCGGCGGCGATCCGGCGTTGGCCGGATGTGCCGATTGTCGGCATCATGGGCATGCAACGAAATGACGATCAGCTCGCGCGTGACCTGCCTGCGGCGATCCGTGACTTTATCCTGTGTCCGCTGGACGGGCGGGAATTGGCATTACGCGTGCGCCGGGTGCTGAGCCAGGACCATCCGCCGGATCGAAGTGCTTCGGGTGAAGCACGCCCTGTCCGGGTTCATTCGCTGGTCGGGGAGAGCGCGATGTTTCAAGCGCAGGTGGACAAAATTCCCCTCTTCGCCGATGTCGATGCGCCGGTGTTGCTGCAGGGAGAAACGGGCACGGGCAAGGAAGTGTTTGCCCGAGCCATCCATTATTCCAGTGCGCGAAGGGAGCATGCGTTCATCCCGATCAATTGTGCCGCCTTGCCGGATCAATTATTCGAGAACGAATTGTTCGGGCATGCCAAAGGTGCTTATACCAGCGCCGCGCATGAACAGGCGGGATTGGTCCTTGAGGCAGAGGGGGGCACGCTGTTCCTCGACGAAGTCGATGCGTTGAATCCCTATGCGCAAGCGAAACTCCTGCGCTTTGTGCAGTATCGCGAATACCGGCCGTTGGGTTGCTCGCGCACGAAGTTGGCCAATGTGCGGATTCTTGCCGCATCCAACGTGGATCTCCGGCAAGCCGTGGCGAACCGGCAGTTTCGAGAGGATCTCTTCCACCGCTTGAACGTGCTGTCGTTGGTCGTGCCGCCCTTACGGGATCGAGCAGAGGATATTCCGTTATTGGCCAAGCGGTTCTTGCAGCGTTTTCAACGTGCCGATGGGCAAGGGCCGCGCCGGTTCTCCGACGAGGCGCTTCAGAAACTTCTCGCGCATGCCTGGCCGGGCAATGTGCGGGAATTGGAAAGCACGGTCCAGCGCGCCGTGGTGATGTGCGCGTCGGCGACCATACAGGCGCAGGACATTGAGTGCGCCGTCGACCAGCAGAAAAAGGTCTCGCTCACTGGGTCGCTGCGCGCCGTAAAGAATTCGGCAACGATGGACGCCGAGCGGGCCTACCTCGTGAAGACTCTGGTGACGTTCCGCGGGAACGTGACGCATGCCGCCAAAGCGGCGGGAAAGGAGCGCCGCAGTTTTCAACGGCTGCTTCGGAAGTACGGGATTCACCGGGAATCGTTTCAACAGGACGAGACAGGCCCCATCGGCGCCTATCCGCCACCGCTCCATCCTCCCTTCGACTGGCATGCCTGACATCCGCAGTGCTGCGGACATTTCGCCGCACCGTCCATCACGCTGACAATCAACGCACTTTCGAAATCCTTCCGGCAACTCAGCTGCGGCAGGATCGCCGCGCCCGCCTGAGGCGATCGTTAAAACTCCCGGTCAAACGCCGGCAAATGGAGTTTCCCTAATGGCATTCCTTTTGCTGGCTCCCAGCTACGAACCATGGTGCGCCGCGTCTCCGGGGATCAATCCGGATGGAATCACAAGATGCCATTATCCGGCACAGCATTCTCGACTATCTGCTTCGCCATCCCGGCGCGAAGGATACCAGGGAAGGGGTCATCAATTGGTGGATCGCCAAGCCCTGCCCGGACGAACGCGTGGCGATCGGGGTGTTGGACGCGCTCGTGGCACGCGGGTGGATTCTGAAGCGCGAGACGTCGAGTCAGCCGATCTATAGTGTGAACCATGCGCAGCTGAACGAGATCCGCGAGTTTCTGATCCGGGACAAGCAGGCGACATGAATGTTCTCAGCCGAGGAGGAAGAGTATGCCAGTGCAACCAACCTATCCGGGTGTGTACATCGAGGAATTGCCGAGCGGCGTACGCACCATTACCGGCGTGGCGACATCGATCACGGGAGTGATCGGCAAGGCTTTGCGAGGGCCGACGGACCAACCGGTCACTATCACCAGCTTCGCGGATTACGAACGAATCTTCGGCGGCCTCCATCGCGACATGATGATGAGTTACGCCGTGCGCGACTTTTTCCTCAACGGCGGCGGGCAAGCCGTGATTGTGCGCCTCTACAAGGCCACGGCCGGAAGCGCCAGCAAGGCGACCTATGAAGTGCCGAGCCTGACCTTGCAGGCCGCGTCGGAAGGCGCGTGGGGCATGCAGGTGCGGGTGCGCGTGGATAAGAAGCTCACGACCGATCCGAACCTGATTGCGGTGGCGACGCGGCTGGGCGTCCAACCGGCCGACCTCTTCGACCTAACGATACGCGATGCGGGTACCGGAGTGACGGAGACCTTTTTGAATCTGACGACCAAAGAAAGCGCGCGGCGCGCGGACCGGGTGCTGCTGGCTGAGTCGAACCTTGTGCGGGTAACGACCGCGCTGCCGTCGAACACGTCGCCTGCGGCCCATGCCGGGGCGCTCACGGATGCCGATGTCTGGACGGCCGGCACGAAGTCGACGGCCGCGAAGAACGCGGCGCCGGCGGATGTCGCCGTCGATAGCGCCGTCCTCGATGGAGCGGCCTACAAAGGCGGTCAGTCCGGAAAAACCGGACTCTACCAACTGGAAAAAGTCGATCTCTTCAACCTGCTCTGTATTCTTCCGGACGCGCGCGGCGGTGACGTCCCCGACGATGTCTATCAGGAAGCGCTGAGTTATTGCGTCAAACGGCGCGCGATGCTGGTCGTGGATCCGAAAGCCGGATGGACGACGGTGAGCGCCGCTCAGACCGGAGCGGCCGGAATGGGCCTGACCGGGGACATGGCGCGGAACGCCGCAATCTATTTTCCGCGCATCAAACAGGCGGATTCCCAGCTCGGCGGGCAGATCGAGACCTTCGTGCCCTGCGGGGTCATTGCCGGAGTCATGGCCCGGACCGACAGCCAGCGCGGGGTTTGGAAGGCGCCGGCCGGTCTCGACGCATCCTTGAGCGGCGTGGCCGGACTCCAACTCGATATGACCGACGCGGAAAACGGCTTGCTGAATCCGTTGGGCATCAATTGTCTCCGCACGTTCCCGGTCCACGGCCGGGTCGTGTGGGGATCGCGGACCATGCGTGGGGCTGACGCGGCGGCGGATGAATACAAATACGTCCCGGTCCGACGGCTGGCGCTGTTTGTGGAAGAAAGTCTGTACCGCGGCACGCAGTGGGTGGTGTTCGAACCGAATGATGAGCCGCTGTGGGCGCAGATCCGATTGAACCTCGGCGCCTTCATGCACAACCTGTTTCGGCAAGGGGCGTTTCAGGGCACCGCGCCTCGTGATGCCTACTTCGTCAAATGCGACAAGGAGACCACCACGCAGAACGACATCAATCTCGGCATCGTCAACATCGTCGTGGGGTTCGCCCCGCTCAAGCCCGCTGAGTTCGTGATCATCAAGCTCCAGCAGATGGCGGGCCAGATCGCGACGTAGAAGGAAGGCTGCAGATGCTCAAAATCGTCGTCCGGCAAGGCCGCAGCCGAGGGCAGGACCGCGGGCGTAGCCGGCGGCTACGTTGAGGAGGCTGCCGTGGCGAGAACGACGCCGGCGGCGAGTTTCAGCATCTGCCAACAAAAAAGGAGAGACCATGGCTCAGTTCACGGTGAACACGACTCGATTCGATCCCTACAAGAACTTCAAATTTCGCGTCAAATGGGATGGGCGTTATGTCGCCGGCGTCAGCAAGGTTGGGGCGCTCAAACGTTCGACCGAAGTCGTCGAACATCGGGAGGGCGGCGATCCCAGCAGCAGCCGCAAGTCGCCGGGACGCACGAAGTTCGAGGCCATCACGCTGGAGCGGGGCGTCACGCACGACACCGCCTTCGAGCAATGGGCGAACAAGGTATGGAACTTCGGATCGGGGTTGGGCGCGGAGGTCTCGCTCAAGGATTTCCGGAAAGACATCATCATCGAGCTGTACAACGAAGCCGGACAATTGGCCATCGCCTATAAAGTCTTCCGCTGCTGGGTCTCGGAGTATCAATACCAGGCGGATTGTGATGCCAACGCCAACGCCGTCTTGATCCAAACGCTCAAGCTGGAGAATGAAGGCATCGAGCGCGACTACGAAGTCGTCGAACCATCCGAGCCCACCTTCACGGAACCTGGAGCATGACGCAGGAATTCGTCCAGGCCCTGTCCGCCGCCGCCATGCTGGAGGTCTGGGAAGAAGGAGCGGGCCGGCACCCCATCGACCGGGCGTTACTGTTCCTGCAGCACGCCTGTCCCGAGCAACCGTTCGAGGCGTTGTGTGAATGGCCGGTCGGGCGTCGCGATGCGCACGTGCTGGCACTGCGCCGGCACACGATCGGAGATCGTATCGAGGCCTACGCCGAATGTCCTGCCTGCCGCAGCGGGGTCGAATTCGAACTCTCGTGCGCCACGCTCCTGGCATCGGCGGTGCCGGTTGAGGCGGCCATCTGGACGACCGTGGAACAAGGCAGCCGCATCTACGAGTTGCGCGGGCCGAACAGCCGGGACCTGGCCCTGGCAGCCGAGGCCGCCGATCAGGAGCAGGCGCGGCGGACCATTTTGTCGCGCTGCATTCGAAGAGGGGTTGGACGCGACGAGGTGGTGGCTTGGGTTGAGTCCGACGAGGATGTGCTGGTCGAACGATTGGGCAAATTGGATCCGCTGGCCGAGGTGCTGATCGACCTGCGATGCGACCTCTGCGGGCAGCCATGGCAGATGCTGTTTGATATCGTGACCTTCTTCTGGAACGAACTTCAGACGCGAAGCCGGCGACTCTTGCAGGAAGTCGATCTCCTGGCCCGTACCTACGGCTGGACGGAAGGAGAAGTCCTTCGCCTGAGCGAGCCTCGCCGAAGGATGTATGTGGAGATGGCGCTGGCATGAGCGATTTTGTGACCAGATTAGTGGATCGTCAGACGGGCGCCGCGACCGTGATTCAACCGCGCATCGCTTCAATGTTTGCTCCACCCGTAAGCCAGGCAGGGCCGGTTGATTCGCCGGGCATCGATGCGCCGCCACCCCTCGAAGAAGCGAATCGCAGAGGCGTGGATTCTTCCCCTACGAGCGAACGCCAGGGCGAAGTGCCGGCCCACAGCGCACAGCAACCTGGGCGGATGATGCCCGGTTCTCAGATTAGTGCACCTGCGTTGGGCAAGCGCCGTCACGTTGAATCGGTCCCGGCCCCTTTGGTTCGGAATGCTCCGCTTGGCCTCTCACGGCCGGCCGACGAGACGCCTGCGGTGCCGCGCGAGGGTTCGGCCCGCACTCATGATCACACCTCACGTTTCCAACCGGCGGTGACCGGCCGGGCAAAAGAAGACCGTGCCGACTCTGCGCTCGAGCTCCCTGCGCCACGGATCGAGCCGCCGCCGCGATTGGTAGAAACGCGGCACGATACGCCTCGTTCGGCTGCCGCTCCGCCGCCTTCGTTGGTGTCGGGCATAGGCACGCGTCGAAGGGCGGAACAGGAGCACGCGGCTTCGACTGAATCGCCCGTGGAGGTCACGATCGGGCGCATCGAGGTGACGGCGGTGTCCGCAGCCGCTGAACAAAAACGGAAACCGGCCTCTCGCCGGCCGGCGATGTCGTTGGAAGACTATTTGACTCGCCGGCAAGGGGGCACATTGTGAGCAGTGCGCTGGCTATTGCCGGGGTGACGGCCGTGCTGAGAGATCTGCTCAACGACGGGTTGATCAATCATAATGTCAGCGGATTGCTCGGTAGTACCGTGACCGTGAGCGCGCTGCCGCCGGATCGTGTCGTGCCCGCAAACGGAACCGAGAGCACCCAGCTCAATCTGTTTCTCCATCAAGTGACGTTTAATGCCGGCTGGCGCAATCACGCGTTGCCTTCTCGTGATGGATCGGGCCTGCATCGCCTCAGCAATCCGCCGCTGGCCCTGGATCTTCATTATCTCCTGAGCGCCTACAGCGCGGAGGAATTGGGGAGTGAAATTCTGCTGGGATACGCCATGCAGTTGCTCCACGAAGTACCGGTACTGGATCGCAAGGCCATTACGACGGCGCTGACGCCGTCCCCGGCGGTCGATACGACCCTGCCCCCGGCGCTTCGGGCCTTGGCGGACTGTGGGTTGGCCGATCAGGTGGAACAGATCAAACTGGTCCCGGATCCCCTCAGCAGCGAAGAAATGTCTAAACTGTGGACCGCCGTGCAGTCCCACTACCGCCCCTCCGCGGCCTATGTGGCGACCGTGGTGTTGATCGAGTCCGCGAAGCCGACCAGGCCGGCGTTGCCGGTGCTCACCCGCGGGCCGGTCGACCCCGTCACTAAACTGGAGCGGGGCGTGGCGGTGCAGGCCGATCTGCTGCCGCCGTTTCCCACGATCGAGAGCGCGGCGGCAACCAGCGGGCAGCCGGCGGCTACGGTCGGTTCGATCGTCGAACTCACGGGTCATCACCTCGATGGGACGAATCCCACGATCCTTCTCAGCAACAGCCGGTTCGATATTCAACAGGCTGTCCCGGCTGCCGGCGGAGGAAGCAGTACCACGCTGTCCTTCACGGTGCCCTCCGTCCCGGCAGGGTTGTATCAACTGGTGATGCAGGTCATTCGTCCCGGTGAATCCGATCCACGCCGCAGCAACACCCTGGCCCTGGTGATCGGGCCGGAGATCACGACGCCGATGCCGATGGCGGTCGTGCGGGACGGCAGCGGAGTGGCGACCATCGTGCTCTCGGTGCAGCCGCAGATTCAGCCGGGGCAGTCGGCGTCGCTCTTATTAGGAACCACCGAAGTTCCGCTCGGTCCGATCACCGTGGCGACGGGGACCTTGACCGTGGCCGTCCCGGGCGCGGCGCCGGGAGAATTCCTGCTCCGGGTCCGAGTGGATGGTGTCGACAGTCCGATCATCGACCGGTCGGCAGTTCCGCCGGCCTTTTACAATTATCGGGTGACGATCACATGAAATCCGCCGCGACGTCCGCCGTATGGTGTGATGCGAATCAAGCCTATCTGGTCGCCGAATTTTCGCGGCTGAAACTGCGGTTGGGTGCCGAACATGATGAGCGGATGGTGGCGACCAAATCAGAGGCCGCTCAGGCGGCGCTGCCTGCTCAAGCCGCCATCGATACCCTGTCCGAGCTGTTCGGTCTAAGCGCCTTCGAACGAGATCTTCTCCTGCTGGTTGCCGGGGTGGAAATGGATGCCGAACTCGGCCGTGTGTGCGCGGCCGCCTTAGGGCAATCACAAGCGCTGCGACCGCAGGCGACCTTCGGCCTGGCCCTGGCCGCGTTGGAGCATTCGCACTGGAGCGCGCTGGCAGCCATGGCCCCGCTGCGGCGGTGGCGATTACTGGAAGTCGACGACAGCGCCGGCCTGGTGAACGGTCGATTGCGTATCGACGAACGGGTGCTGCATTACCTCGCCGGCGTCAATTACCTCGATCCCCGGCTGCAGCCGCTGGTGAGCCCCGTGCCCGCTCCGCAGGTCATGGGCGAAACCCATCGGCACATTTGCGGGTCGGTGGTGGAACGGCTGCGCGAGCCGTCTCCGTCCTCCCCCGTGGTCTTGTTGTCGGGCGACGATGTCGATGGACAGGCGGATGTCGCAGCGGCCGTGGCCGCGCAATTACACGTGCAGTTGTACAGCGTGCAAGCCGAAGACTTACCGTCCGCTTCCGCGGAGGCTGATGCGTTTGGCGTCTTATGGCAGCGGGAGGCGGCGTTACTCAGCGCGATGCTCCTGATCCACTGCCCGGACGGATCGCCGTCGAAGGCGGTCGCGCATCTTGCCGAACGCGGCAGCAACCCGTTGTTTATCGCCGGGCGCGATGTGCCCTCGTGTAAACGAGCCACCATCCGCTTTGCCGTCAACAAACCGGACGGTACCGAGCAGAAGCAACTCTGGCAGCAGGTGCTCGGCCCGGCCACCGCCCGAATGAACGGCACGCTCGACGGTGTGGCCTCTCAGTTTTCCTTGAGCGCCAGGGCGATTGCGACGGCAAGCGCCGGCCTTCGCGATGTGCCCGAATCCGGCAGTCAGGCGGACAGCGCCCTATGGAACGCCTGCCGCACGGTGAGCCGCTCCCGGCTGGACGATCTCGCGCAACGTCTCGACCCGGTCGCCGGATGGAACGACCTGATCGTGCCGGAGGCGCAGCAGCGAACCTTACGGCAGATTGCGGCCCATGCGAAGCACCGGCTCATGGTCTATCAACAATGGGGGTTCGCGGGTAAAGGGATGCGCGGTCTCGGAATCAGCGCGCTGTTCGCGGGCGAAAGCGGCACGGGCAAGACCATGGCGGCGGAAGTCCTGGCGAACGAGCTGCATCTCGATCTCTACCGCATCGATCTGTCCGGGGTCGTCAGTAAATACATCGGCGAGACGGAGCGCAATCTGCGGCGCGTGTTCGACGCGGCGGAGACCAGCGGCGCGATGCTGCTGTTCGATGAAGCCGACGCCCTGTTCGGAAAACGCAGCGAAGTGCGCGACAGCCACGATCGTTACGCGAATATCGAGGTCAGTTATCTGTTGCAACGGATGGAGGCCTATCGAGGGCTCGCGATTCTGACGACCAACATGAAGGCCGCGCTGGATGTCGCGTTCTCCCGCCGCCTCAGCTTCGTCGTGCAGTTTCCCTTTCCGGACCAGCCGCAGCGGGAGTTGATCTGGCGCCGCATCTTCCCCGCCGCCACACCGGTGGAGCAGCTCGATTACGGCAAACTCGCTAGGCTCAGCATGTCCGGAGGAAATATCCGCAACATCGCCTTGAATGCAGCCTTCCTGGCGGCGGATGAGGGATCGGCGGTGGGCATGCGTCATCTGGTGCAGGCGGCGTATACGGAAGCGGCGAAACGCGAACGGCCGTTGTCGGATGCCGAGACCAAGGGATGGATATGAGACGCGTCGTCGTGAATATTGAGCGCCTCATGCTCAAGGGCTTCCGCTTCGAGGACCGGCATGCCGTCGCGCAAGGACTTCAAGAACAACTCACGCATCTGCTCTCTGCCCCAGACATGGCGCAACGACTCGGTGAGATCAGTTCCATTCCACGATTACACGTGGAACCGGTTTCCCTAGCCACCGAGGTCAAACCACAACAGGTCGGTAGGGCGGTAGCCGATGGCATTGGGAAGGGATTGAATCGATGAGCGGACCAAGGCAGTTCAGACGATGGCTCAGGTGACGAGCCGTTCAAGCCGTGCCGGATCGGCATTGCAGCGGCTGATGGGATGGAGAAGGGAATTAAACCGATGATCCAGGTGGTTGGCCTACAGCAACTCATTGAGTTGCCCGACGGACAATCGAGCTTGTTTGAGGATGTGAGCAAGCGTGGAACGCTTGATAGGACGATGAGCAGGAACCGTGAGATTCAACACGTCGTTGGGCAGGTGCTTTTGAAGTCGGATGTGGCTGCCTTTCTGACGGACGATAACCCAGCCATCTCGCTGCAGCGCCCGAAGCATCTCAACGTACTAGAGACTCGGGACTTTACTCATACGGCCAGCTCGATCTGTTCAGCCTCAGGACTCAAGGGCAAATCGTCTTCAACGGGCTCCAGGTATAACTCGATGGCCTCTCGAATATTCCTGATGGCGTCCTCTTTGCTCTCTCCTTCGCTGATGCACCCTGGAAGAGCGGGAACGAACACCGTGAAGCCGCCCTCATCGCGCGGTTCCAACACCACTTTCAATTTCATGATTTCCTCATAGCGCAATGACTATGGAGAGCATAACAAACTGGCTGGAAATGGGGCAATGAAAGATGAGTATGCAACTGCCCACACGAAGCGGGCCGGCTGACGGGGTCGGAAAGGGCCTGGGGCGATGAGCAAGGTGGCTGCGATACAGACGACTGGCAAAGCGGCAACTAGTGAGCCGTCCGGACTCATTCTACGGCGTGCCTGCGCGTGTGGGGGAGCTGCGGGACTCTCCGGCGAATGTGAGAGATGCAAGACGAAGAAGCTCTTGGGCGAGCCGCTGCAGATGAAACTGGCAGTCAACCAACCGGGCGACGAATTCGAACAGGAAGCCGATCGGGTGGCGGAGCAAGTCATGCGCACGCCGGAGCCAGAGCGAGGGCCGGGCGTCACCGGATTACAAACGCCTCCGCTGGTGCAACGCCGAGTCAACAGCAACGGTTCAGGCCCAATCAGCACAGCTCCGCAAATCGTCCACGATGTGCTGAATTCGCCCAGCCAACCGCTCGATGCTGCCACCCGCGACTTTTTCGAACCACGTTTTGGCCATGACTTCAGCCAGGTGCGGGTGCATGCACATGCAGAAGCTGAGGCATCCGCGCGGTCTATCAACGCTCGTGCCTACACGGTTGGGCATCACATTGCTTTTGGTACCGGGCGGTTTGCTCCGGGGACGGGTGAAGGGAATCGACTGCTTGCGCATGAATTGAGCCATGTTGTGCAGCAGGGAGGTAAACAGTCCACGATCATGCGGGTTTGTGGCTGTGCGAGTTTCGGTGGTCGGCAACCGGATCCGACGGACCCGCGGGAGGCCGGTGTGAGTCAGGCATTTCCTGGGCTAGTGTCTGGGGATTGGTGTGTCATCGAACCCTCCACGCCGACATATAACTGTTTTGCCTGGTCCGTTTCCGACCAGACGCAGTGGCTCGATCCTGTGCCCCAGATCGATAACCTGTACGGCAATGGGGATGGCAAGCCGTCGTTCGCCGACTTTGATGCGTTTTATGCGAAGACCCATGGCCTCTATCCGCAAACCGCACCCGATTCGAATACCCTCGTGGCCCTCTTTGCCAAGGGGACGATTCCGGTACATGCGGCGCTCACGGCCGGGGCAGAAACATGCGGTACAGTTCCTTTCACCAGTAAGCTTGGTCAGGGTCCTCTGATCGCGCATGACCTCTACCAGCTCGAGGGTGCCGTCTACGGAAAGGCTGTGCGTTTTTACGGGTGACGCCGCGCTTGGATTTCTTATGGGGTAAGGGGCAGGATGAAAGCCGGACTGTATCTTGGACAGGCAGACATTCCAAGCTTTGCGGTGACGCCGATCCGCGAATGCTTGCTGCAGCGGGCCTGCGCCTGTGGCGGGCCGGCCGGCTTCAGTGGAGAGTGTAAGGAATGCAAGAGCAAGAAGTTTCTTGGTAGAGCGGTGCAGGCGAAGCTGCGAGTCAATGAACCAGGTGACGAGTATGAGCAAGAAGCCGATCGAGTGGCTGCACAGGTGATGCAGATGCCGATCGATCGGCCCATGACCAGTCAACCGTCGCCGGATCAATTGGTTCAACGGCACGTTTCCGGAATGGGTCGGCTGCTGAGCCGCGCCGCCGGAGAAGGGTCGATGCCGGTCGGAGAGCAATCCGCCTCCGATGAGGCTGCGCCGAAGGACGGGGCAACCGACGAGGGCGGCAGCCGTTGCCCGAGTTGGCGCAACGATCCGGAAAGCATCAGCAAACGGGCTGCCGAAAATTATGTGCAACACGACATCACGCCGACTTCCCAGGCGAAGGTCGAAAAGATTCAGTGTGAGCCGCCGCGCTCCAACGGCAATTACGGCTGCTACGTCCATTTCAGTGATGGGCTGGTGGTGCGGGTCATCGTGCGCGCGACCGATGTCGTCGTCGGCATGGGGCCCGGCCAGATCGCCACAGAATCGCCGCCGCCGGCGACGCCTTTGTGCTTCTACGACTATGAGTGCCCCGACGGGCAGCTCGTGCTGACCAAGCGCGAATGTAAGAGCGGAAAATCGTCGAAGCCGCACCCGCCCGGCGCACCGACGGATGTCATGCAGCGGAAGGCTGCTCCAGAGGCCTCGCCATCGGCCGGCTCTCTGGCCCCGGTTGAGAATGTGCTGGCTTCGCCGGGCCGTGCGTTGGATGCAGCAACGCGCGAATTTTTCGCCGCCCGCTTCGGTCACGACTTTGCCGAGGTTCGGGTGCACGACGATGCCACGGCGGCAGCGTCGGCTCGTGCGGTGCACGCGCTGGCCTACACGGTCGGCACCGACGTGGTCTTCGGCGCCGGGCACTATGCACCGAGTACCAGCGCCGGGCGCCATCTGCTGGCCCATGAATTGACACATGTCATCCAACAATCCGGACTGAGGCCACATCGCTCCACGCTGAACAACGTGGCTAGTTCATCGAGTCCCGGCGCGCGCCGGCCAACGGCCGTACGGCCTTCCATTGCCGGGTCGGCTTCCCGCCTCCAGCCGGAAGCACCGGATGCGGAGGCGGGAACATCCGACCCACAAGGGCGAGCGGAATGAACACGAGGGTTCCATGAGCGCGTTTTCCGGTTCTCCCAAACTCCTCAAGGGCGGCATCGTGCTGATCGATCCCGCGACGGCGCAGGTGCAGCGGATCATCGCGCTCCAGTACAACCCGGAGTCGCTGAGCCGCACGTTGCAAGTGCAGGGGGCCGGCGAAGGGGGAGATCGGTCGGAGGCGTTGCGTCTCAAGGGCCCGGCGGTGGAAACCATCAAACTGGATGCCGAAATCGACGCGACCGACGACATGGAAGCCGGCGATCGCACCGTCGGGGAGGCCGGAATTTCCCCGCAGCTCGCGGCCCTTGAAACCCTGTTGTATCCCAGCACGGGACAATTGACGACCAATCAGACCTTGTCCAGCTTGGGGACGCTCGAAATTCTTCCGATGGAGACGGCCTTGCCGTTATTCGTTTTCGGCCAGAACCGTGTGATTCCCGTGCGGCTGACCGATTTCAGCGTGACCGAGGAAGCGTTCGATCCGTCTCTCAATCCCATTCGCGCGAAGGTCAGCCTAGGGATGCGGGTGTTGTCCATCGACGACGTGGGCTTTACGCACAAGGCGGGCAGTTTGTTCATGAGTTATCTGCAACAGAAGGAAGGGCTCCGCGCGAAGGCGCAAGGGGGCACGCTGGGAATGCTAGGCCTCACAGGCATCCCGTGAAATGTCTGGAAACATCGTCGTTTGTGAAGCGTGAAGCGTCGTTCGCAAAAGCTGGAAAGTGTCCTTCACGAAATACGAACGACGAGATACGAACGACGCCTAGGAGCTGACACCTACTTGGAGCGACATGATGGCTGATCCATTACAAACGTTGTTGGACGGTGCGCTGAAACCCAATCCTTTTCCGCCGACGAGCCGGTACTACGGGGTGAAGACCGCTTCTCTCGTGACCGCCGATGGCACGATGCTCGTACATTTGCGGCGGCGTTTCGTGCCGGCGAGCGACCGTTTTACCGTCGTGCAGGAACATCGGGTGACAGCCGGCGAGCGGTTAGATCATCTGGCTGCGACCTATCTTGGCGATCCGGAACAATATTGGCGGCTCTGCGATGCGAACGATGCGGTGCGGCCGGATGAGCTGGTTGAACGTCTGGACGCGGTCGTCCGCATCGCGTTGCCGGAAGGCGTCGGGGGAGGGCCCGGTGCTTAAAGGCGTGCATCTGACATTGCTGGCGGGCCCGGTGGTTCCATTTCCCGTGCCTCAGCCGGTGCTGGATGCGCTGACCGAAGTGCAGGTGACGAGTGCCACCGGCACGGCGGGCGGATTTCAACTGCAGTTTACGATTCAGAACAAGTCGCCCTTGCAGCAGGCCTTTTTGGTGGCGGCGACGCAGACTCCGCTGATGCGCGTCATCCTGGTGGCGACCATCAATTTCATTCCGCACGTCTTGATGGACGGGGTGATGACCAACCAGGAAATCAGCTCCGGCGACAAACCGGGAGAGTCGACGCTGACCATCACCGGCGAAGACCTCACGAAGATCATGGATCTGCAATCGTTCGACGGCCTCCCGTTTCCCGCCATGCCGGCCAATCTACGTGTCATGGCCATTCTGGCGAAGTATGCGGTCTTCGGCGTCATCCCGCTGGCGATTCCGCCGATCGGCTTCGATGTGCCGATTCCCACGATGCGGATTCCGTCGCAGCAGGGCACCGACCTCAATTACATCCTCCAATTGGCCGAGGCCGCCGGCTATGTCTTTTATATCGATCCGGGACCGGTTCCCGGGACCAATACCGCCTATTGGGGGCCGCAGCTCAAGGTGGGGATTCCGCAGCCGGCGCTGAACGTGGACATGGACTTCGATCGCAATGTGGAGTCGCTCAATTTTCAATTCAACTCGACGAAGAAGGACCTCCCCATCGTGATGATTCACAACGCGTTGACCAAGGTTCCCATTCCGATTCCCATTCCCGACATCAATCCCTTGCAGCCGCCGTTGGGCCTGGTCGGCCCTCCGGTGACGAAACTCTCCATGTTGAAGGCAACGGGAAAACTTTCGGCCCCGGAGGCACTCAATGAGGGACTGAAGGCATCCAGCGAATCGATGGACGCGGTTACGGGAAGCGGGGCACTCGATGTCGCGCGGTATGGTCGGCTCCTGAAGGCGCGCGGACTCGTTGGCGTGCGCGGCGCGGGATTGGCGTTTGACGGCTTGTACTATGTGGACAGCGTGACCACGACCATCAAACGCGGCAGCTGCAAGCAGAGCTTCCGCCTCACGCGAAACGGGTTGGTCTCCCTCACGCCATTGGTGCCGGTATGAGCGACGCGCAGAAATACTACGGCAAGTATCGCGGCACGGTCTTGAACAATATCGATCCCATGCAGATGGGACGACTGCAGGTACAGGTGCCGGATGTCGCGGGATTGATCCCCACATCCTGGGCGATGCCCTGTTTCCCGGCCAGCGGCAAACAAATGGGTGTGTACATGCTGCCGCAAATCGGAGCCGGCGTGTGGGTGGAGTTCGAGCAGGGGAATATGGACTATCCGATCTGGAGCGGCTGCTGGTACGGGAGTGTGGCCGAGGTTCCGGTCCTCGGGTTGGCGGGGATTCCGGTCAGCCCGAACATGGTGCTGCAGACGGCGGCTCAGAATGCGATCGTGATCAGCGACGTGCCGGGGCCGACAGGAGGGATCATGCTGAAAAGCGCCACAGGCGCCACGTTGATCGTGAACGACACGGGCATCTACATCCAGAACGGCAAGGGGGCGATGGTGACGTTGGTGGGGCCGGCGGTGACCATCAACAATGGCGCGCTCACCATCATTTAGCAGGATGCTGAAAATGACCACCAGCGGCGTTCTCGTTGCGTTCGAACCCTCAACGTACCGCAAGGGTACGCCTTGGGCCCTCACTGACTGCGGCCTTGCTGGATGGTCATTTTGAGCATCCTTTATTGCCTTGTGACCAGTGCATGGAGGGGAAGCTGATGCCGGGATTTTTGCTGCATCTTGGGGCCACCGTGATGTGCGCGCATGCCGGGCAGGCGACGCCGGTGGCGCCGAACCCGCGCGTGCTGGTCAGCGGGCAGCCGACTGTGCCGATGAACAGCCTGTACGTCGTGGCCGGCTGCACCTTGCCGCCGCCTCCGGCCGCGAATGGCCCCTGTGTGACCGCGCAATACATCACGGCTGCGACCAGGATCACGAGCAACGGCCTGCCGCTGTTGTTGATCGATAGTCAGGCGATCTGTACACCGTCAGGGACGCCGTTGCTTCCGGCGGTGACGCAAACGAGAGTGACGGGGATGTAACGATGGCGCACCTCGATTTTCCCTACCGCTTTGATGCGCGCGGCCGCACCGCAGGCACGGACGAGGCCGACCACATTCGCGACCTGATCGAACAGGTGCTGTTCACCCATCCGGGCGAACGGGTCATGCGGCCGGATTTCGGCAGCGGCCTCTTGCAGCTGGTGTTCGCGCCCAACAGCGAGGTCCTGGCCGCGACGACGCAGGTGCTGGTGCAGAGCTCGCTGCAGCGCTGGCTCAGCGAATGGATCGTGGTGGAGTCGGTGCAGGTGGAAGCCGTGGAGTCCACGTTGAGGGTCACCGTGCAGTATGTGATCAGACGGACGGGCACCCGCGTCGCCGGGACCTTCGTGCAAGGAGGCGGAGCGTGAAGTATTTCTGCTGCGACGAATTGCGCCGGCACGTGGTCCGCAATCATCCGACGTTGAACGGGATCGACTTTCTGGAAGTCATCGATCGCGCCGCGCCAACCGAGGCCGAGCGGCAGCGCAAGCTCGAGCTCCATTTTGTGAAACCGTTGGGAACGTTGACGCTGGGGGCCGGCAACATCAGGATCGAAGGCGGGGAGCGCATCACCACGTTCCACCTGCTGTCGGTGGTTGCCGGTAGCGGCCCCTCCGCCCATGTGCTCACCGCCGAAGTGGATCAGCCGGGAGACTTCTCCACCTACCGCCTCCGCCTGGTGACCGATGCCTTGAACGATGCCGTGCCTCCGGGCCTCGACCCGCAACTGGCTGCCATCGATTTTTCGTTCAAGGTCGAATGCCCGAGCCCGTTCGATTGTGCGCCGCACCAGGAATGTCCGGAGCTACCGGCACCGGCGCCGGTGATCGATTACCTGGCCAAAGACTATGCGAGTTTCCGGCGAGTCATGCTCGATCGAATGTCGGCACTGATGCCGCAGTGGCACGAACGCAGTCCCGCCGATCTCGGGGTGATGCTGGTCGAAGCCTTGGCCTACACCGCCGATCAACTGAGTTATCAGCAGGATGCCGTGGCGACGGAAGCCTATCTGGGCACGGCGCGGCGCCGCATCTCCGTTCGGCGCCACGCCCGCCTGATGGCCTACTTCATGAGCGAAGGGTGTAACGCGCGAACGTGGGTGCACATTCAGGTGTCTGCCGACGTGGTGCGGGTCGATCCCGCCGATCCGGCGATTCCCGCCGGCACCAAGTTCATAACCCTGATCCGGGGGCAGCAGACCGGGATCGCCGACGATCCGCGCGTCTACGAACAGGCCGATATGGCCTTCGAATCGATGGAGTCCCTGCAATCCCTCTACGCGGCCCACAACGAGCTGCGCTTCTACAGCTGGAGCGATGAACGCTGCTGCCTGCCGAAGGGCGCGACCTCGGCGACGCTCGCCGGGCATCACCCGCAGTTGCAGCCGGGAATGATCTTGTTGTTCGAAGAAGTCATCGGGCCGGAAACCGGCTCGCCCTCGGATGCCGATCCCACCAAGCGCCACGTCGTCCGGCTGGATCGAATCGCCGCGACGGCCGAGGGGGGCGGGCCGCTCACCGATCCGGTGACGAATCAGCAGATTACCGAAATCATCTGGCATCAGGAAGACGCCTTGCCGTTTCCCTTCTGCCTCTCCGCGGCCACGAAGGCCGGATATCGTGATGCGGTCACCGTGGCGCGCGGGAATCTCGTCCTGGCCGATCATGGTCTCACACGGGCGGAGGAATCCCTGGGATCAGTGCCGGAGCCGTTTCTATTCATGCCGCGATCGAAGGGGGCGGATCGATGCGCGGTGCTCGAGCGAGAGCCGGTTCCGCCGCGTTTCCGCCCGAGTCTCTCCAAAGCGCCGCTGACGCATGCCGGGCCTGCCTACGACCATGCACGATCGGCCCGGGCCGCGTTGCAGTGGGACTTGCGGGACGTGCAACCGGCCATCCGTCTGACGGCAACCACAGGCGCGGAAACGACAAATTGGACGGCGCGGCGCGATCTGCTGAACAGCGGCGCGGAGGCGGATGAGTATGTCGTGGAGATGGACAACGACGGCGGTGGCACGATCCGTTTCGGAGACGACGTGCATGGCCGGCGTCCTGAGCCGGGCACGGTCTTTACCGCCCGGTATCGCGTCGGCAATGGCCACGCGGGGAACATCGGAGCCGATTCCCTGGTTCACATCGCCCTGGACCTTCCTGAAATTATGCTGGTGCGCAATCCTCTGCCGGCCGTCGGCGGGCAGGAACCTGAATCGCTGCAGGATGTGCGGCAGCGCGCGCCCGTGGCCTATCGCATTCAGGAACGCGCTGTGACAGAAGCCGACTATGCCGAGGTAACCGAACGTCGAGACGACGTGCAACGGGCCGCCGCGACGTTTCGGTGGACGGGCAGTTGGCATACGGTGTTCGTGACGGTCGATCGCGAGGGCGGCGCCGGGGTCTCAGACGAGTTCGAGACAGACATCCGCGCGCATGTCGAACGGTATCGCATGGCCGGCCACGATCTGGAAATCGACAACCCGCAGTTCGTGTCGCTGGAAATCGACCTGCATGTCTGCGTGCGGACCGACCATTTCCGGAGTGATGTGGAGCGGGAGCTCTTCGAGGCGCTGAGCAACCGCGACCTCCCGGACGGGCGCCAAGGCCTCTTCCATCCGGACCGCTGGACCTTCGGGCAGCCGGTCTACCTGAGTTCGATTTACGGGGCCGCGCACCAGGTCACAGGCGTCGAGTCGGTGGAGGTACGGACCTTCCAGCGGCAGGGGGTGCCGGAGAGTGCAGGGCTGGATAACGGACGACTGGACATGACTGCGTTAGAGATTCCGCGCTTGGACAATGATCGCAATTTTCCCGAGCATGGCCGGTTGACCATCACGTTGGGAGGAGGGAAATGAGTCAGGATGGCCGGAACGATTGCGGCTGCTGCGCCGGTATCCACGCCGCGACTCCGGCGTTGCTCTTCAACCGGCCTGGGCTGTCGGCCATCGCCTATCGCGCAGGGACCTACCAGACATTTCGGCAGAGCCTCCATGCGCGGTTGTCCGACGGACGCTGGCCTGTCTTGCGCGGGCTGAGGACTCGCGACGACGATGATTTCACCATCGCGCTGCTGGACGCCTGGGCCGTCACCGGCGATATCCTCACCTTCTATCAGGAGCGCATCGCCAACGAATCGTATGTGCGCACGGCCACTGAGCGGCTCTCCATTCTGGAGCAGGCGCGCCTGCTCGGCTATCAACTCGGTCCCGGCCTGGCTGCCTCCACCCACTTGGCCTTTACGCTGGAGGAGAGTCCCGGCCTGCCGGAACAAGCGGCCCAGCCGGTGACCTTGGCGATCGGGACCAAGGTGCAAAGCGTTCCGGGCCCGGATGAACAGCCGCAGACCTTCGAGACGATCGAGGCGATCGAGGCGAGACCGGCATGGAACGCGCTGATGGCCCAGCAAACCGCGTCGCAATCGCTCAGCTGGAACATGGCGGAAGTCTGGTTGGCCGGAACGAATGTGAGTCTGGCGGTCGGAGAGGTGCTGCTGATCGTGGCCGAGAGCGGCGCCGGATTTGAGGCGTCGATCCGCCGCGTGACCGCGGTGATCTCACATCCCGCCCGTCTCAGCACGCAGGTGCGTCTCGCGACCATTTCACCCACTGCGGGTGCGATTGAGGCGACTCAACCAGGAGTCTATGTCTTGCGGAGCCAAGCCTCGCCGTTCGGTCATAATGCGCCGGAGCAGCCGCAGTACAGCGGCGGGGTGTTTCAAGGGACGTTCGATGAGTGGGCCCTGGACCCAGACGAAACCGTCACGCGCCTCACGCTCAGCAGCCGTAATGACAAGGTGCTGAAGGACAGTTTCGTGGTCATCGAGCAAGACGATCCGGATGACGGCGCGCGCCGGTGGACCTTTGCCGCGATCACCGATGTCGTCCATCGCTCGGTCGCCCGGTACGGCATCGCCGGCAATGGCACGAGACTCAGCCTGAGCAGCGGGTGGGCGAAAGGCACCGACTCGAAGCTGGATCTGCTGCGCACAATGACGATTGCGGTTCAGAGCGAAGCCCTCCCGTTGGCCGAACAGCCGCTGGCGTATCCCGTGTATGGTGACGTCTTCTCCTGTGCGCAGGTGGTCGAGGGACTCGTTGCGGGACGCCCGCTTGCGGTGAGCGGAACACGCCAGCGCATTCGTGTGACCTCCATTCCTCGTGGATCAATGCGGAGAGCCCCGGCCGTGGATCTTCCCGGTGATGGGCCCGATCTGCCGGACCTGCCGGATGTGCCGGACATCAAGCTTCCGCCCATCCTCATGTTGGACTCGGGAGGATTTGTGTTTCTCAGCGTCGGGGATATGCTGACCCTGGCTGCGGCTCCCTTGGCAGTCTCAGGTTCGGTCTCGACCCCTCTCACTCCGTCCGAGTTCGGTGCCGCGCTGATGGAACCCTCTCCACCGACACTGCGTCTGCAGGTCATGGATCGTGACGGCCAAACCGGGTCGGTCACGCTCAGTGCCGGGAGTATCGAAATGGTCGCTCCGTCGGACGGGGATGAAACGGTCAATGAGATTGTCTTTATCAGCGACAATCCTCTCAGTGCCGTCACGCACGATCGGGACCGCACCACGCTCCAATTGGCCGGTGCGTTAATCCACGTGTACGAGCGAAGTACTCTGCGCATCAACGCGAATGTCGCGGCCGCCACCCACGGCGAGAGCGTGAAGGAACCATTGGGAAGCGGTGACGCCTCGGTCGCGTACCAACAATTCACGCTGCGGCAACCGCCTGTGACCTATGTCGGAGCCGATACGCCGGACGGATCGGCTACGACACTGAAGGTTTACGTCAACGAAGTCTTGTGGGAGGAAGTCCCGTTCTTCTACGGGCATGGCCCGACCGAGCGCATTTACATCACCAGGCGCGACGACGAGGGCCGGACCACCATCCGCTTCGGCGACGGGATCAGTGGGGCGCGGCTGCCGACCGGCCAGAACAATGTGCGCGCCGAGTATCGCAAAGGCACCGGGCTGGGTGGACTCGTGCGTGCCGGGCAATTGAGCCTGCTGATGAGCCGGCCTCTCGGATTGAAGGGCGTGATGAATCCTGAAGCTGCGCAGGGGGCGGAAGATTCCGAATCGCGAGACGATGCCCGCATCAACGCACCCTTGACCGTGCTGACGCTGGGGCGCGCCGTCTCCCTTCAGGATTACGAAGACTTCGCCAGGACCTTTTCCGGTATCGCCAAGGCCCAGGCTGTCTGGGTGTGGGATGGCCGCAAGCGCAGCATCTTCCTCACCGTCGCCGGGCCGAACGGCGAACTGTTGGCTGAAGATGGCTCCGTCATCACACAGTTGAAAGAGTCCTTGCGGATCTACGGTGACCCGTTTGTCGCGTTCACGGTGAAGCCATACCGGCAGGCTTGGTTCCAAATCGAAGGCACGGTCACGATCGCGCCGGACCATGTGAGCGACGTGGTGATGATGGCGATCTCCGCCGATCTTCAATCACGGTACGCGTTCGAAGCCCGAGCGTTCGGCCAACTGGTGGCGCTGAGCGAGGTGATCGCCGCGATCCAAGCCGTCCCGGGGGTGGTGGCAGTGGATCTGGACCGGTTCGCGCGCACGGACCAGGCGCTGCCGGCGATGCAACCGCGTCTGATCGCGGATCGTCCGGCAATGGGCGCGGATGGCCTGGTGCCGGCGGCTGAATTGTTGTTGCTCGATCCCGCGTCATTGATGCTACTGAAGGCGATCCAATGAATCCTGAAGCCGACAAACTCTACCAGCTGCTTCCCGCGCTTTATCGCATTCGTGATGCGGAACAAGGCGGCGGGTTACGGGCCTTGTGCGAGGTGCTGGCGGAAGACATCGCCCTGCTGCGGGAAAATCTCGATCAACTCTACGACGATCAATTCATCGAGACCTGCGCCGACTGGGTGGCGCCCTACATCGGCGACTTGATCGGCTATCGCACGCTGCATGGAGTGACCGAGCGGACGAGAAGCGCCCGCGCCGAAGTGGCCAACACCATCGCCTATCGACGGCGCAAGGGTACGGCGACCGTGCTCGAACAATTGGCGCGGGATGTGACCGGGTGGAACGCGCGCGTGGTGGAGTTTTTTCAATGGCTCCAGACCAGTCAGTATATGAACCACCTGCGCCCCAGCAATGCCGCCACCCCCGATCTGCGTGATTGGGAAGCCTTGGAGCGGCGAGGCACGGCCTTCAACCGGATCGCCCAGTCCGTCGATATGCGGCGGATCGAGACCCAGCAGGGGCGGTATAACATTCCCAACATCGGCCTGTTCCTCTGGCGATTGGATGTCTTTGCGGTGCGCCGCGCTCCCGCCTTCCCGGTCGATGATCAACGGTTCCTGTTCAGTCCGTTGGGAAATAATCAGCAACTATTCACGCGGCCGCAGTCGGAGACGGACATCACTCACCTGGCCGAACCCTTGAACGTGCCGGAGCCGATCAGCCGCAGGGTGTTGCACAAGTATCTCGCCCAATATTACGGCCCGCAGTTAAGCCTGTTTGTGGAGGCGGACAATCTGGATACCAGCGTGGGACAGGTGCATGTCTGCAACTTGTCGGATAACGGCGCGACCTGGGCGCATCTGCCGGTGAGCAGGCTGTCCATCGATCCGGTGCTGGGGCGGATCGCCGTGCCGCCGGGAACGCCTCCGGTCAACCTTCGCGTCAGCTACCACTATGGCTTCAGTATGCCGACCGGCGGCGGATCCTACGAGCGCGGGAAGACCTTTGCGCTGGGCGGCGGGTTCGCCGCCGTGACCCAGGGACAGAGCCTGCAATCCGAACTGACCGCGTCCCAGGCCGGCGGCATCGTGCAGATCGGCGACAGCGGGCGTTATGCGGAAGCGTTGAGCCTGAACCTCCCTGCGGCCGCCAAGGTGGAGGTACGGGCCGCCAACGAACATCGCCCCGCGCTGGTGCTCACCGGCGATTGGACGATCACGCTGGCGCCGGGGGCGGAACTCACCTTGAACGGACTCCTCATCACCGGAGGGCGGCTGCGTATTAACGCGGCGGGCGGCGCCGGGACCCGTCTCCTGCGGCTCCGCCATTGCACCTTGGTGCCGGGGCTGAGTCTGACGAGAGAAGGCGAGCCGGTGTCGCCATCCGCGCCGTCGTTGGTGATCGAGCGCGAGGGCACAACGGTCGAGATCGATCATTGTCTCATGGCCGGAATCCGCGCCGTGGACAGTTCCGAGGTCTCGATCACCAATACGCTGGTCGATGCGACGGCGCCGACAGGAGTCGGTTTTGCGGCCCTCGACGGACAAGGCGCAGGCGGGGTCTTGAGTCTCGTGAATTGCACGGTGATGGGCAAGGTGCGCACGAAGCGACTGGAGCTCGCCTCGAATACGATCTTTGCGGCGGCCCTGGCGGCCGGCGACAGTTGGAATCACCCGGTCTGGTCGGATCAGAATCAGCAAGGCTGCTGCCGGTTTTCCTTTGTGCCGCTGAATTCGATCGTGCCGCGACGGTACCGCTGCCAGCCTGATCTGGCGGTGGAGGCGGCGCTGCTGGAGGCCGACCAACCCAAGGGCAGCCTCACCGGTCCGCAACGACAGGCCATCACGGCAGCCACGCAAGCGCGGGTCAGACCGGCTTTTACCGCTCGCCGTTTTGGGCAGGCGGCCTACGGTCAGCTGGCGGACTCCTGCCCGGAAGACATCCGGCGCGGGGCGGACGATGAATCCGAAATGGGGGTGTTTCACGATGTGTTCGCCCCGCAACGGGAAGACAACCTGAAGATCAGGTTACAGGAGTATCTCCGGTTCGGACTGGAGGCAGGGCTGTTTCACGCGACCTAGCAACGGGAACGTCCGGGCCCTGAACATGAACCGGCTTATTGAATGGGAGAGCGCACATGAGTGGCGATTACAGCCGTAAACGATTCAACCCTGAAAAGCATTACCAGGGCGTGCTGCGGCAGCAGGGGCGAGTGGATCTCGATGCCGATTGGAATGAGTACGTCGATCTTCAGGATCGCCGCTGGCGGGCCGAGACCATCGACGTCGTGGGGCGTTGCGGGGTGCCGGCTGAGACACCGGAGGGATTCAAGATCGGCCTCAGCGGCGGGGAATTGACCGTCGGGCAGGGGCGGATGTACGTCGATGGGTACGTAGCGGAGAATCACGGGACTGCGCCGGCGCTCGATGCGACGATCGAAGAGCAGTACGGCACGGCGGCACTACTGGTGAAGGATCAGCCCTTCGGCGGTCCGGTGACGATTCCGCCTCAAGTGCGATCTCTTGTGTACCTCGACGTGTGGCGGCGGGAAGTGACCTGCCTTCAGGCGCCGGACTTGATCGAACCGGCCGTCAATGTCGATTCGACTACCAGGCATCAGACGGCCTGGCAGGTCAGGATTTTGGGCGCCATCCCCGCGGACGTGAACTGTGAGACTCCCTTGGAGGACATTCCCGGTTGGCCTGCGGGGAACCGCCCGTCGGCGGCGCGGCTGACCACCACGACGGTGGCGGTGACCACCGAGCCCGATCCTTGTCTCGTGCCGCCGACCGGGGGGTATCGCGGCTTGGAGAACCATCTGTATCGGGTCGAGGTGCACAGCGCGACCAATACCGCCGCCAAGGTGAAGTGGTCGCGCGAGAATGCGCATGTCGCTACGTCCATCGTGGAAGTTCTTGCCGGCCGGACGGCGGTGCGTGTGGAGAGCCTCGGGCGTGACAACGTGCTCCGCATCAAGACCGGAGATTGGGTGGAGTTCACGAGCGATACGCGCGAGTTTGCCGGCCTGCCCGGCGACATGCGCAAAGTCACCGTGGATGACACCAACAAGACGTTGACGTTCAGCCCGGCGTTGCCTGTCGCCGATTTTCCCCAGGGGGTGGCCGACGCGACCAAACATCTGCGCGTGATCCGGTGGGATCAGACGGGGATCGTGCGCAAGCCGGACGGGACGCAACTGGTGAACCTGGATCTGACGACCGACGGGTTGATCGAGCTGTCCGCGGCCAATCCCAGCTTTGTGTTAGAGCATGGGATACAAGTCACGCTGACCGTCCAAGCAGGGGGAACAGCGCACAGCGGCGATCACTGGTGTTTCGCGGCCAGGACCGCGGATGCCGACATCGAACGGCTCAATCTGGCGCCGCCTCTCGGTCTGTACCATCATTACTGCCATCTGGCGATTCTCGAAGCCGACGGTTCTCTCCACGATTGCCGCACGGTGTTTCCTCCGCTCACGGAGCTGACGCCCGGCTGTTGCACGGTGGTGGTACGGCCCGGCGAAAATATTCAAGCGGCGATCGATTCCCTGCCGGAGGAAGGCGGCTGCGTCTGCCTCAAAGTCGGCGAGTATGAAATTACGGCGCCGATCCGGATCGAACAATCCAACGTGTCCTTACACGGGGAAACCGTGGGCGCGCGCGTTCTGCGGAAGAACGGGACGGAGCTTCTCCACATCGGACACCCCGATGGTGTGCTGTTGGAGCATGTGACGGTCTCCGGCCTGTCGTTTGTGCTGGAGGCCAAGGGCCAGCAGAAGCTCGAAGCCATGGTCACCGTGGATCGTTGCCGCGATACGACGATCGAGCGCTGTCTGCTGCAGGCGCAGACGTTGAAAGGGATCGCCGGTCTCGTCATCAGCCGCTGCACCGATGTGCGGGTGGCGAACTGTGCGATGAACAACGTGCAATACGGAGTCTGGACGCTTGCCGATACGACGGGCCTCGTCATCGCCGGCAACCACTTCAACGCCGTGATCAACGGGAAGAGCGACGGCGGGCTGGTGGGACTCTTGTTGCAGGATCTGTCCTTCCCGGCGCGCATCGAGGACAATCGCCTGCTCGGATTTGTCTTTGGCATCGTGCTGAATAACGCTCTGCTGACCGGTGTGCCGTTTTCACAGGCGGCCGGGTCGATCATTACCGGAAATTCCATTGCGCGGCTGGGCGCGGAGGCGGAGGGGGGAACACTCAAGGCGTTCGGCATCGACGTGGCCGCCGATGGTTGTGTCATCAGCGACAACATCCTGCTCTACAATTCCCCCGACTACGGCGGCATTGTGGTCAGCGGACGCGACCCCGTGGTCGAGCGCAATCAACTCCGGTCCCTGCTGACACAGGCGGGGGTGGTGCGTCCCCTCGCGCTCGCCCTCGCCCGGCTCGGGCCGAACGGGAGTCTCGGCACGACCGGAGGCCGGCTGGCGGGAAACCTGATCATCGGGGTGCAGGACGGCATCGTGGTGGTCGGCAATGAGGGCGCCGGGTTGCTCGACAATCGCGTGGAAAACGAAGGGCATGAAGTCCGGTTCGGCCTGCTGCTCGCAGCCTCCAGCCGCGTGCGGGTCGAGGGCAATCGCGTGACCAATACCACCTGGCCCATCGCGACCAGCGGCGGCACGGCCAACGTGGTGAGCGACAATAGCCTGCTGCAGGGCGGCGGAGGAATCACGGCAGTCTTTCACACCTCGCTGACGTGCAGCGGCAATCGTGTGGAGGACATGCGGCTGTGGGGCATGCTGAGCCTGGTCGGGCTCGCGAAATGCGCCCTGACCGACAATCGCGTGCTGAATTGCGGCTACCAGCAAGCGCCGTCGATCGGTATCGGCGCCTCTCTGCAGCTGGGCGAGTTGTGCGTAGAATCCTGTGAGGTGATGAATACCGGGGTTTCGCCGGATAGTGCGACCATCAGCGCCTTGTCGTGGGGCATTTTCACCGATCTCATCCTGGAGGCGCGGGTGCAGAGCAATCTCGTCACCTATGCCAACGCGGCGTTATTGGACGCGAACCAGGAGCATCGCGCGCTCTGGATGCGGGGCTGGTTGGAGCAGGTGATCACGTTCGGCGCCGGGCAAGTCGTGTTCGGATTCAGCGCGCAGATTCTCGACAATAAATTTCTCGGGCCCGGTCGAACGGCGCTGGTCGAAGTGGCCCAGCAAAATGTGAGCGACAATCTGTTCCGGCGCTTCGAGCGGCTCTTCTTCAGCAATAACTTTTGCTGGCACGCCAGCGTGGCCGCCCAAGGAACTGCGACCGTGTCGCTCTCGGCGAGAAGCGCGATCGTGATGGGCAACCATCTCAAGACTAACGTTCCGATCCCCTCCGTGGATTTTCACGGCATGAAGGACGCGGTCTACATGGGCAACCTGGCGCAGGCCAATCCGGTGAATTTCGGGGGGCTTCCGTCGCCGATCTCCGGCTTCAACCGACCGTAGAGATGGCAGGATGCGGAAAATGACCGCCAGCGGCGTTCTCGTGGCGTTCAGGCCCTCAACGTACCGCAAGGGTACGCCTCGGGTCTTCACTGACTGCGGCCTTGCTGGACGGCCATTTTGCGCATCCTGCAACGAGCGACGCTTCACGAGAGACGAGAGACGAGATACGAGAAACGAACGACGCTTCACGAGATACGAGCGACGAACGACGAATATTCACCCACCGAGTGGTTCCGTAACCTACTACGCGGCTGAAGGAGAACAGCGATGGCGACCTTGAATGAGATTGTGGCAGAACAGGCGAAAGTGATCGGTGAAGCGCGAGCGTCGCTCGAGGCGGCTTTCAAGAGACCGCCCACCCAGGCGGCCACGATCGCCGTCCGGGAGGCAACGGTGGTGGAGTTGAAGACCAGGGTGACGAATCTCACGGAGGCGAAGGCCACGTTCACGCGCCAGATCGACCAGCAGCTCGCCGGCTACCAGGCGGAGATCAAAGCGTTAGAAAAATTGATCGAAGAAGACAAGAAGCGCTTCGGCGATCAACCGGCACCGACACCTCCGCGCCCGATCCGGGGAAAAAAGGGGCGGGGCAAGTAGCGGCACTTGCCGCCTTGTCATGAGGCGTCCATGGAGCGGCTCCAACAGGCAAGAGCAGCCGCCACGCAGCAGGAAGCGGCATCGACGCTGCGGAGGACTGCACAGCCGGACGGAGGTGCGGCCGAGGGGACCGTGCAAGCGGGGGAAGGAAAATCCCTCTCCGCGCTCTCTCCCTTTGCTCATCATCCGAGCCGATTCTCGATTTTTCCGCGCGGGGCGAGCGGGCCGGTTCCTTTCCATGCCGGCATGGAGCGAGCGTTTGCCGCCGATCTATCCGGTGTACGCTCCTACCGGGGCGCCTCGTCTCTCCTGACAGACTCCGGGGCTCGTGCTGCTGCTTGGCCGGAAACACTGGTTTTCGCGTCCCCCAATCCTTCGCCGCCTGTCGTGGCGCACGAAGTCGCCCACCTTCTGCAATATCGCCGGACGGTCGCTCATCCGATAGACAGCCGCCACACGCTCACTCATCGCGATGCGGCGGAGCAGGAGGCCCATCGAGCGGCAGCCAGCTTCGAGAGCGGTGCCCCCATTCGCCTGCGAGCCAGGCCGGCAGTGGCGCCGCTGTTTTACACGGACGAGGAGGAACCGGATTCGGAGGAATTTCTGGCGGACCGACCGCCGCAGTTCACCGGCCAGGAGGTGGGGACGTGGGGGAGTTCGTGGCCCGCGAGCCTCGTCGCGCGCGAACGCTTGTCCGTGAACGTGCCCGCCGCACAACGTAGCCATGCCATCGTGGAAGCCATCGCCCTGAGGGAGCCGATCGTGATTCTGCATGAGTACGGCAGGCTCTGGCTGTATCGGCTGGAGTGGGAAGGGTTGTCCGGCCGCTATTCACGATTCACCAATTCGTCCACTCTCTTCCACGCCGGCACGAATGAGCCGGGGAACTACTCAGTCTCCAACGTGCAAGGGCGCCCCGAGGTGGAAGCCTTCGTGACTGAGGACGGCGGAGTCCTGTCGCCGCCGGGCGCGGGCAGATTGTTTTCACACACGGGCGGAGAGTTCGAAGATCCCTTGGTGTCGGCGTTTCAGAATGCGTCGGCGTTTCTCGGTGGAATGGGGAAGGGGCTGGAGGGCGCCGACTTCGCAGCCTTGTCGGCGAAGCTGCGGCGCATGAGCGCGCTCAATACGGTCTTTCCGACACCTTTTGCGATCGGGGCCGTGCGCGGGTTGGCCGATGAAATGATCGAGCTCGTGCAACTGCTGAATCCACAGCAGTGGGTGGCTATGGAGGCGGCCGCGCGCGAGACGATTCTGACGTTGAACGATCCGGACGGGGAGGAATTGGCGACCGCGCTGGGTGAAGAGTTCGGCAGAAACCAGGCGGCCACCGTGAACGCCTTGATCGAACGGAGCTTGCCGATATTCGCGTACGAGGTCGGCAAGTTGGTCGGGCCGACCATCATTGAACTGCTGCTCGCTTTGGTCGGGATTGAAATCGGCCCAGTGGCGATGCTCCAAAAATCGCTGGCCGCGATGAAACAGGTTCCCCGTGTGGCAGGGCTGGCCCGCGACTTTGCGCGGATCTTCCCCGATGTCCCCAAGATGCCTGCGCCTTCGGCGACGCTGCGTCCCGATGAGGCGCCGGGTCACATGAGGGTTCCGGATGCCTCCACAAGCCCGAGTCTCTCGACCATGCGAAAACCCACTCCAGGGTTGCCGAACCTCTCGCCGGAGGAGCAGGCTTTGTTAGCCAGGACCGGAGATCCGACGGAATTTCCCTCCGGCCTGCCGCAGGACCTGGCCGATCAGGAACTGGCCATCGTCACACGATCTCAAAAAGTGTCCATCAGCGGCGGTGACGGCAAATATACCCATGAGGTCGATTTGGGCAATGGGCACAAGTGGAGAGAACAGCCCAATGGCACCTGGTGCCGATTCTCAGATAAGCCGACGAATTGCACGGTGCTGGTTGAAGAGCCTGGACCTCAGGCGCCGGGGACGATCGTCGCAGTGGCGTCCGATCGGAAATCTCTGATGGAGGTGTATACGACCTGGGCTGAGAATCGTGGCCCCGACGAGGTCGAAGTGGGAATCATCAAAGCGATCGAGAATAGCCCCGGATATCCTCGTGGCACCTATGCAGTGGTGACGGGACGACCGGGCAAGGGAATTGCGCATCCGCCGGGCCTGTGGATCACCGTCTCCCACACCCATCCCGGAGCCCCCGGGCAAGTCGGATTTCGCCATCCGTCCGGGGCAGATATGGGATGGGCCCAAATAGATGCGCTCGATTGGCTGGAAAAGGAAACCGGCGGCGTCAGAAAATGGGTCCATTCCCAAACACCGGAAGGTGCCTGGCAGTCCGTGGCCTACGGCTACGACATCGATCGGAAGCTGTTCTTCATTCAGCCTGCCGGTCAGCCTCCGCGCTACTTTGCGCAGTTGCATGATCCGAACTTGGAGAAGATCGACTTTGATCGGTACGAGGAACTTGAGGCGGAAGGCCGTCACCAGGAACGTATCGAGCTGATGCGTCAACAGAATGCCGAAACGTACTATCTCGGCTGGTATGCACGGCAGTTCCGATTCGATCAGTAATGGCAGAGGCGTCTATAACGGCGTCGGCTGGTGACATCGGAGGTGTGTGATGACACGAAGGCTGCAGATCCAATCACGGTCGTCCGACGCCACGCGCGCCGGCCGCTCCTGCTCCTGCGGCAATACCTGTGAGGCCTGTCGCGCACAGCGGCGCGAGCCATCGCTGCCCCATGCCTGGACCGGCGCGATGCCGCCACTCGTTCATGCCGCCCTGGCCTCGCCGGGAGCGCCGTTGGAGCCAGGAATCCGTGGGTTGATGGAGTCGCGGTTCGGACATGATTTCGGAAAGGTACGCGTGCATCGTGATGCGCAGGCCGCGGCCTCTGCTGAGGCAGTTCAGGCGAGGGCTTATACGGTGGGGCACCACGTTGTATTCGGATCAGCCGCAGCCAATGCCGGGAGCAGGGAAGCGCTCCCACTGCTCGACCACGAATTGGCCCACGTCGTGCAACAGGACAGGGCATCCTTGCCGCCCGGACCATCCGGCCTGCTGCAACGTTCCGGATTGGAGTTTCCAAGTACGACGGAGGGGCAGATGGTCTTTGGTCCTACGGCCGGGGCGAATCATGCCGCCGGCTTGCCGGAACCGGACTGCAACACCCGTGTGGCGGACCTGTTTCTCCTCGGCGCGATCACGTGCCCGCAGCGTCCGGAATGTTGTTTTGCGCAGGTGCATGATCGGAAGAACCACAATCTCACGGGGATCTTTCGCGCCGACCATCAGTTGGAAGGCAAGCCGGACTGCGAGTACGGCGACCAGAAGCGCCATGATTTCTGGTTAGCCAATCACTGGAGAATTCTGGACATCACGACTTCCGAAATGACCGTGATGAACATGTGCGGGCGGGAAGAGACCTTGAATGTGGAAGGGATGGGCATGCTTAAGGGGGAGTCGGCCTCGGCGGTCGTTCCCGGTCGGCCGCCTACGTCGACGTCGTTGCCCCCGCACATCGTCGACCACACCCAAGGCATGTGGGGCAAGAGCCACAAGATCCACTACGATGACGAGTGTAACGCCGTTCATGTCGTCCCGAATGAGACAGGGAAGGAGACCAGGGTGTACCGGTGGGATCCGGCGCAAGAGAGCTTTGTGAACGAACACGATCCCACCGATACCAAGACGCCAGGGCAAATGGAGCGATTCACCGGTATCGTGCTGAAGGAATACGCAGGGGGTGGGTGGCAAGGGACCAACTGCGGCGATCTTCCGAGCTGGGCGCTGTAAGCGCCGCGCGCCGGTGGCCGGCTTCTCTAGGACGGGATGCGCGCGAAGTCGATGAACCCGCGTTCGACATTGGTGCTGACCAGTTCAACCGTCAGGCTGTCGCCGACGTCGAGCCCGGCGAGCCCTCCGGAGAGCTTGCCCTCAACCGGCGGATCGAGCAGGCGCACCCAGGTTCCTTTGTCGGACAGGCCGGTCACGATGGCCTCGAACCGTTCCCCGATACGTCGTTGCAGCAGCAAGGCTGCGGCGGACTTTCGCATTTGCCGCTCCACCCGTTCCGCGTCATCCTCCTTCTCGGTGCAGTAGTCGGCCAGGTACTTCAGTTCATCCGGGCGGTACGGCATGGGTGTCCCAGCCAGAGCCGCTTTCAGCAAGCGTTGCGTCACGAGATCGGGGTATCGCCGGTTCGGCGCGGTGGAATGGGTATACCCTTTTACCGCCAACCCGAAATGTTCCGGCGCGCCGCCTGTTCCGTCATCGAGGACATATTCTCCCCGGCCGATGAGTTTGACGATGGCCAGCGACAGATCGGGAAAGGTGAGCGGATCGGCCGCGCGCCGTGCGACGAGAAACGCATCGAGCGCCTGGGCATCCGGGCGGGGAGGGAGAAGCACGCCCCACGCCGCCGCGACATCGACAATCCGTTGCCAGCGCTCCGGAGACCGGAGGATCCGGCGAAACGACGGAATGCCTTGGCGCTTGAGAAAGGCCGCGGTCGCCTGGTTGGCGGCGATCATGCAATCTTCGATCAGCTCCTTCGCGCGATTTTTCTTGTCCACCGTGATGCCGATCAAGGTCTCGCCGTCGAACAGGGCGCGCGGCTCGATGGTTTCGAGACTCAAGGCGCCTTGCTGGTGACGGCGTGCTTTAAGCTGTTGCGCGACCTGGTCCTGCAGGCGCAGTTGCGCATCGAGTCCCGGTACGTCGCTGATGTCGCAGGGCGCGGGCCCCGTCCCTGCGAGCCAGGCGGCCACGCTGTCGTATGCGAGTTTGGCATGGTTGCGAACGAGCGCGCGATAATGGGCTGCGCCGATCACCTTTCCGTTCGCCCCGACCACCACTTCCGTCACCACCGCGAGCCGATCCTGATGTTCACGGAGCGAGGTCAGGTCGTGGGAGAGCGGTTCCGGCAACATGGGAAAAATGTCTCCGGACGTATAGACGGAGGTGGTGTTGTGCCGCGCATGACTGTCCAGGGCGGAGTCCTTGTGTACGAGGGCGTCGACATCGGCGATGGCCACTTGGAGGATAACCGAGTGGTCGGGATGCTCGGTCGCGACGGTCAGCTGATCCAGATCGAGAGAATCGTCATTGTCGATGGAAACCCACAGCAAGTCTCTGAGGTCTTGCACGTCAGCCGCTTGATCGACCGCCGCCGTGCGGATCTGGGAGAGTTCCGCCATGACCTTGGAAGAAAAGTCCGGCCACAACCCTCGATCGAGCATGGCGCGACGGGCAAGACGTGTGAGGTCGGTGCGATGAGTGGGCATGAGATCCTCAGATGATCCGTTGCAAGCAGATGGCCCAGCATGGATACGCCAGACGTAGCTATACCATGAATCGGGCCGGCTGCGTCGCGAATCGCAGATCGGCGACGTGTTGCCGTTCACGTACGACGGTGAGGAGAAGGCGGTGCCGGTTATTCCATTGCGGCCCAGATTTTGTGGGCATTCTCGCCCGTAAAGGTCATATCATCCTGGGCCGAGGAGCTGCGCTCGAAATACAGGTGCAACAAACCGCCTCCGAAATGGGCTTCCCTCACCAGATCAAGATTAATGGCCACTTCACCGGTCCGTTCCTCGTCCTTTACCTTTACGAATCGCATGCAGCATTCCTCCTGGTTTGAGCGATGGTGCACAGATCTTCCGACGCCAGCATACTCCAGGCTGTGGATAAGCGTGAGCGAAGCTGAGAATCGCCAAGGCGAGCCTCGACCGGGAGCCGGCGATGCCTCCGTGAGTCTCCCTGCGGTAATTGCGATAGAAGTTTGCGCCGGACGGGTCTCTTGATAGAGTCGTGGAAGGCCGCTGTCACACCAATTACCCCGTCACAGAGTAAGGAGCGTATATGGCACACCTCTTTGCAAGACATCCGCAGACCGTCAAGGACACCATCGTCGCCGAGACCATGTGTCCGCTGCACAAGGAGCCCGTCAAGGTCAGCTTCGAAATGAACGGCGTACAGGGGAAGGCCACTGCGCGCGAGCATTGTTCGATTCTCCAAATGGGCGAAACATGCAATGAGGCCTGCCGCAGCAATCCGGAAATTCTCCAGGCCGTGCATAAAAAGATGGAAGAGTTCAAAGAAGAATCAGCGCGGGAAATTCCGATCATTTCGACGCCCTAACGATCGCCGGCCGCTGCCCTGCGCCTCGGCTGATCTGTGCGGTCAATCCGCTTCCAGCCGCCTTCGCCCGTGAAGCGAAGGCGGCGACGTTCCTCCCCGGGCCGATTGTCCAGTCCTCATCCACACTCCGCATGGTTATCGTGTGCTCCGGTTTGAAGGAATATAGAGGGCAGGTCCTGTAACACGACAGCATGGCCGACCAACGACATCTGCCGTTTGGCAGGGGAGGCTGCTGGCGGTGCCGTCTGATTCCTGATGCGGCGGACGAGTTGATTGCCTCAGCGAAACCTGTAGCATCTGCCAGCAAGTTGACGCGGTGTATCCACTGACGAGAGTGGTTGTGTGATTGCAAGCCCTAACCGTTTTCTCTTATCTCTATGAAGAATAGGTGGCCGCGAAGAGGAAGTCACTGCTTGCTTTTGTTCGAGTTGTTTGTGAGCGTCGGCTGTGATGATCAATCTTTAGAACACCACAGAAGAATTGAGGCGTGCAAAAAGATTCGAATAGGGGACAGCGAGCGAGTCGTACGTGATCTGATGGGGGAACCACAGAAGGTTAAGGATAAGAGCGATAATTTAGAAAAAGGGAGCGCATTAGAATATTGGGTTCCGGCAATCGTGGCGAGTGGCCCTCAGATTCATATAGACGAGAAGGGGCTTGTTGACGAAATAACCTGCTATGAATCGCACCACTTGAAAAAAGATAGGAGCAATCCCTATCTAAGCAGCCCACCTTCAACCAGGTGACCAGCATCCGCGATCCGAAAGGGAATCTCACCCAGATTGCCTATGATGCGAAGGGCAACCCGCTCACGATCACCGACGCGCTCAACCAGGTCACCACCTTTACCTACACTCCTCAACGCCTGCTCCTCACGACGAAGGATGCGCTCAATCAGATCATGAAGGAATATAGAGGTCAGGTGGGTAATACGACAGCATGGTCGACCAACGACATCTGCCGTTTGGCGGGGGAGGCTGCTGGCGGTGCCGTCTGATTCCTGATGCGGCGGAGGAGTTGATCCCCTCAGCGAAATCTGTAGCATCTGCCGGCAAGTTGACGGGGTATATCCACTGACGAGAGTGGTTGTATGATTGCAAGACTTGACCCTTTTCTCGGTTCCGACAACATCTCGGGTTATCGCTTCACTGACTTCTTTGCAGAATAAAGGGGTCAGGTCTTGTAATACGACACCATGGCCGACCAACAACATCTGCCGTTTGGCAGGGGAGGCTGCTGGCGATGCCGTCTGATTTCTGATGCGGCGGAGGAGTTGATTCCCATGGCGAAACCTGTAGCATCTGCCGGCAAGTTGACGCGGGGTATCCACTGACGAGAGTGGCTGTGTGATTGCAAGACTTGACCCTTTTCTCGGTTCCCTGCCGAGAGTGGGTGTGTGATTGCAAGACTTGACCCGTTTCTCGGTTATATCGAGAGCCAAGGTTGGTGGAGATTTTTCTCTGACCTGGGATACTTGTAAATTTTATTGACCACCGACGGGTAACAAATGATAGATGTTATTATTGTCGTTTTGGAGATAGTAGCGGCGCTTACTATTTCGCTTTATGCCACCTGGCTTCTAGTGTCTAGAATTAAACGAGGAGAATCAAAATCAATAAGCTTCAGAGAGTGGCTTAAGCACATCTTCGAGGCCCTTTGGGGGCTATAGACCGGTGTTGTTTTCGAGGACTACAATGAGCTTCTGCGAGCTTCTGCCTACGATCCGGCCTCGCAAGTAACCCAGATCCTGCACCAACTGACGGCGACGAACAGCCAGATCAACCAGGCTACCTACGTCTACAACCCCATCGGCAATCCAACGAGTCTCGCGGACAGAAGAGGCGTCCAAGCGTTCGACTACGATGCTTTGAATCGTCTGACTGTTGCGAGCCATGCCTTGCTGCTTGATCCGCAGGCCCTTGCGTATGATGCGGTCGGCAATCGGACTACGAATGGCAGTGTGACGAATGCCGGCAATCAGCTGACGACCGACCCAACTTCACCTCACAGTACGACGACAACGGTAATATCACGAGAAAGACCCTCCTCGCGACTGGCAACTCTACACATCAGCTACGATGCCGAAAACCGGCTGGTGAAGGTCGAAGAATTTTCCGCCGGCAATCCCACCGCTATTACCACATGAACCTATCGCTATGATGGACTGGGCGGCCGCCTTGCGGCTCGGTTGATCCCGAAGGGCTCGCTCAGCGACCGAGACGGGCGGGCTTGAGGAAGCCCGCCGGTTTCGGCATGATGCCGCGGTCGACGCGCGGGCCATCAATCAATTTGAGGAGACCGGTATGCCCGATATGGTACAGATGCAATTTCTGCAAGCCCATGGGTATCTCACCGAACTCATGAGGCAGTTCGCGGGTATCGAGAAGCGGATTGAGCAGGGCGAGACAGTGACCCTGCAGTTGACCGATCGAGGGCGCACGCTCTCCCTGGTGGTCACTCGTGACCGCGTCGTCGAACGTGAAGCGCCGTCCAAATCTCCGATGGCCGGCAGCCCGCCAACGCTCGCGGACAACGATAGTCTCGTCGCCGCGCTGACCAATACCTATGCCTTTGATCTGGGCGAGGCCAATCGAAAGATTACCTCAGCCGACCTGCGCGCCCATGTGAGGGATGCCGCAACAAGGACGGTGGAGCATGGGGCTGCCGCGATACCCGCGCTGCCCGTTCCGGTCCTGACTCACGATGGGCGGCTGTGGGTGCTGGCGGAAGATTGCCGGTATGCCGCACTGGATGGATCGCACCTGACGGTGAAGCGCGGCTTTCACAGCGACCTGGCCAGTATTCCGCGCCTGTTCTGGGCCATCATCGCCTCGTTTGAGCTCTCGCTGCTTGCTCCGATCTTGCACGATCTGCTGTATCAATGCGGAGGCAGCGTGAAGCTTCCGCACGGCGAGGTGACGCCCGCCGGCAGGATGTTCAATCGGAAGGATGCCGATGATCTGTTTCTGGAATTGATGACGCGGTCGAAGATTGCCTATTGGAAACGGAACGTCGCGTATCTGGCCGTGCGAGCATTCGGCCAATCATCCTGGCAAGAAGAATAGAGGAACGAGGATGTGTGAAGTGAATGGCGCAGACTCTCTGCCTCGGTACCCGAGATCTCAACAAAGCAAGACTTGCCGAATTGTCCCGCAGTTCCGCACTGCGCGGGCCGAGCGAAACCGCTCACTCTAAATTTGCTCTGCGCCGCCCAGCCCGATCCTGATGCTGTTTCTGACGGCAGGGCAGCACGAATGCAGTTCCGCCGTTGACCGGCTGCCCCGGCATAAGATGTGCTTTGCTCCCGCGCATGATGGGTGCCGATCTCATGGAAGGCAATGCCGCGCCGCCGCGACCAGCCCGTGGTGAAGGATGAAGGAGAGAACTATGAAGATGGTGTTGATGCTGCTGTGGTGCCTGGTGATCATGATGCCGCCTCTGGCCGAGGCCCGTTGCCGGACCATCGGCGAGAGCGCCAGCCTGGGCAGTGAGTACGGAACCTTTCCCTTGTATCCGGCCGACCAATTGGTGGAGGCGGGCCGGAAGCGTGACAATGTCGCGCTGCAATGGGTGGGATACGGCATAGGGGTGCCGCTTTTTGTCGTCACGATGCCGTTTGCCATGGTGGGAGCGGTCGCCGGCGCGGCTGCGCACCCCTGGACCAAATGCACAGCGATGGAGGGCCGATTCGAAGGGCCTGACGCTCACTTGGCCGGGGCGGATCGCTGAATCGATTGCCGCGCCGCCCGCTGATGCTGCCCGGCCGCCGGTGACAGGTGAGGCACTATTCTGCGGTGCTGCGCATTTCGTTGGTCGAACCTCCGTTGCGTGAGGAGGTTTCGCGGTCAGCCTTCGATCGGCTGCGAAATCTGGCCGGAGGCAGGTTGAATTCTCGTTTGAACGCGCGATTGAACGAGGGTTCTGACTCATAGCCGATGTCGCCGGCGACTTCAGCCACGCTCTTGGAGGTGGAGGTCAGGAGTTGCGCGGCGAGGTGCAGCCGCCAGCGGGTGAGATAGCCGATCGGTGTGTCGGTGAGGAAATGCTGAAATCGTTCGGCCAGCACGGAACGTGACACCCCCACCTCGGCAGCGAGCGTCGCGATGGTCCAGGGTTGGGCCGGCCGTTGATGCAGGAGCGCCAGCGCCTTGCCCACATCCGGATCGCGCACCCCGGCTAGCCATCCGGACTGGCTGTGCGGCAACTGCGCGATGTAGCGTCGCAACGTCTCCACGAACAAGGCTTCGGATACCTTGGCGATCACCGCGGCGCCTCCGGGACCGGACGCTTCTGCGTGATCGACGGAATACCGGAGCGTATTTTCCAGCCAGTGCCCCGACGGCGTATCCCGGATATTGACCTTCAACATGGCAGGCAATCCGGCCAGCACGACCCGGCAGAGCTGTGCGTCGCAGGTCAGGTACCCGCAGATTAGCTTCGTGACTTCCCCGCCTCCGGCAAGTTGAGACAGGATGCGTCCCTCCGCGAGGATCTGCCGCATGTGCTGGGAGGTATCCACCGGCGTGACAGGCGGGCCGTTCCCCATAAAGTGCGCATCCCCGTGCGTGAGAATGATGATGTCCCCCGCCGTCAGAGCCACAGCGCGGTCCTCATCCTCCAGGCGAATATAGCCCCGCCCTTCGAGCAGCAGATGAAACATGATGATGTGGCCGGCTTGGGTCGGCAGATAGGACGCCATGGTCCCTCCGTCCGGCTCTCGAGCGCACCAGGGCGCGGCGAATTCACCGTGGAAGAACACGGCGCCGTCGAGTTTGACGGCTTTGAGCACTTCGGAGAGCACGTCCATTGGAATGTCCCCGGTGAGGCTGGAGCCTGAGCAAAACCATCCGGACGCCTGGATAAACGAGCCGCAGCTTAGCATGCTCCTGATAAGAGAGCCAGACGCGCGGATAAGACTCCAACCGGCCTCTGTCCTATAGTGCGGCCATGCAGGACGCAGCAGCAGAGCGGGGATAGAGAACACACAGAGAGGAGGAGGCCATGACGACGAACACGATGGTAGAGGAAATGGATAGCCTGAAGACCCGTCTGCATACCATTTGGACGGCAGGGGAGTACGATCGATTCTCACGCTACCTGGAAGGCGGCGCCAGAGAGTTTTACGAACGGCTCCAGCTCGCGCCGGGATGCCGGTTGCTGGACGTGGCATGCGGTTCGGGCCAACTCGCGTTGCTTGCCGCGAAGGATGGCCTGGAGGTGACGGGCGTGGACATCGCTGCCAATTGGGTGGAGCGCGCGCAAGCCAGAGCCCGCGCGGAGGGGGTGAGGGCTCGATTCGAGGTGGCCGATGCCGAAGCGCTTCCCTATGAAGCAGCCAGTTTCGACGTGGTGACGAGTCTGATCGGCGCCATGTTTGCGCCGCGGCCTGAGCTGGTGGCGCATGAACTGTTGCGGGTGTGCACACCGGGGGGAACCCTCGCCATGGCCAACTGGACGGCGGAAGGGTTCGTGGGACAGATGTTTAAGAAGGTCGCCAAATTCATCGGCCCCTCCGGGATGCCGTCGCCCGTGCTGTGGGGCCACGAAGCTACGGTGCAAGAGCGCCTTGGTCACGGATTGTCATCCCTCAGCCTGACCAGGCGGCAGTATCTCTTCAGTTATCCCTTTCCTCCTTCGGAGGTCGTGGAGTTCTTCCGTCTCTACTATGGACCGACCAACCGGGCCTTTGCGTCCCTCGATGCGGAAGGGCAAGCCCACCTGCGCCGTGATCTGGACGCGCTGTGGACCACGCACAATCAGGCAGGACCGGACTGCACGACGGTGTATGGCGAATATCTGGAAGTCATCGGCATTCGAGCCTAATTATTTCTCGACTCATATGGAGGGGTTTCACCATGAAGAACGGGACTAGCACCGAGATGGAACAAAGGACGAGCCTGTACGATCTCACGAATCTGGAGAAGATGAAGACGTTGGGGGCGCAGGCGCCCGAAGCGATGAAGGCGTACCTGGCCTTCGACAAGGCGGCGCTGGCGCCCGGCTCGATTCCCGTCAAGTATAAGGAGCTGATGGCCATGGCCGTGGCCTTCACGACACAGTGTCCCTACTGCATCGAACTACACGCGAATAAGGCCAGAGCGCAGGGCGCCTCGGATCCGGAGATCGCCGAGTCGGTGCTCGTAGCCGCTGCCTTACGCGCCGGCGCGGCCATCACGCACGGCACCCATGCCATGAGGTGAAGGAGATGGAGCCGGTCGTGAAATCACTGCCGTCACAAAGGAGAGCATCATGAAACCCTATCGATCATTGATATTCACCCTGGGGCTGCTGCTGGCATGCCAGGGTCTCGCATCGGCGGAAATCCTGGCGTTGCTCAACTATGAGAGCAAGCCGGATCAGCCCGTCAGGCGTGAAGGCATTGCCATTATGGACATCGATCCCGAGTCCAAACACTTCGGGAAGGTGTTGATGGAGATTCCTCTGCCGTCCGACCTCGTAGCGCACCACATCTTCTTCAATCGTGATCGCAGCAAAGCCTATGTCACGGCGTTGGGCAAAAGGATTTTGCACGTCGTGAATCTCAGGGAGTTTCCCTACCGGTTGCGGGCGATCGACGTGCCGGATTGCCAGATGGGGGAGGATCTTGCCGTGTCGGAGGATAACCGCACCTGGTATCTGACCTGTATGGGCTCGAACAACGTCATCATGGGTGACGCCCTGCTCGATACGCCGATCAAAACGGTCAGCGCAGCAGACCCGTCGGCGGCCATGATTCAATATCCGCACGGGATTGCGATTCACAACGGCATTGATCGCGTTCTCGTGACCAGTACCGTCAAGCCGGACATGTCCGATGCGGGAGAATCCATCACCGTGATGGAAGCCGCGAGCGGCAAGGTGCTCACGACCCACAAGGTCTCGGCCAAACCCTCACCGGCCAAATCCGCTCCCGTCGAAGTGATGTTCAGCCCGAATTCGAATCCTCCCGCCGTCCATATCACCAACATGCTCGAAGGGACGTTGTGGGCCGGTCGGTGGGACCCGGCCGGCAAGGCCTTTTCGTTCCATCAGGTCGATGACTTCGGGGCACGGCAGCAGGGCATGCCGCTCGAAATGCTCTACAACGCCAAGGGCGACCGTTTGTTCGTCACGACCGCCAAGCCGGGGTTCGTCAATCTGTACGACAACAGCGATCCCTGGCAACCGAAGTTTCTCAAAACGATCGCCGCGGCGGCCGGCGCGCACCATAGCGTGTTGTCGCCCGACGAGCGGTATCTCTTCGTCCAGAACAGCTTTCTCAATCTGGAGGGAATGAGCGACGGATCCATCACGGTGATTGACTTGAAGGCGGATACAATCCTGGGGAACATCGACACGCTGAAGTCGCAGGGATTGAACCCGAACTGCATCATGCTGCTGCCGACTCAGCCGGGCGACCTACGGGCGAGACTCAACGAGTGAGGATCGCAGCGTGAACGGATCGCCGCATACGACAGAGCGAACGCGAATCGCGGAGATCTGGATAGAGGAGGGAGCGCCGGCCTGTTCATGGGCCAGGAGCTCCCTCCCGGGGGTGCATGGAATCGGGTGATGTGACGGCGGAGGTAGTGAATCTCTCAGGCGGATCAAGCGGTAGTCGTTCGTGCCAACGAGCGATGAATCGCGTGAGTGCTTACGACTCCGGTTTCTCCTCGATGATGGCCTGTGTTCCGAACAGCAACACGAATTCCGATCCGCCGCCTTCTCGCGGTTGAGCCCAGGCGCGTCCACCGTGCCGCTGCGCAATCTGTTGAACGATGGCGAGTCCGGCGCCCGTGCCGCTCACCTCGCGTCCCACCGCCCGCTGAAACAACTGGAAGATGCGCTGCGCCTGATCCGGCTCCACCCCGATTCCGCGGTCCCGCACCACCAGACCCATCAGCCGGCTCCCATCCTCCACGGCACGATACGGCGCGATGTCGATCTCGGGCACTGCTCCGGGCCGATGGAACTTCAGGGCGTTTGCAATCAAGTTGTACAGCGCCTGCGTGACCCAGGTTTTGTTGACACGAAATACGGGAAAGTCGGCGGCGACCTGTATGCGCGCGCCCGTGCGCCGGATCGTCTCGTCCAGTTGTGTCAATGCCGCCTTGACCAGGTCTTCGCCAGGCACGTCTTCATACGGCATCTCCAGCCGTTGCGCTCTCGACAGCGTGAGGAGATCTTCCATCAGCTGATCCATCCGGTGCGCCGCGCGAACCACGCGATCGAGGTAATCGATGCCTTTGGGATCAAGGCGCTCTCCATACCGCTCGCGCAATATTTGAGAAAAATTTGCGATGGATCGCAGCGGTTCCCGCAGATCGTGGGAGCTGACATAGAGCAGCGTTTCCAAGTCGCGATTCCGTTGCTGAAGTTCGGCGGTGCGTTCCAGCACGCGGCGCTCCAGCTCTTCATGGGATCGCCGCAAGGCCTGCGCGGCCTGCTCGCGGTCCGTGACGTCGCGCGCGATCGCGTAGAGGCTGCCATCCACATGCGGCGTCGATTTCCAGGACAGCAGCCGCCACGAACCGTCCTGGTGCTGGTAGCGGTTCTGAAATTCCAGCACTGGTTCACCCCGGCCGATCTGGCGTTCGACCTCCAGGAGGGTGCCGGCCCGGTCATCGGGATGCACGAACTCCAGGAAGGGGCGACTCATCAGTTCATCCAGACTCCAGCCTAACGTGCGGGTGAATGCCGGACTCAGCCGGATGAAATAGCCCTCGGCACTGGCAATGCAGAGCATGTCCAACGACAGGTCGAAGAAGCGATCGATGTCGGCTTCCGCCTGCCGGCGCGCCATCGATTCGTTGGTCAGCTCGCGGCGGAGCGACTGCACCTGAGGATGGTCCTGTGGGGGAAGGGAGGAGAACGGCATAGTGGGCAGATCTTAGTGAAACTGCGAAGATCGTTCAAGACTTCCGGGTCCATGCCGCACATCGCCTGGCTTGACTTCATTGCCCTGTCCCTTAATACTCCGGACGCATTGACCGGCATTGACCGGCATTGACCGGCATTGACCGGCATTGACCGGCATTGACCGGTGATGGCTGTGGGCATTCACAGTGGAGGATTGCGATGCGTCGGATAAGTGCTGGGTTGGCCTCTGCGGTAATCCTGACGACGGTCATGTGCGGCATGCCGGATGCGGCACGCGCGGATTGTGTAGATGGCGTGCGGAACCCCATGCCGGAAGAGTTGGCCTTTGCGGCTCGCGCGGAGGCTGCCCTGGCGGCTGCGTTGCCGGCACCCATTCCGAACAGCGAGCGCCGCGGGGCAGGGTATGATTTCTCCCGGCCACCGCGCCTCTCGTTTTGTCAGGCCGATCAGGTGGGGGCGTTCACCGTGAGTGTGGGCGGAGGGTATCTGTACAAGTTTCCCAAAGCGGAGGCCGACCGCCTCTATGCCGAACGCAAAGGCATCGAGAAGCAGATCGACGATATGGAAAAATTGCCGCCGGATAAAGATGCGGAGTACAAGCAGGTGCTCGCCCAGATGAAGGCCGCCTACGATGCCGCACCCCGTCGCAGCCGGAAGGACCCTCCCTTTACGCCGGAACAGCAGGAGCAGGTCAATCGCGCCATGGCGGAGGGAAAGAAACTCGAAGATGCGGGGAAGAAAATCGTCACCGACCATGCCGCGAGCGTGAAACCGCAGACGGACGCGTTGCGCGCGCAGGCGAAGCGATTAGAAACCTACCCACAAGAACTCGCCGTGCGGTTGGCGATGAACACTGATCGATTTCCGGAATCCGCTGCCACCGTAGCGACATTCGGGACGCCGAGCGCCGCCCGTAGCGGCGGCCTTAGGGTGCATAACGTGGTGATGGCCGTCGAGGGACCGGAAGGGGCTGCGCGGCAGTCCTTGTTCGAGGCGGTGGATAAGGCCTACCTTCAGGGCCTCATTGGACAACCGCTGCCGGAGGTGGAGATGTCGAAGGTCCGGGCCGAACGTAACAGCCAGGCCTCCATTGCCCCCAAATAATTGCTGAGTAACCGGGGGCAATCAGGCGTTTTCTTTTTCCATGGAGGCGATGAAGGCGTCCGCTTCGTGAATGGAGGCGTTGAGGTCCTTGATCAGCGCGTCGATGTTCCCTTCCACCGTCGTCAATTCACTCTTGAGCGACGCAATGGCCTGCGCATTCAGATTGTGCTTCAGAAACAAGACATGGTCCTTGAGTTTGGCTAGAACCGGGTCCATCTTGGCTTCCGCCCGTTTCATGGCTTTGATCAATTGCGCGTACTGGCTCCGCGTCTGCGTGAGCTGCTTCTGGCTTTTCTGACGCAGCGACGCGTTGGTGTATTGTTTGAGTTCGCCTTCCCATTCCGTGAAGAGCGCCTCCGACACATCTTCCACTGAATTGATGCGGGAGCGGACCGCCTGCGCGCGTTGTTCGCTTTGCTGATATTCTTCGTTCAGCACGTCGTACTTGTCCTGCAACTCGCCGCCTTGAATGTTCAGGGTCTTGGTGAAGCGATCGAGTGCCGACTTGAATTGGTCTTTGGCGTCCTGCTGGGCATCACGCGCTTTTTTGACATCACTGACCATCAGGTCACGTTTGTGATAGCCGAGTTTTTCCATCGTTTCATAATAGGCCGTCTGGCAGCCGGAGGCGGTGAGGCCCATGAGAACGAGGCTACAGGCGAAGGCGGCAGACGCGAATGTGTGAGCGCTGAGACGATCCCGAATGTTCATGCAGCCATCCTTATCCAAGCGGCCATTTATGCAGTGTAGTCGACTTGATGGTGAGTGTCATCGCCGGCCCCGCTACTCTAACAGACCGGTTCTGCATCTTCTATTCGTTCCTCCGCCGGTGATCCGGCTCAGGACGCCGATCGAGCCGGAGAGTTCTGCGTCGCATCTGACGCGTCCGCGGGAAGGTCGTCCGCCGGCACATCGCGAATCTGAATCGAATCGACCCGTTGCTGCGCCAGCACATCTGAGATGATGACAACCTTGTCTCCCGCTCGAAATTGCTCGCGATCCTTGAGGATCCGGAACGCCGTCTGCAAGGTCTTTTCCGGCTCCGAACTGAAATCGATCTTGAACGGCAAGACCCCCCGATTGAGCATCATGGTGCGCCGGGGTTGGCTCATGTTGGTGAAGGCATAGATGTTGGTGGCAAACGGGCGGCAGTTGGCGACGAGGTCGGCCATGATCCCGCGTCTGGTGATCACGACGATGCCCTTGGCCTTGACTCCCTCTGCGAGCTGTACGGCCGCGGCCGCCAGCTGCTGTTTGTTCCCGGCATCGCGCAAGCGTTTCGCAAACTGTAAGCCCGGAATCGTTTCAGACTTGAGGGCGATCCTCCGGAGATATTCGACGCATTTCACCGGATACTTTCCCACCGTGGTTTCGCCGGACAGCATGACGGCATCGGCTTCCTCGTAGATGGCGTTGGCCACATCGGTCACCTCGGCGCGGGTGGGGTGCGGATGGTGGATCATCGATTCGAGCAGATGCGTCGCCACGATCACGCGTTTGCCGTATTCGGCGCAGAGTCGCACGATGGTGCGCTGGACATTCGGCAGATCCTCCAGATTGATTTCCACGCCCAGATCCCCGCGCGCCACCATGATCCCGTCCGCTTCCTTGATGATCGCTTCCAGATTGCGGACGCCTTCCTGGTCCTCGATCTTGGCAATGATCTTCACCCGTCCGACCTTCTCGCCCATGAGCGCTTTGAGCTGCCGGATATCTTCGGGCTCGCGCACGAACGACAGCGCGATGAAGTCCACATCCCGTTCCAGTCCGAACAGGATGTCCTTGGTATCCTTCGGCGTGATCGCCGGGAGATTGACGCGCACGCCGGGGAGATTCACGTGACGCTTGCTCTTCAGCAGTCCCCCGTCCAGGACGCGGCAGCGCATGTGGCGCTCGTGTTTTTCCAGCACTTCAAAATTGATCAGGCCGTTGTCCACGGTAATGCGGTCCCCGACGTTCACCGCCTCCAGCAGGTCGGCATAGTTGATGTGGATCGAGCTTTCCTCGACATTCAACGGCCCCCGGGTCGTGACGGAGACAATCTCGCCTTGCCGCAGGTTCAATTCATTGGACAGATCGCCGGTGCGGATCTCCGGACCTTGGGTGTCCAGAAGAATGGGAATGGGGAACTTCACTTTCCGGTTCAACGTCTTGATGTGCTGGATGACCTTGGCATGGGACTCGCGGTCGCCGTGAGACATGTTCAGGCGGGCGATGGTCATGCCGGCGTCGTACAGCTTCTGCAGCATCTCGTAGGAGTCTGTCGCCGGGCCGATGGTGCAGATGATGCGGGTCTTTTGCATGAGCTCCTTCGCGGCGGCCGATCACTTCGATGAGCCGTCACAGGGATAGGGATGAGGCGTTTGCCGGAAAAGATCGTGGAAGATGAGTCGGCATTCTACCGGTTCTCGTCCCGCTCGTCTATCGAGCGCGGCAGTAGAAGGAATCTGACACGATCAATAGCGAGCGGCTGACGAGGTGGTGGCCGACAGGCGTGAACGACCGCGACCGGCAACTTGAAGGGTACTGCCATGCTCGGTACGGCTTTGCAGTTGGACCCGGCCATTACGCATGCGAGAGAATGTGCTCGGACTTCACGAGGATGTTTGCGGAGGAACTATGACGGACCAGATACAACCGGATGGCCGGACTCAACAGGAACGGATGCTGGCCGGAGACCTCTACCGTGCCGACGATGCGGAACTGGAACGAGCGTCCCGGCGCGCCTATCGGCTCATGAAGGAGTATGAAGCGCGTTATGTGGTCGATCGCCGTGCGGCTGATGACGTGCTGAAGGAATTGCTGGGATCGGTGGGGGCGGGCGTCCATATCAAGCCGCCGCTCTTCGTCGATTTCGGCACCTACATCTCGGTAGGGGCGAGGACCTTTGCGAACTATGGCCTAGTTGCGCTGGACGTGGCCCGGATCACTATCGGAGAAGATGTGCAAATCGGTCCCAACGTGCAGCTGTTGACGCCCACGCATCCCGTCGAACCGGAGCTGCGCCGCGCGAAGTATGAAGCGGCGAAGCCCATCGTCATCGGCAACAACGTCTGGCTTGGCGGCGGCGCGATCGTCTTACCCGGCGTGACCATCGGCGAGAACAGCGTGATCGGCGCCGGCTCCGTCGTGACGAAAGACATTCCTGCCAACGTGGTCGCCGTCGGAAACCCGGCCAGGGTTGTACGGAAGCTTTGACTGTCGGTTGATGGCGAGATGGCGGTGTATCGGCTTCGTCCGAGGACGCCCCCGGCTCATTCGCGCACCCGTTCCGGTTTCAGCGCGGGACGATATTGTTGCAGCAGAAACCAACCGTAGAGCAGCAACAGGACGGTGAAATTGGGTATCAGGATGGCCGGCTGGCTCCATGGCCAACCGTCGAACTTCCAATCGGAGAGCGGCCAGAGAAACGGCGTCGGAAAAAAGGCGAAGGAATGGGTCGGGATATCCACCAACACATGCAGGCCCCAGGCGCCCAGTTCCCAGACCGGCCGTTTGGCGATCACCCATACCAGGGCAAAAACAGTCAGAAACAGGACGAAGCTATGCGTGACATCGTACAGATGATGTACGTAAGGCGGAATCGAGGACTCCGGCGGCAGGCCATGACTGAAGTCCGGCTTGTGCGCCAGCCCCACTGAGGCGGCGACCCACAAAATCCCGAAGGAGAACAGATCCGGCGCGAGTCCGATCCCGAAGGCAAGCCAGAAACTTTTACGGCTCTGACGACCGAAGGCCAATGCTCCCCAGAGGCCATGGGAAACGATATCCATCGCGCGCTCACTCCTCGATGCTGAACGACCTGCTCATCGTACGAAAGCTGTCACGGGGGCGCACCTGGGCACCATCCCAGTATAGAAGTCCATTGAGAGCAGGCACAATGCCCGACAGACCATCCGGAGGCATCTCGCGATGCACAAGGAGACCGCCCTTAGAATGATCACGGCGCGATCCGGCTAGACGAACCGGTCTCGTTCTGTTGCGTTGGGGAGGCGGCAGGTCGGAGACTTCCCCATGAGCCGGTACCGGTGGCGTGCCACCACATCATAAAGGAAATCCCGTATCGGGCGAGGCACGACGCAAAACATGGACAACAAGGGCCAGCCGCCGGACAGGTGCCTCGCGATCCGCAAGGCCGCCGTTGATTTCGTGAACACCCGGCCCCGCTCCAAAAGAAGAAACGTCTCGAAGTCTTCTGAGGGTAATCCTAATAGCGTGAGCAGCTGACGCCCATTTTCGGATTGCAGCGTCCCGAACTGAAAGCGGCCGCGGTCGCGGGCCAGTATAAAATTCACCCAGGCGTTGCACCAGTTGCAGATACCGTCGAACACAATCACCCGCTCCAACTCCGCCCACTCGTGCGCCTTGGGATCAATCAATCTCATCGGCCTTTCTCGGTGATCATGCTCATCACCGTTATTGTGCGACGCCGCACAACAGAATTCCACCCGGCAAACGAGCTGCTGTATGACATCGCCTCACGGTTCGCTATAATGCGGGCCGAACTTCACGAAGGAGGTGCCCATGGCATTCAATCAGGTCGGAGATTTCTGGCTGGCGCCCGGCCAATCCACCCGCATCCATCTTGCGCTTGGGGGACTGATCAATGAAGTGGAATGGGGCGGGCATGATTTCGGCGCCCAGTGGATCATGGCCGACGGCATCGGCATCAGCCCGGTGCGGCTCATGGTCAGCGAGCACACCAAGGAGAAAAAGCCGATTCGCCTGCGTCCCGGCTCACCGAGTCCGATTGTCTATTCGGTGACGGTCACCAACATCGGTGAAGATCTGGCGCATTTTACGGTTCAGGGCGGCGGAAATGTCTAAGCGTTCCGGAAGGAGGTGCCTATGAACACACCGCGGACGATGCATGTGTTGACCGATAAAAAGGGTGCGATCGTGGGAGGAGGCATGTTGGCTCCCGGCAAGGACCACAAGGGAAAACCGGTCCATATCCGGATCGAGCCGCTGAAAGGCCAGTCGTTAAAGGAAGTCGCGATACCAGCCGACCTTGCGCGTCTGAAAGGCGTGGAGTTCTTCCGCCGGCTGCAGTGCGATTTTCATCTCCCGCGGGGCAAGAAGGAACTGGTGCAGAAAGGGCGAAAGAAAACCGCCTGAGGTTCAGTGCCCAGCCGCGGCCTTGCCGAGATGCCAGAGATTTTCGGCGAGCCAGCGGGAGTCTTTGAAGAGCTGCGCCAACTCAGAGGTCAGAAGGAAAAACGCGGGATAGAACAGATGCGGGCTGGAGTGGCTCCACTTTACGATGCCGTCCAGTACGGGTCGAGCCAGGTTCCGGCCTTTCCACAAGAGAGCAACCGCCGTCATTCCCAGCAGGGCTCCCGAGAGGATATCGGTCGGGAAGTGGAGGCCGACGTACACACGCGGAAACGAGACGAGAAAGGTCGCATGGAGAAACCCGAAGAGTCCCAGCAGGGGCGAGACCAGCCAGAGGCCGGTTGCGAGGGCGAAAAACAGGGATGCATGATCGCTCGGGAAGGAACTCCAGCCGTCCAGGAAATCAGGCGGCATGGAGTAGGGAATGGTGAATTCCAACCCGGCGGTGTGAATCGGCCTGGAGCGGAAGGGTAGGCTGAGTTGAAGTATTCGGGCGACCGCCACCGCCGACAGACCGCCCGCAATGGTGAGTAAGACCGTCCGCCGATTCTCTTCCTGATGGTCCCCGCGAAACCAGGCCCACCAGAGCAGCGGCAAACTCACATACCCCTTCATGAGGTCGCTGTCGCTGATCGTCATGATCAGACTATCGATCGTCCAGGAAAGCTGGGCGAATTGATTGAAGAAGCCGAGAATCAATTGATCGAAACGATTCATTCGTCCACCAGAGCGACCCGCCGCGGCTGCTGACGCGATACTGCGCCATGAGCCGATTTGATGCCGCAAAACTCCTTGTTGTCTGAGTAAGCCAACATACGTAAAGCCAGGACTGTATGTAAATGTTTAATGGGAAGATAGCATGGATTTCTACTCTTACCAATCCGGACGCTCCGCTGACGCTGTACTTGCGGATAAGCTGGTCTGTTCGACCATCGGAAACTTTTCCGAGTAGAGAATATTTCACCTCACGCTTGTGCGGACCAACAACCTGGGGTAGGGTCGAAGCCAGATTATGACCCCCGCTCAGCCCAGCGCCCCCTGGTGGCAATCGGCCGTTGTGTATCAGATCTATCCCTGGTCCTTTCAGGATTCCAACGGGGACGGCATCGGCGATCTCCCGGGCATCATCAGCCGGCTCGATTATCTCAACGGGTCCGCCGACTCGCTCGGCGTGGATGCGATCTGGCTGTCTCCGATTTATCCGTCGCCCATGCACGACTTCGGCTACGACGTGAAGGACTACTGCGATATCGACCCGCGATTCGGAACGCTGGCGGACTTCGACCGGCTGACCTTGGAAGCGCATCGCCGCGGGATACGCGTCGTCATGGATCTGGTGCTGAACCACACGTCGAACGAACATCCCTGGTTTATCGAATCGCGTTCATCCCGAACCTCTGCGAAGCGCGATTGGTACTACTGGGCCGATGGCAAGAGCGGCCGGCGTCCGCCGAACAATTGGGCGGCGCGGTTCGGTGGATCGGCATGGACCTTGGACCGGCATACCGGCCAGTACTACTTACATTCGTTCTTGCCGGAACAGCCGGACCTCAACTGGACCAATCCCGCCGTGCGCGAGGCGGTCTTCGACGTCGTCCGGTTCTGGCTCGACCGCGGCGTCGATGGCTTCCGGTTGGACGCGATCAATTGGCTGGGGAAAGAGACCAGCTGGCCGGATAATCCGCGCCGTCTGGCCTGGCGCAGCTACTATCGTCAAGTCCATCGCTACGATCGGGACCAGCCGCACACCCACGAGGCGCTGCGGGCGCTCCGGGCCTCGCTCAAGGATCGAGCCGACATTTTCCTGGTCGGGGAAACCTCGTCGGACACCCCGGGGGGACCGGCGGTATTTTACGGGGACGGATCGAACGAACTGCACGAGGTGTTCGACTTTCGCCTGCTACGATCCGACTGGCGTCCTGAGGTCTTCCGCCGGCTCATCACGGACAGCGACCGCGCGGTGCCGCAGGGCGGCTGGCCTCCGGTGGTGTTCAGCAACCATGATCAATCCCGGCACATCGATCGCTACGGAGCAGGGGGCGATCCCATCCGTCGCGCGAGGGCGGCGGCCCTGTTGCTCTTCACGCTCCGTGGCACGCCGTTCGTGTATTACGGAGAAGAAGTGGGCCTTCGCGACGGGCGGTTGAGGCGATCGGACCTGCGCGATCCTTATACCATTCGTTATTGGCCGTGGAAGGCCGGCCGCGATCCGGCCAGGACCCCCATGCCGTGGGACGACAGCCCTCAGGGCGGCTTCACGAGCGGCACCCCGTGGCTGCCGCTTTCCCAAGATTGGCGCCTGACCAACGTCGCCCGCGAGCAGCACGATCCCAGTTCGATGCTGTCGCTGTACAAACGGCTCATTCGACTCAAGAAACATTCCCAAGCGCTCACCCTGGGAGCCTATCATCCGATCGATGAAGGTCCCAAAGAATGTCTGTTGTTCACACGAGAGTTTCGCGAGGCTGACAAGAGACAACGACTGCTGATCGCCGTCAACTTCAGCGCACAGCCGCACAGGATCTCAGTGTCGGTGGCCTCACTTGCTCCTGCGACTACCGGCACGCTCATTCTTTCGACCGATCCACAGAGGGTCGAAGAAGATTGGAACGCCGACCAGTTTCATCTGGGTCCGGACGAAGGGATTGTCGTCAGCTTACAGTGACCATCGGCCCGCCTCGTGTTTCTTGGCACGCTTCCATCGAAATAGGATACTGTAGGGCATGCGGATTGCGACGTGGAACGTCAACTCGCTGAAGGCTCGCCTCGATAAGGTCATGTGGTGGCTGGATCGGGCCAAGCCGGATGTGTTGCTGATGCAGGAAACGAAGCTGGCGGATGCGGACGCGCCGGTGGAGGCGTTTTCACAAGCCGGATACGAGCTGGCGCATCATGGGGAGGGTCGATGGAACGGTGTGGCGATCGCCAGCCGCTGCGGCATCCGCGGCGTGATCAGCAATTTCGGCGAGCCGCTACGGAGGGCCCAGTCGAGTGAGAGTGGTGACGACGAGCCTCAGGCCGAAGCCAGGATGCTGGCCGCCGATTGCGTCGGCATACGTATTGTCTGCATTTACGCGCCGAATGGCCGCGCGGTCAATTCGCCATATTATGAAGCGAAGCTTCTGTGGTTCGACAAACTGGCACGTTGGATCAATCAGACAAGCAGCCCGCAGACGTTCTGCGTCATCGGCGGCGATTTCAACGTCGCGCCTCAGGATATCGATGTGTGGGATCCGGTTGCCTGTCACGGCGGCACGCATGTGTCGGACCGCGAGCGGCGCGCGTTCGAACGGATTGTGAGCGTCGGCTTCGTCGATGCCTACCGTGCGCAGCATCCGGAACCGGGGCGGTACACCTGGTGGGACTACCGCGCCGGCAATTTTCACAAGAACATCGGCATGCGCATCGATCATCTGCTCGTGAGCACGCCGTTGAGGGACCGCCTGGTCTGGAGCGAAATTGATCGCGAAGCGCGAAAGGGAAAGCCATTACCCTCGGATCATGCACCGTTGGTCATTGATATCGATAGCCCCGGCCACCCCTTCGATGCCGGTTGGGCGTCCGCCGAGTCACGTATAGCCGCTCGAGGGCGATAGAGTGGAGAGTTCTGCACCAAGCCTTGATCAAGGGCAGGGGGATTGAAGTCGTCTACGAAGCATCGTAGAGCGGCGGTGTAGGTCGCGCACTTGCTCAGCAAAATCTGAAACCGGACCTTCTACAACCAGATGGGGCACGATTTCACGGATGGGGAGCGGTCGCACAGGAGAGGCTGGAACGCCCAGTTCGCTGAGCCACGTCGTGACTTGCTCGGCCGAGTTCACATACACAATCCGCCCCAGCCCGACCCATCCATGCGCAGCGGCACACATCGGGCAATGCTCGGTCGAGGTGTAGACGGTCGCCTCAGCTCTCGCCTCCGGAGTCATATTTGCCGCCGCCCATCGCGCAATCTCGAATTCCGGATGGCGGGTCCGATCACCAGATCCGACGCGGTTGCGATCCTCAAGCAGGACGTTCCCGTTCCCTGCGACCAGCACTGAGCCGAAAGGATCGTCACCCGCCTCGAGGGCTTCAGCCGCAAGCTCGACGGAGCGGCGGAGGAACTGTAGGTCCTGATTCTTCACCATAGTTGGCTCCTCTGATTCTCGTGGGTTTATAGACGGGCGCCGGCCGATCGTAAACCAGCGTGCGCTCGAGCGAACCTCGCTGCGAGGGGCGATCGTACGTCACTCATCTTGATGGTCTACTGGGCGAAGCCCTGTCTTGCAGCCGCCCGTGAGGCCGCTCCAAGCTAGGAACCGGCCGTCGGCAGGATCGTTGCATTAGCCCATCGAACCAGGGGTATTGATGTAATACGTAATTAGTGCTACAAGGGCGCATACCTTACGCACCAAGCGAGTGCGATCGTTGCGGTCTTCATCCTGCTAGCAAAGGCATTTTTCGAACATGTCGCACCGTCTCTGTTTTCGTGGAATCGTGGCCGTGACCTGCGCTCTGTTGTGTGGGGGACTCTCTATCCCGTCGGCAGATTCGGCAGCCGTGACGTTTCATTTCACGGGCGAAATTACTGCTGTTACACCGACGCTAGGCTCTGCGAAAGGTTTCAGCTCGGGCCAAACCTTCGTGGGAGCCTACACCTTCGACACGACAACGCCGGATGCGGTGTCCTCACCCAGCACGGGCGCCTATAGTGGACTCACTTCCTTCAGCGTGAACATGGCCGGACAAGCGATTGTGCCCACTCAACCATCGACGAACCCGAGCAATGGAATTTTTGTTCTTAATAACGAAAGAGCGATCCAGGACCGTTATTCACTGTCGGCCTTCGGGACAGGGCCTGAAAGCACGGGCTGGCAATTTCGCCAAATGAGGATTGATTTGATAGATCCGTCTCAGAGCGTATTTAGCAACGACTCATTGCCAACGAGTCCACCGAGCCTTAGTTCATTTGCTCAACGGCCGGCGAGTTTTGCCTTCACCAATCGAGATGCCTCGGGAAATTTTCTCGGGTTTGGTTCTGTGGATGGAAAGCTCACGTCCCTGTCTCTTGTGCCAATCCCCCCGGCAGCCTTGTTGTTCGGTAGCGGGATGATGTTGCTGGCTGCGTTTAATATCATCGGCCGACGTGAGCACAAGCCAGACCATCCTAGCCAAGGTTGAAACGGCCTAGCCGTTGGCGTCAAGTACCTCCTGGTCCGACGTTCATCCCTCGACAACAGCTCCTTCGCCCCGGAAGGGGCTCTGCCTGTCAATCCCGCCGATTCTTCTCAGTTGATGCAATCCTCGCATCCTGCATTCTAGGTCGCTTCCTGGACCTAGCTCACCTATCCCACAAGGGCACCCGGTGGCATGACCATGGTGCAGGGCAGCCGACACGACACATCGAAGAAGGTTGTAGGAAGACGTACTGAGAAGGTCTCTCGACATCGCACACGATCTGATAGAGGTTCCTTACGTGCGCGCGTCCAACGAGGGGAGTCTGCGCCCGCGCGTTGTGCGAGCGCGGGGAGCTGCCAGGCCAGCCTTCTTCGTCTTTCTACCTCGGCCAGTACATCATCACCGCCACGCCCACCAGGCACACCATCGCCCCGACAACATCGAATCGATCCGGCTCTACGTGATCCACCAGCCAACCCCACAGGATCGATAGGATGATGAACCAGCCGCCGTACGCGGCATAGACCCGGCCGAAGTGTGACGGCTGATAAGTCGGGACGATGCCGTAGAGAATCAAAATGACGGCGCCCAGCAGGCCGACGCTCCAGTGACTGCCGTTCCGCCACCATTGCCAGATTAAATACCCGCCGCCGATTTCGAACAGACCCGCCAGCACGAACAAGGCGATCGATTGTGTGATGAGCATAAAATCTTCCCGTTCGATCGATGCAATCGTAGACCTACCATGGGGCAACCCGGGAGGCAAATGTCAGCTATTCGAAGCAAGGGCAGACGTACTCTGCTGATTCTTGGCAACCAGAAGTTCCAAGGCTATAATTCAGATCATGGAATCGACCAAATACATCTACTGGCAGGATAAGGATCAATGGTTGGGGTATCTCCAGGATTATCCCGACTATTGGACGCAAGGTAGCTCCCTCAACGATCTGGAAGACCACTTGCGCGACTTGCATCAGGATCTTACAAGCGGCGAAATTCCAGGAGTGCGCAAGCTTGCCGAGTTGACGCTCCGGTGAAGCGCAAGGACCTCATTCGACAGCTCGAATCGATTGGTTGCGTGCTTGTTCGTCACGGTGGAAAGCACGATTGATATCACAACCCCACGACCAACGTTTCTCAACCTATCCCCCGTCACACTGAAATTAACGAGCATCTTGCGAAGCATATTCTGAAGCTGCTCGCCAACATCTGATTCGCTACGGTTATGTCCTCTCCTCCCTAGCCGGGGCACTCGTGTGACTTCCACTGCGCCCGTCGAACGAGGTCCTTCTGAGGGCGCGCGTTCCGGGAGCAAGGGAAGTCACAGGAGTGACCGGCTCCCACCTCTTGACCCTGTTTCTCCCAGGCCCGTACAATGACGCGATTCCTGGGCTTCATTCACGATCTCAACAGGATCTTCGGCCTCGTCTTCGAGGTTGAGTCATAGATACATGCGGGTTGAGTACACAAAGGGCGAGCGGGCGTCGCGCGAGCTGATCATGCTCCAGCGCCAGTCGTCCGAGGCCGCCGCCGGCCGGAAGATGAAGGTCATGCTCATCTTTCCGCCCGACTGGTTCCCCTCCGAACCCTATCTAAGCCTTCCCTCCCTCACTGCCGTTCTCCGCCAAGCCGGGCATCAGGTCGTTCAAAAAGACATCAATCTCGAGATGTGGGATTGGTACTTCAGCGAAGACTTTCTTAGGAAGGTCTTGCGCAAGGTGCCGCAACAGCTCGATCGCCTGAGGAAGCTGGCGAAGAAGCGCGAGTTGGAAGATTGGGAGCAGGATCTCCAGCTTCAACTGTGCGAAGTGAGCCGCCAGCGGATCGACGAGCTGATCAAGAAGGCGGAGAAGGCTAAGTCGATCATTCGCGGAGAAATATTTTACGAAATCGATCAGTTAGAGTGGGCCATTCAAGTGTTTCGTGAGGTCACGGCGGTGATCTCCCTAGTCTATGCGCCGGCGCGAATCTGCATGCCGCCGATGGAGACCAGTCTTTCCTATAAGGTCTTCGTCTCCAGCGAGGTCATTGAGGCGGTAAACGACACGCAGGTGAATATCTACCGCGATGTGTTCGAGCAGCTGGTGAAGCCGGCCATCGAGGCGGAGCAGCCGGACGTGATCGGCATCTCGATCGTGTTGCAGCAGCAGATGTTTTCCTCGATGACGTTTTGCGCGCTCATCAAGCAGCACTTTCCCCACATTCATGTGACGATCGGCGGCAACACGGTCACGCGCCTGCGCGACGTGCTCCCGCAGTCGCCGCTGTTCCAATACTTCGACAGCGCCGTGGTGTATGAAGGGGAGACAGCGTTTGTGCAACTCGTGTCGGCGGTGGGGGCGAAACAAAGTTTGGCCGATGTGCCGAACACCATCTATAAGGACGCGACCGGGGTGCATGTGTCGTCGACGAGTTTCGCCGAAGACATGCAGACCCTGCCGCCTCCGGATTTCGACGGGCTGCCGCTGGAGAAGTATTTTGTCCCGACCAAGATCCTGCCGTACCTGGCGACGCGCGGCTGTTATTGGGGGCGCTGTGAGTTTTGCGATCACGGCGAAGGATACACGGCGGGCTACCGCTCGAAGAAGATTCAGGACGTGCTGGCGGAGATCACATTTCTGCGCGACAAATACGGAGCGAGACATTTTCACTTCACCGACGAGTCCTATCCGCCGGCTCTGTTCCGAAAACTCGCGCGCGGCTTGATCGAAAGCAATATGGGAATCGTCTGGACGACCCACATGCGGTTCGAAAAGAGCTTGCTGGAAGATCAGGTTTGGCAGGATGCGAAGGAGTCCGGCTGCAAGTATCTCCACTTTGGCTATGAGTCGGGCAATGAGCGGGTGCTCAAGTTGATGGACAAGGCTACCACGACGGCCATCATGACCGAGCATCTCAAGCGCACGGCGGAGGCCGGCATCTGGAATCACTGCATGGGGTTCTTCGGCTTTCCAGGCGAGACGCGCGACGAAGCCTGGTCGTCCGTGCAGTTCCTGGAGCAAAACAAGGACTACGTCCACTCGCTGGGCTTCGGCACGTTCGATTTAGGTCGGCACAATCCCGTGGCGAAGAATCCGGAGAAATTCGGGGTGACGGCCTACAAGAATCCCGAATGGGACCTGGCGCTGGACTATTACTTCACGGTGAAGCAGGGCCTGAGCATCGAGGAGGCGGAGCGGGTGTTCGAAGAATTCGAGCGGAACCACAACCCCGGCTGGGACCTGCGGTTGTTCATCCGTGAATATATTTTTCTCTACATCGCGCGCTTCGGGTTGCAGAAGTTGCCTGACTTGCAGTACCGGTCGGCCAAAATTGCTGGGGCTACGCCCACGCTCGCAGGGAAAATGTGAGACTCAGGATGTTGAAAAAGGTCTGCGGCTGCGTTCTCGCTTCGTTCAAGGACTCAACGTACTGCTGTCAGTACGCCTCGTCCTTTCACTCACTGCGGCCTTGCCGGAGATCCTTTTTGACCATCCTGAAAGGTCATGCAGTAGGTGAGCGATCATGAGTGGTCTCGTTCAAATCGATGGCCTGACGCCGATCAACAAAGAAGATCGGAAGCAGTCGAAGGTCATGTTGCTGTTCCCGCCCGAGTGGGTGCCGACGGCACCTTATCTCGCGTTGCCCATGTTGACGGCCGTGTTGCGCCAAGCAGGGCATACCGTGGTGCAGCGCGACATCAACATCGAGATGTACGACCACTTCTTCAGCATGGAATTTTTGATCTGGGTGAAGGGCCGCCTGGGCATGCATCTCAAGCCGCTCCAGGACAAGGAGAAGGCGGGGACGCTGACCGACCAGGAAGCCAGCCAGAAAGCGGTGCTGGAAGATGCCTACGCCGTGGACGTGTTCGACCTCGCGGAGCGGGCCGAAGATGCCAAGCTGGTCGTGCGTGGTGAGCGATTCTACGATGCGGAAAAGCTGGAGCGCGCCCTGAATACGTTCCGGGAAGCGATGCAGTATATCTCTGCCGCCTACTATCCGGCCTCGCTCGTGTTTTACCCGATGGAAAGCAATCTCGGCTATCGGCCCGGCGTCTCGAAGGAAGTCTTCGCCTGCCTCGACGACGAGCAGGTCAACGTCTACCGCGACATCTGCAATCAACTGGTGCTGCCCAGCGTCAGCAAGGAAAAGCCCGCGGTGATCGGGATTTCCATCGGCACGCAAATGCAGTTGATGGCCGGCCTCACATTCTGCAAGATGATCAAGGAAAGTTTCCCGGAGATTCGCGTGGTGGTCGGCGGCAACGTCGTGACGCGGCTGCAGGAAGAATGGGCGCACCACGAGCGGTTCTTCACCGAGGTGTTCGACGCGGCCATTTTGTACGAAGGCGAACATGCGCTGCTCTGGTACCTGGAGGCCGTCAACGGCCAGCGGGCGATGGCGCAGGTGCCCAATCTCATGTATCGCGATGCGGAGGGCGTGAAACAGAGTAAGGAAGTCTACACGGAGAAAACCTCAGCGCTGCCGCTGCCGGACTTTGACGGCTTGCCGCTGGATCGCTATTTCGTTCCGGAGCGGATCATTCCCTACCTCGCCACGCGCGGCTGCTACTGGGGGCGCTGCACCTTCTGCGATCACGGCCAGGGGTATTTCGATCAGTACCGGGGGATGAGCGCGCAACATGTCGTGGAGCAGGTCACGGCGTTGCGGGATAAGTACAACTGCCGCCACTTCTTGTTTTCGGACGAGTCCTATCCACCGGCATTATTCAAAAAAGTGTCACAGCTGCTTGTCGATCGGAACGTCGGCATCAAGTGGACGACGTTGATCCGTTTCGAGGAGACCTTGCAGGATCAGGCGATTTGGGACCTGGCGGCGAAGGCCGGCTGCTGCACGCTCTATTACGGCATGGAGTCGGCGAACGAGCGCGT
>CABVSR010000011.1 GCA_902500995.1 uncultured Nitrospira sp.
CCGTATCTGACAGCAGCACTTTAGGGCGCGTCTCAGGATACAAGGGCCGGATCGTAGTATCGAGCGTGGCAAATAGCTTGTCGGCCACGAGCACCTCGCTGCCCGTCATCGCGCGCATCAGCGAAGATTTTCCAGCATTGGTGTACCCGACGAGCGCGACCGTCAATTCGTGTTCTCGTCTCGCGCGGCGCGTCTGATGCTCATCCCCGATCGCCGCCAATTCGGCACGGAGTTCTTTCGTGCGATCGCGGATTCTACGCTTATCGAGCTCGAGACTCGTTTCTCCGGCTCCTTTGCCACCGACTCCCCCACCTTGCCGCTCGCTGCCTCCGCCGGTTTCCCGCAACCGTGGCGCGAGATAATTGAGCCGCGCAATCTCCACCTGCAGCCGGGCCGCTCTCGTGCGCGCGTGCCGGCTGAAAATCTCGATGATGACCCCGGTACGGTCGAGCACCGGCACACCGGCGGCACGTTCAAGGTTTTTCAATTGGGACGGCGACAGGTCACAGTCCACGATGACGATCTGCGCCTGTTCGCTAGGAAGTGGGGTCGTCTCAACACTGTCATCGGATTCTTCCTCGTCTGATTCTTCCGGAACGTCCAACTCCTGCGCCTCGGGCTTTGACCCGGCCTTGTGCCCTGGCCGTCCAAACGCCTCGACTTTTCCGGACCCGCCGGTCCATCGCGCCAATTCAGCAAGTTTGCCTTCTCCTAAGACGGCCGCATAGCGATCGGAACTGCGCTTCTGCGTGACCCGGCCCACGACGCGATAGCCAAGGGTCTTCACCAGACGGGTGAGCTCTTGCAGCGAACTGTCCACCTCCTCCGCCGTCACGCGAGGGGTGCGGATCGCCACAAGCACGGCATTCGACTGTGAAGGCTTCGACATCGCAGAGCTTTCCTTGACCGCATGTTCGTAAGGCTGGCCATTGTACCAGGGAATGTCGTGTGAAAGGCTACTCGCGCCAGAAGCCGCCCAAAAACTACCCGCCATCATCAACGTAACAATGTCGGAGATACCCCGGAGAGCGAGAACAAGTCAGGCAGAGGCCGTTGCGGGCTGTTTAACTTCCTGGTGGCTGGAGGCGCCGCCGACCGGATACAAGAATGATCCTGAGAGTGATGGCGGGTCATATGGGAAGCCCAGGGGATTTGTTCTTTAGGATATTTGTCCGCCATGGGAAGAGACCAGCCCCATGGAATCCATAGGGCATGCAGGTCATCCCCGGCCTTCTACCGTCAGGGTCTATGAAACTCCTTTGATAGCCTTAATGCTCCGAATAATATCCTTCTGCAATCGCAGTAACCCGTTGGCAGTCCGGCGATTATGGTAATACCATTTCAGTTGTTTCCCTCGCTCGGTGATTTTGATCCCACCATTTCCCGCCTTGTCAGGACCCATCATTTCTATTGTCAATCGCACCGTCTTCATAAGCCCTCCTAGCAATGATCACTTAACCTAATGGGAACACCAGTCTTCACCGAGGCAGTCTAAATGCTTCCATTTCACCGGCACGCTCTTGCGTAGGTCTCATTACAGGAGTACCCTTTTCACGATTCATTTTCATCCGCCCTACTTTCTCCAAGGAGGCCTGCCATGGGACGTATCCGACTCCTCACGTGCTTCTCCCTGTTGTTTCTCTCCTGTGCTTCAGTCGCCTCGGCGGAACTGCTCGCGCTGCTCAACTACGAGAGCAAGCCGAACCAGCCGGTACGGCGCGAAGGGATCGCCATCATGGAGATCGATCCCGAGTCCTCTGACTTCGGCAAGGTGCTGATGGATGTCCCGCTGCCGCCGGATCTGGTCGCGCATCACATTTTCTTCAACCGCGACCGGACGAAGGCCTACATCACCGCCCTGAACAAGAGCGTGCTGCACGTGGTGGACCTGACCCGTTTCCCCTACCGTCTGCGCCCGATCGCGGTGCCGGACTGCCAGGTCTTGGAAGATCTGGTGGTGTCGGAAGATAACCGCACCTGGTTTCTCACCTGCATGGGCTCCAGCTCGGTGATCATGGGCGATGCGGTGGCCGACCGGCCGGTGAAAACCATTCGCACAGGCCAGGGCGACCCTGTGTCGGTGCTCTACCCTCACGGCATCGCCATTCATAACGGCATCGATCGCGTGCTGATCACCAGCACCGTGAAGCCCGACATGTCCGACGCCGGCGATTCGATCACGGTGATCGAGGCCAGCACGGGCGCGGTGCTTTCGACCCATCGCGTGGCCTCTAAACCCGCCCCGGCGAAATCTGCCCCGGTGGAAGTGATGTTTGCGCCGAACAGCCATCCCCCGGTGGTGCATGTCACGAACATGATGGAAGGGAGCTTATGGGCGGGAACCTGGGATCCCACGACGAAGTCGTTCAGCTTCGCGCAAATCGACGACTTCGGCCCGCGCCAGCAGGGCATGCCGCTGGAGATGCTCTACAACGCGAAGGGCGACCGTTTGTACGTCACCACGGCCAAGCCCGGCTTCGTCAATGTCTACGACAATTCCAACCCGCGCCAACCGAAATTTCTCCAGGCCATTCCTGCCGCGGCCGGGGCTCACCATTCGGTCTTGTCTCCCGATGAGCATTATCTGTTCGTCCAGAACAGCCTGCTCAATCTGGACGGCATCAGCGACGGATCGATCACAGTGATCGACATGGAAAAAGGAGGCCAGGTGGTGGGCAGTATTGATACGCTGAAGGCGCAGGGGTTCAACCCCAACTGCATCATGCTGTTGCCGAATCATTTTCGCGAGGGCAACTTGCGGGCGAGATTGATGTTGGAATGACTCGGGGCAGCCAAGGCTCGCCGGGGCTGTGACCCTCGGCTACGAGGGTTGTGATTCGGAAGGTTGCGCCGCATCGGCCTGATACCGCACCGATGTTGGCGCGGCCACGGGCTTCGATCGCCCCGCATCCAGGAGAATGGCGACCAGCATGTCGCTCATGACGTTCACGCCGGAGCGCGCGCGGGCGATGATCCAATCCACCGTCATGATCAAGGGAATGGCGGCCGCGATGACGGTGTCAGGCAGCCCGGCGGCCGACAAGACCAGCGGCAACACGATCATCCCCGCCTCCGGAATGCCGGCCACCCCCGCCCCCGCGATGATCGACGCCGCGACGATGAGGAACTGGCTCATCAAGGACAGGTCGTACCCCAGCGCCTGGGCGAGAAACAGCGCCGCCATGGCTTCGTAGAGCGTGATGCCGTCATTGTTGAGATTCGTCCCGACGCAGGCCGCAAGCCGCGCCGATTGCGCCGACACGTTCATGCGATGCAGACAATGCAATGTGACCGGCACAGTGGCAAGGCTGCTGTTGCAGGACATGGCCGTCATGATCGCATCGGCCCCTTCTCCCACGTAGACCTTCGGCGACTTCTTTCCCACGAACCAGGCGACGAGCGGGTAATAGATGAGCGCATGAATCATGAGCCCCGCCAGCATGGCCACGAGAAAAATCCACAACACAGAGAAGACCCCCAATCCCGACTTCCCGACGACCTGCGCCACGACCCCGAACACGGCAAACGGCACGGCATGAATGATCCAGCCGAGGATGCGCACCAGCCATTGGTAGACCCATTCGACGAACCGTACGACGGCCAGATCGTCCTCACCCTTCCGTGCCGCCCTCATGTGCAGCTTACGGAGCAGCGCGCCGATGACCAGGGCCAGGAGCACGACGCCGATGATGTTATTCGTGGAAAAGGGCGCGAGGATCGTGCGCGGGATATAGGCGGCCAGATCTTCGATCGGTGTCTGCGACGTCGCCACCTTGGCCGGAGCTTTGGACCCGGGCACGAGCTGCAGCAATTGATCGACATGGCCCTGCCACGATAGGCCCGGCTGCCAGGTATTCATAATCACCAGCCCGATCGTCATCGCGACAGACACGTTGACCAGACAAATGACCAGCAGCCTGGTCCCCTGACTGAGCGGCAGGCTGGTGCGGATGAGCGCATCGAGGATGGCAAAGAAGATCAGCGGAATGGCCAGCGTCTTGAGCAGCTGGACGACCAACATACCGATCTTGCCCAACTGCGCATTGGTGATGCCGCCCAGATAGGGTTCCTGACCGAAGATCACCCCGAGCAGACCGCCGAAGATCACGGCGATGAGCACCTGCGTATAGAGGGGCATCGGGAGACGGTTGGATGTGGCGTTGGGCGTGGTCATACAAAATCGAATTGGTGAGAATACCCGTTTCCCGTGAAGAAAGCATCACCGGAGGAACGTGAATGGTGGGACGTGAATGGTAAGGCCACAAATCCGCGGGAAGCGGGCGCCTAGAGGACCGGCAGATTGCGCAACAACATAATCGAACCCCTTCGCCGAGCGGCCCGCTCATATCGAGCATCGGCTGTGATGAATACCGTGTCCGGCAGGGTCAGCGCGACTGCGTGATATAAGGTATCGAACATATGATGATTGAGCGATCGTGCCAGTTCGCACGCGGTCAGGTACACATTCGGCCCATTCTCGATCGGAAGATCCATGGCGTAGAGATCGGCGACGTCAGCCGCCGCCGTTTCCGGGCTGAGTCGAACTAGCACGGCCGCAGTTTCAGCGAGCCAATGCACCGGTTGAAAAACGCTCACGCGGCCACTCTTCAGCCCCTCTATCAGCCTGAACGCCTGTTCGGTATCTGCCTCATCCTCACGCTGAGGCAACAGCCATTTCACGACAACACTGGCATCAACCACCACCCTTGTCACGAGCGGCCACTCTCCCGAGCCCGCCGAATATCCGCCGCACGTACGGGCCGTTTGGTGCGGCGACGGCTCAGCAGAGAGTCGATCGCTTCACTCCGGCGTTTCAGCATCAGCTGATTCTCAACCGCCTGAGCCATGAGATCAGCAATCAAACGGCTCTTATTTTTCCCGGCAAATGCCCTGTCGAATTTCTTCTTCACGTCCTCCGGGACACTGAAATTCACGGTTGCCACTGGTGACCTCCCCATTCAACAATATTATTGAACTCTTCAACAACATTGTCTGGCGGGGTGAGTGGGAAGTCAAGGCTCACTCAAGTTATCCCTTGCTGATTCGCAGGGCTTCTTCGACCACGGCCTGACGCAAACTCTCCGGCTTGATGACTTTCACGCCGCTGCCGAAGCTCAGCACCCAGCCGACCAGCTCCCGGGTATCCGCCACAGACAGTGTCATGCGCAACCCACCGCCCTTCAGCCGTTTCGTCCCTTGCGTGGCATGCCACAGGCGGTCCTTCACCCAGACCGCCGTCGCCTTATTGAACTCCAGTTCCACCTCAATGCGCGGGCCGCGCATGACCGTGAGCGCATCCTGCACGAAGGCATCGAGATCGAAGTGCAACGGCATTTGATAGGGATGGTCGGTGGGCGTGACGGACTTGATCCGCTCCACGGCAAACATGCGCGGCTCGCGCCGCAGATGGCAAAAGGCGATGAGGTACAGCCCACCCGTGGCGTACCAGAGCCGATAGGGATCGACTTCGCGCCTGGTCGTGCGGCCGCGAGACGCAGAATCGTACCGGATCTGCACGGTCGTGGCATCGGCGATGGCGCGAGTGAGGCGGTCGATGGTTTCACGATGCTGCCGGTAGCGTTTGTGCGGGCCGAGCCCGACGCTGAACGTGCCGTCGAGTTGTTGCACCAGCGCCACCCCTTGCGGGGGTAGCGCGGCCGCCGCCTTGCCTAACGCGGACTGCAGCGAAGTGTGGAGTTCCGTGCCTTCGAGCGGCGAGATCAGCCGACGGCTGAACGTGAGCGCCATCAATTCCGATGGCGAAAAGCGCAGGCCTGGCACATTCCGGAATCCTTCCAACAGGCGCCAGCAGGTATGCCCATTGATCCGTTCGGTCACCAGTGGATAGCCGGCTTCTTCCAAGGCCGCAAGGTCGCGCCTGAGGGTGCGGGGATGGCGGGTAGAGCCGGGCGCCAGCGACTCCGCCAACTGCTCCAGCGTGAGGCCCTGACGCGAGGCCTCCAGCTGCTTCAACACCACTAATAGACGCACAGCCTGATCGTTACGCGCCATCGCTCCTCTGCTCTGGTCAATTTCGGGGTCAGTGTACCAGGATGGGTGCGAGGGGAGGAAGAGGAGACGTATCTCGTCGTTCGTGAAGCGTATCTCGCGGAGCCAAAGAAGTGTCTCGGATGGCAAGTAGAGCATCCCCAAACGAGGGACGCTTCACGAGCGACGTTTCACGGGCGCCCACGGCGCCTCCTTCAGGTCGGGATGTCGGTGGTGCCGTCGTAGGAGGCGCGTGACTGATGGGCGATCTTGAGCGTGTCGCCGTCTTTCACCAGCGAATCGAGCGAGCCGACTTTCCGATTGACGGTCACGAGCAATTCGCCGCGCACGACAAATGGAGCCAGGGCATCCCCCAAATCGGCATTGCCTTCGATCAACATCTTCACAGCCGTCGGCCCATCCACCTCGAGATCCATTTCGGGCTCGCTCACTCGCTGGAGTAGCGTCGGTCCAAGAATCAACACTTTGACCATGATCTACTGTTCCTCCACTCTCAATATGAATCGTCGTTGAACCATCGCGCCTGACGTGTTCGTCAGCGGCCGTGTCTCGTCATTCGTGAAGCGTATCTCGTTTCTGACGAAAAGTGCGTGCAACGGGAGTGCTGGCATGGCACATCTCACTGCTCTACGACGAGAGACGAACGACGCTTCACAAACAACGGTTTTTCATCACCGCCCTCCCCGCGCGTGGCAATGCAGGCAATCCTGCCGCTTGGGATGTTGGGCCGGCAAGGGGCGAACGGCTTGAGGCGCATGACAGGTCGTACACTGACTCTCCGCCGTGATTGCCTGGTGGACGCTATTGGACGGCACCTTCGGGTTGCGGTCACGCGGCGACGGCAGCAAGGCCACGCCCCCAACGACCAGCAGCGCCAGCCCCACAAAAATCAGATCCACTTTGCGAAAGGTCATCGGCCGGCTCCTGGTCGTGTCTCTGCCTGTCTCGCGCTGGCGTCCTGCTGCGCCCCTGCTTGATAGGCGTCGTTCAACACCTGAGCGACATGTTTCACCGCGGCGCGCCCGCGCAGGCCGTTGTTGAGTTGAATCATGCAGGCCGGGCAGCTGGTGGCGACGGTGTCCGCGCCGCTCTGCTCGATGTTTCGCCGCTTCCGCTCGAACACCTTTTGTGATGTCTCGTAGTCCTTCACGAGATAGGTCCCTGCCCCGCCCGCGCAGCGGTCCGCATCGGTCATCTCCACATAGTCGGCACCCGGCACTTGTTTGAGCAATTGGCGCGGTTCTTTCGTGACGCCGGCCGCTCGAAGGTGGCAAGAAGAATGGTAGGTCACCCGATGGCCCGAGCCTTCAGCCACGCCCATGGGCGGGTGCTCCTGTGAACGCGCGACAAACTCCGTAATGTGCACCACCTTTTTGGCCAGCGCATCCGCCGCCTGGCGCTCCGGCCCAGCCTCGAAAAACTTTCTGTATTCCTTGAGCATGAGCGTGCAGGAAGCGCAGCCCGTCACGACCTGATCATAACCGGCCAGGGACTGCAGGTTGAACCGCGCGTTTTCTTTCACGAGGTCCACATGGCCGTACGTTTCGATCGGCGTTCCGGAACAGCGCTGCGGAGGAAGTTCGGGTTTCACTTGATGTTTCCTCAGCACGCCGATCACCGCATCCCCCACCCCATCGTCGAAGTAGTTCGCGGCGCAGCCGTGGAAGTAGGCCACACGCGGACCGGCTGCGGATGGATCCGGTCGAGTAAGCTCGGGATACCGGTCGCGCAGATGCCGCGGGGCCAGCTTGGGCAGCACCATGTCGGCCGGCAACTTGGCGGTCGGGGCGATGCGTTTCAACAGCGGCGCCGCCACACGTTCGAGTACCGCTCGCGGACCAGGCCGATCCCAGAAGCCTTGCGTCCTCGCCAGCAGTTTAAGCATCGCTTCAAATATCGGCAACCTGGCCTGGAGCGCAAACAGCCACCGACTTCCCTGATTCGGCTGTTCGGCACGCCGCTGGAGGATGAGCTCCGAGACATCGACACCGGCGGGACAAATCGTGCGGCAGGACTTGCAGTTCAAACAGGCTTCTACCACCCGCTTCGAATCGAGATAGGAATAATCCTTGGCCGTCACGATTTCGTACCAGCCGCGTGAGCTCATATCTTCCGACTGAAACACATCATACACGGGGCAGACGGAATTACATTTAGCGCAGGTGGCGCAGGACTTGGACAATCGCTGATAGTCGATATGGTCGGTGAACGGCGCATCGCTGATCTTGATGCCGGGGTTCATGACATTCGCCGGATCGAGGGTGCGCTTCACTTCCACGAACAGTTGATAGAGTTCCTCACCGAACATCTTGCGGACATACTCGGCGCGTACCCGCCCGTCACCATGCTCGCCGCAGATCGAGCCGCCGAAGCGCGATAAGACGGCCAGATGGATCTCATGGTAGGCCTGCACCATCTTGTCGAAATCCTGCCGGTCATTCACATCGAGCAGCGGCGTGATGTGGGCATTGCCGTTTCCGATATGGCCGAAGATCGCCACCGGCACCTGCTGGCCTTCGAAGAAAGTTTCAAGGTAACGGATCAATTCGCTGATGCGTTCTGCGCGCACGACGACATCGTCGACGAAGTTGATCGGCTTCTTCCGTGGATCGAACCGGTAGAGGGTCGGATACAACGCCTTTCTGGCTTTCCAGAGCTGCTCTCGCTGCTCCTTGTCGTAGGCGATGGTGGGATCGCCGCACAGCTGATACCGGCGGCAGATGGCGGCCATGTGATCGGCGCGTTCACGCAAGTCTGACTCGCCGTCGCCGCTGTCGAGTTCGGCCAGCAGAGTCGCGGCGGCATCGGCGGGAATCCCATGCGCGGCCCGGCCGATCAGGTTCAACGTGTTGGCGTCCATCACCTCCAGCGCGCTCGGGAGGAGGCTTAACAGATGCGGCACCGCCTCCCCGACTTCCTCCAGCCGGCAGAAGTGGATCAAGGCCGTCAGCGTGCCTTGCGGCTTGGGCACAAGGCTGAGCGTCGCCTCACTCACAATGCCCAGCGTGCCTTCGCTGCCGACGAACAATTTGGGCAGATCAAATAGGCCCTGGTTGAGCCCGTCGGCCAGGCCGAACAGATTGTAGCCGCAGCTGTTCTTGCTGACGGTCGGCTTCTTGCTGTCGATCAAGGCGCGTTGCCCTTGCACGAGATTCAGGATCGGCTTCAGGGTCGGATGAGCGGCAAGGAGCTGCGCCAGCCCCGGATCGTCCAATCCCATCGGTCTGGCAGCGAGCCACGCTCCCGAAGGCAGGCAAATCCGCAGTGCCCGCAGATTGTCTTTCACCGACCCGTAGATCAGCGTGTGGGGGCCCGCGGAATTGTTGGCCACCATCCCGCCCAATTTGCACATGTCGCCGCTGGAGGGGTCCGGCCCGAACAGCAGATTGCGGCGTCCTAGCTGCTTGTTCAACTCCGCCAGCACGATGCCCGGCTGTACCCGCGCCCACTGCTCCTCCTCGTTCAATTCGAGGATGCGATTCATCTTCGACACGTCGAGGATGATGCCGGAGCCGACCGCGGACCCGGTGAGATTGGTCCCGGCGGCGCGCGGCGTAAGGGGGATACCCCGCTCCACGGCAAACCGGACGACGCTATCAATATCGGCTTCAGACTCGGCTAAAACCACGGCCTTGGGCGTCATCCGATAGATGCTGGCATCGACGGCATAGGCCGTCAGCGTAGGGACGTCGTCCTGGACCTTCGCATGTCCGAGGAGGTGCCGAAGATCTCTTGCGACGGCGGATGAGGTGTTGGGCAGGATGAGAGTCATAGGTGTGTGTACGCTGCCCATTCTAGCAGGATAGGGAAAAAGTCCGCCAGCATCGTTCTCGATACTCGTGAAGCGTGAATCGGATTCCGTAAAACGGAAGACTGGAGACGAACGATGGGTATGAGGACGGCCTGCTCGCGTGACAGGAGGACAAGCCGGTTGTTGCCTGCCGCGCGATCCGCTAAGATGCGCGACAGTCCGGCGAGGCCCGCATGTCTTCTCCCACACTGTATATTTCCCGCCTGCTCCCGGATCCGGTGATGCGCGCCGCACGGCGACAATTCCAATTACTGAACGATCCTCGCGATGCCTCGCCTTCGTGGGACACCGTGAAATCGGGCCTTCGCGATGCGGACGCCGCGATCTGCACCCTGACCGATCGGGTGGATGCCGCCTTGCTTGCCGAAGCAACGCGCCTCAAAATTCTGGCCAATTATGCCGTGGGGTATAACAACATCGACCTCGCGGCGGCGACGGCGCGCGGCATTGTGGTCACCAACACCCCCGATGTGTTGACCGACTCCACGGCGGATCTGACCTGGGCGCTGCTCCTGGCGGTGGCGCGGCGCGTGGCGGAGGGAGATGCCTACGTGCGATCGGGAGACTGGTCGGGCTGGGCGCCGACTCAAATGTTGGGGACTGATGTGACGGACAAGACGCTGGGGATCGTCGGAATGGGCCGTATCGGTCAGGCTGTGGCCCAACGGGCGACCGGTTTCAACATGCGCATCCGGTACACCTCGCGTACCGCGACGGCGCTCGAAGGATTGCCTTCCCAATGGGAGCCGCGCGCACTTCCCGACCTGTTACAGGAAGCCGATTTTGTGAGTCTGCATGTCCCGCTGAACAGCGCGACTCATCATTTGATCGGCGGGCGCCAGCTAGCCTTGATGAAACCCACGGCGTTTCTCATCAATACGTCACGGGGACCGGTCATCGAAGAGGCCGCGCTGGTCGATGCGCTGCTTCAACGCCGACTGGCCGGTGCGGGACTCGACGTCTTCGAACAGGAACCGGCCTTTCATCCGAGCCTGCGCGAACTCAGGCAAGTCGTGCTCCTGCCCCATTTGGGATCCGCCACGCTGGCGACGAGGGTGCGCATGGGGATGATCTGTCTGGATAATATTACGGCGGTGTTCGCGGGAAAACCGGCGCCGAATCAGGTCTCTCCCGCCTAGCGAGATGAGCAACCCTTAGCGGCCGGCGATGGGCAGAGGACTGGTCGGAGCGGGCGCGGGCATGTCCGGATGGGAAGCCCCGTTGGTCGATTGACTCCGCAGCGCTTCAACCCGGCGGGGCACGTCGTGGAACGAAGGGATGGATTGATACATACCGAGCGCCCGCTCGCAAGCGCCGGTGTTTTCGTACAGGAGAGCGAGCTCATAGCGCACTAATTGCGCGTTGCCGCCCCGGCAGCGGGAGTCTGAGATCAGTTTCTCCAGCAATTGAATCGCCTGATCCGGGCGGCTCTGCTCCTTGCAGCAGAGCGCCATCATCAGGCAGGAATCCACGAAGAACCCCGAATCCTTCATCGAAAAAATGAACTCTTCCTTCGCTTCATCGAACAGACCCATGTCTTTATAGGCCATGCCCAGTGCGTAGCGGGTTTCCGCATCCACCGGCTCCGCGACTGGAGCAGGCTGCACGACCGGCGGTGTCGGCGAAGGCGGGATAGCTGCGACAACCGGTGCTGGTTCGAGCGGAGGCGCAGAGGGAGCAACAACCGGCGGCGCCACTTGCACAACCACCGGCTCGGGCACTGGAGGACGCACAGCGGCGGATTCCACCGGCGGCGCCGAAGTGCCCACGAGCCTGAAGGGCATCTCCGCTACCGGCTCTGGAGCCATGACCACCGGCTCGGGCTCTGGCTCTGGCGGTGGGACTTGAACCACCTCGACGATCGCTGCAACGGGTTCCGGCTCGAGAATCGACTCAGCATTGGGATCGAACGCGGGCGCGAGCTTTCTCGCGATGGCACTGCCCGGCGCCAAGGCCTGCACCTTTTCATAGAGCTCCGCCGGCAGCGTCGGCATGCCCGGCTCGGGATGCTCCAGCAAAATCTCCACCGCCCGGCCGAAATGCTGCGCCGCCGTGGCCGGATCACCCCTTTCCTGATACAGCTCGCCCAGCAATTCCAACATGGGAACGGACGCCGGTTCGACCTTGAGATAGTCGTTGATCAACGATTCGGCGATGCCATAGTCCTGCGCGCGCAGGGCCGCGCCGGCCAGGAACCGGTATTCCCCCAGGGCCACGACCAGATTGCCTTGTAGAAGATGCATCCTGGCCAGCAGTTGGCAAATCTCCGGATTGCCGGGCTCGCGGCTCAGCAACTGGGTCAACATGGCTTCGGCTCCGGCGTACTGCCCTTCTTCGATACGGCGCGTGGCTTCAGCCATCAGATCGCCGGCATCGCCGGGCTTGGCTGCCGCCGTCGACGGCTTGGCCGGGCGCGACACATTCAGCGGCGCACCTCCGCCTGTTTCGATCATGCCGGTGATTTCTTTGGCTTCGGCATTCTCGGGGTCCAACCGGAGGACGGCGGTATACATCGCCTTGGCTTGCTCGTACTGTTGCGCGGCAGATTGCTCGCGACCGAGCTGCAGATACATCCGCACCGCCTCATCCACGAGCCCTTCCTGCACGCAGAGTTCGGCCACGCGCAATTGGGCGTCCAGGTTCGACGGGTCCTGGGAGACGATCTTGCGGTAAATCTCCAGCGCTTCCTTGTTCCGGCCGTCCTTGACGTACTGTTTGCCCAGGGTGAGATAGTCCTGGACGGCGCTGCTCAGGAGTCCGCGTTCGGCGTTCAGATCGCCGAGATGGCGGTAGATTTCGATCCGGGTCGGATCAACCTTCAGGATTTTCTTGTAGGCGGCGATGGCCTTGAGAACGGAGCCTTCGGAGCGGAAGGCGCCGGCGGCTTGCATAAAAGCCGTGACGGCATCTCCGGTTGCGTTGCGTTTGAGCTGAAGATCGCCGATCGAATTGAAGATGGTGCCGTCGGCAGGCGCGTCGGTGGTCAGTTTGCGCCATTCGGCGATGGCGGCGTCATACTGCCCTTTGGACGCAAAGAGCTGCGCGTTCTGAAGTACTGTTCGACGGTCGACAGCCAAGGAGACTCCCCACCCGACGTTGAGAGTCCACGCTAACAGTCAACCTCTGTCTTGTCAAACAAATGGATAAAAGACCGACATCGCAAACGCGGCGTCCAGAGCGGGTGTTCGGCGGAGAAACCGGCGGCCCCTCGATACAGCAGAGGGGCCGCGGATTACGTATGACTCCGGCCTGAATCAGTTGGCCGGCGCAAGATCCTTCAACACATTCGCCGCTTGCGGCCCCTTGGCGCCCTGGACGATGTCGAACTCCACGTTCTCGCCTTCCTTCAAGGTCTTGAACCCATCGCCCTGCAGCGCGGAGTAATGCACGAAGACGTCGTCTCCGCCATCGAGTCGGATAAATCCGAACCCTTTACGATCATTGAACCACTTGACGGTGCCCTTCGTTTTCATACGATCCTCCTTTTCTCAACGCACGGACATAAAGAGCGCATCAGCTCGCTGGCTGAGTCGCATGGCATGGGATGATGACGATAAAAAGGAGAAACAACAGCGACGAGCGCGGCAGCTCTTGCGGGGGCGTTCAGACAAAATTCAACCCGAACCATCTTGACCTGCTGAAAAGTGCGCAGCGATGTACCATGGGGTGCAAGGCTTGTCAAGCGGATCTTTTGGCCCTGGCCGATCTGATCTGTTTACAACCCACGCAGACTCTTCTATAGTGCAGCAACCAATCTTCCGATGTAGGACCCCGACCGTCCCCGTGCTGCACACCATCCTCGATCGGTACATCTTTCGCGAATTGCTCTCGCCCTTCTGCATCAGCCTGGGCGCGCTCTGCTTCGTGATGCTCACGAAAGAGTTGCTCCGCTTGGTCGAGCTGCTGGTCACCAAGGGCATCGGCTTTCTGTCCGTCTTGAAGGTCTTCGCTCACTTACTACCTTCGTTCCTCGTCCTCACCCTGCCCATCGCCGGAATCATCGCCTCGATTACGGCCTTCGGCCGGCTGTCGCTGGATAAAGAACTGGTGGCCATGCGCGCCGCCGGCTTCAGCCTGTTACGTCTGTCCCAATCGGTCTTTCTGTTTGCGGCCCTCGTCTGCGGACTCACGCTCATGATGGCGCAATACGGGCAGCCGTGGAGCAACGTGAATCTGAAAAAGGTGGCTCTCAATCTTTTGCGCGACGAACTGGTCCTGGAACTCGACCGCGGCGTGTTCAACGAAGCCATTCCCAAAATGGTGATCTACGTACCCGATGCCCAGGAGGGACAGGACAACCGCGGCATTTTCGTGGCGGATGAACGGAACCCGGCCGACCCGCGCATCATCGTCGCGCAGCAATACCAGGTCATGACCGATTCAGCGAGCAGCCAGGTGGCGCTGCGGCTGATGAACGGTGTGATCCACAGCCGCCCTCAAGCCCCTGAGGAATATCAGAAGATTTCGTTTGCGGCCTACGATCTCAAATTGAGCATCAACGCAAGCCTCTACGGCGCCGAAGAACGCACACCGATCGACGTGATTCGCGCGAAGCTGGACAGTTCGAACTGGACGGACACCAATGCCTTGCGGCGGCTCATGGAATATTATAAAGACCTGGCGTTTCCGGCCGCGTCGCTCGTCTTCTGCATTCTGGGCGTGCCGGTCGGGATTGTGTCCAAACGCTCCGGCAGCATCGGCGGATTTGCCGTCGGCGTGCTCGTCGTGATCGCCTACTACGTCATCAATGTCGCCTGCGAGTTCTTGGTGACCACGCTCTGGATCTCCCCCTTCGCGGGCGCCTGGCTTCCCAACGTCATCTTCACGATCGTGACGATTCTGTGGTTTTATCGCGTGAGCCGGCAATAACGCTATGAACATTCTGTTCCGTTACATGCTGCGAGAGTATGTGAAGATTTTCGGCATGTGCTTTTCCGGGCTCATGACGATTTATCTCGTCATCGATTTTTTTGAGAAGGTGCGCCGTTTTCTGCGGTATGACGCCCATGCGCTCGACGTGCTGGCCTACTTCGTGCTCAAGATGCCGGCCATCTCCTACCAGATTGCTCCGCTGGCCGTGTTGATGGCGACCCTGCTGACGATCGGCCTGCTCTCGCGCAGCCACGAAATCACGGCCATGCGCAGCTGCGGCATCAGTCTCTATTGGATTACCTCCCCGTTTATTTTTCTGGGGGCGGTGCTGGCAATGGTGCTGTTCCTCTTTAGTTCTACCGTCATTCCACTCGCCCTGGCGAAGGCCGAACAGATCAAGACGACGCAGATCGAGAAACGCGTTACGCCGGTCTCATTGAAAGCGGCACAGCCATGGGTGAGCCTCGGCGGTCAGACCCTGATGAACATCGACACGATCGATCCCGGTGGCGCCGTGTTGCGCACGATTCGGCTCTACCGATTGAGCCCCACCTTTGAATTGGAAGAAATCGCGGAGGCCAAGCGCGCCGTCTATTCTTCCCAGGGTTGGGCCTTGCAGGATGGCATGACACGCTCCTTCCATCCCGACGGGACCGTGACGGTGAGCAGTTTCGCGACGCAACCGCTGGCGCTGCCACACATTCCCGACGACTTCACCACCTGGGCCGAACTGGACTCAGAAACTATGACCCTCCGCGAGATTCGCGCCTATGTCGATCGCCTTCACCTGGGCGGCACGATGCTCCCCCGGTTGTTGACGGATTATTACGGCCGGATCGCCTTTCCCTGCGTCACGCTCATCATGGTGATTGTCGGCATCGCCTTGAGCCTTCGCCGCACGGGCGTCCGTGGAAGCGGGATGGCCATGGGCATCGGCCAGGCGATGGCCGTAGGGTTCTTCTACTGGTCCGCACACTCCGTCGCCATTGCGCTGGGCCGCGGCGGCGCGCTGTCTCCCATGCTGGCCGGATGGATGGCGAATATGGTGTTCCTGACGTTCGGGTTGTACTTGCTCATGAAGGTGCGCTACTAGCAGGATGCTCAAACAGTCCGCCGGCGGCGTTCTCGCATCGTTCAGGTCTTCACGCACCCTGTGCGCGTATTCGCGACCACCACGTGTGTTCGCAGCATACTGGATACCTGATGTGGCAGAGCGGGCTGCGATCCACGAGCGAGCAGTCCTTCAGCATTGACTGTGACGCCACCGTGCGGTAAGTAGACAGGCCGCCCACATCACCATCACGCGGCAGCGAGAGGGTTTCATGTCCACGAGGGTCGTCATCACGGGTCTGGGAGTCGTCTCCCCCATCGGCATCGGCGTGCCGCAATTTTGGAAAGCGGCGCTGGAAGGCCGGTCGGGCATTTCCGCCATTCCCTCCTTCGATCCCTTTCCTCTGGAAGGGTATCGGTCGCGCATTGCCGGGCGCATCGTCGATTTCTCGCCTGACCAGTACCTCCCCGCCGGGCAGGGCGACCGCGTCGATCGCTATGCTCAATTCGCGCTCGTCGCTGCGAAGGAGGCGCTCGCCGATGCCGACTTCAAGATGGAACGGGAAAACCCCCACCGCGTCGGCGTGATCGTCGGCGCCGGCATGGGCGGGATGGTGATGGGCGAACGCGAGATTACTCAACTGTATGAACAGAAACGCCCGCACCGGGTGCATCCTAATTTTATTCCGGTGATTACGCTGAATTCCGCGTCCGGAATCGTCGCCATGGCTTACGGAGCCAAGGGCCCGAACCTCACGATTTCAACCGCCTGCTCTTCCAGCGCCCATGCGTTGGGCCAGGCCATGCACGCCATTCGGGCGGGGACGGCCGATGCAGTCATCGTGGTCGGCGCCGATGCCAGCATCACGCCTCTGGTCTTCGCCGGATTTTGCTCGCTTCGGGCCCTCTCCACAAAGTATAACGATGCCCCTGAGCGAGCCTCTCGTCCATTCGACCGTGGACGGGACGGGTTTGTGATGGGAGAGGGCGCGGGCGCGCTGATCCTCGAATCGCTGGCCCACGCCAAAAAGCGCAAGGCCCGGATCTATGCGGAAGTGGCCGGCTATGCCGCAACGAGCGAGGCCCATCACATGGTCATTCCCCGGGAAGACGGCGAGGAAGTCGCCACGACCATGCGGCTGGCACTGAAAGATGCGGGCGTGACCCCGGCGCAAGTTGATTACATCAATGCCCACGCCACCTCGACATCGGTGGGTGACGCGGTCGAGGTCAAGGCCATTCGCCTGGTCTTCAAGTCGCGCGCGGATAAACTCGCCGTGAATGCCACGAAGTCGCTGGTCGGGCATACACTCGGCGCAGCCGGATCGTTGGCCGGCATTGTCTCGGCGCTCACGCTCACGAGCGGGCAGGTTCATCCGACACTCAACCTGGACGATCCTGATCCCGCTTGCGCCCTGGCGGGCCTGTCCAAGGACCAGCAAACGCGCAAGGCGAAGGTGGCTTTGATCAACGCGTTTGGATTCGGCAGCAACAATGCGGCGGTCGTGTTGAAAGCTGTCTCCTCCTGACGCCTGTCCGGCCACCCAGCGATCGGCGGGAACTGATCAGACAAGTCAGACAAGAGACGAAGGAACGCAGGTATGAGCAATACAGCAGACGTATCCGGCAAGATCATTCAGGCGCTCGCGGAATATCTGAAACGGGATGCGGCCTCTATCCAGCCGACGCATCACCTGCGGGAAGATCTTGGATTGGATTCGATGGCGGTCATTGAAATGTTGTATCGCATCGAGGAGGTCTTCAATCTGCAGATCCCCGACCAGGATCTGGTCGGTCTCACCACGGTCGGCCACGTTGTCACCTATGTGGAAGGGCGCGTCGCTCCGGCCCCCGCCCGGAGCGCTGCAAAGAGTGCTGCAAAGACCGCGGCGAAAACCCCGGCAAAGACCCCAGCCAAGACGGCAACCAAGAAGCCGGCTGCAAAACCTTCGACCAAGAGTAAGAAGGCCTGACAAGATGAGCACGGCGCCCAGGCAAACTCCTCTGACAGTCCGGGACCTTCACGAGTATGTGGGGGGTGAGCTGATTGGATCGCCGGATGCCACGGTCACCAGCGTCGCCAGCCTGGAACAGGCGGGACCGGGCGATCTGGCGTTCGTGACATCCGAGCGCCATCTCAAATCGCCACAGACCGCCACCATCGGCGCCCTGCTCGTGGGACGGCGCATCCCCGACTGCCCCTCTCCGCAAATCGTCGTAGCCAACCCCGCCTATGCTTTTGCGCGGGCCGCGCAGCAGTTTTTTGCGCGACCGTCCCGAGCGCGGGGGATCGCGGAAGGCATCACGCGCGGCGACGGTGTGACGATCGGCGCTGACGTCTCGATTTGGCCCGGCGTGACCCTGGGCGACCGGGTGTCCATCGGCGCGCGGGTGACCCTCTATCCCGGGGTGTTCATCGGGGACGACAGTGTCATCGGGGAGGACGGCCTCCTGTACCCCAACGTCGTCGTGAGGGAAGGATGCCGGCTAGGCGCGCGCGTCATCGTCCACAGCGGGACGGTGATCGGCAGCGACGGCTTCGGGTATGTGCAATACGAAGGCCGGCACCAGAAAATTCCTCAGCTGGGCGGCGTCCTCATTGAAGACGACGTGGAACTGGGCGCCAACGTGTCCGTGGATCGCGCGACATTCGGGGATACTGTCATCAAGCGCGGCACCAAAATCGACAACCTCGTACAGATCGCCCACAACGTGACCGTAGGTGAACACAATATTCTGGTCGCCCAGGTCGGCATTGCCGGAAGCACCACTTTGGGTCGTTACGTGATGGTGGGGGGGCAGGCAGGTCTAGCCGATCACTTGCAGATCGGCGATCAGGTGATGATTGCGGCGAAGTCCGGCGTCACCAGAAGCCTGGAACCGAATCAAATCGTGTCCGGCGCGCCGGTGATGCCGCACACCACCTTTCTGAAAGCTCAGGCAGTGATTCCCCAGCTCCCCGAACTACGCCAGCGCGTCCGCGAGCTGGAAGAGCGCCTTACGAGCCTGGAGCAATCCACGAAGCCTGCGGCCTCCCGCAAACCTCGCCGCAAATAAACGGCCAGCCGTTTTCATCATGGTTTCAGCAGCGACTTCCAGAAAAACAGCTTCGCCCAGAAGAACCCTGCCCAAGGCAGAAAATAGCCCGCGATGGGGTGCACCTCACCGTAGACGACTGCGACAGTCGATCCGAACAGCAGCAAGGCCAAGCCGGCCATATAGGCAACCGGCGCCCAGGGGGACCCGCTCGGCGAGTCGTGACTTTTTCCGCTCTCCCGTTTCGGTTTGCCGCTTTTCGTGAGCGCGGGCTGCCGCATGCGTTCGGCAAAGACTTCAGGGCGGTTGGCCAGGATCCAGCGATGATACGTGGTCTGCAGCCATCCCAGCACACCCCCTAACAGCAACAGCGCGGAGCTCTGGAGAAACGTCGCCCACGAATAGGTATCGGTGGCCAGGAGCTGGTACCCTAATCCACCCACTCCCCCGACCATCGAAATCAGGCCGAGAATCCCGGCCGGGAATAACATGTACGCTTTGATATAGGCCGTCGCGCGCGCGTCGTGACCTTCCTGCTGCTTGACTGAGACAAGTTTTGGCATGGCCGTGATGGTCGTATAATCCCAACCCCAACCGCAAGAGAAATTCTCTCGGTTCGGAGAGATCTGCCTCGAATCTGCCTTGCGCCGACAAGCCCGCTTGTCCCGCCTGTCCACAAGAACTGTGGACCGACTGTGCGCAACCATGTGGATAGAACGCTGGTGCACGGACTGGGAAGGGGCAACGGTCGATTGCCCAAGGAATAGGCGTGGGAAAGACCGAGGCACAGAGGTTATGAAGGAGGCTGTGTGAGGGATATCTGCGCTAGGCCATGGGCAAAATATCAAAAATGGCCGCCCGTTCCACCCGCCCGACATCCACCCATTGCTGGGCCAGCGGAATCAGCGTCGCCAAGCGCTCTTCCAGAGCGGCCAGGCGCTCGCGAATCGCGGCAGGCTTATGCTGCGCAGTCACGCGAAGAAACGTCCGCAAGCCTTGGAGAAAGACGCTGATATTCGCTGCGGAGACCTGTTCGGCAGCGTCGAACAGCACATCAATTTCATCGAAAATAGGTTCCAGAGCCTGCGGCGGCAACACGCGTTCTTCGCTCGCGCGTGCAATACGGCTGAGCGTCGCAATGACCGACGGGACCCGCGCCTGCATATGGCCAAGAAATCGCTCATCCAACTCATCCAATTCCTGCAGCACACGACCGATGGTTCGCGCGTCCACCACGGCAGCGCCTCCGGCCACTTCACGTTCGGCTCGCTGAATAACCGTGTCCAACACGTCACGTACTGGTTCAACCGACCGCCCGCGTGCCACATGCAATTTCCGTAAGGCCTCCAGAATGGACGACGCAGAACCAGCGCGTGGAGCGCTGTGCGCGATCGAAGCCGTCTCGGACGCCATCTCCTGCGCAACCATCGCCTCTGGTTCCGGCGGCTCCGATTGTTCATCAGCTGTCTGCTGAGGCTGAATCCTGCTCTCTTCCATTGACGGTTGCTGTTCGTCCGCCCGAAGCTCCTGCACCGTTTTGCTGATCTCGAGCAATCCCTCCCGCAGCGAGGCCACGTGGTGCGCAGCGACAGCCCGCTCATGCCTTGCCGCCGCCTGCAGGAGCGGAAATAATCGTGTCGCCATCGTCTCCACGGCCGTCAATCCGACCGTGGCCGCAGAACGCGCGAGGTTGTTGACGCTCTGCCACAGGATCGTGGCCAATTGAGCGCGGCGCGCCTGCTCGCTGGTGGCATCGAGCCGCTCCAACGCCGTTTGAATCTGATTCAGCCATTCTCTGGCTTCCAGCACAAACAGGCCCAAAATCTCCCGGCGAACGGGAATCACCGGCTCAGTCGTTCCTGGCTCCGCCGAAACCTGGACGGACGACCCCGCAGCCGGCTGATCGACGGCGGCCTGAATGACCCCGGCAATGGCGTCCAGGCTCTCCAGTAAGGCCGCAAATTGATCCGAGACGTTTGTCGGGACGGCAGGCGCTGCCGCCGCAGGTTCAACCGGTTCGAATGTGACGCGTTCCAACGCCGGTGCCTCGACGGTGTCAACCACCGACACATGGGGAAGCAGGCTCAAATCCAGGATGTGTGGAGGGTCATCCGTCGCCGCCGGCTCCGTGCCGGTCACGCGCAACACCGGCCGCGAGGGATACCGGGCGGTAATACGGATCACCACTCCTTCTTCTCCACTGCTCACCCTCACCCTGGTGCCAAGCGGATAGACGGACAATTGTTCGACCAGCGCCTTCATGATTTCGCGGGGAAACGAGGCACGCTCCGTGGTCAGCAACTCGCGAACGGCTTCGTGCGGCAGCAACCGCCGCCGATAGGGGCGCGGGCTGACCAGCGCATCGAAGATATCGACCAAGCCGATAATCTGCGCCAGCTCGTTGATCTCCCGGCCCTTCAAGCGATGAGGATAGCCCTGCCCTTTCCCTCGCTCGTGCGCCTGCAGGACCACTTCCGCGAGCCAGGCATAGTCAGGTGCCAACCGGCTGATGACGTCGGAACCGAGGCGTGGATGTTGCTCCACCAGCGCCCGCTCGTCGGATGTCAAGCGCCCGGTCTTGGTGAGGAGCTGTTGCGGCACCGCGAAAATACCGATGTCATGCAGCAACCCGGCCAAAGCAAGCCGGTGGAGTTCGGCTCCATAGTATCCGAGGCCGATGCCGACCTTCGTGGCCAGGATTCCCACATTGATGAGGTTGGTGACAAGCGGAGGCCCGGTCGGACTGGAGAGCGCTTCCACGACCAACTGGTCGCTCGACTGCAAGGAATGAATGATGGCGTCGGCCAGATGCTCGAGTCCGGCGAGATCCACGGCCTCCTGCCGTTGGACGGACGCAGTCAGCCTGGTGAGGATTTCTTCGGCCTGCCGGTAGTGATTCTGTTCCATGCCCTCTCTCCCGCTGGCAGAGCCGGCTGAGCCCGGCGACCTCTCGTCCGCCACGGCCAGCGATCTCGCTGAGCTCACTCGCACAGATTATGGCCGTTGCGACATCGCGCACAAGGCAAGCCTGAGCCGATTCCGGCGGGCGTCGGCGGAAGGTGTGAGCCGGCCTCCCGGCAGGCCGAGCGTCGTCACGCTGACGGCACGAGCCGGCTCATCATCTCCAACTCTTTTTGCCCGGCCGCCATCCACTCTTCGACCATGCCGGCAATGGCCAACACGCGCGTTTCTACCGACTGGATCCGGTGTGCCGCAATATCAATACGGCGTTGGACGAGCAAGGTGAGGAAACTCTGAAGGCCGGTCAGGAATGTGACGAGCGGTGTGGCATTGTTTTGTTTGGCGATATCTTGAAGACCCGCGACCATCTGCATCGGGGCGTCGAAATCGGCATCTGAGTTCAGGATGGCGGATCCGCCGGCTCGAAGTCGGCTCAAATGCAATGCAATGCCGGGCAACTCCTGCCGTAGCGAGCCCAGATACTGAGTATCCGTGTGATGAATCGCCACCAGCAGTTCGTGAAATTTCGCGGCCTGAATCTGGCCGTCCCCTTGTCGCGCTTCATGCTCCAGCCGCTGCAAAACCTGCGGAATGAGGCTCCGAGACGGGCCTCCCTGCGCCCTCGATTCATCGTGCAGGCGATGCAGGGCGTTCAACAGGGTGAGATAATCCAGAGCCGGCTCAGGCGCCGGGGCCGCTTCGGGCAGTGGCTCAATGTCGAGCGTGATTCCAGTGGCTTCCCGGACGGATGCGAGCAGGGTGCGAAAATGGTCGCGAATCGTACTGAAGTCCTGTTTCGTCGCCGTGGTGCGGTCTTTGATTGTTTCGATGAACGGAAGGAGCGCGAAGGTGGCGCGTTCGACATCCGGCAAACTCACCGTGGCCGCGGAACCGCCGAGACTGGTAATGCCTCGGACCACCGCATCGATCAGTTGAGTATGCCGATCCGAATCCGGCAGGCTTTCAAGCTCCACCAGCGCCGCGTGGATCTGCACGAGCCACTCCTGGGCCTCCTGCCCGAATAGCTCGATCAGCTCCTTCTGGAAATCGTCCTGGGTTTGCTCTGATTCCGTCGACACAGCGGCATCCTGCCTATGGCCCATGCACTCGCCCGCTACCGGACGAGAGACGGCCTCTTATCGTTTTGCATTTCCGAGTTGCGAGGCGAGGCCGGCGATTTCACCAAGTTTTCTCGCGAGATCCTCAAAGCGACGCGTCGATTGTTCCGCCAGCAGCTCGGCATCAGCGACCCGTTTGTTCAGCTGCATGGAATGCTCGCGTTCAGCGCTCAGCTCCTGCTCCAAGTCCTGCACACGCTCGGCGCGCTCTTCCAACTGTTTGTACTGCGTCAGCAGGGCAGCGGCCGCTTCACGCTCGGCCGCAAGCGCTCCCTCGAGTTCACCCACCTGGGCTCGAGCTTTCTCTCCCGCTTCTTCCAGGACCGGCACCATCGCCGCAGTCTTTTCCAGTTGCGCGCGTTCGTTCCGCTGAGCCATCGCGTCTTCCCGTTCACTCGCCAGGACCCGTTCGAGTTCCCGCATGCGGCCTTCTACATGTTCAAGGCTCGTAATTTGGTTGACCAATTGGTTGGCCGCTTCACGTTCGGCTTCGAGATGAGCCTCTAATTCCACGATGCGCGCTCCAAGACGCGCGCCCTCCGAAACCTGCTGCGCCAACTGCTCGGCACGGCGCCGCTCTTCGACCAACGCAGCCTCGACCTCGCCCAGGCGCTGCGCCTGCCTCGACAGGTCTTCCAGCTGCTGTGCCAGGGCATCCCGCCGGGCGCGCTCTTCGGCGAGCTCCTGTTCAAGCCCCTGCACTCTCGCAGAGACAGCCGCAATCTGTTCATGCTGCTCGGACAGCATGTGCTGCTGCTGTTGCCGTTCTTCCTGACTGCGCCGGCGCTCCGCTCCCAGCTGCTCCTCAAGGTCGGCGATACGAGCATCCCGCTCGGCGACCAGCGAGTTCGGCTCATCCGCCCGCAGCACAGGAGTTAGCTCAGAGACGTGATACGAGGGAATTTCTGCGATCGGATCGGCATGGCTCTTCAACGGTTCCGCCGGCATCTGGTCCATGGTGATCGCCGCCGGTTCAGCGGGTTGCGGCCACTCTCTGGCCGGCACTGGCTCGAGCGAAAGATCTTCCTGCTGAGGCAACACCGGCGCAGACAAGACTTCTGTCATGACCGGAGGCTCCGCGTCCTGAGTGGGGTGCGGTTCAAGAGCCGGCGCAGGCTTGTGCGGGCGCTTCGTCAGCAAATCCAGCACGCGGTCCTTCAGCGATGATCCTTGAAACGGCTTCTTCAGCACGCCATCGGCCTTGCAGGACTCAGCCTGCCTGGACACTTCGTCGTTGACGATGCCGCTGATGAGCAGCACCGGAAGATCGGCCAGATTGGCCTGGCCGCGGACGAAGGCGCAGACCTCGTACCCACTCTTGTCGGGCATGATGACGTCGGAGACGATCAGATCCGGGCGATCCTTGGCCAACATCGCGAGGGCTTCCGATCCGTTCGCCGCGAGCGTGACGCCCATTCCGGCTTCGGTCAACAGGCGTTCGGCCACTTTGCGGACTGCAATGCTGTCATCGGCAATCAAAATCTTTGGCATGTCATTCCCCTACGCGATGTCGGATGCATCAAGCAGGACGTCTCGATGCGACCCCTAAGGTTGCCAGGTTAATGAGAGGCAGTTGTTCGCCGCCGGCGACACAGGATCCAGCAAGATCGGGATCGAGGCCGCTTTGATACTGTACGTCCGAGCGCGGAACTGCATGCAACGAGGGCACCGCGGCATCGATGCAGATCGCGAGAGGACCATCGACATGTTTCACGATCAGACACAGCGAGTGCTCTTCGCGCACCGTTGCCTGGAGTTTGGCCGCCAAATCAAATACCGGAAGACACGAATCCTCGTACCGGATCAGCGACGTCACGAACTGGGTATCGCTGGGAACCGGCGTGGTACCGGGCCAAGGCAGCACGCCGCCGATCTCCTCGGTCCGTGCCGCTAACCGTTGGCCGGCGACTGAAAACACGACCAGATTCTGGACCCTCGGATGGGCAGCACGTGAACCGGTCGTGTGTGACTGCCTGTGTAACTGAGCGCGTAGCATGATGACCTTCGACGATTAACGCACGGTGCCCGATGATATCGGCACCGGCTCATTCATGGCCGCCGCAGGCAGAGGCAGCCGCGGCGCACCGTCTTCCACCTCGCGCTCCGGAAACCGGATCGCAAACATCTCCAACGCCTGAGGCCGGAGCGGCAGTTCAAGCGCCCAAAAAGGATTGGCGATCAGCGCGACACAGGACGGAGCGACAAAAAATCCCAGCAACCGCTCCCGTTCTCGGCCGCGGAATTGAGTCGGCAGCGGATGGATCTGCGCCCGCTCCACGTCGAGCAGCCCCAGCACCCGATCGACGACAAAGGAGCGTGAGGCTTCTTCATTGCCATAGAGAACCAGTCTGGTGTCGGCTGAACGATCTCGGGACTTAACCTTGAGCCGAGCGGCGAGATCGGTTGGCTCGTAGTGCGCGCCGGCCCACGTGGCGACCCCGTCAGGGCCGGCCGAGCCAGGCATCACGATGCCGCGCACCCAGTGCGCCGGAAGCGCAACGGAGGAGTTGCCGATCAGCGTGATCAGAAATCTGATCGCGTGCCCGCTCGAGATGGTGACCGCCCGTTGCCCGCGTAGACTCATAGAGGTCTTTCATCCTGCCAGCAATGGCACGATTCGGCAAAACCTTGCTACTTTCCGGCGCGCGCTTCGACACCGGTCCATTTGCGCACTTCCTGGATCAACGCCCGCTCCTCGACCGGTTTGGCAATGTAGCCCGAGGCGCCGACACTGACGGCCATCTGGCGGTGCTTTTCTCCCGCCCGCGTCGTCATGACGAGAATCGGGGTCGCATGAGTCTGGGGTCGCGCCCGCAACGCTTGGATGACTTCATACCCGTTCAATTTCGGCATCTCGAGATCGGTGATAATGAGCTGGTAGGCCTGCCCCATTGCCTTACGGCAACCCTCTTCGCCGTCGGTCGCGGTATCGACGGTATACCCCGCCGCTTCGAGCATGCGGCCCACGAACTTTCTGATGCTGAGGGAGTCATCGATCAGCAGGAGCGGCAGCGACGAGCCGGACGCCGGCGCCGCCTGGCTGTGCCCCGTGGCATCCTCGATCAACGGCACGGCCGGACCCTGCGAAAGTGACAGGGTGTCATGATACTCGCGCGTGGTCAGGCGGCTGACGTCCAGCACCAGCACCACACGTCCTTCCGGATCGATCGTGGCGCCCCCGAAGACCGACCGCTCGTACGGCTTGAGCCCGCCCAGCGACTTGATCACGATTTCCTGCCGGCCCAGCAGTTCGTCCACAGCGCAGCCGAGCGCGCCCGTCGACGTTCGTACGACCACCACGGGAGACCCTGCGTCTTCCGTTCCAGCCTCGCGGCGGATGAGGCTGCCGAGCGGATACACCTCGATCGCCTCGTCTCCGATTTGCACCACGCGCCGATCGCCCATTTGTTGAATGGTGGAAGCGGTCGACATCGTGACTTCGCGCACACTCGGAAGCGGAATCGCATACCGTTCTGTGCCGACCCGCACGAGCAAGGCCGTGGCGATCAGCAACGTGAGGGGCAAATGCATCGTAAACTTGGTGCCCTGTCCGCGCACCGACTCCACCTCGATATGGCCGTTCATCGTCTCGATGACGCGTTTGACCACATCCATGCCCACTCCGCGTCCCGCTTGATCGCCGACGGCCTCGGCAGTGGAGAATCCGGGCAGGAAGATAAACTTGATGACTTCACTCTCGGGAAGGGTTTCAGCGACATCCTGCCGGACAAGGCCCAGCTTGACGGCTTTCGCCTTGATCTTGGCGATGTCGAGTCCCGCGCCGTCGTCTTCGACCTCGATCAGGACCGAGTTGCCTCGGTGGGCGGCATGCAGATAAATGGTCCCCGCCTGCGGCTTGCCTTGGACCCGGCGGATCGCCGCCGGTTCAATCCCGTGATACACCGCGTTTCTGACGAGATGCACCAACGGATCAACCAGACGCTCAACGACGCCGGTGTCGATTTCAGTGTGTTCTCCCGAGGTGACAAGATTGACGTCTTTTCCCGTGGCCCTGGCCATTTCACGAGCCGCGCGCCGGAACCGCGTAAACGGCGTACCGATCGGCACCATACGAGCACGGGCGATTTCATCGCGCATGCCGAGTGTCAGCTGCTGCAGGGATCCCATGTCGTCCTGGGCGCGGTGGATCGACCCTGACAATTGTGACATGGATTCGCTGATGTCCGCGGTCACCTCGCTGATTCGACGCGCCAGGATATTGAAATCGTCGTATTTATCGAATTCCAAACTGCCGAAGTCGGCGGTACCGGGAAAAGCCGGCGGCGTGGATTCTCCCTCCGTGGTGGGGGAAGGCTGAAAGGAAAAGGTGTGCTTATCTTCGAAGGCCCGCACAGCATCAGTGAGCCGATTCTTATTGGCCAGCACCTGACCGGCCAACTGGTCCAACGTGCGCAGCCGTTGTTCGAGCCGCCCTCGATCGATGACCAGCTCGCCGACCAAGTTGAGCAGACGCTCCAGACGATCCCGGCTGACACGGATGACTTCCCGTTCCTCTGCCGCTTTTCCCTCGCCGGCATGAAGCGGCTCTGCCGCCTCGGATTCGTGCACATCAGAGGGAACGAGCGCGTCGGTCGGCTGATTGACCGGCTCCATCCCTCCCGCCGGCGAGACCTCTCCCAAGCCCTTCAACTCCTGCAGCGACGCCGCGAACCGCTGTCTCGTCCGGCTCAGCACTGTGGGATCTCGCCGCATCAGGGCACGAATGACATCGATGGCCCGCAGGAGGATATCCGTATGGCCGGGAAGGAACTTCACGCGGCCTTCACGAATGGCACCCATAAAATCTTCAATATGATGGGTCAAGTCGCCGATGGATTGAAAACCGACCGTGTACGCCGACCCCTTCAGCGTATGGGCGGTGCGAAACAATTGATGGATGATGTCCTGGTCGGCCGCATCCTTGTCCACGCGCAGCAAGTCGGTCTCAAGACTGTCGAGGTATTCCTGAGCCTCGGGCGCGAAATAGGAGATGACCTCGGCATCGAGGAGGGGGATGAGATAGGCTTCGGACAATTCCACGGAGTGGCGGTCCTCGGCGGACGGCGCCACCGGCTCGACCGTCACGCTCGCCGCGAGCGTCATCTCCGGAACAGCGGCGGATGCCTGTGATACGGCCGCCATCTCCGCTTGCGGCGTCCGGGGCGCGCCTTGCTCCAGCTCATGAAGCCTTGCGATCACGCAGGGGACGGCCTTCCGCAACCGTTCCAACCGCTGCGCATCCCGTGCCATCAGCAAACGCATCACCTCGACCGCATCCCGCATGGCAGCGATCGACTGGGGCACGATGACGGACGTCCCCTCACGGACCGCGGTCATGCTGGTTTCGATCGGCAAGGCCACATCACCCACAACCTGAAAGCCCACGGTATACGCCGAGCCCTTCAGCGTATGGGCCACACGATACAACTGGTGAATGGTCTCTGCATCGTCCAGGTTGAGTTCTAGCCGTTGCAAAAGCGTGTGGATGGTCGTGAGGTACTCTTCGGCTTCGGGAGCAAAGTAGGACAGCACCTCTTCATCAATCACGGGCAGGAGATAGTCGTCAAGCGGCTCGGCCGGGGTCGATGCAGACTGAGTGGGCTCCCCCTGAGACACGCCAGGCACGAATTGCGCGCACCGTTGAACGAATCCATCCACAAGAGAGGCGTCTTCGCCTTCCCCTCGCCCGATGTTCGCCACTTGACTTCGAAAGGATGCGACGATGTCCCGGATGACCTCGAAGACCATCGGCCACTGATCCGGAGACAGGTCGTGCACATGTTCCAAGGTCTCTTCGAGCAGCGCGCCGAGCCGGCCGAGCCCGGGAAACCCGTACAAGAGCGCCGCGCCTTTTAATTTGTGGCCGACCGCATGGAACTCGGCCACGTCTGCCGGTTCAGGACGCGCCTGCCCTGCCGGGTGCAAGGCCTTCCAGAACCGCTCCATGTCGTCGGCGGCTTCAGCCACGAAAATGTCTAGCAGCTGGTTGCGATCGAAATCAGCGCTCATACCCTACTGTGCATCCGAGCGGGCCTACCGCACCGCTCTTCTGGAATTCAGCTACGCGAGCTTGAATTGAGCAACCGACGAGTTCAGACCTTCGGCCAGCTTGGCCATGTCCTCGATCGTGAGTCGCGTGGAGTCGGTCTGTTTTTGCGTCGCCACGGCGCCGCCGGTGAACTCCTTGATCGCGCGCCCGACCTTCTCGGTCGAGACCGTCTGCTCGGACGCCGAGCTGGCGATGTTCTGAGCCAGTTCGGAAGACCGTTTCGCAATATCTGAAATTTCGGCGAAGACGTCACCGGTCCGGAGGGCCGAGGCAGACCCGGCTTCCACGGCCTGGGTTTCATGCTCCATGGCCACCACCGCATCCTGCGTTTCCGTTTGAATCACTTTGACGAGATCGGCAATTTCACGCGTGGCCTGCGTCGAACTTTCGGCCAGCTTTCTCACCTGGTCGGCGACGACGGCGAACCGCGCGCCGGCCTCACCGGCACCCGCCGCTTCGATGGCGGCGTTGAGCGCGAGGAGGTTCGTCTGGTTGGCAATATCACGAATGGTCGACACGATCTGAGAAATCTCGAGCGACCGGTCACCCAGGCCCTTGACCTGTTTGGACATGCGTTGCACCGCGGAACGAATGCTTTGCATATCCCGCACCGTTTCCTGCACCGCGACGTTACCGCGTTCCGTCGCCGACAACACCTGCTTGGCGGAATCCGAAGACGCGCCGGCGGTGTTGGCGACTTGGCGCATGCTGGCGGCCAACTGCTCGACCGCGCCCAACGTTCGCACCGACTCTTCCGCTTGCGCCCGCGCCGTTCCGGACATCTGTCCGGCCGAATCCCGCAGCGTCCCGGCCGACTTGTTCACGCGGTCGGCGGCTTCGCGCACCTGTTTCAACAATTGTCCGAACCGCGCGATCATGAGGTTGAACCCGTCGGCAAGGTTACCGAACATGTCGGCCGTCACCTCGCCGCGCCGCGTCAAGTCACCTTTACCGACCTCGGAGACGAGCACGAGAAATTGCATCAGTCGCTTCTGCATCAGGTCGCGTTCTTCCTCTGTCGAGACGAGCGCCGTAATTCGATCGAGCATGGCGTTGAACGCCGTGGCCATCTGCCCCAACTCATCGCGCGATCCAATCTTCGCGCGCGCCTGCAGATTGCCGCCCGCGGCCTGCGTGGCGACAGTGGCAATGTGCGCAATATTCCGCGACAGGAAAGTCGCCAGGAGATAGCCGACGAACAACCCCAGCGCGACCGCCACCACACCGCCGGCCAGGAGAATGAACGTACCGCTGGCCGCCAGAGACTGGGCGTCGTCGTTCAGGTCCTTCGCCACCGCCTCAATGCTGTTCACCTGCTCGTTGTGACGCTTCACGGCATTGTCGAACGACGGCGTCAAGTTCACCGTCAAGGCCAAGACACCGAGGGCCCGCATTTGTTCTGCCTGTGCGGGCGAGAGGGTATTGCGATCGAAACTGTCCGCCATGGCGCTGAGCGCACCGTCGGCTTCATGAAAATACTTTTTGAGGGCCGGCTCGAACAGCGTGAGATCTTTCATTTCGTCGCGGCCCGATCGAGACACCCGCAGGTTGGTGCTCTTGTAATTGTTCACGGCTTTCTCGATCTCGGCTTTCAAGGGCTGGAGTTTCGTGACTTCCTGGGCGAAGTCGCCTTGTTTGGTGGCGGAAGCGACGTCCAGCAAGACCTGGTGATGTTTGGTGAGCGCCGTTCCCATCTGGGCGAACTCGGCCAGCGGCACGGTGTAATCGATGTACACCGTTTGCGACTGGGCACTGAGCTGGCGCAGCGTGAAGACACCGACGCTCGCCATGATCATGATGATGAAACTCACCAGACCGAAACTGAGCAGAAGTTTCGACCGTGTGTTCATGTCCTGGAATCGATTCGTGACGCCATGCCCGCTCATCGTGCGCTCCTCCTTGTTACTTCGTGCTCAACGTTCGACGGCCGGTCGCACCATCCCTGGTTGCGCAGGCCCATGAATTCGACGCGAGGTCCATTACAGGACCGACACTGCCGGACTTCCCCCGTCCACCTGTGCGAAGACCTGCGGCACTTCCAGCACGCCTCCCAGGCGTTGTTCCAGACGCAGCACGGCCGACACGCAGGGTCGTGCGCCGGCCGGGCCGGCCTGCATGGCAGGCAAGAGATGCTCGCGGGGAACCGTATGAATTTCCGGAACGTAATCCACCAGCAGACCCACATGCCTCGCCCCGTGACGGATCACGACTGCGAAGGGCAGCGCCGAATTGCCGGCCGGTAAGCCGAGACTTCCGCGCAAATCGACCAGGGTAATGACCGTTCCCCGGAGGTTGGTCACTCCGGTGAGATAACTAGGCATACCGGGCACGGCCGTCACGGATTCCACTTCGAAGACTTCACTGACGTGGCGAAGGTCGATGGCAAAGAGTTCCCCTCCGAGCGTCAACACACACATGCGCAACGCGCCTTCGGTCGGTGCACTGGACGCTCTCGTTGAACCGGAGGGTCCCTGGGCCGGGACTGACGGGGAAGTCTGAGGCTGGATGATGGGAACGTCGCGCATGAGTTAGTTCAATGCCCGTTTCACGGCGGCGACCAAATCTTCGGCCTTGAACGGCTTCACCACATATCCGTTCGCGCCCTGTTGCTGGCCCCAGAACTTATCGCTTTCCTGCCCCTTCGACGTGCACAGCACGATCGGAATACCTTTGAACCGGTCATCGCCCTTCAGGTCGCGGCATGCCTGGAATCCGTTACGCCCGGGCATCACCACGTCCAACACGATCAGATCGGGTTTATCCAAGGCCAGCTTGTCTTCGAGTTTGTCGGTGTTGGGATAGGACACCACGGTATGATTGGCAGATTTGAGATACCCTTCGATCAACTGCAGTTCGGCATACGAATCATCGACCACCACGATTTTGCTCATGAATGCATCCCCCCTTCACACCGGCTGTACGTGAGCGACAGACAGGATTGTGCAATGCGCCGCCGCGCCTATTTCATTGGAATGACAATGCTGATGGCGCCGGCCAGATCACCTTCGTGCCAGCCTTCTTTCTTGGCGCCCGTGACATCGCGTTCGCCCTTCGGATTGCCGTGGCAGCTGAGGCACGTGGTCGCGGCATATTCCGGATCCATCATACGCAGCACCGGTTTCCCGTCCAGCATGGTCGCCCTGCTATACGGTTGTCCCTTGGGATGGCGCGTGTCCGAAAAAATTCTCAACACTTCAGATTCGAAGTCGTCCGGGCGGTTTCCCGGGAAACGGTAGTCGATGCTCGTCAGTTTCACGCGGATCCCGGTCTTGCGATAGAACCGCTCGCCGGATTTCCGCGCGAAGACGGCGGGGATGATGCCCTTGAAGCCGACACCCTGCTTATTGATCACGGGCTGCGCCTCATCGATCACTTCCTTCTCCGATTCCACCAGGGCGAGGAACAAGGGCGCTTGCGGAACGGTGGCGGGGCGGCTCAGATCGATCTTGGTCGCTTTGCGAAACCGGTCGATGACCTGATTGGCGACGTAGTCCCCCGTAAATCCCTTGTCACCCTTACTCGCGTCGTTGATGGTGGCCTGGTGTTCCGAGAGAACACCCCGTCCGACTTGCAGCAATTTAATGAGCAACTCAGCCGTCTCCGCTTCGGAATTGGCCGACGCAGAAACGGGCGCCCCGATGCAGATCGCTGTCAGGACAGCCACCGCCATTGCGCTGATACGATGATGTGCCATGCCCCCTCCTCCTGCCGATCTCGATGTCGTTCCTGAGGAATTTGCTCGCAACCCTGCGTCAAACCTCTGTCAAAGATAGCGCAGAATATGCCATTGACAATTTTGGGCCCTGTAACTGAGTCCCTCAGTCACTGCGGCCCCGGCCTGCCTCGTGCACGTTTGGTGCCAAACAAAACAATTACTTAGAATTTTCCGACTCGGCGGAGGCGGAGGAAATGAACTCGGCGATTTTGCGGACAATTAGATGTGGACGATCAACCGCATCCTCGATCGGCTGTGAGGACTCAGTTGTTCAAGATTTCGAGCGGAGCGCCAAAGTTTGGTCGCTTGACGGGGGAAGTGTCAAAAATCCTGGGCAATGGAAGACGGCAGAAGCGCGAGGTGGATGGAAACCCAGGCTAGCGGAGCCAGGCCAAAACCGGCGCGAGGTCCACGTGCCGATCGAGGTGATCGGCCCAGCGATCCATCGCCCCTGACCGCATCTGATTGACGCGTTGAGAATCTGCAAGGGGAACCGCCGATAAGCCCTTGCGACTGCGCAGCCGATTGAGCCAGGCGCGGCGAAACTCAGGCTGATCGAACAGGCCGTGGACATAGGTTCCCCACACCAAACCGTCAGATCCCATCGCGCCATCGTGACAATCCTGCTCAGGACCTGTGTCTGTGCCGTGGCATTCGATCGCAGCCCGCTTGCGCAGCAACCGGAAACAGGGCCGGAGGCCGGCAGGATCCGTTCTCCCCATATGAATAAGATACCCTCGGACGGGCAGCGTCGTCGCAACATCCTTCTGCAGCGCCTGCGCCTCGACTTGTTCTGTAATCTTGTCCCGCGCCAACACCGTGGTCACCGGCAACAGGCCGAAGCCGGCGCCCTCGCTGCCGGTCTCGACCGCATCGGGGTCGGCAATCCATCGGCCCAACATTTGATACCCGCCGCAAATCCCGATCAGTTCCCGCCCACCCTGCACATGGTCATGTAACCGCTGTTCAAACCCCTTCTCGCGGAGATAGGCGAGATCGGACAGGGTCGTCTTCGAGCCCGGAAGCACGATCACGTCGGCGCCGGCTGCCTCTTCGGGGTTCGCCACATAACGCACCACCACATCCGCTTCATCAGACAAGAGGTTAAAATCGGTGAAGTTGCTCATGTGCGGCACGAGCAACACGGCGATGTTGATCCGGTCCGCCGCAAACGCGACCTGCCCCCGGGCATCCACATCCAAGCTGTCTTCCTGATCCAAGGCGAGGTCGCGAAGATACGGCAAGACTCCCAGGACGGGTATTCCCGCCCGTTTGCTGATAAAACGGACGCCATCGGCGAATAGCGTCACGTCTCCACGAAACTTGTTGATAACAATCCCGCAGACGCGGGCCCGTTCCTCAGGCGTAATCAGATCGAGCGTCCCCAGGATTTGCGCGAAGACGCCCCCGCGATCAATGTCGCCCACCAGCACCACTCGCGCATCCGCCAGTTCCACCGTGGTCCAATTGACGAGGTCGCGATCGCGCAAATTCACTTCGGCGGCGCTGCCCGCCCCTTCGATCACGATCACCTCATACTGTGCGGCAAGCCGGTCGTAACTCTCCTGCACCGCCCGCAGCAATTCCGAGTTCCGCCCGCGCGTGAAATATGCCCGCGCATCCAGTGTGGCAAAGACTTTTCCCTGCACCACCACCTGCGATCTGGCGTCGGACTCCGGCTTGAGGAGGATGGGGTTCATGTCGACATGGGGAGCAATGCTGCAGGCCTCGGCCTGCAGCGCCTGCGCGCGCCCGATCTCCCCGCCCTCCGGTGTGGCGAACGAGTTAAGCGACATGTTCTGCGCCTTGAAGGGAGCGACGAGCAACCCGGCACGATGCAGCAGACGGCAGAGTCCCGCCGCGACCAGGCTTTTCCCAACATCGGAGCCGGTCCCGAGGATCGCGATGGCTTTGGCGCGAGAATGACGTATAGGCATACCGGCGCTCAGGTGTGAGGCCTATCGGTCCACCGCGCGGCCAACGTCAAGCCCTGAAGGAGACACTCGGCCACCACTCTCCCGATCATCGACCCGATCTCCGTATGGGTTCCGGCATACTGTTGCCATCGACCCTGCCCGCGCAAGGCGGAGGCGATCACCACCGCATCCGTACCAGTGCCGGTGGCACCGGCGCGACCGGTCCAGCTGGGAACGGCATGGTCGCGCAAGACACCGGTTTTGCTCTCTGTCGTCACCTGAACCGCGCCGACCATGGCCGGAACGGACAGACAGCCGTTCGTCACCAGGATAAGATTGATCGTTCCGGCTGTGGCCGCTTCCGATTGCAGGCGAGAAACAGGTTCCCCGGCTCGCACGGCATTGGTGACGCCGACGGTGGCAAATCCCTCCAGCCACAGTCCATCTCGTTCTTCTCGCTGCGTCACCAGCTGCGTCATGGGAACCGCCGTCATGAGGCCGACGCAGTCGGATTCCACTCCGAGTGTCTCGGCCAGCCGCCGGAGGTAACGGGATGGATGTTCATATGTTCCGTCTGCATGCGAGCCTGGCGGATGTGAGGGAACTTGATGATTCAGAATGTATCTGGCCGTGCGGAGCCCACCCCCTCGCGGAGCCGAAGACAGGACGCGCATGCGAGCGCCAAGGTCTACGATGAGCGTGCCACCGGCGACCCAATGCCGAGTACAGAAGCGGTCTGGAGGAAACGGGGTCATGCGCCACTATCCTCAATGATTTCCGAGAGGGCTCTGAGCAATCGATCATTGTCGGCGCGCGAGCGAACGGCCAGGCGTATGGAACGATCGGTGAGACCGGGCACCCGAGAACAATCCCGGACGAGCAGCCCCTGCCGCTTGAGCGACGAGACCACACGGGCGGCCTTCAGTCTCGCCGGCAATTCCACCAGCAGGAAATTGGCCGCCGAGGGAAACGGAGAACAGCCGGGCAGCCGCGCCAATTCTTTCATGAACCGCGCTCGCTCCTCCTCCATGAACCGGAGGCTCCGCTTGCTGTGACGTCTGTCCTGCAGCGCCAGCTGAGCGGCTCGCTGAGCCGGCATATTCACAGACCAGGGGGGCTGCTGAGCGGTAAGCTGTCTCATGACGGCGGCACGTCCGGCGGCGTAGCCCACACGCAATCCCGGCAGGCCGTAAAACTTCGTGAAGCTCCGCAATACGATGGTCCGCGCCGGAACGCGTTCGCGCAGGAGCGAGACCTGCTCGCAATAGTCGGCAAACGTCTCATCCACGATGCACCATTGTCCTCGGCGAGCCGCTTGGCGAGCGAGTTTTCTGACCATGGCGGCCTCGCAGGCTTGTCCGGTCGGACTGTTCGGGTTGCAGAGCATCACCGCGTCGATAGGTGGCCCCCCGGTGGCCTTGCGTGATCCCTTCTCCAACGCGGCAAGCGCCTGTTCAAGCGGAGGCCGGTATCCGTCCTGGCGCTGAGCCATGACCATGCTGACCTGTCCTCCGGCGCGCGCCATCGCCGCCGCATATTCGGAGAAGGTTGGGCCGACGATGAGGAGATGCCGGATCTGCAACGCGGCTGGGAGCAAGTGGATCAGTTCGGTCGATCCGTTGCCGATCAGAAATTCGTCGGGAGAACGGTTCCAAAAAGTCGCCAGCGCCTGCCGCAGGTCCCGGCAGACCGGATCCGGATAATGGCACAGCAGCTCGCTCGCCTGCCCAAGCGCCCGCCTCGCCGCAGGGGATGGTCCTAAGGGGTTGATGCTCGCGCTGAAATCCAGCAGGTGCCGGACATGCCGTCCTAATTCACGAGCGGCGGCGTAGACATCGCCGCCATGGGCCGGGCGTTTCATGAGACCCATAGGGACAGCAGGGCGAAAAATAGGCCCAGTCCATAGGTGACGATCATGATCCGCGACGCCTGGCCGATATGCGCCGGAGTGATGTTGGACGTACCGTCGCCGATGAGCGGGGCCTCGTGACGCACGCCGTCGTAAGAATTTTCTCCACCGAGTTGTACGCCTAAGGCGCCGGCCATGGCCGCTTCCGGTTTGCCGCTATTCGGACTGGAATGCTTGTCTCCGTCCCGATGGAGCATGTACCAACTCTCGTGAATGCGATGCCACTGGCCGGTCGAGAGTCCCGCCGCCAGCGCGATGAACCCGCCGGCCAAGCGCGCTGGCACCCAATTCATCACGTCATCGAGTTTGGCGGAGGCCCAGCCAAAATGTTCGTATCGTTCGTCGCGATGACCGATCATGGAGTCGAGGGTATTGACCGCCTTATACGCCAGCGCGAGGGGCGCGCCGCCCAGTGACAAATAGACCAACGGCGCAATGATCCCGTCGGCCGTGCTTTCCGCGATGGTTTCCACCGTGGCGCGAGCAACCTCAGACTCCGTCAAGGTCGCGGTGTCACGGCCCACGATCATCGCCACGGCGGCGCGCGCAGCGGGCAGATTGCCCGCAGCCAATTCACGGAGCACCGCCTGAACATGATCAAACAAATCGCGCCCAGCCAGAGTCGTGTACGCCAACGCGATACTCATCCCCTGTCCAAGCATGGGAGCACTCGCGGTTGCCTGCGCAATCAGCCAGGTCGCAGCCGCATAGACTGCGGCCGGTAATCCCAGCGCCAGACAGATCCCTGCCATGCGGAGGGCCTGCTCGCTCCGGCACAGGTCGCGGACACGATGATCGACCCAGGCGATGACGGCTCCCATGCCCTTCACCGGATGGGGCAGCCAGCGCGGATCCCCCGCCGCGACATCCAGCATCGCGGCCAGCGCTAATTCCGCGCCGGTCATCGGGCCAGCACCAACGCCGGAAGAGCCAGGAGAAAGAGGATCTCGATCAATTCGTTCGTCGCCCCGAGAACATCCCCCGTCACGCCGCCCAACAGGGTCAGACACCGCTGCCTGATGAGGACGAGCAACAGGGTTCCCATGCCCAGGGTCGCGATTGCCGCAGCACCGCCCAACGCGATCGTCAAAGCAGCAGCCAACACGAGACTTGAAAGCAAGACATGTTGCCAGGACAAATGGGCCAGAAACGAGGCAGCCAGTCCACCTTCGCGTCGTGCCGAGGGAGAAGCCCAGGCCAGACTCACCATGGCCCAGCGACCCAGCGCCGGCATGCAGATCAACACCGGCAGGCGCAGCGCAGGAGGCAGCGCCAGCAACCCGGCATAACGCAGTAACAGGGACAGAAACAAGGCCGTCGCGCCGAATGCCCCGACCCGCGGATCGCGCATGATCCGCAGTCGGTCTTCAATGGTACGGCCGCCGGCCAATCCATCGACCGTATCGGCCAGTCCATCGTGATGCAGTCCTCTCGTCAGCAGGACGACCAGCAGGATCAGCAGCGCATTGCCGACTTCCGGCGCCACCCACGAACGCAAGCCGGCGTCGGCCAAGGCCACCAGGCCGCCGATCAGGAGACCGATGGTGGAATACCAGGCCATCGATGCGGCCAACTCAGGCGCCGTCGGCTCATGATGCGTTCGACTGATCGGGATTGACGTCAGGAAATGCCAGGCAAACACAAAGGGTCTGGTCATGGCGGCAATCTCAGTCACGTTCCGTCACACCGGCTTCATCAAACGTCGCCATCTCGGTGAGAATCTTGATCGAGGCCTGGACCAGGCCGATTCCCAGACATGCGCCCGTCCCTTCGCCCAGACGGAGATCCAGATCGAGCAGCGGCCTGAGATTCAGAACGTCTAAAATCGCCTGATGGCCACGTTCCACCGAACGGTGCGAGGCGATCAGATAGTCGCGGCACAGCGGCTGCAAGCCGACTGCTATCAACGCGGCCGCGCCGGCGATAAATCCATCCAACACCACCGGCACGCGCGCCGCAGCGGCACCAAGGATGAGACCGGCGAGCCCGGCGATTTCCAGCCCGCCCACCTTGGACAACAGGTCGAGCGCGTCGTGGCGATCGGGGCGATGCCGCTCCAAGGCCTGCTCAATGACCTGAATTTTATGCACACGACCGGCATCGTCCAGACCGGTGCCGCGGCCGGTGACCTCAGCAACAGCTCGACCCGTCATCACGGCGGTAATAACTGCGCTCGGCGTTGTGTTGCCGATGCCCATCTCACCGGTCCCGACCAAGCCGACTCCCTCACGCGCAGCCTCCGTCGCCAGATCGACGCCGACCTGCAACGCCTGTGCGGCCTGGGCACGGGTCATCGCCGGTTCGCGCAAGAGATTCTTCGTCCCCCGCATGATCTTCTTCTGAATCAGTCCCGGCGTTGATCCGAAGTCATGGGCGACGCCGATATCCACCACCCGGACCTCGACGCCGGCATGCCGCGCCAGCACATTCACGCCGGCCCCGCCCCGGAGGAAATTCAAGACCATCTGCGGCGTGACTTCAGGCGGATAGACGCTCACGCCTTCCATCGCCACGCCATGATCGGCCGCAAAGGTAAACACGACGCCACGCGGCACAGTGGGTTTGACTTCCCCCGTGATCATCGCGTAGCGCAGGGCCAATTCTTCCAGCCGCCCGAGGCTGCCGAGGGGTTTGGTCAATCGATCGAGGCGCTTTTGCGCACCAGCCGCACTCTCAGGATTCACCGGTTGGATCAATCTCACCGCCTCATCGAGTGTCATGGTCTCTCCTCATCCTACTTAAGCCTGAGCGGCTGACCGCTGATGACAACGTAGACCTCGTCGGCTTCGGCCGCTATTTGCTGGTTGACCCGGCCCGCAAGATCGCGGAAGGCGCGGGCACTGCGGCTGGCCGGCACCAGGCCGAATCCCAGTTCGTTGCTCACCAGGACAACGCGGGCCTTGTTGCGCCGGATGGCCTGCAAGAGGTCATCGACGCGGTCGCTCATGTTCGCCTGTGCGAGACGGCGCCCGCAGACATTGCAGAGCCAGAGTGTCAGACAATCGACGACGATGGTGCGATAGGCCGGGCCCTCTGATTCAAACCAGCCGGCCAGATCACGCGGCACCTCGGCGGTGATCCAGTCGGCGGGACGCGTCTCCCGGTGCCGCGCGATCCGCGCTTTCATCTCCCCGTCAAGCGCCTGCCCGGTCGCGACGAAGGCCTTCGGGCCCATGTAGCCGGCCTTCTCCAGTGCGGCCTGGCTTTTTCCCGAGGCAGCCCCGCCCAGCACCAGGATAAGACGCGACCGTGAGGGCCGCGTCTGCCTCGTCGTGTTACTTGACCGAGGCATCAGCGTCACGCTGCCACAAAAATTCCGGCTCCCCCTGCGTTTTCGCCACCCAGCGCGCCAACACAAACAGGGCATCACTCAATCGGTTGAGGTATTTGTTGAGCTCGGCCGGAACCTCCTCTTCGCGGCTCAGCCGGATACAATGCCGCTCGGCCCGCCGGCAGATCGTTCGCGCTTGATGCAGCGTGGCCGACACCTTGCCCCCGCCCGGCAGAATGAATTCTTTCAACGGCGCCAGATCTTCCTGGCAGCGATCGATCATCTGTTCGAGCCTGGTCACATCGCCCCCGGTGACGGTCGGCATGTTCGGAAAGGTCTGGCCCGGCGCGGTGGCAAGCAAACTTCCGACGTCGAACAACTTATTCTGGATCCAGCGCAGGTCTGCTTCGAGTTGCGCGGAGGCGGGAGACCTGTGTCCGCCCTCGGCATTCATCGCCCGCACCAATCCCACGGACGCATTCAGCTCATCGACGGTGCCATAGGCTTCTACCCGCAGGCAGTCCTTCCAGACCTGCTGGCCCCCCGCTAACCTCGTTTGGCCCGCGTCGCCGGTTCTTGTATAGACCTTGGTGATTCGCATCCCCGTTTCCTTTCACATCCGGGCGTCTGGTGATCTACGCGGCGCGAGCCTGCTCGCGACAATTTATCGCTCGTGATTCTGCTCCGGCTTCATCGTCGGTCCCAATGTTCCATCCGCCACCTGCTGCAAGCAGGCCGGGCAGAGGCAGTCCTGATACCGCGCCGCAATCCAATCCATTTGGGCTTCGGTGATCCCGAGTTTCCCGCACCAGCATTGGTACCCGACACATTCGAACGTCTGCCGGCAATGCTCGCACGTCTTGCTCACCGGTCCTCTCAAAACTCCACCCCCGCCTGGGCCTTGATGCCTTTTCGAAACGGATGTTTCACCTGCTTCATTTCGGTCACCAGGTCAGCCGCGCCGATCAACTCAGCCGGAGCCCCGCGACCGGTGATGACCACATGTTGCATGGAGGAACGCATTCGCAAGCGAGGCACCACCTCGGCCACATCGACATACCGGTGGTGCAGCGCGATATTGAACTCATCCAGGATCACCATCGCATAGGACGGATCGGCGATGAACTCGCAGGCTTTGTTCCAGGCCTCCCGGGCGAACCTTGTGTCTCGCTCGCGATCCTGCGTCTCCCAGGTATACCCCTCGCCCATGCGGAGAAATGTCATGCGCTCACCGAAGGATTTCAGACACCGCTCCTCCGCCGTGTCGATCGCACCCTTGATGAACTGTACGATCGCCACCTTCATCCCGTGACCGAGACAACGAAGGACCATGCCGAGCGCGGCGGTGGTTTTTCCTTTGCCGGCGCCGGTATACACGATCAAGAGTCCTTTCTCTTCCTGAGCCGCTTCGATGCGACGATCGACGGAAGCCTTCAGGCGCTGCATCCTGCCGACATGTTCGTCCCGGTCTGCCACCTCAGGCCTCCCTCATCGCTTGGCGAACAGCTTTCTCTTCTCGGACGGTCTTCATTAGGTTCATCGCCATCTCCGGGCAGCTGCCGAAATGTTGGTGACTATACAACGCCAGGGTGTTGCCCTTCATCAAGCCATCCTGACCGACCGGTTGACCCGCAGCATCCGCCAGGGTACAGGCATACTGCACATCGCCCTTCGGTTCCAGGACGGAATAATGAAATTCATGCCCGCGCACCGACGTGCCGGCCGGCCCAAGGAGGCAGGCGCGCACCGTTTCAACCGTCCGGTAGCCCAGCGTCATGCCGGACTCGCGCATGACCGCCTCGGCGGGAAAGACCCCGACCATTTCATGCCGCGCCCCGCCGCCGGCACGGATGGCTTGCGTCAGATACATCAAGCCCCCGCATTCCGCATACACCGCCCCGCCGCTGTCGCTGAACTGCTTCACGGCCGCTCGCATGCTCACGTTGCGTTCCAGCGCCGGTCCGTAGAGTTCAGGATATCCGCCCCCGAAATACAAGAGATCGACTTCCGGCAGACGCGCATCGCGCAAGGGGGAAAACTTCACGAGCTCAGCTCCGGCTGCCTCCAGTAATTCCAGGTTGTCCTGATAATAAAAGCAAAAGGCCGCATCATAGGCTAGGCCGACGCGGACCTTCTCCTGCCGGCCTCCCGGGACAGGATCGGCCGGTGGCTCGGCCACAAACCCTCCGGCTGATCGTGCCAGCGTGACCACCCGATCCAGATCGATGGTCTCCGCGGCGGATTGCCCCAGCCGGTCGTACAGATCACCATGCCCTGTTTCAAGAGCGGTCCTGAGACCGAGATGCCGGTCAGGAATCGTCACCGAGGGATCGGGCCTGAGGTACCCGACCACGGCAAGATTCGTCCCAGCCTCTACCGCTTCCTTCAGTAACCGGTAATGCCCCTCGCTGCGCACGCGATTAAACAGCACGCCCTGCACCGGCAGGCCCGGGTCGAATCTCGCGTATCCCGACGCCATCGCCGCGGCCGATCGCGCCATGGCGCTGCCGTCGATCACCAACAGCACAGGCGCGTTGAGCTGCTTGGCCAATTCAGCCGTGCTCCCCCGTTCCTGTACCGGCGAACTCCCGTCGAACAATCCCATCATGCCTTCGATGATGGACAGATCGGCATCGGCCGAGGCGCGCGCAAAGATGGACCGATTGATCACCTCGCCCAACATCCACCCGTCCACATTGCGCGAAGGCCGCCCGGTCGCCAGCTGATGATGACCCGGATCGAGAAAATCGGGACCGGCCTTGAACGGTTGCACCACCAGCCCCCTGGCCTTCAGCGCGGCCATTAGGGCGAGCGTGACGGTGGTTTTGCCGACACCGCTGTGGGTGCCGGCAATGACCAGGCGAGGGCGTAGCATCACCGTGCGATGTCCATGGCTGATTTACGAAGTCCCTCCGAACGTGACCCGCACGCCGCCGAAGATCGATCGGATCGGTGTCCCGGCGCTGGCGATTTCTTCATACTTCTCGTTAAACAGGTTTTCCGCTCGCAAGTAGGCTTGCAGCTGTTTCGTGACATCATAGGTGACGGCCAGGGACCAGACATCGAATGCCGGCAGAGGTTGCCGGTCGCCGGTCGTATTGAAGCGCGACCCCACATACCGGCCGATCAACGTAATCCACAAGGGATCGATCGGCTGATAGCTGACCGATGCGCTCCACTGGTCGGTGGGCCAACGCGGGAGACGGGTGTGGGTGCTCAGGTCACGCGTGATGGTATTGGTGTAGTTGGCCTGTACCACGAACCCTTTGAGGAATGGCCTGTCGCTGGAATAGGTATAGGACAGGCCGGCTTCCCACCCTTTCGTGGAGGCCTCGCCCAATTGCTGTGGGCAGAACCCGAACGTGCTGAACGGCGCGCAAAAGGCCGGATCGAACGTGGTCGTGATGAGGTTTCGGTAGCGATTCCAGAAAAATCCCCCCGTGAACTTCAGTTGCCTGGAGAACACATACTGATCGATTCCCACGTCCATACTCTGACTTTTCTCGGGCCCCAGATTGGGATTGCCGAAATTCGGGAAATACAGTTCGTTCATGCTGGGCGCCCGAAAGCCGGTCGAATATCCGGCGCGGAGTTTGGTATCCGTTTCTTTATGGAGGTACCCGGCGGTGAGTCGATAGGTCGTGGCATCGCCAAAGACGTTGTAACTGTCGTGCCGCACGCCGGCTGTGGCGAAGACGCGATCCCAGAGATTGAGTTGCGCCTGCGCAAATCCGGCATGAGAACTCAACACGCGGTTGATCAGCCCCTGGTCGTTTTCCCCCTGCTGTTCCCGGAATTGGTACCCGGCGCTGAGCAGAAGCAGCTTCGTGATCTGAATATTGTGCTGCCACTCCAGACGATTGGAGAGCACGCGGGTTTCATTGGGAGATCCGAACGGCGTGCTCAACAATCCATCGGCCAGGCTCCGCTGTAATGTCCCGGGCAGGAACAGCGAGGCTTCCTGCGAGCGGGCGAGCGTCAGCTTCTGCGACCACCAGTTGGTCATCGGCTGCTCGTAACTCCCGCTGAAGACATACTGCTGACTGCGCATCTTCGACCCGTAGACATCCGCCGGAAACGTCGCCGAGACATTGTCGAGTTGCGTATCGGAATTCATCCAGCGCATGCTGACATCGAGCCGGCCGTCACGCGGAAGGTCCACACCGATGCGACCTGACCCCTGCCAATTGCGGAAAGAATCCCGTTCCGTGGCACCGCGGCGATAGTTGACCGCGGAAAAACTCGAGGTATCCCACCGGGAGAGCGAGAGGCTGTAATCGACCAGGCCCTGCTTGCCGGACACCGTGCCGCCCTCGCGGAGAGAGGCGAACGAGCCATATTCCAGAAACCCGGTTGCGGAGACCGGTCCCTCGCCTCGCTTGGTGATGATATTGATGACGCCACCCATCGCGTCCGATCCCCACAACATGCTTTGCGCGCCGCGCAGGATCTCGATCCGTTCGATGTTGTCGGTGGTGAGGTTGGAAAAATCGTAACTGCCCAGCGTTCCGCTGTTGACGATGGCGCCGTCGATCAGCACCAGGGTCTGGCTTGACCCGCCTCCGCGAATTCTTGCGTTGACTTCGGTCCCCGGTCCTCCGCTTGAAAACACGGCCAGTCCCTGTGCCAGTCGCAAGGCATCGGCCACATGGCGGAGATTCTGTTTTTTCATGTCCTGCGCGGTGATGACTTCCACGGCGCTGGTCACTTGGCTCACCGGCACAGGGGTTTTGGTCGCCGAGACCACCACCTCTTCCGTTTGCACGACCTCTGTCTCGGGAGACTCTTCGGCAACCGCAACGCTCGTCCACAGCGGCAGGGCGCTCGTGATCAACAGCAACACACAACAGACGGACCATTCCCTGACAATCTTCGACATGCTGACATTCCCTTTCGCTCGAAGGGCTCAGTCGTAACAGCCGTCAGTTGGGTCTCCTGACTTGCGGATCTTTGATTCCCTGCGCCTTCCCGGCGAAACGTGAATCGTGAAACGTGAATCGTGAAACGGTCAGAGAGAACCTCCCGCGCTTCACGAGATACACTTCACGAACCACGCCGCTCGCCAGTGGCTTCCTGCAGGGTCACTCCCCGCTTACAGTGGCGGCACCGTGATGGATTCGCACCATCTTCCCCGACGCTGACGGCGTCTTGCTGATACTCCGGTCTCCGATTAATGACGTGCCCCAGTTAGTTACGCGGGTGGGCCGGGCACGAACCCTTCCCGCAACAGTCCGCATCTACACATGAACCGGCAGTGATGGACCAGGCAACGTGATGCGCGGCAGCCCTGACTCGGGATGCGCATCGATCAGCACGGTGCAGCCGTAGACGTCCCGCAATGTTTCGACCGACAGGACTTCGGAGGGCGTCCCGATCGCGGCGATCCTGCCGTCCTTCAACATGACGATGCGAGTGCAATATTGGCTGGCCAGATTCAAATCATGTGAGACGATCACCACCGTCAATTCCTGCTCATCGCGCAAACGGCGGAGCACCGAACAAATGTCGAGTTGATGCTGAAGATCGAGAAATGCGGTCGGCTCGTCCAGCAGCAACAGGCGCGGCTTTTGGGCCAGGGCACGCGCAATCATGGTTCGCTGGCGCTCGCCGCCGGAGAGATCGGTCACCAGGCGCTCGGCGAGATGCGTAATATCCATCGTCGCCATGGCCTGAGCGGCCGCATGGCAATCATCCTGATCCTCCCACCCGAACCCGAAACTCCAGCGCGATCGCTGCCGGTGCGGAAAACGCCCCATCAACACGGTCTCTGCTACCGTAAACGGAAAGAGCTGCGCATGTTCCTGCGGCACAAAGGCGATGGTTTGAGCCGTTTCCTCCTGAGACAAACCGGCCAGATGGCGGCCGAACAATGTGATGTCCCCGGATTGCGGCGCCGCGAGTTTGGCCAGAAGCTTCAGCAGAGAGGTTTTTCCCGATCCGTTCGGGCCGACGATGCCGAGCATTTCGCCCGGCTGGACCTGCAGGGTCACATCCCTAAGCACCCACCCGCCATCCAGTCCACTGGGCCTGCCATAGCGGAAATGCACCCCGCGCAGATCGTAGGTATGGACATGCGTGCCGTCGCCTCCGTTCTCGATGGTTGTATCGTCTTGGCCCCGACTGCTCATGCCAGCCGATCCTTTCGCCACACCAGCAGATAGACGAAGAACGGTCCGCCCGCCAAGGCGGTGATCACGCCGACCGGAACCTCCGAGGGCACAAACAGCGTGCGGGCCAGCGTATCCGTAACCATGAGAAACATGCCTCCGACCAATGTGGAGGCCGGCAAAAGCAGGCGGTGATCGGCGCCCACCACCAGGCGCACCGCATGCGGAATGATCATGCCGACAAAGCCGATCATGCCGCTGAACGACACGACCGCCCCGGTCATGAGGGCCGACAAGAGGAACATCACGCGTTTGGTGCGTTCCGTATCGATGCCCAAGGACCGGGCAGGCTCTTCCCCTAAGGCGAGAATGTTGAGCACCCGCACCTGTTTCAAGAGCAGGACGAGGCCGACGAGCAAGTACCCCGCCAGTGCGATCAGCACCGGATAGGCGGGCGCCGTCAGCGACCCCATGAGCCAGGCCATCATCCCGAACGAGCGGTTCGGCTCCATGATGGAGGTGATGAACATGATCAGCGCGGAGAAAATGGCATTGAGGATCACCCCCGCCAGCAACACCGAATGGATCGGCAGTCGATCATAGGACGCCGCCATGCGGTAAATGACCAGCAACGCGACCAGGCTTCCCGCAAACCCGCACACAGGCAAGAGCGACAATGCGAGGACCGTGGTACCGATCCCGAATAAGACCGCAATGGCCACACCCAGCGCCGCCCCGCTCGACACGCCCAGCACATAGGGATCGGCCAGCGGATTTCTCATCAATGCCTGCAGCGCCACACCGACGGCGGCCAGACAGCCCCCTACCAGAAATCCCAGCAACACGCGCGGCAAACGCACCTGCAGCAGAATGACGCCGGTGGTTCGATAGGCATCGGGCTCGCTCGCCGTGCCGACCAGCGCGGACGACAACAATTCCACGAGGTGTCCAATGCCGATGTACTGCGTCCCCAGCTGTAAACACAGCATGATGAGGATGAGCGAGAGGAGCAACAACACACCCATGACGGCACACCAACGGGAGCGCGTCAGGATCGCACCCTGAAGCGGCCGGTCGACTCGCGTGGAATGGGCGCCGGGCTGCATGAGGTTCGGCGTGAAAGACGGCGATGTCAGCGTGGCAGGAGTTGGCGTGGGGTGGCCGGCGGAGGGCATCATGGCTGAGGCGTTGCCGATTCACAGGCGAAGGCTTCGGGGTGAATGACCCTGGCGAGTGCTTCCAGCCCCTGCATGACCCGAGGCCCGGGACGATTGAGCGCATCCGCCGGCACTTCGCGAAGGCGGTTGTGCTGCACGGCCGTCAGCGTGGTCCAGCGTCGCCAGGCCTCCTGCTCGCTTCGCGGCACGGTCTCCACCGACCCCCTCGGAAAGATCAGGATTTCCGGATCTTCTTTCAACACCGTTTCCATGGTCAGACGCGGATAGGCCGTGGCCGCGCCGGACGCGATATTGACCCCTCCGGCCAACCCGATCATCTGGTGGATGTAACTGCCCGGTCCCACCGTAATGAGCGGTTGGCTATTGATCACGTACAACACGCGCCTGCGCGCCAAGCCTTCCGTCCGGCGGCTGATCTCGGCCATTTGAGCGCGCATGTCCGCGGTCATCGCATGGGCGGCCGTGGAGCGGTCAAAGATACGCCCCAAGGTGTGAATATGCGCGAACACCTGTTCCAACGACGTGGCTTCGAGCAAGAGGACGGGAATTTTCAGTTCTTCCAACTTGGCCAGCACATTGGCGCGATGGAACTCCAGCGGCGCCACGATCAATTCCGGCCGGAGCGCGATCAGGGATTCGAGATTGGGGTTGCTGTAGCCGATTTTCGGTTTGGCGGCGGCCGCCGCGGGGAAATTGCAGAAGTCGGTGACGCCGACGACCTGTTCGTTCAACCCGAGCGCGAACAACATCTCCGTGATGCTCGGCGCCAGCGAGACGACCCGGGTCGGCGCTTTGGCGACATAGAGCTTCCGTCCCGCATCATCGACGAACGTGCGCGGGGTGACATTGGCCATGAACGGCATGCCGGTCAGAATGCCCTGTTGGCGGCGTTTCATCACCGTATCATCTCCGGGGAAATCTCCCCCTGCCGGCGCGAGGCAGGGCAGCAGGACAGACCAGACAACTCCGAGGCATCCGACGACAAACCGGCGGAAGAGACTGAATCGAACGGCGCGCAAATAAAAAATCCCCAGGGCCATCATGGAACCCTGAGGATTGCTCCCGCAACATCATCCTCGCCTATTCCCCAGCCCACGAGGGAATAAAGGGTCTTTCCCCGGGCAGGTCTTCTGGCTCATGGTTCATCCTACTCCCCGCGCCTTCCCATCTTCGAAGCAGTCCGCTCTCAGCGTTCAGCGATCAGGATGTGCCTGAATGCTGATCGCTGATAACTGACGGCTTCCGTAGACAGTGGCGCCTGCGGGTTTCGTCCCCATTCACAGCGGCGGGACCGCGAGGGTTTCGCACCCTCTTCCCTTCACCCAAGGCGTCTAAAACGAGGCAAACTCTAGGAGAGGCAGGGCAATCTTGTCAAGGCGAAACTTGGCCTGCTTCCATTGCCCACTAGCCCGGATTATTCATGAATGCCCCGCAATAGTCCGGGCTAGGCTCGATACCGGACTTTCAGCAGAAGAATCGCGAGCGTCAAAATCAGGGTCACGAGATTCGCCAGGATGATGGGAAGGGCGCCGAGGAGCAGTCCGTAGATCAACCAGAGAAAGACCCCGGTAATGAAGGTGAGCAACATGCCCAACGACACATCCTTCGCGGAGCGTGTGCGCCAGGTTTGCTGGAGTTGTGGGATGAATGCAATCGTCGTCAAGGTTCCCGCGAGCAATCCGATCAGCGTGACCTGGTCCATAGCCATATCCTCACATGGAGTGACGCGCGACGCGAGCGGAAACCGGGATCCTGGAAGGAGAATTCACGCCGGCAACTTGTCTTGGCCCCGGGCGCTATGGTAGCATCCCTTCCGATTGAAGGACCAGTCGTTGAAAGACGCCGCAACAAAGGAGTAGGGCCGTGGCATTTGCCTGTGATCTCTGTGGAAAAAAACATCAGACCGGTAACAACGTCAGCCACGCCAACAATAAGACCAAGCGCGTCTTCAATCCCAACCTGCAACGCGTGAAGGCGCTGGTCAATGGCTCGGCCTTGCGTATCCGCGTGTGCACGCGCTGCCTGCGGTCGGGCCTGGTTAAAAAAGCGGTCTGATCCTCCCCCGCGTTTTTTCCTCCCTCACTTATTCGATCATCTGATTTCACGCCTGAGGTGCGCCCGCCGTCGATGGGCTCCCCTTTTCGCCGATCGTGGCACCTGGCCCCGCGCGAGGCGGCTTGGCGCGAAACGCCTTCCCCGCCGCACCTCATAGACCACGTCCAGTCAGACCCAGGATCGCTCGCGAGCAAACACACACAGAGAGGAGACGGCCTCGTTCTATCGGTGTACAATCCGCATCGTAGAGTCACCGACGCAGACCGGCGCACTGTTGAATGGGGAGGCACGATGATGACACGCACGTGGACCTTCGGCCTGATCGCCATCTCCATCGCGATCACCGCCTGCAGTCATTTTCAAAACAAAGAAGCGGCGTTTCTGGATTCGGTCAAAGGGCGGGCGACACAAACCGAGGTGAGGAAAGAGCTGGGCGCTCCCAAAGCGGTTCGAAAGAGCGAAGAGGGGGAGACGGTGTGGGTCTATGAAATCCGCGAGCAGCAGGCCGGTAATCGATACACCGCGCCCGGGATCTGGTGCGAAGAATATCTGCTGACGTTCGACAGTTCAGCTGTTCTGCAGCGATGGAAGCAAGTCTCCCATTTCCACGGCGGCGAACTCATGCCGACGGAATGTATTCCGGGGTCTCACTAAGGCAGTACACAGAGGGTGGCGATTCGGCCATCTATCAGGGCCACACATCCATCGCGACGCCTTCACCGACGGTCTGAGTTCCAGCCGCATTTCCCATCCCGATTTGCGTTTCAGGCATTCCGAGGGTAATCCCCTGCTCGCGGATCTCAAAACCATCCCACGGAATGCGAGCCACGTGGCCGGTCTGAATCACCACGACGTCGGCATAACTGATCTGCCGCGTGACCGAATCGAGGATCAAACGGGTGATGAGTCCCCACTCTTCCCCTGCCCGATTGTTGACAATCCATTTATCACTGCCCATACATCCGCCTCCTGCAGCAGCGCTGCACAACGAAGTTATCCGGTCTGAGCCTGTTTCCCGCGGCCACGGTTTGGGGCTTCCTGTTGAGAAGAGATGGTGTGCGTTGCGGCACCGGAGAAACAGGGCCGGCACCACACCATGAAACAAGCAGGGCTATGCCTTGAGTTGCCCGCGGGGAGTTTTCGGATGAGGCTGCCCGTACTCATACACATACGAGGGAAGAGACTGGCTGCCGACCGCATTGAGGATGACGTGAAGGGAGGTACGACTTCGCAATGAACCGACCGCCCGCCTGACGACATCGTGCAGGGTGGAGTTCGCGCGAACCACCAGCAAGAGCACGTCGGCATGCCCCTCGATCACGTTCATGGTCGCCTGCGGGAGAATCGGGGGAGTGTTCAAAATAATGTAGTCGAATCGGTTGCGCAGCCGGTCAAAGAGCGAGGCGAGATGCTCCGTTCTCAGCAGTTCCGTTGAGTTGACGACATGATTGCCGACCGGCATGATCCAACAGGGCACATCGCCAAAACCGCTCACACAGTCGTCGAAGTCCATGTTGCAGGACAGATAATCGGCCAATCCCCCTGCACAACTGCGTTCCATGAACTTATCCAGACCGGGACACTTGAGGTCACAATCCACCAGCAGCACACGTTTCCCCAAATCACGCGCCAGCGTATAGCCGAGGTTAATGACGGTCGTGGTCTTCCCCTCCCCCTTGACAGCGCTGCTGACGGCTACGACCGTCGATTGTTTCTCCGGTCCCAGCAAGAACAACCGCGTCGCCGCGACTCGATATTGCTCCGACACGATCGCGTTCGGCATCCACTTGACGACGAAGCTGCGGTCGAACGGCTGACCGTTCGGTCCATTGAACTCCGTCGCTCCGGGCTGAAGCGGGACCAGGCCCGGTGCCTGATGAGCCGTTTTGCCGCTACGCCCGAAGTGATAGACCGGGATGAACCGCCGCCAGTTCGAATAGGCATAGTCAAGCGTGAAGTCTGGAATGGCGGCCAGGAGCTGAGGGCCGAACATGAGCTCCACATCCTCCGGACGGCGGAATTGAGGATTCAGCTGCTCACGCAGCACTGCCATTCCGACCCCCAGCGCGCACCCCAGCAGGAGCCCGAGCATCATGACGCGCGGCTGATTCGGTTTTTCCGGCACCCGCGGAAACTTGGGGCGTTCCAGGATCTTGAGTTGCGCGCCCTTTTGCCGCTTCTCAAGATTCTCGGCCACGGAGGCATGCAGCCGCTTATCGAGCAAGGACTGGTAACTGCCCTTGAGGTTTTCGTAGTCCCGCATCAATGTGAGCAAACTTTGCTCAATTGCCGGAGCGGTTTCCACCCGGGAATCGTACTCCTGCTTCTCTGCCCGCAAGGTTTGCCGCCGTTCCTTCAGCAAGGCGAGTTCGCTCTTCAACTCGCTTTTCTGCTTCTTCAAGTCCTGAAAATACTGGTCCTTGGTTTCTTCGTCCGATCCCGTGGAATCGGGTCCGTATTGCTTCCGGATCCGTTGTTCGATCTGCTTGATCTCTTCCTTCGTCAGCGCGACCTCCGGATAGCCGTCCCAGAATTCAGCTTCCAACTGCGCCAGCTTGCTCTTCAGCTCGTTCAAACGCGCAAACGACGGATTCGGCTGAACCGGCCCATTGACCAACGCGGGGATCGTAACACCGAATTCCAAATACTTTTGAATGGCATTGTCCACCAGGGACAGGCGATCGCTTTGGCGATGAATACCCTCATTGACCACCTTGAGATCATCGTGCAACCGATCCAGGGCCCGCAGATTCGCGTCGATTTGTTGCGGTAACTGCCCGACATGTTGCGACTTGAAGCGGCTGATCTCCTCTTCTTTCTTGTCGAGCTGAGCCCGCGTCCGATTCACTTCATTGTCGAGGAACTCAGTCGTCCCCTCAGCCGCTTGCGCGCGGTCTTTCATATCCGCTTCGATCAACATTGAAGAAATTTTGGAGATGACCGTCATGGCGGTAGCCGGATCCTCGTGCGCAAAGGAAATGGTGAAGGCGCCGATCGTGTTCTGGCCCGGCACACTGCCTTTGCTCACGGTGGTGACTTCCAACGCCGCATTCATTTGGAGCACCGCCCATTCCGGGCCGAATTGTTCCACCTGCGCCGGATAGAGATTCAGCTCTTTGCGAATCGCGTCGAGCCGCACCCGGTCGCGGACCTGTGTTTCGATGACAAAAATCCGGCGATCGAAGTTGTTATTCCCTTCCGCATTGGTCTGCACGTAACTCTCAGGAATTTTTTGATCTTCGAGCAGAATGAGGGTGTCGGAACGATAGACCCTGGTAGCCACTTTGCAGTAGACCATCGCCGCGCCCAACGACACGACCACCGCGCCGATCAAAATCCATTTTCGGCGCAGGACCATGCCCCAATATTCCTGGAACAGATTTGCCGCGGAATTGCCCTGCTGCGGAAGGCCGCTTGGTTGCCCCATCGTCTCCACCTTGCCTGTTAGAATCGACCTGTTCATCGCTCCCCTTTCAGCGCTCGGAACCACCGCATGCAGATCGTGGGTCCGCCCTCGCCGTCTACCGACATGCCGCCCGGTTCCCTACCGGCCAGGCCCGGAGTAGGCCGGCTCATCTTCGATCCACTCCCTGCCCAGGACGCCCTCGTCTTCGAGTTTATCCGGGGGACGGAAGTCCGTAACCAACTCCCGCAAACGCTCAATCGCTTTTTCTGAATTGTTGAGGTACGCAGCCGCTTCCATCGCCATCATCATCCCCGAGACTTTGCCGGCAGCAGTGACCCCCACGCGCCGAATGCGCAAAATCTTGCTCAGCGCCGAGCATTCGGCGGTCTCATCCGTACCGACCAGTTCCTCGTACAATTTTTCGCCCGGACGCAGACCGACAAAACGGATGGGAATTTCACGGCCCGGGACGAATCCCGAGAGGCGAATCAAATTCCTGGCCAGATCCAAGACCTTGATCTGCTCCCCCATGTCCAGCACGTAGGTGGCTCCCTGTTCGCCCAATGTGGCCGCCTGCAGCACGAGATGGACGGCTTCGGGTATCAACATGAAGTATCGCCGAATGTCCGGATGTGTCACCGTCACCGGACCGCCGGCTTGAATCTGCTCCTGAAACCGGAGCAGCACGCTCCCGTTACTGCCCAACACGTTGCCGAACCGCACGGTCAAAAAGCGCGTGGCGCTTCGCTCCGCCATGTCCTGCACAATCAACTCGGCGGCGCGTTTCGTGGCTCCCATCACACTCGACGGATTCACCGCCTTATCGGTGGAAATCAGAACAAAACGCTCGACTCCGCAACGAGCCGCCGTTTCCGCGGTGATACGGGTGCCGATGCAATTATTCTTCAGCGCCTCGGCAGGATTGAGTTCAACCAGCGGCACGTGTTTATGGGCGGCCGCGTGAAAGACGATGGCGGGCCGATAGCGTGTCATGGTCTCCGTCAGCCGGCGGCGATCCGTCACATCACCCAGCACGGGATGCACGATGGCGGACAGCCCCCGGTCCTCCAACTCCTTGGCGATGGTATACAGGCTGTTCTCATGCCGCTCGAACAGCACCACGGACTCCGGCCCCATGGAGGCGAGCTGGCGTGATAATTCCGACCCGATCGAGCCACCGGCGCCGGTAATCAGTACCCGGCGGCCGGCCACCATTTCCACCATGGCATCCGTCTTCAGATGCACCGGTGCCCGCGCCAAGAGATCTTCAACCGCCACATTTCTGATCTGGCTGACGGCGCTCCGGTCTCCGAGCAAGTCCTGCATGCTGGGCAACATTTTGACCGAGACTCGAAAGGGACCGAGGTCGGCCATGATCTGGCGCAAGACATCGGGAGTGACCTGGGGGAGCGCCAGGATCACCTCGTCGGGGCGTTCCGTGGAAAGGACGTACGCGAGATCTTCCCGGGCCCCAAGGACTTTCACTCCGTGGATGCGCTTGAAACGGAGCGCCGCGTGATCGTCTATAAACCCGATCGGCTGATACCGGGAGTTCGGATTGAGTTTCATTTCCCGGACGACCCGTTCGCCCCTGTCTCCCGCACCGATGATCAGCACCGTTTTTTTCGGGCGATAAATCACGGCCTCCCTCAGCAGCCGCCGCGGGAGCCGAACGCCGGCAGAAAAGCCGATCAAGAGAATGGCATCGATGATGAAGATCGATCGCGGGTATTCCCGGATACCCATTCCCCACCGTGTCCATGCATACAGCACGAGCGTACTGCTGACCACACCGACCACGATGTTTCGCAAATCCCACAGACTCGTGTATCTCCACAGCCCTTCATTCAAGCGAAACACGATGAAGGCGATGGTCCGGACCGCCAACACCCAGGGCAACACCAGGAGGAACGTGCCCCATTCCGCCTCTGGTATCCGGCCATCGAATCGCAGCCAGAAGGCCAGGTAATTGGCCAGGCCCATCAAACCCATATCGAGACACACAATCAGCGGGCGTCGCCATTTGACAATCAAGGCCAGGCACCGCGGCCCGAAGTCGGTCGCCTGTGTCGGCCTGGCCACCTGGAGATCGGGCAATTCGCAGACCACCAGCGGAATCTTCAGCACACACAGCAGGGTCTGAATGACGATCGCCACATCCAGAATCGTCGAGGCGTGCCGGACATAAAACTTGGCCAGCCTGATTTTTTCCGGCAGGACGACGGTGACATATTCCTCCTCCGGACTGGCGGCCGCGGCCAGGAGAGCCGCTTCATCGATATATTTCAGCGAGGCCAGGTCGGTCAGGCCTGGGCGAGCCGTCAAAATATCCGCGTAGGCTTCCGGAAACATGTTCACATACCGCGGAACTTCCGGTCTTGGACCGACCAGGCTCATATCGCCCTTCAGGATATTCCACAGCTGGGGCAATTCATCGAGCTTGTATTTTCGCAAGACGGCCCCGACCCTGGTTACGCGGGCATCCTGCCCGATCGTCAGCTGCCCGCCCTTGGAAGGGGCATCGGCCGACATGGTGCGGAACTTGTAAATTAAGAACGGCCGGCGATCACGCCCCATGCGAGTTTGCGTAAACCACACCGGCCCCGGAGAATCGAGCCTGATGGCCACGGCAGCCACGACCCAGATGGGCCAGGTCAGTAAGAGACCGATCAGCGCTCCGATGACATCCACAGCGCGCTTCATTGCCTGGCCTCCAGCACGATCTCGCGGACAGCCTCAATCGTCCGCTGGATGTCCGTATCCGACATTCTTGAATACAGCGGCAGCGACACCATTCGGTGAAAGGCCCGGCTGGCGACGGGAAACTCTTCGGCGCGATATCCCCAGGTGTCGCGGTAAAACGGATGCAGATGAAGCGGGATGAAGTGGACGCTGCACCCGATCTGTCGCTGCTGCAACCGCTCGATAAAGGCCTCGCGCGTGAGGGCCAGCCGGTCGAGATCCAGCTGAATCACATACAGGTGCCAGGCATGCTGCACGTCAGCGTGGATACCCAATGGCTCGATCTCGGGCACATCCCGAAACCCCTCCGCATACAAGGCCGCATAGCGCTCTCGGGCTTTCCAGAATCGGTCCGCCTTCTGCAACTGCGAGAGTCCCAACGCCGCCGCCATGTCGGTCAGGTTGTATTTGAATCCAGGCGCGACAATCTCGTAATACCAGGAACCTTGATTCGTATAGCGCTTCCAGGCATCACGGCTCAGCCCGTGCAGGCTCATCCGCCGGATGCGATCCGCCCAGTCAGGATCGTCCGTTGTGATCATGCCGCCTTCGCCCGTCGTAATATTCTTGGTGGCATAAAATGAGAAACAGGTGCTGTCTCCAATGCTGCCGATCATCTTGCCCTGGTATGAAGCCGGAAACGCGTGGGCTGCATCTTCAATGACTCTCAGATTGTGGCGATGCGCGATCTCAAGGATCCGGCCCATGTTGCAGGGCTGACCGGCAAAATGGACCGGGATCACGGCCTTGGTCCGTGGCGTAATGGCCCGTTCAAGGCGATCAGGATTCATGTTCAAGGTGGCCGGCAGGCAATCGATGAGCACAGGCTTGGCCTTGAAGTACGTGACGACTTCGGCCGTGGCCGCAAAGGTCATCGTCGGAACGAGCACTTCGTCCCCTTCGCCGAGGCCGATCGCCTCCAGCGCCAGATGCAGAGCGGCCGTGCAAGAGTTCAACGCCACCGCGTATCGCGCGCCGACCTTGGCGGCAAACTCCTGTTCGAATTGCCTGGCCTTGTTGCCGGTCGTGAGCCACCCCGATCGCAATACGCTCACGACCGCGTCGATGTCCTCGTCGTCAATCTCCGGCACATGAAACGGGAGATAGGCTGGCATGGTTGGTTTCCTCTCCGACAAGGTGAAAAAAACAGAGTGGTTGCGGGATCGAGACAGGTGTGCACAGTCCAAGCAAATCGCTCGACCAGGCAGCAGAGATCAACACTGCGATGAGGCGATGAGTTAGAACGACCGGGACAGCATCCACACAGACAGACGCGCGAGAAAGAGCCCGCCGACCCCGATGAGGGCCGCAATCATCGCCGTACGAACCTCCACCTGACCGCCCGCAACAGGCCGGCTCGCTGGGCTCACAACACCGGGCTGTTTCCATTTCAAGCCCAACCAGAACAGGCACGGCATGGTCAGGCCATAGATCGTGTAACTGAACAGCCGGTGGTCGGCCCCCGAGGCGATGCCAAGGTCGTTGCCGACGATGATCCCGTAGGCACGAATCCCGTTCGCCAGCATCAGCGCGACGGCGCAGAACATGAGAAATGCAATCCGCCGAACCGGGTCCCGATAGGTCAACGTGACAAACGCATAGGCCAACGACAGACCGGGGAGCAGGTAGCGGAGCCCGCCGCAATCAGGGGCGACTTCCCAATCCGCCTGACGGACGACGATGTGATAATCCCGATACGCATAGGCGATACCGGACAGATCCAGTCCTCTGAGAACGAGCCAGGCGGTGATGTCTTGAAGCCAGGGCTCCAGGGAGGTGCCGGCGGGAATGAGGAAGACGAGAAAGCCCAACGGCCACGAGAGCGCTCGAACGATCTGCGATCCATAGATCGTCCAAATCAGGCCAGGTAGCGCGGCCACGACCGCGGCCTGTTGCAGCCACTCCACTGACAACAGGGCCCCGATCACCCACCCACTGCCCGAAATCAGGAGGGCCAGCAGCCCGCCGATACTCGGACGAGGCGTCAACGACACCAGCCGTTGACGGTACGACCAGACGAGATACCCGACGATCGGTAAGACCAGAAACCCGTGCGCAAAAGTCCGCGAGTCAGACCAGACATCGACCATGGATTGAATGGTCGGCCAAAAAATCGCCGCAACACAGAGGACTGCAGGAAGGAGCACCCATCCCGCCGCCTGCCAATCCAGTAGCATCGGACGACCTAGTGGAAGCTGCCGCAACGGGAGAAGCGTGAGATCTTTCATCGAGATACCGGCTGAGGATGACGACCATCAATCATGGTCGGTGAAAAGCAGCACGAGTCCCATCGCGTGATGACGTGAAGCGCCGGCTTCTCATGGACGGCGTGGCCTTCAGGTCATTCCAGAAGTTGGCGTTGAACGACGAATTCGCGAAGGAGCTTCACAAACCAATGACGCGGAAGCTGAAGGAGGAAGGAGAATCCGATCCGGAACGAGGACCACCCGCCGGCATAGCCGAACGAGTGGTCCTATTCGTCAGTACGATGCAACTGCTGGAACGCTACTCTTCGACTCGCTTTGCGCGCCAAACCACAAAAGCCGCGAAGCCGATGGCAAATGCCAGCAAGGTCTCCGGACCTGGAACGGAGCCGCCGTTTCCGGGATTACCGCCGCCAATAATGCCAATGATCCAGTTATACCAGTTGCCCATGTGTAACGTCATCATCGAACCCCCTTTCGTGAAAAGTGACTACTGCTGTTATGGAAGACCGGCCGCCCAACCTGCTCCGCTGTTGCCATGATGTTCACGCCCGTCACATGCGGCCGTCGCGGACTTTCTACACGATCATTCATGCGGCGCATTGTGTCGTGTTGAGTCACGTTCGTCAAGCAAAATTATAGTGCAACTACTTAGTTAATGATCTCCGGACAGTCGGCCGAGAGAGGCCGCTTCCAGGCCGGCACCGAGACTCACCCGGATGACAATCGAATCGACTGGGCCACATCCTGCAACCGCTCAACGGCATGATCGGACGGCCGGGAAGAACAGTCGACGGACGGCATCGTGGAACCGTTGTGTGGAATACGGATTTTGACCCACTGAACCCGCGCCTGCCGGGTCGATAATCCTTCTCGCTGCCAGACGTACCGGACCATCGCCGGCGTGACGGAAAGGCCGTCCAATTGGAGCTGCCCGGCCAGCCGGATATAACTGACAGTCGGATTATCTCGTGTTTTCGACAAGATACGCCCTTCCAGCAAAGCCGGAGTGCGATTGGGCATCTGAGGTTTGCGCCGGACCCGCGGCGCGAGCCCTTCCGTGCCATGCGTCTCATAGGCCTTTTTCATGGCGTAAAACTGGGAGCGGCTGATCCCTGCCATCCGGCAAGCCTGCACGACATTCTTCAATTCAGCCGCCATCGTAAGAATGGCGCGCCTGGCCTTGATGAGTTGGGTACGATTTGTCATCCGGTCACCTTCGAGAGATGGGCCACACACCCTGTCCTGGTTTTACCCGATCGGGTTGGCTGTAGCCGAAAATGAATCCCGACGGAAAATTGTCCAAGGATCTTCCACCATGAAAAACGCGTTCACGCCATCCAACAGCGCTGGCCGATCGATCACGTGACGGTTGCTGCCGAAAACGCCGGTACACATACACGTGCGTCATGCGACCAGAAGGATCTGCGACGGCGCGGCTGGCGAAAGCGCCATGCACGTTCTAATACGTAGTTTCAGCAGGCCGTCGAAATACGAGGCTCGGCGGGTCGATTCACACACAGGTCTTCTGCCTCGCGAGTGCGCCTTGAAGAGCACGGCGCGTTCGTGCCGCCGGGCAGGCCGTGGAGATCACGCATTTCCATGGAGCGAGGGAACGAAGTGTTGGAGGCGGCCCATGACCAGCTGGCGCAGTCTATAGGCGCGCTGCGCGAACGTTCTCGCCGGCTCGATCCAGCCGTATTTGGACTTCCTGACCCATGGAATCCGAATCTCTCGCCCGCCGTACTGCCGTTTATACTCGCCTCCCCCTCCCATATCATACGTATTAATACCTTGTGCCTTGGCATATCGCATGGCGAACCAGTGCAAGGCCTGATTGGGACGCATGGGGTGAAATTGTCGGTGGCTCGCGCCTCCCCAAAAATACATGGTGCCGTTGAGGAACGGGAAAATGCCGGTGGCGATGCTGCGACCGACTCGATCGCGCGCGCGCAGCAGGATGATCTGCCCGATGGGATGCAGATGGCTGATCAACTGTTTCACCCGATCCAAGTCATAGGTGGGAACGAGCCCTTGACGCCCAAAGGTATCCGTCAACTGTTCAAAGTAGTCTTCGGCAAACCCGGCCGCCTCCGCGACTTCAACGACGACCCCCTCCTTGTCGGCCTTCCGGATGCATCGGCGGCAGGCACTGGTGAGATTCGCGAAAAGCGCCGCCTCACTCTGATTGAGATCGACGGCGAAACCCTGATACCAACGATACGGCGCGCCACTGTCGATCAGATCTTCCTGGGTAAGATGCCGATCCATCACTTCCACATGCGCGCAACCCAACTGTCCGAACGCAAAGCGGAACAGCCCCTGCAAGGCCGACTTTCGACTGGCGCCCGGTTCCAGCACAAAGCCCATGTAGTCCGTGCTCCATCCCGGGCAGGGACTGCCGAGAATTCGCAATCCGAATTTCTTCACGATCAACCCGGCAAAATACCCGACGGTGCGCTCCCCATCCTTCAGCGCCGCAAGGACGGGTGTGCCGCGTTGCGCGCTCGCCACAAAGGCGATCCAGGCAGGGGTTTGGAAGACGGTGTGGTCGCGGTACGAACGTGTCTCGTTCCACCAGCGCTCCGCCCCTGCGTCCACCTGCTCATAGCGATACATGGCGGGGAAGCTCTGAACCTGTACCGGTGAGGCTGTCATGCGTCATTCGCGGACCGGGCGACCAGCCGGGGCTGGGGAGCGGCCGGCAGCCCCGGCGGCGGGGTTCTACGTGCGCCCCTTTGTGGTGAACATTTTATGCAACAACCATCGCCGCTCAAGCCGCGTGCGATCCGTGGTCGAGATATTCCGGGCGGGCTGCGTGCTCGTCAGGAAATCCAGCAGCGTATGCACCGGCACAAACCACCCGTTCAGGTTGCTCAACCGTTTCATGAGGGTTTCAAACCTGTGGTGCAGACGCCCCTTGTCGGCAAACCCCTGGGCAAAGTGCGTGTACATGATGCACGCGCCCCCATCAGCCTCCAGCTGGTCTTGATGCGGCTCGCTCACCATCTGCGTGAACGAGGCCACGGCGGAACCGTCCGTCGCGGCAAACCAGCGGTTGACGAAGGGACGGCAAGGATCGTGATACGGCATCGCGGGACAGGCCCTGAGGGTGTTGATTTCAGGAAAGGTGAAATTTCTCACATACCGGATCTTGTCCCGGCACAGATCTCCCCAGAATAGAGGGCTCTGTTCGATGTGCCCTTGGAATTCGTTGCGCACTTCCCGCAAGTGCAACAGGTCGTAGACGAAACGGTGCACGCCGGACAGGCGTGCGCGTCCCCAGTAGATTCCCTCCCGGCAGCCTGTATGGTTGGCCATGGTATGCGGATAATGCCCGAACAGGCCCTGAAACCGCTCCAGCCCTTCTGCCGTCTCCTGGCGGGTGGAGGTATGGTGCGTCACATTGTGCAGCGCAATTTCCACGCCCCGCTGCTGTAGCTCCACGACCCAGGCCCGGTAGGCCGGGTCCTCGCAGGTGGTCCCTCCGATTTTTGTCCGTCCCTTTCCAAGAATCGGCCATACCGACTTCGTGGTCTGGAGCCCGATATCCGATAAGAAGTCATACACAGGAGCGACGTTCGTCGCGGTCTGATAGTCGGTATCGTCGAAAATCGTGAAGGCAAACGATTTCCCGTTGGGCCATTGAATGCGTGGATGCATAGGTTTCGTCACCCTGCGCAGTCGGTCACGGCCAGACTGGCTGACTGATTCGCACTGCGTAGGCTGCATGGACCATCGTTGCGGGTCGCATCAACAAGGCAGGCCTGATCCTGCCGGTTCTGCGTGATCAATTGAGCCACCGTTCTTGACGCCTCTCCCCGTTTCCAGGGCCACTCCCTGGTTCGGCCAGGTCCGGCGGTCAGAACCGCTCGGATGATGGATTCCGGCTGCGTTCCCGCCAAACGGTTCCACCCGCATTCGACCGTCTCCACCCATTCGGTCTCCTCCCGCAGCGTGATACAAGGCACCCTGAGCCAACAGGCTTCCTTTTGGATCCCGCCCGAATCCGTCACAATCGCCTCGGCCATGGATTCCAACCGGATCATGTCCAGGTACGAGACCGGATCGATCAACAGCAGCCGGTCTGCATGCGCCTCGGGCAGGGATCCCAATTGCTTGCGCGTTCGCGGGTGAACGGGAAAGACAATCGTCCGACCGGTCTCGGCCAGCGCACGCAGCGCGGTCATGATCTGTCTCAGCTGCGGCAACCGATCCGTGTTGTCCGCCCGGTGCACGGTCGCCAGGAGATAGGCGCGCGGTTGCACCCGGAGCCGTTCGAGAATGGTTGAGGCGGACTGCGCGCGGGCGGCCGCGTCCAGGAGAGCGTCGTACATGACATCGCCGACCAGGTGGACACCGTCGGTGATGCCCTCCCGCCGAAGATTGTCGACCGCCGTGGTGGTCGGGCAGAGCAGAAGCGCAGCGAGTTGATCCGTCACCACCCGGTTGATTTCCTCCGGCATCCGGCGGTTAAAGCTCCGGAGTCCCGCTTCCACATGCACCACCGGCACGTGCAATTTGGCCGCCGCGAGTGCCCCCGCGACAGTCGAATTCGTATCTCCATAGACCAGTACGGCCGCCGGCGATTCCTTCTGGAGAATCTGTTCAATGCCGGCCAGCATGGCTCCGGTCTGCTGTCCATGCGGTCCGGAACCAACCCCGAGATCATAATCGGGAGAGGCGAGACCGAGTTCACGAAAAAACACGCCGCTCATGGCGTCATCGTAGTGCTGCCCGGTATGCACCAGCACTTCATCGGCAACCGCCCGTAGTTCACGGGAGACCGGCGCGCACTTGATGAATTGTGGGCGCGCGCCGATGATCGAGACGACCTTCATAGGCCAAGTCCCTCGCAGACGGTCTGCGCGACAAAGTGCTGCTGATCCTCATTCAACTCGGGGTAGATCGGGAGCGCGACGAGATCGCGGCAGGCTCGCTCGGCTTGAGGATAATCTCCCTCCTTGTACCCGAGGCTCAGGAGGCATTCCTGCAGATGCAGCGGGACCGGATAATAAATCTCCGTCCCGATACCGTTCGACTTGAGATGGTCGCGCAATCGCTCCCGCCGGGGCACGCCGATCACGAACTGATTATAAATATGATAGTGGCGCACCCCGTTCTGCTTGTAGACGGCCTGCGGCAGCCGCACGCCGAACTTCGATTCCACTTCAAGCGATCGAAACAGCGATTCGTAGAGATCTGCATGCCGTTGCCGCAACGCCGTCCAGCGATCCAGATAGGGCAACTTCACGCCTAAGACGGCAGCCTGCAACGTGTCGAGCCGGAAATTTCCTCCGAGCACACGGTGGTAATATTTCGGCTTGCCTCCCTGCACGCGGAGCACCCGCAGGCGCTCGGCGAGTGCTTCGTCGTTGGTCACGACCATGCCGCCGTCGCCCAGCCCGCCCAGGTTCTTGCTGGGAAAGAAGGAAAAACATCCCGCCGTTCCCATACTCCCCGCCCGCCGACCGTCGCCGTACTCCGCGCCGATGGCTTGCGCCGCATCTTCCACCACCGCCAAGCCGTGGGCCTCCGCCACCTGGAGGATCGGGGCCATGTCGGCACATTGGCCGTACAAGTGGACCGGAATGATGGCGCGGGTCCGGGGAGTCACCGCCGCCTCGAGGCGGTTGGGGTCGAGGTTGTAGCTCACCGGATCGATGTCGACGAATACGGGCCTGGCTCCGAGTCGGACAATCGCTCCCACGGTGGCAAAGAACGACAGCGGCGTGGTGATGACGTCATCTCCCGGCTTGATGTCCAATGCCATCAGTGCCGCCAGCAGCGCATCGGTACCCGACGAGACGCCGACGGCGAATCGCGTGCCGGAATAGGCCGCCACCTGCGTCTCCAGCTCGCCCACTTCACGGCCCAGAATAAAATTGTTCTGATCGAGCACCCGTTCCATGGCGGCCAGCAAGTCTTTGCGGAGAGGGTCATGTTGGGCTTTGAGATCGAGCAGCGGCACGTTCATACAACAACTCCTTGGTTCAGCGTACTCGTCGTGAAGAGAGGCCTGTGCGATTGGCGATGCGAGGGACGGCGCGTGATCGATCAGATCGCCCCGCTCAGCAGCGGCAGCGAGGTGGACTTCGCCACGTTCAAAGCGTGGTCGCGCATCGTGATGACCTGAAACATGGCGCCGAGCATGGCCACCAGCCGGTCGATCATTTCCAGCTTTTGATCGAGCGGCAACCGCATGCCGGGAAAGAATTCCACCCCTGCCGATTCGTGACTGCCCAGAAAATCCAAGGGATGCAGCAACAAGGACGGCGCGACCCCAGCGAGGCGGCAGAGCGTCAACGACATCTGAAAATACCGTTCAGCCAGCGCCTGGGAATACAACCCCAGATAGAGCACATAGCTGAAGTGAATCGGTACCCGGAGAAAAGGCATGGTGGTCACGGGAATTTCGATGAGGCCCTCGCCGCCGACATCCCAGCGGTACGGTTGAATCCGCCGGAGCCCGTCGCGCAGCCCCCCGAAAATCGTGCTCCGGCAATCGGCTTCTTCGCGCGTGAAGGCGCTGGACATAAAGAAATAGGCACGCGCCAGCGGACCGATAAACGTCGGCAATGTGGACGCATCATACAAATATCCCCGTCTGGCCAATTCGGCGACGGTGGTCTCCGACAGGCTGTAGCCCGGCCCGCGGAACCCGATGGGCCGGTGCCCCGTCGCCCGCTCGATGTGCTCCTCGGCCATGGCAAGCTCCCGCGCCGTCTCATCTGCGGCATAGCGGTGCAGCCAGGGATCGTGGTGGAAGGAGTGGTTTCCGATTTCGTGACCGGCGGCCGAGATCGCGCTGAATGGCTCACGATTCCTCGGAAGTGCGGCATCCTGCCCGACGAGAAAAAAGGTCGCCTTGAGATGATGCCGCCCGAGGCAGGAGAGGATGCGAGGCACCACGACATCGAGGTACGTCGGCAACGTCTGCCAGGCCGGATTGCCGTGCGTCTTCATATACGCCCACCTGTCGTCCAAGTCGCAGGAAAGACTCGCAATAGGCTTTTCCATCTGTTCCTTTCGGTCGCTCATGAACGATCGCTTAGAGGCAGGAGACCCGGCGAGGAGACGGCGACAGGCGCGGGCTCACCCGCATCGCCCGGTACAGCGTGAGAAAGCGGTTCCCGATTGTCGGAATGCTCAACTCCTGCTCCACCAGCATGGTCTTCAGGAGAGTGGGCACGAGCGTATCGCGCCGTTGCCCGTAATGGTCCTGCGCCCGGCAGCCGGTCAACAGATAGTGCGCCGTGTCGAGGAGCGGAGAGTTCCCCGGTGTCACGAACACCAAGCTCCCGTCCGGCTTCAGGACCCGCGCAATCTCCGCCGCGGCTTGCTCGAAGGGATCCATATACTCCAGGCAGCTGACGGCAACGATACAATCGAACGATCCATCGCCGAAGGGCAAGGCCACGCCGCTGCCGGAAAAGAGTTTGGCGGCGACGTGATGGCGATCGAGCGCGCGCGACACCGACGCGGCCGCCTGGTGGGTATCGATCCCATAGAGTTCGTCGCAGCGCCCGGCCAAGGCAGGCAGGAACACCCCACTCCCATAACCGAGTTCAAGCAACCGGCCGATGCGCCGGTTCGGCAGCAGAGAGAGGATCAATTTGAACCGGAGGCGCTGAATCATCCCGAGCAGCGGGCGAAAATTCCATTCGGCCTTATCGACCTCGCTGGTCTTGATCAGCGCCGTCTCCGGCAACAGTGTTTGTCTGAGACTAACGGGGGTATGCATGCGTAGCGACTCCGGTCTAGCAGGATGCGGAAAAAGCCCGCCAGCGGCGTTCTCGCATCATTCAGAGGCTCACCGTACGGCACAAGTACGATTCGCCTCTTCGTTCGCTGCGGCCTTGCTGGCGGCCTCTTTACGCATCCTGCGGAATATTCTGGCGCGAAACGGACCCTGTGTGAAACGCGACGTATGACGCAATAATCGAGTGTTTCCGCAGCCTGCTAGGTCCGCGAACCGGTGAGGAGAGCGGGAGCAGCGTGATCCGTGTCTGACGTGAAGCTGCCGTGGTGTTCCCGGACAAACTCGTTCACGGCTCGAATGACGGCATTGTTATTCAAGGTCGAATTCACGAACTGCGAGGTGTTGAGGACGAAGAAGTCCTGATGCCGCGTCGTGACCTGCGGCACCCGGGTAGAATAGTTGAGCACTTGCAGTGCCTGCACCTTCAGCGCCCGGTTGAGATGGAGGCCGACAACATCGGACGTCTGGAGATCGGGAAACAGCCTGCGCGCGCCCAGAAAGAACCGTTGCGTGATCGTCTCGTCCGCAAGCTGGAACTCCGGGTCGTCGGACGGCACATACTTCGGGAAATAGGTGAGATAATAGCCGGCCGTTTCTTCCGTCGACACAAGACTGCTCATGCCGATGACGCCGGTGAAGGGCACTTCGGCATCGGCCAGATTCAACGTGTAGTACGGCAAGAGCGCCCGGCGCGTGACCAACACCGGACAGATCACGCCGAGATATTCAATCGGCCCGCCCGACGCTGCGATCGACACCAGCCCCTGTTTTGCCAAGGGACTTCCAGCGTCAATCGGGCCGGTCCAAATGACCTTATCGAAATGCTCCTGCATGCCGTCGGTCTTGATCAGCATTCCCGCATGCGAAGCTGGTTCGATGGCCTGGACGGGGGTATTCAGCCTGATCGTCCCACCGGCCGCCTGCAGGAGGGATTCGAGCCGATCGATCACCGTGCGATAGCCGCCTGCGACATACCCCAATTGATTGCGTTGAGTGCTGCTGTCGCGGGTTGAAAACAAGCGTGTAATGTACGACCAGATAAACACCGCCGAGACGCGTTTGTACTGCGCCCCCAACTTGGCCAACAGTAGAGGTTTCCAAAAGGCTTCGTAGGTCGCGCGCCCGCACATGCGAATCAACCACTCGTCCACGGGCACGGTTTCCAGCTCGCGCCAGTCCCGGATTCGATTGCAGGCCAGCACCGCGCGCGCCAATCGCAGCTTTTCCATGCATCCGAGCAGCGGGAGGCGCAGTAAATCCATGGTCGTGGTGACGGAATAAAACTGCCCCTTCGCATACAGACCCGACCGGCCCGCGTTCCATCGAAGACGATCCCCCAGGCCGATCTCATTCAAATACTCAATGAGGTACGTATCAGAAGAGAGAATGACATGGTAAAAACGATCCCAGCAAAAGGGTCCGTAATCGTGATAGGTCGCTAACCCGCCGGCCTGAGATTCCCGCTCGAAGACAGTCACCCGCAGACCTCTGGCCGACAGGCGCTGAGCCAACGAAAGCCCCATAATGCCGGCCCCGATAATTCCTACCCGCACCGGCGCACCTCTGCCCGTCCTGGTGTGAAACTGCTCACAATCTGACCGCCTGCTCCTGCCAGCGAGCTGCCTCACCGGCCACGACAGCCGGACTCGCGAGCGATCGCTGCCAGTTGATCGTGTGCATCAACCCTTCTTCCAAACCGACCCGCGCTTTGGTCCCGAGGATCCGCTGGGAGCGCTCGATGTCGGGCACTCTCCTCCGGACGTCTTCATATTTTCCGCCGGTAAAGCTTTCGTAGGAGACGAAGGCGCATTTGAGATCCCATGGTGTCCCGGCCAGGCGGTGAATGGTGCGAGCCAGATCGAGAATGGTGATCTCGTGGGTGGACCCCACATTCAAAATCTCGCCATTGGCCTCAGGCTTCATCATGGCGGCATAGATGCCGTCCACGGTGTCGGCGACATAGGTGAAGCTGCGCGTCTGCAGGCCGTCACCGTGAATGGAGATTTCGCGATCGTTCAAAATGGCATCGATAAAGACCGCCTGCGGCCCTCCCCACCAGCTGACGTGATTTCTGGGACCATACGATCCGAAAAATCTCAATATCGAGACCGGGAGGCCATAGGCTTCCTGGTACGCAAACGCCATGTGCTCGGTAAACAATTTGGAGACGGCATACCCCCAGCGGGCGACCTTCGACGAGCCGAACACCGAGTCATCGTCTTCGCCGAACGGTAATTTGGGATTGCGTCCATACACGTCGGAGGTAGACGCCAGGACGGCTTTGCATCCGACTTTCCGAGCCAGCTCCAACACGTTTTCGCAGCTTCTCGTGTTGACGCGAAGGGTCGCCAGGGCATTGCCGTACCGGGGAATCTTGTGCGACGCCAAATGCACGAGACAATCCGCATCGTCACCCAGGTCGGTAAACGCCGCAGGATCGGTGGCATCCCGTTGCAGAAATCGGAAGGCGGGATTGCCGATGTGCGACGCGATGTTGCTCAGCGAACCTTTTGACAAGTCATCCATGCCGATGACCCGGTGGCCGAGCGCCAATAAATGGTCCAGCAAATGCGAACCGATAAATCCCGCCACCCCTGTCACCAGAATGTATTTGGAAGAAGCCAATGATAATGACATATGCCCCGCTCCTGTTGGTTGTACCCGATGTGGAATCGCCAGGAGGCCTCCTGCCTGCCGTGACACCCGACGCTGCCTCTATCTGCCTTCGCCCCTCACCCCTGTCCGTGGTCTCGTGAATGCCGGTACATGGAACTGACCAGATGAAATGTTTCCTCGAAGTAGCGCTTGCTCTGCATGGATAACACTCCCAGACTGATCAATTGCACGCTCAGCATCGATGACAGTCCTCCTATGACGAACGTATGGGGATAGGCTTGATAGGCGTGGGCAACGGCGAGGGACCCGCGCGTCATGATCCACTCGTGTTCAACCAGCGGCAGATAGGCATCGTAAAAATGAATCAACATCCACACATCGGCGTACACGGCAAGCGCCGCGAGCAACATGCCGGGGAACATGAAAAACATGAACGGGCGGAAGATGAATCCCGACATGATCGTGGACAGCACATGCGGCAGCATTTTCATGCTGGAGTTCCGGCCTTTGCCCGCTTCGTGCTGAAGTCCCCAATCGAGATGCGCAGGAATCTCCTCGATCTGCGCCCGGAGCAGCATCCCCTTGTAGATGATTTCCGGGCTGATCTCCTGCCCGCGAGCCCGCAAGCTGACGGCCCGGATGAACGGCCCGTCATACACGCGCACCATGCCGGTCAGTGTCGACAGGTTGCACCGCGCGAAGCCGGCGAGAAACCGGTTGGCCCAGCGGCTCATCGTGCGCCGGAGCCAAGGCACGTCGCTGACCTGCCCGCCCGTCGCGTAGGGCGAAGCCACGACGATGGTGGCGTGGCTGTGTTGAATCCGGTCGAGGAGTTGCCCGATATGTTCCGGCGCATAACTGAGATCGCAATCGAGCACGATCACGTACCGGCCAAGGCTGTGCTGGAACCCGGTGCGAAGCGCGTGGCCCAGCCCGCGATTCCTCGGATGGTGCACCACGCGAATCCCCTGCCGGCCGGCGGCGAAGTCTTCGGCCACCTGGGCCGTACGGTCGGTGCTGCCGTCATTGACGACGACCACTTCCCATCGATACTGCGTTTCCAACTGGAGCATGTACCGGCACACCTTCGCCAGTGTGGAGGGCAACATTGCCGCCTCGTTGAAGGCCGGAATGATGATCGACACCAATGGCTGATCGCGACCGCCGCCGTTGTGGGAAGGGGGTTCGGCAGGCAAGGGCTTCGCATCTTCAACGGGCGCGCTTGGCGGCGATGAGGGTGTCACGAGCATGGCACGCTCCAGAGGTTAGAAGGCTCAATGCGGGAAGAACGGACGTTGCAGGCGCCTGATCAAGGCTTTTGAGCCAGGCACACCACTTCATACCTGCGGTCGGCGAGAGCACTCACTTGTTCGATGGCCCAGATGCCCCACTTTAAAAAAGGACTCGGCAGCTGCGAATGTTCGAAGAAGGCTTCCTGCGAGTAACAGCGCACCGCCCGCATCCCGCATCTCTCGATGAGGCCGGCGAAGCCGTCTCTGGTGAAGAAATAGGTGTGATAGGTCGGATGTAACGCCAGCGCCGGGTAAAATACTTTCCCGCCCGAAATCCGGTACAGCAACAACCCGGCGCGGGCCAGCAGGCTGTCTTCATCGGGAGTGCAGAAGAGCGCGATCCCTCCCGGCTTCAGCAACCGCCTGACTTTTTCTATGCACAGCACCGGATCGATCACGTGCTCGATGATGTCCCACATGGTAATCACATCGTAGGATGCGGCCGGGAGGTCCACGGATTCGAAGGAGGCGGTCGTCACCTCAGCGTGAACGGCCCGGCGCGACATTTCGCTCAGCCCCGGTGAGAGCTCCACGCCGGAGATTTCCCATCCTCGCTGCCGGGCCACATTGAGAAATGCGCCGGAACCGCAGCCCACATCCAATAACTTGCCGAGACCCACCCTCGACTCGATATCGGCAAGCGCCTTCACATAGTTGGCATAGCGCCCTTTCGCACGCGTCTGGAATTCCTCCACGTCATAGGAGAAATAGGGATTCTGTGAGTAGGCCTCCCCGGTGTACATCGCGCTGATGTCGCCGGCCGAATACATATTGCTCCGCCAGGACCCTGAGCATCCCTCGCAGTGAAGCACTGAGAATCGGGCAAATCGATAGACAGTGCGCAGACGAGTGCACCCGCAGAGCGGACAGGCGAGGAAACTGTGCGCCTGTTCCGTGACGGAAGACTCAAGGATCGTCGAGTGAACCGTACCGTCGGCCATGCCTTACCCTTCCAACGCCGACGCCAACGCGGCGGTCGGCTCCTCGACGGCGCCTGCGTGCGGCAGACGCGAGACGCCCGAGGCGGATTTGCCGTACGACGCGCCACAGGCGCAGCGCGAAGCGTCGGCCTGCCAAGTCAACTTGGCTCCGCATTCGCACATCCATCCGGAGATTCTGGCCGGGGAACCCATGACGCAGGCGTAGTCCGGAACGTCTTTCGTCACCACCGCGCCGGCTCCCACAAAGGCGTAACGTCCGATGGTCGTGCCGCAGACGATCGTGCAATTTGCGCCGAGAGTCGCCCCGCGCTTGACGAGCGTCGGTTTCAATTCCGACATGCGAGGAATCTCGCTGCGCGGGTTGAACACGTTGGTGAACACCATGGAGGGGCCGCAAAAGACGTGGTCTTCGAGCGTGACTCCCTCGTAGATCGACACGTTGTTCTGCACCTTCACGCCGTTTCCCAGGACGGCATTCGGACCGATGACAACGTTCTGCCCGATCTTGCACGAGCGGCCGATGGTCGTTCCTTTCAAGATATGCGAAACATGCCAGATGCTGGTTCCCTCCCCGATCTCCACACCGTCATCGATGAAGGCCGATCCGTGAGCAAACCATGCGCGCGGCGCCACCGCAGCCGTTCGCGCCGGCTTGTGCTCCTTTTCCAGAGCCTCCTGGCAGCGCTGCAACACCGACAGCACTCGCACCCCTTCGTCCCCGTCCGTCCTCGGCCGCCGGCGGCTCGTCAGGCAATCCAGAAAATGCGCGCATTCGTCGCGCAACGGTTCGGACTTCTCCAGCTCGACCGGCTGGGCTTCCGCCCGGTTCGCTACGGGAACCTGCCCTTTCCATTGGATCGAATGGGGATATAACAGCAGCTTATCTTTTTTCTCCATGTCGTCGAAGACCGCCATCTTGCGATCGCCCACGACGATCAACTTCTGCTCCTTGAACGGGTGCAACCAGGACACGAAGATATGAGACTTCACCCCGCTGGGAAACGACAGCATGGTCACGGTGGTATCGGCAATCTGCTGGTGCAGATAATTGCCGCCCTGCGCCGATACGGCATCGGGCATTTCGCCCAGCAATCCGAGAATGACCGAGACATCGTGGGGAGCAAACGACCAGAGAATGTTTTCTTCACGGCGAATCTTTCCCAGATTCAACCGATTCGAGTACACGTACTGAATGCGCCCCAATTCGCCGCTGTCGATCAACTCCTTCAGCTTGAGAATCGCCGGGTGATACCAGAGCAAATGCCCGACCATGAGTATGCGGCCCAGCTGTTTGGCCAAGGCGACGAGCGACCGGGCTTCGTCCTCCACCAGGCAGAGCGGTTTTTCGACCAGCACGTCCTTGCCGGCCAGTAGCGCCTGCCGCACCAACACCCCGTGTGTTTCAGCAGGTGTGGCAATCGAGACGGAGGAAACACGCTCATCCTTCAGCACCTCCGCAAAGTCGCCCACCGCCCGGCAGCCTGGATACTGTGCGGCCAGCGCGTCCCGCGTCTCTTTGTTCGTGTCGCAAATCACCGCCAATGCGCCGAGTTCAGCAAAGTTGCGCACCAGGTTCTTGCCCCAATACCCGGACCCGATGACTGCGATACTCGGACGGATTTCAGATGTGTTGCCCAGCGTGGCCATCATGGTACATAGCCTTTCCTGTAAGGCGGTTTGCCCTTGTCACCATAGATGACCGCATGGCAACCGCGTCGTGAATGAAAATGGGACGAATGGCGCGATCCTGCAACCGCAATGCTGCCGGCAAGGATTCGGTGCGAAGGTGATGAGGGATTACTGCTTTCGAATCAGGCCCAGATAGTGGGTGTTCAATAGCCGGAGGCGATCAAGACCATAACAGAGCAGCCAAGACCAGGGGGCAAGCCGTTTGGCGACCGGCAGCGCCAACGAGACGCGATCAAGCGCAACCGCGCAGCCAGGAAACAGATCTCTGATTTCAGACTTCCGCACGCCGCGAACATTGGAATTCCACGGATTATCGACGTGAAAGTCGTACCAAATGATAAGCCCGTCTTTCTTGAGGACGCGCACCATCTCACGAGCCATCTCCGCTTTCATGGTCCGATCGAGCACGGAGGTGAAGACCAGGGATTGCAGCACCAGATCGAAGCTTTCGTCTGGAAAATCCAAGGCACTGCCGTTCGAGCAGCGGAGCGTGACGCCCGGCGGGCAGAGTCCGGCCGCATGCGCCAAGACATCCGGCCGAAGATCGATGCCGGTGACATCTGCCGGCCTGATTCCCCAGGTGATAAATTCCCGCAGCCAGTGGCCGGAACCGCAGCCGATCTCGAGCAAGCGCTGTCCGACAAGAGGCTCGCGCCCGCCTTGCCTGAGCCGCTTGAGAAGCAGTTTTTCGCGTTCCTGCACAAGAAACAGATTGCCGGGGTCGAACCAAGAGTAGTAGCCGGCTGGTTTGTTCTTCTTGTACGCCTGCTTGATCCTGGCCTCTTCAGCCAATGCGGAATCAGCTATGTGTTGGTCGGTAACCAAATGACACTCCGTGGATCCTACGAAAGACCCGATGTTTCAGGAGACTCCGCGGGCCGAGTCAGTGTGCTGAAGGTCTTTCGGCCCTGCCGGCGAAGCAGGACGAAATCCATCACGCCATGAAGAAAGCCGATCCCGTACCCCAGGTGGTAACAGGCGAACACCAGAGGAAGAATGGGAAAATAGCGCCATCCATTCCGGAGAGCCACCACGAACGACATACCCAGCGCACAAAGGCCATAGGCAGCCATCTCGCCGAACCAGAGCCACCAGACCGGCGACCAGAGGAAGGCCACCACCGGCAACGCGATCAGAGAAAAGACAAAGGCCCCAGGCACATACTGCCGGAGCGCGGCGGCGGCTTTACGTTTCTGCACGACGCGGACCCGCCAATATCCGTATTGGACATATTGCCTGAAGAGCGATCGAAGACTGCGCCGCGGCTTGTACCAACTCTTGATACGCGGCGAATGCCAGATGCGCCCCCCCTGCTGCACCAGGCGAAGGTTAAGCTCGTCGTCCTGATTACGAACCAATTCTTCGTCAAATGGCCCGATCCGATCGAAGACCTCGCGCCGGTAGACGCCGCCGAACACTGTGTCGGCCGGGCCTTCGTAGAGCGGATCATGCCACCGCGCCCCGCCGGCGCTGAACCCGCTGTGGTGAGCCAGTGCGATCGCCTCTTGCACATACGATTCGCCTTCGCACACCATACTGCCACCCGCATTGTCCGCCTGGGTCTCCTCCAGCACTTGCACCGCCTGACGGAGATAATCCGGCGCATAACGATTGTGCGCGCCCATGATGGCGATGTAGCGTCCACGCGCGGCTGCGATTGCCAGGTTCACCCCGCTCGGCATGGTTCGCTTGGGGTTGGTCATGATGGTCAAAGACGGATACTGCCTGGCAAGCCGCAACAGGATCTCTTCCGTTCCGTCAGTAGACAACCCATCGACCACAATGAGTTCGACATCCCCCTCCGGCTTCTCCTGTTCCAGAATTGATCGCACGCAGGATTCGATGGATGCTCGTTCATTCCGGCAGGGCACGATAGCCGTCACGGCGCACCGTGGCAAAGCTGTTCGCAATTCGGCGGTACTTCTGGAAGGTTCCTTGATCACTGGGACGTATGCATGCACGAGAAAGGCCCTCTTGAAAAAACTTGTATTTTTGGCTTTCTTTTTGCTTTCTAAAACTGGCACACTCAGGTTCTCAAGTGTGCTGTTCCTCAACGGTTCCCGTTAGCCTTCGCCGCTCCACAACCTGTCTCCATGGCCATTTGACCCTGGGGCAGGCACCAGGGTCAGGGGCTACAATTCGACTTTCACAACAATTCCTGTAGCTCGCTGCAGGCATTTACCTACGCTTCCGGACCGAGCCTATTTGGGGCTCGCCGCTTAACGTATTGATAACGCGGGATATGAGGATCTATCTCAGGCGGCACGTATTCTGCTCTAGCACCGAGCCAGAAGCATTGTGCCGCCGTCGGCATGAGGGGAGGCCAAGATGGCAATGAAACGGCGTTTGAACACCAGCCCTATCCATTTGTATCTGTGGGGATTGAGCACTCTCTTTCTATTGACCGGAAGTGTCGTGGCTGAGGCTGCGACGTATTACGTTGCGACTACGGGGGATGACGCGAATTCAGGATCGGACTTAACTCCATTTAAGACAATCGCAAGAGGCATGCGCGCGATAGGGGCAGGAGATACCCTCTATATTCGTGGCGGCATTTATTCAGAAAGGATCAATAGCAACAGCCAAACCATTCCCACCGGCAATTCCTGGAATGACGCGCCGGTTATCTCGGCCTTTTCAGGAGAAATGGTGATCTTGCGGCCAGCCGGGGGAGCTGAGATCGTCAACCTGGCGCATCCCTACATCAAATACGTGGTTTTTAAAGATTTAATTCTCGATGGGTCAGCGTTGCAACGCACCTGCTCAAATGGCTACGGGTGCAGTTACGGTGTAAGCGTTACGAACGGGGCCAATCGTGTTCGCTTCACGAATACAGAAGTGAAGAACGCCGCTGGCTCAGGAATATTGATGACTCGCGGCGCATCAACTACTCCTACGTCCGTTGAATTCATTGGTTGCAACGTTCATCACAATGGCGTGGAGTCCCGGGACCATGGGTTTTATCTTGCGACCAGCGGTAATCTCGTTCGGAACTGCAAGGTTCACAACAACACTGGATTCGGAGTTCATATATATACAGGGAGCCCTTCCGTAACTGCGGACAACAATATCATCGACGGAAATGAGATCTTCAACAATGCACTGACCAGTGGCTCGGCCCCCGGCATTCTGGCCGATAACGGAACCGGGAACCTGATCATGAACAATATCGTTCGGGGCAATAAAAACGGGATTCATGTAGGCAATCAATGGACATCTGCAGCGACGGCGACACAGACTAAAGTTTATAACAATACGGTGTACAGCAACTTGCCTGGCTTGGGCATCGACGTTTTCTCCAGCAGCTCACAGGCAGAGATCAAGAACAATATTGTCTATAAAAATGGGGGCGCGATCGGCAATAAAGGCTCTGGCACGGTCAATTCAAACAACCTTCTAACCGACCCCAAATTCATCGATGAGCCTGGTGGAAATTTCAAATTGCAGGCCAGCAGCCCGGCCGTGAATCAGGGAGCGGTTCTTACCTTGGTTCCAACCGATCTCGCCGGGGTTTCACGACCTCAGCTTGGTGTCCATGACATGGGAGCCTATGAATACACGGCTTCTGGAGGTGATACGCTCCCCCCTATTCCACCGGTCATTCGATCAGTTATTTCTCCATAGGTTCTGCCGTACAGTGAGGGTGAAGGAAGATCATGCTCACACTATCCGGTTCGTTCACACGGATGCGGATAGCGTGGACGCTGTGCGGGCTTTCAACAATTCTCCATAAAATCTGATCAGCTGGGAAGCACACTCCTCAGTTGAGAGCAGCCTCACCATCTCCTCGGCTTTGATCCTCTCGCGACTTAAATGCACACGCTTCAGTTTTTCAGCCAAGCTTGCAGCTATTGGTTCAGAGATGTAACAGCCCTCAATTCCGTTAAGTCTTTGAGGCACGTCCCCGACTGCCACGGATACGATCGGCAAATTGCAGGCCAAGGCCTCTTTCACAATGGTCGGCGAGCCCTCGTGGAAAGAGGTCACCAGTAACACATCGCTTGCGCTCAACCACACCGGTACTTGGTCATACCTCACACCGCGCAGTTCATGAATCTCCGCATCGATCTTCATCTTGTGCTTTAGCCAATCTAATGCCGCATAGGCCAATTCCGGACGTTTCACCGGATCACCCGTATTCTGAAACAGAATGTGAAACCTTCCTCTCTTCCATCCAAGCTTCTCGCAGCATTCATTTTGATCTAAGGGCTTAAATAAATTTAGATCGATACCGCAAGGTATGACTTGAACCGATGAATGACGGCGCGATGCTGGAAGCGCTTTTCGCAGATGTTCTGCCACCAACACCACGCCGCTGCATCGCTTAGCGGCCTGCTTCGATGCGAGCACGCCACAAGCTGCGAACAGCTTTCGCGTTGGCCGCTCAAAAGATTGGCCTAACAAATCAGACCCATGAAAACTCACGACCACCGGCCTGTCTTTCACCACGTGCACCACCACACGAGCCATAATCCCGCCATACATGGAATGCACAAGATCAGGGACAGACTTCATCACTGCTTTGGACAGCAATGTCGGGAGGTCCGCATAGGCCCGCATGCCATCTCGCAGGCGATCGATAAACAACACTTCGACATCTACCCCTGCCCGGCGCAGCCCGTCGATCTGCTCCTTAACGAATCGTCCCGCGTGCGGAGAGGCGGAGGCTGGGTACATATTCGTTACGGCTAGTACTCGCACACTCTGGCCTTTTCTTGGCTCATGTTATTTGGGCTCTGACGTATAGGGTTCAGGATGTTCCTGTAAATCGTTCCAACCGGCCGCACGATAGGCATCAAAGGTGTGTTTCACCAGTCGATCCAAGCCAAACTCCTGCTCTGCTTTTGTACGGGCCGCATGTCCCATGCGCAGACACAACTCATCGTCGTCGAGCAACAATCTCATCCGGTTGACGAGAGAGTCTTCATCATCTTGACGCACCACGAATCCAGTGCGCCCGTCGTCCACTAGGTATGGGACGTCTCCGGCATCCGTGGCAATAACGGGCCTGCCGCAAGCCATGGCTTCCATCACAACATTAGGGCACCCTTCTTCTGCCGCTGTATGGACCAAAAACTTCGACTCGGCGAGTAGTTTTGTAATATCCCTGCGAGAACCAAGAAACTCTATTAAGTGACCTATTCGCAGACGCATCGAATGGGCTTGGAGAGTGTGCAGCAACGGACCATCTCCCGCCACTCGCAGATGCACAGAAACTCCTTTAGCCGCGAGCAGTCCGACTGCCGTAATCAGTCTGTCCCATCGCTTTTCAGGATAGAGACGTCCGATGGCCAACAACGGTTGCTTTGCCGTGGGTGAGAGGCTGGGTAGAAACTCATTGATATCTATTCCATTTCTGACCAACTGCAATCGCTGAGGCTTGAACGGCCAAGAAGCCGCAGCCGCCGCTCGTTTGGCTGCCACGCTGTTGCAAATTTGTCTGTCTGGCCATCCGGCACTCAGCAGGCCGAACAGTCTGCCGGCCAAACGGCGGTCGTTCACAAAATTGTTGCGGATAGATCCTATTGAGATGATTGACGTCCCGACTGTGGCCCACCAGGTTGGAAAGTTTGTGAAAAAGCTGTAGGAATGAATCACTTCGGGCGAAAGATGTTTGACCAATTTACGAAGCCGCCACAATTTCTCTTGTCGAGACATTCCTTCTGAAAAGGTATGTACGGGAATTCCTAGCTTCGAAAGCTCATGCGCATACACATCCGCCGCTGAAGAATTCCATACGACTACGGCCGGCTTATAGTAGGCACGGTCAATGGTGCGTAGCACATAAGACAGCTGACGTTCTTGGCCACCAAGACCAAGCTGACCTACCACATAAAGCAAACGGCAGTACCGCCTCTCCTTCAAAGACGTGCCGTTCGCTTCTGAAGCGGACAGAGAGTCACCTCGGACCGGAAGATGACTTTGCAAGCAAGACAATAGATTCACTCAATGTCCGTGCGGATCTGAAAAGGACTCATGCCAGCCGCTATCGTTCGACGTTTGAGATGTACAATTGTCGCGACCCGCACAAAACCCACCCCTGCCAGCAGCGGCACGATCAATTCCAACGGCACTCGATAACGAGCTCCGGCCCCGAATGACACCCCTGCAGTCAAGGTCAGCAGGATGCTGATCATCAGCATGGCCATCAACCAGCCCCGATCGATGGCTGGATCCACAAAGCCACTATTCCACACATGCCCCAGTCCGATGGCGGCGCAGAGCGCAAGTGCCAGCCACAGTCCCCCCAGGACAATGGTGTCGCCATAGAATCGCAAGCGCGCCGGAAGCAGGATATCCGGCTCAGGGTGGATAAGGGCTTCTATTGCGTTCAGAGCGAACACATAGCCTGTCAAGAATGGGTGAGCTGTGAACACGTCTTTTGCCAAGCGCCACCGTTTGTCATCGGCTTCTTGCAGCGACAGGGTCCAATGCGTTTCGTCCTGCTCGGCGTCTTTGAGCATGGCCCAGCGATCTCCAGATGCCCCGGGTATTTTGGCTTTCACGCTGGAGGCCAACCATTGCCAGGCCGCCTTGCCCGACACATCGCTGAAGCCGTTGAACTGCGCCTCATTCATATTTCGCATCTTCCACAGCTGCAGCGGCAGCAATGTACACACCAGCATGACCGCCACCATCAACCAAGCGAGCCTTCGCTTAAAGGGGTAGAGCGCAACCATCGTCAGCGCGACCAGAGCGATTAACGGAAAAACCGGCCTGACCAAGACCACCCCGCTTGTCAGCGTGCCCACGAGACAGCCTCCGACCACCACCATCGCAGGAGTTCGTGCATGGCGAACGACGACATACATGACAAGGAACAGCAGCGAGAGCATGAAAAGAAACAGGCCATCGGTGAGCAGGAACCCGGCCCGGACAGCTCCCCAAGGCGAGACGGCAGCCAGCATGGCCCCCATAAATGCCATCACCGGAGGAAGAATCTGCCTTGCTAACCAATAGAGAATGACCACGCTGAATGACACGATGACCGTTTGAGCAATCAATAGGGCGCGCAACTCGGTGCCAAAAACCGTCATGAGACCGGCGAGAAAGAACGGGTATCCTGGCGTCCGCGTAATTTCAGGGGTGTGATACTTATTGAGATACGATCCCGTCTCATGGAGGCTCACCGCGGGATCGAAATAGGTTCCGGAGTCAGGAAATGTTAACTCAACGGGTTCTGCGCGCCAGGTTAAGAAAAGTCGGATTGAAAGGGCACAGATCAAGATGATCAACGATGTAAGAGCAGGGTGCTCCTGCAACCACGAGATCCATCCTGCCGACCACTCATGTCGACGGTGACCAGTCCCTCCAGTGATTTGCATGCCCTTCACACCCTCTTTTCACCGGAAGATCTCAGGGGACCGTGGAGCACATCGAGGGTCGTGCACGACCTGCGCAGATGAAGTTGATCGCCTAGCATCGCCGCGTCGGATGATGTTCCATGCATGGATACCGCATCGACAGCAACCGGAAGCGAGAGAGCAACTATGGCCCAGGGGGACATGAAGTCCGTGTTCCCGGCACAGGTGATCAACACCGCATAGACAACGAGAGGAAGGTGAAAGGCACTTTCGACTTCTCCCGACCTTCCTGTGCGAAGAGCGGCAAGACCACTCCGGACAAGGTAGGCGCAGAACAGCATGAGGGGAAGAATCCCTGATGCCACCGCAAACAGGAGAAAACTATTGTGCGGAGTCACATACTTGCCTGTGCTGGTGATGGCTCCCGGATGTGCAGCGCCGACTCCGATCAAGGGAGAGCCGAGGAATCGTTCGATGAGCAGCGGCCAAACTCGAAATCTGCCTGTCTCTTCACCCGCGCGCATCGAATAGGACCGGACCGCCTGGTCGAACAGGCCGAGTTCCACCAGTCCTAGGATACAACCGCCTAGGAGCAGGAGCGGAAGAAAACCTCCCTTCAACAGGCGTCTGCTCGCCACCAGCAGGGAGACGCTGATGGCGAGAAGGGCACCCCTGCTTACGGTCAATGTCACCACATACATGGCGACGAGCGCCAGAGCCCATGCCACAAACCGTGAGATCGTTCGCTGCTCCAGGTATCCCTTAATGACCAGACAGACCACGCAGAACCCGAACCAGCCCGCCATGGCATTGGCGTTGGCGTACCCTAGCTCTTTATTCAAGGCCACACGCTCATAACCTCCCCCCTGGCTCGGGGTCATGTACGGCAACATGGAGAGACCCATGAACAGCGTGAACCAGAGGAACCGGTTCAAGAAGTTGGGACGATGCGCCGCAAGAGCCTGCACAATCACCAACGAAAGAATCCACTGGCCGAAGGGATAGACGTACGGTTCGTACAGAGATTCCCCATGCACAGCCAGTTGAATAAAGAGATAGGTTATGCCGCAGGCCAGGGGAACCCAGGCTGACTGCATGGTATTGAGAATGCCGGGACCGAGCGCGAGGAAACACAAGGCCAGCACCGGGATTAAGAGAAACCCGGAGCCGATGCTTCCCATCAGGATGATTCCCAGGGGCGCTCCCAGGACCGTGTAGAAAATGACGAAATAGTATCCATACTCCGCCGGAGCCAGAGCGGCGGACGCCGTGCTCTGCGGATATTGCATGGGAATCGCATCTACGACGCGCATGCGGCCTTTCTGGCGACGATTGCGCAGGCTTGCTCCAGCATGGCCTCTAATCGTTTCGCGCTCGCAGACCAGCTGTATTGATCGCGGACTTCTGCCCCACCCACCAGGCCGCGCTGTCGGACTTCATCTCGGCTGCCGGCGAGAGATTCCAATGCCTGAGTCAACGCGTCCTCCGACCCTGCCTCAAAGAGCTGCCCGCCGCGAGCCTCGGCCAGAGTTCGATTTCCGCCTATTCCGGATGCCAGGAACGGCACCCCGCAAGCCAACGCTTCGAGGACGGCATTGGAATAATTCTCGTATCGGCTGGGCATCACAAACAGATCCATGGCCCGATACCAATCCGGCAATGCCGCATGCGGCACATCCGCTTCAAAACGTGCGATCCCTTGTGCGATCTCCTGCTTCAGGCACGTGCGCAGTTTTCCTTCCTCTTCTCCCGAGCCGATGACCAGAAGCCGCGCCTCCGGCAATACTCGGCGGAGCTTTAGGAACGCGCCGGCAAGCAAGTCGATGCCCTTGATGTGGGCCAACCGTCCCACGTATCCGATGACCCACTCCTTGTCCGCCCATCCCAGCTGTTGCCGAATTTGGGTCGTCCCCGGCTTAAACAATGCACCATCCAGCCCGATCGGAAGCTCCCGCGCATGATCGCCCACAAATTCGCGAATCTTGTTCAAAGCATCCCCATTGGCACAGACGACCGGAATGGACTTCAGCACCGATCCGAAGTCCGAGGATACCGGGCCTGGCAGCCGCAACATCGTGGGACAGTGGGCAGCAATACGAGATGCCAACACCGCGCTTGCGTGCACGTAGACCGCATCGAACTCTTTCCACCGACCTCTGAATTCCAGTTCGACCCGGCGAGTAAACCGCCGGTCGTGCCACCGAACTGTTCGCCAACAAATGGCCGTCTGCACACGATCCCACTGGGCTCTGAGCGGCGTGTGTTTCGGCATCCAGGCCGCCATGGTGGAGAGTACGTCCTGCCCGAGTTTTCTTGACCAGCATCCGGCCAATGGAAGCGCGCGGAAGGACGGCGGGAGGGCGATGGGATATTGGCCCCGAGGGTCGGCAATGAACGTCGCCCATACATTATGTCCTCGGGCAGCGAAGGCCTCAAAAAGATTACGAGTGAAGTTCTCTCCTCCCCCTCGAAGCACGCCCAGCTCTGATTGTATGACTAAGACTTTCATAACGTCGCGCGTGTCACCGGAACCCCGGAAATCAACGGGTCGGACTCGGAGCGCCAGGTCGGCAGGGAAGCTACATACCGGTTCTCGAATACCGGCCGTGACCACTCATCCACAGAGAAACGCAACTGCGAGATTGTCACTACGAAAATCAATGAATCGCATGGCGTGTCCAGGCGTCGAACTTCTTGACGACGATTTCCGTACTATGTTGCTCGAGGATGTATTCACGTGCTCTGATGCCCATGGCCTGACGCTCTTCTCTCTCGGCCACTAGTTTACGCAGCTGTTGGACCGTGGCATCCACGGTACCAGTGACATAACCCAGGTTGCGCTGTTTGATAATGTCATCGGGATCCACCTGCAGTGTGACGACGGGCGTTCCGTGACTCCATGCTTGCACAAACGTGTTGGGGAACCCTTCTTGATCGGAAGTGCAGAGCAGCAACGCGGCATGCGCGATGACATCAGCGGCCTCTTCAGAATCCACACGTCCACGATACTCAACGTTCGGCAAGTGCTCGAGAGCCTCAGCCGCCTGCGCAGTGGAGTCACCCTGTGAGCGATGAGTCGTCAGACCACCGCATACGACAAACTTCAAATCAGGGGCCTTGCGGGCAATCTCAACCAGCAGATCAGGTCGTTTGGGTGTGCGTAACATTGCAACCCAAGCAATGTAAGGCGATTGCTCAGCGTGAGGATTGCCAGCGGAAGGAAGCGTGCACACCTTCGACAGGATCTCGGATTTTGATTTCCATCTTGGAGGAAGCATGTCGAGCTGCCCTTTGTGCTGAACAAAGATCCTGTCGGTGCGCTCGAGCCCCCACGCATATAGCGGCCACCAGCGGCTCCTCCTCACTAGCCCCTGTCGTGGCGTCACATCAGTATCGAACGCGGTATGGAAAACGGTGCGGGCTCCCTGTCTTTTCGCTAATTCTACGAGAACTCCCCACCAGTGGGACGCGCCTTCCCAAAACACCCAATGAGGCCGCTCAGAGGCAAGAAATCTATTCCACGCAGCGATGGGATTTCCTGTGTTGATGCCTACATACTCCACACCTTCGATAACCTTGCGCTGTCCAATAGGGATCGCTCCGCACACTCCAACGACAGCTTCCCACCCCGCTGCAGCCAAGGCACGTGACAGAATCCAAATATCGCGTTCTGTCCCCCCTACCGCCTTCGGAGATCCTATAGCGTATTCGTACGCGACATCGTTCAAAAATACGATTTTCATATGGTCATCTTTCGGCTCATCGCCCAGGCGAGAAAGACCAAGGGATTCCAAAGCTCTCGTCCGATCCCACTTTCCGATCTGCCGATGGCCTGAAGTCGCCGGAGGTAAGGATAATTGAAGAGGCCGATATGCTGCTCTCCCCACTCTATCGCCGCATCGAATGCCGGTTTCCAAAAACCCGATAGAAATCTGTCGAGCGGGACGTTAAAGCCGTGCTTAGGGCGATCCCACACCTGTCTGGGTAGGAGTCGTCGTGCAATCGGGATCAGCATCGCCTTCAGGGTGCCATCCACGATTTTCCGGTCTGCAGGCAGCGGAAGAATACGATCCAGGATCAGCTCATCGAGAAAGGGCACGCGGACTTCCAGCGAGGCGAGCATGCTGGCTCGATCGGTCTTCACCAGGCAGTTCTCGCTCAGATAGGTTTCCAAATCGGTTCGCATCAGCCGATCGACCGAGTTCGGTTCGCCATATCGTCCGGCCCGCCGCTCCCAGGGTTCAAAGTATGCGGCCACCTGGGCGCTCTCGTGGTAGCGCTCGGCCAGCACCTGGCGAAGATCCTTGCGGAAGATCGGAAAGTCTCCATATCTGACCCAGGACCAGCGAAGGCGCGCTTCGGAGTCCAGCGTTCGCCAATACAGATGCGACATGCCGCGGGGCCGCCAGTTCGAAATGCGGAGCGCCCGATCCAGCATGCGGCCGCCTGGAATCGGCGATGACTGTTCCTTGCCGAGCAGGTATTTCGGATAGCCTCCGAAGACTTCATCGCCTCCGTCTCCTGACAGCGCGACTTTCACATGACCCGCCGTCATTTTCGAAAGCGCATAGGTCGGCACCACCGCGGGGTCGGCAAAGGGCTCGTCCAACCTACCGAGCAACTCCAACAGCATGTCCGGACCGAATTCCTCGGCCGGAAGCACCGTATGATCGGTTCCGAACTGCCGCGCGACAAGCCCTGCGATCGAGGATTCATCGGCGGAGCGATCCTGGAAGGCGATGGAGAAGGATCGCACCGGCTTCTCACTCTCGCGCGACATCAATGCCACCAGCAGTGAAGAATCGATGCCGCCGGAGAGGAAAACGCCCACCGGCACATCGCTGACCATCTGGCGCCTCACGACTCGCTGGAGCAACTGCTCGAGCTCATGCTCGCTGGGAGCTTCAGCCTCCGGGTCCGGCAGCGGAGGGGCCCAATACCGTTGGATCCGGGGAGCCTGATCACCCAATTGCCAATGAAACGTGCATCCCGGCTCGAGCTTCTGCACCTGCTGCAGAATCGATCGAGGGGACGGGATATAGTCGAACGCCAGCAAATCCCGCACGGCGACCGGATCGACCTGGCCGAAACCCGGAAGCGCGGCGAACGGCTCAAGGGTGGAAGACGCGATGAGGGTTCCGGCGGAGACGGCCCAACAGAGCGGCTTGATGCCTAACCGGTCACGCGCTCCGAAGGCGACCTTGTTTCGACGGTCCCACACGACAAAGGCGAAGATGCCGTTGATCTGATCCACGATCGCCGCACCCCGGCGAGCAAATCCCTCCAACAACACTTCGGTATCGGATTGCGTCCGGAAGCGCACCCCTTCGCAGCTCAGCTCGTCCCGAATCTCGGCATAGTTGTAGATTTCGCCGTTGAACACCAGGACATACCGCTGATCCCGGCTCACCATCGGCTGCTGCCCCGTCGCCAGGTCGATGATCGACAGGCGACGGTGAAACAACATCGCCTGCCCGTCCGTAGACGCTCCCGACGCATCCGGCCCTCGATGGGTCAGACGATCGGCAGCCGCTTGCGCAGTCTGCAGCTCGATGCGAGGCACGTCCTGAAAGATGGCCAGAAAACCGCACATAGAGAGATTACCTATCGATCCGATTCAGCGAAGGCCAGGCCTGTGGTTTCTTATGGCCGTTGGCCGAAGGATGGGCTTGCCGCTAATACGCTGCCGACCGACTGCCAGCGGACTCGGGAATCGGCTCTGGCCCGCTGGACCAATTTATAGAGGTGATCGCCGACCGTTCGGGCATCGGCGTCGGTGACGGGCTGATCGAATTCCCAGTAATGGGTGGCTGCGCAAAAGACGCCGTCGAGCCCCATAGCTTCGTCGAACCGTTTCAGGCTTCCCTGGAGCACGGAGGCAGGAGTAATCGCAGTACCCGCGAGCTCCCGGTGCCCCGCGACTTCAAGGACATAGGGCAACCCGTCAAGCCCGTTCTTACGCCGCTTTCTCAAATACCACCAGATTTCCAGACTGGTCGGAGACAACCAGGGCCAGCCGTGACGCATGCCTGCCACGCCGCCAAGATGCAATCCCGCTGCGGTGATCGCCTGCAATCCTTCTTTGCCGATGGCGTTGTGTGGAGGGACGAATACGCGGATGGTGGTCTCCAGCAGCTGTTCCAAATACTGTTTGCCTTCCCGCACCTTGCGAGCCAAGTCGGATCCGTGCAAAAACTCCCGGCGCTGGTCTCGCTCGTCATGGTGGTAGCCGTGCAGCATGGCTTCGTAGCGTCCCTCTGAAATCCCGCGGCGCAGATAGTCCACCAGCGCGCGATTGCCTTCGAGCGCATGGATCGACCAGCGGTTGCGGTAGGCTGCCGGCAGGCCCTTGCTGCTCCCAGCCCGGCAGAACGGAATAATCGCCAGCGAGACGGGACCATGTTTGGTCACGTCGCCATAGGTTTTCTCCAGGTCATCCGGTGACGTGAAGAAGCTGGTATCGTCGTCACGAATACAAAAATACACGTTCGGCTTTCTGCTGAATGTCGTCGCTGAGGAAAGACGGGCCGGGACAATGCCCCAGAAGGCGGACCTATATGCCGCCGTCCATCCACCGTGAATCTTCAATGTGCCGCAAACTCGGCGGGATGGCCTGCGCCCCGGGAATGAACGGCTTCTCTGCGGGCACTCCTTCCAGCGCGCGAACCAAAATGGCTGTCTGCCGCTCGGACGAATAGGCTTCGCAGGCTTTCCGGTCCGGCGCCAGGGAAGCCAAATCGCCTGTGGACCATTTTTCGATTAGGGTCTGGAGCACGGCCACGATCTCCGCTACCGAATCGACATCGGCAAGGGTTCGCACCCCGACGCGAATGAGGACCTGTTTCGTTTCATCCGGCGGCAGTACGCCCACAATCGGCCGTCCGCCTTTCAAGTACCCGAACAACTTGGCGCCGGCAAACAATTCATATCCCTTCATCGTCGCCGGCCTCCCGAGGACCAAGAGCGCATGCGCCTCCCGTTGGAGACCGGACACCGCCTGGAAGGAGACCGGGCCGCTGGTTTCGACCACATCCTCTAAGCCACGGGCTCGAACCTCATCGGCCAGCGGCTCCATGCCTTCTCCGACGAATCGCATGCGCAAATGTGTGGCCGCGTCGGGACCGGAATCTCGCAACACCTCGAGGGCCTGCAGCAGCGTGTCGTAGCGGTAATCGGGCAAGGTGCCGGTATAGAGCAGAGTACACTTGTCTCCGGCAGGCGCATGGAAGGGTTCGACGGGAGACTCGAATCCATTCGGGATGATATAGATCCGTGACGCCTGCAACGCGCCCGGATAGGCGCGCCAGAAACATTCGGCCTCGGTATCGTACCGGAACACGACCGCCTGGGCTCCTTTGAGGAGGTCGTACATGCCGCGGCGAATGCGGGCAGTGGCCGATCGTGGCCGGCGACCATCGTGGTCGTTCGATGTCACCGTCCACGCATCGTCAAAATCCAGCACATAGGGCACACCGGCGCGGGCCGAGACTTCTCTGGCAATCTCGAATGCGGAGAGTCGTCCCGCGTTCGCCCAGATCACATGCGGAAGGTGCGCCGTGCAGACTTCGAGGGCGGCCCGAACGCCAGGGCGGATCCAAGGCATGTCCACATCCGGTTGATACCACCAGGCCTCAATGCGCCGCACCAGCTCACGCGCCCAAGCCCGAGGCTGGCCGCCTTTCAAAGCGGTGCCTTTGCAGCCGGTTGAATCGGAGCGCAAGGCCGCCTGCCGCTCGATCTTTCGGAATCGCCACGACTGGAAGCGCTGCCACCAGTCGTACGCCTGGGCTCGAACCACACGAACTTGCTCGGGCACCGCCCCGACCAGCTTGGCGTCGTAGCGTTCGTACTGGCTGGGGTCGGCCGTGACTACCGTGACCTGCCAATTCAATGTCGCGAGCTGTCGCACGAACCGCAATGTCCGAAAGGAGGTGGCTGATCCTTCGGGCGGAAAAAAGCGGGCGAGCATCAGGATGGTTTTCATCGTGTACGCCTATGGTTCTAAAATGAACTGCCGGCCCGCGGATGATGGTTCATCGACAAGACATAACGACGGACGCGCGAGACCATGCGCGCGCGTTGCCGGAAGCCGAGCACTCAGAAACTTCCCAGCTTTCTGGTGATGCGGAGCGAGGTATTGAGGGGGTTTAGCGCGATGTCGAACCCTTTGGCGACCACGGCTTTGGCGATTCGTCCGATCTTCAAGGAATGGCCGATGCGCCGCAGATTGGTCCGGTGATACTGCCAGAACCCTTTGGCCCGGTTGCGAAAGACTCGCGATCCCAGTGACGTGTAATAACGATCCCAGAGCCGCTTGGTTTCACGGGCAAACTCTTCCGGCGTGAGGTAGTCCCGGCCATACTTGAGCAGCGTTTCGATTTCAGGGAAGAGCAAACAAATCTCATCGAACCGGCTGGCATTCTCCGGAAAGACGCGCGAGTAGGTCAGCACCTGGTGGACAAACCCGAAGTCTCGATCGCGCAGGACATCGAAACAGGCTTCCGAATCCGCGTGAAAACTCGCCTCATTGTAAAACTGCGGCCGGCACCTCACCACGTCGGCAGCAAAGAGCACCGTCGTCGGAGTGCCGAACACGCTGGACCCGCCCAAGAAGGTGGTTCGGCCCAACTCTTTTCCATTGGTCACCGGGCTCGGATACGGCAACCCGTTGCAGATCACCGTATGGTCTCTCAGACTGTACGCTCCGACGATGCCCACACTGGGATGGGCCTCCGCCAAGTTCACCATTTTTTCCACACAATCAGGGAACAACCAGTCGGGCGCATGCACCATCTTGCAATACTTGCTTTCCTTCGGCATGAGCCGAAACGCCGTATTGTGGTTTTCCATGATCGGGAGGAACCGGTCGGTCGTTACGACGCGAACGCGGGCGTCCTTGGCCGCATACGATTGGGCAATCTCCAGGGTCCCGTCGGTGCTGCGATTATTGAGGATGTAGTATTCCCAATGGCTATACGTCTGCGCCAAGACGCTCTCAATACATTCCGCCAGGTACTTCGCACCGTTGTACACGGGCGTCAACACCGTGACCAAGGGTTGCGGATTCGTTTGCATCGATGACACCCTCATGAGTTCGTAGCCGAGGAAGCACTTGCCACCAAAGAAACCGCGCCGGCTGATTCCCCTCGCATCTTGATGACACGGGCCGGAGCCCCGACCGCGATCGCCCCATCCGGGACATCATGCGTCACGACCGAACCGGCGCCGACGACCGCGCCCGCTCCGATGCGTACTCCCGACAGCACGATGACACCGAATCCCAGCCACGCGTCGTCCCCGACCCGGATACCGCCCTTCGTTTGTAAGGGCTGCTTGCCGATGAGTTCGTTCGGTTCTACACCGTGATCATACGAATAAAAGGCACAACCCACCGCAATGTGCACGCCGGCGCCGATTTCGATCGGCGCCAAGGCAGCCGTGAACTGGCAGCGGGGCTGGATATGCGTATGCGCGCCGATGCTGATCCGTCCGCCTTGCGCCGTTTGGAGATGCGTATCGCCGAAGATGTGCGCCCCATTCCCCACTTGGATGCTGCCTCCATCGCGATCCTGAAACAGTACCACCCGGTCCCCGATGAAGACGTTGTTCCCCAGGCGGATGTCTGGGCCGTGCATCGTCGCCTTGAACGACAAGTAGCCTTTGCGGTTGAACCAGGCCAGGCAGGAACGCCCACGGTCGGGCGGCACAAACCAGGTCGCGCACCAGGTCGCTATTCTCCCGATCGGCCAGGTCCAGGCGCAGAGCATGCAGACGTGCGCGCAATGAAGGGCGACAGTGTTCAGACGGGCCATAAAGATTGGTCTTCGTCAACGCAGATGAGCAGCGCGCGGACAGCTACCTGTTACAGGGCGCCTGCCGCACCTCTTCCCGGCTGATGCTCACTCCGCTCTCAGACTGCGTCTCCCATTTGCAGAACGGTCTGATGGCCCCGGGCACCGAAAACGGCCAACCGCCTCGCGCAGATTCCTCATCGTAGGAATCCACCACATGAAATGCGACCGCATCCCGCTCGTAAAAGTGACAATGCTCCGGGTTCAGCGTCCACATGGCGACTCCGACGAACATCGCGCCTTCGTTCAGCAGATCGCCGGGTATCCATCCGGTGCTGACATACCGCCCCGGCGGTCGATGGCGACGCCTCCACGTGCCATCGGTATCCTGCGCTGAAAACAGATGCACGCCTTCGCTGTTGTGCACACTGAAGCAAGGATGAAAGACGTGTCCCGGTTTGAGCACTTCGTATTCGATCTCGACTCCCAGGGGCTTCCGAATATCCACCAGGTCTGTGGTGTGGCCGTCTTCTGCGCGCGTCCGCACCGCGCAGAGCCGCACCACATCGCTTCCCGGTGCCCGTACCGGATCGTCCCACTCCCGCATCTTGGTATTCCCGTCACTGGAGGATAGATAGCGGGTGACTAACTGACCCGCTGGTCCGTCGCCGGCGACCCCTCCGGCATCCAGCAGAATGACGCGTTCACAGAGACGCGTCACCGCCTGCATATTGTGACTGACGAACAGCACCGTGCGGCCTTCCTTCGCGACACCCTCCATTTTGCCAAGGCATTTTTTCTGAAACGCGGCGTCGCCGACTGCCAGCACCTCATCCACAATGAGAATTTCCGGTTCCAGATGAGCGGCCACCGCAAAGGCCAGGCGCAGGTACATGCCGCTGGAATAGTGCTTGACCGGGGTATCGATGAATTTTTCGACTTCCGCGAAGGCCACGATTTCGTCGAACTTCTCCGCGACCTCCTCGCGCTTCATGCCGAGAATGGCGGCATTGAGCTGAATATTCTCCCGCCCGGTGAGTTCGGGATGGAATCCTGTCCCCACCTCGAGCAGTGAACCGACGCGCCCGTAGAGCGAGACTTGCCCGCGAGTCGGCTCGGTGATCCGGGAGAGGATTTTCAACAGCGTGCTCTTTCCCGCGCCGTTGCGCCCGATAATGCCCACAACCTCGCCGCGCCGGATATCAAACGACACGTCCTTCACAGCCCAAAATTGGTCGTCCGAGGCAGAACTGACAGTTCCCTGCCCTGCCATCAGGCCCTGCATGCGCCGCAACGGGGCTCGGAACATACCGGCCATGGTATCCCGCAACGTGGAATACCGTTCTGGCTGCCGGCCGACTCGATATTGCTTCCAGAGATTCTCGACACGCACCGCAAGATTGGCCATATGCCTCACATCCGGTCGGAAAACGTGACTTCCATCCGACGAAAATAGAATGCGCCGGTGATCAGAACGACGAGGCTCGCCGCGGCCGACACCCAGACCATCGGACCCGGCGAGGTCGCGGTTCCCAGCAACACCCACCGGAATCCCTCAACCACGCCTACCATGGGATTGAGGCCATACACCGTTCGCAATGGTTCGGAGAGCAAACTGCTGGGATAGGCGATCGGCGTCGCGAACATCCACAATTGCATGAGAAACGGGATCACATACCGAACATCGCGGAACTGCACATTGAGAGCGGATAGCCAAAGCCCCACACCCAATGATGCGATACAGGCCAAGGCCAGAAAGAACGGTAACCAGACCACCGCCGCCGAAGGGACGATTCCGTAGAACAGCATCATGATGATCAACAGCGCAAAGGAGCAGACAAAATCGACGCAGCCGGCGATGATGCTGGCCATCGGGACAGCCAGGCGCGGGAAATAAACCTTTTTCAACAGGCTGGCATTCTCCACCAAGCTTCCGGCCGATTGCGTGACGCCATTGGCGAAAAACATCCAGGGCACCAGGGCGGTGAGCACAAACAGCGGATAGGGAATGCCGTCGGAGGGCATCTTCGCCAGTTTTCCAAAAAACAGGCTGAACAGGATCATGGTCATCAGCGGCTGAAGAATGGCCCAGGCTATTCCCAGCGCCGTCTGCTTGTATCGCACCTTGATATCGCGCCAACAGAGAAAATACAGCAGCTCCCGGTACTGCCACAGATCCTTCAGACCAAGTTGCTGCCATCCGCGGCTGGGGCGGAGAACAAGCAGGGGAATCTGCTCCGCAGTCGCCCCTGCGACCGCCTCCAGTTTCACTGTCTGCTCCACGTCGTCTCCTCTCTCTTGCGCTTCATCCCAAGACGTCCAGGCGGGCCGGCGCTGAGCCATTCAATCCAGATCCCGCCCTGTCGCGCGCCACCGGCTATTTCCACTGGGTGGTCAACGACAGCATCACGACGTCTCGCACCACGTCGAACGGCACACCGGGCTGGGTCAATTTGAAATCGTTATAGCTGTAGAACAGATCGATCGAGGTGGTTCGGGAAAGACTATAATTCAACCCCGCCACGGCATTCAGATTCTCAAACTTCACGGTTTTCATCGGGACGACTTCGTTGTAGCCGTAGCTGAAACTGCCCCTGAGGCTGAATCGTTTGGACAGTCGCTGCGTGACTTCCACCTGCCCGACGTTGCTGATCGTCGCTCCGCCCACGATAAAGAACGAGGGAGCCGCTCGCCGTGACAAGTCCAATCGAATCGAGGTCGAGCGCTCCGGGTTACTCGTGATACTCAAGACGGCGGTGGGGAACGCTTGGCTCGCCGGCTCGATCAAGGTGACCCCGCCACGGACGGTCGCCGTCCACTCAGGCATGATCCGTGTGTAGTTCGCCCAGAGTTCCTGCGTATTGTATTCGATGTTCTGGCTACCGTCCGTCACCGTCTGCGTGACCAGGCTCTGCTGATAGGTCACCGACAGATGATCGACCGGGGAGATCCGGTAACTTGGACCGACCGACCAGCTGTGAAGGTTGGTATCGAAAAAGGTTGCGCCGGTCGTGTTCAAGACCAAAATGGACCCGACCCGATAGAGTGAGAAGGAGTAACTGCCTTGCACGCCCAATCCCCGAAATACCGGGTACTCGGCATTGACGGCGGTCGTGTTGGAGAAGGTGTTGGCGCGAAACCCTTGAATACCACGGAGAAACGGATCGTCGATCGCCTGGCCCTTGGCGCCCGTCAAGAAACTCGGTTGTTCAGGGGTATACCGAAATCGCTCGCTGATCAGCAGATGCGCCCCTTCCGCAAACTGCCCGACTAACCCGTCCAGCTTGGCGTAGGCGTCGGCTGTGGTCGAGAAATAATTCAAGCTGCTGTTATAGGCGTAGGCATTGGCATCGGCTCCACCGGTGAGACTGGCTTCGATACTTCTCGACTTGTGCAGCACTTGCAGACCGCCGGCAACGGTCGACACGAAGTCGCTCCGCCGTTGTCCGGGAGGGAGAAATTCGGGAGGAGCGAAAAAGACATTGGAGTCGTACCGTTCGGACAATGTCACAGACGGGATGACCTTTGTGTCGGCATGCGCATGAGGAGGACCGACGGCATCGATCTGAAACAGCACCTGAAAGACCAGGAGCCAGAGTGCCGCCCACCGCGATCCGCATGGCATCTGTTCGGCCCTGGTATGACCACACAATTCAATCACCGGAACACGTGTTGGGTGCGACCGCCCTGTCGCCGTCGAGCGACGGCAATCTCGAGCACCTGACGGTCGCACAGATCTCCGGAGATCGGATCGTGTCAAACATGCGCCAGTCCGGAATTACCTGGGCATAGAGTTGGTTGGAAACGGATAAGGGGGCGATGTTAAGGGACGATGACGGTGTCACCCGACAGCAGAATCATGTTGCCTGGCTCTCCTCGGCCGGCCAGGAGGTCGTCATACCGGATGGGAATCCTGGTTTCGTGAATCTTGTTGTCGCCGTTGAGTCTCGCGCGAACCACCTGTAACTTGTTCTTCTTGGCATATTCCGTAAATCCGCCGCCCATTGAGATGGCCTGGAGCAGCGTGACATACGACTTGGCTTGATACTTTCCCGGCCTTGTCACTTCTCCCAACACAAAGATGGAGTAGCTATTGAGTTCCTTGACACTGACCGAGACAGCCGGGCTGCCTGCGACAAATTGCTTCAGACGCTCGGCAATCCGGTGCGCCAAGCCGTCCGCTGTCAGCCCTGAGGCCTGCACATCCCCGATGATCGGCATGGAAATGAGGCCATCCGGACGGATGGGGGTAATGCGCGACAAATCGGCATTTTTCCAGACCGTGATCTCAAGGAGATCCTCGGGACCAAGGAGGAATCCTCCGGGAGCCTCATATTCTCGCTCTTGGACGGTGGCGGCGCAGCCTGCCATCGCCACGCCCATGAAACCGGCCATGCAGATCCGCCCGATGAAATGTATAACGCGTTGTAGTTGCATGTGAGTTCAGCCTGCTTGATGGGGTGCCTATTGTTGTTGCTGCCCTGGGAACACCACCATGGATTCGCTCGGCACGACGATGGTGTCTCCGGCTCGCAGTTCCAGATTGCCCGTGATCCCGCCGCGTAACACGATGTCATCGTAGCTCGACGTCACCGTCTGCATCGTCGACCCGTTTTCGCCGAATCGGAAAATGACCACCTGATTTCTGGCGGCGACGGGCGTGAAACCGCCGGCGATGGTAATTCCCTGCAACAGCGTCGTCTTGCTCTTGAGTGGGTATTTGCCCGGCCTCACGACCTCGCCGAGCACAAAGATATTGTAACTATTCACTTCCCGTACACTGATCGCCACAACGGGATTTTGGACGTATTCCTTCAGCTTGCGCGTGATTTCATCTGCCAATTGAGACGGAGTTTTTCCGACTGCGACCACATCCCGGATGACCGGCAAGGAGAATTTGCCGTCCGGCCGCACCTGCACGGTCTTCGACAAATCCGTATTTCTCCAGACCGTGATCTCCAGCACGTCTTCTGCACCGATCGTGTAGGCTTCAGTCACGATATTCGATAACCGCTCCCCGATGTGCCCCCCCGTGGGCGCCGGAGCGGTCGTAAACGCGGCCGCGCCGTCTTTTCCTGCCATGTCGGCAGCATTCACCTGCGCGAATGCCCCGGATGGCAACAGGAACAGGGCTACCCCGCCCCCTACAAGTAGTAATCTGATTGCCGCGGCGATTAACCCACGCATGGTGCGCCCTCCAGACGAGTAAAAATTTTCAGTCAAACGAAGTCCGAACCACTGAGCAGCTAGCACTCTTTATTCACGTCATCGACCAACGCGGCCCGGAGCGACAGATAGTCCAACGATAGCTCCGCAAACTTGCTCTTCAACCGCCGATGTTCAACTTCCAAGCAACGAAGGCGTTCTCGAGCCGGTATCTGCTTATCGGCCACCTGCAATTTCCACCGATGCAAGGTCGCCGTCGAGACTCCATGCTTTCTCGCCAGGGTCTTCAGAGGACGAACCTGTTCCATTTCACGCACGATGGCCATGATCTGACTCTGGGAAAATCGAGACTTTGGCATGGCAGTCAGGTGCGGAAAAATGGTCCCAACTGTAGACGCTGGATCGGAGAAGGCCTGAAGGAGATTACTGCACTGAGATGACTTCGTTGATGTCGATGTGAACCGTGACCGCCTGCTGGATCAAATGCACGCGAATGACGATGCAGTCCTGCCCCGACCGTCTGATGAGTTGCCCGCGCAACCCGGTGAGCGGGCCGCGGACAACCTCGACCCATGCCCCTTCAGTCAAATAGTCGTGCGAGTCAACCGGACGTCGGCTCGCGGCGAGGGTTTTGATGGCGGCGACTTCCTCGTCGGGAATGGGCTCGGGCATGACTGAACCTACGATCCTAACGATACCGGGAGTTTGGAGCACCGGATGGCACTGCATCAGTGAGAACCGTGCGAAACAGTATCCGGAAAACAGAGGCGTCTCAGTCCAGACCTTGCGATCGGACCATTGGCTGAGTGTCCGAGCCAACGGCAGAAAAGGTTCTATCCCGATACCCTCCAGGCGATCCCGCACCTGTTTTTCATGCCGAGAACGCGTGCTCAGCGCATACCATCGAAGATCAACCGCCGCCTCGTGCTGTTCGGGGATCTGAACTGCCGGACCGCTTTCTACGCTCTTTAACATAGCTTCGCCCTCTGAGTCCCATGAACGTGCAGGGTCTTTTAAAGACTTTTTCGTTGGTTTACATCGGACATTCGTGCCGCGCGGTTGACGCTTGTCGAGAATTACCCCTGGTACATTTGTGCCGGATGTTCTGCGGGAGAGGGCGGGAAATTTCCGGGCCAAAAATAAGCAAGTATTCTTATTCCAAAGATTCAGCAAGAAAGTTGGGCCGTGTAACATACCCCTGATTGAAACACGAGGTACGAACCTCGTACATCAACTAGTGTACAATTATGAACAACTCCACTTTCGGTATAAGTAAAACTGTCCGTCTTTATAAATCCAATACCAGCAAGGCTTTGAGCGGCATGCCTCCAGATATTTACCGATTGCCGGAATATCCCTGCCTGTGAGATTATGCGCATCGCAGGTGTATGGAATCACCCATTTAACCTAGCTTTCATTGCGTAGTCGTTTCAGCAACTACGTAGGTATATATCCATCGCGGCCGGACAGGCGCTCGGCGGGCGGTGCGTTTCCAGGAGGATCGATGAACGGAACCCAAGAGACGACAGCGGCGACAGTCGTAATCATCGTCAGCAGCAATTATCTGCTCTGCCTGGGTTTGCAGAGAATTGTCGAAGCTGAAAAATGGATGCGTCTGGTCGGCCAATCCGTTCACACCCCGAACCTCGAAGACATTTTGGCGACGGAGCGACCGGACGTCGCCATCATCGACACGGAAAATGGAGCTGCCGTACCGCACGTACTCCAACGACTGAAAGCTGCGCGACCCGGCCTGAAGACGATCCTGCTCAGCGGCTTCGACGAGGTGGAGTGCACCCGGCAAGCCTTATTATCCGGCGTCGACAGCATTGTCCTGAAAGTTCAGCCGTCGGCGGTGCTCATTGCGACAATCGCCCATCTGACACGATCCAGCAAGGACGCCATGCTGACGCTCGGACTACATCCGGCACACACCATGCCGAGTATTCAGAAAGAGTTCCCCGCCTTAAGCCCGGCCACTCCCACCCAGCTCAAACAATTAGACGGCCTTACCGAACGGGAATGTGAAGTGGTTCGTTTGATCAGCGAAGGGCTGTCCAATAAAGACATCGCCAACCGTCTCTGTATTTCCAGCATTACGGTCCGGCATCATCTCACCAGCATTTTCGACAAGCTGGGGGTCTCAAACCGGCAAAAACTCCTGATCCGCGCGCATCAGAACGGATTGACCAGACCGCCTGCCTTGGCTTAACGCAACACTCGCGCCACCTCATCAAATCACACCGCCGTACCTTGTGGGCACCAACAGGGCAGGCAGACTCGCATCAGTAGGTACTGGCCTTCCGGAGCATGAAACCGTTCGATTCATCCAAGCATAGGGCCCTGATTGAGGCGCGACAGTATCTGGCACCGTTCGCTATCGTTGCCGGCGGCTTGTGATTCCGAGGCAGTCGAGCGGGTTCCAGGCGGGACAAGGAATCGGTGGATCCACCGCCAGGGAGCGGCGCAAAGGGTATGTTCCCTTCGAAACCCTCTGTCGTGGATTCAAATCTGCTGAATGTGCAGGGAAATTTGGAGCGGGCGATGGGATTTGAATCCACGACAACATACTAGGGAAGCGGGTTATGGGTTGGAGCAATGGAATCCGCCAGGACAAGCGGTGGAACAGGAAGCTCGCAATCTCATGCGGTTACAGTGACGGAGGGACACAGGGAGGCACATGCCAAACTCGTGGTCTTAGCGCTGCTTTGTACCGTCTGTCTTCCCCTTGCGGCTCAGATTTCTCAAGATATACTTCAGCCGCTGCTTATCCCGCCGTTTGTGCTTACTCACAATCTCTCCTGTAGTCCTAGGAAACAGTACATTCCTGAAGATCGAAACTGTTCCGTATCATGGTCGGGGCTACCGTCTTGAGTCTCATCATCGGAAGGTGTGTCCCTGGGATTCGAAATCAGTCCCGGAATTCACGTGAACAAGCGCCTGCCCATAACGAAGCGGCGAGGCCAGCATAAAGCGAGGGATACCAATTGCGAGGGAAAAGCAATTCAAAACCCGGCGTGCAACGCTTTGGAATGACATGGTAATCCACGATGTAAGCGATCAGAGCGATAAATATGGCACGAGGAACACCTTGGCGAGATTGGCGCATCCGCCGGGCGGGCCAAAGCGCTTCCATACAGCCGGACCAGAAGAGGCAGGCCAGCTGGTTCAAGAGGATTCCACTGACAGTGTAGCGAACCGACCAATTATTCTGCCGCGCAGCCCGCCTGCCCCACAGAATATGGCTAACAGCATTCAGGCCAGGCGCCGACCGCCCGGTTTGCATGCGGCTAGCTTGGACAATGACCATGTCCATGAGAAGTCCGCTGACAGTCCCCGCTACGATGGTCTGATGAAGGAAGGATTTCTTTGCCATGGAGCTCCTGCAATTGCGTTGCAGCCCCTTATCCCGTGAGTGCAGTCAGCAAAGGGGCCACTCACAGACGCCATCTTTCGTGTTCTCGAAATCGTGATGGTCCGCAGAAATTTCATGAGTCGGATCCGACTTCAGTGTTCATCGTTACAAGGTACGGGAACTGGTTGATACTGGGGGCTTCCCTGGGGGCGGTTCCCTCGCATGGATCTTTTGGAGGCCGAGTGAGTGACCGACTTGGAGTCGGCCTCTGCGCTATGAGCAGGGGGTGGCCTGCTGCCGGTTTAATTGACACTACCCTCGGCTCATTCCGCCTGCCGTTCGAACTCCATCGGACTGAGATAGCCTAACGTAGGGTGCCGCCGGCGAGGATTATAAAAGCGCTCGACGTAATCGAACACATCGGCTTTCGCCTGGTCGCGGGTGCGGTAGGTGGTCCGTGCCCTGCGCTCAGTTTTTAGCGAGGAGAAGAACCTTTCCATCGCGGCGCTGTCCCAGCAATTGCCGGAGCGGCTCATGCTACAGGTCAGCCTGAGCCCGCCAAAAGCCGTGGGAACGGCGCACTGGGTATTGGCTACCCCGACCCCAGCCCACAATCTTGTCGTAAGGCGGCGCCCGCTTCTTGGCCGCCTCAAGGTCATCCTCAGAGGCGTGAGCAGCCGCACTACCGAGAAGGGCGCGGTGAAGGTCCAACCCATAGCCGGACTGTAATTGAAGCACAGTGAGTCGGCGAGACGCCGATGTCTGCCTTGGTCCGTGCGAGGATAAGCGATACAAAAACGATGATACGGCTAGCCTAGCCTGCTAGGTTGGAAGATACTTGGGAAGTCAGCGGAGAACGCTGCCCTATCTCATTTTGTGGGAGTGGTGCAGAGAAGCGGGAGGTCACACGTGAAACCTTCATTAGTCGATATCGGATGTAAGCTGACGGCGGCAAGAGGCATGGCCGAACTGTTCGGTGAATCCCACCCGGAGCAGCAGCCGGCGCTGCTGGAGTTTGTTACCACGGTGAATCATCTGTGGAAAGAGCTGTTCGATACCGTTTATCCCCGACAGACACCTACTGAGGAGCGACACGATGGCCGCGACCACCTACACCCTTGAGGATGTCCTTAAGGCCTCAGCTGCGTCAGCGGGTGAAGCGCGACGACTGGCAGACATTTGCCCCGAGTATTCCAGCGCTCTTACTCGCTATGCTCAGGGGATCGAAGAGGCGCGGGAAACCTTGATTCGTAGGACCCGCCTTGATGCAGGCTAACTCATTCTGCTGTCCGTGACCGTGGTCTGGCTATCGCGGATAAAAGTTGTTCCTCATCCCACCCTTCCCACCACTCATCCCTGCACCGAATGCGCTATCCCTGCGGCTCCCGAGTGACACCGTATCAGAAACCGGAAGCTAGAAGTGGTATTAGGCGGAAGTCATACGGAAGCGATTGGAAATATTTGGAGCGGGCGATGGGATTTGAACCCACGACAACTTGCTTGGGAAGCAAGGACTCTACCACTGAGCTACGCCCGCCCCTGGCTGAAGAGAATCAATCCTACGCTGGAGACGGCGCTAAGTCAAGGCAACGGCCCGCTCAATCCTTGTACTCGGCCACGGCAAACTTCCGCCGACCGACACGCAAACGCAGGAGCTGGCCGGCGGCCAACGGAACCGCGGCATTCGCATCGGTCATCTTCTGCTCATTGAGCTCCACTCCGCCCTGCACGATCAGGCGTCGAGCTTCGCTCTTGCTGGGCACCAGTCCGGTTTTTGCGATCAAATCGACCAGACCGATCGTGGGCATGGCCGCATCTTTGACATCGGAGGGCGTGAGCACCACATGCGCGTCCGGCTGTTCGGGGAACTCCCGCGCCTGGAATTTCTGTTGAAAGGCGCTTCTGGCTTCGCGGCCGGCATCAGCCCCGTGATAGCGGGCCACGATCTGCTCCGCGAGGCTCTGCTTCGCGTCCATCGGGTGCGCGGCCTTCACCGCTGCCAAATTTTCGGTGGTCAATAACTCATAGTATCGATGCATGAGCGTATCGCTGATCGACATGAGCTTGCCGAACATATCGGCCGGATGGTCTTCCAGCGCGATATAGTTGCCGAAGCTTTTGCTCATCTTGCGGACGCCGTCGGTCCCCTCGAGCAGGGGCATGGTGATGACCGCCTGCGCCTCCTGCCCGTAGTCCCTCTGCAGATCCCGCCCCATCAAGAGGTTGAACTTTTGATCCGTACCGCCCAACTCGATATCGGCCTTCAGCGCCACGGAATCATACCCCTGGATCAAGGGATACATGAACTCATGGATGCTGATCGGCGTGCCCTCGGTGTACCGCTTGTGAAAATCTTCCCGTTCCAGCATGCGCGCCACCGTATAGTGGGCGCTCAATTCGATCAGCCCGTCGGATGACATCGTGCTCATCCAGCGGCTATTGAATTCCACCTGCGTCTTTGCCGGATCGAGGATCTTAAAGATCTGGCGTTCGTAGGTCTTGGCGTTTTCCAGCACCTTTTCCTTCGACAGTGCCACGCGGGTTTCGGATCGCCCGGTCGGATCGCCGATCATGCCGGTGAAATCGCCGATGAGAAAGATGATCTGATGCCCGAGGTCTTCGAAATGCTTGAGCTTGTGAATCAACACCGTATGGCCCAGATGAAGATCGGGCGCCGTGGGGTCGAACCCGGCTTTGACACGAAGGGGACGGTTCTCCTTGATGGAGCGGGCCAGCTTGGCCTCCAGCTCGCTTTGCTGAATAACCTCAACAATCCCTCGAAGTATAAGATCGAGCTGCTGCCCTAACGGTGTCACAGGGCTCCTTTGTGCCGTGCCGGGGATTTGGTATTGGTGACGAGTACGTGCGGGCGGAGCCGGTCGAACTTCTTTCTGCCGATGCCTCTCACCTGCCGCAGGTCATCAACGCTACGGAACGGACCCTTCTCATCCCGATGCTCGATCACCCGCTGCGCCAGCTTGGGACCAACGCCGGGCAACGCCTCGAGATCAGAGAGGGTCGCTTGATTCAGGTCGACCTGCCGCGGCCCCGCTTGAGGAGCGGGGGCCGGATCGGGAGCAGCCTTCTCCGATGGACGCGCAGGTTCCGACGCCTCAATCGGCACCGCCACCGGTTGATGCGGGATCGACGTTGCGTGATTCATTCCGGCCAAGGATGGTCTCGCCGGAGAGGCCTCTACCGGTTGGGGCGAGGACACCGTTGCGATGGGATGTTTCGCGAGCAGTTGCGGTTGACCCGGTATCACCTTCGTCACCGGAGTCACGGAGGCAATCCAGATCAGCGATCCGAGCGTCACGGCCAGCATGGCGGCTTTGATCAACAAAGATTGCATCATGACGTCACCGGCTTTCGCGCGAGATGGATCGCATGGCCGTGCACATCTTCCATGGCTTCCATGAGTCCCTCCGCCAGGGTCGGGTGCGCATGGATCATCTCCGCCGCGCGCGAGACGGTCGCGCCGAGATGCATCGCCAACGCTGCCTCATGAATGAGATCGGTCGCATGCGCGCCGAGGATATGCACGCCGAGAATCCGGTCGGTCTCCTCATCCACGACCACTTTCACCAATCCCTGAATATCCCCCGTTGCCTGAGCTTTGCCGATGCCCCCATAACGAAAGCGTCCGACCTTTACGGCCTGCTGGGCATCTTTCCCGGCTCCGGCACAACGGTCGCGGGCCTGCTGCTCCGTCAGCCCAACTCGTCCTATCTCGGGTAACGTAAAGATGCCCGTCGGGATGACGTCGTAATCGATGGCGCGCGGGTGACCCAGGAAATTTTCTACGGCCACCTTGCCTTGTTGCGAGGCCACATGCGCCAACATCGCCTTGCCGACCACATCGCCGATCGCGTAGACCCCGGGGATATTCGTTTCCATCCGTTCATTGACGACAATCTCACCGCGAGCGCCGACCTGCACCCCCGCTTTTTCCAACCCGATCCCGCGCGAATTGAATCCTCGCCCGACCGAGACCAACACCTGCTCGACATTCAGCGACAACCCATCGCGAAAATGGGCCGTGACCACGTCGGGCTGCCGGACGATTTGATCGACGGTGACGCCGGTCCGAATCTCCACTCCCCGCTTCTTCAATTCGCGCTCCATCATCTGGCTGATCTCTTCATCCTCCAGCGGCAGAATGCGCGGGACCAGTTCGACAAGCGTGACTTGCGTTCCCAGGCCACTATACAGAGAGGCAAACTCGCAGCCTTCCACGCCGCCTCCGATGATCAGGAGGCTGGCAGGGATGCGGGCCAGCTCCAGCGCCTGTTTACTCGTGATGATCTGAGTGCCGTCTATGGGAAACAGCGGCAGGTTCGGCCAGGATGAGCCGGTGGCGATGATGAGGCCGTCGGCCGCCACCTGCTGGGTGGCTCCATCCGGCTTGGTCACGCGAATGGTCCGGGCATCGATCAACTCACCCCTACCCTCCACATGCTCAATGTTCCAGGTCTTGAACAACGTGGCGATGCCCTTGACCAATGTCGAGACGACCTTATTTTTCCTGGCCACCATGACCGCTGGGTCATAAGCGACCGGGCCGGTGAGCAGGAGACCGAAGTCTTTCGCCTTCTTCGCCTTATCGCCCAGTTCGACGACCGACAACAGGGCTTTGCTCGGGATGCAGCCCCAGTTGAGGCAGACTCCACCCAGCGCCTGGTTCTCGATCACCGTCACGCGCGCGCCCAGCTGCGCGGCGCGAATCGCGGCCACATACCCGCCGGGACCGGCGCCAAGAATTGCGAGATGCTTCGACATACGAATGACTCACTGGACCGGCAATGATTGCAACCTTCCGGAAGAACCTGCGCCGCCGATTCATTGACGCAGGGTACCGTCTCAGTGCTTCTGCTTGCTCAAAAACTCCTCGTACTGCGTGGCCGTCATGAGCTGCTCCACTTCAGCTGGCGCCGTGAGCTCGATTACGGCCATCCATCCCTTGCCGTAGGGATCGGAGTTCACGGCTTCGGGATGATCTTTCAGGTCGGTATTGATCTTCGTAATAGTCCCGCTGACCGGCGTATAGATGGTCGAGGTGGTCTTCGTCGACTCGACTTCGCCGATCTGCTGGCCGGCCGTAACCTTGGCGCCCGCCTTGGGAAGATCAATGAACACGATATCGCCCAGCGCATCCTGCGCAAAATGGCTGATGCCGATCGTCGCCTCCCGGCCTTCGGCGCGGACCCATTCGTGTTCCTGATGGTAACGGAGATTGGACGGTATCATGGCACTCCTCTTGGCGGCCGCTTTCCTGGCGACCTACGTGAATAAAGCGCGCCCCGAACATGCGTGGCGCGATCGTAAAAGCCGGGTATGGCTTTGTCAAGGAATCGCCGGCAACGCATCCGGCACGAACACCAGATGGCGGATGTCCGGCGTCCGCAATTCATCTGCCTGCTGCGCCAGTCCCGTGAACATGCCGCCGCCGTGCTCGGCCGGCGTCCGCAGCAACACCCACCCTTGCGGGAGCGTTTGTGGCTCACCTTTTTCCGATTGAATCACATCGCGGCTCCAGCCCTTGAACGATCCGCCGAAGTTCCGCACCTCCGACGCCTCGCGAGACGGCCCTCCCAGCAACAGATCAAATCCCCTGCGTCTCGCCTCGGCGGCGTCTTCGCCGTAATTCACCAGGGCGGACGTGGGATTCGACAGAGCCTCGGGATGAATCTCCAGCACCATGCGCAAGCGTGGCACCGCCTTCTGCAGATACTTCTTCAATCGGGCGAGCACATCCAGTTCCTGGCGAGACTTCCAGCCGACCCACCGCCACAGCGTTTTATCGGAGGCCAGCGCCCCCGCGTCCTGGCGCACAGACATGCGCTCGCGGAGCGCCTGCGCCACTTCGGACGCCGGCTGGCGCACCTGCGCTTCAAACTGGCGCAACGCCGCGTCACTCACCTCGTAGGCAAAACTGTTCTCCGCCCGCGCGCGAAACACCATGCCATCGACTCCGCTCTTGAGCAGATCGGCCAACAGCTGAGCCACTTGCTGCTGAACCGGCGGAGCAAGGAGATCGAACTGGCTCCAGGGATGAACCTTGCGCCTGGTCGGATCGTACAGGAGCATCCGGGACTCCTGGCGGTGATCGGAAAGCGGCGCATGGAACAGATCGATCACGGCAAACACGGAAATGCCGAGTTCATGCGCTTGCGGGACCATCACGCTGAACCAATCGGTCATCACAGGACCTTGAGAAGTCGAAAACAACGCGCCCCCGGGCAGCTTCGGCAAGGGGCTGCCGGGAGGAGGACCGGTCGGAGCAGGCGGCCTGGTGAACGACGACTCCAAGCTGGCATCCATGAGAATGGCGCTGACTCCCTGGGCACTCAGCTGCCGGACCCAGGTTTCGACTTGCGCCATCGGCGGCAAATTACTGAAGGACACATAGAGCGCGGTATGACCGGACCTGGCACCGGCCTGCGCTCCCGATTGGTTCCGCAAGGCCTCCATGCGATGCAGCGCCCGCTCGGCATAGGCGCTTTGTGCCGAAGCCGGAGCACCCTCCGGACCGGCCAATATCCGGTACTCCTTCAACGCCCCCGCCACTTCCCCCATTTGTTCGTACGACTGGCCCAATTCCCAATGGGCTTCTTTCGCGCGGCGGGATTTGGGATAGGTCGTCAGATAGCGTTCGTAGAGATGGATCGCGGCGGAGTAGCGGCCGTCGGAAAAGGCGGTGGACGCCTGGTACCAGAGGCGCGTCTCCGCCTCGATTCCCGGATTTTCGACGGGCTGGGCAGCCGGAACAGGAGGCGACCCGGCGCACCCGGCACCGAACGCCATCAGCAGCATCAGGAAGGGAAGGAAGGCTCGACGGCCGGGAAACGACCGTCGAGCCGGGATGACGTGGGAGAAGTCTGCGCTCAATGTGCGCCTACCCGACCAACTCCATTTCAGGAAAGAAATACCCGATCTCGAACTTCGCCGTCTCGGGCGCATCGGACCCGTGGACCGCATTAAACTCGATATTCGCGCCATGGGCCGCGCGAATGGTGCCATTCTCCGCCTTCGCGGGATCGGTGGCGCCCATCAGTTCGCGATTCTTTTTCACCGCATTGTCGCCTTGGAGCACCAGCACCACGCATGGCCCCGACGACATGAAGGTACACAGGCTGTCGAAGAACGGGCGCGCCTTATGGACGGCATAGAACCCTTGCGCCGTGGCTTTGGACAGGTGCATGAGACGCATGGCGACCGGCTTCAACCCCGCCTTTTCGTATCGATTGATAATGTCGCCGATGGCATCTTTCTTCACGGCGTCCGGCTTGATGATGGCAAGGGTTCGTTCACTCATGGATCGTCAGGCTCCTTCAGCTAAAAAATATCGTCATGGCCCAGTCTCGCGGCATTATAAAGAAGGGGCCGAAGTGCTGGCAAGATAAAGGACTCTGAGAATCAGGAGACTAGACCGGACTTGCCGGCTGCGCCTTCCCGGCTGAACGCATCGGCCAAAGCCTGCGGCGTGAAGATGCCCCGTTCCGTGATGATGCCGGTAATGAAATCGGCCGGGGTCACGTCGAACGCTGGATTGTACACGGCCACGCCGGTCGGCGCGACAGGGTGGCTGCCGTGGATGGTCGTCACCTCGGCCGGATTACGCTCCTCGATGGGAATGTCGGCGCCGGTCTCAGTCGCCAGATCGATCGTGCTGTACGGCGCCGCCACATAAAACGGGATCCCGTGCGCCCGCGCCAGAACGGCGACGGAATAGGTGCCGATCTTGTTGGCCACATCGCCGTTGGCCGCGATACGATCCGCGCCGACAATACACACCTGGATTTTTCCCTGACGCATGAGGCTGCCGGCCATATTGTCGGTAATCAAGGTCACCGGGATCTGGTCCTGCATCAGTTCCCAGGCCGTCAATCGCGCGCCCTGCAGCACCGGCCTGGTTTCGTCGGCTACGACCCGAATCTGCTTTCCCTGCTCCCACGCAGCGCGGATGACCCCCAGCGCCGTTCCGTATCCGGCAGTGGCCAATGCGCCGGCGTTGCAGTGGGTCAACACCGTCTGTCCGCTGTGGAGCAGGGCCGCCCCATGCCGGCCCATCGCCTTGCAGAGCGCGATGTCTTCGTCGAGGATGGCTTGCGATTCCCGGATCAGATCGCGCTTGATCTCTGCCACCGGCCTGTCGGCGAGTGCGGCGACTGTCCGCCTCATGCGCGCGATGGCCCAGAATAAATTCACCGCGGTCGGTCGCGAGGCGGCCAGGTGATCGCAGATTTCATCGACCTGTTTCACGAAGACCCCGTAGTCGTCGGCGGGTAAACTCTGCGCGCCCAAGGCCACGCCCATCGCAGCGGTCACACCGATCGCCGGAGCGCCGCGCACCTTCAACTCTCGAATCGCCTGCGCGACGGCACGATAGTCGCGGCAATCGAGAAATTCGACCTGGGACGGAAGGCGACTTTGATCCAACAGCCGGACCGCGCCATTTTTCCACTCAACCGTGGGCACCATACCGATGATCTCCGGGTTTTTGCGGTCATAAACATGTGTGCGTCACCCGCGTCGGGCGATGCGCCGCCATCATGCCGATCGGTCAGACGAGGGTCAAGGAGGAACCTCCGGGCGTGACCGGCCCGGGTCAACGAAGCTCTTCTTGGAGAATCTGCGCAGCCTGCCGGATCGCGTCTTCCGTCAGCGAGGGATGAAGCGGCAGCGAGATGGCGGACTCGTCTACCTCGTCACTGCAAGGAAAGTCCGGCAGCTCGAGATAGCGATGCAGGGGCCGGAACACCGGTTTGCGGCATTGCAGGCCGCGATGAGCCAGGCGCGACAGGTAGTCGGTGAATTCATCGGGCGATTGCAACCCTTTCATCAATCGCACGACGAAGCGATAATACACGTGCGTCCGGCCGGCAGGAACAGCGGGCAGGGTAAACATCTCCGCCGGCAACGTGTCGCGGTACAAGCCGGCCAGCGTCGATCGCTTGTCGAGAAATTCCCCCAGCTGGTTGAGTTGCGCGACACCGATCGCCGCTTGCAGATCCGTCAATTTTGAATTGCCCGCCCCCGCATTCAGGGATGGAGCCTTATCATATTCCCGGAGCGCCCGTATCCGTTCGAGCAACGCTTCATCATTCGACAACACCATACCGCCTTCGCCGGTGCAGAGCAGCTTGGTGGCATAAAATGAGCAGACTGTCAGGGTCCCGACGCTGCCGACCGCCCGCCCCTGTTCCGTGGCGCCCAGCGTGTGCGCGCAATCTTCGATCAAGGGAATCTCCAGCGCTTGCAGGCTGGTCAAATCAGCCGGCAGGCCGAACATGTGCGGAACGATCACCGCTCGTGTGCGGCTGGTGCGCGCTTTGCGGACTTTGTGGGGGTCGAGATTGTAGGTGATCGGATTGATATCGACGAGTCTGGCTTGGGCGCCGACACGTTGCACCGCGAGCCAGGGTGCCGAGCAGACGTAGCTCGGAAGAATCACATTGTCGCCATGGCCGACGCCCAACGCGCGCAGGGCCAGTTCCAACGCGACCGTGCCCGAACTGACCGCCACACCGCCGTGCAGCCCGATATAGGCAGCCATCCCTCGCTCGAACTGCGCCACCACCGGCCCCCCGGTGATCTGCCCCGACTGAATGACTTCAGTGACGGCGCGCAGTTCTTCTGGTCCAAGAGAAGGCCTGGAATGCGGGATCAACGTCATCGTGTCAGCGTCGGCCTCGTTTACTCGTCATACGATTGACGACTACCGGCGCAAAATTCTACGTGGAAGGGCTGTTGGAACACAACATGTTCTTCAGAAGCGATGGAGGAGGAAGCTCAGTTCGATGGCGGGTGCGATGACCATGAGCCCACGCGATGGTGATGGCAGGCTTTAGCAAGCCACGGCTTTGGGCGCGAGGAGATCGCGATACAGAGGCTCCAGCGGCCAGAGACAACGGCTCCAGTCGTACCAGACCTCGGCCATATGGCGAGCGGCCTGCGCAAATCGCTCGCGATCGGGCTGGCTGGCGAGCAAGGTCTGTATCGATTCAATCATATCGGCAGGCTGATCGGCCACGAGCAGATCGCGGCCGGGCTGCACTTTTATGCCCTCAATCGCAAGGGAGGTCGTGATGATCGGCAATCCTGCCGCCATCGCTTCCAACAATTTCGTGCGCGTACCGGAGTTGGTGAAATGTGGCGCGACATAGATCGTCGCGGCCCGCAGATGGACCTGCATGTCGGGAACAGCCCCGGTGACCGTGATCCCCGGACCGGCCAATCGCGTCACGCACGGATCCGGATTCCTTCCCACGAGCCGCAGTTCCGCCTTGGGGAATTCCCGGCGAATCGAAGGAAACACCTCCGTGGCAAGCACCATCGCCGCATCCACATTTGACTCAGCGCTCAGGTCGCCCGTAAACAGCAACACTGGAGAGGTTATGGCTTGATCGGGCTTTGGCCGGATGGCCTGACAATCGACGCCATTGGGCACGACCAGCACATGCTGACCGGGATGCGCGGTCTCGCAACGCATCCGGTCTTCTTCGGAGACAACCGTGACACAAGCGGTCGCGGGCCAATACCAACGGTCATAAAATCCCAGCTTCAGCCGACGCGCCAATTGCTTCGGCCGTCCGGCGGGTCCCCCACCGCTCCTGAGTATTCGCAGAGGGCTCGGCAGACCGTAGGACCATAGGTCCAACACCACCGGGACCGCCGTGTAGGCCTGCAAAAAAGGCATCATTGAAAGTGTTTCGACATGAACCGCGCCATAGACGCGGCTTTTCAATCGCTCGCGCAGCGCCGCAGCCAACGCTCGATCCTTCGCGTAGGGACCGACGAGACCGATTCTATCCAGCAGGGAGGGCCCTCGCGGCGGGACAAAGGTCGTCTCCGCACACAGGCCTTGCAGCAGGCGTTGTGATTCCTCCCACCCGTCGACGGCGGGGGCAATCAGGTCTACGGGGAACCGCCTGCCCAGGAACCGGAGCAGGTGGAGCATCCGCGAGCGCCCTCCCCCCTGATGATCGCAGGGCGGGGCCGGAGCGACAAACAACAATCGATTGGACATTACCTCGTCGCCTTCTTGCCGATCATCGTGCAATACCCTCCCTGACCAATTCCAGTCCGGGTGGTCCACGACAACCCTCGAGTAAACAGATGCGGAGGTATGTGCATGTGCCATGCCTTGGCGGCAGACAACAGGACCCGCGAGATATTGCCGACTTAGGCCGGCATCTGACTCACACATCGGCAAAATTGACAGGGGCATGCGTGCAAAACAGGGCATCCGGCACATTCGACCAACCTAGTTCCAATTCCACCGACGCCACAGGCGACGAAAATTATCCTGTTCGATCGTCCATAGGGGTTCAGTCACCAGCGCCGGTTGAAGCTGCCATTCTCTTGTGCTGTGCATGGTCAGATGCGGCTGCGCCAGGTCGAGATCGGCCCACACGGCGCCATCCTGATCCGTTCTCCATAACTGCGTCTCAATGGACTGGTACGCGGCAATGACCTCACCTCCGGGGTGACCGTAGGAATTGCGACGCCCGGCCGACACCACGGCGATGTCGGGCTGGACCGTATTCAGCCATTCACGATGGAGCGAACTCAGTGCCCCATGATGTGGAACCTTCAACAGATTGATGTGGTGGAGTTGACCGGATTGCATCATCCTCGCCAAGCCTTCTCGCTCGATGTCCCCGGTAAACAACATCCGTTGGGGACCGCACTGGAGTTCAGTCACAACCGATACATTGTTCAAGGACTGCTGTTTCCCCATAGACAATAGGTCACGGCCGGGCGGCGGATTCAGCACGGTCATGGCGCACTCTCCGCTTTCCACCATCCGTCTTCCCTGCTCCGCCACCTTCGCCTGGAGATTCCGTTGCGCCACGGCTCGTTCGATCTTTCGCCAAAACTCCTCGCTCCTGGTCACACCATTGGTCCAGAAATTCTCCACCCGAAAATGGGCCAGTATCCAGGCCAGTCCTCCTGCATGATCCAGTTGAGGATGCGTCGCGATCACGTGGTCGACGGCGCGAATCCCGCGATTCCACAGGAAAGGCGCCACGACGCTGCGCCCCATGTCGAACCGCTCATAGGTGGCGCCGCCGTCGATGAGCACAACCTCGCCCTCCGGCAATTCAATCACCGCGCTGTCTCCCTGGCCCACATCGAGAAATGTCACCCGGACCTGCCCCTCGCGGGTGAAGGGACGCGGAGACCATAACCACCAGATGATCAAGACGGCCATGCTCGCCGCCATCGCATATTGCGCCGACGGAGCGGCAGAAGCCGGCCGACGAGTCAGCAGCGCCCACCCCACCACATAAAACAGGGCCATCATAGGGACGGTCGGCGCGGCCACAAACCATTCCGCCCCGGGCAAACCTGCCAGCCATTGGGTCGAGGCCATCATGCCCTGCGCGAGGATCTCGATCACTCCGGCGGCGGGAAGCGTACTGCTGTGCGACACGATGACCCAGACCGCGGACAGCAAACTGATCGGCAACAGAATGAACCCCACGAACGGCACCATGAGCAAATTGGCGAGCAACCCCATCCAGGCGACTTGATTGAAGTAGCAGGCCACCAGCGGCAAGGTCGCTAGCGTCACCCAAGCCGTCAGCCGCACCGACTCCCTGATCCAATACCACGTTCGCCCGGCCATGCCTGTGGCGGGCGGCGGCAGTTCGTCCGCGCGAGAATCTCGTTGCAGGGCCAGCGCCAACACCCAGACGGACAGATAGGAGAGTTGAAAGGAAATATCGTACAGGGCGGCAGGATGTGCCAAGAGCGTCAGCCAGGCTGCCGCCGCCAAGGCATGCAATAGGTACTGCGGCGAGCCCAACCATACGGTCCAGAGACCCACGACGATCATGATCGCCGACCGGATCGTCGCCGTTTCCGCCCCCGCCAGCAACGTGTAACCCATGACCGGCATGAGCGTGAACAAGGCCGCTACCCTGGTCGGGATCAGCCACCGCGAGAGACTCAAGAGCAGAGGGGAAGGAAGCAGCAAGCAAGCTTTCCTGATCAGCGCAAAGGAGAGCAACGCGATGAGGCCAAGATGGGACCCGGAGATCGACAGAATGTGCACGGTCCCGGTCGTCATGAACCACTCGCGGACCTCCGGCGTGAGGAATCCCTGTTCGCCGATGGTCAAGCTAAGGAACAGGCCGCGAACCGGCTGGGACAACGTATCGGCTGCATTCCGCACCCGGCTGCGCCAGGCATCGATACGGGACGAGATCCAATAAGACAGCACGCCGGCATCCGTACCAAGCACGTCGACCGCGCCCGCGCCGGAGACCGAACCCACGGCATCGACACCCTGCGCCTCCAGATAGGCGGCGTAGTCGAATCCTCGTGGATTGACCGTCCCTGAGGGCGCATGTACGCGGGTTCGCATGCGGATCTGCAGACCGCGTTGAAGGTCGCGATCGGGGTCGCGCCAGGTCAGCCGGAGCACAAACGGCGTGGCGAGTTCGGGATCATCGCTGGCCGTCACCCGCACGAGGGCGGTCAGCCGGCCCGGTGCGTGTCGAACGGACTCCACGATGGTTCCGGTAAGACCGGCCGGAAGAGCAGCAGGATGGTCCGGCACCGCAGTATGCGGCGTCAGCCACGCGAACAGGGTCCAGTACAGGCAGCCGCCAAAAAGGCAGACGAGCAGAAGATGACCCTGCCCTGCTCTGAGCGCCCCTCGCCGCTCAGCCAGCACCGTCGCCACGGTCGCCGCGCCGAGAAGCACCGCAATGCTGAAAGGGAAAAAGTGGAGGTACGAGCCGAGAGCGAGTCCGAGGATGAAGATGATCGTCAGGAACGGCAGCATCCGGCGACTCGGACCAGAGGCCGGTGCTACCCGATACGAGCGCGCACGATATCCGCCAGGTGATCCGCGACCTCGCGAATGGTGGAGTCGCGCTCACCTTCCACCATGATCCGCAACAGCGCTTCGGTGCCGGAATACCGTACCAAGACTCGCCCACTGCCGTTCAAGGTGGCTTCCGCAGTTTTGATGGCCTGCTGAATGTCCGGAATCTGATTCAAATCCGGCTTATGTTTCACTTTGACGTTCAGCAGAACCTGCGGCACAGCGGTCATGGCCTTCGCCAGTTCGGACAGCGGCTTCCCCGTGCGTTTCATCAAAGAAAGGATCTGCAAGGCCGAAATCAACCCGTCGCCGGTCGTGTTATGGTCCAGGAAAATAAAGTGACCGGATTGCTCGCCGCCGAAGTTATACCCGTCCGCCAGCATGCGCTCCATCAGATACCGGTCCCCCACCGGCGTTCGCATCAGATTGATGCCGGCCTTCTTCATCGCGAGTTCCAACCCGAAATTGCTCATCACGGTTCCGACGACGGTCTGCGAGGCGAGCCGTCCCTGCCCATGCAAGTCGAGCCCCAGCGCGGCCATGACGTGGTCGCCATCCACGATCTTGCCTTGCTCGCAGACAAAAATCGCCCGATCGGCATCGCCGTCCAGCGCGATGCCGATGTGCGCGCCATGCCGACGCACGGCCTCCTGCAATCGCTCCGGATGCACGGCGCCGCAGTGATCATTGATGTTCATCCCGTCAGGCGTATTGGCGATGACCTCGATGTCGGCACCCAACTCGCGCAACACGGCGGGGGCCACTTTGTAGGCGGCGCCATTGGCGCAATCCACGACCAATTTGACCCCTTGAAAATCGAGATCCCGCGGCAGCGACCGTTTGACAAATTCGATATACCGCCCCTCGGCATCACCGATCCGGTAAGCCTTGCCGATCGCATCCGCCGTGGGCCGCAGATGTTTGATCTCGTCGGAAACGATCAACTGTTCGATGCGTGCCTCCAGCTCATCCGGCAGTTTGAAGCCTTCGTTGGAGAAGAACTTGATGCCGTTGTCCTGGTAGGGATTGTGCGAGGCAGAAATCACCACACCCGCATCCGCGCGCAAACTTCGGGTCAGAAACGCGATCGCCGGGGTCGGCATCGGACCGACGAGCAGGACATCGACTCCCATCGAACAAATGCCCGACGTCAAGGCCGATTCCAGCATATATCCGGATAAGCGCGTGTCTTTCCCAATCACCACCTGGTGCCTGCCGGCCCGCCGCATGAAAATATGCGCGGCGGCACGGCCGAGCTGCATGGCGATTTCGCTGGTCATGGGTTCGAGGTTCGCAACCCCGCGAACGCCGTCTGTGCCGAACAATTTACGCATTGGATACCTCTACAGAAGAACGCGCGTGACGGGAAATGGCTGACACGACGGCGGCCGTATCTTTCATGGCACGCACGTCATGCACACGAATAATCTTGGCGCCTTTCAACACTGCTACTGCGATGGCTCCGGCGGTACCGTATCCCCGTTCGTGAACCGGTTGCCGGGTCAGATTCCCGATGAATTGTTTACGGGATACCCCGGCGAGAACCGGATACCCCAATTTCGTGAACGCCTCGAACTCCGCGAGCAGGTGCAGGTTATGCTCTTGGAGCTTACCAAAACCGAAGCCCGGGTCAAGGATGATTTGACTTGGGCGGATGCCTCGGGCGATCGCCTCCTGCGCCCGCTGCTGCAGGAACAGCGCGACTTCTTCCACCACGTTTTCATACCGCGGCGATTTCTGCATCGTCTGCGGCGTTCCCTGCATATGCATCAACACCACGGCAACGCCGGTCTCGGCCACCAGCGCGGCCATCGACGGATCAGCCTGCAACGCGCTGATATCGTTTACGATGACGGCTCCCGCCTGGATGGCCGCTCGGGCTACGGCAGCCTTCGTGGTATCGACCGAAATAGGAAGGGAAACGGCCTGATACACCGCTTCCACGACCGGGATCAAGCGGCGCAATTCCTCGCTCTGCTCAATCGGTTGTGACCCGGGTCGCGAAGATTCAGCGCCGATGTCGATGAGATCGGCCCCCTGGGCCTGCATCTCCCTGGCATGATTCACCGCCTGCTCGATCGTGACGTAGGCACCCCCATCTGAAAATGAGTCAGGAGTGACATTGAGGACCCCCATGACGAGCGGAGTGGATTCAATCGTGATCGTGCGGGGCCCCGCAGTGATCTCGACGCGGCGGGGTGCTGATTGGTTTCCAAAGGTCACGGCAAGTCCTTAGGGGCAAACAGGAACAGAGTATGGGGTCATGTGAGCCGACGAGGACGGGACATGGGGAACGAACCACCAAAAGGTAGCAGGCTTTCCAAATCCTTGGCCCGGAGCTCACCAGAGGGAATATGCTTCGCAGGAGCCACCCTATGGTGCCTCCTGCGAAGCCGGCAGTCTACATGTTAGGCGGGAACCGTCTGTGATGAGGATCCCTGAATGAGGATCTGATCGATCTCCAATGCGTCCAACACTTCTTTTTCAAGCAAGGCTTCGGCCAGCGCCTTGAGACTGGTCATGTTGTCGGTCAGGATCCGCTTGGCGCGTTCGTAATTTTCCGTCACCAAACGCCTGACTTCATGATCGATTTCCAGTGCCACCTGTTCGCTGAAATCACGCTTCGACCCGATCTCCCGGCCCAGGAAGATTTCTTCCTCTTTACGGCCGAAGGTGAGGGGCCCCAACTTTTCACTCATACCCCACTCGCAAACCATTTTCCTGGCGAGATCCGTCGCGCGCTCCAAATCATTGCCCGCACCGGTCGTCACATCGTGCAAGACCAACTCCTCGGCGACCCGCCCGCCCATGAGGATTGCGAGGTTGTTGTAGAGGAAGTCTTTGGAATAATTGTGACGGTCATCGGTCGGCAGTTGCATCGTCACACCGAGCGCCCGCCCGCGAGGAATGATCGTGACCTTGTGCACCGGATCCGTGCCGGGAAGCAGTTTGGCCATCAGCGCGTGGCCGGCCTCATGGTAGGCCGTGGTGCGTTTTTCTTCGTCGGTAAGCACCATGCTTTTCCGTTCCGCACCCATCAGCACTTTATCCTTCGCCATTTCGAAGTCGATCAGCTCGACCTCTTTCTTATTCAGACGAGCAGCCCACAATGCCGCTTCGTTGACGAGATTTTCGAGGTCGGCCCCGGAGAATCCCGGGGTGCCGCGCGCGATCTTCTCCAATTCAACGTCTGTGGCGAGAGGAACTTTCTTCGTGTGCACTTTCAGGATTTCAGACCGGCCACGCAAGTCCGGACGGTTGACGACGACCTGCCGGTCGAAACGACCAGGGCGCAGCAAAGCCGGATCCAACACGTCGGGACGATTGGTGGCGGCAATCAGAATGACGCCTTCGGTCGTGTCGAACCCGTCCATCTCCACGAGCAATTGGTTCAGGGTTTGTTCGCGCTCATCGTGGCCTCCACCAAGGCCCGCGCCTCGCAAGCGGCCGACTGCATCAATTTCATCGATGAAGATGATACAGGGGGCGTGTTTCTTTCCCTGCTCGAACAGATCCCGCACCCGGGAAGCTCCGACACCGACAAACATTTCGACGAAATCGGACCCGCTGATGCTGAAGAACGGCACACCCGCCTCGCCGGCAATCGCCTTGGCCAGGAGGGTTTTACCCGTGCCCGGAGGACCGACGATGAGCACGCCCTTCGGAATGCGCCCGCCCAGTTTCTGGAACTTTCTGGGATCTTTCAGGAATTCAATAATCTCAAGCACTTCCTCCTTGGCTTCCTCAATACCGGCCACATCCGAGAACGTCACTTTCTTGCGCTCTTCCGTCAACATGCGAGCACGGCTTTTCCCGAAGGACAAGGCTTTGTTCCCGCCGATTTGCATTTGGCGCATGAGGAAGAACCAGAGCCCGAGGAACAGGATAAAGGGTCCCCAGGTCACCAGGAAGGTGATATACCAGGGGCTCTCGTCAGGAGGCCGGGCTTCGATCTGCACATCTTTTTCGCGTAAATGCTTCACCAACTCCGGATACTCGGCGGTGTAGGTCCGGATCCGGCTTTGGTCTTTCAAGATGGCGCTGATGTGATTGGCTTTGATGGTGACCTTCATGACCTCGCCCTTATCGAGTTTGGCCATGAAATCGCTGAATATGACTTCATCTTCCGGTGCATGGGTCGGCACGCTGAACAAATTGAACAGCAGAATCATGAACAGGCCGACCACGACCCAGAACAATAAATTCTTTACGCGTGAATTCATCCACCTCTCCTTTGAGGATATTAGGCAGAACGAAAATTAGCTAAGCCTGCAGAATGTTACCATAGGTTTCGCAGGGGGAACAACCTTTCATGCTGACTCCTGCTCCCCTTCCTCACCTTGATCGAGCGCGGCCAGGTAGGGAAGATTGCGATACTCCTGCCGGTAATCGAGCCCATATCCGACCACAAACTTGTTGGGGATCTTGAATCCCACATACTCCAGATCGACCTCGACTTGCCGCCGTTCCGGCTTGCTGAGCAGCGTACAGACCTTCAACGATCGGGGCTTCCGTCTCGACAACGTCTTCATGAGATACTGCACGGTGAGGCCCGAATCGACAATGTCCTCAACCAAGAGGACATCCTTCCCCGCAATCGGTTCAGTCAAGTCGGAAATCAGCTTCACCTTGCCGGAACTTTTTTTGCCGGCCCCGTAACTGGTCACCACGATGAATTCCACGCGCATTGGAATACGGATCGCCCTCGCCAGGTCGGCATAAAAGGCATACGCACCCTTGAGCACCCCCACCAATACCAACTCCTTGCCGGCGTAGTCAGACGCGATCTGTCGTCCGAGTTCACGGATTCGAGTTCGCATCTGTTCCTGCGTCACGATGGGGCGGCCAAAAATGCGTTCCATTCCTACACGACTCCTTTCCGGCGCACGGGATGCGTCACACGAGCCACGATAAATCGGGCGGTCGAAGCGGTGGCCGCGAATCGGGCATCGATCCGTTGCCCGACGATCCAGGCGATGTGTTGTTGACAGAGCAGCAGCGGTACGTGTTCTCGCATAGACCGACTCAGTTTTGCATCTGTGAAGTAATCTTGCAATTTCTTTCGTCGACCGGCCATCCCGGCGGGGAAAAAATAATCTCCCGGGCGCCATGATCGGATCGTCAACGGCCACGACAGACGTTCCGCATCAAAGATAGCCATGGTCGAAGCAGGCTTTTTCAGTAGCGCCAACCCCCGTGCACGAGTCACAGCCAGGAGGCGGATAGATGCGTGAGTGGGCGGCCAGGAGACCGTGCAAGGCAAGGTAGACCCAATGACAACCTGCGTGGCAGCCTGTAAGGGTGTCCTGGCTGACGGCCGAGGACCCGGAGCGGTAACGTCCGTCGTGATTCGCACCAGGGCCTGCTCGGAGGTCACCACTAGGGATCCCCTCTGCCACGAACCGCCTGAGCGCCCGGAGGCCAGGGAAGCTGTTATCGAACGCACCAGATCGCCGCGCGGTCCAGCGAACGACGGCGAGAGGACTTCCATCGCCAGTCGCAGCATGCGGCGCTGCAAGGCCGCCGGCTGCTCGAGCAATGTGGCTCGATGCAGGGCAATCATGCCGGACTCTCTATTCAGAATGGCCCGCTCCAGGCGCCGCGCAGCCAGCCGATCCAACAGGCGGTCGTCCTCGCGCAACAGATCGGCCTGGCGCGCGAGCAGCCGGACCGCGGCGGGAGACAGGGACTCCAACAGTGGAACCAGTTCATGCCGGACGCGGTTCCGCAGATAGATCGATGTGGCATTGCTCGAATCGGTCCGATAGGACAAGCCCATTGCCTGCAGATAGGCCAGAATCTCCCGGCGAGTCACCGTCAGCAGCGGGCGCACAAAGAGCCTTCCGCGGCGGTGCGGCATGCCGGACAACCCGCGCAAACCGGCCCCCCGTAACATCCGCAGGAGCACGGTTTCAGCCTGATCATCCGCCGTATGCCCAAGGGCCACACGATCGACGCCGAGTTCGGCACTCAGGTCCTGAAACAGCCGATAGCGCAGCTCCCGGGCTCGCGCCTGCAGTGAGCTCGAGAGACCAGCCTGTGGTGAAGGAATCGTGAGAGAGCGGATCAGACAAGGAAGAGTGAGCCGGCGGCAAAGCGCGGCGACAAACGAGGCGTCCTCGTCGGCCTCGGCACCCCGGAGTCCATAGTTGCAATGGACGACCTTGAGAGAAAGATTCCAGGACGGCGCAAGCTGGTGGAGGACGGACAACAAGGCCACCGAATCCGGCCCCCCGGAAACGGCCACCAGGACAGACTGGCCCGGGTGGAGTAGCGCGCGCGCACGAAGGGCGCGCACCGCCTGATTATGAAGCGGGTGAGGCACTGCTGCGGGAGAGCCTGCCATCGATCATGACTGGGACTGAAGGGGCGAGACCGTCTCTACTGCCGCCTCACGCAACTGGGCGCGGGCCGCCCGCACGTCCAGCTCAATCTGCTTGGTCAGGGCCTCAGCGGAAGCGAACAGGCGGTCTTCGCGAACAAACCCCAGCAGATCCACGCGAATCGTTTCGCCATACAGTTCGAGGCGTTCATCCAAAATCGACACCTCGAGTAATCGTTCTCCTGCCCCGAAGGTCGGCCTGGTGCCGATGTAGACGACCGAATCCAAACTGCGCCTGTTCCAGCGCACCTTTGCCGCATACACTCCGTCCGGCGGAATGACGCGCCCTTCAGGAAGCCGAAGATTCGCCGTGGGCCATCCCAGCTCCGTCCCGCGCTGCGCGCCAGGAATGACCGTTCCCTCGATGCCGTAGGGCCTCCCGAGGAAACGAACGGCCTTGTGCAGGTCGCCCGCTTGAATCATCTGGCGAATCCGCGTCGAGCTCACCACTTCCCCGTCGATGACCACGGGGGACATCGGATGCACGTGAAATCCGAGCTGGCCGCCAAGCGAGATCAAATCTGCAATGCGACCGGCCCGGCCTTTGCCGAAAGCAAAATGCTCTCCGATAAACAGCTCCCGCGTACCGATGCCGTCGCACAGGACCTGTTTCGCAAACTGCGCCGGACTCAATCCGGCAAACGCGAGGGTGAATTCCAGATACACCACTTCATCGATGCCGGCGGCCTCGAAGCGGGCCAGCTTTTCTTCCGGCGTGGTGAGAAACATCAGATTGACCTGAGGCGCGAGAATCTTGACCGGATGCGGATCGAACGTCAGCACCAGCGCTGTGCCGGCCTCCCGTCGAGCCGTCGATACCACCCGATCCAGGAGCGCCCGATGGCCGTGATGATGGCCATCAAAATTCCCGATGGTCACCACCGAATAGGGCCGGGTAATGGACGGAGTAAGACCGCGTGAAATTTTCATGCGTGCCGTGACTGAAGCAGGGTAGCGGCTTCTTTGGCAAAATAGGTCAAAATGATCTCGGCGCCGGCGCGCTTGATCGAGAGCAGCGACTCCATCATGGCTCGACGCTCATCCAGCCATCCCGCCTGCGCGGCCGCTTTGATCATGCTGTATTCGCCGCTCACCTGATAGGCGGCGATGGGCAGGAGCGTCCGCTCGCGCGCCGCCCTGATGACATCCAAATAGGGCATGGCGGGTTTCACCATGATGATATCCGCGCCCTCTTCCACATCCAGATCGATCTCCCGTAAGGCTTCGCGCTTGTTGGCCGGGTCCATCTGGTACGACTGGCGGTCGCCGAACTGCGGACTGGAATTGGCGGCATCGCGAAACGGCGCATAGAAGCAGGACGCAAATTTCGCGGCATAGGCCATGATCGGGATGTCGACGAAGCCGGCCCGATCCAATTCGTCGCGGATGGCGGCCACTCGTCCATCCATCATGTCGGACGGCGCGACCATGTCGGCGCCCGCCTCGGCATGCGTCTTTGCCATGGCCCTCAGACAATCCAGCGTCTCATCGTTTAAGATCTTGCCGTCTCGAACGATGCCGCAATGTCCATGACTGGTGTACTCGTCGATGCAGACATCGGTCACCACCACCAGGTCAGGAACCTGTTGTTTCAAAACGCGAGTGGCGCGTTGCACGATGCCGTCCGGATCGAATCCCGAGCTGCCCCGCTCATCCTTCCGATCCGGAATGCCGAACAGGATCACGGCCGGAATACCCAATGCCTTGACCTCTACGGCTTCCTTCACCAGGAGATCAATGGAAAGACGAAACTGTCCCGGCATCGAGTTGATCGGCTCGCGACGTCCCTGCCCTTCGGTGACAAACACCGGATAGATGAAATCATTCGGGGTCAAGTGCGTTTCGCGAACCATTCGCCGAAGCGGCTCTGTCTCCCGCGTTCGACGCATGCGGTGCATCGGAAAGGCCATGCGCTTATTTCCTCGGCAAGTTGGTCAGGAAGACCACCAAATCACGGACTGAAATCATGCCGACCAGTTGCCCGTCCTTCGTCACCCCCAGATGGCGCAGATGCGTCTGGGCCATCAGGTCGTTCGCGTCCAGCAACGTCTTATGCTCTTCGATCGTCACCAGCGGCGCCGACATGATCTGCTCCACGGTCGTCTTCGTCATATCGGCGCCGGTCGCCACGACTCTCCGGACCATATCCGTGTCCGTGATGATGCCGATGACTTCCTTGCCGTTGGTGACGAACAAACTGCCGATGTTGCGATCACGCATGACGCGGCCAGCCGTGCGCACATCGACATCGCGCTCCACGGTGATGAACTTGTCTTTCGGAACCATGAATGACTTGACTGGAACCATGCGGCATCCTCCCTGTTAAGTGACGAACATTCTGCCGATCGCACAATCATCGATTCGCTGCCGGCGCGGGCCGACGATCAGGTTGACGGTCAACATGCCTGACGATGGCTTCCGCCAGGGCCGGAACCGTGTTCTCCGCCGCCATGACATGCACCGTCAGGCCGGCGTCTTTCGCGGTCGCCGCCGTGATGGGGCCGATGCAGGCGACGGTGGCCTCTCCGACTCGCCGCAACATCTCCTCTTTCGAGGGAAACAAGCCGACAAAGTTTCGCACCGTCGACGAACTGGTAAACGAAATGACGTCGAGTTCACCGGCCTCGAGCTGCCCGACGAGTCGATCGGTCGCGACGGCGGGCAGAATCGTGCGGTACACGGGTACCACATCGACGGCCGCGCCTTGCGCGCGCAACTGCTCCGGCAGCAGTTCGCGGGCCACCAGCGCACGGGGAATCAATACCTTCGTTCCGCGAAGGCGCCGCCCGGCCAATGAGTCCAGTATTCCCTCGGCCTGATATTGTTCCGGGATCACATCGGCGCGCAAGCCATACGTTGACAGCGCTTCCGCGGTACGCGGTCCGATACAGCAAATCGTCAGGCCGGCCAACGCACGGACATCGCGCTGCCTGTCCAGCAAGCGAGTCATGAAGGGTCCTACGCCGTTCACACTCGTGAAGATCAGCCAGTTATACGTGTCCAAGCGAGCCAAGGCCGCATCGAGCAGCGACCAATCTTCGGGGGGCACGATGGCAATGGTCGGGCATTCCACGGCCTCCCCGCCATACGCCTGGATGACATCGGAAAATTCGGCCGCTTGGGATGTGGGTCGCGTGACGAGAATCCGTTTTCCGAATAACGGCCGCTGCTCAAACCAGTTCAGCTGCGTTCGCAGGCGCACCACCTCTCCGACCACGATCACCGTCGGGGGTTCCATATGGGCCGCTGCCGCCTTTCCCACGATATCGTCCAGAGTGCCTACAACCGTCCGCTGCGACACACGCGTTCCCCATCGGATGACGGCCGCGGGCGTCGTGCCCTCTTTGCCTTCAGCCCGAAGGCACTGGACAATCTTCGGCAAATTGGTCATCCCCATGAGAAAGACCAAGGTCCCGTGTGCGGTCGCCAGGCGAGTCCATTCGATGCTGCTCCGCTCTTTCGCCGGATCTTCATGGCCCGTGATGAAGGTCACGGTGGAGGCCAGCGTCCGGTGCGTGACGGGAATGCCCGCATATGCCGGTGCCGCCACCGCTGCGGTCACACCCGGTACCACTTCGTATTGCAAACCGGCGGCGGCGACTGCCTCGGCCTCTTCCCCGCCTCTCCCGAAGACAAACGGATCGCCGCCTTTCAGCCGGACCACCCGTTTTCCAGCCCGTGCATGGTCGATCAACAGACGATTGATTTCCGATTGATCCCGATAGTGGCCGCGACCACGCCGACCGACATACAGCCGTTCCGCCGCCGCAGGCACGTATTGCAACAGCGCTTCGTTGGCGAGGTAATCGTACAAGACGACATCGGCCTGCTCCAGACATTCCTTGCCGCGCAACGTCAGCAGCTTCGGATCACCGGGACCGGCGCCGACCAGATAGACCGTTCCTTTGCGCGTCGTCATGATCATGACGCTTGTCCGTAAATCTCCTTGAGAATCACGTCTCCGCCGGCCGCCAACAGCCGTTCACCTAGCGTGGTTCCCAGCTGATGCGCATCTGCGGCCTGGCCTCGAATCTGCTGGCGGATCATCCGCCGGCCGTCGACGCTGGCCACGAGGCCATCGATCGTCAGGGTGTCGCCATCCAGCAAGGCATGGGCGGCGATGGGAACCTGGCAGCCTCCTTCTAGCCGATGCAGCAACGCCCGTTCGGCTGTCACGGTCATACGGGTCGGGCGATGTTCGAAACGGGCTAAGAGATCGCGCACATCGTGGTCGTCACTGCGCGCCTCGATGCCCAGCGCGCCTTGAGCGATGGCGGGCAGGCTGAGCTCAACCGGCAGGTATTCCGTAATCTCCGCGTCCCACCCCAGTCGCCGCAACCCCGCGGCGGCCAATACGATGGCATCAAATTGTCCTTCGCGTAACTTTCTGAGGCGAGTGTCCAAATTGCCGCGGAGCATCTCGATGGCCAAATCGGGACGATGATGCAGCAGTTGGGCTTGCCGGCGCAGGCTGCTGGTGCCGATGCGGGCACCGGGCTTCAGCTCACCCAGCCGGCACCCGTCACGCGTGATCAGCGCATCGCGCGCATCTTCACGGGGAGGCACACAGAGAATCTCCAGGCCGTCGGGTAAAGCCGTCGGGACATCCTTCATGCTGTGAACGGCGAGGTCGATCTCCCCGCTCAAGAGCGCATCCTCGATTTCCTTCACGAACAGTCCCTTGCCGCCGATATTCGCCAGCGGCACATCGAGGATTTTATCGCCCGACGTTTGGATGCGCTTCAATGAAATGGTGAGGCCCGGGGCCAGTTCCTGGAGACGCGCTTGCACCCACTCACTCTGATGCACGGCCAGCTTGCTGCCGCGAGTCCCGAGAATAAGCGCGCGACTCATCGAGGCTCACAATCGGATCGGCCGGCCAAGCAGGATCGGGCGTCTGTGATGATGACTTTGCTCATAGGGGGATCTCCGGCGCTCCATCTCAACTCACTCGCCGGCTTTGCTCCTTCGTTGTATGCTGCACCAAAGACTCTTCGGAAAACCGATTGGCGCCGTTACCGGTTCCGCTGGACTCCGATCCGTCTTGCACCTCTGTCTGCGCCGGCGGGTAGGCAGGCGGGGTGTCCTCCAGACTAAAAAACCGGCGAGCCGCATCCACATAGGCCGCGCCGCTTGAAGACGTGGCCTCCGCTTTTAACGTCACCATCGCGCCATGCACCATTTTATTGACGATGGCCGAGGCCAATGCCTCGACGGCAGCTCGATCTTCCGACGAGAGGTGCGCCAACCGCGCGAGCACCTTCTCGACCTCGCGCCGCTTGATTTCTTCGGTCCGGCCGCGCAGGGCGACAATGGTCGGCGTCACTTCCAGCGATTGCAGCCACTGGCCCAACACGGCCACCTCTTCCACCACCATCTGCTCGGCTTTCGCCGCTTCCCGCAACCGATCTTCCCGGTTTTGCTCGACCCGCATGTGCAGGTCATCGATGTCGAAGAGGAAGGCATCGTCGATCGGCCTCACCGCAGGATCAATATTGCGCGGCACGGAGATATCGATCAGAAACATCGGGCGGTTCATCCGTTGTCGCATCGCCCGCTGCACATCGTCGGCCGTGACCAGGTAATGGGACGCTCCGGTGGACACAAGCACGATATCCGCCGTGGCCAGTTCTGTTTTGTAGTCCTCGAAGGGGACGGCGGTCCCGTTAAATTTCTGAGCCAACTCCAACCCATGTTGGAGATTCCGGGTGGTAATCCTGACCTGGCGAACGCCGTTGGCAATCAGGTGGCGAGCCGCCAGCTTGGCCATCTCTCCTGCCCCGATCAACAACACGGTCTTCTCGGTGAGGTTCGAAAAAATCTTCTTGGCCAGTTCGACCGCCGCGTAACTCACAGACACGGCCGTCTCGGCAATTTTGGTTTCGGTCCGCACGCGTTTGGCGACCGAAATGGCTTTTTTGACGATCTTATTCAACAGCAACCCGGAAGCCTTGTGGGTCAGGGCCACTTCGTACGCATCTTTGATCTGCCCGAGAATTTGCGATTCCCCGACGATCATAGAATCAAGACTTGAGGCGACGCGGAAGAGATGGCTGATGGCCCGGTCACCGGCGTGCCAATACAGATGCGGCGTCAGATGTTCGGAGGAGAGAGACAGGTGAGTGTCGGCAAGGAATTCCTGCACACGCCCGTAGCCGCCTTCCAGGTCCTCCACGACGGCGTACACTTCGACGCGGTTACAGGTCGAGAGCAGCAATCCCTCGCGCACGCCTGGATACGTACAAAGCCGGCTGAGCGCTTCGCGCAGGCGACTTTCAGGAACGGCCAGCTTTTCACGGATCTCGACGGGAGCGGTCTTATGACTCAACCCGACAACAATGACATGCATCAGGACACCGAACCATGACTTTTCAGCACGACGCCGATCAGGGTCAGAATGACGCCGGCAAACCCGATGATCGTGAGATAGGCCGCGCGTTTGGCCCGCCATCCGATCGTCAAGCGCCCGACCAGCACGGCGAAGTAAAAGCCCCACGTCACCATGGCCCAAGTTTGTTCAGGGTTCCAGTTCACATAGGATCCCCGGACAATCTCCGCCGAAAAGGCGCCGCTGATAATGCCGAGGGTCAAGAGGGGGAATCCCATCACGATCGATTGCTGATTGAGATGATCGAGATAATCCAGGGCGGGCAATTTCGCGTAGAGCACATTGAACCGCTTGGACTTGAGAAGACCATCCTGAATGAGATACATCACCCCTGCCACAAATGCGACGGCAAACCCGACGGTGCCCAGCATACTCAGCGTCACATGCACCCACAGTGTCTTGAACACCGGCTGGAGGCTGGACGCCCCGTCCGAACGAAACGCCGCAGCGGTCACAAGGGACACCAGCGCCAGTGGGACGATGAAGGAGCCGAGGACATGGAGCTGCCGTCGATACTCGACGGCCAGGAAGACCAGAATCAGCATCCACGAAAAAAAGGAGAGCGCCTCGTGAAACGTCGGCAACTGAGCTTGGCTCGAATCAGCCATCCTGGCGACCAGCGCAACGGTATGCGTGGCGAAGCCGGCAGCCGTGATGCCCAGCGAGACCTTTGAGAGGGTTTCGGCCCGCCGGAGCAAATAGGCCAGGTAGCACACCGTGCTCACGAAATACAGTCCCATCGTGAGCATGAAAAACACCGACGACATACCGCCCTATCCTCGCAACATTTCAGCGCAAAGCCACTTTTTTCGGGAACTGGAAATTATATCGATGCGACGAGAACGGAGTCAAGAAAAGTGCGTGGAATCCGGCATCGGATCAGGCAGGTTGTCGATCGTGGGAGTGCCGATCGGGCATCCGGATGATCTCACGCTTCGAGCGCTCTCGACGCTTCGGCAGGTGGATGTGATTGCGGCCAAACATCCTCGATCGACTCAAGCGCTGCTGTCACACCACGGCATCCATGCCGTCGTCACTACCTATGACCGGAAGAATGCCGCGGAAAAAACGCCCGTCCTCCTCGATCGCCTCAGGAAAGGACTCCACATTGCCCTGGTCTCAGACTGCGGAATGCCTGCCGTCTACGATCCCGGGAGGATCTTGATCTCAGCGGCATTCAATGCCCAGATCCCTGTCGACGTGATCCCAGGACCGTCTGCCGTCATCGCCGGTGCCGCATTATGTGGGATGGACGGAAATGCGTTTCTCTTCGAGGGACGTTGGTCCGGCGGGCTTCGCAAAATGACACATCGGCTTCAATCAATGCGCTCCGAACCCCGAACCATGATCTTTCTCCCGCCCGCGCAAACACTCCACCATCTTCTCCCTCTCATCCTGACGACATTCGGTAACCGGCGCATTGTGGTGGCGCTGGACCTCACCAAAGGCACGCAAAAAGTCATTAGCGGACGAGTTCGCACGGTGCTCGCCAAACACTCGTTTCACGATGTTGCGGCGCAGCTCACATTGATTGTGGAAGGCGTGAAAGGCTGAGGGATTCAGTACTGGGCTGGAATTGAGGACTTATTCGTCGAGGCGTTTACGGATCACGACACGAAAAGACTGTTCCGCACGTTCCTGCGACAGGACATCATGCCCGTCATCACTGACACTGCGAGGCACGTTGCGAATCGGATCTCCATCATCCAGATGAACAAGGAGCAATTGCCCTGGAGCCATACTTTCAAGCTTGAGCTTCGTCTTCACGAAATTGTAAGGACAAATCACCCCGCGAAGATCCAATTCTTCGTCCGGCTTGTGAACCTGTGTGAATGAGTCGGACATCATTTCCGCTTTCAATAAAAGTGATGTGGTGATGGTATCAAGGGTTCCTCACCGTTGCAACGGTGACCGGGAATCAGACATGGCAGAAAAGCAAAGCGGGGTGCCTCTTACGAAGCACCCCGCTCAACAAGCGGCCATCAGGCATGGCCGTATTTCTTAGTTGGTCCAGCCCTTTTGCAGATTGGGCTTGGCACCATCAGTCCCGTAGTCAGACTTGTTCTGAACTTTGGTTTCAGGAGTGACGGTCTGGTACCCCCATCCCGGCTGCGGTTCACAATTCCAGCAGGGCGCAGTTCCAGTGAACTCACCCACAGTGGTAGTCACCACACCGGAAGTGACCGTTCCAGGGAATACCCCGCCGACCGGACCACCGGTGTTCGTCGCTGAATTCGTCTCGATTCCGCGCTCGGTTGAGGGCGCCGGACGTTGGCCAAGACCACCAAATCCCGCCAATTTTTCGTTACCACGGAAAAGATAAATCTCTCGCACTAGTTTACGACCTGTTCCATACACACCCTGCTCGGCTCGTTGGTTCAGCGGCTCCATGACCTGCACCGAAATGTCATCGCCGGCATTCAAAGAGCGAATCTGGTCAAGGTTGGTCTTCTCGTCAAGATAGAGAGTGAGGGAAGACATTGCGCCGGTCCCGGCGCGGCCCTCATCATGAGAGCTGCCACCCGTCTCCAGGTGAAGCTTTCCACCCGGGATATCAATCGCCAGCACTCGACCAAAAACCGTTTCCGGTTGCGAGAGCCGCTCCATGAAGGCGGTCCGGTCAAATGCTGACGTGCGGCCGGAGTTGCCCGACACATCTCCGACTGAGTTGCCGACACCGAACCCTGATCCTGACGAGGATTGTGGTAAACGCTCCTGAGCGCCTGCAACACCAACGGAGCTGATAAAAAGCACCGCAGCTCCAAGTGCCA
>CABVSR010000012.1 GCA_902500995.1 uncultured Nitrospira sp.
AGTTCGTTATTCGTGTAGGCCGTCCGCGTGGAGCGACAGGTCGAGGAGGAGTATCATGAAATTCGAGTTAACCGTGGAAAGCAGAGAAGGTGGGGGCAAGGGCCCTGCGCGTCAACTTCGTCGGGCCGGTCGCGTTCCGGCAGTGCTCTATGGGCAGGGGGAATGTCTCCTGCTTTCCGTCAAGCCGGATGAGCTGGTGAAGATTTTACGGTCCCAGGCCGGAACCACGGCGCTCATCTCCCTCACGATCAGCGGGGCGAAATCCAAGCCCAACCGCACCGCCCTGCTGCGGGACTTCCAGGTGGACCCGATCGCCGGAAGCGTATTGCACGCGGATTTCTTCGAAGTCGCAATGGATAAGCCGATTCGCGTGAAGGTGCCGATCCATTTGACCGGCGGTCAGCCGATCGGCCTGAAAGAAGGCGGTGTGCTCCATCAGGCCTTGCGCGAATTGCATGTCGAATGTCTGCCGTCGGTGTTGCCGGATTTCATCGCGGTCGATGCCTCGCAACTGCAGATCAATGAAGGGATCCATCTGAAAGATATTCCGAAGACGGAAGGCTTGCGCTTCCTGGATGATCCCGACCACATGGTCGTGAGCGTGGCGGCCCCGATGACCGATGCCAAGCTGGAATCCTTGCTCGCTACCGGAGCGGCCGGGGCGGAAGGCGCGAAGGAACCGGAAGTGGCGGCCAAGGGAAAAGCCGCGGCTGAAGGCGCGGCCGGCGCCGAAGCAGGTAAGACGGCTGATGCCAAGGCCGGGGCGGCGGCACCCAAGGCGGGAGCGGCTCCAGCCAAGAAGGAACCAGAGAAGAAGAAATAGTGGCGTTGCGCCTTCTCGTTGGATTGGGCAATCCTGGAGCCGAGTACGCGGAGACGCGGCACAATATCGGCTGTTGGGTGATCGAACGGGCGGCGGCGCGATGGTCGATACGTCTGACCAGGAAAGGCGCGGCCCAGCGAGGCTCGGGTCGCGCCGGTTCCAAATTGGTCGAGCTGGCTGAAACGCTCGACTGGATGAATCTTAGCGGTCCCCCCCTCAAAGGTCTCCTTCGCGAACTTGGTCTGACGCCCGAGTCCCTGGTGGTCGTGCACGATGATCTGGACCTGGAGCCAGGTCGATTGCGGATCAGGCAGGACGGGGGCAGCGGCGGTCACAACGGTCTCAAGTCGATCATTGAAGCCCTGGGCACTCCCAAGTTTGTCCGCGTGAAGGTTGGTGTGGGGCGCCCGGCGCCGCGGCAGGACTCCGCCGACTATGTGCTGGAGCCTGTCACAGCCGAAGAGCGAGCCCTGTATGCCCCCTGCCTCGATCGGGCCGTCGATGCACTGGAGTTACTCGTCAATCGTGATGTCGCGACGGCGATGAACCAGTTCAACGTGCGGGAAAAAGCCGACGACAAGTAATCGGTGTGAATGTCCTCCAGTTGTGTGAATCTCTCGTAGCCTTCCGGCGCTCGTTGTGCGATCTCCCTCCGGTCGCGATCTTCTTCCGGTTCCCTCCCTCAAGATGACTCCTGTGGCGAAGGCGATGTTCCGGGTACGTAAGCCGGCAGCAGTCAAGGAACTCCCTATGGTAAAGTGAATGATAGTGTCATCCCGGGAGACCTCATGACGACTCCACTTCAATCGCCTCTCTCGCTTCCAGCGTTTGACCTGTCTGCTGAGCGCGGCTTTCTTCCTGCGACCGATCCGCTGGACCGGCTTCCGGATGAGCCGATCATGAATCAGATCGCCACGCAGCTGCCGAAGTTGCTCACCGCCCGGCAATTCCGCCGGTGTATTCAGGACCGGCCGGATATTATGGGCGCGGTGGCCGACGATTGGGGACTGGATATATTCCGTTCCGCCATGCGCACCTTGTCCTTTGCCGGGCACGCGTATGTCTGGGAGGATCCTGATCACCCTGCCACCACGTTGCCCGCCGGCATCGCGCTGCCTTGGCACCAGATTGCGCAACAGTTGGGGCGCCCTCCGGTCCTTTCTTACGCCTCCTATGCGCTGCACAACTGGCGCCGGCTCGATCCGCAGAAGCCGATTGCACTGGGCAATATCCTACTGCTGCAGAACTTCCTCGGCGGGCTCGATGAAGAATGGTTTGTCCTGATCCATGTCGATATCGAAGCGAAGGCGGGGCCGGGGTTGCAAGGGTTGGTGGACGCACAGAATGCCGCGCTGGAGGATGAGCCGGAGACCGTGCTGGCCGGGTTGCAGGCGCTCGCAGCCGCCCAAGAGGCCATGCGCGAAACGCTCCTTCGTATGCCGGAACGATGCGATCCGTACATCTATTACAACCGGGTACGGCCCTACATCCACGGATGGAAAAATAGTCCGGCTTTGCCACAGGGACTCATCTATGAAGGGATTGCGGACTACGCCGGACGGCCGCAACAATTCCGCGGAGAAACCGGCTCGCAAAGTTCAATTGTGCCGTCTTTGGATGCAGGCCTCGGCGTGCTCCATGCCGACGATCCGCTGACGCAATATCTGGTCGAGATGCGCGACTATATGCCGCCGCGCCACCGGGCCTTTCTGTCCGCCCTGGAGGCGCGTGTCGATGCTCAACAGCGCCCGCTGCTCTATGGATATGTCCGGGATCGACAGGCGACGAATCAGCGATTATGGAAGGCGTTCTGCGCCTGCGTGGACTTGCTGGCCCAATTCCGGGACATCCATGTCGGGTACGCCGAGCGCTACATTTTCCGCCAACATCAGTCGCATGCGAGTAATCCCACCGCGGTAGGCACAGGGGGGACGCCGTTCATGCCGTATCTCACCAAACACCTCGAGGAAACCAAGCGCCTTGTGCAGGGCTGACGGCGCAAGTGCAGTGCCCTCTCCGTTTCCCCCTGGAATAATGGCACCAGACTCCGTACACTGCCGCCGTCTCGATGTGAATCACGTATGCGTAAACCAGGCGAACCCATCTATTTACGGATACATCTTCTCGCCCTGGCGTTGGTACTTATCGCCACGGTGGCCTTGCCTCGGGTCGCCGAGTTCTTTCTCGGCCCTTTGAGTTTCGGCACCCGTGCGTTGGCAGGAATAGGGATTGCCGTGGCCGGCGGGTTTGTGCTGTACCGGATGTATAATCCCTCAGCCCGGAACGAGCCCTAGTTACCGGGAGGGATGCCTTACTTGTACGAGTGTCGCTGACCCGCCTGTCTGGTTCTGTTGCCTTCATCATTTTTCTGCATTTGCCACTCACCATCTCTTATGGTCATTCGACATCGCTGAAGCAAATCGGGCAAAGTTGTCCAGTCTACGGCGCCGACCGCCTGTTATGATCATGGTAAGCCTCGCCCATGGAGTATTTCGCCATGGCCTGGATGCTATTGAGTCGCAGCGGGCTCGCAGTAGTCGTATTCGTGATCGTGTTTCTCCTCACTCCTGCCGGGACCAGGGCTGAATGGTATGCGGCGGCCCAACTCGGCGTGAACTTCGCCGATCCTATCCGGAACGTGCGCGGAAGCGGTTCCCTTGCCGGGTTGGACGCGCCTAATTTCAATCTCACAACCAGTCCGGCGTTCGGCGGCAAAGTCGGCCTCTTCCCCAATCATGGGATGCTGGGGCTGGAACTGGACGTGTCGCACAGTACGCCGCACATCAAGAATCTCGACGATGTGCCGGGCATTCATCTCGCGGTCATCAACATTGGTCCGAGCGTGGTCCTGCGCTATCCGGGTCTAACGTGGCAACCCTATATCGGGGGCGGGCCGGCCGTGCTGGTGGCTCGTCTCAGCCGATCTTCAACGACGGAGAGCGATACGCAGGTCTCGATCGGCGCCAATGTGCTGGTTGGCATCCGGGCGTTCGTGACGCCCAAGGTGGCGCTGTTTACCGAATATAAATATACGGATTCAACGTTTCGCTTCGGCGGCGCCTTCGGGCCGGTGGGTGGATTTGACGGGACCTATCGAGCCCATCAGCTGTTCATGGGCCTGTCCTATCACTTTTAAGAGGGGAGCCATGACGCGAGTATTCGTCTGGTGCTGTATGGCGGGCATCTTATTTTTCTTGCCGGGCTGCGCCCAGTCGGTCCATCAAACGCAGCGGCTCGCTCAGAGCGATTTCCTGCTCGATCCCGGTTACGCGGGGGCGCAAAATTATTCCTACTGGCCTGGTCCTGGGTACGGATATGGGATCGGATACGGGGCCGGATATTGGGGGGCACCGTTCGGCTACTATGGCAGACCGTACGGCCCGCTGGGATTCGGCTGGTACGGAGGGTATGGGGGCTTCGGTGCGGCGCACCCGCCGTCGAGCATGCCGGGAGCACGTCCGTCACCGCCGCCTCACGCGCCTCCGCAATTCAGGAAACGGTACTGAGAGCGCCTCGCCAGATATTGCCAGGTCTCTTCAGTCTCCTCCGGCCTGCGAGACAACGCCCTATGCATGGAGATGGACCCGTCGCGCGCGTGGCTGAGATGCTGTCGGCGGAGCGATATGGTTGACAGGTTCCAAAATCCTATGATAGCTTGCACGGCTCATGTCGGCTGGTCCGGCATGCCTACACCTCGCTCCCGTCTGCGACGGGGGCCACTGTCCAGGAGGAATCTGCATGGAGCTCTACGAGTCCCTGTTCATTATTCGTCCGACTTTAAGCGACGAAGAAACGACGGCGCTGATTGAAAAAATGAAGGGCACCGTCACAAAGAACGGCGCCACCCTCATGCGGGCCGAAAATTGGGGCCGCAAGAAGCTTGCGTATGAAATCAAGCGCGAGCGTAAGGGCACGTACGTCTATTTCTATTTCCAGGGTCCCGGTACGACGATTGCCGACCTGGAGCGCGCGTATCGGCTGGAAGATTCGATCATCAAGTTCCTCACCGTGAAGCTGGAGCAGGAACCCGCTCCGCCCAGAGGCGCCCCCGTGGTAGCACCAGCCGCACCAGCAGCGCAAGGAGCTACCGTTGGCGGGGTTCAATAAAGTCATTCTGGTCGGAAATCTGACCCGCAATCCGGAGCTGCGGTATACGCCCAGCGGGACGCCGGTCGCCAGCTTCGGGTTGGCGACGAGCCGGCGCTTCAAGCAGGGCGATGAGCTCAAAGAAGAAGTGTGCTTCATCGACATCGTGGTGTTCGGGAAGCAAGCGGAACATTGCGGCCAGTACTTGAGCAAAGGCAACGGCGTGATCATCGACGGGCGTCTTCAGCAGCGTCGGTGGGAGACGGAAGACGGCCAGAAACGTAGCAAACACGAAGTCGTCGCCCAAGGCGTGACGTTCTTGCCCAAACGCGGCGAGGCCGGGCATGAGGGCGGCGGCTTGCATGAAGAACCACCTTCATACGAAGACGAACAGATGTAGGAGACGGAGGCGATCATGGAACGAGGAGATCGTGGAAACAGCGGCGGGGGCGGCGGCCGGTTCTTTCAGCGCCGGAAGCCATGCCGGTTTTGCGTCGACAAAGCCCCGATTGATTTCAAGGACATCGGCCTATTGCGGAATTTTCTCACCGAGCGAGGACGGATCGTTCCCCGCCGTATTTCAGGCAATTGCTTGCAGCATCAACGCGTGTTGACGGTTGCCGTAAAGCGCGCCCGCCAGATTGCGTTGGTGAGCTTCGCGGAAGAGCGATAGGGCGGGGGATAGGTTTTGGTGAGTGTTCTATCACGTGGCCGCGCTGCCTGTTTCCTCTTCGATCCGGAGACGGCTCGCTTCCCTCCGACGATGCCTATGGAAATGCTCAATCCAGCGATTGTCGATATCGGCCCGGAAGGCCTGTCCCTGCCCTGCACGGCGTCCGGGCCTCAACTGGGTTTAGAGGAGCCCGAAGACAAGTTCGACGGCCCGCTGGCGATCCAGCTTGAGCTTTCGCAGCAAGAGGGACGGATTTCGGTGGCCGGTACATTGGAGGGGACCGCGATTCGCCAATGTGTCCGTTGCCTCGCGGACTATACCGAACCGCTCATGGTCTCCGTCTATGCGGAATATCTTCCCCAGGCGGGCATGGCGGCCAAATCGACCTCGGCGGAGCAGGGGCGACGCAGTTCGAGACGCGACTCGCAGCCGGTTGAACCTGAGGAAGAAGCGGACGAAGAGGATGAGTTGTACTGGTATCAAGGCGATCACCTTGATCTGGTCCCGATGTTGCGCGAGCAGGTGATTCTAGCCGCGCCGATGCAGCCGATCTGTCGCGAGTCGTGCCTGGGGCTCTGTCCCCAGTGCGGGCAGAATCTCAACGAACGCCCATGTGGCTGTCCGCCGGCGCAGCCGCCGAGTCCGTTTCGTGTGCTCCGAGGGCGCGGGGACAAAGGTGGAAACGCATAGTCTGTTAACCGGGCCATGTGCCCGTTGAAGGAGTCGTCATGGCAAATCCAAAACACAAACATTCACGATCCCGGCGAGATATGCGCCGCACGGCTAAAACCAGGCTGGTGCCTCCAGGATTTTCCCTCTGCCCGCAGTGCCACGAATTGAAGCTGCCGCACTATACCTGTATGAACTGCGGAACCTACAAAGGCAAGGCGGTCATCGTCGTCGAGGAATCCTAGTCACGTTTTATTTTTTCAACGTGATTCGGGTACAATTGCCCACCGTGATGACGATCCGACGCGATGTCATGCGTGAGGCCGTTCAGGTCCCAGCCGGCAAGGCATCTCTACACGATTCTTCACATCTCTATCCGTGGACCGCTAACCGCACATGAAGATTGCCGTCGATGCGATGGGCGGAGACCACGGACCGGCCCCGGTCATTGAAGGCGCGATGCAAGCCGCGCAGGAATTGGGCGTCGGTATCATTCTGGTCGGCAAGGAAGACGAGCTGACTGCCGCCTGCCGAAAACTCAACTGCAACGATACGCGGATCACCATCCGGCACGCGCCCCAAGTGGTGGAGATGCACGAGTCGCCCGCGGCCGTAGCCCGGAAAAAGCGGGATTCCTCCATCTGGGTGGCAACGGAACTCGTCAAATCCGGAGAAGCCGATGCCGTCGTCAGCCCCGGCAATACCGGGGCGAGCATGGTGGCTTCGTTCTTCGTGTTGGGGTTGATCAAGGGGGTCGAGCGACCGGCGATTGCCACGATGTTACCGACGCTGACCGGCAGCGCGGTGATGCTCGATGTGGGAGCCAACGTCGATTGTTCCGCCCAGCATCTTGAACAGTTCGCCTTGATGGGCAATGAATTCGCCCGACATGTCTATACCAAGCCCAATCCGCGGGTGGGCCTCTTGAGCATCGGCGAGGAAGACAGCAAAGGCAACGAAGTCACCAAGGAAGCGTTCAAGCTGTTGAAGGCAAGCCCGCTGAATTTTATCGGCAACATCGAGGGGCGCGACGTCTACAGCGGCAGTGCGGATGTGGTGGTCTGCGACGGGTTTATCGGCAACGTGGCGCTCAAGATCTCGGAAGGGGTCGCAGACGTCATCAAGAAGTTGCTGATGAAGGAACTCTCCGGTTCATGGCTCGGCCGCCTGGCCTACCCCTTGATTGCCAAGCCGTTGCTGAACTTGAAGCGGAAAATCGACTATGCGGAATTCGGCGGCGCGCCGCTGCTGGGAGTGAACGGAACCACGATGATCTGCCATGGCCGCTCGTCGGCCAAGGCGATCAAGAATGCCATCCGCCGAGCGAAGGGCCTTGCCGAAACTCGGTTGGACGAACTGATTCAGCGCGACATCGAGGAGAGCCTGCGGCGGCATCAGGATGAGCGGCTGGAGGGAAAGCAAGCGTGAGACGGGCGCGGATCACAGGAACCGGGTCGTACGCCCCCGAACGGGTGATGACCAATGGTGATCTGGAGCAACTGGTCGCGACCTCCGATGAATGGATTCGCGAGCGCACAGGGATCCGGGAACGGCGCATCGCGGCGCAAGGGCAGGCCTGTTCAGACTTGGGCCTGATCGCCGCGGAACGAGCGCTCAAAGCCGCCGGCCTGTCGGGTAGCGATCTGGATTTGATTCTGCTGGCGACGTGCACGGGGGACATGCCCTTGCCGTCGACCGCCTGCCTCCTCCAACATCGTCTGGGAGCGACGCGGGCCGCGGCCTGCGACATCGCTGCTGCGTGCTGCGGGTTTGTGTATGCGCTCGGCGTCGCCGATGCCTATGTGCGAACCGGGATGCGGCATGTCCTGGTCGTGGGGTCGGAGGTGATGTCCACGATAACGGATTGGACGGATCGCAACACGTGCATTTTGTTCGGGGATGGTGCCGGCGCAGCGGTAGTGAGTGCCGACGAGGGTGACCGTGGAATTCTCTCCACTCATTTGCATTCGGATGGCAGCCTGTCCGATCTGATCGTGGTGCCCGGCGGTGGGACGCGGATTCCGCCTTCCGAAGCGATGGTGGGCGAACGATCGCAGTATATCAAGATGAAAGGCAATGAAACGTTCAAGGTGGCGGTTCGGACCCTGGAGGACGTGGCGCGTGAAACACTCGCGGCGCATCAGCTATCGGTCGGTGACCTCGATCTGTATATTCCTCACCAGGCGAACCTGCGCATCATCAAAGCGGTGGCCGATCGTCTCGGTCTGCCGCTGGACAAAGTCGTCTTGAATATGGATCGGTACGGCAACACCTCCGCGGCTTCGATCCCGATCGCCTTGGACGAAGCCGTTCGAGAGGGCCGAGTGAAGGACGGACACTTGGTGATGTTCGGCGCGTTCGGCGCAGGGTTGACCTGGGCGTCGGCGCTGATGCGCTGGTGACGGGCGGCCGCTGAACGGCATGCGGATTTGAAGCCCGGCAGCGCCGAACCGGTTCCGCGTTTTCCCGTTGACATTGAGCATGGTTTCTACGATACCTTACGCGGCTATGACAGCTTCAGCGATTGGATTTTTGTTCCCCGGACAGGGGTCGCAATCAGTCGGGATGGGACGCGGGTTCTACGACGCGTTCCCGGCGGTGAAGGCGGTCTATGAAGAGGCCTCCTCTATACTCGGCTACGATGTGGCGCAGCTCTGCTTTGAGGGGCCGGTCGAACGACTGAACCTCACGGAACATACCCAGCCGGCCTTGCTCGTGAGTAGCGCGGCGGCGCTCAAGGCATTGGAGCCGGCCGGGCTGAGTCCCCTGGCCGTTGCCGGGCACAGTCTTGGAGAATATTCGGCGGTCTTTGCTGCGGGCGGCGTCTCATTTCGAGATGCGGTGAGCCTCGTGCAAAAGCGCGGGCGGTATATGGCCGAGGCCGTGCCGCCGGGAACGGGGCTCGTCGCCGCGTTGCTGGGTCTTTCGGCGGAGATCGTGAAAGCCGTGTGCCAAGAGGCCTCGTCGGTCGGGGTGGTCGCCGCCGCGAATTTCAACTCTCCGGGCCAAGTCGTGATTGCGGGCGAGAAGGCGGCGGTCGAACGGGCGATCGAACTGGCCAAATCGAAGGGATGCAAGAAAGCGATCCCGCTGCCGGTGAGTGTGCCGGTTCATACACCCTTGATGCAGGGCGCAGCGGATCGGCTGGCGGCGGAATTCGGCGGCATCGCCTGGCGGGACTTGACCGTGCCATTGATCAACAATGCCGAGGCGGTGGCTCTGCAGCGATCAGAAGATATCCGGGCCTCGCTGGTCCGGCAATTACCGTCATCGGTGCGATGGGAGGAATCCGTGCACACGATGGCGACAATGGGTGTCACGACCTTTCTTGAAATCGGGCCGGGTACGGTCTTGACGGGTTTGGTGAAGCGTATTCTTCCCGGCGCGGTCACGGCCAATGTCCATGATCCGAAGTCGCTGGAAGCGGCGCTCGCTAACGTAGGCGCCAACAGTCAGGCCTAAGCGGGCTCGAGATTGCGAGGGAATAGATCGATGTCATTACAGGGAAAAGTGGCGATTGTGACCGGCGGGGCCCAGGGAATCGGGCGCGCGATTGCAGAAGGCTTGGCGGAGGATGGCGCGGATATCGCAGTGGCAGACCTCGATCCGAGTCGTTCGCAGGAGACGGTCTCGGCGATTCAGAAGCTGGGGCGACGGGCGCTCAGTGTCAAAGTCAATGTGTCCGATTGGAACGATGCCAAGGCCATGGCGGATCAGGTCATGCAGGAATGGGGTCGGATCGACATCCTGGTCAATAACGCCGGTATCACACGTGACGGGTTGCTGCTCCGGATGAAGGAAGAAGATTGGAACCTGGTCCTGCAAGTGAATCTCAACGGAACCTTCCATTGCACGAAAGCCGTGCTCCTCCCCATGACGAAGCAACGGTTCGGCCGAATCGTCAACATCGCCTCGATTGTCGGCGCGATGGGGAACGTGGGGCAGGCGAATTATGCGGCGTCGAAAGCCGCGGTCATCGGATTTACCAAAACGGCCGCGCGCGAATACGCGAGTCGCGCGGTGACGGTCAATGCGGTGGCGCCGGGCTTTATCGATACAGCCATGACGCAGGGGTTGTCGCCGGAGGTGAAGGACGCCTTGCAGAAGCAAATTCCGCTGGGACGGCTGGGGCTGCCTTCCGATATTGCCGCGGCGGTGCGGTTTCTGGTCTCGGATGCAGCATCGTATATCACGGGGCAGGTGTTGCACGTGAACGGTGGCATGCTCATGGTATAAGTGAGTCGGGCCTGCGTCTCGATCGAATCCGGTCGATGAGATGGTCCGGCGATGAATGTGACGGATGCGATAAGATAGGAAGGAGGTGGGCAAGTCCATGGCAACAGTAGATGAACGGGTGAAGAAAATTATTGCCGAGCAGTTGGGGGTCGAGGAAGAAGAAGTGACGCTGGAGGCGCATTTCGTCGAAGATTTGGGCGCGGATTCGCTCGACACGGTGGAACTGGTGATGGCTCTGGAAGAAGAGTTCGAGATCGAAATCCCCGATGAGGACGCGGAAAAAATCCTCACCGTCGGGAAAGCGCTGGATTACATCAAAGAGAAAGTGTAACGGGCGGCAGAATGAACGATCGATCCGTCAGACGCGTGGTGGTGACCGGCCTTGGACTGGTGACGCCTTTAGGCACCGGCGTCGACAAGACCTGGAAGGCCCTCTGCGCCGGGGAGTCCGGCGTCGGCCGAATCACACGATTCGACCCGAGCGGATACGACGCGCAGATTGCCGCAGAGGTGAAGGATTTCGACCCGGCCCAGTTCATCGAGAAAAAAGAAATCAAGAAGATGGACACCTTCATCCATTATGCGGTGGGGGCAAGCCAGCTGGCGGTGGACGATGCCGGTTTAAAAGTCTCGCCTGAAGAGGCGACGAGGGTCGGGGTGTACATCGGGTCCGGTATCGGCGGGCTGGGATCGATCGAGCACTACCATGACGTGCTGAAAGACAAGGGGCCCGGCCGGGTCTCGCCCTTCTTCATTCCGATGACAATCATCAACCTGGCTTCCGGGCAGGTGGCGATCCGGGTGGGTGCGAAGGGGCCGAACTCCTGCGCGGTCACGGCCTGCGCGACCGGGAACCATTGCATCGGCGACGCCTATCGACTCATCCGGCGCAATGATGCGGATGTGATGATTGCCGGCGGTGCTGAAGCGGCGATTACTCCACTGGGTGTCGCCGGATTTGCTTCAGCGAAAGCCCTGTCTTTCCGGAACGACGAACCGACCAAGGCCAGCCGCCCCTTTGACAAAGACCGCGACGGATTTGTCTTAGGCGAAGGGGCAGGCGTGGTCGTGCTGGAAGAGCTGGAACATGCTCACGCACGCGGCGCGCGCATCTATGCCGAAGTCATCGGGTATGCCATGAACAGTGATGCGTACCACATCACCGCGCCGCCGGAAGAAGGCGAGGGCGCGGTCCGCTGTATGGAAATGGCGATTGCCGATGCCGGCGTACTGAAGACCGATATCGGGTACATCAACGCCCATGGCACCTCCACCATGGCGGACGCCATCGAAACCAAGGCCATCAAACATGTGTTCGGGGAGCAGGCCTACCGGATTCCGATCAGTTCGACGAAGTCCATGACCGGCCATCTGCTGGGCGCGGCCGGAGGAATCGAAGCCGTATTCAGCATTCTCGCGGTGCACCATGGCATCTTACCTCCCACCATCAACCTCGACCATCCCGATCCCGCGTGTGATCTCGACTATGTGCCGAATAAGGCTCGTCAGGCCAAGCCTCAAGTGGCCCTTTCGAATTCGTTCGGCTTCGGCGGGGTCAACGCCTGTCTGCTGTTTCGAAGGTGTGATCAGTAGTCCTCTCCAGCCATGAGTCAGGTGGTATGACGCCGGCAATGTCAATTGAGGCGATCCAGCGCCTTCTCGGCTACCGGTTCCATCAGCCTCGTCTTCTGGATGAAGCTCTGACTCACAAGTCCTACTCCAACGAGCGGCGCACCAAAGAACGAACACAGAACGAACGCCTGGAATTTCTGGGCGATGCGGTGCTCTCGCTGGTCATGAGTGAATACCTCGCCGCTGAGTTTCCCGGAAGCAATGAAGGCGGGTTATCCAAGCTCAAAGCGCATCTCGTGAGTGAGGCGTCGCTGGCCAAAGCCGCCCGGCGGATGAAGCTCGGCCGCCTGTTGCGACTGGGAAAGGGTGAAGAACTCTCGAAAGGTCGGGAGAAGCACTCGCTGTTGGCGGACGCGCTCGAAGCGTTGATCGCAGCCGTCTATTTAGACGGCGGACTTGAGGCGAGCCGGACCTTTACCTTGCGAGTCCTAGAGGAAGAATTGCTGGCGACCAGGGCGGAGCAGGCTCGGCCCGGCATGGAAGACTATAAAACGCAGCTCCAGGAGCTCTGCCAGAAGCGGTTCGAAAGTTTACCGCAGTATGCCACGGTGAGAGAATCGGGGCCGGATCATGAAAAGGTGTTCGAGGTCGAGCTGACCATCCAGGGAGTGATGCGAGGGATTGGTTGTGGCCATAGCAAAAAAGAAGCGGAGCAGATGGCTGCCCGTGAAGCACTGACCCAATTGGCGTAAATGACCACGCAGTGAACCGAGAAGGAGGCAACATGACGCAGCAACGAGGGCTCAACCGGATGGGGTGCGCGGCAGTGATGAGTCTGATTCTATCCGTCGGTATGACCGGAACCTCTCTGGCGGCTGATGCTCCCCCCGGCAAGGGAGGCGAGGCCGTCAATGCAAGCAATGCGCGAGCGGTCATCAAGACCAAGCTCGGCGACATTGAGATCAAGTTCTTGCCGGATGTCGCCCCGAAGCATGTCGAAAATTTCATGAAGCTGGCGAGATCCGGGTTTTATAACGGTACGATTTTTCACCGAGTCATTCCTGGTTTCATGATTCAAGGGGGCGATCCTAATACCAAGGATTCGTTGAGAAAGGAAGCCTACGGTCAAGGTGGTCCGGGGCACAATGTCAAAGCGGAGTTCAGCGACCTGCCTCATAAACGCGGCGTCGTATCGATGGCCCGGGCGCAGGATCCTGATAGTGCCGGGTCTCAGTTTTTCGTGGTCGTCGAGGAGTCGCGTTTCTTAGACCGGAAATACACGATTTTTGGTGAAGTCGTGAAGGGGATCGGAGTCGCCGATAAGATCGTCGCATTACCGAGAGTCACGTGCCAGACCGGAATGCCCAATCCTCCGGATAAGGGGCCCTGCGATAATCCGATCGACCGAGTGGAGATGACGGTGACGATTATCGAATAGGCCGGCGAAGCTGGCGCCGGGCTGATCCTGCTGCGCGCGATCAGTCCGGCGCGAAAGAGACGATTCAGAAGGGTTGATGCTGTTGCTGGGCGCGGACCAGGGTCAGGAGGTGAGTGAGGGCTTTGGTCATGCGCTCCGCATGGGAGGCGGAGCGAAAGAGCAGGAGATCCTCAGCAAACTGGCCTTTCACCTCCGTGACGGCTCCGGTGCAGAAGCTGGTTTTCAAAATGCAGGGGCCGTTGCTGTTGCACGAGATGCGGACTCCGTACAGAACCAGGTTATTTTCGCGGGTGTCCTGCCCCTGGTACTCGAAGGTATCGATGTCTTGCAGATTGAAATGAGTGAAGCCGGTGTTCACCTCGTCGTGTCCATGATTCAACTCGATTGTGCCAAGTCTGGTCCCCGTTGGAATGACACTGTACACTTCGGTCACTTTGGTCGGCTTCACGGCTTTGGGATTCCGGCAACTTAACGTTCTCACGAAGCCGTGCGTATTGGCCATATCGCTGATGAATTGCACGGTGTCGTCGAGTGATTGACTCAAGGCTGCGACCGGCAGGAAAACCCCATAGGCGAATACCAGAGCCAGACCGCTTTCTTTGAGCCACCCTCGCCTCGCTCCCGCATGTCTCGTCAGCATGGTCACTCTCCTCATAGCCGCTGGTATCATGGCGTGACGTGCCTACCGTACTGAACCGGGCGGCGCAGTGCAATCCTTACTTTTGGGAACTGGGTTGGGCGCTCGGCGCCGCATGTAGCGCTCAGGCGGCAGGTCCTTGAGGTCTGTGAACCCCCATCGAGACGCGGATCATACGACGTCTTGGGCGATTTCTGCCGGAGTAGAAGGGAAGACAGCGGAATCGATGGGCATAATCGATGAAAGGTCGATTTGTTCAGCGATGGAGCCGAACCGGAACGCATTCATGAGGGTGGATATGCGGAATTCCATCTTATCCAGATTCATATAGTGGAACATTCTGGAGAGGAACGGGCCTTCCATATGGGGTTGGTGCGGATCGAGTTCCCAAGGGTGGAAGTACATGACCAGGGGGCGGCCCTTTTGTTCAACTCTTCGCATGAGTCCGCACAAGGCGGAAAAGGGCAATGCCCGGAAATAACTTCCGCCCGCGATGGGAATGCGGACTCCTCCGAGATTGACGGTGGACGGAGGAACTTCCCAAATCGGGCCCGACGATGTCTGTTTCAGGTGGTGCCAGGGGTCTGAACCGGGAAGACCACAGTGATCGTGCCGGATAGGGACGACGCTGGAGTCGTACGTATATCCTTCTTCCGCCAGAATCGGTAGCGCCCACAGTGTTTCGCGCGTGATCGTGAAGCCTGGCGCGCGGTACCCTTGGACCGGAGACCCCGTGAGGTCTTCCAGCACCAGCTTGGCCTGTCTCACATCGGCACGGAACAATTCCGGTGTCTGGGCCGTGACCAACTCATGCATATATCCGTGAGAGGCAATTTCATGTCCGCATGCGGCAATTTGTTTGATCAGACCAGGATGACGCTCGGCGACCCAGCCCAGAACGAAGAAGGTGGCTTTCGTTTCATACCGCGCAAGGAGATCCAGCACTTTGCAGGTGTTGGCCGTCACTCGGCTTTCAAAGGCTCCCCAATGTCGCCTGCGAATGGGTGAGTCAAATCGTGAGACCTGGAAATGTTCTTCGATGTCGAATGTCAGGCAATGCACGGCGTTCCTTAGGTGTAGGGTTTTGCCTACTGGGTGAGGTGGGCTTGGATTAACATGCTGACTTGGAGTGGAGCCCCTTTCGACCCGCTCTGTATACTATGTGCGCATGATGAAGTAAAGCAAAGTTTGAGCCAATACATTTCACTAGGTATTTCAATGACATCGTTTATCTAGGCCAGATTGAGACTGAAGCGATGTATCGGAAAAATCTTACATGAAGTATCTAAAAAGATACATCATCGCCATCGCAAAGATTGGCAGAGGGGAGGCGTAGCAGGGGCAGGATCAGGGGTCGTTTTCGTCAGGCGGCCGGTCGTTCTTTCTCCGCTTGTTGTTGGAGAGGCACGGTAAACCGGAAAATGGAACCCGAACCAGGCTCGCTCTCCGCTCCGATGTGTCCCCCCATCAAATCCACCAGTTGTTTACAAATGGCGAGTCCCAAACCGGTGCCTCCGTACTTCCTGGTGGTGGAACCGTCGGCTTGGACAAATGGTTGGAATAATTTGGCAAACGCGCTCGGCGCGATCCCGATGCCGTTATCGGCAACGGAAAATCGAACATAACTGATCCGAGTGGTATTCGATGACAGTTCACCATAGCTGGTGGCGGGAAACTCCAGGCGCTGTTCAGCAGGCCGTTGGTCCAGATCAACGACGAGGGAAACCGTCCCGCGATCGCTGAATTTGATGGCATTGGCCAGCAGGTTGCTGAGCACCTGCTGGAGTCGCGTGGGATCTCCGCATAAGGCGGTCGGGACATCCTCGGCAATCTGGGAGTGAAGGAGGAGTCCCTTGCGCTGCGCCCGCTCCGCAAAGAGCGCAAGCACCCGGTCGATAAACGTGGGCAGATCGAGGTCGATCAATTCGAGGGACAGTTTCCCCGATTCGATTTTGGAAAAATCGAGAATGTCATTGATGATGACCATCAAGGAATTACCTGAAGAGCGAATGGTCTGCGCGCAATCCAGCTGTTCCGGCGTCAGGTCTGTTTCCAGGAGCCAGTCCGTCATACCGAGTACCCCGTTCATCGGGGTCCGGATTTCATGGCTCATCGTGGCAAGGAATTCGGATTTGAGCCGGGCGCCCTCCATTGCCGCGTCGCGAGCCTGCGTCAACGTCGCCTGGCTGGCTCGCAGTTCTTCCAGCACTTGACTGGCTCGAACCATGTACCGGATGCGATGAGTCAGCAGCATGGCGTTCAAGGGTTTCACGATAAAATCCGTGGCACCGGCATCATAGGCCTTCGTGATCGACTCAAAATCGTCCAGGCCGGTCATGATGAGGATGGGGGTATGTTCGCCGCCCGGTAACTGCCGCAAAGCGGCACAGGTCTGAAAGCCGTCCATTTCCGGCATCATGACATCCAAGAGCACGACATCCGGCGGCGACTGTTGGAACGCCGCGCAGGCCTCGCGCCCGTTCTCAGCTTCCTCGACGACCCACCCGGCTTGCTCCAGGGCCTCGCGAGCAAACATGCGGATAATGATGTCGTCGTCCGTCACCAACGCAGAAAGCGGTCGTCCCGATTTGAACGGGTTCATGGCAGTTTCTCCTTGGCAATCTCTTGTCGAAACACGGCACAGGCGGCAACATATTCAGACCGCAACTCGGCAAAAATTCGATCGGCTTCGATCAGGTTTTTTTGACCGCCCATCGCCTCAAGCTCTTTGCAGCGGGCGGCCACCGCAAGCGCTCCGAGCTGGGCACTGCTCGATTTGAGCCGGTGCGCCACTGTTTGGAGTCTTGTGGGATCGTTCGAGCGGATCGCCTCCTGTAAGGCCTCGACACTGTCTCGTGAATTATCGAGGTATTTGCGAAGCACCGAAGCCAAAACGTCAGGCCGATTGGGGCGCTGTAAGGCGCGGATGCCGTCGAGCGCTTTAGGATCCATGCTTGGCGCGGCTGCAGTGCCGTTCGTGGCGGACTCACTGGCAGGTCGGGCTGAATCGCCGTTCGCCTGATCGGCGGGCTTCTGTGCCGTGCCAGGCGCGGAAGTCGGAGCGGGATTTCGGCTCAGCCATTTGTGTACGACGGCCTGCAATTGCATTTGGGTGTAGGGTTTCGTGAGATAGTCATCCATCCCGGCTGCAAGACATTGGTCCCGGTCGCCTTGCATGGCATTGGCGGTGAGGGCGATGATGGGCAGTCTTCCCTGCCCCGCCGTGGCTTCCCGGCGGCGAATTTCCCCGGTCGCCGTCAGCCCGTCCATTTCGGGCATCTGACAATCCATGAGAACCAGGTCAAAACGGCTGCGCGCGGCCAGCTCCATCGCCTGCCGGCCGTTCTCTGCCATCTCGACCTGGTAGCCGAGCAGTTCCAGCATGCCGGCGGCGACTTCGCGATTCACCGGGCTATCCTCAGCCACAAGAATTTTGGCCGCAGGGTGTCCTGCCTCACTCGCAGGCTCGCTGGCGAATGGGAGCGGTTGCGACGGGTTACAGGCAGGCTCGTGCGCAAAGTGCGACTGGGGGAGTTTCTGATACGGACTGTCGGCGGCCATTCCCGTGCCGAGCGGCTGCAACTCGAATCGCGCCGTGAACGAAAAGGTTGAGCCGCGTCCGGGTTCACTGTCTACGCTGATCGTTCCACCCATCAGGCCCACCAGTTGTTTGGCGATGGACAGCCCGAGCCCCGTCCCGCCGTATCGTCGCGTGGTCGACCCGTCGGCCTGCGCGAAGGCATCAAAGATACGCAATTTGGCCGCGGCCGGAATACCGATGCCGGTGTCGGTGACCGAGATGCGAAGCTGCGCATGGGTTGGTGTTCCCTGCACATAGTCTGCGGTGAGCGAGACGCCCCCGGTTTCAGTGAACTTCATGGCATTGCTCAACAGGTTCATGAGGATCTGGCGGAATCTGACCGGATCACCCTTCAAGTAGCGCGGCACCTGCTCGTCGATGTGCTGTGTCAGGCGAAGGTTCTTCCGGCGAGCGGCCTCGGTGAACAGCTCAAGTGATTCGTCCAACAGTTCCGACAAGTCGAATCCGACACATTCCAGTTCCAGTTTGCCCGCCTCGATCTTCGAGAAGTCGAGAATATCGTTGATGATCGCGAGCAGGGTTCTTCCCGAGCGGTGAACGGTCGACGCGAGGTGCCGTTGCCTGTCGGTCAACGTGCTGTGGAGCAGGAGTTCCGTCGTTCCCAGCACGCCGTTCATGGGCGTGCGGATTTCGTGACTCATGTTGGCAAGAAACTCGCTTTTGGCTTTGCTGGCCGCTTCCGCGGCTTCTTTGGCCGCGCGAAGTTCCTCCTCGGTCCGTTTGCGGTCGGTGGTATCGATATGGATACCGACCATGCGCGCCGCCACACCGTACACGTCCCGGATGAGACTGCCTCTGGACAAGATCCAACGGTACGACCCGTCCCGATGTTGCAGACGATGTTCGAGTTCGAACTGGGAGCGGTCGCCGTCCAGGCAGGATTGGATGGTCGTATGGACCAGCGATTGGTCTTCCTGATGAATGCGGGATTGCCATTCTTGGAAATCGTTGAGCAGGGTCCCATCGTCATGGCCGAGCTGGCTTTTCCATTGCGGCGAGAAGTAGACCGAGCCGGTAGTGAGGTTCCAGTCCCAAATGCCGATCTGAGATCCCTGCACCGTCATCGTAAGGCGGGCTTCACTGGTGCGGAGGGCTTCTTCCGCCTGTTTGCGTTCTGAAATGTCGACGACGAAGGCCGTGAAGGTGTACGTATTTTCCAGCCTGATGGGGGTGATGGCGAGCTCGATGGGGAATTCTGTCCCGTCTCGCCGCAGGGCGGTGATCTCGATCCGCTTGTTCAACACCGGCCCGTCACCGGACTTCAGAAATCGTTCAAGCCCTCGTTGATGGGCTTCGCGATGAGCATGTGGAATGATCGTGTCTGTCATCGTCCGGCCGATCGCCTCCTGGCGCGTCCAACCAAAGGTCTGTTCCGCCTGGGCGTTCCAGCCGATAATGCGGCCTTGCTCATCCATGCTGATCACGGAGCTGAGGGCCGTGTCGATAATGAGTCTGGTTCGTGCTTCGCTCTTGCGCAAGGCTCCCTCGGCGTTGAGCCGTTCGACCGCTTCCAGGGCCAGGGAAACCAATGAGGCGATGGCATAACTGAATTGTTGTTCCTCGAGCAGCCATGGGCGCGGCGCTCCCACATGTTCACTGCAGAGCACGCCGACGAGTTTGCCTTTGAAGCGAATCGGAGTATCGAGCATGGCTCTGATCCCCAGCGGGATCAGGTAGGCGTCAGTAAACTCGGAGGTGCGAGAGTCGGTCCGCGCATCGGACGCATCAATCACGCGCTCCGTGAGGAGCTCCCGGAAATAGGTGGGAAATTGTTTCGCCAGGAGTTCGATGCCGGAGGAATGGCCTGCGGCGGAGCTGTCATAGAGATCCTTGCACAGGATGGCGCTGTGATCGTCCCGCAGAAGCCAGATGCTGCATCGTTGCACTCCCAGAGCCGCCGCGGTGACGCGGGTAATTTCCTGCAACGCCGGTTCGAGCATGCCGCTTTGAATCAGGCTGTTGCTGGTCAGGCCGAACAGCGCGGCCTGATGGTTCCGCAACACACCTTCGGTATGGCGGCGAACATCCTCGGCCTGTTTGCGCTCCGAGATGTCCCGGAAGACCAGTACGGCTCCGCCGGCTTGCCCGTCGCGTTCGATCGGAGCCAGCACGCAGGAGACGGGAAACGAACGGCCGGTGATGGAGGTGAGCACGCCGTCATCGGTTCTGAACGAGTGTCCACTGGCGGTTTCGTCCAGCAGCATCTGAGTGAAGATCGGCTCCGTGAGATTCGCGCCATAGGAGAGGGAAATCAAGTCGGGCAGGCGCCGTCCTACGACGGCTGTCTCCTCCAGCCCCCACAGGCGCTGCCCTTCAGGGTTGAGCAGCACAATGTCCCAATTCCGATCCACCACGCAGAGCCCATCGCCCATGGAACGGAGCACGGTGTGGAGTTTATCCCGTTCCTCGGTTAACTGGCTTTCGGAGGTGCGACGGAGCTGCTCATTGAGTTCCTGCATTTCGCTGGCGGAGAGGGCAATGGAGCGTTCGAGCAGTTCCCGCCCCTGATCGGATTCGGTGTAGCTGCGGCTGACCCGCTCCAGCAGGTGCTGCCAGGCTTCCAGAGAGGCCGGCGCTGCGGCGCTTTCCAGTCCCAGCCGCTTGAGTTGTCGTATGAGCAGCGGATGCATCGCGTTACGATTCGGTAATCGTGGTCAAGGTCATAGTTTGGTTGTGAAGATCGCAGGCGCCGCTGGCATAGGGGGAGATTTCACCGTAGGAATAAAATCCGACTTGGCGGCTTCCCTGAGGCAGAATGTCCAACGTGGCCTCAACTTCTTCTTCCGTCCGCTCCCCGAGCACCAGGCGCCGGCCGACGCAACTGATGGCGATCGTAAGGGTGGGAGAGGGATGGCCTCCACGTTCCTGGCTGTCGGTGGTGAGGGTGGCCGCTTCCGAAGCGCCTTGAATTAAGCGGTCGAAGTTGGCGCGCATCAATTGAGCGAGGACGCCTTCGGGCAGATCCCCCGCGAACGTCATGGATTGAGCGCCTTCATCGACGGCCAGGATCGTGCGAACCAGGACCTTCCCGTCCGTATTCGAGGTTCTGATCGCGAGGGGAAAGAGCAGTCCCGTCGCAGGGAGACCGGCGGCGCGATCCCCGAGATACTCTTTGTACAGTTGCAGCGCCGGGCGGCCGTCCAGTTCGTAGAGAATGTTGCCCTCGGATTTCGTCACCCGCCGCTCAGGGCCGAACTTGTCCCAGCCGCCTTTCGATCCGTGGCCCAATCGGACATGGTCGCCGTAGAAGCCGATGGCGGTCACATATCCGCTCTGGGGCGCCCGGTCTTTGATGACCCATGTCCGCTTGAAAGCGGTTCCGTCACCGGCCAGTCCGCCGGTCACGACGACGGCGCCACCCAGGGTATCGTTCAGTCCCTTCACGAGTTCGCTGCCGTTGACGTTCAGGCCATCAGACAGGACTAACAGGCCTCGCAGTTGAGGCTGTTGCAGACTGGCGGCGATGGCGCATCCTGCAGCATACGAATCTTTGGGCGTCCGAACCGCGGCGTGGGTAGTGAGGAGGCGTGTTTTCTCAAAGCGCACCGCGGCCACAACCAGACTATCGTCCGATATTTCCGCACCGTGAATTTCTCCCGAGGTGGAGCAGCCCATCACATGGCTGCGAGGGCAGGCCGCCGTGACCTGGCTGATGAGGCCCGGGCGGTCGATCAAGCCTGAGGCGCCGAACAGCAACAGGAAGCTGGTCTCGGAGTCTAAGGCGGCCAGTTCAGCGGGAACTTCTGACTGGGCGGGTGTAAGACGCATGGTTGCGATCTGCATGGGGTTATCTCCTTGCTTGCGGTGTTGTTGCCGCCGAGGAAGAGGCGGGTGGATTCGAGTCGGTCAATCGTGCCGTCGTGTCGTACGCAGAGATCGTAAACCAGAAGGTGGACCCCGTTCCGGGCGTACTGGACAGTCCCAGCTGCCCGCCCATCATGCCGACCAGTTGTTTCACGATGGCAAGGCCGAGTCCGGTCCCGCCGTATTTTCTGGTGGTCGACCCGTCGGCTTGCGCAAAGGAGTCGAAGACGCGATCCTGCGCGTCAGGGGCGATGCCGATTCCCGTGTCGGACACTTCGATGCGCACCTGTCCTGCGCGGCCTTCATCCAGGGATACTGAAACGGCGATACGCCCGGTGGCCGTAAATTTGAGGGCGTTGCTGAGGAAATTGGTCAGGATCTGGCGGAGCCGGTGCGGGTCGCCGTGGAGCGTAGGGGGGATGTCCTCGGCGATGGTGACCGTCAGCGCCAGTCCTTTTTTCAACGCCTGCTCATGAAACATCGTGCTGGTTTCGGTGATGAGTTGCCGGAGGTCATAGGGGATGTGTTCCAACACCAAGCGGCCGGCTTCGATTTTAGAAAAATCCAGGATGTCATTGATGATATGCAGCAAGTTGGTTCCCGACGTGTGCACGGTGTCGGCATAGCGCCGTTGCTTCTCGTTGAGCGGGCTCGCGAGGAGCAATTCGGTCATGCCGAGCACCCCGTTCATCGGGGTTCTGATCTCGTGACTCATGTTCGCGAGGAATTGAGATTTGGCCTGACTCGCCGCTTCCGCGTCGTTCTTTGCCCGGCGAAGGGCTTCCTCGTGCTGCTTCCGCTCAGAAATATCCTGGATGAAGGTGGTGAACTGCTGGGTTCCTCCGATGGCGAGGCAACTCGTCGCGATTTCAACGGGAAACTCGCGGCCGGATCCCGTCCGGCCTATGCTCTCTACCCTGCGGTTGAGAATGGCTCCGGGAACGAGCCCGGAACGCACCGTGCCGGCCGCGGCCGCGGAGGAAGCATGGGTGGCTGAGAGGTATGTGATTAAGGGGCGGCCAATGGCGCCGGTGCGCGGAACGTCGAACAGGAGTTCAGCCTGGGTATTCCAGTCGGTAATGATTCCCGAGTCGTTCGTGGTGATTACGGCGTCGAGGGCGGTTTCGATGATCATTCTGGTGCGGGCCTCACTGTGCAGAGTTTCCTCCCGGGCGCGCTCATTGACTCGCCAGAAATAGAGCAGAGCCGCGCATTGGGCCAGAATGAAGCTGCCGTGAATCAGGGCCCAGGTCCATGGGTGGGTTTGCCCTTCGCCATGGACGTACACTGTGCTCGGCATGAGGGTGCCGATGAGCCCATGCTCGATGACGATAAACTGGAGGCCGACCAGAAACGGGAGCCAATCCTGGTAGAGCACGATCACGGACATCATGACGAAGAAATGGAAGTGCAGCTCGATGCGCCCTCCAGAGAGATGCACCAGCAGAGCCGAGGCGGTCACTAGTCCGTAGGTCGCGATGGCGGATTGAGTCCGGCGGCCGACGGCGGGAAGCCGCGCTGCGATGGCGATGGTGCCCAGGAGGGCTCCGCCGCCGAGATAGAGTCCAGGTCCGGCGCCCATGTAGGCCCCGTAGAGGGGAACACCCGACACGTGCAACCAGAGGATGTACAGAATCCCCCGATGACGGACAGCCCAGGCCGGCTCGTCAAGCGCATCTCCCTTCGGCAAGGCGGCTAGGAGAGTACTGAACAGTGCGTGCATGGAATCTCAATGAGTTGCGAGAGCGGTCCTGTTGCCGTCCAGCGGACCTGTCAGTCCTGGCAGGTCTGTATCGGCACAAAGCCGGCCTAACTGAAGGCAATAGTGGGCAAAAGGAGGAAGCGGATTGCGCCGCCGGCGGGAAGGGGCGCGGAAGTCCTGTCGCTTAGCTGCGTTGTGGGATCAGTGGTGGTGATGGCGGCACTCGGGGCCATGGACATGGGCCGGTGGCGCCTGGGGCGGTGGAGTCAGTTGGCCGGGGAGCACAATTCTACCGGCTTCGTGCTGCTTGGTCAGATGTTCGGCAATCTCGGGATGGAAGGTTTTGACATAGCCGATCATGCCGAGGAGAAACCGGCGTGATTGAAATCCCTGCCCGGAAAATACCGTCAGGATCGCCAACGCCCGATCGAGAATTTCAGGGGCCGAGCCGGCGTCGGCGATCTGTTCAGGTTGTTGTTTGACGAAGGTGTCATATTCTTTCTTCAGCCGTTCTGCAAAGACCGGCATCGGGGCGGCCGGCACATGGAGAGGGCTGAGGGTGCGGCGCAACGCCTGGATGGCGGCAAACACTTCCGCATCCTGGCCGTCCCGGCGGTCATGGAAGTAACCGAAAGTCACCACTTCGATCAGGTTGAACAACGCGGCCGCTTTTTCGCCTCCGGCCACGCTGATCTGCCGATAGAGTTCCCGGCGAACCGGCGCGAATTGTTCGCCGAGGCGCTTTTGCTGGTAATCGCTTCCCGCATCGAGATACTGGCAGTCAGGAGGACAAGCGATCCGTGTCAGGCGATGCTCCCCGCAACATTGGCTGCAGATCAGCCCGGTGAGGGCGGGACAGGAGCGTTTCCCTTTGCGCTGGTGACAATAGACACAGTGGCTCATTTGCGGGGCGATCCTTCCTTGTCGGACTTTTTGGGTTCAACGAATCCGTAATCTGCCAGCGTGCGTTTGGTGCGGTCGCCGGTGGCCACGGTGGGCGATTCGAGGCCGTTGACTTCAGCGGCGTTGGAATTCTGATAGGGCACGAGAATCAAGTGGTTCACACGGTCAATGCCGAGATCGGACGGCCCGGGCAAATATTCCGCGATGACCTGAAATTTATTGTTCGGCAGCATCCGCCAGATCTTGCCCTTCGTCGCGTCGGACACATAGAGGCTCCCCCAGCGGTCGAAATCGACCCCGCTGAGGTTTTGAAACCGTCCCGTAAAAAATCCATTCGAGGCCAGTTCCGTGAGCGTCCCTTCGGGAGTGACGTCAAAGATCTTGCCGGAATCATAACTGACGACGGCCAGATGCCCGGTCTTAGGGTTCACGGCCACGCCGGATGGCCCTGCCAAGTGAGGGCCTGACAGGTAGAGCGTGAGGGTCGGCGTCGCGGTGAGATCGAGCCGGTAAATCGCATTGCCCCCCTGATCGGCAAGATACAGATGGCCTTGGCCGTCGCCCGCCACGTCGACGAGTGACTGGGAGATTTTTCCGTCGGCAGGGCGGGGGAGCACGAACGACGCGAGCGGTTTGCCGCTTGTCTTATCGAAAGCGCGCAGGGTATCGACATCCGTGACATACAGGACTTCATCGACGATGGCCATGCCCTTGGGGGCGTGGAGGGTGACGTCCCCGTGGCCGCCTTCAATGAACTTGAACGCGGTAATGCGCCCGTCGTCGCTGAGCTTCGTGATGAATCCGTTGTTATCCCGGGCGTTGCTGTCCCCGTTGATATTCGAAATGAAATAGGACCTCGATGGAGGATCGGCCAGGAAGCTGTGGGGCGATTCCAATCCGCTGACTTGTAGGGCCCAAGCCCAGGGTGAGGCGAGCACCAGCCACAAGAGAGCCGCAAGCGCCAGTCCGAGAGTGCGACGGCGCTTCCGCCGTTCGGGAATGAGAGAAAAGATGGTTGTGGAACTCATGAACGAAGGTGCCGCACAGAAGATGGTGTTGGTGCATCGTAGCCAAGGGTCTCGGAGACTGTCAAGGAAGCAGCGGAATCAGGGGCGCGAGACAGGGCGACGAGCCGGATATGCAGGCCGCCGGAGCATCCCGCGAAGGACCTTGTTGATTCAAGGTTGATTCGAGCCTTCGCGGCACTGTGCCGCGCCTCGCCGAGCGTTGACTTGATGAAAAATTGCCTGCTATGGTGCCGACACTTTTTGCTTCTCTTCAAGGCCAGGGAGGATATTGTGGCTGCACGGATTATTGATGGAAAGGCATTGGCACAGCAGGTCCGGGAAGGGCTGGCTGTGGAGTCGGCTGCGGTGCTCGCCAAAACAGGCACCAAACCGGGACTGGCGACCATTTTAGTGGGGGACGATCCTGCCTCGCACGTCTACGTCAAAAATAAACAAAAGGCCTGCGAACTGGCAGGCATCTACGTTGACGATCACAAGCTGCCGGCCAGTACGACGCAGGCCGAGCTGCTGGCGTTGATCGAAAAGAAAAATGCCGACCCGAAGATTCACGGCATTTTGGTCCAGCTGCCGCTGCCCAAGCACATCGAGAGCCGTGTCGTCCTGGAAGCGGTGTCGCCGAACAAGGATGCCGACGGGTTTCACCCCTACAATTTCGGCCGGCTGGTCGAGGGCAATCCGGTCTTCGAAGCCTGTACGCCGAAGGGGGTCATCAAGATGATCGAATCGGCCGGCGTCTCCATCGAAGGCAAACGCGCCGTGGTGGTCGGGCGTAGCAATATCGTGGGCAAACCGCTGGCGTTGATGTTGCTCCAGCGCAATGCCACCGTCACGATCTGCCACTCAAAGACGAAGGATCTTGCCGCGGTCTGCCGGGAGGCCGATATCCTGCTGGTGGCGATCGGGAAGGCGAAGTTCGTGACCGCCGATATGGTGCGGGACGGCGCCGTCGTGATCGACGTGGGCACCAACAAGGGGCCGGACGGCAAGCTCTGCGGCGATGTCGATTATGAACCGGTGAGCCAAAAGGCCGGGTGGATCAGTCCCGTGCCGGGCGGGGTCGGGCCGATGACGATTGCGATGTTACTCGACAATACCGTTGAATCTGCTAAGAGAATGGCAGGGATGAAATAGGGGCGACCGGGACAACCCCGTTGCTCGCAGACCGCGCACGATCAGAATGTGCTCGATCGATGCGCGCAGGCGGGATGTCCCGCCCGCCCTATTTCCGGTAAGGTGGAGAAGGGCGGGAAGAAAAGCTGGCAGACAATCAAGCATCAGGGATGAAGTAGTCGCGGTCAGGCCACCGACTCCTCCTGCTCGCGCGACGCGCGGCCTCGGAAGGCCCTCGTCGGACGCGCGCAATGAGGAATCAATGCCCCGTCCGCTCCGACAAGGGCAGGGGGCAGAACAGGTTCGAAATGGATAGGAGACTCGTATGAGCCGGGAGCCACGGCGACTCAAGGATGTATTGGCGCAGGGGCAGTTTGCCGTCACGGTGGAATATAACCCGCCCAAGGGCACGAACCTCACCCATGTGGTCGAGAGCGCGAAGTCGCTGGTCGGCCGGGTCCATGGAGTCAATGTCACCGACAATACCGCGGCGATCGTGCGGGCCGGCTCACTGCCGGTCTGCCGCGTCTTGTATGAACTGGGCCATGATCCGGTCATGCAGTTGACCTGCCGGGACCGCAATCGCATCGCGATGCAGTCGGATCTCATGGGGGCGCACATCCTCGGCATTCGCAACATCCTGTGTCTGACCGGTGACTACCCCACTGTGGGTGACCACAAGGACGCAAAGCCGGTGTATGACCTGGATTCCGTGCAAGTCATGCAGTTGGTGACCGGCTTGAATAACGGCAAGGACTATGCGGGCAACAAGTTGGATGGTCCTACCGATTTTACGATCGGCGGCGCGGTCACGCCGGAAGCCGACCCGCTTGGGCCGATGCTGGTGAAATTCGAGGTCAAGGTGCGAGCCGGCGCCGAGTTTTTCCAAACCCAGGCGATCTACCAGCCGGAGCAGTTCAAGAAATTCATGGAGGCCGTGCGCCCCTTCAAGGTGAAGGTGCTCGCGGGCATCCTCTTGTTGCGCAATGCCAAGATGGCTGAATTCATGAACGCCAACATCCCCGGCGTCTGCGTCCCCCAGGACATGATCGACGAAATGCGCGCCGCCGGCGATAAGCGGGCGCTGGACGCAGGCGTGGAGATCGCGGTGCGGACGATCAAGGCGGTGCGGCCCTACTGCGACGGGGTGCACATCATGGCCATCAAATCCACGGAACGGCTGCCCGAAATTCTGACGAAAGCCGAGCTCGGCTGATGACCGTTCCGGACTTGCAGAAGTGCAAGCGCGATGGGCGCAAGATTGCGGTGGTCACGGCCTATGATGCGTTGTTCGCGCGTATCGTCGAACAGGCGGGGATCGACGTCATTCTGGTGGGCGATTCGCTGGGCGTGGTCGTGCAAGGGAAACCCAATACGCTTTCGGTGACGATGGAGGAGATGCTGTACCACACCAGGCTCGTCGCAGGAGCCGCCCAGCGCTCCTTGGTCATCGGCGACATGCCGTTCCTTTCCTATCAAGTCAACCGTGAAGAAGCGGTTCGAAACGCAGGGCGGTTCCTTCAAGCCGGAGCCCACGCCGTGAAGCTGGAAGGGGGCGCGGCGGTGGCTGATCGAGTGGAGGCGATGGCGAACGCCGGCATTCCGGTCATCGGGCATCTCGGCATGACACCTCAATCGGTCCAGCTCTACGGCGGGTATCGGGTGCAGGGGAAAGGCAAAGACCGCGCGCAGCAAGTACTCGAGGATGCTCGCGCCTTGCAGGCCGCCGGGGCTGCCGCTCTCGTCCTGGAGGCGATTCCCGCGGGATTGGCGAAGGCAGTCACCGAGGCCATGACTATTCCGACCATCGGCATTGGAGCGGGACCACATTGCGACGGGCAAGTGCTGGTGCTCTACGACCTTCTGGGGTTGTTCGACGAGTTCGTGCCCAAGTTTGTCAAACCCTACGGGCATCTCAAGGGCGATGCCCTGCAGGCTCTCTGCCGGTACAAGGATGAGGTCGAGAAAGGCCTCTTTCCCTCCGATTCAGAAAGCTACCATTAGACGGGTCGAGAAGCGCTCGGCGATCAGCATTCACCGTCCGTGAGTCGCCTCTTGGGCTCCCTGCCATTCCAGCCGGATTCGGACAGCCGGCCGCTGCTCGATCAGCCAGTGCGTGAGATCTTCGGCGAACGTGGCGATGTGCATGCCCATGTAGTGAACGGGCGTTTGCCGCAGGCGGGCGAGGCCGCTCGCAACAAGTTTATGGGCCGCCGGCTCATCGCCGAGTTCGCGTTTGAGATGCGCGGCGGCGCATTGTATGAGCGCTTGGAAGAAGTTTCCTGCCGTCGTTCCGCGCCCGTAGGCATGCCAGAAGCCCTCGAATATTTCATGCGCTTCCCACCAATAGGCCGAGTTGTAGAGATCGATGCCGTATAGATAGTCTTCCGAGGTCATCCATCGTTCAGGCTCGAACGGCTGCGGCCGAGGTTCAGGTTGTTCGAACGAGTGGCCCTGTGGATGGCGGCGAGGATGCGGAGATCGGCCGGGAAGGAAACGGTACGCGGGAAAAGTCCTGTCCGTGTACCGTGGCGGATCGACGCCGGCCTGAACGTCACCTTGCTCCATGAGTCTCCGCGCAAGGGACCTGAAACAGTTTCCGATCCTCCAGGCGTACCGCCGTCAGTTGTCTCCCGTACACGCAGCCGCTATCCAGTGCCAAGAGGTTCGGCGCGAGCTTTAACCCCATCGCCGCCCAGTGTCCGAAGACGATCGTCGCCGCTGAATTCCGCCGGCCGGGTACGTCGAACCAGGGATGAAAGCCATCGGGGGCCTGATCCGGCGGGCCTGAAAAGGACGATTCCATGACGCCTTTGTCTGAGCAGGTTCTCAACCGGGTCAGCACCTTGATGATAGTCGCCAGGCGAATCGGGCCGGTGAGATCGGGGCGCCATTGCAACGGGCCGTTGGGGTGGAGCGCGCGCAGAGTTTTCACATACTCGTCCCCCCGTATCGCCGTCTGGGCTTCCCCGGCGAGGTCCTCAGCCTGTTCCACCGACCAGCCGGGAAGAAGTCCCGCATGGACCAGCAGGTAGACACCCTCCCGATAGAGCAGCGGTTGCTGCCGTAGCCACAGCATCAGTTCGCGGGAATCCGGCGCCTCAAGCACCGGCGTGAGGGTGTCACTGGGACGAAGAGCCGTCAGCCCGGCGGCCACGGCGAGAAGGAAGAGGTCGTGGTTGCCGAGGACCGCCACGGCGGCGGAGCCGAGGTCACGAATATATCGCAGCACCTTGAGGGAGTCGGGGCCGCGATTGACGAGATCGCCGACAAACCAGAGGCGGTCCCGCTTGGGATTGAATTGGATGGCGTTCGTCAGTTGCGTGAGGGAGGTGAAGCAGCCTTGGATGTCGCCGATTGCGTAGGTGGCCATGGGTGGCCAAGACTAGCGCGGCCAGGCCTTCTTCGCAAGTCAGGAGGGATGCGGGAGAAGGTTTATGCGCCCCCGCGCTCGCGGAGCTCGCCGGTCATCGTGGCGCAGGCTGTTTGATGGGCATCCGTCAACTGAGCGAGCAGGGCGGCAGCACCGTCAAGGCGGGCGAGGCGTCCGAGCTGCTCCAATTCTTTGCAATGGGCCGCGGTAGCCAAGGCTCCCAGTTGCGCGCTGCTGGATTTTAATCGATGGGCCGCCTTGGCGAGGGTGTCCGCATCCTGCGTTTCCACAGCGTTGCGAATCTCCTCGACGAGGTTCCGCGAATCGTTCAGATAGGCCGTCAGCACTTTCGCCAGGATATCGGGGCGCCCCGGCCGTTGAAGCGCCACAATTGCATTCCAGGCTGTCTTGTCGATCTCGACAGAACTGGGAGGCGGTGGCTGATCAGGCGGCGCGTCGGCGGGCCTGGCCGGAGGAGCGGCGACGGGCTCCGCCATTTCAGGAGCCGTCTGAGGTTTCAGCCATCGAGTCAGAATCTTGCGAAGTTGTGCCAGGGTAAAGGGTTTCGCCAGGTAATCGTCCATGCCGGCGGCGAGGCAGCGAGCGCGATCACCTTCCATGGCGTTGGCTGTGAGGGCGATGATGGGGACGTGAGGGTGGTCCGGTGCGGTCCGTTCCTGTTGCCGAATCGTGGCGGTGGCGGAGAAACCGTCCATCTCCGGCATCTGGCAATCCATCAGAATGAGGTCGAACCGTTCCCGTGCGGCCGCCTCGACGGCGAGCCGCCCGTTTTCGACCGCGTTCACTGAATGTCCCAGAATCTCTAACATCCCGCTGGCCACGTCGCGGTTGACCGGCGTGTCTTCGACGAGGAGCAGACGAACGTTCCGGAGGCCTGCCGTCACCGGTTCCGGGTTGACCGGATCAAGGCGGGGAGTGGGGGGCCGATGTCCTGTCCGGAGCAACCCGAGGACCGCCTGTTGCAACAAGGTTTTCCGGACCGGTTTGGTGACCCAGCCATCGACGGCCGGTACTCCGGCCGCCCCGGAGTCGTACCCGACCGACGTCAGCATCAGCAGGGGCAGAGCGGCCAACTGTGGGTCAGCCCGGATCGCATGCGCCAGTTGCATACCGTCCATGTCCGGCATCTGAAAATCCAAAATGGCCAATTCAAACGGCTGTTGCGCGGCAGCCTGTCGAAGTTGCGCGAGCGCCTCGCCGGCGGATGCAGTCAGCACGGGGATCGCTCCCCACGAGCGCAGATGATCATCCAGAATCTCACGATTGGCAGCGGTATCATCCACGACCAGAATCCGCCGTTGGAGCAGGGCATGTTTCGGCTGTTGGTCTTGGGCGGCCGGTGGTTGTCGCTCAAATACGGCGGTAAACCAAAAGGTTGAGCCTTGGCCCACGCGACTTTCCACGCCGATCTGCCCCTGCATGAGTGCGACCAGTTCCTTCACGATCGTGAGGCCGAGCCCTGTTCCCCCGAACCGCCGGGTCGTCGTGCCATCGACTTGCGAGAAGGCTTCGAAGATGCGCTGATGGGCCTCGGCGGGAATGCCGACGCCGGAATCTTGTACCGCGAATCGGAGGGTGACGGTGGCGTCCGACTCGGTCACCAGGTCGATACGGACATTGATTTCCCCGCTTGCGGTGAACTTCAGCGCATTGCTGATGAGGTTCAGCAGCGCCTGGCGAAGCCGGATCGGGTCGCCGCGCAGGGTTCGCGGAATTGAGTTCGGCATGTGGCAGGTGAGCTCCAGCCCTTTGCGTTGGGCGGGGGTGGCAAAAAGTTCCACGGCGTTGTCGACCGTGTCCTGCAGATCGAAGTCCAGCCGCTCCAGCTGGAGTTTGCCCGCTTCAATCTTGGAGAAGTCGAGAATGTCGTTGATGATGGCCAGAAGGGCTTCGCCGGAATGTTGAATGGTCCGCCCCAAGTGGCGCTGCCGGGTGTCGAGCGCGGTCGTGAGCAAGAGCTCGGTCATGCCTAAAATGCCGTTCATCGGCGTCCGAATCTCATGGCTCATGTTGGCCAGAAATTGCGACTTGGTGCGGCTGGCTGCTTCCGCGGCCTCCTTCGCCAACAGCAGTTCCTGCGCGGTGCGTTTGAGCGGGGTGATGTCGGAGGCGACGGCGAGGTAGCCGGTGATCTTGCCGTCCGGGTCCCGTAGCGCCGTGATATTGAGCAGAACCGTTCTCCTGGTGCCGTCTTTCCGGATGTAGGTCCACTCATGCTCGTTGGGCAGATTGCGCCGGGATTTTTCGATGAAGACGTCAAACCCCGGCTCGATGGTCGTGCCGAATTGCTCAGAGAGTTGTCTGGCCCGCTCCACAATTTCCTCGGGAACGTGAAAGATGCCTGGATGCTGGCGGCCGACCAGTTCGTCGGCGCTGTAGCCCAGCAGGACTTCCGCCGCCGGATTAAACAGTTGAATGATGCCGTCGGGGCGGCAGGAAATAATGGCATTGCCGGCACTGTCCAGGATGGCCCGCTGAAACGTGGCGTACGAGCGTAGCTCGGTTTCGGCCCGGCGCTGTTCGGTAATGTCGCGGACAGTCGCCTGCAGCCCTTCGACGCCTTGGAGGGTGATGCGGGTCAATTGCACCGATGCGAGAAAGGTCGATCCTCCGACTCGTTTGTGCATCCATTCAAACAGGTGAAAGCCTTCCCGCATGGCCGACTCGATCGCCTTTGGCGCCTTGACCATCGACAATTCACCGTCCGGCTGATACTCGGGGGACACATCTCCTGGACCGAGGGACGTGAAGTGCGCCTCGTCGCGGGCTCCGAACAGCGCGACGGTGGCAGGATTACAGGCGATGAAATTCCACTGGGGTGGATACAAGATCATGATGGCGTCGCGCGACGATTCGAAGAGGCGCCGGTATTTTTCTTCGCTCTCGCGCACGCTCGATTCGTACTGCTGCGGCGCGATGGTCTGCCCGGCACCCTGGCCGACCTGGATCGGTTCGTGCGGTTCGCTCGGCCGCGCAAGGGGCAGCAGGTGTTGAAGAAGCCGGCGGAGTGTCACGATCTACGCCCCCTCATGCTGCGGGCCTTTCTGCTCGGTCGATTTCTTCCTGCATCAGGGCACAGACTGTGTGGTGTTCGGGACGCAAGCGTTGAAGAAGCTTCGGGATGTCACCGGTCTTACCGGTGCATCCCGCCGCTTCTATGTTTGCATACAGGCCCGCGAGGCGGTGTGCCCCGAGCTGTGCCGAGGAGGACTTCAGCGTATGCGCGACGGTCGTGATGGCCCGGACATCGCCGCTGATGACGTGTTGCTCGAGCTGAGTCAGCTGGGCCTCGGCGTGGGGAATGTAGAGGGACAGCGCCTTGAGTAAGAAGTCCGGCCGTCCCGGTCTCTGGCGTGCACGGATGGCAGCCCATGCGGTGAGGTCCAGGTGATCGGCGGTGTCTTCCGGTGGCGGGGCAACAGGGACCGCCGCCGCTACGGGGATGTCGAGCCCCGGTTGCTGCGACGGGGGCGGAGGCGCAGTTGAGACGGCTACAGGTCTGGTGGGAAGCCACCGCTGGAGCGTGGTTTTGAGCTGATTCAACGTGAACGGCTTCGTCAGATAGTCGTCCATGCCCGCGTCGAGACACCGTTGGCGGTCCCCTTCCAGTGCATTGGCCGTGAGGGCGACAACGGTGGTGTGGCGCGGCTGCTCCCGCTGGCCCTCATGCCTGCGGATCGCTTCCGTAGCGGTCAAGCCATCCATCTCCGGCATGTGGCAATCCATGAGGATCAGATCAAACGTACCAGTTTCGACGGCGGCTACGGCTTCCCGGCCGTTCTCCGCCACGGCGGTGGTACAGCCGAGGAGTTCCAGCATGGTGCAGGCCACCTCGCGATTGACGGGGTTGTCTTCCGCCAGCAGGACATGGCCGGTGAACGTCTCCGTCTGATCCGGTGGTTGGACCAGGGCAGGCAGCGCGTCTTCCTGAGCATTCCGGCAGAGACGTGTCAGACAGTCCTTCAGCAGCGATTGGTGGACCGGTTTCCTCAACCAGGCATTGAACAGTGCCGGAGACAGACGAGGATCTTGATCCGGTTGTCCGACGGAGCTCAAGGCCACCAGCAGCAGATCAGGAAGTCCCGCGGAGCTCCTGATGGCCCGGGCGAGATCGATGCCATCCATCTCGGGCATGTGAATATCCAGTACGGCCAGTCTCACCGGGGGATGAGACGCCTTCTGTTCGCCGAGGAACTCTAAGGCTTCACGCGCGGAGGTTGCGGAATGCACCGAGGCATTCCAGCTGGTCAGGTGCGCCTCGAGAATTTGTCGATTGGTAGGGTTATCGTCCACGACCAGGACGGATAGCCCCGCTAGCGAGGCCGGGGGCTGCCGATCCGTCGCCGCGCTTGTCCCTACGGCGGTCCCCAGCGCCGCGGTGAACCAAAAGGTTGATCCTTGGCCCGGAATGCTGTCGACGCCCACCTCGCCGCCCATCAAGTGTGCCAGTTGTTTGACGATTGCCAGGCCGAGTCCGGTGCCGCCGAACTGTCTGGTGGTGGAGCCGTCTGCCTGGGAAAACGCCTGAAAGAGTCGAGCTCGGGCAGTTTCGGAGATGCCGATGCCGGTGTCACGGACAGAACATTTCAGCATCATGCTATCGGACTGTTGGCTCAGGAGCGCGAGGGAGACCGAGACCTCACCGGCCTGGGTAAATTTGATGGCATTGCCGATGAGGTTCAGCACGATCTGCCGAAGTCGTACCGGGTCTCCGATGACGGCATCCGGAATCTCCTCCGGCACAAAGCAGGTCAGTTCCAGGTGCTTGCGATTCGCCGACTCTGCCAGGAGGTCGACGGCATCCTCGAGGGTCTGTCTCAAGCCGAATTCAATCCGCTCAAGATGCAGTTTCCCGGCTTCGATCTTGGAGAAATCCAGAATCTCATTGATGATGTCCAGGAGGCCGGTGCCCGAGCGATGAAGGGTTTCGGCGAGGGACCGCTGTTTGGGGGTCAACGCGGTCGTGAGCAGCAATTCCGCCATTCCGAGCACGCCATTCATGGGGGTGCGGATCTCGTGGCTCATATTCGCGAGGAATTGAGATTTCGCCCGACTGGCCGTCTCGGCTGCCTCCTTGGCCTGGTGAAGTTCCGCGGTTCGCTCCCGTACGGCATTTTCCAGGGAGTGTGTGAATGATTGAAGCCGTTGTGCTTGCGTGGTGAGAAGCGCCGTCGTGGTTTCGACGAGCGACACCATCTGTTCGAGTTCCCCCTGGTAGGATGTGGTCTGGTCCGGGTCGGATAGATACGATTGCTCATGCAGGAGCTGTTGCTCATCGGCAGGGTTGTGGAGCGTTTCAAGCGTGTTCTGCAGTGTCTGAGCCGTGTCTCGAAAGAGCGCGGACATGCGGCGGATTCCCGCCTGGCCGACAAGAATCGCCAATGCCATCAGCAATGCGGAAAGCATGAGCAACCGACGGAACTCGCGTGCGACCTCCTGCTTCATGGCTGCGAGCGAGAACTCCAGTCGAACCCAGGCTGCGACAGTCTGGTCGTCCATCAGCGGCGTGGCGACCACCAGGGTCGGTGTTCCATCCGGCTGCAACTCGCGGGCGATGGTTTGGGTTCCTGTGGCGCGAGCTTGCAAGAGAGTGGAATCTGCAAGTTGGCGCCCGATCTGGTCGGGATCGGTGGCGGCGACAATCATCGTGTCGGGATCGACGACGACGATGCTGACAATGTCGGTGTCGCGGGCAAAACGCGCCAGGGCTTCTTGAATGCGGAACAGATTGTCAAGAACGGCCGCGGCTCCCATCATGGTGAAGGTACGACTGACGGCCAGCGCCCGGGCTTGGGCGGCGTCCTCGACAGAGTGGCGGATCTCGACCAGGCGGAAGGTCGCGAAGGTCGTCATGCCGAGCGCAATCATCACGCTCATCCCCACGCTGAGACGGAGGCGGAGACTGCCTTGCCATACGGCCCAGGGCCGGCTGAGCCAATGCCCCTTATGGTTTCCTTGCGGCAGCATGATTCGGATAGTCGAGCGTCATGGAGGTCTGCCCTTGCGCAGAGATGGTCACCGTCTGGTGAATCGTCCCCAAGGTTTCATGCCAGATGGTCACGTGATGTTCGCCTGCGGGGAGATCGGGAATCCGGAACGCGCCCGTCTCGTCCGTGACACTGAAATATGGGTGGGCGAAGGCGAGGACGTTCGCCTGCATGAACTTGTGCGCGTCGCATTTGACCGTGTAGATCCCCGGCTGCTTGAGAGGTTTCCCCACCGGTCGGCTCGCGGGAATCATCGCCACGTTCACGAAGGTGCGCGGCCCCATTGAGATATGCGTGTTGTGCATGACTGGGTCCTCGTTGCGGATTTCCACCTGTTGTCCGACGATGCCGACGGCAACGCGAGGAGTAAAACTGCAGCGGTTGTTCGTTAGAACGAGTGGAGGTGGCGGGGGGAGGGGTAGGGACGTTGCGTCGCCATCGATGCTCACGACTGCGCCTTCCAGGCCCCGGGTTTTGAGATGAATGGCCACCGCGCGAATGGTGGCCTGCGCTCCGCAGAAGGCCGAGTCGCGGTTGACTTCGAACACCTGGTCGGGAATGGCTGGGCCGGCATACATGATTCGCCCCGACAATGTGCCCGTGGGTGGTTCCGCACGCACGAGTGTGGTTTCTTGGACAGCCAACAGTAAGGTCGCAAAGAACAGCAGGGATGTCACGGAGTAGGTCGCTCCCACGGTGGTGGCCTGTTCTGAGTGCGATTGTGGAGAGCTGGTCTGTGAGCTGGTCATGATGTGCGTTAGCTTCCCTCCTGGCCGGATAAGGATCGGAGGTACCACACTAATTCCCATAGCGCCTCCTCCTGCCCGGCGAATTCATTCGCATATGCCGGCATCGGCGTGCCGTCCATCCCGGTCATGAGGGTTCGGAAAATGTCCTGCGGGGATGCCCCATTCTTAAATGACGACGGGTCTGTCAATTTGGTGGCCCGGATGGGAAGCTCGTACGTATCGCGTAAATGCCCGGCAGTCGCTTCCGGACCGTCTCCCTCGCCGTTGTCTCCGTGGCACACCCGGCAGTCGTATTTCACATAGAGATTCCGGCCGTTCTGTATGCCGGCTTCGGTCGGACCTTGTGGGCCAGATGGGAAAGTGAGCGGCACGGGCTGTTCTTCTTTGAAGGCGGGATTCCATGATTTGAGATAGGCAATCACCTGCCATCGCTCCTGTTCGTTGAGCGAGCGGTAGGAAGGCATAACGCCGGGAATGCCGCGGGTGATGACTTTGAAGAGGTCCTGATCCGTGGGCAGTTCGCCTGAAGCCGTGCTGCGCAGCTTGTACCCGTCCTTCACGAAATTGCGAGGGCGGGGACTGGAGTAGCGGCCGATAAACCAGCCTGCCGGCCCATCTCCTTCGCCGCCTATGCCGTGACACCAGGCGCAGGCTTGCTCGTAGATTCGTCGTCCCTCTGTGAGCGTGTCGCGGTTGAGAGGGGGCTTCACGGCTTGCGCGGTCGATGCGCAGAGCCCCATGACGATCAGTATGGCGACGTATTTCAGGCGTGTGACGTGCATAGGCTGTGGTCCCCGAGCGTCTAATAGGCGATATCGATTCCCGCGAAGAGGGCGTGTCGTAAATTACGGGCCGCCGCGTTGCCGTCTTCCGCTCGTCGCAGGTTGTGATCGGTCCGTGCAAAGATGGCGACATTGGAGCGTAGATACTGTTTGAGTTGAAACCCGGCGAAGCTTTGCGATGTGCGCTGACTGAGGTCCCCGCCCGCATCCATGTGGTCGTAGCGCAGGGAGAGGAGCGTGCGGTTGGTCACATACGTATCCAACGCGAGCGACAACCCGCTGGCACTCGTATCGAAGCTGGTCAGTGCGGCGGTCGGCATGTGGGCGATGCGGTCAAGTGTATACATCCCGTAAAGATCAAACATTTTGTAGCGCACATGCGCGGCGATGCCGTAGCGATGCCAGTTCACGTCTGCCTGCCCGGTTCCGGTGAGGATGGTGGCATTGCTGTTGCCGAGATAGGCGAATCCGGACAGGCTTGCTGAAAAGTGTGCGGTGCGGGCGTAATCGAACCGAACGGCTCCATAGACATCCTTGCCCCGATTGGAGTCGCCGAAGGTTTCGTTGGCTCCGTTCAGCAGCCCGATCTGGTACATGAACCAATCGCCGAAAGGGCGTCCCCGCACCTCAATCCCTGTTTCCGCGACCGCATTGTATAGCGAAGGGGCGTACGGAGAGATGACCGAGCCGGACCGGTTGTGCAGGCCGTAAAATTTTGCTGAGGCCGCAAGGGGAAATAGTCCGGCGCGTTGAACCATGTTGGTGGAGGTGTTTACGCTGTCTCCGACAAACTCCAGTTGTTGCCGGAGGGTGGAGAACGAGAATGTCGCGGAGGGATCGATTCGTCCGACGCGAATATTCACGAGATTGTTCCCGCCGAGATTGTTGAACGTCATGAATGCCCGCTCAATGCCCGTCGACGATTCTTCGAGGTTGGATTCAAGCTCGGCAAAAAACCCAATATTCTTCGTCAGTGAGCCAGCCGTGAAGAGGCTGAAGATCTCCGGGAACCCGAACTCGCTATTGTTGTGAACAGTGCCCCTGTCTGCGATCGGCGGATTCTGCTGCTTGAAATGGTGGCTGCGCAGCACGTTGCCTCGGAGTCTCACCCCGGTGTAGTTGGCAAAATCATCCAAACTGAGGTCGCCGAGGCTTTTCTTTCCTGTGATGCCGCCATCTTCTGTTCCAGGGAGCTGATAGCCATTTTCCAGGAAACGTTCCCCGAACGTATTCAGCCGCGGGGGGGCCGTATGGCAGGCGACGCAATCTAGCGTGTACTTTCTTGCGAAAGCTGGAATTGCCTGTGCGGGTTGAACGGACAGTGCAGAGATTCCGGATAACAAGGCGAGTCCTGTAATGGCCGCACGAATCGCCGCGTGCTTCGACGGCATGGTGAATTTGCCTCCTGTGCTCACCGTTGTGCCGCCACGCGACAACCCGGAAGTGCTTCAGGCCTGATGACGGTCATAAACTTCGACAGTCTGATGTCGGCGATTTCGGCGCAGGACTTGAGGTATGCAACGACGTAGGGTGCTTGCTGAGGGAGGTAGAGAAGGCGTGAGGGAGAGAAGCAATCGGGCGGAAGATGCGAAAGTCAGAACGGGCTTCCGTGAATGAACAGCTTATCTGAATTCCTGTGGAAAGGGGGATTTACTCAGGATATTTGGCTTCGATCACGCTGCGCAGCCCTCCGCGCGCAGCAAATTCTCCCGTGACCTTCGCCCAGGCCGGGCGGCAGGCTCGAACCACGTCGTGGAGAATGCGATTGACAGCATTTTCGTAAAAAATACCGATGTTTCTGTACGCGTGAACATACATTTTGAGGGCCTTGAGCTCGAGACAATGTTTCTTCGGCTTATAGTGCAGGGTGATGGTTCCAAAGTCCGGCAGATTCGTTTTAGGGCAGATGGCCGTATATTCGGGGATGACGATCGTAATTTCGTATCCGGTGTACTGATTGGGAAACGTCTCGATATCGGGCAGCGGGGAAGAAATCCCGCTCCGCGCATGCCGCTCGTTGTAGCCGAGCCTGGTGGTTGAGGGTCTGGCTTTCCGTTTGTTGCTGGTCTGTCCTCTCACTCCATTCCCCTTCGCCTGCATCCTCACACTTGTTTCATCCATTCCAACTGGCCCAACTCATTGAGCTTGTTGTACAGTGTGACCCACGGGCAGGTCATGTCCGGATACACTTCGCAAAACCCGCCTTTGCGCACCCCTCCGCAAGGGCCGTGACTCATAAACTTGGGGCACTCCGCTTTGAGTGACCCATCGGGAATAGGCGGGCGCTTATGCACCCCACCGACTTGTTGATCGCCTGGATCATCTCCCGGCACAACGACTCGTATCGCCATAGACGTCTTGAAGCTAATGGTGTTAAGCGATAATGTTTACGCGCTTCTCGTATGAACTGCAACTGAATTGAACCTTCTTTCGAGTTTCTGCTCAGCGCAAAATCTTTGCGTTGAAGCGGATTTAGGGCCAAGGGCCTAGCAAGGCGGGATCCACTAGGCCTTCTTTCGTTCAGTGTGGGCCTTCTGCAAAGTTGCAATGCCTTTGGGGACTCTATAGACTTGCCATTACCTTGGACTGATAGGTTCTTCCTATATTTGCAGCGCCGACTTTATTGACAGATTTTTTGGGGCTTTGTTACACTCGGCGGCATCAGACAGGCAGATAGGTCGTACGTCGACATTCCTTTCCGTTCCAGGAACACAGTCCAGTACTTAGTTCGAACAACGTTGAGATAATCTGCATTGGCTTTCTCCGGCCCTAGTCGGAGGACGGAAGAAAGCCATCAGAGCATAAAAGGGAGGGAATCCTTATGAGTCTTGATTACGTCAAGTTCTCGAGCGGCTTTGAAAAGTTCATGCCGAAAGAATACCGGGACATGGTTGAGCACGGTCCCTTCGGGAAAAAGGTCTCTGTTTCGCAGATGGGGTCGTTCAAGGAAGTCCTGGAAGAGCACCCGATGTGCGCGGGATGTGCGATGACTCTTTTCATCCGTCTTGCCATGATCGCGTTTCCAAATCCCGAAGATACCATCACAGTTGGAACCGCCGGCTGTGGGCGTTTGGCGATCTCGCAAGCGGCGATTCCGTTTGTATACGGTAACTACGGAGACCAAAACGGGGTGGCCAGCGGGTTGTCCCGCGGTTTGCGGCTTCGATTCGGTGATAAGCCGAAAGATGTGGTCGTGATGGCAGGGGACGGTGGTACGGCCGACATCGGATTCCAGCAAGTTCTTCACTCCTGGTTCCGCAAGGAACGATTTACCACCATTATGTTGGACAACGAAGTCTATGGGAACACGGGCGGCCAAGAAAGCGGCATGACGAATCGTGGTGCCGTCCTGAAGATGGCTCCATTGGGGAAGAAGTTTGAAAAAATGGACATGTTGCAGATGGCGAAGGTTGCCGGCTGCGCGTACGTCGCCACAGTCGTTCCGAATAATCCCCGCCGTGTTGAGAGCGTCATCAAGAAAGCCGTGCTGATCGCTAGAGAGGTTGGATCGACCTATATCCAAGCCTATACTTCTTGCAACATTGAGTATGCCATTCCTACCGACAAGGTCATGGAAGACGCCAAAAACGTTGAAAACGATCGCTATCAGTTCTCCGAATACATTACGGACGAAGCAAAGCAATTTCTCACGGAGCGTTATGGCTACAAGGAGTTCCTCCCGAAGCCCGCTGCTCCCGCTCCTGGTCTCCCGAAGGCCTGAGCAACGTTTAAGGAGGATTCAGTATGGCGACACGGTTCAATATTCGTATGGCAGGTGTGGGTGGCCAAGGCGTTGTGACCGGCTCGCACATTTTGAGCACAGCGGTTATCCATGCGGGCGGCGAAAGCACGATCGTGCCGTTCTATGGATCGGAAAAGCGCATGGCGCCGGTTGAAAGCTACGTCAGAGTTTCAGACGAGCCTATTTACGAAATCGGCGAAATTACGTTCCCCCACATCATTATCATTTTTCATCCCCAGGTTATTACCCACGGCAAGTCGTACACGATGCCATTCTATTTCGGCTTGAAGGAAAATGGCATTGCGTTGATCAACAACGACGGTCCCATGAAACTGCATCGGGATCAAGCTCGTGAGCTTGAGGAACGTCATGCAAAACTCTACTACTTCCCTGCTACGAAGCTTTCGCTCGAAGTCGCGGGAATGGATCTCGCGACGAACATGGCGTTAATGGGATGTATCGGAGCTATTACTGGACTGACGTCGGTAGAGGCATTAGAGCAGTCCGTCAAGGATCGCTTCCTCGGAAAAGGCTTTGTCGTATCTGGCGGAACTGCGGCTTTGGATAGCGTCGTCGAACGAAAGTTTAAGAAGAAACAAGAATTGATTGAGAAAAATGTGGCCGTTATTCGAGCCGGCTGGAATTATGCTGTTGACCACGGATGGTCCGCACCATCCGTGAAACGTTCGGAAGCCGCGGAGAGCGTCACGGCCTAATCGGGTTCACGGACAAGGAGTTCTCATGTATCTCGTAGCCGATATCAGTGTTGAGATCTGTGCCGCAAAAAGTTGCAAACTGTGCACCCAGTATTGTCCCGAAGCCAACACTATTCTTTATAGCGATGAAATGGGCAAGGATAAGGGGTTCAAATACGGGTCAGCCTATGTGGCTGTAGACCGGTGTAAGGGTTGTGCGCAATGCGTATGGGTTTGCGACAATATGGCAAAGAACAATGCCATTAAAATGATCATGATCGACCAGTTGCCTGTGGCGGCATTGACAGACAATATTACCTACGGGGAGAAGAGCACAACGGCGACATTAGTCAGCCCTGTAGTAGGGTAATCGGACGAAAGGGGAACGGGCGTGGGAACGACGCAAGATACGAGAGAACGGATAATCGTGCCGGGACCGGCAGGGTTCCATCCACCGTCAGCGGCGCAGTTAGGGGTGTCGCTGCCTGACCCTGGGCAAGGACTGTACTATGGTCTCCTTGAGCCCAATGAGGACACAGTCATCGAAGAAATGGCTCGTAAAATGCTGACGAGTCCGAACGCAACTATCTTTCCAGGACCTCTCGTCTTGTGGGCGTGGAACAACCACGCAGTTGAAAAGGCCAAGGCAGTCCTGGAGATTGCGGCACAGATACCGGATGTCATGATTATTCCCATGCCTGACTATCGCCCCAAGTATCCCAAGATCGATCCCGAAGAGGTGATCAATCCCAATCACCCCAATCTTACGATTTGGGGCAACAAGATTGAGGCCTGCATTTTTATCGGTGTCCATTGTCATTACGCCAATCTCACACTGAAAATGATTCGCGCGGGGACGAATTGCTGCACGATGGCCATTTGTGCCGAGCAAGGACACGAAGACGCCATGCTGACGATTCGGGATTCCGATACCCTCAAGTTGAAAAAGACCGCACAAATCTTCAAGAAAGTTCGTGAGGAGATGGGCATTAAACTTCCAGACAATGGGGAAAATGTCCGTTTCACGGGGACTCAGTCGAAGGTCCACGATGGCAAAACGCATACAAACCCTATGACTTTTATGCCTTCTGCTGCTGGTGCGGGTAGCGCAGCCGCTTTTGGTCACTCGCCCGATCAGATGAAGCGTGAAGGCTAGAGTTTTAGGTTAAGGCCATACAGTCAAGAGGTGTAATGATGAGCGAAGCATTGGAACCTAAGCAAAAGACAGGTCCCCAGGGCGATCCAGCTACGAGCGTTTCGCCACCCAAGGTAGAAGCGAAGAAGGACCCTCATGCCGCCGCGAAGCAACAGAAGGTTGTGACGCCCGAGTATATGTTTTTGGAAGCTCCGAGGACCAAAGAGTTTATTACCGGTAGTGAAGCGGCCAAAGAGGCTATCCGCCGTTCAAACGTCGATCTTGCCATCGCCTACCCCATCACCCCCCAAAGCGAAACCATGCAATTGGTCGGTGTGTTGTATGGCGAAGGGTATGTCAAAGAATATTACCGTGGCGAGGAAGAGGTTGGCGTCATGGCGGCCATCGCGGGCGGATCGCGAGCTGGCGTTCGGTGTTACACCGCGACCGCCGGTCCCGGCACCTTGAGAGGACTGGAAGGAATTGCTTCCTGGCCCGGTCATCGATTGCCCGTTGTGGCTATGTTTACATGCCGTGTGGTGAACGCGCCATTGGCCATTCAGCCTGACAATATCGAAGTGTCCTATCTCCTCAATTGCGGCATGATTGTGTTCCATGCTGAAAATCAGCAGGACATGTATGACTTTACGTTAGCTGGATTTGTCATCAGCGAAAAGAATGATGTCACTCTTCCAGTTGGCGTGTGCTGTGACGGCTTCTTTGTAACCCATGCTCGAGGTTACGTGCGCATGCAGGATCGCGACATGAAGCTTCCTCCCCGTGAGCCTTGGCGCGGAGCCGTTCCGGTTTTAGATGCAGAGAATCCTCCAGCCAGGCTTTCTCGTGATGCCCCGGTTCAAAAATCAAACTTCATGGCATACAACATCCACGCTGTTTGGCAGCAGGAGGTGTGGGCCGCGGTCGAGCGTTCTCGAAAGTACATTAATCAGTACATGGGCGGACTGCTCACTGCTGAAAATGTTGAGGATGCTGAGGCAATCATTATTGCTTCAGGGAGCGCAGCGGCTCAGTCTCGTGAAGCCGTTCGCATTTGCGCGGAGAAGGGAATTAAGATTGGCCTGATTAAGGTTCGGTCGCTTCGTCCATTCCCGACCCAGGAGCTACGTAAACTTTGTGGAAAAGCGAAGTTGATTGTGGTGCCGGAGTTTAACTATGTCGGATGGTTGGCGAAAGAAGTCGCGACAGCCATTTATGGATTCTCGAATGCGAAGATCATCGGAGGGCCGCGAGTGTATGGTGGTCAATCGATGCCGGTGGAGTTAATTGTTGACGAAGTTGAGTCTGGTCTGACCGGAAAGAAATCTACGAACGTGGCGATTTCTCAGGTCATGGGCGCATCGGCTGCTGATCATGAAGCGATGGGCCATTTCATGCGTAGCATTTAGATTCGAGGCAGGCTATAGAGGTCAAACTAGAGGGCCCGTTCGGCGACGCCGAACGGGCCCTCTGCATTCATGGCTCTGATTGCAGTTAACCCTGGAGATCTTCTTCGACCAGATCAGGATTTTCTGGCATTCCGTGAGCCACGTATTTGGCATAGGACAAATAAATCGATGCACTATCACGCATCGCTTTGGTGCCGTTGGCCATGCGATGGAGCTTCTCGGAGCCAGGGGCTTCGGTCCTGCGAAGATGATCCACATGGTCGTGAAGGACCAGCGTAAAACGCTCCATGGCCATTTCGACCTCGCGGTAGGCTTGCAAAATAGAATCAGTCATGTGAAGTACTCCTCATTGTTCAGCATACTGCAGTCGTCTTTGAAGGGTCAACCGAGAGGTCGTCAGCATGTACCAGTTGTCATCCGCAGTGTTAAGTACGATTACATCGGTGGCGAAAGAGAGCATTCCTGACGGGCATCCATTGCTCTCGACCTCGCTGATAGATGGCGTGAGGAACCTTTCAGAGATGTTTACCAAGGGAGGCAAAGGTATCGGGACCGCATACCTCGAGGATCCGCGCCTCCGGACCAGCTACCTCAGTTATTATGTGCCGGTCAATGTAAGCAAAATTCAGTTACTTTTAGAAGAGTTGCGGCCGGTACTTCGCTCCTTTCGCGAGAAAAAATTTCGAGTGCTGGATCTCGGGGGAGGACCCGGCACCGGCGTACTCGCCTTGGTTGATTGGTGTAGCTCTCGGTCTCTGCCGCCGCTCGACTCTCTCCGCATGACAGTGGTTGACTATTCGGCCAAGGCGATGGAGCTGTGTACCGACCTCTGGCAAACATATGCCAGGCAGCATCACCCGCATCCAGTTCCACCGTTGAAGACGGTTGTGTGGAATCTTGAACATTCCCTTTCATCAGTACTGAGCGCGGCAGGAAATGGCTACGACCTGATCATTGTCCAGAACCTCCTGTCGGAGTTGTTTGCCGGAAGTCCGGATCCGATTGGTCAACGAACGGAATGGGCCGAGCAATTGATGAATGCGTTGACCAAGACGGGCAGCTTGATGCTGATTGAGCCGGCATCGAGAATTGCCTCACGAGGCCTGCATCTTCTACGAAACAACCTGGTGTCCGGAAGCTCGTGTTCTGTTTACAGCCCCTGCCTCCACGATGGACCCTGCCCGGCGTTGATCAAGCCCGATGATTGGTGTCATGAAGAACGGGGCTGGGAGCCTCCTTCGTTGATCGGCCAAATAGACCAAGAGGTGGGCTTTATTAAGGATGCGCTTAAATTCTCGTATGTAATCCTCCGCAAAGACGCGCAAACCATTGTGCCTCGAAATCCAGACTATCACCGTGTCGTGAGCGAACTGCGCAGCATGAAGGGTGAAAAAAGGGTATGGTTATGCAATGGAACGGGACGCGCCGAGATTGGGCGACAGGATAAAGAATCTTCCCTCTCAAACGCGGCGTTTGAGGAATGGCATCGCGGGGCCATTGTTCGCATTGATGAAATCGTCAGGAAAGAAAGAAAGGGGCGCCCGGCGATGATCGGCCGCATCCTTTCTTCAGGAGTGGCGGAGATAATTCGACCTGCGTGAAGCGCTAGTCAGCCTCAGGCTCCGAGGAGCCGTGTTGATGAGAAACCCGATCCTCATCAAAGAGCGCTGCCATTTCAGCCGCCATCAGGTCTTGGTCGTTTGGCACCGAAACGACCGGAATTTCCTTCCGGGGCTTACTGGACGCGTCAGGAGCAGAAGGAGCCACCTGTTTGGGTTGAGGGATATGTGGATCGCTCATAATAGGCTTAGTATACACGAAACTTCGAAGGGGAGGGCTATTCAAATGCTTCTAATGATGAACGTTCGGGGAAATGGGTCTGGCAGTCAGTGCAGGTGACGAAATAAATCGCATCTCTGACGGACATGGTAATGCGAAAGTCGAGTGATACGCCCCGGTGCTGACAGTTGGGGCACGAGATTTCTTTGAGCCGGTAGGGGATATCCGGTTGAGTCCGGATATAAAAGTCCATATCCGTATACACGGGAAAACTATATCGGCATTTCATGCACACGCCACGGCATTCTCCATCCGGTTGCAATGTTCGGAGATCGATGCGGAACGTGTTGGTTTTACAGATCGCGCACTGCACGCTGGCCAGCCGCTTTTCTACCTGATCTATTGGAAGACGGGCCATTTATTCCCTCAGTCACCGGCAGTATACGCACGACCATAGAGGATCTTCAATCGCGGCGCTGGAAATCCCACGAATTCCTTGACCGCCTTATGCAGCACCCTATACTAAGCTCACAATGCACATGATCAATAAGAGACTGCTCGTCGGTAACGCCGATGATGCCAAGAATCCTCCTCCGCAGGTTGGTGCCATCCTCATGGTAGCAGAAGAACAGAATGTGACGGTCCCTCCCCGGGTGATCTATGCCAAGATTCCTTTGAGAGAATTCGGGGAGCCTGCGGTGTCGGCCGTGTATGACGCTGTGCAATGGATCGAAACCCACCTGCCGCAGCATCGGTTGATGGTGTGTTGCCGGGCGGGCATGGGACGATCGGTATCTGTCATCATCGCCTATTTATGCTGTGTAGAGGGGATGACCTATGCCGATGCGCTTAAGCTTGCCCTCACCAGACGTCCAGGCGGCATGCCGTTACCTCGCCTTGATGAAGTGATCGCAAGTGTCTGCAGCAGGCGCCGGGGCCGGGAGTGATCTCCCGCTTCGAATTCCGGCCCGATAACACTCGCCTAGCAGCTCTCTCACTCACCGTTAACTCATCCCTTTCTCCCTTCGTCGCCTAGCGCTGTGGCCGAGTCGCTTCGTGGGGTTGCATTTCCACTCATCTCCGTGGCGTAATTTGATGCGTTTCGTCTCCTATCGCTTTGCGCAGGAAACATCGCCATGCCTGAATTGCCTGAAGCAGAAGTCGCTGCGCGTCAACTGCGCGAACGCGTCGTTGGAGCCAAGGTCAGCGATTGCTGGGTAGGGCGAGGAGACATTGTCCGAGAAGGATTGTCCACCTTGGAATGGTTCCGCCGTTCTACGATTACAGAGGTGGAGCGACGGGGTAAAAGTGTCATCATCACGTTTCGCCGCACAGATCAGACGCGATTTCTCGCCGCAGAACTAGGCATGACGGGGCTGCTGTTGTTCAGCAAGACCGTGACGAAATATCCGCAACATACGCATTTTATCCTGCACCTCGAAGGGGGAGTGGAGCCTGAGATCCGCTACTGGAATCCTCGTCGGTTCGGGCGACTCTCGTTGCTGGACCAGGCTGGACTGGATCAATACACGTCTCGTCGATTTGGGCCTGATCCGCTGCTCATGACAGAAAAACAACTCGTGGAGTTGCTGTCGTCCACACGAAGCAGGCTGAAATCGCTGTTGATGCACCAACAGACGATCGCAGGAATCGGAAACATTTATGCCAATGAAATTCTGTTTCGTGCCCGGCTGCATCCCGATCAGGCAGCCAATCAAGTGGGCGAAAATGCCGTACGACGTCTGCATCACATTGTGGGCGAGGTTTTACGAGAAGCGATCACGCTGGGCGGGTCCAGCGTCCGCGATTATTTTGCACCGGACGGAACGGAAGGCCAGTACAAACGCCGACATTTGGTCTATGCCAAGTCAGGCGAGCCCTGCCCGAACCGATGTGGAGCCGTGATCAAGCGATCTGTCGGTGAGCGAAGTTCGTTTTACTGTCCCCGCTGCCAACGGATTCGAAGCACTTGAGTTACCTAGCAGCTGATCGCGCGTTCGCCGCTTAGAAATTCATCAGGTCAATTTAAACTTATCAAGCATTTATGGTGATGAATCTTCAGTGCGCATTGTGGTAGGACTTCTGTGCTCGCACTGTAGGCCCTTTGGAGGATTGAGCTAATCGGCGAAATTCGGTACTCTGTCGCTCCGTTTCTCTGCCCTATCACACACCAAGGAGTCGTCAATCATGGCGAAAGTGCTGGAAGGTCCCGGGATGGGGCTGATGAAGAAGTGGGGAATCAACGTCCCTAACTACGTGGTTGTCACGTCAGTTGATGAGCTGACCAAACTGGGGCAAGCCAACGAATGGTTGAAAAAGTCCAAGCTTGTCGCCAAAGCGCATGAAGCGTTGGGCTCGCGCTTTAAATTGGGGTTGGTCAAGGTGGATTTAGACTTCAAAGCTGCGGAAGCCGCCACCAAGGAGATGATCGGCCGGCAAGTCGGCAGCATCACGGTGACGCAGGTCATCGTCTCTGAAATGATCCCGCATAAGGAAGAATATTATTGTGCAGTAAAATCAACCCGCGAAGGCACTGAGATCCTGGTGGCCAATTGTGGCGGGATCGAAGTGGAATCAAACTGGGAACGTGTGAAACGTTTGTGCCTCGAAATTGGGCAATCCCCTTCCCCGGAATCCCTCGAAAAACTGAGTAAAGAAGCAGGTTTCTCCGGCGCGCTGGCCAAAAAAATGGCGGAATTCGCCGGGAAAATGTTTGCCTGCTTTGACAGCGAAGACGCGCAGTACCTCGAAGTCAATCCAGTGGTTTTACGAGCCGGCGATGACGAATTGGTTGCGCTCGATGCGGTCACCCTTCTCGATGGTGATGCCAAGTTCAGGCACCCCGATTGGAACTTTGCCTTTGCTGCGGAATTCGGCCGGGCCTATTCCAAGCAAGAGCTTGAGGTCATGGCGGTTGATAGCAAGATCAAGGGCTCAGTCAAATTCATTGAAATCCCTGGGGGGGATACGGCTATGTTGCCTGCCGGCGGTGGCGCCAGCGTCTATTATTCGGATGCCGTGGTCGCTCGTGGCGGCAAGTTGGCGAACTATGCGGAGTATTCTGGGGATCCACCCGATTGGGCGGTCGAAGTGCTCACCGAGAAGGTTTGCTCACTTCCCGGGATCAGAAACATCATCGTCGGTGGTGCCATCGCGAATTTTACCGATGTGAAAAAGACGTTTGGCGGCATTATCAATGGGTTCCGGAAAGCCAAATCAGAAGGCAAACTGAAGAATGTGAAGATATGGGTGCGTCGTGGCGGTCCGCGTGAAAAAGAAGGCCTTGATGCGATGCGTGCGTTAAAAGACGAGGGTTTTGATATCAACGTCTTCGACCGCAATACCCCGCTTACCGATATTGTCGACAAGGCACTTCAAGCAAAGTAGCCTGCCGCCTATGACCAACTGAATATAAGGGGAGATCCCGAGATGAGTATTCTGGCAAACAAAGACACCCGGGTCGTGATCCAGGGTGGTCAAGCCGGTGTCAACGCCGCCCGCCGTATGGCCGAATTCTGTTATCTCATCAAGCGTCCGCTGAATGTCGAAGCATTTGTTTACCCGCCGGACGCCGGTAAGACCAATGAGATCCCGTATGGCAGCGGCCTCCTCGCTATTCCTGTCTACAAGTCTATCGCTGAAGCGACAAAGAATCATCCTACGCTCAATACCAGTCTTGTTTACATTGGCGCGGATCGGGCGATGAAGGGCGGAATGGAAGCGCTCGATGATCCGCATATCAAAGTGGTCTCGATGATCACCGAGGGTGTGCCGGAGAAGGATGCCAAGATTCTCGGCGCCCATGCCCGCAAGTTGGGCAAGGTGTTTAACGGCCCCTCTTCCATCGGCATCATTTCAGCTGGTGCCTGTCGCCTTGGAGTAATCGGGGGCGCATTCGACAATTTGGTCCTTTCCAAGCTGTATCGGGAAGGCTCATTTGGCGTCATCACGAAGTCCGGTGGCCTCTCGAACGAAATTATTTGGATCTGTTCACAATTTGCCGACGGTATCACAACGGCCATCGGGATTGGCGGCGACGCCTATCCTGGCACGGATTACGTGAGCTATCTGGAAATGTTCGAAAACGATCCGCAGACAAAAGCCGTTGTAATTGTCGGCGAAATGGGTGGCGATCTGGAAGAGCGTGCGGCTGAATGGTACGGAGCGAAGAAGCGGCGAGTGAAACTGATCGCCGTGGTATCCGGATTCTGTCAGGAAAGTTTGCCGAAAGGCATGAAATTCGGTCATGCCGGCGCCAAGGAGGGCATGAAAGGCGAAGGATCGGCCCGGTCGAAATCCGATGCCCTCAAGAAAGCAGGGGCATTGGTGCCTCCGACCTTCGGTGCACTGGGTCCGGCTATTAAGGAAACCTATGAGGACTTGCTGAAATCCGGTCAAGTCAAGGCGCCGGTTGAGCCGGCCGTGCTACCGCGCCTACCGAAGACGGTTGAGGAGGCAATGAAAGCCGATGAGGTCATGGTTGCCCCTCTCATTCGCACCACCATTAGTGACGACCGTGGTGACGAACCCTGCTACGACGGATATCCCGCCTCTGAACTCATCAACAAAGGCTACGAAATTCCTCACGTCATCGGCCTTCTGTGGGATAAACGATTAATCTCCAAACAGGAAGCTGAAATTATCAAGCGCATCATGATGCTCTCTGCGGATCATGGTCCTTGTGTGAGTGGGGCCTATGCGACGATCTTGGCGGCCTGTGCCGGCATCGGGTTGTCCCAGTCGGTGGCAGCGGGAATGATCATGATCGGCCCGCGTTTCGGTGGAGCGGTGACGGATGCGGGGCGATTCTTCAAGTATGCCGTCGATAACAAGATGTCAGTCGACGAATTTTTGGCCTACATGAAGAAAAATCATGGGCCTGTGCCGGGTATTGGCCATCGTGTCAAGAGCCTGCGCAATCCTGACAAGCGGGTCAAGGAGTTGGTCGGCTACGTCAAGAGCCTCAAGGTCAAGACTCCGTGCCTGGACTTTGCACTGGAAGTGGAAAAAGTCACATCGGTGAAGAAGGACAATTTGATCTTGAATGTCGACGGGACCATGGCGGCTGTCTTAGTCGACATCGGATTCCCCATCGATAGTTTGAATGGGTTCTTCATCCTTTCGCGCACGATTGGATTGATCGGGCATTGGGTAGATCAGAAGCGCCAGGATAGCCGTTTGATTCGATTGTTTGATTATCTCGTGAACTATGCAGCGCCTAAGCGTCGGGAAGTGCCGCCGCTGAAGTAACTTCGTACGTGATTCACGGATTGTGAGAGGAGCTAGCCGATGCCGACTTCTTCCCAAACGATGAGTCACGCAACTCATAGATCGTATTAATAGACGGAGAACCCACTATGTCCATGGATCTCGCCAAAGCACTCTATGCCAGGATGCCGGATGTTTTTGCCAAGGCCAGAAAGAAATTCGGCCGGGGGTTGACGCTTGCCGAAAAGATACTTGTCTCGCACGCGGACAATTTTGAAAGCCAGAACTGGGAACGGGGCAAGGCTATGCTGGCGCTCCGCCCGGATCGTGTGGCCATGCAGGATGCCACAGCTCAGATGGCTGTGCTGCAATTCATGCAGGCCAACAAGAGCAAGGCGGCGGTCCCCAGCACCATCCATTGTGATCACTTGATCCGTGCTGAAATGGGATCTGAAAAGGACCTTCTCCGCGCACTCGATGAGAACAAGGAAGTCTATAATTTTCTTGCCTCCGCCGCGAAGAAGTACGGAATTGGATTTTGGAAGCCGGGTGCCGGCATCATTCACCAGGTCGTACTGGAGAATTACGCTTTTCCCGGTTGCTTGATCATCGGAACCGACTCGCATACTCCGAATGGCGGTGGCTTAGGGGGACTGGCGATTGGCGTGGGTGGGGCAGATGCCGGCGAAGTCATGGCAGGCCTTCCATGGGAAGTGCTTCATCCGAAATTGATCGGCGTGCGATTGACCGGAAAGCTCAATGGTTGGGCGTCACCAAAAGATGTGATTCTCTATTTGTGCGGATTGCTGACGGTGAAAGGTGGCACCAACAAGATTGTTGAGTATTTCGGCCCGGGCGCAGAGACGATCAGCGCCACCGGTAAGGGCACTATTTGCAACATGGGCGCAGAATTGGGCGCCACAACCTCCGTCTTTCCGTTTGACGAGAAGATGGTGGCTTACATGAAAATTACCGACCGCGCCGATCTGGCGAACTTTACCCAGTCGCACAAAGATCTACTGGTAGCCGATCCTGAAGTCGCTCAGTCTCCCGAGAAATATTATGATCAGATCGTCGAGATCGATCTTTCGAAGCTGGAGCCCCACGTCGTGGGACCTCACACGCCTGATTTGGCTCGACCCATTTCGAAATTGAAGGCGGAAGCGCAGGAAAAAGGGTATCCCGTCGAACTGAAAGCAGCGTTGATCGGCAGTTGCACGAATTCCTCGTATGAGGATATCAGTCGTTCTGCCCATGTGGCTCAGCAGGCGTTGAAGGCCGGATTAAAGGCAAAGGCCTCGTTTCTCATTTCCCCGGGCTCCGAGCGTATCTATCACACCATGAAGCGCGACGGGTTCATGGATACCTTTGAAAAGCTCGGAGGAACCGTATTGTCGAACTCCTGCGGGCCCTGCATTGGACAGTGGAAGCGGGCAGATGGGGTGAAGGGCCGTGCGGACTCCATTGTCAGCTCCTTCAACCGCAACTTCCCCGGACGTAACGATGGTATCAGTGAAACCTTGTCGTTCCTTGCCAGCCCGGAAGTGGTCACCGCATACGCCATCACCGGCGACTTGGGGTTCGACCCGGTCAACCAGGCAATCAAGGGTGCCGACGGAAAAGAGTTCAAGCTTCAACCACCGGTTGGGGAGGAATTGCCGGCCAAAGGTTTTGCCAAAGGTGAGGAAGGTTTCGTAGCGCCGGCCCAAGACGGCTCAAATCTGACGGTCGACATCCCGCCGACCAGTGAGCGGTTACAGCTGTTGCAGCCCTTTCCGAAATGGGATGGCAAAGATTTCGAGAAATTGCCGCTCCTGATCAAGACCAAAGGTAAGACTACAACTGACCACATTTCTCCGGCCGGGCCCTGGCTCAAATTTCGTGGCCACTTGGATAAGATCAGCGACAATATGTTCTTGGGCGCCAACAACAGCTTTTCGTCTGAGCCTGGGAAGGGCACCAACGTCCTGACAGGTGAATCCAATCTCACGATGGCACAGATCGCGCGAGCCTATAAGGCCAAGGGGATTGGGTCCATTGTTGTGGGAGACGAGAACTACGGCGAAGGCAGCAGCCGAGAACACGCCGCCATGTCACCGCGCTTCTTAAATGTGCGGGCGGTTATTACCAAGAGTTTTGCCCGCATTCATGAGACGAATCTGAAGAAGCAGGGTATCCTCCCGCTTACGTTCGCCGATCCCAAGGATTATGACAAAATCGAACAGAACGATCGCCTCAGCGTCGTAGATCTGGCCAACCTGGCTCCAGGTAAGCCCGTGACGGTGGTCATTCATAAGACTGGCGGTGATGTAAAGATTCAGACGAATCACAGCATGACCGCGCAGCAAATCACCTGGTTCAAGGCCGGTTCCGCATTGAATGCTTTGAACTAACCCAATACAGCAAGGGAGAAGAACCATGGCAAAAGCAGACAAAATCATCTATACGAAAACCGACGAAGCGCCGATGCTGGCGACCTATTCGTTCTTACCGATCATCAATGCCTTCACCAAGGCGGCAGGCGTGACCGTGGAGTTGCGGGACATTTCGCTCGCAGGCCGCGTGATCGCAGTGTTTCCGGAGTATCTCACCACCGAACAAAAACAAGCCGACGCCCTCGCCGAATTGGGGGAGATGGCGAAGACGCCGGAAGCCAACATCATTAAGCTTCCAAACATCAGCGCTTCCATCCCGCAGCTTGTGGCGACCATTAAGGAACTGCAGGGCCAGGGCTACAAATTGCCGGATTATCCGGAGAACCCGAAAGACGACAAAGAAAAAGATATCAAGACCCGCTATGACAAAGTTAAGGGCAGCGCGGTCAATCCGGTACTGCGCGAAGGGAACTCCGATCGCCGCGCTCCGTTATCCGTCAAGGCCTATGCTCGGAAGCATCCGCACAAGATGTCTCCATGGAGCCAGGATTCAAAAACCCATGTCTCCCACATGAAAGGTGGCGACTTCCGTTCCAACGAGAAGTCGGTGACGATTCCTGCCGCGACGACCGCAAAAATCGAGTTTGTCGGAGCAGACGGCAAGACCACCACGTTGAAGGAAAAGGTCGTCTTGCAGGCCGGCGAAGTGCTTGATGCGACGTTCATGAGCGTCAAGGCGTTGCGCACGTTTCTCGAACAGCAGATCGAGGAGGCCAAGAAGCAGGGCGTCTTGTGGTCGCTTCACATGAAGGCGACCATGATGAAGGTGTCTGATCCGAAGATTTTCGGCCATGGCGTCACGGTCTACTACAAGGACGTGTTCGAGAAGCACGCCGAAACGTTCAAGAAGCTGGGAGTCGACCCGGATAACGGTCTTGGCGACGTCTATGCCAAAATTAAGTCGCTTCCGGACGATCAGCGCAAGGCCATTGAGGCCGATATCCAGGCCACCTATCAGAAGCGCCCCCCGATGGCGATGGTCAACAGCGACAAAGGCATCACCAATCTTCACGTGCCGAGCGACATTATCATTGACGCTTCCATGCCGCCCGTCATTCGCGACGGCGGACAAATGTGGGGTCCGGACGGCAAACTCGCCGACGTGAAGTGCGTGATCCCCGATTCCAGCTATGCGCCGGTTTATCACGAAGTCGTCGAATTCTGTAAGCAAAAGGGTGCCTTCGATCCCCGTACGATGGGCACGATCCCGAACGTCGGATTGATGGCGCAAGCGGCGGAGGAATACGGTTCTCACGACAAGACGTTCAAGGCGCCGGCCAACGGCACCATCCGCATCGTCGATGCGAACGGAACCGTGTTGCACCAACATCAAGTGGAAGCCGGTGACATTTGGCGAGCTTGCCAGGTGAAGGACGCGCCGATTCAGGACTGGGTTAAGCTGGCGGTCGGCCGTGCCCGCGCAACCGGTGCCCCGGCGGTGTTCTGGCTGGATAAAACCCGCGCCCATGATGCGGAATTGATCAAGAAGGTGAATGCTTACCTGCCGAAGTACGACACGAACGGTTTGGAAATCAAAATCATGTCCCCGGCCGAGGCCTGCCGCTTTTCCATTGAGCGGATGAAGGAAGGTAAGGACACGATTTCGGTTACCGGCAACGTGCTTCGCGATTACCTCACCGACCTGTTTCCCATTCTTGAAATCGGCACCAGCGCAAAGATGTTGTCGATCGTGCCGTTGCTCAACGGCGGTGGGCTGTTCGAGACCGGTGCGGGAGGATCGGCGCCCAAGCACGTCCAACAGTTCGAACAAGAAGGCTATCTGCGCTGGGATTCGCTCGGCGAGTTTCTCGCGCTCGTAGCCTCGCTCGAGCATCTGGCGAAGGTGGGCAACAATGCAGTGGCCAAGATTCTCGCGGATACGCTGGATCAAGCCAATGCCAAGTTCCTGGAAAGCAACAAGTCGCCAGCCCGTAAAGTCGGGGAAATCGACAACCGCGGCAGCCACTTCTACCTGGCGCTCTACTGGGCCCAAGCGTTGGCCGCACAGACTGCTGATAAAAAGATCGCGGACAAATTCACGAAAATCGCCAAAGATCTGAGTGACAACGAAAAAAAGATCGAGGGTGAGTTGCTGGCGGCCCAGGGCAAGCCGCAGAATGTCGGCGGGTACTATCACCCGAACGATGCCAAGGCTGCCAAAGCTATGCGGCCCAGCGCAACGCTGAACGCGATCATCGACGCGATTGCATAAGCGGGTATGAGTTGATCTGGTGTCAGGCGCAAGGAGGAATCCACAACCTCCTTGCGCCGCACCTTTTTCAAGATTCGAGAGAGCTATGGCACAAGAAGACACCAATGTAATTGACCAGCCGGAAGTCGTGCGCCACAAGATGGTCACCATCGAAATTTCCGGCAAAAAGTACGAAGTGCCGGAAGGCATCACCGTGATCAAAGCCCTGTGGCACACGGGGCAGGAGGTGGTGCGAGGTGCCGGGTGTCTGGGAGGCTTCTGTGGCGCTTGTGCGACATATTACCGCACAAAGGACGATCCGAAGGTTCGAACCTGTTTGGCCTGTCAAATGGCTGTTGAAGACGGCATGTCCTTTACCATCATGCCTCCGTTTCCAGCGCGCAAAGCGCTCTACGACATCCGATCGCTCAAGGATCCGAAGCAGGATCTCTTCAATCTGTACCCCGAGGCGCCCCTCTGTAGAAACTGCAACGCTTGCACGGAGGCCTGTCCGCAGAAAATTGATGTGCGCGAAGGCGTCTGGAAAGCTGTATTTGGTGACTTCAAAAGCGTTTCTGAAATGTTTATGGACTGTGTCATGTGCGGGATGTGTACACCCGTCTGTATCGCCGACATCGCTCCAAACTTGGTGGCCCTGTATGTCAGCCGAGCTCAGGGCGCTCATTTCACCGAGAAGCCACAAGGCCTTGATACCCGTATTAAGGAAATTCAGGACGGTCGCTTCAACGACGAATGGAAGAAAGTGCTCGCCATGAGCGAACAGGAGTTAGCCGATCACTGTGCGACAGTCAAGTAACGCGCTGTGCCGCCAGCCGGTTCTGAGCGCATGGCTCGGGTACTGTGCTCCGCGCTGAAAGTGAAACCATGGAAATTCATGCACTCCAGCAGATTGTTCACCAAACCCGAGACGCTCGTCGCAAGCAGACTATTCCTAAGTTTTCCCCTGCCGACCGCGACCGATTAATTCATCAGTATCATCCGGACTATCGATCCAGCGCGTATCGTCCGATTCGATTCGGACCGAATGCCGGAGATAAAACCGTTGTTGAACTGGCCGCGTTGCTTGAAGGGGACAGCTCAATCCAGGAGCATATCGATTTGACCCCTCAGTACACCACGGACGTGTTGGTGGTGGGCGGTGGTGGTGCCGGATGTGCTGCGGCGCTTCACGCTCATGCGACGGGTGCGAAGGTTATCCTTGCCACAAAACTTCGTCTTGGCGACTCCAATAGCGTGATGGCTCAGGGCGGCATGCAAATCTCCGTTGCGCCCGAGGACTCTCCGGTTACCCATTTCCTTGATACGCTCAAGGGTGGGCATATGCAAAATGATCATGAGCTCCTCAAGGTCATGGTCGAAGAAGGGCCGTCCATCGCAAAATGGCTGATTGAGCTGGGAGTACTTTTTGACCGGCAAGCCGACGGTAATTTGCATGTAAAAAAAGGTGGGGGAAGCTCGAAGCCCCGTCTGCTCACATGCTCGGACTATACCGGCCTCGAGATCATGCGGGTGCTCAAGGATGAGGTGCTCAACCAGAAGATTCAGCTTCTTGAGTTCTGTGCCGCCGTCGAATTATTGAGTGACGAGAACGGCCAGTGTACCGGTGCGATTTTTAAGGATCTGGATAACCACCGCCATGTCGTGGTCGCCGCGAAGTCGGTCATTCTCGCCACCGGCGGTATCGGCCGGTTGCATATCCAGGGATTCCCTACCAGCAATCACTACGGCGCGACGGGGGATGGTTTGTGCCTCTCGTACCGAATGGGTGCAAAACTCGACCATATCGATACCTTTCAATACCACCCCTCAGGCGCGGTTTATCCGGAGCAATTGATCGGGGCGTTGGTGACGGAAGGGATCCGGTCGGAGGGTGGTCATCTCGTGAACGCCAAGGGGGAACGGTTTGTGAACGAGCTGGATACTCGAGATGTGGTCTCGTCCTCCATCATTCGCGAATGCGAAGAAGGCCGCGGTATTCGGACCATGTCCGGCCGGGTCGGCGTGTGGTTGGATACACCCTTGCTGGACGCAGAACATGGACCAGGAACGGTGGAGAAGCATTTCCCTGCCATGATGATGCAATTTGAACGGTTCGGTATCGATATTAGTAAGGACCCTGTACTCATCTACCCCACCTTGCACTATCAGAACGGCGGGGTGAAGATCGATGCAAATTCCGAAACCAACGTGAAGAATTTGTTTGTTGCAGGAGAAGCCTCCGGAGGGTTGCACGGCCGAAACCGGTTGATGGGCAATTCGTTGCTGGATTTAATGGTTTTCGGTAAGCGGTCAGGATTAACGGCCGCATCGCGTGCCGGGTCCGCGTCACAGGGAAAACTCACGGTGAATCATTTGCAGCGGTTCCGGGCTGACGCGAAAAAGCACGGCAATTCCAGCGGGGTAATTTCTCCCATGATCCTTCCCGCGTATACGCGTAGAGAAGCGGAACGGACTGTTACCAACTGAGCGTGCGATCCGACCAACGGACACCGCCGATTGTTGTGCGCGCGAGAATACTTGTCACGACCACTAGCCATTAAGAGGATTCAATGAACGTTCATGAGTTCCAGGCCAAGCAGTTGTTTGCACAGTTTGGAGTTCCAGTGCCGCGTGGAAAGGAAATTACCACGCCTGAGGGCGCGACTGCCTGGGCTCATGAACTCAATACGCCGGTCTTTGTCGTAAAAGCTCAAATTCATGCCGGAGGACGAGGCAAGGCTGGCGGTGTGAAAATCACGAAAGACAAGGGGGCCATTGCGGGCCTCGCCAAAGAATTACTCGGAAAGACCTTGATTACGCATCAAACCGGTCCCAAAGGTAGAACGGTCCATCGGCTACTTCTTGAAGAAGGTGCCAATATTGCCAAGGAGCTGTATTTGAGCATTTTGGTGGATCGCGATACCGGCTGGCCTACCTTTATTGCCAGTACAGAAGGGGGTATGGAGATCGAAGAGGTTGCTGAGAAAACCCCGGAGAAGATTATCAAGGAAGCGATCGATCCTGCTGTCGGGTTTCAGGGGCATAATGGGCGGAACGTGGCCTTCGCCTTGGGACTCCAGCATATGGAGCCGGCGGTCATCAATCCGTTCGTGCAGATGCTCGGGAATCTCTATCGCCTGTTCATGGAGAAACATGCCGCGCTCGTCGAAATCAACCCGTTAATCATTACCAAAGAGAAGACGTTGGTTGCTTTGGACGGGAAAGTGTCCTTTGACGACAATGGAATGTTTAAACACGAAGACGTTCAACAAATGCGGGACCTCAATGAAGAGGATCCGCTGGAAATCGAAGCGACGGCCAATAATCTCAACTATGTAAAGTTAGATGGCAACATCGGGTGCATGGTGAACGGCGCGGGCCTTGCGATGGCGACAATGGATGTCATCAAGCTGGCGGGCAGCGAGCCGGCTAACTTTCTGGATGTCGGCGGGGGAGCAACCAAAGACACCGTTGCGGCAGGTTTTCGGATTCTGCTCAAGGACCCGAACGTGAAGGGCATTTTCATCAACATTTTCGGCGGCATTGTTCGCTGCGAGCGTATCGCGCATGGCGTGATTGAGGCAGCCAAGGAAGTCAAGATTGCGGTGCCCTTGGTCGTTCGCCTTCAAGGCACCAATGCTGATGAGGGCCGAAAACTGCTGGCAGATTCCGGACTCAAGCTAGAGGTTGCCAATGATCTGTGGGAAGCGGCGCAGAAAATCGTCAAGCTGACCGGTAAGGCGGCGTAAAGGAGAAGACCGTGAGTATTCTCGTCAATAAGCATACGCGAGTAGTGGTGCAGGGAATCACGGGGAAGGAAGGATCTTTCCACGCGACGCAGTGCAAAGCGTACGGCACGAAGATGGTCGCCGGTGTGACACCGGGTAAGGCCGGCCAGGAAGTCGAAGGCATACCTGTCTTTAATACGGTGGCCGATGCCGTTAAAAAGACCGACTGCGATACCTCCCTGATTTTTGTGCCGCCTCCCTTCTGCGCGGACGCCATCCTGGAGGCCGCCGATGCAGGCGTAAAATTGATTATCTGCATCACCGAAGGCATTCCGGTCAATGACATGGTGAAGGTCAAGCGAGCACTGCATGGACGGGATGTCCGGTTGATCGGTCCGAACTGCCCCGGTGTGATTACGGTCGATGAGGCGAAGATCGGCATCATGCCGGGATTCATCCACAAGCGCGGTGTTGTTGGCGTCGTGTCTCGGAGCGGCACCTTGACCTATGAGGCCGTACATCAGCTGTCCACGTTAGGACTGGGGGAGACGACTTGCGTGGGAATCGGCGGCGATCCGGTCAATGGCACCGGCTTCGTGGATGTCTTGCCACTGTTTGAGAAAGATCCTGAAACGCAGGCTGTGGTCATGATCGGGGAAATCGGAGGCGACGCTGAGGAGAAAGCGGCCGAATACATCAAGCAACATGTGAAGAAGCCTGTGATCAGTTTTATCGCTGGAATCACGGCGCCTCCGGGCCGTCGGATGGGACATGCAGGAGCGATTATTTCAGGCGGCAAAGGAACGGCTTCGGAGAAAATGAAGGCCCTCGAATCCGCTGGCGTTCGAGTCGTGAAGAATCCTGCTGAGATCGGTCATGCTGTGCTGAAAGCACTCGGCCGCTAGCTGACCGCCAGGCTAGGAAACAAGCAATTCAGGGCGTCGGATCGATCCGACGCCCTCTTTTTTTGAGGATACGTATCTTTCAGGAAATCCCAGTCGTACTCAGCTTTCTACCGTTGTGCTTGAATCTTCCCTTTTTCCCACATGCCAGACGTGGTACTGTATGTCGCCCAGTGCGAGGCGAATGTCCCTGGAGGGCTGCCCGCCTGATGAGATACGCCTCTTCGGAACCGTAATCCTCCGGCAAGGCTCCGCCCGACTATGAAAGGACGCCACTATGCTCGTGTTTCTCATACATGTGCGAGATCCTCAGTTTTACGCACTTCCGGCTAAGACACGAGCGAAGAACGGCCGCATTCGAGTGATGGGCTTTCCGCCCATCGGCATCATGTCTCTTTCGGCTGTCCTGAAGCGGGCCGGTCACGAATGTGTCATGTTCGATCAGGCGCATCCGGAGACGCCGAACGAACGGATCATTGAAGAAATCAAACGCCGCAAGCCGGCGCTTGTTGGAATGAGCTTTCTCAGCACAACGAGCTATCCCTATGCGAAGATTCTTGCCCGTCAGATTCGTGTGGCCGATGCGTCGGTGAAGTTGGCCTTCGGCGGCGTGTTTGCGAGCCTCAACGCCGGACTCGTCAAATTGCAATGTCCGGAGGTCGATTTTGTCTGCCGCGGCGATGGCGAACAATTGCTGCTGGATTTGCTCGATCATATCGAAGATCCGCAGGATGTCGGTGGAGTGACGTGGGCGAAGGATGGGAAGGTGATCAATAATCCCAACCGAACCATGGAGCGGCACTTAGATCAATGGCCATTTCCAGATCGCGAAAGTTTGGAGTTGGACTTCGTCGAGTCTATGCCGTTGGACGTGCCGGCGGTACTTTCGATGGAGCGTTTTACCACCATGCAGACTTCTCGGGGCTGCCCGTGGCCCTGCGTGTTTTGTGATATTCCCATCTTCAATGAAGGCAAATGGCGCGCTCGGAGCGCGCAACATGTCGTCGAAGAACTCAAGTATCTGGAAGCAAACGGCTATGGATCCGTTTACTTCGTGGACGACCACTTCCTGCTGCAGCCGAAGCGTATTGATGCCATTTGCACCGGCATCATCAATGCCAAACTCTCCATTCAATGGGGTATTGAAGGCCGTGTTGACTCCGTGGCCCAGCATCTGTTTCCGGCCATGGCCAAGGCCCACTGCCGCACCGTGATGTTCGGGATCGAGAGCGGGAGTCAGAAAATCCTCGATCGTCTGCAGAAGGAACAGACGTTGGCAGAAGTTGAGACCGCGGTCAGCAATGCCAAGAAGGCGGGCATTGAAATTGTGCACGGCTTTTTTACAGTGGGGAATCCTGACGAGACCGTGGAAGACATGCAAAAGACCTTCGACTTCGCGTCAAAGCTTCCCTTGGATACGTTTGGCTTCAACCGGCTCTGCGTCTATCGGGGAACGCCCCTGTGGCAGGAATACATCAAGCGCGGCCTCGTGAGCGACGCCAAGGACTGGTACAAGTATTTTAAGTGTTCCGAGATCGATCCGACCTGTTTGCCCGGCGCGACCATCAATTCGGTGCGGCAGGAGGGGCTCAAGAAGTTGTTCATCTATAAGCTCACCCGGTACCCGATTCAGACGTTCAAGTTGCTTCGAAGATTTTTACGCTACATGCCTTTCCGTGATGTGGCCTATCTCATCATCAAGCCGTTTTTGGGACAGAAAATGGGGGCGACCAAGGCAGAAGTGCTTTCACGCGCGGTAGAACATGCGGAGATGAAAGATGCTGCCGCGCAGCTGACCCAGTTAGGTGATGAATTGTTGCACAGCGTGATGGAAGAATCGAAAGCCGAGCGTCAGCGAATTCAGCAGGAAGCCGAGGGGGCGCGAGAGTTACCGATGATTTCTGCTCGGTAGAGGAGCGGTCCCGGTCATTTTCAACAGCTGGTCCGCCCACACCCAGGGCGAGCCTTCGTCCTCGTGCTTGCAATACACGTAGCAGTCCTTCCCATTCTTGCGTGCATCGATGAAGTAGTCGCCCCACCTACTCAAATCTTTGAGCACATACCGGCTGCGGCGAAGGCGGGCATAGACAAAGTCGGCCGTGTTCCGGTATTCCGCCGGCCGATCATCCGTTTCGACAGTCGCCCAAGCCACATGAAATCGGCGCAGGAGATTCTCCACCGTGGCGTGGTTCCAGCTGTCGTGTCGGAATTCCATGGCCCAGCGATACGCGGAGGGAAGCCCCTGCAAGAATTCAGCAAGGCGGTCGTCGTTTCGTGTGAAAGTGGGAGGGAGCTGAAGAAGGATTGGTCCAAGTCTCTGTTTCTTGGCCAGTGGGGTAAGATGGTTGAGCATGGTATGCAGAAAGGCCGTTGCATCGGGATTTAATCGCTTGATGTGTGTAATGGTACGATGTGCTTTGACGGAGAAGACAAAATGGCCCGGAGTGTCATCGATCCATTTTGCGACTGCCGATGCGGTGGGGAGTCGAAACCACACGCCGTCCAATTCGACTGTGCGGTATCGAGTTGAATAGAAGCCAAGAAACTCGGATTGTTTTAACGTCTCCGGATAAAAGCGCGCAGGGCCTTGCCATGGTTTGTACGAATAGCCTGATAAACCGATGTAAATGTCGGGCATGGTGATCCGTCTGTGTCCGGCTTCGACAGGTTCCTTGCAAGGTTGAAACTGACCGATTCGAAACCTGATGTCTGCAACCGCCGGGCTTGGACGATCTGCAGACGTGTGCGCTCTCGCCAGCATACCATCAATAGAGTTGCGTCTACGAAGGCCATCACCTGGTGATCAAGCTGGGGCATGCTTGATCCCACGGTGCGAGAGGGGCAGGGAAAGCTTCGGTAATCTGTGAGTCAACAATCACCCAGAAATGACAAGCGGCCGGTGCGGTAACCCGCAGCCGGCCGCTTGATTGCACAGGAACTACGGAGTTGGGTTAAGTTCCCATTTCCCACGAAGCCAAATACTTTACCTGCTCTTTCGTGAGTGTATCGATGGATACGCCCATGCCCGCAAGTTTGAGGCGGGAGATTTCCTTGTCAATGTTCGCCGGCACCGGGTAGACCTTCTTCTCCAGTTTCTTATAGTTTTTCACGATAAACTCCGCGCCGAGGGCTTGGTTGGCGAAGCTCATGTCCATGACGCTGGAGGGGTGGCCTTCCGCGGTCGCCAAATTCACGAGACGTCCTTCTCCCAGCAGGCTGACACGACGGCCATTCTTCAGGGTGTATTGGTCCACTCCGGAGCGTACCGCAAGTTTCTTCTTGCTGAGCTTTTCGAGGGCCGGGATGTCCAATTCGACGTTGAAGTGTCCCGAGTTACACACGATCGCGCCGTCCTTCATGGCTGCGAAGTGTTCACCGCGAATCACCTTGAGATTGCCGGTCACGGTGACGAAGAAATCTCCGAGCGGCGCCGCTTCATCCATCGGCATGACACGGAATCCGTCCATGACGGCTTCAAGTCCCTTGAGAGGGTCGATTTCAGTCACGATCACGTTCGCGCCCATGCCGCGGGCGCGCGTGGCAATGCCGCGCCCGCACCAGCCGTAGCCCGCTACCACGAGCGTCGAGCCGCAGACCAACCGATTGGTGGCGCGGACGATACCGTCCATGGTGCTCTGGCCTGTACCGTACCGGTTATCAAACATATGTTTTGTATCCGCGTCGTTCACCGAGATGACGGGAAACTTCAACACCTTCTTCTCGGCCATGCTGCGTAGCCGGATGACGCCGGTTGTGGTTTCTTCGGTGCCTCCAATCACATGACGGAGCAGATCTTTTCGTTTCGAGTGCAAATGGGAAACGACATCGGCACCGTCGTCCATCGAGAGGTGGGGCTTGTGGGCGATGGCTGATTCAATGTGCCGGTAATAGGTCTTGTTGTCCTCTCCCTTAACGGCGAAGGTCGGGATACCCTCGTGTTGCACGAGGGCGGCCGCGACGTCATCCTGCGTGCTGAGAGGGTTGGAGGCGCAGAGGCGAACATCAGCCCCCCCGGCCTTGAGAGTCTTCATGAGATTGGCGGTTTCAGTCGTCACGTGGAGGCAAGCCGTCGCACGAATACCTCGGAACGGCTGTTCTTTCTCAAATCGCTTTCGAATCAATCGCAACACGGGCATCGTGGCTTCGGCCCATTCGATCTTCAGTTTGCCCTGATCTGCCAGGCCCAAATCTTTCACATCGTAATCCACTGGTTCCTCCTCCTGTGTCGTGAATAATGCATCATGGTCGGGTGCAGAAAAAAGGGGGCGGGCTTGGAACCCGCCCCCTCGGCTGGTGTCGCGCCTGACGGGACCTTAGAGGCCCGCGTCCTTCCGCAAGGCTTTGGCTTTGTCGGTCTTTTCCCATGTAAACTCCGGTTCGTTGCGACCGAAGTGTCCATAGGCGGCGGTCTTCTTGAAAATCGGGCGGCGCAATTTCAAGTGGTCGATGATGCCACGCGGAGTCAGCGGGAAGTGTTTCCGGACCAGCTTGTCCAGGCTCTCGGGAGCCACCTTTTCCGTATCCTTGGTGTCGACCAGGACGGATACGGGATCTGCTACGCCGATCGCATAGGCCAACTGCACTTCACATTTCGACGCCAACCCGGCGGCCACAATGTTCTTGGCAATGTAGCGAGCCATGTACGAGGCCGACCGATCGACTTTGGAGGGGTCTTTCCCAGAGAACGCGCCTCCGCCGTGGCTGCCGTGTCCGCCGTAGGTGTCGACGATGATCTTGCGGCCGGTCAACCCTGTATCGCCCATGGGGCCGCCGACGACGAATCGACCGGTGGGGTTGATGTGGTGTTTCACGCTGGTCGCATCATACAGGCCCTTTGGCATCGACGGCTTAATGACGTACTCCATCAGATCGCGTTCGATCTGCTTATTGGTCACCTCAGGACTGTGTTGCGTGGAAACGACGATGGTGTCGATACGGAACGGCTTGCCGTCCTTGTATTCGACCGTGACTTGTGACTTGCCGTCGGGCCGCACCCACTTCAAGATTTTCTTTTTCCGCACCTCAGCCAGACGTTTGGTCAAGCGATGGGCCAGGACGATCGGCATGGGCATGAGCTCAGCCGTTTCGTTGGTTGCATACCCGAACATCAGCCCCTGGTCGCCGGCGCCGCCGGAATCCACGCCCATGGCAATATCGCCGGATTGCTGATGAATCGAAGTCAGAACCGAGCAGGTGTTGGAGTCGAATCCCCAGGAGGCATCGGTATATCCGACATCCTTGATCACGTCGCGAATGATATCGGGAATTTCCACATAGGCTTTGGTAGAAATTTCGCCGGCAACGAAGGCGATGCCGGTCGTGAGGATGGTTTCACAGGCGACCCTCGATGTCTTGTCTTGCGCGATGATGGCGTCGAGAATTCCATCTGAAATTTGATCCGCGATTTTGTCCGGGTGTCCTTCGGTGACCGATTCAGACGTAAACAGGTAGTTATGTCTCATTGTTCCCCCTGGAAGTGAAGTGATTCGAGGATGCGGCGGTTAGAGTTGGCGGCACGATGACCGCGTGTGGAAGATGCTGCACGTGCACTGGTAAGACAACTCCGCAAAAACGCTGTGGCAATAGTAGCTGACCGAGTCCGGTTTGTCCACCGTTCTGACTGAATTGGTGATGTCCTCAGCAGGACCTGCGTTCAGCTTGACAGCTCTTCGAGACGACTTGTAAGATAGCTTAGTTTTCGCGTATTTGGAACCTTTTTCACCATAAGCGCTCTGCCCCGGCACTTCCAACCTCGTGGTATCGGCCTGCATTGACGCAGGATCCCACACGCAGCTCGTCATTCGTTATGATGATGGGGTCTGTATGACGGCCAGGTCGACGCAGCGAGGTCTGTAGATTCATGAACGATAAACCCGACGCAGCATCAGAGTTGAGCGCATCCCGCCCTTCTACGTCCGGCCTCGGGTGGGAGGAGTTTTCGCGCGAGGTCGTGGATTTTTTTGCGTCCATTAAGCTCGCCATGTTCCTGTTCATTGTGCTGGCCATGACCGCCACCATCGGCACAGTGATCCAGCAAGGGGAGCGGCCTGAAACCTACGTGCAGGAGTACGGGGAAGAGGCCTATCGCTGGTTTGTTCGCCTGGGCTTTACCGACGTCTATCACACCTGGTGGTTCACTGGTTTGCTGGGCCTGCTCTGCGTCAACTCGCTGACCTGTTTCCATAAACGATTTCCCAGCGTGTGGCGCTCCATGCGCCAGGACAAGGTCAGTGTCTCGTTGGCGTTCATTCAGGGAATGAAACAGCAAACCACGCTGCCGCTTCATCAACCGAAAGAAATAGTCGCCGAGTTGCTCGTGAAGTTGTTTGGTGAAAAAGGCTACAAGGTGTTGGCGAAAAGCGACCCGGGCGAGATCACCGTCTACGCCACCAAAGGAATCATGGGCCGGGTCGGCGCTCATGTGGCCCATCTCAGCGCGACGGTGATCGTACTCGGCGGCTTGCTCGGTAGCTATTACGGATTTTCCGAGTTCGGCGTGTGTCTAGAGGGCCAGACCTACCATATTCCTAGAGGAAATTTTGACCTCCGTGTCGACAAGTTCTGGATCGATTACCATGAAAACGGCTCCGTCAAATCCTACAACAGCACATTGACGGTCATCGATCAGGGTGCGCCGACGGTAACCAAGACCATCACGGTCAACGATCCATTAGTCTACAAAGGCATCTGGTTTTACCAGTCCAGTTATGGGGATGCCTGGGACCAAATCGAGGCAGCGCGGATCAATATTAAGGATAAGGCGTCGGATAAGGTCGTCGCGACGGTGGATTTGGAGTGGAACAAGGAAAAAGCGGTCGAGGGTCTTCCGTTGAAGATGAAGATGACCGACTTCGTGGCCGACTTCGCCTTCAATTCCACTGAGAAAAAAGTCTTCTCCAAGACAGCCGAACATTCCAATCCTGCCATCCGTCTGGCGGTCGATGAGCGCAGCACCGTGCAATCCACCCCCTGGGTGTTTTATCATTACCCCGACCTGTTCGAGATCAAGGATTCCGCCTATCAGTTCGAGTTTATCGGCTATCAACCGAAAAAGTTCACGGGTCTACAGATTGCCAGAAATCCCGGCATCATGATGGTATGGATCGGGTGTACGATGTTGGTGGTGGGGATGACCTTGTCTTCCCTCATCTATCACCGGCGGCTATGGGCGAAAATTCTGCCCGGCGAATCAGGCGTTACTCTTCATCTCGGTGGGACCACGCATAAGAGCCAGATCGACTTTCAAAAAGAGTTCAAGAAATTGATGGAGAAGATTCAAGCGAAGACTTCATCGTGAAGCCCGCGACAGCGCCGGTCGGAAAATCCACTCATCCAACACGACGCTGTACTCTTCGATAGACGGAGGCCTGTATGATGCGATCATTGTTCCTGTTCGATATGACGTTCTGGCTCTATCTGGCCGCGTTGGGCCTCTATGTCGCGTATCTGTTTGCCAAGCGGCCGGCCATGCAGATGGCTCCAGCCGGGCATCCGATCGACAACCTTGAAGATCGTGATGGGGCTTGGGCGACCCAGTTGGGCCAGGTCGCAACCCTGGTCACCGTTTTTGGATGGGTCCTCAATACCATGGCCTTGATGACCCGGGCGTTCGAGCGGATGGAGCATTCCGGAACCTTCGCTCCCTGGTCCAATCAGTTCGAGGCCATGGCGTATGTGTCATGGGCGATCATTCTCGGCTATGTACTCCTGGAATTTCGGTACCGGATCAAGGCGGTCGGAGCATTCGTCGTCGGAATCGGATTTATTGCAATGGGCGCGGCCTCTCTGCTGCCCTATCGCTACCAGACGGCAGAGCCGCTGGTGCCGGCCCTCAATAGTTATTGGATTTACATTCATGTGTCCGTCACCTTGACCAGTTATGCGGCATTCGCCATGGCCGGTGGGTTGGGATTGATGTACCTCTTCAAGGAGCGAGCAGTGAATCGAGGCAGCCAGTCCCGTTTTTATGCTGCGTTCCCCGATCTCGAAACGATCGATGAGCTTGGGTACAAGGCCATTATGTTGGGATTCCCGCTGCTGGCCTTCGGCATCATTCTCGGTGCCATGTGGGCCAACTACGCTTGGGGCGGTTACTGGAGTTGGGATCCCAAAGAAACCTGGTCGTTGATCGTCTGGCTGATCTATGGCGCCTATATCCATGCTCGCATGACGCGAGGCTGGGAAGGGCACAAGGCTGCGATTTACGCGATTTTCGGCTTTCTCATGGTGATCTTTTGCTTCTGGGGAGTGAATTTCCTGCTCTCCGGTCTGCATGCGTACGCGTAGATCATGAGCGATCACGTGGATCAAAGTTCAGCCGGCTCAGAACGACGCAGTGGTCCTTCGCGAACGGTGGTGGTGCTTGCGGCGGCTGCCATTCTTGGCGTGATGTTTCTCATCGTCTGGCTGCAGAGTGCCAAGTACGAGCCGCTGGTCGTCGGAAGAGAGGCGCCGGATTTTCAGTTGCCTGACCTAAACGACAAGCCGCTAAAGTTGTCGGACTATCGGGGGAAGGTCGTCTTCCTGAATTTTTGGGCGACCTGGTGCAAGCCCTGCCGGGAAGAAATGCCGTCGATGGAAGTGCTGTACAAAAATTTTGAAAAGGACGGGTTGGTCATTCTGGCGGTCAGCATCGACCGGGTGACCACGAAGAAAGAAATCCCGCCCTTCGTCAAAGGTCTGAATCTCACGTTCCCCGTCCTCATCGATTCCTGGGGGCAGACGGACAAACGCTACAAATTGATGGGCGTTCCTGAAACCTACATCATCGATCAGCAAGGGGTGCTGCGAGAAAAAGTGATCGGCCCTCGGGATTGGACGCGAGTGGACAATCTGAAAGTGCTCACCCAACTGCTCAAGCCCGCAGAGAAAGCAGCGAGCGCGATCGTCCCCGAAACGCCCCCGGTCTTGTAGGCCTATGATGAACCGCTGGTCGATGTTATCCGTAATCGGCGTGGGATTGGTGGTGAGTGGAGTCATCTTCGCCGATGTCCACGGGGCTTCGTCTATCGGAAACTCTGCTGCCATCACGGTAGCGACTCGTGCCCCACAGGTCGACGAAGAGGCGCCGAACTTTCTCCTGAAAGATTCCGAGGGATTCAATGTCACCCTGGATCAATTTCGCGGGAAGGTGGTGCTCCTGAATTTCTGGGCCACCTGGTGCGGTCCCTGTAAAATCGAGATGCCGGCGATGGAGCGGCTGTATCGTTCGTTCAGCCGCAAGGAATTCGAGATTCTGGCGGTCTCAACCGATGCACAGGGCACCGCCGTCACCCGCCCCTTTCAGCAAGAGGTCGGCTTCACATTTCCCGTGCTGCACGACGCCGATTTCAGAATCGGACTTCAGTATGGCGCTCGCCAGCTGCCGATGACCTTTCTGATCGATCGCAAGGGCATCATTCGTAATCGGATCCCCGGCGCTCGAGATTGGAGCGCACCGGCGGGGAAACGGCTGGTTGAAGCCCTGTTGCAAGGGTCTTGATATGACCGATTCGGTGCAATCGATCTCGTTGGTGGCTGCGTTTTCAGCCGGTCTGCTGTCGTTTGTCTCGCCCTGTGTCCTGCCGCTGGTTCCGTCGTACATTTCCTACATCACCGGCCTTTCGATCGAACAACTGACCGACGTGTCTGAACGAAGTCGCTTTCGGAAAGCGATCATTTTGAACTCCCTGCTCTTCATCGCGGGGTTTTCAACGGTGTTTGTGGCATTCGGCGCGTCGGCCAGCCTGCTGGGCCAGGCCTTGATTACCTATCAGGAGCATTTGCGACGGTTCGGGGGAATTGTCGTGATTGTATTCGGGCTGTACCTTCTGGGGATTCTCAACCTGAATTTTCTCAAGATGGAACATCGCTACCAATTCCGGAATCGCCCGGCCGGATTTCTGGGTTCGTTCCTGATCGGGATTGCATTCGCTGCTGGTTGGACGCCTTGCGTCGGGCCGGTTCTCGGGACGATTCTCCTCTATGCGAGCACGACGGAATCAATGGCCAGCGGGGTGGTTTTGCTGACATGTTATTCCCTGGGACTTGCCCTGCCGTTGTTCTTGACGGCGCTCGGGGTCGACAGGTTCCTCAGTTACTTCAAAGAAGTGCGCGCCTATCTTTGGGGGGTCTCCACGGTCAGCGGTGTGCTGCTCATTGTCGTGGGTGTGATGATCTATGCGAATTCGCTGACCATGATCACAAGCTTTCTCGAACGATACGGGATCGGCTGGTATCTGGGACAATAATCGGGACCAGAGCTCCTCCCGTCCGGTTCTTTCCGTATCTCCACGGAATAACACCTTCTCCATTCAGTTCGATCAGTCGTGCCCGGGAAGGGCATGTCACCATTAGTAAACGGCATATGGCTGTAGGGCAGGGACAGAGCACTTACGATGTTATCGTTGTGGGGCTGGGCCCGGCGGGGGCGACCGCTGCTGCGGCCTTGAGTCGGGCTGGCCTGGCGGTCCTCGGGTTGGATAAGGATCCGCATCCCCGATACAAAGTGTGCGGGGGAGGCCTGTCGGCGCGCATCGATCGGGTGTTAGAGCCTGGTTTTCGATCCGTGGTCGAGCAGTCTGTGAACGGGGTGCAGTTTGTCTACCGTGGACAGGACCCGCTGCTCATCGAATCCAGCAGGCCGATTGCCTACATGGTCATGCGGGATCGTTTCGATCATTATCTCGTGCAGGAAGCGCTTCGGGCGGGGACCGACATCCGAACCGGCTCCGGCGTAGTAGAAATCGCGCAGGATCCACACGGTGTGCAAGTGTTTACTCGGGAGGGATGCTACCGGGCCAATATCGTCATCGGCGCAGACGGGGCGAACAGTCTCGTGGCGCGCCGATTTTTTCCCCACAGATCCCAGTATCGAGCTCCTGCGCTGGAAAGTGAAGTGTCCATCCAAGATGATCCGCCGTTTCCCGGCACCACCACGATCCTCGTCGATGTGGGAGCGGCGCGTCAGGGTTATGGTTGGATTTTCCCGAAGCAAAATGGGCTCTCCGTGGGAGTCGGAGAATTTTGTCGCAAAGCGACGAGCCTGCGCAGGACCTTTGATCGTTTCGTGACGGAGGCGCGAGGTCTGAGCGGCAGAACGGTGCCGCGCCCGGCTGGACATCCGATTCCTGTCTACACAGAATCTGAAAGACGCGGTCAGGATGGGAGTTCCCGCTTTGTCGCGGGCCGGGCGTTACTCGTGGGTGATGCCGCCCATTTGGTCGACCCGTTGTTCGGCGAGGGCATTTATTACGCCATCCGTTCAGGCCAGCTGGCGGCCCATGCGGTACTGGCACATCAGGACGATCATCGCGAAGCGCTGGCTGCCTATGAGAGGGCCTTGGAGCAGGAGATCCTTCCGGATTTCCAGGTGACGGCCAGAATGGCTCGGGTCATCTACGCCTTTCCTCGCCTCGCCTTCAAGCTCCTGCGCCGCTATCAGGACGTCGTGCAGGATTATTTTGAAGTCCTGCAGGGTCGCACTACGGCACAGCGCTTTCTCCCCCACGCGAAGAAACGCCTCAAGGCATCAGTCAACGACCTCCTCCTCGAAGCATTACATTTGCGATAGGGGAATGCGCTGGATGGGCGCGTCAGCACCAGGCTCCAAGCCGGCACGAGACGAACGGCTGGGACAAGGACGCTTTCGGAGCTCGTTTCAGGTCCGGCACGGCCGGTGCGGCGAAAGCTGAGGGAACGGAGGCCGCAAACAACGGATTGGAGGATTCGCTCGGCGGTGCCGGCGCGTCTTTGGCGGCCGCCACTGCGACCGGCGGTGATTTTTTCTCCAGCTTGGCCAGGAGTCGTCGGCCGCTTCCCGCCACGTCGCTGTTCGGATATTTTTCAGCTAAGAGCTGCAGTTTTTCCATCGCCCAATCGTTCGCACCCAGCTCCTGGTAGGTTAAGGCCAGATAGTATAGGGCTTCCGGCGCCACCTTCTTGTCCGGATAATCCTTCATGATCATGTCGAAGCGGTGAGCGGCCGCCAGATACGACGAGCGGCGATAATAAAACTGCCCGACAAACAGGTGCGTCTGCGCGAGCCAGTCATGGCAGTCCGCCAAGCGCTGGAGCGCTTGCCCCTCATATTTGCTGCCGGGGAATTCCTTGCGCAATTTTTCAAACGCGGCAATGGCCTTCTGAATCGGATCCGGATCGCGGTCAATCGACTTTCCCATTCGAAGATGGCTTTCGGCTAACCGAAATTGGGCGTAGACGGCAAGCTGGTGGCTGCGATGCAATTCCAAGAAATGCTGGTATTCCACGATGGCCTCGGCGTACTCCTCCTTGTCGAAGAAGGCCTCGCCGCGTTTCATGATCACGTTGGGGTCGTAGTTCTTTTCAATCGTGTCCCCGAGGAAGATTTGTTCGTCGGTTCCGCTCACTGGTTTGTTTTGAGCTGTGGTCTTGGGTTTGCTCGAACAGCCGGCACCAAAACACACCAGCCCCAGCATGATGACGACGCGCACACACCAATCCCTCGAATGCCGATGCATCCAGCGACTCCTTCACACAGAAAAGACTTGATCGGACAGCGAACGTAACTACACAATTTTTCTAGCAGATCGTAGAGTGAAAAGCAACGGAATCAATGTCCGGAGTTGACCGTCCTGGATCCGGGTCCTATAATCGCGCCGCACCTCACGTGCCGGGTGCGACCCGTTGAACACACCAATGCTCAGAAAGCTCCAGTAGGAAGTCCGTGAAACACAGTCGGATTGTCGGGACCGGTTCGTTTGTGCCACCTCGCGTCGTTCACAACGAGGAGGTGGGGGGGCCGCTCGGGATGGATTCCGATCAGATTGTGGCCCTGACCGGTATTCGTACCAGACATTGGGCCGAGCCAGGACAAGCCTCCTCGGATCTGGCGGTCGAGGCGGGGCGCCGGGCGTGCCAGGCAGCGGGTATCGCGCCGCGATCGCTGGACGCGATACTTGTTTCGACCACTTCTCCGGATAGTGCATTTCCTTCCACTGCCTGCCATGTGCAGCGCGCGCTGGGTGCCGGTCCGGTCATGGCCTTTGACCTGTCGGCCTCCTGTTCAGGATTTCTGTATGGGCTGTCGATGGCCGATGCCATGATCCGGAGCGGGCAGATCCGATCGGTCCTCGTCATTGCCGCCGAAGTGAAGTCCAGCTCGTTGGATGCGATGGATAGGGAAACAGCCGCGTTATTCGGTGATGGCGCCGGTGCCGTGGTCGTGGTGCAAGAAGAATCGGTTCGGCCGGAGGCTGCCGGCATTCTTGGTCTGCGCCTGTATGCGGACGGGGCGGGGCATGGCCTCATCACCATTCCGGCAGGGGGCTCGCGGAAACCGAGCGGGTCGGGAACCGTCCGGGGGAAGGAACATCTGCTGCGCATGCGGGGGAGTGCCGTGTTTCGTGCTGCGATCCGCCATCTGGAGCAGGCGATTGGCGATCTGTTGAAGGAATTCGGGCTCTCGGCCGCTGACATCACCCGGATGATCGCTCACCAAGCCAACGCCAGGATTTTAGAACAACTTCGTCGCCGTCTCGGGCTACCGCGGGAGGTGGTCTATTCGGTCATTGAACGGTACGGCAATACCTCGTCCGCTTCCCTTCCGATCGCCTTGGACCAGGCGGTGCGGGACCATCGGCTTGCGGCCGGAGACTTGGTGCTGCTGGGGGCCTTTGGCGGGGGCTTAACTTGGGCGACCGCATTGGTGCGCTGGTAATCGCGCCCGGCAAGCGACGGAGCCACTCCGTCCTGCCGGATCTCCGCGCGTGGCGGTGCATGTGATCGCCACAGACGGTGGTTCACATCAGCTGGTCAGCGAGATCGCAGGAGGCATGCGACGGAGACCCTGCCGGGCCTTGTCGGCAGCCTGATAGAAAGGACGTTATGTTCGGTCTCATACCTCGGGAAGAAGCATTTTTCGATTTGTTCAAGAACGCGGCGCACAACATGATCGAGGGCAGCCGGCTCTTGAAGGACATGACGGAGGACTTTCGGAATCCGGTCGAGAAAGCGAAGCGCATCAAGGATGTCGAGCATGTCGGCGACGGCATTACCCATGAAATTGCCCGGAAACTGAACCAGACCTTCATCACGCCCATCGACCGGGAAGACATTCATGATCTGGCAAGCGCGTTGGACGACATTTTGGATGTGGTCGAAGCGATTGCCGACCGATTCGTGCTGTATAAGGTAGTGGCTCCCACGGAAGCGGCGATCCGGTTGGCCAACGTGCTCTATCAGGCGGCGGTCGAAGTCGGGGCGACGGTGGATGTGCTCGGCAAGTCGCATCAGGCGGTCACGGAGTGCAGCGTGCGGGTGAACAGTCTGGAAAATGAAGCCGATCGCATCTCCCGCGATGCCATCTCGTCGTTGTTCGAAAAAGAGACGGACCCCATCGCCGTCATCAAGTGGAAAGAGATCTACGAAAATTTCGAGGCGGGAACAGACCGGTGCGAAGATGTCGCGAACATTCTCGAGCGTATTGCCCTGAAGCACACGTGAGCGATTCCGCGGATTCTTCGATACTCATCCTGGCCAATACTCGAGGGTAGGAAGCGGCATTCATGGCTGAACTGAGCGGATTGTTGTTGGTGGTAGTGGTGCTGGCGTTGCTCTTCGACTTCTCCAACGGCTGGCATGACAGCGCCAATGCCATCGCGACGGTGGTCTCCACCCGCGTGGTCAGCCCCTCCACGGCGGTCCTTGTTGCGGGCGCCCTCAATGTGGCCGGCGCATTCATGTCCACTGCCGTAGCCAAGATGGTTGGCACGGGGATCGTCGATCCTCAGTCGGTGACCCAGACCGTCGTGGCCTCGGCGCTCGCCGGCGCCATTGTGTGGAACTTTATGACCCTCTTGCTGGGTTTGCCGACCAGTTCTTCCCACGCGCTCATCGGCGGGCTGGTGGGTGCCGCGCTGACCCACGGCGGGATGGCAGCTGTTAAATTTTCAGGCCTCCGATCCGTGCTCGAGGCGATGATCCTCTCGCCGTTTTTCGGGTTTGCGATCGGGCTGGTGCTGATGATTGTGTTGAGCTGGCTCTTTTTTCGGGTCCCCCGAGCCCTGGCCTTGAGATTGTTCTCCAGGCTGCAGCTCGTGTCCGCCAGCTTTATGGCGTTCAGTCACGGGGCGAACGATGCGCAAAAAGCCATGGGCATCATCACGCTGGCGCTCGTCTCGGCTGGGGTTCTTCCCACCGCGGAAGTGCCGACCTGGGTGATCGGATCCTGTGCCATTGCCATGGGGCTCGGTACGGCAGTGGGGGGGTGGCGAATCGTGCGCACCCTGGGCATGCGGATTGTGAAGCTTGAGCCGGTCCATGGATTTGCGGCCGAAACCGGGGCGGCGATCGTCTTGATGGCTACGGCCCACATCGGGCTTCCGGTCAGTACCACGCATACGATCACCTCGACCGTGATGGGCGTCGGCGCCGTCAAGCGGGTCTCGGCGGTACGGTGGGGCGTGACCCGCCGCATCCTGTCGGCCTGGCTCTTCACCCTGCCGGGAGCTGCGCTGCTCGCGACTATGTGTTACCTGCTCCTGTCGAGGTTGTCGTAGGCGAGTCCTGCGCCACGGGCAGGTGGACCACAAACCGGCTCCCGTGAGGCGCGTTGCCTTCCACCCAGACATGCCCGCTATGGGCTTCCACGATATGTTTGACGATGGCGAGTCCGAGACCCGTGCCGCCGAGTTCACGCGACCGGGCCTTATCGACCCTGTAGAATCGTTCGAACACCCTCGGCCGGTCTGCCTCAGGGATGCCGATCCCGGAGTCTGCCACAACGACCTCGATCATGGGACGAGGTGACGCGGTCCGGCTTGGCGCCGCGTGCCGGATCGTCATGGAGATCCGTCCCTGATCCGGGGTGTATTTCACCGCGTTTTCGAGCAGGTTGATGAAGACCTGGACCAGGCGCTCTTCGTCCCCTTCGACCACGACATACTCCTCCGGCAACGACAGTTCGATCAGATGGTGTTTCTTGTCCGCCAGGGGCTTGATGACTGCCACCGTCCGCTCCAGCAGGGCCCGTAAGTCAACCGGGTCCCGGCGAAACAGCACCTGCCCGGATTCGATCTGGGACAATTGCAGCAGGTCGTCGAGGATGAGGTTCAGGCGATTGCTTTGACGCATGATGATTTCCAGAAACCCGGCGGCTGTGGCCGGGTCGTCTTTGCCTCCGTCCAGCAGCGCCTCCACGTACCCCTTGATGGAGGTCAGCGGGGTGCGGAGTTCATGCGACACGTTGGCGACGAAATCTTTGCGGATTTTCTCCAGCCGGCGCAGTTCCGTAATGTCATGGAAGACGAACACAGCACAGGCTTCCTGCTCGCGGTTACCCCCGGCGATGGACGCTTCCACACGCAGGCAGCGGCCGCTGGGAGAGAGCGTGATTTCGCCGCCCTGGCCGGAACGTGTCTGCAGCACGGCCGAGACCAGCGCGGTCAGGCCTTCGTGCCGGATGATTTCGGCATAGTGGCGGCCACGGGATTCCGTCAATTCCAATGCGAACATGCGCTCCAGCGCCGGATTGACCTGGACCACCGTGCCTTGATAGTCCAGCACCATCACCCCTTCGACCATGGCAATGAGCATGGCCAGCAGCTGCGCGCGATCGTCCGAGACCTCTTTGATTTTCAGTTCGAGCTGATCGGTCATCTGATTGAGGGTCTGCGCAAGTAACCCGACCTCATCCGTTGAAGACACAATGAGGCGAACACCTGACGTGCCCCCGGCCAGTTGGCGGGCCGCCGCGGCCATTTCGGAAAGCGGCTTCGTGAGATTGCGCGAGACCCAGAGGCTGAGCACCATGGCGAGGAGAAAGGCGGCGCCGAATGCCGTCAGCAAATCCTGTTGAATGTGACGCACGCGTTCATCGATCGACGTCAACGGCAGGCCGAGGCGGATCACCGGAACCCCGGGTTGCCGATGTGCCGATTCGGAAAGAAGCCGCGCCACATAATAGGTGCGCTCCCCGGTGGTCTGGCTGGCTCGAATATCTCTGCCGAGGCCTGACGCCAGAGCTTGTGCCACTTCCGGGCGGGCGAGGTGGTTGTCGACGTGAGTCAAGCCCTCGGCGGGGACGGCGCTGTCCGACAGCACGGTGCCGTCCGGGTTGATGACCGTGATGCGGACGTGCGCCTGTTGGCTCAGTTCCCGGATGGTGGCGTGAAGCAGGGGGCCCGGCAGGGCTTGTCCGGATTGGTCGAACAGCGGCCGTAGCGTCATGGCCGCGAGGCCGGTGCGGGTCTCCAGCATTTCCGCCATGCGGCTGAGTTCGGTCTGTTCGACCGAGCGGATCACGAGCCAGCCTGCCACCGCGAGGCCGACGAACACGGCGGCGAGCGTGCCCAGGGCGACTTTCCACCGGAGGCCGAGGTTCATGCCGGGAGGTCGGATTCGCGTAATTTGTAGCCGAGTGATTTGATCGAGACGATGGCGTCATCCAGAAGCGGGAGTTTCTGTTTGAGCCGGCGCACGTGCACATCCACCGTGCGCGTGGTCCCGTAATAGTCATACCCCCAGACGGCGCTGAGCAGCACGTCGCGCGTCAGCACCCGCCCGATATTTCGCAGCAGATGTTCCAGGAGGCCGAACTCTTTTGCGGTGAGGGCGACTTCTTCTCCCTGCAGCCGCACTTCATGCCGCGAGAGATCCACGCTCAAGGGGCCGTATTGGTAGAGGGTTTGAGGGCTGTTCGCGCTGCGATCCAACCGGCGGAGGAGCGCCTTGACCCGCGCGACCAGGGCTTTGGGGCTGAAGGGTTTGGTCACATAATCGTCGGCCCCGAGTTCGAGGCCGATGACCGTGTCGGATTCCTCCGCCTTGGCGGTCAGCATGAGAATGGGCAGCAGCGCCGTGTCCTGATTCAGGCGGATCCGCTTGCACACTTCCAGTCCGTCCAGCTCGGGCAGCATGAGGTCCAGGATGATCAGGTCCGGATGTTCGGCTTTGACCTGGCGCAACCCTTCCGTGCCGGTCATCGCCGAGACCGTCCGAAATCCTTCTTTCTCCAAATACAGTTTGACCAGCTGCAGAATGTCTTTTTCGTCTTCGACGATCAGAATTTTTTTATGCGTGCTGGGGGGGGAAGGCATGGCGGGATTCTCCCACAACGGGTCAGCGGCCTCAACTGCTTTTCAGCCGGAACGGGCCGGATGCCGCGGTTGACGTCAAGGGCGGGTCTGACGTAAGGTGACCGTTTAGCGGGACGACGCGCCTGTTCCGGCGGGCCCGGCAGCCCTTCATGACCGTGAGAGGGAACCAGCACATGAAGATTTATTTGGCCAATCCTCGCGGATTCTGCGCAGGCGTAGACCGCGCGATCGATATTGTTGATCTGTCATTGAAGAAATACGGGGCGCCGATCTATGTGCGGCATGAGATCGTGCATAGCCGGCATGTGGTGAACTCGCTCCGGCAGAAGGGCGCCGTGTTTGTGGAAGAGTTGAACGAAGTGCCCGAAGGATCGGTCGTGATCTTCAGCGCGCATGGCGTGGCGAAGTCGGTGTGGGAAGAGGCGCAGAGCCGCCGCCTGCACGTGATCGATGCCACCTGCCCGCTGGTGATCAAGGTGCATAACGAAGTCAATCGCGATTACACGCAGGGCTACGAATTGATTCTGATCGGCCACGCAGGACACCCGGAAGTCATCGGTACACTGGGACAGATCCCCGACAAGTTTCACCTGGTGTCGTCGGTGCAGGACGTGGAAACGTTGCAGGTCGAAAAGACCCAGAATCTGTCGTACGTGACCCAGACCACGCTGAGCGTCGACGAGTGCCGCGATATCGTCGAAGCCCTCCATCGGCGCTTCCCGAACATCAAAGGCCCGCATCAGGAAGACATTTGTTACGCCACGCAAAACCGCCAGAATGCGGTTAAAATGTTATCCAAGCTCGTCGATGTGATCCTCGTAATCGGATCGCCGAACAGTTCCAATTCGAACCGGCTGCGCGAATTGGGCGAGCATTGCGGCATTCCCTCCTATCTTATCGACGCGGCCTCGGACATCAATCCGGATTGGCTCAAGGACGCAAAGAGCGTGGGCTTGTCGGCCGGCGCCTCCGCTCCGGAAGTGCTGGTTACGGAGGTGGTGGCGTATCTCAAACGCCTGGGTTCGTCTGAAGAGGTCGAGGAGTTGACCGTCATCGAAGAGGATGTGGAATTTCTCCTTCCGAAAGAATTAGTGACCATCGAATCTGCTTCACGCACCGCAGCCTCGGCGAACTAGCTCGCAGACCCCCTCGCATTGTCCTACATGAAGTCCGGCCATTCCTCCATATGTTGGGGGAGTGGCCTCTTTCTTCCCCCATATCAAGGGCTTTTTCTTTGCATTGATGCGATCGCTGTGATAGAAGATTTTTCGTTTTCTCCCGCACAGGTCCCATCTCAACCTTCTTGCTCTGGAGGTCGCCGGTGTATCTGAAGTCCTTGGAAATGCTCGGCTTCAAGTCATTCGCGGAAGCGAAAATTCAATTTCCGAAAGGCATCACGGCGATCGTGGGTCCGAACGGGAGCGGCAAGAGCAATGTCGTGGATTCGATCCTCTGGGTGCTGGGCGAGCAAAGCACCAAAACGCTCCGCAGCGAGAAGATGGAAGATGTCATCTTCAACGGTACGGAAGTGCGCAAGCCGCTCGGGCTGGTGGAAGTCTCGCTGGTCATCGGTGGGCTGGGCGAGTTGCGATTGGACGCCATTTCAGGATTGCCGAGCCAACTGAGCGAGTATCAGGAACTGATGATTACGCGGCGTCTCTATCGCAACGGCGACAGCGAATATCTCATCAACAAGACACCCTGCCGGCTCAAAGATATTCGCAACGTGCTGATCGAAACGAGGGCCGGGTCGAAGGGGCATACGGTCATTGAGCAGGGACGGATTGAGCAGATTCTGCAGGCGTCGCCGCAGGATCGCCGGGAGCTGATCGAAGAAACCGCGGGGATCGTCCGGTACAAGAAGCAGAAGGCCGAAGCGCTTCGTAAGTTGGAGTCGACGCAGCAGAACCTCCTCCGCGTGCGCGACATCGTGGCGGAAGTGAAGAAACAATTGAACTCGCTGGAGCGCCAGGCTCGACAGGCCCGGACCTACCAAACTTTGCAACAGGAAGCCAAGGGACTCGAAATCGAGTTGTTGTCGCGAGACTATCGCACGATGCATGCCGATCTGGAGTCCGTCGATCGCGAGGCGCGAGAGGTGGAAGCGCTGGAAGCTGAACAGGTCGCCGAGCAGGCTCGGCTGGATTCTGAACAGGAGGCCATCCGGCTCCGGATGAACGACGCGGCCGAAGCCATTTCGCGCGTGCGGGAGACGTTGGCCGGCACTGAGCAGCGACAGTCGCAGGCGTTGACGGCGGCGGAAGTGGAGCGGAACCGGACGGAGTTGTTTGAGCGGCAACGTGTGCAGGCTTCGCAGGAAATGGAGCGGCTGGCGGGGGATCGGGAGCAGGCCGAAGGCGAGATCGAAGCGCTTCGCGCGACCTTGCTTCAGCTGGACGGCGACATCGCCGAGCAGGAGACGCAGTTTCAGCAGGCGGATGCGGAGGCGAAAACCTTGGCCGGGCACCGCACTGCAGCGGTCGCCGAAGAGGAGCGCGCACGCAAAGATGTCCTGAATCTCGCCGTCCTCGTGGCGAATACGGAACAGAGCCTGGCGCAGGTGACCGCGCGGCAGCAGGAAACCTCCGCGCGGGCGGAACGCGTGACCCGCGAGCAGGAGCAAGTGGCCGCCCAGATGGCAGGACTCGATGAGCAGCGGGAACTCCTTGTGGCGCAGCGGGAGGAAGCGGGCCAGCGTATCCAGGGACTCATGGCTGAACGTCAAGCCGCGATCGAGCGCATTGAAGGGCTGGGCGGGCAGATTACTGGATTGGATCGCGATATCGTCCGGCTGTCGGAAGATGTGGCCGCGGTGGAATCACGGCTGGGCGCCCTCAAGGGCGTTGTCCGGGAGGAAATGGGCTACGGCCGCGAAGGGCAGGAGGAAGGTACCGCGTTGAAGACCTGCGACGGCGTGCGAGAGGCGCTTGCAGAGTGGCTCGTGATTCCGCCGGGCCTCGATCGTGCCGTCGAGACGATCCTGGGTGAACGGGTGCGCGGATGGTTGGTCGATCAGCCCTCCGCCGCCGGCCGTGCGGTGGAGTTTTTGAAGGGGAAGGATCTTGGCCGCGGGGCGTTTATTCCGCAGCCTATACGGTGGGCGACCGACCAGACGGCAGCGGATACTTCATCCGGCTGGTGGCCTGCGTTGAGTGGACAGCCTGGAGTGGTGGGGCGCGCCGTGGACGTCATCCGCGCGGAAGGCGCATCGGCTCCTACCCTGAGTTATTTGTTTGACGGCATCGTGATCGTCGAATCCCTCTCGGTGGCGCTGCGATTGTGGGAACAACACCAATGGCCGGCTCCGGCAGGTCCCACCTATGTGACGTTGTCCGGTGAAACGTTGGATGCCGCGGGAGTGATGACCGGCGGCGGCAGCAGTGCGGGTGCGGGGCTCCTGCAGCGCCGCCGTGAGGTGCTGGAGTTGGAAGCCCGCCGCACCGAGGCTGTGCAGGCCCTGGAACTCGCGCGAATGGCGCGTGAGGAGGCGGCCTCCGCGCTGGGCCTGGGGCGGGAGGAAGAACAGCACCTTGGCCGGGCCATTCGCGAGGCGGAAATGCTGGAGTTGTCGCTCCAGAAAGACGATGCGAACGTGGAGCGCCAACGTGGAGAGTTGCATCGGCGTATGGACATGTTGGGCGAGGAATTGCAACGGGGATTGGCCGAACAGGCGCGATTGCAGGAACAGTTGCTCTCCGGTCAGGCTCAACTTGAACAGTGGGTGGCGGAAAAACTCGGCCAGGAAAACGGTCTGCTTCAGATCCGTGAACGGCTGGTAGTCATCGAGAGCCAAGGGTTGGCCATTCAGCAGCGATTGACGGAAGTCCGGTTGTCGCTCGAGAGCATGCGCGGCCGCCGAGATCATGCCAACAGCGATACCGCACGATTGACGCAACGGCTGGATGCGGCGCAGCGGCGGGCCGCCGACCTCGAAGAGCAGGTCGGCGGGTTGGTGCAGGCCACGGAGAACAGCCGGGAAGAACAGACCAGGCAGGAGGCGCTCTGCCGCGAACTTGGCGCCGAGGTGGATGGGATCAAGTCGGAGCTCATTGCGGCGCAGGAACGTCAGGCGGAGGAAATGAGCGGATTACATGCGGTCGAGGAGACGCTCGCCACGGTGCGGCACAGTTTGTCGGCCTTGCATGATCGCCGCATGACGGCCGAGGTGCGCAAGGCCGAAGTGAAGACCCATCTATCCACCATCGAAAGCACCCTGGCGGGCACCTATCAAATCGATCCGGCGACCCTACTGGGGATGCCGACCGAGGAGCAGTCCGTTGCTGAAGGGGAAGAAGCAGCCGCGCCTGTCTCCTTGCTCGAGACGCCGCAATTGCGGGAGCAGATCCAGAAAATCCGTGAACGGCTGGATCGCATGGGCGCGATCAATCTGGCGGCGATTGATGAGCATCGTGAATTGGAAGAACGGTATCAGTTCCTGACGACCCAGGAGCAAGACCTCTCCACCTCCATTGCATCGCTCAAGGAAATCATCCAGAAGATCAACCGTACGACGAAAGACATGTTCGTGGAGACGTTCAACGAACTGCAGCAGAAGTTCCGGGACGTGTTTGCGCAGTTCTTTCCCGGTGGCCGCGCGGAGCTGCAGTTGGTCGAAGAGCCGTTGGAAGAAGGCGCGGAGGACAACGGAGCCCGCGAGCCGGGTGTGGAGATCGTGGCGCAGCCGCCGGGGAAACGGCTGAAGAGTATTACGATGTTGTCCGGCGGAGAGAAAACGTTGACCGCGATGGCGCTGTTGATCGCGAGTTTCTTGATCCGCCCGACCCCCTTCTGCATCCTGGACGAAATCGACGCGCCGCTGGATGAAGAAAACATCGGGCGGTTCACAGGCGTCTTGCGCAGCCTGTCAGCGACGGCCCAGTTTATGGTCATCACGCACAACAAGCGGACGATGGCGATGGCGGACTCGCTCTTCGGGGTGACGATGGAAGAGCCCGGCGTGTCGACTTTGATCTCCGTGAAACTCGGCGATCTTCAGCCGGCTTAAGCGAGGCTCCGGAGAACCACGGGCGCTCAGTCTTCAGTTCAATCGGGCACTTAGCGCGCACGTCGAGGGCTACTTCCCTTGACTGGGTTCAAGCAGTTTGTTATACAGTCCTGCTAATGGTTACACATAGTACTGTGCGGTTTCATGTGATCCCTGTCTGATTGATGGAACCGTTTCGACTATCGATCCCGCCGTCTCTGTCTGATTCACGGCAACACGCTATGCGACTTCTCAAAAACCTGTTCAATCGTTTGTCCGATAGTCTGCTGGTGTCGGTGCCGAGCCGGATCAGGGCCGCGCGCGATTTTGCTTCCGCTCCTGTGCTGCGCCTCGTCTCCAGTAAGCCCGATGCTCCGGCCGGCGACAGCGCCAAACGTGCTCCTTCACACACCACCGGACAACTGGAAGCGCTGGAAGAAGCGATCCGGAAGAGCCAGGCGTGGTTTCTGGCCAGGCAGGATGCGGCCGAAGGGTTTTGGGTTGCCGAACTCGAAGCCGATACCACTCTGAGCTCCGAATATCTCATGCTGCGGCGGTTCATGAACTGCGTCGATCCTGAACGCGAGCGCAAAGTCATCCGCTATTTGAAATCTGCGCAGTTGCACTGCGGCGGCTGGCCCATTTATCACGGGGGCCCGGCGGATATCAGCGCGTCCGTCAAAGCGTACTTTGCCTTGAAACTGTCCGGCGTGTCGGCCGATGAACCGTTCATGGTGCACGCGCGGACCTGCATCCTCGACAAGGGCGGCGTGCCGGCGGCCAACGTGTTCACGAAAATCGCCCTGGCCTTGTTCGGTCAATACGATTGGCGCGGGGTCCCCAGCATGCCGCCGGAAATCATGCTGCTGCCGAAGCGGTTCTACTTCAGCATCTACGCCATTTCCTATTGGTCGCGCGCGGTCCTGATTCCGCTGCTGATCATTTTCGCGAAACGGCCGCAATGTGAGGTTCCGCCGGAACAGGGCATCGGTGAGCTGTACACGGAACCTCCCGAGGAGATCGATTACAGCACGGTGCCGCCCTTCAAAAAAGATCGGACCTGGTTTACGGCCCGGAATTTTTTCATCAATCTAGATGCCTTGCTCAAAATCTATGATCGCTCGCCGGTCGAGTGGGTGCGCCAGAAGGCGCTCAAGTACGCCGAGAATTGGATGCTCGATCATATGAAGGGCAGCGGAGGGCTCGGCGCCATTTATCCTGCGATGGCCAATTCCGTGATGGCCCTGCATTGCCTGGGATATAAGAATGACGATCCTCTGGTCGTGAAAGCGATGCGGGAAATCGAGGAGCTCGAAATTCACGATACGGTGATGGACAACGGGCAATGTGTCGATGCGCTGCATCTGCAACCCTGCCATTCTCCGATCTGGGACACCGCCCTGCTGATCAATGCTTTGTCCGAGGCCGGTATGCCGCAGGATCATCCGGCGTTGCTGAAAGCGGCGAGCTGGTTGTTGTCCAAGCAAACGAAAACCGTCGGTGACTGGATTATCTCTTCTCCCGGCGCGGAACCCGGCGGCTGGTATTTTCAATTTGAGAACGAGCTGTTCCCCGACGTGGACGATTCGGCGGTCGTCCTGATGGCGCTGGCCAAAGTGCGTCTCCCCGATGAAGAACAGCAGCGGCTCGCGATTCGCCGGGGGTGCCGGTGGGTCACGGCCATGCAAGGATCCGACGGTGGATGGGGCGCCTATGATGTCGATAATAATCGCATCGTGTTCAACTACATTCCCTTCGCCGACCACCGCGCATTGCTGGATCCCAGTACGGCCGATCTCGCCGGGCGCTGTCTCGAAATGCTGGCGACCCTCGGGTATGACTGGACACATCCATCCGTCGCGTCGGCGCTGACCTTCGTGAAAAACGATCAGGAGCAGGACGGCAGTTGGTATGGCCGGTGGGGGGTCAATTACATTTACGGCACCTGGTCGGTGCTGTCCGGGTTGCGCGCCATCGGCGAGGATCTCTCCTCTCCCTATATCCGCCGGGCCGTCAGCTGGGTCGAATCAAAACAAAATCCTGACGGCGGTTGGGGCGAGTCCTGCCTCTCCTATGCGGATGTGGCGGAAAGCGGCCGTGGCGAAAGCACCCCCTCGCAAACCGCCTGGGCCCTCTTGGCACTCATGGCCGGCGGGGTCACGGACTCATTCAGCCTGGCCAGAGGTATTCATTACCTCATTCGCAATCAGCGGAAGGACGGGTCATGGGCAGAGGTACGCCATACCGGAACCGGTTTCCCGCGTGTGTTCTATCTCCGTTATCATTGGTATTGCCAATATTTCCCCCTCTGGGCACTGGCCATGTACCGCAATCTGAAAACTCGTGGCACGACGAGGGCGGATGAATTGCGCCAGCTCGCCTATCAATCAGGACAATTCCGGTCGCCTCGCTGACCGTGGGTGTTCACCGAGTCCATCTTCCCCCATCATCCGTCGTCGGGAGCAACTGTGACCAGGATCGGTGTTTTTGTCGCCACCCGATGGGAGTTGGGCGCCGTGCGGCGAGCCTTGCCCGTCAACGAGATCCGGGTCGTCGGGGGGATCAGATGTCTGGTGGCACGGCAACCGTTTGTCGAGTGGTGGATCATTCCGATGGGGGTCGGCCCCGAGCGGGCTACGGCGACCGCCACCAGCGTGCTTGCGGCGCAACGGTTGACGGCTATCTGGTCGACGGGTTTTGCTTGTGCCCTGGGACCGGCCGGCATCGGCGATGTATTGATCGGGACGGATGTGAGCATGGAAAACGGCGCACAATCGGGACTGCCCGTTTCGTGCGGGGCGGAGATGGCCGAGTGGGTGATGCAAGCTGCGCATGCGCAGGGTCTGCCGGTTCGGAGCGGAAGTTTTGTCACGGTTCCACGAGTACTGTGCCGGGCTGAGGAAAAGCGCGAGATCGCCGAACGCGCCGGAGCCATCGGCCTCGACATGGAAAGCGCGGCCTTGGGGCTGGTGGCCAAGGAGCAGCAGCTTCCGTTTGCGATTGTGCGCACGGTGTCGGACCTTGAGGATGAGAGCCTCCCGCTTGACTTCAACCTGTTTCTTAGGCCATCTGGATGGGCCAAGGGTGTGGTGGCGTGCCTGGCGCATCCATCAAGCTTGATCGGGCTCAATCGTCTGCGGGCGCAAAGCCAGGTGGCAGGCGCGCGGCTCACGGCCTTGTATCGCGCCTGTGCCGATCGCGCTTTGCGTGAAGGGATCGGCTGACCGGGAGCGACGCGAAGTCGGCGTCCGGTTCGGAGACAAGAGGAGGGCAAGGCGTGGAAGGTATTGCTCGCATCGGACGGTGGACCATCGATCTGACGGAGCAGATGGGGCGGATGATGCTGTTCGTCCTCTCGTCCTTCGCCTGGCTGACCCGTCCGCCGTTCAGGTTCTATCAAATCGTCAAACAACTGAATTTTATCGGCTACAAGTCTACCTTCGTCGTGGTGCTCACCGCCGTCTTCACCGGCATGGTCCTGGCCCTGCAAGGCTATTACACACTGAGAAAGTTCGGATCCGAGGCGGTGCTGGGGTCCGCCGTGGCACTCAGCATCATTCGTGAACTCGGGCCGGTGCTTGCGGCCTTGATGGTGACGGCCCGCGCCGGGTCCGCCATGACGGCCGAGATCGGCATCATGCGGATTACCGAGCAGATCGATGCCTTGGACACGATGGCCATCAACCCGCTGCAATATCTGATCGGCCCGAAGCTGGTCGCCAGTGTCATCGCCGTGCCGCTGCTGGTGGCGTTATTCGACGTGGTGGGAATCTACGGCGGCTACGTGGTGGGCGTGCAGCTGCTGAACGGCAACGAAGGCGCCTATTGGAGTTCCATCGAGTCGGCGGTGGAGTGGAAGGATGTGTACGGCGGCATTCTCAAATCCATCAGCTTCGGATTGTTGATCAGCTGGGTCTGCTGTTACAAAGGCTTCCATACCAAACACAGTGCGGAGGGCCTCGGAACGGCGACGACGGAAGCCGTCGTGCTTTCCGCGGTGTTAATCCTGGTGTGGGATTATTTTCTGACGTCGGTGTTGTTGTAGAGCCGTCAGTCATCAGCCTTCGACATTCAGCCTCTGAATGCGATCTGGTTCCTGAACGCTGATGGTCTCTCTGATGGATTCACATGATTAAGCTCGTCGGTGTTGAAAAAACGTTGGGGAAGCAGGCGGTGCTGCGCGGTGTGAACCTCACCATTCCCTCGGGCAAACTGACGACCATCATCGGGCGCAGCGGCGAAGGCAAGAGTGTGTTGTTGAAACACATCATCGGCCTGATGCAGCCGGACCGCGGCGAAGTGTGGATCGACGGGACAGACATTGCCCGCCTCAAAGGACGCGCGCTCAACGAGGTCCGTAAAAAATTCGCCATGCTGTTTCAAGGCGCGGCCTTATTCGATTCCATGATGGTGTTCGAGAATGTGGCCTTCCCTCTACGGGAAAAGCTCCGCTTAAAGGGCGACGTCGTCACCAGGCGGGTTGAGGAAAAATTGGAGCAGGTGGGACTGAAGGGGATGGGCCACAAATTCCCCGCGGAGCTGAGCGGCGGGATGCGTAAACGCGCCGGACTGGCTCGCGCGCTGGTGATGGAGCCCGAGATCATTTTATTCGACGAACCGACGACGGGTCTCGATCCCTTGATGGCGAAGGCTATTCACGACCTCATCGTGGCCATGCAGCAGCAATTCCGCTTCACGGCCGTCATGGTCAGTCACGAGATCCCGGAAATTTTCGGTATTTCCGATTATGTGGCGATGCTGAAACAGGGCCGGATTGCCGAGATGGCTCCTTCGAGTGAGTTCGTGAAGACGACCGATGAAGAAATTCGTGAGTTCATTTTTGTCGGAGGGACGGTCGCACCGAAAGCGTTGCCGGCGGAAGGCCGCTGATAGGAGACGTTATGGAACGCGCAAAACTGGAATTGATGGTCGGCATCTTTGTGGTCGTCGGAATCGCCTGCCTGGGATACCTCTCTATTAAGCTGGGCAAGCTGGAGGTCATCGGCGGACACAATTATCCGATCGAGGCGGAGTTCACGTCGGCCTCCGGGCTTAAGCCGGGAGCGTCGGTTGAAATCGCGGGGGTCGAGGTCGGCCGGGTACGCACCATCGGCCTCAACAGCGACCGCGCATTGGTGGCGCTGGCGATTCAGGACGGGGTGAAGTTGTATTCGGATACCATCGCCTCCATAAAAACCCGCGGCATCATCGGTGATAAGTACCTGGCGCTGTCGGTAGGCGGGGGCGGTGATCCTCTGAAGCCAGGCGACAAAATCCGTGACACGGAGTCAGGGCTTGATCTGGAGGAATTGGTTAGCCAGTATGTTCATGGCAAGGTCAACTAGTCGCATCGGCTCATGCGTCAGAGACGAGAATGCTCAAGCCGGGCCGGTGGGGCGAGGAGATCACCACTCAGAGGAGAGGTGTTGGAATGACTGTAAAACGGATGGTCGTGGGTGTCGTCGTGGCGCTGCAACTGTTCATGGGCGGGCTGTCGTCCGCCATGGCCGGTCCGGCGACCGAATCAATCAGGGGCACGGTCGATGAGGTGCTCAGGATCTTGAACGATAAAGAACTCAAGGCGCCGGCCAAGCATGAAGACCGGCGGCAACGCCTGGAGAAAGTGGTGGCCGCGCGATTCGACTATTCCGAGATGTCGCACCGGTCGTTGGGCAAGCAATGGAATCAATTGTCCGACAAGGAGAAGGAAGAGTTCACCGACCTGTTTCGGACGTTGTTAACCAACACCTACGCCGATCGGGTGGAAACCTATTCCGGCGAGGGCGTGCAATACCTCAATGAACGCACGGATAAAGAATATGCGGAGGTGCGTACGAAGGTCTTATCCGGCAAAACCGAAATTCCCATGGACTATCGGCTGCTGAATAAAAATAACGATTGGCATGTCTATGACGTCGTGGTCGATGGCGTCAGTCTCGTGAACAATTACCGCGGGCAATTTACGAAAATCCTTCACGACTCCTCGTATTCCGGCCTCGTTGACCAGCTTCGCAAGAAATCCGACAAGATCAAAGCTCCGTAGTCCCAATAGAAAGCGACCGTTCCGGCGAGCGCCATGCAGCGACATTATTTTTCGTCGATCCGTATTCTCCTGGCGCTGGCCGGACTCCTGTTGCCGAATAGTCCGGCTCCGGCGGCAGCGGATACGCAAATCTTCCCCGTTCCCTCCGTGTCCACCAGCAAGAACGACGGGAACGACGCCGGCTTGATTGCGCCGATTCTGATCTCCGATCCGGACGGCGAATTGAAATATCTCATGGCCCCGATGTTGATTCAGAATTCAATCGTCGGCAGCCGGGCGGTCTTCAATCTCTTCAAATACGATCCGGGCGGGCGGCAGATGAAGTTGATCGCCTCGCTGACCGAAAAAATCGAACGCAAGGTGCTGTTTGACTATGTCGACCCCGCATTTGGAAACGGGCAATACTTTCTGAACTTCGGCGGCACGTTCTTTAAGAACGCGACGTCACGGTTTTTCGGTCTGGGGCAATCGACGGTTCAAGCGGATGAGTCGAACTACACGGCGAGAGAGGCGCGCGCCTATTGGCGGCTCGGCCTCTATGCGAACGAGGTCACGCAGGTTTCTGTCGGCCAGCGGGTCCGGCAGGTACAGCTCCAGCGCGGCGCCACGGACCTTCCCTTTTCAGTGGAGCAATTTCCCACGGTGGACGGCATTCAAGGGGAGTCCATTATCGTCGGCCATCGCGCCTCATTCTATTACGACACCCGGGACAGTCTGATCACGCCCACCGACGGCATGTCCGTCATGGCCTATGCCGAGCTGAATCAAAACGTCAAAAACGGCGATCATCCCGTGTATTCGCGGTACGAAATCGAGGTCAAAAAGTTGTTTCCCAGCGAATCCAAGCGTGCCATCCTGGTTGTCCGGGCCGATCTGCAGGCCACGATCGGCTCGCAGGTGCCGTTTTTCGAACAGTCCTCGCTGGGCGGGCAGAACAATTTGCGTGGATTCGGTATGGATCGTTATATCGACAAACATCTGATCGCCCTCAGTATCGAAGAGCGGATCCATATCCTGCGCACCAAGCTGGCAGGAGTGACGGCGGATTTCGAACTGGCGCCGTTTCTGGATACGGGACAGGTGTTCAACTCGTTTCGGGATGTCAGCTTTCAAGATTACCGGATGACACCGGGTGTCGGGTTTCGCGCGATTGTCCGCCCGAATGTGGTCGGTCGTCTCGATTACGGCTATAGCCGAGAAGGCGGAGCGATTTTCGCGGGGCTGGATTTTCCCTACTGAACGCCTGAGTGAACGGCCGGGTATTACTCATGCGGCACATCGCCTTACATTTCTGCATGATCGGGCTTCTCTGCGGACTGCCGGTTCCGGCCGGGGCGGAGGGCTTTGGTCCCTTTCCCGTCAGGAACTTTCAAGCGCTGGACCAACTAGTGCTGGCCATGCCCGGCGAGCGCGCGTCTGTGCTGCGCAAGGGGGACTTCGATGTTCGCCTCGAGGCGGCCAATACCGCGTCGATCGCCAGCGATCAGGAAGCCCAGGCCAATGTGACCATGAAGTTTGAGACGGTCCGGGCCGGGCTGTTCCTGCGCTACGGCGTCACCGATCGATTGGAGCTCGGCGCCGAAATTCCGGCCTATCATCGGTACGGCGGTTTTATGGAAGGGCCGATTCTCGGTGTGGAACGTGGCACCACTGGAGTGTCTCCTGCACGGAAGGCTCTGCGGGATCTCGGATACGCCTTCAACATTTCCAAGGGCGGCCGCACGATGTTTCAGGGTTCGGAACATGCCACAGGGTTAGGCGATGTGTCATTCTACGGCAAATACCAGCTGTTGCAGGAAACCGCGAGCCGGCCGGCGTTGTCGGTTCGAGCGGCCGTGAAAGCACCGACGGGGGACACGGGGGAAGTATTCGGGAGCGGCCACCCGGATGCCGGCATCGGACTCGCTCTGGACAAGACCTTCGCGACCGGCTGGATCCTGTACGTCAACGTCAACGGAATCTTTCCCACGGGACGGATCGCGGGACTGGGTTTGCAGCCGGTGGTCACCGGCTTGGTGGCCGTGGAGTATCTCTGGGCGGAGAATTTTTCCATCACGGCGCAGTTCGACTATTATTCTCCGCCTTTTCACGGCACGGGAACACGCGTCCTGGACAAGGGGGTGACCGAGTCGGTGCTGGGCGTGAGCTACCGCCTGCTGCCCCAGTTGATCTGGCAACTGTACGGCGTCGAGAATCTGGATTTCATCACCGGGAGCGCGGCCGACTTTACGCTTTCCACGGTCCTGACCTACCGGTTCCGGTCGTAACCCGATGAGCGGATGCGACCGGAGGATCAGCTGAATCTTGACACAGGCTTGTCCATATGTGAGGATGAGGCGACTTGTACGAACTTCTTTCGCTGCTTCGCCACGACCTTCTCAATACGATTGTTTTCCACGAAGATGAATACCTGCGTCCAATTGTCATGCCTTGACAAGGAGATTGTGCAATGTCTCTGCTAAAAAATATCCATAGCCCCGCGGATTTGAAGCGTCTGTCCCCTGAACAATTTCCGGAACTATGCCAGGAGATTCGTGAGCAGATCCTCGCGGTGGTTTCGAATGTCGGGGGCCATCTGGCGTCCAATCTGGGTGTCGTGGAATTGACGGTCGCCTTGCAATATCTCCTCGATTCGCCGAAAGATAAAATCGTGTGGGACACGAGCAATCAAGCCTACACCCACAAACTCCTCACCGGGCGGCGCGAACAGTTCCACACCTTGCGGCAGTACGGCGGATTGTCCGGCTTCTGCAAGCGTGAAGAAAGTGTCTATGACACCTTCAACGCCGGGCATGCGGGCACCGGTGTTTCGGCCGCCTTCGGGATGGTTGAAGCGCGCGAACAGCGGGGTGAGAAACATAAAGTCGTCTGCGTCGTCGGCGACGGGGCGATGACGGCCGGGATGACGCTTGAAGGTTTGCACCACGCGGGTGGGACGAACAAGGACTTTATCGTCGTGCTGAACGACAATCAGATGTCGATTTCCCGGAACGTGGGAGCCATTTCCGCCTACTTGAATCGAACATTCACGGGCGAGTTCTACGCCCGGATGCGCGAAGAAACCGGCCAGCTGCTGCGCAAGATTCCCCACATCGGATTGGAAGTCCAGAAAATTGCCCGGCGGGCTGAGGAATTGGCGAAGGGCGCGATCCTGCCCGGACTGTTGTTCGAGGAGTTGGGCTTCCAGTATGCGGGGCCGATCGACGGGCACAACTTTGAGCATCTCCTGCCAACCTTGGAAAATGTGCTGAAAATGAAGGGCCCGGTGCTCTTGCACGTCATCACGAAAAAAGGGTTGGGCTATCAAGCCGCCATGGACAATCCCGTCTGGTTCCATGCCTGCCCGCCGTTCGTGCGTGAAACCGGCGTGCCGGCGAAAAAAGCCGTGCGTCCCAGTTACACCAGTATGGCCGTCGATGCCTTGATCAAGGTTGCGCGTCAAGACAAGCGGGTGGTGGCCATCACCGCCGCCATGTGCGAGGGGACCGGGCTGAATGCGTTTGAAAAAGAGTTCCCAGACCGCATCTATGATGTGGGTATCGCCGAGCAACATGCCGTGACTTTTGCAGCCGGTATGGCGGCTCAAGGCATGAAGCCGGTGGTGGCCCTGTATTCGACCTTCTTGCAACGGGCCTACGATCAGGTCGTGCACGACGTGGCCACTCAGAACCTGCCGGTGACCTTCTGCATCGATCGGGGAGGGCTGGTGGCTGAGGACGGCACCACCCACCACGGCGCCTTCGATTTCGCGTTCCTGCGGCATGTGCCGAACATGGTCGTGGCCGCGCCGAAGGACGAGAACGAACTGCAGCATATGATCAAAACCTGTGTGAGTTTCGATGGGCCCGCCTCCGTGCGCTACGCGCGCGGCGTGAGCCTCGGCGTGCCGATGGATCCTGAGCCCACCGCCTTGCCGATCGGCAAGGGCGAGTTGTTGCGGGAAGGCACGGATGTGGCGATCGTCGCGATCGGCGTGACGGTCTGGCCGGCGATGAAAGCCGCCGAGCGGTTGGCACAGGAAGGCATTTCCGCCGCCGTGGTCAACGCCCGATTTGCGAAGCCGTTGGACAGCGAGCTCATTCTGAAGACCGCGAAGAATGTGCGGTGCCTGGTGACCGTGGAAGAAGGCTGCAAGATGGGCGGGTTCGGATCTGCCGTCTTGGAGACCCTCTCCGAAGCAGGACTCATGTTGCGCACCAAGGTGCTCGGCTTGCCTGATTGGTATATCGAACAAGGGCCGCAGGATCTGTTGCGGGAACGGTATGGCCTGACAGCCGACGGCATTTACAACAGTGTGAAGACGCTGTTCGGAGCCGGTGTGGTGGCGGACGATGCCGCTCGCTTGGCCTCGCTCGTCGGCAGTTTGCCCCATGGCGATGAGCAGGGCAGCTAGCGCAAGGCGCGAGGTCTGGCTGCTGAGTTGGGAGTGATGAATTGAAAAGAGCGATCAAGGAACAATAGAGAGAGTTCATGCACATCACTCGGAAGAAAACCAGGCAGATTCAGGCAGGATCGGTCAAGATCGGCGGTGATGCGCCGATTTCGGTTCAGTCGATGTGCTCCACCGATACGCGCGACGTGAAGGCGACCGTGGAACAGATCCGGCAATTGGAAAACGCCGGCTGCGAGCTCATTCGTGTTGCCGTCCCGGACGACGAGGCGGCCGCAGCGCTCCCGAAAATCAAGGCGGCCATGACGGTGCCGCTGATCGCCGACATCCACTTCGATCATCGCCTCGCCCTGAAAGCGGCCGAAGTCGTCGATTGCGTCCGTATCAACCCCGGCAACATCGGGGCCTGGTGGAAAGTGCAGGAAGTCATCAAGGCCGTCAACGAGCGAGGCATCCCCCTGCGCGTGGGTGTGAACGGCGGCTCGCTCGAACGGCCCCTGCTGGATAAGTATGGCTGGCCCTCGCCGGAAGCCTTATCCGAGTCGGCCTTGAATGCCGTGCATGCGCTCGAAGACGAAGGCTTCACCAACATGAAGGTGTCGCTCAAGGCTTCGGATGTCCACCATGCGATTGACGCCTACTATCTCTTCTCCACTCAGTCCAACTACCCGTTGCATATCGGCATTACGGAAGCCGGCACCGCCATGACCGGCGCGGTCAAGTCCGCCATCGGCCTCGGCTGGCTGCTTTCGCAAGGCATCGGCGACACGCTGCGCGTCTCGCTGGCCGCCGATCCGGTGGAAGAGGTGAAGGTCGGCTTCGAAATTTTGAAATCGCTGGAGTTACGTCATCGCGGCATCAACGTGATTGCCTGTCCGACCTGCGGCCGAGTCGAAATCGATGTGGTGCGCATGGCCAACGAGTTGGAAAAGAAACTGGGGCACATCAAGACGCCGTTGAATGTGTCCGTGCTCGGCTGCGTCGTGAACGGCATCGGCGAAGGCAAGGAAGCCGATATCGGCATCGCCGGCGGCGAAGGCAAAGGCATTCTCTTCAAGAAGGGAAAGCTGATGCGCAAGGTGCCCATGGACGAACTCATGGACACGCTCATTCATGAAGTCGAGCTGCTGGCCAAGGAAAAAGAAGCGGAGGCGGCCGGCGTGACGCACAATGGATCGGCGTTGGGCGAAGAGGCCGAAGCAGGCTGGGAATTGATGGGCCACACGCCGGATGAGCAGTCCACCATCGTCCGCGACATTCCGGTGCTCCCGAGCAAACCCTAGTCGCCCGGCATGTGATGTCCTGCAGGTTGCGGTGAAGTTTCCTCTGTTTCTCTCCTCTTCGCGGTTGAGTTCCTGAAGCTCCCCCTTCTATAATCCGACCCGTGGCGCCGTACCCAAGTGGCTAAGGGAGCAGTCTGCAAAACTGCGATGCGGCGGTTCGAACCCGCCCGGCGCCTCCAAACCGCACTGCGTGCGTACCGGCGGCTATTCAGGTGAAGCCTCTCCCTATCGTTGCCGCCGGAGAGATCCCTCCATTCATTCACACTGTGTCAGCTCTGCCTACCAGGAGGCTCTTTCAATTGTTTGTGCCAACGGAATAGATCCTTCAGCCTATTGCTCCAACCCCGACTGTGAAACAGTGTCTCCCGTTTTTCATGACGCCACGGTTTGTCGTATGACCTGCTGAAGATGGACCAGTATCTACCCAAGCAGCCTACCGGGGAAGGGCAACACACTTCCGCCCTCAAATGCGAAATGGTTAGAATGCGAAGGCTTGGTTCTCGGGTTGTCCGAACGGCCGCTTGATCTGGTATGGTGACACATTTGCCGGCCGGCACGATCGGCGCGCGTAACTACCAGATCGAGCAGCAAGCAATCTCGCATTCTCAATCAGATACATTCCGCGACCTGCAGTAGGTCCCGGATAGATATAGCCGGCCCACGAGGCCGACGGAGGACGATCTTTTTGTCGGAAAGGATGCATGACCCCTGATCCTATTTTTTTTCGAGACCTCGCCTATGTGTTCATCGCCGCCGTCGTCGGTGGGACCTCTGCGTATCTGCTTCGCCAGCCGTTGATTCTGGGGTATGTCCTCGGGGGTATTTTGATCAGCCCGCTGACGCCCGGTCCTTCCATTTCGGATGTCCACAGTTTCGAATTGTTTGCCGAGATCGGGGTCATCCTGCTGATGTTCAGCATCGGGATCGAGTTTTCGCTGAACGACTTGTTACGCGTTCGCTGGGTCGCGCTGCTGGGAGGACCGCTCGGCATTTTCCTCTCCATCCTCCTGTCCGTCGGTGTCGGCCATGCGATGGGGTGGAATGTCATCAAAAGCGTGGTGATCGGCGCGGTGGTGTCTGTGGCAAGCACGATGGTCCTGGCGCGCTTGCTGCTGGACAGCGGGGATCTGCGGGCCAAACATGGCCGGGTGATGATCGGGATCACGCTGGTGGAGGATCTGGCGGTCGTGGTGCTCACCGTGTTGCTGCCCGCGCTCGGCGCGTTCGAACCGGGCCGCCTGGCAGCCATCGGGAAAGCATTATGGCTGGCGGTCTTGATTCTCGTTCCCTTCTCCTATCTCGCCGCCAAGGCGATTCCTCCGCTGTTGACGCGCATTGCCAAGACACAAAATGCCGAACTCTTTCTGCTGGTCTCGCTATCCCTGGGCATCGGGACGGCAGCGGTGACGCAGATGGCCGGATTGTCCCTCGCCCTTGGCGCATTTCTGGCGGGATTGATCATCAGCGGGTCGGAGTACGGTCATGAAACGCTCGCCCGGCTCTTGTCGCTCCGTGACGCGTTTGTCGCCCTCTTTTTTGTCACCATCGGCATTCTCATCGATCCGCGTGTCGTGTGGTCCAACCTGCCGTTGCTCGGCCTCATGCTGGGGTTGATTCTCGTCGGGAAGTTTGCCATTTGGACATTGGTGGTCCGGCTCTTCCGCTATGCCTGGGGCACGGCGCTGCTGGTGGGTGCCGGTCTCACGCAGATCGGCGAATTTTCTTTCGTGCTGGTGCAGGTAGCCAAATCGGCCGGCCATGTGGGCGAGGATGTCTACAATGCCACCCTTGCGGCGTCGCTGCTGAGCATTATCCTCAATGCGCCGCTCGTCCGATATGCGCCGCGATGGATCGCCTCACTGCATTTTCGCATGGGGCGGGGTGCTGTGCCTGTTCAAGGCGGAGTCCAGGAGGAGCACGCCGGGCATGTCGTGGTATGTGGATTCGGTCGTATGGGGAGCACGGTGGGGTTGGCGCTCGACCACTTCAGGATTCCGTATACGGTGATCGAACGGGACCCGGATCTCGTGAGGCAGTTGCGTCGCCGGGGCATTTCCTGTGTCTATGGAGATGCGTCGCAAACCGAGCTGTTGCATGCGGCCGGAGCCCGGCACGCAGCCTTGGCGATTGTTGCGCTGCCGGTCATCCACGAGGCCTCATTGACCCTTCGGCGGCTTCGGGCACTGAATGAAACACTCCCCGTACTCGTCCGTGCGCATGGATTCCGGGAAGCTGAAGATTTAAAGGATGTGGGCGCGACGGAAATCATTCTGCCTGAAGTAGAAGGGGCGCATACCTTGATCAGGCATGCGTTTCAGGCGTTGAAGGTTCCGAAATCCAGCATTCTCGCGTATCTGAAATCTGCGCAAGGCTTTCGCGCGTCCGGTACACAGGACTAACTGTTCAGATCTTCCTATAATACGATAGTGAGAACGGGGTGCGACCTTGCTGTGTCCGGTGTCACGATACTCTGCGGGATAGCGGCTGGACGAAACGAAGCCACCCTATCGAATAAGAATTGAGACGCGGCAACATTCATCGTCCGAAATGGTAAGCGATGCCGAACATGAACAGATTGGCTCGATAGTCTGCGGTGATGTTATCGCGACTAAAATTGAATTGCGCGAAATTGTATTTGTATTCAAGGAACGGGGCAATAGAATCGGTCAGATAGTAGCGGATGCCGGCTAGGACGTTGAAGCTTGGCGCAAACGACGCTTCCGGCCTGAAATTCCCATTGGAAATATTTCCCACATTCAATCCGATTCCAAGGCCGGCATAGGGCTCCACCTTGTACTGGTACCCGGTTACTCGAACCAAGGCATTAAAGGCGAGTGAGTGAACCTGTAAGTCGGCTCCGGGAATACTTCCGGACAGGGCTGGATTGCCGGAGGTCGGCAGCGTTTGTTGTTTGATGCCGGGGGTGGAACGGTACGCGTCCACCTCCAGGCCGAACCAGTTGTAGCCGCGATCGTTGAAGTAATGACCGATTTTTCCGCCGTAGAAAAGGTCTTTCTGCAGCGAGACTTTCCCGGCATCTGTGGTGTCGAAGCTGGGAATATTCATGCCGAGTCCTGCAGCAACATAGGTTTCAGCACGGATGACGGTGGGGATACACAGCAGGGCTAGAAATAGAAGACCGACAGAACAACGGCGCATGCGCCCTCCTCATACAGGACAACAAACGGCCTCAACCAGCACGTACGCTGCTACTCTAACGGGCCTGGTTTGGGGTGGCAAGAGAGAAGTGTATCTCAGAACTGACTACATGATGACTCGCTCCGGTGCAATAGCGTGGGTCGTTGGCAGAAACCGCGCCAAGGCGACTGATCCCAGGACCAGTTCAATAAGGCATAGCCCGTGTGAGTCAGATGATGATCGATGATCCGTCCGAACCCACCGATCCGCAGAGAAAATCCTGCGGGTAAGGCGACGTCTTTTAGGAGGCCGAACTCAGTAAAATCGCCGGCGTAATAGGCCGGATCGCCTCGCTCCGTCACGAAATGCTCTCCGCGCCACAATGTGACATAAGGCCGCCAGCCGTCGAGATTTACCCCGGCTGTCATTTGATACCCCCGGCCACGAACAATCGGTGAGCCTGCTTGGGTGGGCTCATTCTGGCTGGTCAGGTAGAGGACCATCACGTCGATTTCCCGAAACCAGGGCACGGCGGACCAATACTGTCGAGGTTGAAGCGTGAATTGCGGCCCGATTGCGGTCAGGAAATTGTTCCCCGCGGGGCGATCGCGCGGAATGCCCGGACCGAAGAAGGTTCTCGATTCAGAGTATTGTGCGCCGCCGGAATGGGACCAATAGACTTGGCCGTTGAGTGAAAAGTGTCCGGCCGCTACACGCCCCGCATAGCCGACATCGAACCGCTCCGCCTTCTGAAACGTCTCGACCTGATTCCAGTTGATGAAGAGGTCCTGCTGGTAATGTGTGCGATCGACCAGCAGTTGGAAGCCCTGTTCGAGAGGGCGTGAGAACAGCATCGCATCATTCAAGATGGCATCGACGAAGGGGTGATTACGGTGAATGGTGCCGGCTACCAGACGCATAGCGGGAATCATTTCATATTCGGCAGAGAGAATCGGTTTTACCGTATGAAATGGCTGTAGATCACCCACCGGAAGGCCGGCGAACAGGCCCACATCAAGATGCAATTTCGGTGAAGGACTGTACCGGAGCACCGGTGCCAGATACTGACCCGCAAAGGTACGGTGTGAGAGAGGCCGGCCATCGATCTGGTCGAGGCCCGCATAGTTGATGTGGTAAACGTACGTCAGTGCGTCCAACTGCATGTGGAACCGGCGGTCCGAGCCCTCGTCCTGCCGGTCGGTGAAGGGGCGTGATATCGAGGCCCACACGTCGCCTGCCAGGTCGGCATGATTCGTATCCCAATCCCAATTGAACATCAGGTATTGCTGGTTCACCCATTTGAACGTGTCCCGGGTCATGTAATTGACGCCGTCTTCAGTAAAAAACGATCTGATGCGCCGCGCCTGCACGCCGAATTCGAGTGATGCCCGTTCGCCCAGGCGAAAGGTTTTTGACAGGCCGATCTCCGGGAAATTGCTGGCTCGAAACTCGGGATCGCCTTGCTGGCTTAGAAAGTTGCGGCCCTTCCAAAAAGCCACGTAAGGGCGCCATCCGGCAAGATCGAGCCAGGTATGCAGTTCATACCCTCGACCTCGGGTGGCATCGGAGCCGTCGTCGGCTTGGTTGTAACTCGTCAGATATGTAAAGCGGACGCCGATCTGATTCCACCAGCCCATGGAACGGAAGAAGCGGGATGGTTCCAGGAGTAATTCCGGCCCGGCGGCGGCGACGAGGTTGTCGCGGGTATCGAACGAGCGGTCCAGTTTGAACAGAGCCTGACCGTTCCGTACCCAGTGGGTCTGGCCGTTGAGTCGAAGTGGCCCAAACTTCAATTGTCCGGCATACCCGACGTCAAATCGGTTCGGCGCCGAGCCTCGGAAGGCCTGCTGCCAGTTGATGAACAGGTCTTGCCGATAGTGGGTTGAATCCACTAGCATTTGAGCCCCTTGCTCGAGCGGCCGGAGGAAGCGGTTGCCATTGTCGAAGACTGCGTCGTGAAATTCCCGGTGCCCGGGGCGCAGCGTGCCGATGAGGCCTGTCACCTCATTGGTGGGAGTGTATGTCAGGCGCAGGATGGGACGAACCTGCGAAATTTCTGTGTCGTGGCCGAACGGCATATTGGCGAAGACGCCGATCTCCGCTTCGAGCGAAGGCAGCAGCCGTTTGTAGAGCGAGGTGTTGACGAGATTGCCGATCAGCGTCGTATCGCGTCCCAATCCGTTGGTGAAGGTGTTGTCTTCCAGGCCTTGCTTTTCGAGGTTGAGCATGAAGGTGGCGGTGGAGAAGCGCAGGTCGGAAAGATGCGAGTGGCCCGACAAGGAAGCGTCCTGTGCCAGTATTGAATGTGGAAGGAGGACCCATGCCAGACCGAGGAGCAAGGCTGCTCGAATGGCATGGGATGCGGAGCAATGGGTAAGTAAGACTCTCACGCGTGGGGGCCGATGATAGAGTTGCATGTCGCCGTGCGTCAACGGGGAAAAAGAGTGTCTTGGGGCCCAGGAACTGCCGACTTGAGCAGTGAAGAACGGAAACCTGACAGCATTAAGGGAACGAACAATGATCGGCCTTACGCTCGGGTATTCGTAGGCATATGAAGTACACGACTCTCGGGAATTCCACATTGAAAGTCTCTCGGATTGGATTTGGTTGCGATCCCTTAGGGGGGCACGCTTGGGGCAGAGTAGACCAGACTGAAATCTGTCGAGCCGTGATGCGGGCAGTTGAGAGAGGTGTAACCCTTTTTGATACGGCAGATTGCTATGGCGCGGGAGTTTCCGAGAAACTTCTCGGGGCCACTCTTGGAAAAAAGCGAAAGGAAGTTGTTGTAGCAACAAAATTCGGTGTGCGCATCGATCGCGATGGAAAAACATTCTTCGATAACTCGCGTAAGTGGCTTGACGAGGCGTTGGAAGCGAGTCTGAGACGGCTTCGTACTGAGTACATTGATCTCTACCAGGTTCATTATTGGGATAGGAAGACACCACTCGATGAGGTCTTCGAGCATTTGACGGAAAAGCGACAGGCGGGAAAAATTCGATGGTACGGAATTACAAACCTGGACCTTCTTGAAAGAGGGATCAGAACTGCGCCGGAGGGACTAGCCAGTTGCTCTTTTGAATATAGCCTTGTCCGTCGACATCACGAACGCCAGATTCTGTCCATGACCAGTGATTGGGGCATCGGGTTCTTGTCTTGGGGGAGCCTTGGCCAGGGTATTTTGTCTGGAAAGTATGGGGGAGCGCCTCAGTTGGAAGAAAGCGATCGCCGAAACAGACCAGATTATGTCAATTTTCATGGGAACAAGTTGCAGCAGAATCTGAAACTAATTAAAGCAATGCGCCAACGCCTCGGCCTGTATCCAAACATGACGCTGGCTCAAATGGCAATTCGATGGGTACTGGAGTACCTGAAGTCTAGCGCAGTCCTGGTTGGCATCAAGACCTGTGAACAGTTGGAGGAAATTGTAAGAGCTTCCGACGCCAGCCTTAGACCGGAAGATGTGGCGTTCCTTGAGCGCATGACAATATGATATCAGGGTTGAGCTTCAGGTGCCTTTCGAGTAAGGAGTGAGAACTCTATGGCGAAACGACTGTTTGATCTAGTGTTCTCCTTCCTCGCACTTAGTCTGGCCATGCCCGTATTGCTTCCAATAATGGTTCTGATATGGATTCAGGATTTTCATTCACCTTTATATGCTTCGCATCGTATTGGCAGGGGCGGTCGGCACTTCCTGTTCTTCAAGATACGAACGATGGTCCCCGACGAGAGTTTGACCCTTGTTGACACCACTACAGCAAGGGACCCGCGCATTACCGCGTTTGGGTACCTTGTTCGCGCCTACAAGCTGGACGAGTTGCCGCAGTTCGTGAATGTGCTGCGAGGACACATGAGCATCGTCGGCCCACGGCCGAATGTGAAGCGGGAGACTGATCTCTACACAGCGGCAGAGCGAAAGCTCCTCTCTGTGAAGCCGGGTATCACAGATATGGCTTCTATAATGTTTTCAAATCTTGGAGAGCGGCTATCGGAAAGTAAAGATCCGAACCTAGACTACAATCAATTGATAAGACCATGGAAAAGCCGTCTGGGACTATTGTACGTCGAGAACCAGTCATTCCGGCTCGATCTGGAGCTTGTTGGGTTAACCGCAGTATCATTCATTTCGCGACCGAGAGCCGTGATGGGGGTAGCGAAGATCCTTAGAAGAATAGGTGCGCCGAATGAGGTGCAACAGATTGTCCTGGGTGAACGAAAACTCTCTCCTTACCCGCCGCCAGGAAGTGATCAGGTTGTCGTGTCTCGTGAGTCAGCCGCGTAACCGGCCAGATAGTGTCTTTGCCATAAGGGCGCCGATCTTAGAGCAACATCCGGGTATCGCAGTTCACGAAATCGGCTTTCCCCCCCGGTCAAAGATTTATTCACATTCTGCCAAGCGAAGCCCGCCCACAAATGAGTTTTTTTAGGCCCTCCCCCCTGCCAATTCTAGATCAACCCCAAGGCAGGCTTTTGGGGTTTCTTGCCCTGATGAGCTCGGGTTTGTTTGCAGCTTCCGGGTTCACGCTCTTAGCGTCCAATCGTTGGTCAATCCTTGAGCCCACTGTAACTGTTTTTATTATTCTATGCGTTCAATGGCAGACGCTAGGACTTACCATAGCCAAGCTTGGTGTGGACAACGTCGTTTACGCTATGGTGAGCAAGGACGAAACGCTTTCCTTTATGGCGGGGGAGTATGTTCTCACTCGTGTTCTCCCGTTAACAATGATCTTTTCCGTAAGTGTTTGGTTCGTGTTCTCACCTTTGGCTGCGATTTCAATATTCGTCACGATTTTATTAGATTCCCATTCAATCATGAGAATGGCAGACCTTAATGCGAGGCGGCGTTATGCGCTTACGGCAATAGGCAATCTATTGAACTACCCCATGTTTTTCTTCGTCACTTTTGTGGCCGCAGCCTTTGTGAATGTGACTTCCTCCACCATCGCCGCCATCTTCGTCCTCGCCAGCCTCGCTCGATGGCTGTGGCTTCAAAGCGTGGACATTGACCGACATAGGCTGAAAGTAGTGTCCTGCAGGGTGAGCATGGGAATGGGCGTGCAGCAGGCACTTAACTATTTGCTTTTTAGAATTGACCAGATTGCCCTCGGTACGACATTCGTCAGCCTGTTAATCTTCGCTAAGGGCCCTAACTATCTTGCAAAGTACCTGTTCATGGCGAAGTTCCCGGAGTTAGTGGCGGGTGTGATGGTGATCGTGGGTACAGTGGTTTTTCGGGATATCCACATTCAGCATCCGGTTGATTGGCTCGGTGAGCACACTCATCTTAAGGGGTATTCTCTCGCGGTATGGGGAGCTCCTGGGCTCATTGTGCTTATGAGTGTGCCGTATGTGATGCTGTGGGGTGGCGACCCTATCGAACCTCTTTTTGTGATTCCCTTCTTGGTCCACGCGATATGTATATTTCCTGCCAATCTAATCACATTTTCTATGATCCGTCAGGAATGCCTATCCGGCCTGTTGAGGAACTTGATTGCAAGTGTAATGATGGGCGTCATGTTGGTTGCTGGGATTGCAGTGCTCAAGCATGTGACTGTGTTGGCCTGGGTTGTCGCAATTCAGCTAGTGACGTTTATTGTCCTGTCCTACCTTCTCCCATGGGGGAACCCCAGGAAGTTGTATGCCTAGACAAGAAGCCATTTCCAGATGGAGCCATCTGTTTTTTATTCCCAGTTTATATGGTGGAGTCATGTGGGGTGCAGCTCTTGCGTTGTATGGTGCTCGCCTCCTCGAGTGGGAACGGAATGGGGCCTACGCAATGGTTCTTTTCCTCTTAGTGGAGGCGCTATTCGTTCTGTCAGTGTGCCTTCATTCTCCGATATATGAGCATTGGTTCTCAGCAGAGAGAAGTATTTCTGCCATCCAATTGAGGGCATCCTTGCAGAAAAGTCTCATTCTGCTGCTGCATGGAATTGGCTTCATCGGCTTAGCGAAATATGTCATCGATTTTTCAGAAGGGTTTGGTGGGATAGAGGGGTTTATCATTGCCTTATTGAGTCAGAGTTACCTAATTAGAGCAGCAGCAGAGGATACCTTTTCCATCGGAACACAGCTTTCCTACTTTGGCTGGATCGCTATCGCGCTCACCGTCTTGCAGGTGACCCAGAAGCGAATTTCTAGATGGTGGCTAACAATTGGCCTCCTTCAGTTCTGCGGCAATCTTATGTTCATAGATAGGACGAGACCTATCTGGATTCTCTTTACTTCCTTCTTGATGGTGCTGCTAGGGCTGCCGAAGCTTAATGTGCTTAAGATACTAAGGTGGGCCACTCTCGGCTGTGTGTTAGCTGTCCTTGCTTTTCTGGGCATTGCAGAATGGATAGGAAAGATTCCCGAGGGCGGGACCTATGGGACCTCTACTCTTACACCCCAAGCCGAAAATGTGTATTACTACATTACAGCGGGATTTCCATACTTTAACAGGATCCTCGAAGAGCAACGGGCCGTTTCTTATGTTCCAGAAAGAACGCTCTACCCAGCAGCCAAGATGCTCTCAAGCCTTAGTTTGGTAGAGCCCCCTCCAACTCAGATTAATGAATTCGAGTATCTGCCCTTTGAAACTAATGTTGGGACTTTTCTCGAATCCCTCTATCGGGATGGCGGCATCCTATTTGTCACACTCGGAATTATTATTTACACCTTCGGTCTCGACATGGTCGGACTTAAGTTGCTGCGTAGCCGTACACTGCTTGCTTCTTATGCGTGGGCCAATGTCTGCTTTGTTTCTTTCATGGGATTCTTTACTCCAAAACTAAGCACCTTTCCGGTGTGGCTGTTTCTGGGCATTGCTATATTAAGCCTTTGCCGGCCGCACCTGAGATTCCGCAAGGCATAGGGAGTATGCGGCGAGAGCCTTCTTATTTCCCAGATGGGGAACATTTTCCCAAAGACCATCAGAAGAGGAGCAGATAATCATCGTGAAAGTCTTGTTGCTCAGTCGGAATGGCCACCTCGGTGCTAGCAGTCGGATTCGATTTTATCAGTACCTTCCATATCTAAAGGTAGCCGGTATTGATGTGGAGGTCGCTCCTCTGCTGCCGGATGAATATCTTCGAAGGCTATACGTAGGCAACCGGGTGTCTATGATTAGTATCGTGCTTGCCTACCTTGATCGCCTGCGATGTCTGCTCAAGAGCCGCAGCTTTGATTTGCTTTGGATTGAGTATGAACTTTTCCCATGGTGGCCAGCTTGGATTGAAGAAACCATTTCTCGGCTAGGCGTGCGCTACGTTGTTGAATATGACGATGCAATCTTTGATCGATACGAGCACTGTTCGCGGGGGTTGGTGCATTCCCTGTTGAGAAGCAAGATCGATGTCGTCATGCGTAACGCAGTGTTGGTCATTGTTGGTAATGAGTATTTGGGGCGCTATGCAGGCCATGTTGGCGCGAAAAGAGTTGAATGTGTCCCCACGGTTGTCGATAGTCGTCGGTATCGTACGGAAAGAATAGGGGACGACGGAGCGTTTACAGTCGGATGGATCGGTACCCCTGGAACGGTGCGATACCTTAATGGTGTGCTCCCGGCACTCACAGAAATCTGTAGCAAAGGCCGGGTACGCCTGGTTCTTGTCGGCTCCGGCAAGGCCGATCTTGGGGGCCTTCCGTATGTGATGCGTCCCTGGTCAGAGCAAACAGAAATCAGTGAAATTCAAAGATTCGACGTGGGCATCGGGCCTCTAGACGATGGTCCCTGGGAACGAGGTAAATGTGGGTACAAATTGATTCAATACATGGGGTGTGGGAGACCTGTGGTCGCATCGCCGGTAGGAGTAAATGCAAGGATCGTTGAAGACGGCGCGACCGGATTTCTTGTCCGAACGACAGCGGAGTGGGTGCAAGCCATCAATGTGTTACGCGAGAATCCTAGCTTGAGGGCGCAGATGGGCGCTTCGGGTCGGAGAAAGGTTGAAAATCAGTATTGTCTGGAAGTTACAGCTCCACGTCTAATCTCACTGTTGCGAGATGCTGTAGCGCAGGTGCCTTAAATGTGTGGAATAGCCGGCTTTATGACTCTTGCACCGCGAATGTCGCAAGGGGAGCTTCGTACGGCCGCTGTGCGTATGGCGGACACGCTCCGTCATCGCGGGCCTGACGATGGCGGGGTTTGGGTTGATGTTGAAGCAGGGCTCGCTCTTAGCCATCGGCGGCTGTCGATCATCGATCTTTCTTCTCAAGGCGCTCAACCAATGTGTTCCGCCTGCGGTCGCTTTGTCCTAATTTCTAATGGCGAGATTTACAATTTTAGAGCATTACGCAAAGAGCTAGAAGGCTTAGGTCATGTTTTTCGAGGGCATTCAGATACAGAAGTGATGTTGGCTGCCATCGTTCAGTGGGGGCTATCGGGCGCGCTGCTTCGCTTTAACGGCATGTTCGCGTTTGCTCTGTGGGATCGGACAGAGCGGGTCTTGCATTTGGTGCGGGATCGACTCGGCGAGAAGCCTTTGTATTATGGATGGATGGGAGATGTGTTTCTGTTCGCATCAGAGCTCAAAGCGTTTAAGGTTCACCCAAACTTCAAAGGGGATATCAACCGACAGGCCATGGCGTTATTGATGCGGTATAACTGCATCCCTGCGCCGCATTGTATTTACGAGGGGATTTCTAAGCTTCTTCCTGCGACCATCTTGAGTGTTCAGGCGAGCAATTCTTGCTCTACGAAATCCATTGAATATTGGTCGGCTGGTAAGGTTGCAGAGCGGGGTGTAGCACACTCTCTTGTGGGAACTAAAGAAGAGGCGATCGAGCATCTTGACGCTTTGTTGCGGGACTCTGTGCAGTTGCGGATGCTGGCAGATGTCCCGGTGGGAGCTTTTCTTTCGGGCGGTGTCGATTCCTCAACGATTGTCGCGCTGATGCAGGCGCAGAGCAGTCAGCCAGTCAAGACTTTTTCTGTTGGTTCTACCGAAGCCAGCTACAGTGAAGCGCAGTATGCAAAACAAGTGGCGAGCGTCCTGGGCACCGAACATCTCGAGCTTTACGTCACGCCAAAGGAAGCGATTGAAGTTATTCCCAGTCTGCCCAGATTGTATGATGAGCCTTTTTCTGATTCGTCGCAAATTCCCACGTTTCTAGTTTCGCAGTTCGCAAGGGGCCATGTGGCTGTGGCTCTCACTGGAGATGGTGGAGATGAACTGTTTGGAGGTTACAATCGCTATTTTTGGGGGAGGAGCGTCTGGCAGCATATCAGCTGGATTTCCCCTGTTATTCGCCGGCAAGCCGCCTATGCACTAACTGCAGTATCTTCTCAATCTTGGGATCATTGGTTTGCCCTGTTCAGGGATGTCTTGCCTGCCAAGCTCAGACAACGCAGACCCGGCGACAAGCTCCACAAATTGTCGGAAGTTTTAGGTGTCGAAAGTCCTGAGGCGATGTACCGGGTTCTGGTTTCGCACTGGAAGCATCCAGAGCGGCTGGTGCTAGGAGCAACAGAGCCCAGCACTGCGCTGTCAGATCATCGGAGTAAAACATCGTTTCCCGATTTTACTCGATGGATGATGTACATGGATCTGGTTTCATATTTGCCGGATGATATTCTCGTTAAGGTTGACCGAGCTAGTATGGGCGTGGGTTTGGAAGCGCGGGTACCATTTTTAGATCACCGGGTAGTTGAGTTTGCATGGCAAGTACCCTTGTCGATGAAAATACAGTCTGGTGAGGGCAAGTGGCTACTCAGGCAAGTGCTATATAAATACGTGCCGAAAGAGTTGATTGAAAGGCCGAAATGGGGGTTTGGAATACCGCTTGATACTTGGTTGCGCGGTCCCTTACGAGATTGGGTAGAAAGCCTGATTTCGGAAGAAAGGCTGCGATGCGAGGGGTTTTTTGACTCGGCACTCGTTCGAGAGAAATGGCAAGAGCATCTCTCAGGAAAGCGTAACTGGCAGTATTATTTATGGGATGTGCTCATGTTTCAGGCTTGGCTTGAAGATAACGGAGTTTCGGCGGCCAGGTCTGCTGAGGTTTGTTCCACGAGATTTTTGCATGCATGATGAACACTGAGGCCAGAGAGTGAAGGTTGCACTGGTCGTAACAGAGAATTTTTCAGCATGGCACTTTCGGAGGGGTCTGTTAAAAGCGGCAGTCAAGAGCGGACTTGATACCTATCTGATTACTCCACCCGGAGAATACGATGCACTGCTGACAGGCTTAGGTGTCACTCATATTCCGGCTCAAGTTGATAGGGTGATCAATCCCTGGCAGGACCTACGTTTCGTGGGGTCTCTCTATGCAACATGCCGGAAATACAAATTTGATATTGTTCATAATATCTCGATCAAGCCAAACATTTACGGCGCTTTAGCTGCTAGGTGTGCAGGGGTCAGATGTATTGTTGGATCTGTTACTGGCCTCGGGAATGTCTACATGGATGAAATGGGGCTCCCGCACCGGCTACTCAGACCTTGGGTGACGAATCTCTACCGTTTTGCCTTCAGCCTGACCGATAGGGTGTGGTTTCAAAATCCGGAAGATGTTCAGTTCTTTGTTTCCCATAGGATCCTTCGACCAGAAAAAGCGGTGTTAATACGAGGTTCAGGCGTTGACCTGCAGGAATTCTCACCGTTCCTAGTTAGCGCAGAATCAACGGAACGGCTGAGGCATGATTTGGGTTTGGGTGAATCGGCCATGGTTATCACAATGGTGTCTCGCGCTTTGAAGAGTAAGGGTGTTGAAGATTTTATCGAAGCCTGTGAGATGCTAGCTCTCCGGTTTCCTTCCGTTACCGGTTTGCTGGTGGGTGATGCAGAGGATGGTAACCCCTTATCTCTTTCGAAGGAGTTTCTCTCCAGCAAAGGATCTGCGCATTTTCGGTGGCTAGGCTGGAGGCATGATATTCGAGAAATTATGAAACTGTCCGACATTGTGGTGCTCCCTTCACGGTATAGAGAGGGTGCCCCTAAATCGTTGCTGGAAGCTATGGCAATGAGTAAGCCAATTGTAACGACCGACGTTCCGGGCTGCAGAGATATCGTGGAGGATGGAGAAAATGGTTATGTGGTGCCGCCAAGAAACCCGAGCGCCTTGGCTGGCGCCCTCCGGCAACTCATTCTCGACGAGCCGAGACGGCTTCGTTTCGGAGAGCATTCGAGGTGCTTGGTTTTGGAGTATTTCGATATGGAAAAAATCAACAAGGGGATATTAGGAGAACTATACCAATGGAGGAACTGAATCTCGATGAGCGAAAGTTGAAAGAGATTGAGCACTCTCGGAAGAGGAGAAGTATTCTTCAGGGCTTCGAACGACGTGCAGATACACACCCTACAGAGGAAGTCTCACAACTGCAGGATCTGGTGCGCGATTCGGAAGCTTTCAAGATGCATTTTTCCAACATGAAATTCTACTCAGTTGCCAGGGCAAGCGAGGCCTACTATCAGTCATGGTTGCGTGAAAGATGCAAGGGGCGCAAGGTCTTGGATTATTGTTGCGGAAGTGGTGAGAATGGCATATTTGCTGCCCAATGCGGCGGTGATGTGATTGGCATAGATATCTCGCCAGAAGGTGTCAAGAACGCTCGGATAAATGCCGCTCTGGCTGGTGTCCAAGATAGATGTCGTTTCGACGTTATGGACGGAGAGGCGCTTGATTTTCCCGATGATGCTTTCGACATTATCGTTGAATATGGAGCGCTGCATCACGTCGACTTTCCTAAAGCCATGTCAGAACTTCGGAGGGTCATTAGGCCGGATGGAGAGATCATTTGCATTGAAGCCCTCAAACACAACCCCTTGATTCACCTATATCGGAAACGCACGATGCATCTGAGGACTGAATGGGAAGTGGAGCATATTCTGACCGTTGATCATTTGAGACAGTCGAAAGAACACTTTGGGCAGGTCAATGTGAGATTCTTTCACCTAGCGGCGCTCTGTGCGGTTCCGTTCCGCAAGACGCGACTGTTCAAGCATTTGCTTGGCATATTCGAGCGTGTGGACGACATCTTCTTAAGAAGTCAATTATTCGGGAAATATGGCTGGATAATGGTCTTCACCCTTTCCCTACCAAAAAAGTTGTCTGCGATGGACAGTCGAAGTGCTTCGAAAAGTACATAGTCGTAAAGTAGAACTTTCTGGCACAATGACACGATCATAAGTTTGTCCGGAAAGATCCAACCATGGAACGTATTGAAGAAGTGTCAGGTAATGTGGCAGTTCGGATCCTTCGAATGATGCTACGCATCAGAATATTTGAGGAGATGGTAGGTGCACTGGTGACGGCGAACGAAATAAGAACCCCCTGCCACCTATATATCGGTCAGGAAGCCATCGCTGTTGGTGTGTGCACCGTCTTGCGTCAGGACGATACCGTCTGGGGCGGCCACCGTTCGCATGGCCATTATCTGGCCAAGGGCGGGGACCTCAAGGCCATGATGGCCGAAATTTTCGGGAAGGCCACCGGCTGCGCCCATGGTCGTGGCGGCTCAATGCACCTTGTGGCTCCGGCGCAGGGTATTTTCGGGACGGTCCCTTTGGTGGCGGCCACGATTCCCCTGGCTGTGGGTGCTGCCCTCTCGGCAAAGCTGCGGGGGACGGATCAGGTCGCCGTGGCATTTTTCGGAGATGGTGCGACGGACGAGGGGCACTTTCATGAATCGCTCAATCTGGCGGCGCTCTACCGGCTTCCAGTCCTCTTTGTCTGTGAAAACAACTTTTACTCAACTCACCTGACATTGAAAGAACGACGGGTGAAGGACAACATCGTTGAGAGTGCGGCTCTCCATGGTTTGGCGAGCCTGGTGGTGGATGGGAATGACGTGGTCGCCGTCTATCAGGCCGCATCTCAAGCGGTGGATCGCGCGAGGGCAGGAGGAGGCCCGACATTGCTGGAATGCCGGACCTATCGCTGGCGAGGGCATGTGGGGCCAGCGCTGGATCTTGAAGTTGGACAGAATCGACAGAGGGATCTCTCCGAATGGATGCAGAAGGATCCGATCATGCGCCTGCGGGAGCGATTGCGAGAGGAAGGCATCTCCGATGCGGACCTTAGCGAAATTGAACAACGGGTAGCCGCGGAAGTCGACGTGGCCGTGAGCTTTGCACGCCAGTCACCGCCTCCGGATGAAAATGAATTGCTGCATCACGTCTATGCCTCACGACGAGGAGCCTAGGCGCATGCGAGAACTGACCTACGCGCAAGCCATCCGCGAGGCTCACGCGCAACTCCTGGCAGAGGATCCAAGGGTATTCCTAATCGGGCAGGGTGTCTGGAATCCCTGGTATGCGGGAACGAGCCTGCAGGATCTCGATAAGGAGTTCGGCAGAGATCGTATTATTGATTCCCCTGTGTCCGAGAATGCCACGACCGGCGCCGCGATCGGGGCGGCCATTACCGGGATGCGTCCGATCGTCTTTCATCCGCGCATGGACTTTATGTTGCTGGCGGCGGATCCCATCATCAACCAGGCAGCCAATTGGTCCTACCTGTTCGCAGGGCAGGTCTCGGTGCCCGTTGTCATACGAGCGGTCATCAATCGGAGAGGCGAGCAAGGGGCACAACATTCTCAGGCGTTACAAGCGTTGTTTGCGCATGTGCCCGGGCTCAAGGTCGTCATGCCCGCGACTCCGCATGACGCCAAGGGGCTGCTGATTGCCGCCGTTCGAGACGGGAACCCCGTGCTCTACATCGATGACCGATGGCTCTACGATCTGCCGGGGGCCGTGCCCGATGCCCTCTACGAGGTGCCCATCGGATCGGCTGCGCTTCGTCGCAGCGGGAGAGACGTGACAGTGGTCGCCACGTCTTACATGGCGGCTGAAGCGGTCAAGGCGGTCGCAACGCTGGCTCAGCGAGGCATCGATGTGGAGTTGATCGATCTACGTTCGATCAAACCCTGGGATCACAATCTCGTGTATTCTTCGGTGGGGAAAACCGGCCGTTTGGTCATTGCCGACGCGGCCTGGATGAGCGGCGGTATTGCGGCCGAGATTGCCGCATCGGTCGCATCAGAAATCTTCCACGCCTTGAAGGCGCCGATCGGCCGCGTCTGTTTGCCGGATGTGCCGGCGCCGACTTCGGCCCTGCTCGAGCAGGCCTACTACATCGGTGCGGAGGACATCGTGTCCACTGTCGAAAAAGTTCTGGTATCAAGTAGCCGATCCTAGTTATGGCCTATCGCGTTCCTTTCATCGACCCCCGCCGCCACTACGCGACCCTCAAGCCTGAGATCGATCGGGCGATCACCGAGTGCCTGGCCAACGGCGATCTGGTGAATCGGCACCAGCTCAAGGATTTTGAGCAGCACCTGGCCGAGTTCGTCGGGGTGAAGTACGCGGTCGGGGTCAACAGCGGCTACCATGCATTGCTGTTTGCTCTGCTCGGGGCGGGAGTCGGGCCCGGCCATGAAGTCGTGACGGTGGCGCACACGTTTGTCGCGACGGTGTCTGCCATTGTCCATTGCGGAGCCTGTCCGGTGTTGATCGATGTGGGGCGTGATTTCAATATGGATGTCGATCTCATCGAGCGCGCCATCACGCCGCGGACAAAAGCCCTCCTCCCCGTGCACCTCAATGGCCGGGTCTGTGAGATGGACCGCCTCCTCGGCTTGGCCGACAGACGCGGGTTGGCCGTGATCGAGGATGCGGCGCAGGCGCTCGGGGCGACGTTCGACGGCAAACGCGCCGGGAGCCAGGGGCGCGCCGGCTGCTTCAGTTTCTACCCCTTCAAGGTGCTCGGCGGGTTCGGAGACGGGGGCGCGATCACCACCAATGATGCCGCGCTGGCCCGCATGGCGACGCTCCTCCGCTATAATGGAGAAGACCGAGCGACCGGCGACTATCACTACCATGGGCAGACGGCGTTGTTAGACAATGTGCAGGCCGCTGTACTGGATGTGAAGCTACGCCATCTGCCCGATTGGATTGCGCACCGGCGGCGCATTGCGGCGGCCTACCATCGAGGGCTGGCCGGAATCACTCAACTGCACATCCCGCGATTCGATGAGGCTCGGCGTGAGGACATCTTTCAGAACTACGTCATCCGCACCGGAGTCCGCGACGAGCTGCGCGCCTACCTGAAGGAGCAGGGGATCGAGACCCTGGTGCATTGGCCGAGACCCATGTGGGAACATCCCGGACTGGGATTGGCGACGCCGGATGTGCCGGAAACCTGCTCGATCTGCCGGGAAGTGCTGTCGCTTCCGATGAGCGCCGAAACCACGGAGGCGCAGGTGGACCTTGTCGTCACCGCGGTCCGGGCGTTTTTCTCTATCCAGCCGTGATCCTGTCCGACTACAGTCCGGTGACAGAAAAGGCGGCGATTGACGCCTGACGCGTTGTCCATGGTCTATACGCGCTACCGGTTTGCGGCGGACTTCTGCCGGGATCGACGGGTGCTGGAAGTGGCCTGCGGTCCTGGCGTCGGGCTCGGTTATCTGTCGCGAGATGCCCAGGCGATCGTCGGCGGCGATGTCACGGCGAGTCTGCTGCATCGGGCGCGGATGAATCTGCCGGCCACGCCGCTGGTTCGATTCCAGGCCGAGGCCTTGCCGCTCCGCTCTGCATCCTGCGACGTCATCGTCTGTTACGAGGCGCTGTATTTTTTGGAAGACGCGCGGAAATTTGTGCAGGAATGCCGGCGGGTGCTCGCTCCTGACGGGTATCTGCTGGTCTGTTCGGTGAACCCCGACTGGCCGGACTTCAATCCCAGCTCCCACAGCCGTCAGTACTATTCGGCTCGTCAGCTAGGGCAATTGCTGGATGAGGCTGGGTTTCAAACGGAACTCTTGGCCGCGTTTCCTGTTGAGCGAACATCGCTCCGTGCACATGTGGTGTCATGGATCAAACGCGCCGCCGCCGCCGTGCGCATAATTCCTTCTACCATGCAAGGGAAGCGGTTTCTTAAACGTTTGTTTCTTGGGAAACTTGTTTTTTTCCCCACCACCATCGAGGACGGAATGGCGGCGTACTGTCCTCCTCTACCGATTTCTCGTTTCCCTATCACTGATCACAAAATCCTATTCGCCGTCGGCCGTTCCGTCTGATGCTTTGGTCGCATCAGCGGACTCCACCTTCTCCGCCCCTTTAAGGCTGGATTCGCGCCACGGAGACAAGGTATTCTTCCAGCCCGAAATCGAGGAGGCCGAGTCCGCAGGGTGTTTGATCGGAGTATGCCATGACGGTTCCGTTCGGCATATCGTTCACGGCCGCGCCACGGCGTTTGCTGTTGTGTGGTGCCCACCTGATTCTTGCCGCCTTCTCCAATTGGATGGCCTTTCTCCTTCGCTTCGACGAAGTCATCCCTACGTCGCAGTGGGAACTCTTTGCCGCCATGCTCCCGCTGCTGCTGGCCATCCGGGCGCTGGCCTTCTATCCGTTCCGGCTGTACGACGGTCTCTGGCGATATACGAGTTTGTGGGATATCCGAGACCTGGCTCTTAGCATCACGCTCAGTACCCTGGTGTTTGCCGGGGTTGTCCGGTTCGGATTAGGTCTGCGGGCCTATCCTTCCTCCATATTCGTCATCGATGCGTTGCTGCTGTTCTGCTTCCAAACCGGCTTGCGCGCGATTCCCCGACTGCTGCGGGAGCGTGGATGGATGGGAGCCGGCCGGAAGCGAGTGCTGATCGTGGGCGCGGGTGATGCCGGCGCCATGATCGTGCGGGAGATGCGCAATAATCCCTCCTACGGCTATCGCCCCATCGGCTTCATCGACGACAATCCGGCCAAAGTCGGGCACCGCATTCACGGGGTGAAGGTGCTGGGCAATCGAGCGCGTCTGCCGCACATCATTACCGAGACCGGTCCTGATGTGGTGCTCGTGGCCATGCCCAGCGCCGCGTCCGGCACGATCCGCGCGGTGGTGAAGGCGTTGGAACCCTTCCATCTGCCCATCCAAACCCTGCCGAACTTGCGCGATCTGCTGCAAGGCCGGGTGGAAGTCAGCCAGATTCGGAATTTGTCCATCGAGGATCTGCTGGACCGCGTTCCGGTCGATCTGGACCCTGCACCGCTCAGCGCGCTGGTGCGGGGCGCGCGGGTCTTGGTGACCGGCGCTGGGGGGTCGATCGGCTCCGAGTTAAGCCGGCAGGTGGCGCGCTTGTCGCCGGCGACGCTGGTCTTGCTGGATCGGTATGAGAACGGTTTGTTTGCCGTGGCGAATGAACTGCACGCCGCCGGGCACCAGTTCGTCGCGCCGGTGATCGGCGACGTGACCGAGGTCGGGCAGATGAACCGGTTGTTCGCGGAATACCGGCCGACGCTGGTGTTCCATGCGGCGGCGCATAAACATGTCCCGCTGATGGAAGGCAATCCCTGTGAAGCCGTCGTGAATAATGTCGGCGGCACGCGGATTGTGGCGGAAGCGGCGCATCGCCATGAGGTGGCGCGATTCATCCTGATCTCCACCGACAAGGCGGTGAATCCGGCGAGCGTGATGGGAGCCAGCAAGGGCGTGGCGGAGCTGCTGGTCCAAAAGCTGGCCCGCTCATCGAAGACGATCTTTGCCACCGTGCGGTTCGGCAACGTATTGGGCAGCAACGGCAGCGTGGTGCCGCTGTTCCTGGAACAGATTCAAGCCGGTGGTCCCGTCACGATCACCGATCCGAACATGCGCCGGTATTTCATGCTGGTCGCGGAGGCGGTGCATCTGGTGCTTCACGCGGCGCGTTTGGCGGAGGGCGGAGAGTTGTTTGTGCTCGATATGGGCGAGCAGATCAGCATCGAGGAGATGGCGCGCAATCTGATTCGTCTCTCAGGGTTGGTTCCCGACCGGGACATGGCCCTGACCTACGTGGGATGCCGGCCGGGAGAAAAACTGGTGGAGGAATTGGTCGCACGCCACGAACGGGTCGAGGCCACTCCCATCTCCAGAGTGCTCTGCATCAGACCGGATCCGGAACGAGAGCTTCCCCGGCTGTCTCGGTTGGTCGCTCAGCTGGAGGAGGCTGCGGCCGAGGGGAACGTGCCGAAGGTATTCAGCATGCTCGGCGCTATCCTCCCGACCTATCGATCGTCCTCACAGGCGGCCGCGCAGTACCAAGGCCGGGAATCCGAAGCGGTCGTTTCGGAGGAGACGGGTTCGTCTGCCGGCGAGACGGAAACGGCCGTCGGCTCCTTGCCGGCTGCTCCCCACAGGCTGGACTGATGTGCCGCCGCCCGCTTCCCGGTTCACGATTGGTGTGGCGCCTGCTCCCCGTCGCGCGCCTCGTGACACGCCGGCCTGCCTGGTGAATATCCGTTCCGGATGCTTGCGTATCAGCCTCGGCCTCGCGCTCTGGCTGCTCTTGAGCGGGCCCGCCTTGGCCTCCAGTAACCTGCCGCTGCACCACTGGGGATATGACGCCATCGAGCGCTTGATTGCCCTGGGCGTGATCGATCGAGCCCTGGTGGGCGCGAAACCGTTCACCCGCATGCAGGCGGCGCAGTATGTGGCGCGGGCGATCGAGCGTGTTCGTGCCGACGAGATCGACATCGACGGTCGTGAAGCCATTGCGGAGCCGCTGTTGGAACGCTTGCTCGCCGAGTTCCGTCCGGAACTCATCCGTCTTGGCACCATCCGCGCCCGCCCAGATGACAAGACCGGTTCACTGCGCTTCGGTGCGCGGGTCACCTCCGAGGTCGATGCGTCATCGATCGGCGGCGGACAAACCATCCGGTTTCGCGAAAATCGGGGCGGAGAGTATTTCGTCAACGGCGTCCAGAATCAAACCGACGTACGCGCCTGGGCGGAGTTGAATGAATGGGCGGCCCTGATGGTCCAACCGAAATTCATCAGCAATCGCCATCTTCTCGGCCTGGGCGCGACCAACAACAGCGACAATTTTTATCTGCGCGAGTTCAGCCTCAAGTTGAGTTATGCCAACGTCGCGCTGGAGGTGGGGCGCGGGACGCAGTGGTGGGGGCCCGGCTATCACGGATCGTTGCTCCTGACCGATCATGCCTTTCCGATGGACATGATTAAATTGGGCACGGAGCGGCCGTTTCAATTGCCGGGATTCTTGAGCGGGCTCGGTGACTGGAAGGTCAACGCCTTCCTGGCCCAATTGGAACGCAATCGTGATATTTCCCGCGCCCGGATCTTCGGGTTACGGATCAGTTACTTGCCGGTTTCGTGGCTGGAGCTCGGACTCACGCGCTTGACGCAGTTCGGCGGGCGCGGCCGTGATCAATCGTTTCCGGAAACGATCGTCGATACCTATCTCCATCCGGCGAATCAGGGGTTCGATAAGGAAGTGAACGAACAGGGGATGGCCGATTTCCGATTGCGGATCCCGCCGGTTCCTTACCTGATTCCTTTTCCCGCGGGTCTTCAGCTGTATGGAGAAATCGGCACGGAGGACAAGTGGTCGCAATTGCCGATCCCGAGCCGTGCGGCCTTTTTAGGCGGCATCTATATCCCGCAGGTCTTTCAAGGCGACACCATGGACCTACGCATCGAATATGCCGACACGGACTACGGACGGCGGCGGCATCCGGAGTTACAAGGGGTGTGGTACAACAACGGCACCTATACCAGCGGCATGCGACACCGCGGATTTCCGTTGGGGCACCATATGGGGACCGACGGCATCGACTTTTTTGTGCGCAGCACCCGATATCTCACCGAGAGATTGCAGCTGGGCGCGAACTTCAACATCCAGGAGCGGGATCGCGGGCGGCCGGTGCATGAAAAAAAGCGGGAGGCGGCCGTTGATCTGACCTGGTGGTATTCCAAAGACGTGCAAATCATGGGTGGGTACACGTTTCAACGGCTGACCAACCCCGGCCAGGTGGCGGCCATTACGCCATTTGCGGAAACCTTCACGCCGGGGATTACGGCGAAAAACCATCTCCTCTGGACCGCCGTGAGCGTACAATTTTAGCCATCCCGAGTTCGCTCTCGTTTGACTGAGCCGATGATTTTGGATTAGAACCTACAGTCCTTATCCACAGGCTTGGACTATCTGACTCTATGTGGCGTTCTATCAAAGAGCTGGTGTGCCGCGGCGGTCAGGGACCAGTTTCCTGCGTATGGATACGTGTGATCGTTTGGCTGTTGGTGGGAAGCATCATCCTGCCGCCCTCCCTGCTGGCGCAGACGTTGCCCAATCCTGCGTTGCCGTCTGCCCCGTCGGGATTATCCACAAGCCCCTCTATCAGCAATCAAATATCACCCTTTCTCCCCTTCGGAAACTATGGACTGCCGATTCCTCCCGGGCAAGCCATCGTGACCAATCCGACTGCGACTCAGCCGATTGTTCCCCAGCATGCGCCTTGTCCGGTTCCGACGGCACCGGACCTCTCACCCGAGAATACGGTTCCCAACCTCAATGACTATTGGCCCATGGCCGCCAACAGTTTGCTCCCTGCGTCAGTGGAGCAACGTATGAAGCAGGAAGAGGAGGAGCGTGATCGGCAACTGGAACGTCAGCAGGCCGAAAAAGAAAAGCGCGAGTTGGAGCATCAGACTCAGGTTGAGCGTGAAAAGAAAGGGGTCTCGCAATTACAGACGCTGCAGTCGTCCGTGCCGGGTATAGTTCAGGGTGGCACGCAGCAAGCCATGCAACAAGCCATGCAGAAATTGCAGGTCGAAAAGAAGCCCTTCACGGCCGAATTGCTTCGCCATCAAGATTTTTCCGTGGAGGAGGCTTTCGCGCAATTTTCTGTGTTGCAGGGAGTGAAGAGCCGATTGAAGCAGTACGGCTATGACTTTTTCGACGCCCATGCCGGCGGGTTCACCTCCCTCCAGGACGTCCCGGTCGGACCAGACTATGTGATCGGGCCACAGGATTCTCTTGCCGTTCATATTTGGAACGTACCCGATCACAATTTCAATCGTAGTTACATTGCTCCGGTGGAGCGGGATGGGATGGTGATCATTCCGCAAGTCGGCGCCATCCCAGTCGGGGGCCAAACCTTCGCTCAAGCCGAACGAACCATTCACGCTCGGTTGAGCACCCTGTTGAAGCGATTTGAATTGCACGTGTCGATGGCCCGGATCCGAACCATGAAAGTCTATGTGGTGGGAGAAGTCGCTCGGCCGGGAGCGTATGAGCTCAGCGCCTTGGCTACGGCATCGAATGCGATCTATGCCGCTTGCGGACCCTCTCGCTCGGGATCGTTGCGGCAAGTTCGCATTATGCGGGAGGGGAAAACAGTCGGGCAGTTGGATCTGTACGAATTCTTGTTGCAGGGCGATCGCAGGCAGGACCACCGGCTGCAAGGCGGCGATGTGGTGCTAGTTCCGCCGCTGGGTCCGGTGGTGGCGATCGGCGGGTCGGTCAAGCGGCCGGCGATTTACGAACTGAAGCCGGGAGCTCGTCTGACGGAACTGCTGACGTTGGCAGGCGGCTTGACGCCTCTCTCGGACCGCCAGCGGTGCCATCTGTTTCGCCAGGATCCCGCCCTGAAAGAGCGCATCATGATCGATGTCGATCTTGGCCGGGCCTTTGCTTCGCAAGGAGAGGAGAAGAGTCGCCTCGGCGTGGAAGGCGGCGATCCGATCCTGCTCGACGGAGATTACGTGCGGATTGCGACGTTGCCCACGCAAGTGGTGAATGTGGTAAGCCTGGTGGGGGCGGTCAAAAGTCCCGGTCCCTACGAATACCGTGCCGGCATGCGGGTTAGGGACATGTTGACGCCGGCACAACTCACCGTCGATGCCTATGCCGACCGGGCCGAAATCATCCGGACCGATCCGCTGACGTATCACACCAAGGTGATTCCCTTCAGCCCCAAAGCGGTCTTCGAAGGAAGCGAGGCCGACAACCATCAGTTGAACCGGCTCGATCAGGTGGTTGTGGCGAGCCAGCTGCGGCCTCCTGCTCTGGTGTTGCTGGAGGGTGAGGTGCGGCGCGCCGGCTACTTCACGATCGAAACCGGGGAGCGCTTGAGTTCCGTGTTGAAGCGCGCCGGTGGTTTTACGAGTAATGCCTTTCCTAACGGCATCATGCTTGTGCGTGAATCGGTCAAGCTCAGGCAACAGACAGAGCTTGATCGTTTTATCGCCTCCGAACGGCAGCGGCTGACCGCGCAATCCGCGGGGATTGCCGCTGGAACCGCCGGATTGACCGCCGCCTCCGCCTTCGTCACGGGTGGGACGATCGCGGAGCAGCAGGTGCTGTCGCTGCGGCTCCAGCAACTGGAGGCCATTGCTTCGCGAGTCGAACTTGGCCGCGTCGTGGTCCGGTTGGATTCTATTGAACGGCTCGAAGGGACGGAGGACGATATCATTCTGGAGGCACGTGACCGAGTCACGATTCCGACGCCTCCTCAAACCGTCGGTATTATCGGTTCTGTGAAGAACCCCAGTACCGTCGTGTATCGTCCGGGATTGGAACTCGATGATTATTTGCGGCAAGCGGGTGGCATTACTGAAGATGCCCACAAGCGTGAAATGTACGTGATGCGAGCGAACGGCACGACGGATTCCGCCTATCTCTATGCGAAAGAAATGCGTCCCGGCGACACCATCGTGGTCCCGCAGAAAGTCGAAGCTCGTCCGCCGCAGTTGGCGCTGTGGCAGACCGTGGCCAGTATCATCGGCAGCCTCGCGTTGACGGCGGCCGGTATTGCGGTTGTCGGTCGGTAGTTGATCGGAGCGCCCATGGATTGGCCTTCTGATAATCCCCAGGCCCTTCTCGATCCTCCTCGTCCCCCGGTAGAGAGACCCCTCGATCATTCCGCCACTTTGTTTGACTACTGGGATGTCCTGGTTGAGCGGCGGAAGATGGTTGCCGGACTTTGTGTTATGGGAATGGCTGTTTCCCTAGGAGTCAGCCTTCTGCTTCCCAAAATCTACGAGTCGACATCTTCTGTCCTGCCGCAGTTGGAATCGAAAGAGGGCGGAGTATTGACGGCACTATTGAGTTCCCCCGCTGCCGGCGGCATGGCGCAAAACCTGGGTTTGGGTTTGCCGGGTTTGCCGACCACACCGACCGACGTCTTTGTCTCGATTCTAAAGTCGCGCCTGATGGCCGACGAAGTGATCAAGAAATTCGATCTGATGGATCGATATCGTGAAAAGACGATGGTTGATACCAGAAAAGAACTGGAAGACCATCTTCGGATCACCGTGACGAAGGAGAAGGTGATCAAGATCACGGTGGAGGATGAAGATCCCCAGATAGCGGCGGATATCGCGAATTTTTATGTGTCGAATCTTGATCGGTTGAACCGCACGGTGACAGTCAGCAAAGCCGGTCAAAATCGTGTCTTTCTTGAGCGGCGGCTCCATGAAACGATGGACAGTATGGCCAAGGCCGAGGAGTCGTTGCGGGATTTCCAGGCTAAAAATAAGACCGTGGCCGTTGAGGCCCAGGCCAAGGTCATGATCGAAGCCGCAGCCATCATTCAAGGGCAGATTACGGCACAGGAAGTCCAACTCCAAGTGATGGGAGGATATTTGTCGCCCGATAATCCTGATCTGGCCCGCGTTCGCTCGAACGTCGAAGAACTCAAAAAACAACTGGCCACCATGGGTTCAGGGAAGGATGCCAGGGGCCTGATATCGGGAGAGCGGCTTCATCCGGCCATGGTGGCCGTACCTGATTTGGCGCTACAGTTCGGCCGGCTCTTCCGGCAGGTGAAGGTTCAGGAGACCATTTTCACCTTGTTGACGTCGCAGCATGAACAGGCAAAGATTGCCGAGGCGCGGGATACTCCGACCGTGCAAGTGTTGGATCCCGCCGTACCGGCCGATAAACGGACTCGCCCACGAATCCTGCTCAACACGGCAGTGGCGGGGGTGCTCACACTTCTGGTAGGCATATTCGTTGCCTTCTTTCTCGACTATCGTGCCCGAGTTCGACAAATGTCGACGCCTACGTGAAATTGACGATTTTTCAATCGCAATGGTAGAATCCGCGCGATTCCTCTGCTAGAAGGCCGGAAGTCTCAGTCGGACCTCACATTCACATTTACCAGAATAGGAGAGCGGGATGGCTGTTCCAGTCTCCCAGATGTATACAGTGACGAAGTACGTGTTGACCCAGAAACTTCGGGGGGTCAAACGGTATCCGCTCGTGCTGATGCTCGAGCCGTTGTTTCGCTGCAATCTCGCCTGCGCGGGGTGCGGGAAGATTCAATATCCGGATCATGTGCTGGATAAGCGGTTGGCCCCGGCGCAATGCTGGGCCGCCGCCGATGAGTGCGCGGCGCCGATCATCAGCATTCCCGGCGGTGAACCGCTGATACATCCTGAAATGCCGGAGATCGTGCGCGGGCTCGTGGAACGGAAAAAATATGTCTATCTCTGCACGAATGCCATTTTGATGGAGCGGAAACTCGATGAGTATCCGGCGTCAAAGTTCCTGACGTTTAGCGTCCATATGGATGGCTTGCGGGATGAGCACGATCTGGCGGTCTGCCGCGATGGCGTCTATGACGTGGCGGTGAAAGCCATCAAGGCGGCGCTGAAGCGGGGCCATCGCGTCACGACGAACACGACCTTGTTCGACGACGCCAACCCGGAACGCGTGCGGAAATTTTTTGATGAAATGATGGGGCTGGGCGTTGAAGGCATGATGATCTCGCCCGGCTATAGCTATCAAAAGGCTCCCGACCAGCAGCATTTTTTGAAGCGGAGCCGGACCACCGAACTGTTTTCAAAAATCCTCAGCAACCGGAAGCGCGGATGGCAGTTCAATCAGTCGCCGCTGTTTTTGGAGTTCCTCATGGGCAAGCGCCAGTACCAGTGTACGCCTTGGGGAAACCCCACGTATAACGTGTTCGGGTGGCAGCGCCCCTGTTATTTGTTGCAGGAAGGCTATGCCTCAAGCTTTCGCGAGCTCATGGACAAGACCGATTGGGACTCGTACGGCACCGGGCGCAATGAAAAATGCGCGGACTGTATGGTGCATTGCGGGTATGAAGCATCGGCGGTAGAGGACACCTTCGGGTCGCTGTCCGGGTTTACGAAGACGGTCAAGATTACCCTCCTGCCGAATGCCAGGTAGCAGGCATCAGTCGGTATGGTGGTCTCCTTGGTGAGGCGTTCGGTCGCGGGCCGGCCGAATGCTTCACCATCACCCTGTTGCAAGATGAGAACATTATGACTGACGCGAAGTATCACGCGCCGGAGACCGGCAGTCTTGAAGGCCGGGTGTTTCGGCCGGCATCCCTGACGGAACTCAGCGAGGCGATCGAGCTGGCGTTTGATTACCGGGGAGATGTCACCGTGGAGCTCAAATCCGGAGGCCAGGTCACCGGCTATCTCTTCAACCGGACAGCCACGGGCGATCAGCCGACGATCGAGTTGTTTCCCTCCGCCAGCAGCGGCACCCTGACGATCCCCTATTCCGAGGTCATGACGATTGCCTTCACCGGAGAAGACACGGCCACAGGGAAATCCTGGGAGGCCTGGATCACCAAGAAGGAATCGGAACGGCGGAAGGACATCGATCGGGCCGCCGCGGACGCCAAATCGCGTGGCCATCTCTGAGCGCTTCGCCGCGTTGACTCGCTGATTTCCCGCGGCATCGTCTTCGCGCGCGCTTCCTCGCGGGCCGCTGCAAATTTCTCCTCTCGCGCGCCACGTTTCCGAGGCGCCGTTCATCAGTGATCCCGCCGTTTGACTCCATCCATTTGTTGACAAAGAGGGGGGGCTATGCTAGAAGAGTCGGCCTCA
>CABVSR010000013.1 GCA_902500995.1 uncultured Nitrospira sp.
CGTACTTCTGCCAATAGGTGTAGTCGGCGTGGCCGGGACGGAAGGTGTCGATGAGGTTGCCGTAATCCCGGCTGCGTTGGTCTTCGTTCCGAATGAGGAGGGCGATCGGCGTTCCCGTCGTGATCCCCTCGAACAGGCCTGACAGAATTTCGACACGGTCGGATTCCTGCCGCTGCGTGACATGGCGGGAGGTGCCGGGTTTCCGCCGGTCCAAGTCCTGCTGGATATCCTCAGCGGAGAGTGCCAGCCCGGGCGGGCAGCCGTCGACGACGCAGCCGATGGCCGGTCCATGGCTTTCGCCGAATGAGGTGACAGTGAAGACTCGGCCCAACGTATTGCCAGCCATGAAGGGGATGGCTCCTGCCTACTCGAGAAGATCCAGCTTGATCCGAAGTTCCTTCAACTGATCAACGCTCACCGCGGATGGGGCCTCTGTCAGCGGGCACTGCGCGCGTTGGGTCTTAGGGAACGCGATGACATCCCGGATGGAATCGGCGCTGCCTAGGAGCATGATCAACCGATCCAGACCGAAGGCGATCCCGCCGTGCGGCGGCGCGCCATAGTCCAGCGCCTCCAGGAGAAAGCCGAACTTCGCCTGCGCCTGCTCTTTGCTGATGCCCAGCAGGTCGAGAATCTGGAACTGAATCTCGCTGCGATGATTGCGTATGCTGCCGCCGCCGATCTCACTGCCATTCAGGACCATGTCGTAGGCCTTGGCTCTGGCCTTCAAGGGCTCCGTATCCAGGAACGGAAGATCCTCATCCATCGGCGCCGCAAAGGGATTGTGCATGAAGACATAGCGTTTTTCTTCAGGCGAATAATCCAGCAGCGGAAACTCTGTCACCCAAAGCGGTTTCCAGGCGGTGTGGTCGATCAAATTCAATTCTTCGCCCAGGAGCAGACGAATTCGTCCCAACACGTCATGCACGACTGCCGGCTTATCGGCGCCGAAGAGCACCAGATCACCGGGCTTCGCCTCCGGCAAGGCCGCCGCAAAAGCCTGCACGTCGAGGAACTTGGCGATCACGGACTCCAACTGCCCCTCCGCAGTCACCTTCAACCAAGCCAGACCTTTGGCCCCAAAGCTTTTCGCTGTTTCTCCGAGCGCATCGATACGACTCCGCGCAATGGTGGCCCCGCCGGAGACGATCAACGCCTTCACCAGCCCGCCTTTGGTCGCCGCATCTTTGAACACTTTGAAATCGCTCTTCGCCGCGAAAGCGGTCACATCGTACAGCGGCATATCGAAGCGCAGGTCCGGCTTGTCGGAACCGTAACGGCCCATGGCCTCGGCATAGGTCATTCTCGGGAACGGGACGGGCAACTGCACGCCGCCGGCATCCTTGAACACGGACACGATCATCTGCTCCATGAGCGCCATGACCTGTTCCCGATCGACGAACGACATTTCGAGATCGATCTGGGTAAATTCCGGTTGGCGGTCATTGCGCAAGTCCTCGTCACGGAAGCAACGGGCGATCTGGTAATACCGATCCACACCGCTGACCATGAGGACCTGCTTGAACAACTGCGGCGATTGCGGCAGCGCGAAGAACATGCCCGGATTGACTCGGCTCGGCACCAGGTAGTCACGCGCGCCTTCCGGGGTGCTCTTCGTCAGCACCGGCGTTTCCACTTCAAGAAAGTGCTCGGCATTGAGGAACGCGCGCACGGCCTGCATGATCGCATGCCGCAATTCCAACAGCCGTTGCATCCGCGGCCGCCTGAGGTCGAGGTAGCGATATTTCAGCCGGAGCGACTCAGTGATGTCGATATCGTCTTCAATCATGAACGGCGGCGTTTTCGCCTCGTTTAAGATCTCGACGGCATCGACGAAGATTTCAATCTCGCCGGTCGGCAGATGCGGGTTGCGGGATTCCTCGGGACGTGCCATCACCAGGCCGGTCACCGACACGACACATTCACTTCGCAGGGTGTGGGCGGCTTGATGGACGGCGGTATTCCGCTCGGCGTTGAAAACGACCTGTGTGAGTCCGGTGCGATCACGCAAGTCGATAAACAGCACCATGCCGTGATCGCGTCGCCGTTGCACCCAGCCATTCAACACCACCTGTTGACCGACCTGCGCCTTGGTCAACTCTCCGCATCGATGGGTCCTGATCTTCATGCTCTTCTCCGCGTTGAATTCCGCGACTGCCTTGCAGGACCCCGTTGGCCTGAATGCGCGCGTGAAGGCCCGCTACGCCGGTTGGGTTGAGGTTTCCGGCCTGGGCCCGAACGACCCGCCGGCAGGCCACGAGCAGGGTCCCCCGCCTTCCTGAACGCATCAACGTCCTTTGCCTTGGTGGGACGGCGGAACTTCGCGCCAGGGCTGAGGGGCCGTTTCATGCCGCCAGGACCGCGGCGTCCTGTGGTGGCTGCTTCCGGCGACCGCTGAGTCCGAGAGCCCGATTCCGGGCGTTGAGATTTGGGGCCTCGCCCTGAACGTTCCGGCTTGGGCGGCCTTGGAGGGGCGGGCTCCGTCGGCGGCATCCATCGGACCGGCCTGCCTGACGCATCCAATTCCGGATGCTCGGCTCTCGCCACCCGATCTTCGACCAGTTCGCGCAGCCGATTCGCTTCACGGTCCGTCAGAAATCGATACTCTCCTGACGCCAAATCGCCCAGGAGCAACGGTCCCATACGGACACGCGTCAGCTTGATGACCGAATGGCCGACGGCCTCAATCATCCGCTTGACCTGATGTTTGCGGCCCTCATGGATGGTGACTTCCAGCCAGGAGTTGCTCTCGGCCCTGCTGACCTTTGTGACCTTCGCCGGGGCGGTGAAGCCATCTTCAAGTTTGACGCCCCGTTCGAGTGCGTCAATCTTGGCATCGTCGAGCACGCCTTTGACCTTGATGAGATAGGTCTTCGGCACGTGGTAGCGCGGATGCAGCAGCGCCTGCGCCAAATCACCGTGATTCGTGAGCAACATGAGGCCTTCGCTATCGAAATCCAACCGGCCGACCGGAAACACGCGCACCGTCACGCCACGCAAAAAATCCTTCACGGTCGGACGCCCTTCGGGATCGTCAAGCGTAGACATGACGTTCTTGGGCTTATTGAGGATCAGATAGACGTAAGGTTGCGCGGCGCGCAGATGTTTGCCGTTGACCTTCACGTGGTCGCGGTCCGGATCGACTTTCGTGCCAAGCTCTTTGACGACGTGGCCGTTGATCGTGACCCGGCCGGATACAATCAATTCTTCGGCTTTACGGCGCGACGCGATCCCCGTTCCGGCGATCAGTTTTTGTAGGCGGACTTCCATTCAAACTTTCTGTGAAGCGTATCTCGTCTCTCGTCGTTCGCAGAATCAGACCGGATATATATTCATCGTTTCACGCTTCACGAGCGACGCTTCACGACCGCACTATTCCCATTCGATTGTTGAGGGCGGCTTGGAGCTGATGTCGTAGACGACTCGGTTGACGCCCTTCACTTCATTGATGATCCGGCTCGACATTCTTCCCAGCACGTCGTTCGGGATCTTGGCCCAGTCTGCCGTCATCCCGTCGAGGCTCGTGACCGCGCGAATCGCAATTACGTACTCATACGTCCGTTGATCGCCCATCACACCGACGGTTCGAATCGGCAACAAGACCGCGAACGCCTGCCAGATTTCCCGATACAGTCCGGCGGCGCGAATCTCCTGATCGACGATCGTCTCCGCACCACGGAGAATAGTCAGTCGCTCTTTGGTGACCGCACCGAGCACCCGAATGGCCAACCCGGGACCGGGAAACGGCTGCCGCCAAATGATGTCATCCGGCAAACCCAGTTCCTGCCCCAACACTCGAACTTCGTCTTTGAACAATTCGCGCAAGGGCTCCACCAGCTTCAGTTTCATTCTGGTCGGCAATCCGCCCACGTTGTGATGGGTCTTGATCGTCGCCGACGGGCCCTTAAAGCTCACACTTTCGATCACATCGGGATACAGCGTGCCTTGGACGAGGTATTTGATCCCCTTGAGTTTCTTGGACTCGGCTTCGAAATTCTTGATGAAGAGGCGGCCGATAATCTTCCGCTTGCGTTCCGGATCAGTCACCTGCTTGAGGCTCTCCAGAAACTGGCTCGTGCGATCGAGGATCCGCATGTTCAAATGCAGTTGCGACGCGAAGGTCTTCTCGACCTGCTCACGTTCACCGGCACGTAACACCCCGTTATCGACGAAGATACAGGTCAGTTGATCGCCGACTGCCCGATGCGTCAAGGCGGCCGCAACCGACGAGTCCACTCCGCCGCTCAACGCACAGATCACACGCTCCGTCCCGACCTGTTGCCGGATCTGCTCCACCGCCGTGTCGACATAGGACCGCATGGTCCACGTCGGCTTGCAGCCGCAAATATCGTAGACAAAGTTTTTCAGGATCGTCGCACCCTCGGTGGTATGGGCCACTTCCGGATGAAACTGCAGGCAATAGATACGCTGCTTGGCATCATGGCGCTTCATGGCCGCAATGGGGGAATTGTCCGTGTGGGCGATCGAGCGGAAGCCGGGCGGCATGCGCTCGATGCGGTCCCCGTGCGACATCCACACAACAGTGGACCCTCCGGGTCCAATGCCCTTAAACAGATCGGAGCGATCGTCAAGTTGCAGCTCTGCCCGGCCAAATTCTCGGTGGGGAGCCTTCTCCACTTCACCGCCCTGCAGATGGGTGACCAATTGCATGCCGTAGCAGATCCCGAGAATGGGAATGCCCTGCTCGAAGAGCTGCTTGGGCACCTTGGGGGCCTTCTTGTCATAGACACTGGATGGACCGCCGGAGAGTACGATGCCTTTGGGCCGATAGGCCAACACCGTCGCGAGCGGTACGTTGCAGGGCAGAATCTGGGAGTAGACCTGCGCTTCCCGGATACGCCGTGCAATCAGTTGGGTGTACTGTGAGCCGAAATCGAGGACGAGGATTCTATCGTGCCAGAGTTCCATATAGTCGTATCTCGTGAAGCGTGAATCGTCGTGTGTGAGAGGATCTGAACTGCGAGATACGCTTCACGTGGAACGCTTCACGCGGGGGTTATTCCCAATCGGTGCGATAATTGGGCGCTTCTTTGGTGATGATGACGTCGTGCACGTGTCCTTCGCGGAGCCCGGCCAATGTCTGGCGGATGAAGGTGGCCTTCTGCTGCAGATCGGGGATGGTCTTGCAGCCGCAATAACCCATACCGGACTTCACGCCGCCCACCATTTGATAGATATGCGGCGCGAGCAGCCCCTTGTACGGCACGCGACCTTCGATGCCTTCCGGAACCAGCTTCGGTGTCGGCCGTCCGCCCTGTCCATACCGATCACCGCCGCCGCGTTCCATGGCCCCGATGGACCCCATTCCGCGGTACACCTTGTAGGTTCGCGCTTGGAACAGCACTGTCTCCCCGGGAGCTTCTTCCGTACCGGCCAGCAAGCTTCCGAGCATGACCACTGAGGCGCCCGCGGCCAAGGCTTTCGTAATATCCCCCGAATACTTAATGCCGCCGTCGGCAATGACCGGGATTCCTGAGCCGGCCAAGGCCCTGGCGCAATCGGCGATCGCCGTCAATTGCGGCATACCGGCACCCGAGACCATGCGCGTGGTGCAAATCGAGCCTGGCCCGACCCCGACTTTCACGGCATCGACGCCCGCTTTCACCAGATCTTTAGCCGCCTGAGCCGTCGCAATGTTGCCGGCAATGATATCCAGTTTTGGATAGGCTTTCCGGACCATCTTGACCGTATCGAGCACCGCTTGCGAATGGCCGTGCGCCGTATCGACTACGACAACATCCACTCCGGCTTTCACGAGCAAGTCCACCCTGTCTCTGGTATCAGGACCGACGCCCAGCGCCGCGCCGACGCGCAATCGCCCATGAGCATCCTTGCACGCGTTGGGGTACTTGATCCGCTTTTCAATGTCTTTGATCGTGATCAGGCCCTTGAGCTCGAACTGCTTGTTCACCACCGGCAGCTTCTCAATCCGGTGCTCGTGCAGGATCTCGCGAGCCTTTTCCAAACTGGTCCCTTCCGGTGCGGTGATGAGCTTGTCGCGCTTCATCACCTGAGAAACCTTGAGCTCCATCCTGGTCTCAAACCGCAGGTCGCGGTTCGTCAGGATGCCGACCAACTTGCCGCCCTTGGTCACAGGAATGCCGGAGATCCGGTACTTGGCCATGAGGTCGTGGGCATCGCGAATGGTTTGATCAGGCGAGATGGTGATCGGATCAAGAATCATCCCGCTTTCGGATTTCTTCACCCGATCGATTTCAGCGGCCTGATCGGCCGGGGACAGGACGCGATGGACAATGCCGATCCCGCCCTCTTGGGCCATCGCAATGGCGAGGCGCGCTTCGGTCACAGTATCCATTGCCGCGCTGACAATGGGAATGTTCAGGTGTATGTTCCGAGAGAGGCGAGTGCGGGTATCGACTTCGGTTGGAAGCACTTGCGATTTAGCCGGAACCAGGACGACGTCGTCATAGGTCAACCCGAGCCGAATCTCCTTCTCTAACATCCGTGGCCACCCTCTCCCGGGCTTCCTGCCCGCTGCGCCTACACTCTCGTGGTTTTATCGATCTGCCCCAGTTCCGCGGCGGCGTCCGCCTCTTCCTGCAACCGCTCGCTGCCTTCTTCCGCCGGCATGAACTGCTGCACCCTGGTATTGCCGCTATCGACGGCGAAGACACTGCCGCGTGGATCAACGACAATGCCGTAAGGAAAGTTGAATTGCCCGTCCCCCCCGCCGAAGCCGCCCCACTGAGAAATAAAGTTGCCCTCACGGTCGAACTTTTCAAGACGGTGGTTGCCGGTGTCCGTGACGTACACGTCGCCATGACCATCAACGGCGATGCCCCACGGCGATCGTAATTGGCCCGCTTCCTGCGCCAAGGGACTGCTGGCATGGCCGGCTTCGGAGCTTCCCCCCCATTTGGTCAGCAATTGCGGCAAGACGTTCGTGCTCGTATCGAATTTCTGCACGCGATGGTTCCCCATATCGACGACATACACGGTGCCGTCTGCCTGGTCCACCGCAATTCCGCGCGGGAAATAGAATTGGCCGTCGCCGTTGCCGAAGCTTCCCCAGGACATGATGAATTCCCCGCTCATGTCGAATTTCTGCACCCTGAAGTTCGCGCTGTCGACGACATAGATGTACCCGCGCACCCGGTCGATGGCGATGCCCCACGGCGCGTTAAACTGGCCTTCCCCGTTCCCCCGCGAACCGAACTTCGAGATGTAGCCGCCTAATTTGCCGTCGAATTTCTGGACGCGGTGATTGTTCGTATCAACCACGTAGACATCGCCCTTGGCATCGCAGGCGATCCCGGTCGGATTGTGAAAGTTCGCGTTGGCCGCGCCGAAATTTCCCCACAGGATGATGAAATTTCCGTTGCGATCGAACTTCTGAATCCGATTGTTGCCGTTGTCGACGACAAAGAGGGAACCTTGCTGATCGATGGCCAACCCGTACATCGGCGCCATGAACTCGCCGCCGTGCAATAAGGACGCGCCACGACCCGGCTTGCCCCATTTGGAGACGCAGAGGTAGCCGGAGGTGTTGACGAGAATGGTGGCGCTCGCCGGCGTCGAGATGTTGTTGCCGAGATCTTTAAACCAGACAATGACGGTTTTTTGCCCGTCGCCTGGTGAGAGAATAAACGGAATCGTCGCCCCGAATTTGATGGCCGGCGGCACTTCGACCCATCCGGGTGTTCCCGCCATGGGGGTCATCGGATTTTCGGAGATATAGTACGCGGCCACCCCCGTGTCGAGGTCGGTCGCTGAAATCGTCACGACAATTTCCGGCGAGTTCGTCATGAAGGCGCCATGGTTGATCACGGCGTACGGCGTTTGCGGGGCCGTGATGTCGATCAACACCGGGGTAGCCGAGACCTCTTCAGACAAGGTGCTCTCCGTGCCGTCTTCGTAGACCGCGGTCAGGGCATAGAAGTACGCCTGGTCATTGGTCAGGCCGGTATGATTGTAGGGACTGGTGACGCCCTCGATCTTCGTCCCGCCTTCCACCGTCAGGTTGGGAGAGGTATGGAAGTACAGATTGTAGGAGGTGGCCTTTGGCACATCCAGCCAGCTCAGGAATGTTTCTGTATCGCCGGGCTTGATCGCGAGATTCCCCGGAGCAGGATATTCGCTGACGGCCTGAGCGCGCTCACGTTCTTCTTTGCCGCGATTCAATTCTTCGTCCGTCGGCACGTACTTGATGATGCGATGATTGCCGCTATCGACGACATAGACCGCACCCTCTTTGTCGACGGCGACACCCGAGGGGAAGTTGAGCTGGCCTTCGGTTTTCCCGCGATTGCCCCAGGCGCAGAGGAACGTGCCGTTCCCGTCGAACTTCTGAATGCGGTGATTGCCCTGATCGACGACGTATACATTACCCAACGCATCACAGGTGACGCCCCAGGGCGCTTTGAATTGGCCCGGCCCGCTGCCCTCGCGTCCCCATTTCGTCAGAAAGCTGCCGCGCGTATCGAACTTTTGAATCCGGTTGTTGCCCTCATCGGCCACATACGTATTTCCAACGAAGTCCACGGCGACTCCGCGGGGAAAGAAAAACGCGCCGTCAAAGCTTCCGTCCCGCCCCCATTTCAATAACGGCGTGCCGTCGCCTTTAAATTTTTGAATGCGGGCATTGTTGGTGTCGGTGACGTAGATGTTGCCCTCCTGGTCGGTGGTCACGCCCCAGGGCGCATCGAACTTGTTCATATCGGCACCGCGCCAGGCGAATCCGAACTTCCCCCAGGACTTCATGGGATTGCCGTCGGTATCGAGCCGCTGCACGCGGTTGTTACCGGTGTCGGCAACGTAGACCTGCCCGTCGTTATTGGTGGTCAGGCCGCGGGGATAGTAATAACTCCCTTCCGCGCTGCCTGCCTCTCCGCCCCAGCGACCGAGAAACGTTCCTTCTTTATCGAATTTTTGAATGGAATGATTGTCCGTATCGGCCACGTAGATATTGCCGTCTTTGTCTACCGCAATACCGGTCGGAGAGCTGAACTCCCCGTCATCCACCCCTTCCTGGCCGATGATTTTCGCAATCAGGTAGGGAGCCGGGATCGCCATCACTTCTTGAGACTCCGGGCTCTCCCCCTTCTGCGTCACCACTGTCACGACATAGTGGTAACAGGTTCCGTTCGCCAAATCGTCATGCATGAAGGGTGACTGCGCCCCTTCGATGCAGGTCCCTTTTTCTTTCGTCACACCGATGACGGTCTTGAAATCCTCTGCGCTGGCGATAGGACGGGTGAGTTCTGAAAACTTGATTTGCACGCCCTTCGTCGTCATAAAGTACAAGTTGTAATACATGGCGTCCGGCACGGCATCCCAGGTAATCATGACCCGGCCATTTCCGGCTTTGGCGGCCACCCCCGTCGGCGCAGGAGGCAGATCCTCCTCCTCTGCTACGGAGTCCCCGGCGCCCCACTCGCTCTGACTTCCCTCTGCGGTGAGATACCGGCGGTCAAACCGAAACATTTCGTCGAGCAGCCAAGCCTTGATCATGGTGTTCCTCGTGGTACGAGATTGGTGAAGATTGGCGGATGTTTCAACAACTTAGATCGGGCAGTCTAACAAAGCGAAAAGAAGGGAGTCAAGGCAACACCAACGCGTCTTGCGGCGCCTGCGCGGTCGGTGATTCTGTCGCAGTCCAGTCGGTCTGAGTCTGGTCTTGTCCGGATCCGCAGGCGGCAAGCCTCCATCCCTCTAAAGCTGGATGGACGCATTTCTTTCGAATGCCTTAGGCTCTGCCCTCTCGACAACAGAAGACAACGCGCGTCGCCCGGCAAGACTAACCAATCGGAGGTGCACCATGTGGCCAACACGACTTCTACTCGCAACCCTCGCCGCGAGTGTCCTTCTCGCCCCCGGTGTGCAGGCAAGCGAGCCCTCCCCGGTCGAAATGTGGGAATGCCCAGGCCCCGAAGGAACAACCCTATATACGAATAAGGAACGACCCGAATGCCAGCCGAAAGAACTCAAGGCACTCTCCATCGTGCCTTCGCTGCCTGATGCGGTCTTCCTCCCCTCCACCAACAGCTTGCCCCCTCAGTCAGGGTCGCGCCCCAAAGAATTTTCGTATGATACTCCTATCGGCGCCGTACGAAATTTATCGCAGATTCCGGATTTCGGACAGGATTGGTATGCCGGCCTTACTGCCGGTGGGTCGGTGCAGGCTGAAGTCTGTTCCATGTACATGGAATGGATTCATCTCAATCAGAATACCCGGGGCGGATTCATCTTCGGCACGGATCCATCCTACGGCGGCAACCCGACGGCTCGGAACTGGTACGCCCCGAGCTACTCGTTTTACGACAACACCCGGTATGTCGCATTGTCACGGATGTTCGGCGCCGGCTTTATTCCAATCGGCTGCCGCTAAAGCAGCGTATCCGGCCATCTGCACAAACGGCCTTTGGGCACTTCGTCGGGAAGCGATGCCCAAAGGCCGTTCGTGCGTACAGACCTGGTGCAGGTTAGAACCGGGGAGAAAAGAACGGTCGCGGACGTCTACGTAGAACCCGTAGTGGTGCTGATGCGATTAGGACTCTTCTGCCACCTCGGCTGCCAGTAGCTCGGTATCAGAATCCATTTCAATCGCAGGCTTGTCGGACGAGAGTTCTCCGTTGCCGTTCATCTCCACATACTCCGCCGACCCGTTTAATTCTGCGGGAACCTCCTCAGCGGCAAGCTCAGCGGTAGGGGACGACGCTTCCTGCCCCACAGATTCAGTGTCGTCAATGGGCAACATCGCCTGCTCGGATTCGCCCAACTCTTTGAACTCCCGCAAGGGCGGCAGCTGCGACAAGTCGCGAAGCCCGAAATGTTCGAGAAACAGCTTGGTCGTGCCGTACATGATCGGACGACCGGGTTCCTCTTTCCTTCCGACGATCCGTACGAGTTTTCGCTCCAACAGCGTCCGGATGACCCCAGAGGTTTCAACGCCCCGAATTTGTTCGACTTCTCCACGGACGATGGGCTGTTTGTAGGCGATAATCGCCAGGGATTCAAGCGCGGATCGCGACAGCTTCGACGGCGCCTTGACCTTCTCCAGGCGTTTGAGCCAGGGAGCAAATTCGGCCTTGGTGACGATGCGGTAGCCCCCGGCCACCTCAGCCAATTGCAGGCCTCGACCTTCTTGTTCATAGTCTTCGCGGAGACTGGCCAGCGCCCGATCGACCTCCTGCTTGGTCACGGCCCCGAGTAATGCCAGGAACCGCGTGACAGGAATCGGGTCGGCCGTCACAAAGAGCAAGGCTTCAAGAATTCCCTTTAAGGCTCGCATATCGGAGAGAGCAGGGTCAAAAACCGAGGCCGCTGCAGCCGGCCCGGAGACAGCCGAATCCCCGATCCTGGACGCTTCCTCGAGTTCAGCAACCGGCTCGTCAGAAACCTCCGGCTCCCTCTCGCCGGGCTCGGCAGACTGCTCGACTGCGTCCTCCACGCTGAGACTCATAGGTTCTTCCATTCAGACTCCTCCACTAGCTCGCCGTCCGCTACTGCCGTAAAGGCCCGGGAGACCAGAATTGCGCCGAAAGTTTCGCTTTGAAAGACCCGCACGACCCGGATACGGATCAGTTCGAGCAAGGCCAGGAACGTCACAATCACGACCAGCCGATGGCTCGATTCCTCAAACAGCGCCGTAAACGGCATGGATTCGTGGACCTCCAGCGCCTCGATGATCGCGCTCATGCGCGTGCGAACGGTCAGATTGTCCGGGATAATTTCGACCAGCCGTTTTCCAGGATGGCGAGACAGGACCCCCTGTAGGGCATCGACCAGGTCAAAGAGAGAAATCTCGTCGAGCAGGCTTTCATCCTTGGCGACCTCGATTGGTGGACCGGACTCGCGGCCAAAGGTATCCCGCCACAGGCGCTCTTTATAATCCAACTGGGAAGCCGCTTCCTTAAACTGCTTATATTCGAGCAACCGCCGCACGAGTTCTTCTCGAGGATCCGGCCCGTCCTCCTCATCCACGGCCACTTCGTCCACCGGCAATAACATGCGCGATTTAATATGCAGCAACGTCGCGGCCATGACCAAAAACTCGCCGGCGACCGCGAGGTTCAATTCCTTCATCACCGACAGATAGTCCAAATATTGCTGAGCGATCAGCGCGATGGGAATGTCGTAGATGTTGATTTCGTTTTTCTTGATGAGATGCAACAGGAGATCGAGCGGGCCTTCGAAATTCTCGATTTTAACTTGATAGGGCAGTTCAGGTTGGTCCATCAGGTACCAGACGTGGACTTGGATAAATTTTTAATCTTATACCAATTTATGGGGGGATGGGGCAAGACTAAAACTATATATTGGGGTTCTGAAAGACCTATTTCGCCTTGAGGATGTAGATCAAGGCTCCCATTGCCGCGACGAACAGGCCGATCGTCACCACCTGGGGAAACGGCTCCGCTTGCGAAGACCCAGGTGTAGCCGACACGACGCGAGCCGTTCTGGTCATGACCGGGGGGCGAGCGAACGTGGCCTGCGCTAGGTCATCCGACTCCTTGAAGGACGCATCGGAAAAATCGGCTTGGGAATGAAAGCGCGCGGAGGCAAACGTCACCGCCCGCTCAAACCGGGCAAACAGGAAAAATGTCTCGCGATCGAACTGCGTCGAGGAGAAATCGCATTTACCGCGGCAGTGCGCGCCGGAAAATCCGGTTCCCATATGAAAGACCGCGCGTGAAAAATTTGCCCCCTGCTCAAAGACCACTTCCAGAAACTCGGTGAGCCCGGGAAAGTCCGCGCCACGAAAGATGGCCGGACCGTCGAACACCGACCGGTGAAATCTGGTATGCGGGCCGAATCGGCCCTCCGTAAACATGGCGCCCTGCGTGAACCGGTCCTGCACGAAATAGCTTTCCTGCTCAAATCTCGCGTGCGATCCGTCCACCAGCCCGAGAAACACTGTGCGCGACAAATCCACGAGGCCGACAAAATCGGTGTGCATCAGCACCACCGGTCCGGTGATGAGCAAAAACCCTCGCTTGAGACGATTGACGATTGTCCCCTTGACCCGGGAGTGCTTGATCACGAATGGGCCGCGGATGACATGCACCTCTTCGTCATTGAGGCCCTCGAGTACTCGGCGATCCTCCAGCGACAATCCCTGGACCGAGGCCACCTTCTGCGCGGGTAACTCATCGAGCAGCAGGTCTCCCTGAACAACGACTCCTGACAGGTCAATGCCCTTCCCGGCCGCCAAGGCCTGCAAGAGCTGTTGCGCCGGAATGGCCCGCGCCTCCCGCTCCGCCTCCGTGCAGGTGCTGCTCAAATGCAGCGTCAACACCGTGGTCGAGCTCTTTCCACCGTCATCACTCGTACATTCCGCAAGGAGCAATGCGGGAAAAACGGCGATCACCCACGCCATCCCCAGCATCCACAAGCAGACGCGGTACGGAACTCTGCCCCGAGACGATCCCTTCATAGCACTCCCGTCGAAACGAAAACTACCGCGACACTTTACTCCGTCACAAGCTTTGTTACACTCGCCTGCAGATGCCGGCTACCACACATCATTCGAGCTTCCGCCTCGCTCTGCGGCTCTTCTGCCTGTCCTCCCTCTGCTTCTGGCCGTTTGCCGTAAACCCGAGGCAGGCCAATGCCGAGTCGGTCGTCGAAGTGCCCATGTTGGCCGCCATGCAGTCCAACGACCTTGGAGTATTCGAAGTGCTCCTGTTTCGATGGGATCAGCAAGGGACGCCTGCCCCAATTGAATTGCAGTGGCAAGGCGGAAACATCCAGCCAGGGCATACCAACCTTGGCTCTATGGCCCAGGCTTTCCAGTATGCCCTCGAGCATACGCCAGCAGCCGGCCATACCGGAACCGTCAGTGCCATCGGTATTGCCTACGCCGCAACCGGCACCGACGGTCCCAGTGCCGGAGCGGTCATGACCGTGGGATTTGCCGCCCTGCTCAAGGGAGACCGCATCCGTCGCGGCATTGCCATGACCGGCACCCTCAATAAGGACGGCACGATCGGTCCGGTCGGAAAGATCCCTGACAAAATCCGCGCCGCGGCCCGTGAGGGATATCGCACGATTCTGATCCCGCAGGGTCAACGCGACGATCCGCGGTGGAATCTCACCCGGCTCGCTTGGGATCTCAATGTCGAGGTCAAGGAGGTCTACAGGGTCGAAGAGGCCTACCACCTCATGACTGGGGGCACTCTCGACTAGCGGTCTGAGTGGAGAGGAACCGCGCACCGATCACGGCTCCGCGCCCAAGCCCTCGACAATCGCCCGGTATTCCTCCTGTGAAAGACGGTGCATCCCCAGGCTCAGCCGCCTGGACAGCTCCGTCTGTTCTGCAATACCCAGCACTCGCTGAAGCAGTACTTGGCACTCGGGGGCCTTTCCCTCCCAGCGTCGAACCGGTGAGACCCGCACGAAGCCATAACGAGCTTCCGTCCGCAGCTCATCTTTCAGCAACTCATCCAGCGCCTGAAAAGGCTGAACCGGCGAGATGATCGAAAACTCGGCTCGAATCCCTTCCTTCAATACATAGACGAGGCCGTGAGACTCAGGCGTCACGAATTTTTGGAGATTGTCGCGAATTAACGACGTGCAGAGGCCCCAGATTCCTGCCTTGAGCTGCAACTCGGCGCTCTCCGGAGAGCTGCGTTCACGCAAGGCACCGGCAATAAACAGAAAATGACTCATGCAAGGGGTGAGCAAACCGCGCTGGCGACTCGTGCGGCGAGCCGCATGGTGCCGACAAGACCAAGGCCGAAGGCGCGCCGAAATTCCATATCGGGCGCACTGAAAACCACCATGGCATCAGGCATGTTCAGTGGGACCTTCACTGGTGAGAAAACAGGCGCGCAGAGACATCGACCAGGATGACCGGTACAGCTCCGCATCGCGCCGGGCTAGTTGTTACGATACTCGTCTGCGTCGTCGAGCAGATCTTCAGACTTGTCGAGGTAATCGACGTCGTCTTCTTCACCATCGAGTCCGAGTTCCTCTTCTATCTCTTCTTCGATTTCTTCCGACACATCCTCCAGATCTTCGGCCATCTCCTCATCGTCGTCGTCGAGCTCAAGCTGCGGTGGCTCAATCTCGACCTTCGAAGGCTTGCTCACCTGTGCCGGAGCCGCAGACTTCACCGGCTTCGACTCTGCAACGGCCGAAGGAGCGTCCGGGGGCATCTTCGCCGCAGGCGGTGCGGAAGTAACCTTGGGCTTGGACCTGGGTTTTGGCGCAGGCTTTGCGGCCTTCGACGCCGCTTTGGCTTTGGGAGTACGGGCAGACTTCGCAGAAGTCTGCTTGCGGACGCTCTTTTTGGCTGTTTTCTTGACCGGCTTTTTGGAAGCTTTCGGTTGTGCGGCCTTCTTCGCCTTTACCGGCTTTTTGGCGGTCGCAGCCTTCTTGGCCTTCACGACTTTCTTGGGCTTGCTCGCCTTTCTTGCCGCAACCTTTTTGGGCCGCGCAGCTTTTACGCCAGCGCCCTTCTTTTTCACGGTTTTCTTCGCCATTCCACGTCCTCCTCTCAGGTCTTCAACATGGTACGTCGGTGGTAAAGCGGCCTCCATCTAGCATGAACCGCCGGGTTCTTGCAACCTTCTCACACCCGCGCAGACCTGTGTCAGAATGTCACGCGAGGCCCAAGGCCCATGCGGGTGACCCAGACTCGAAACCGCCGAGCCACGATCAGAGTTTCACCGGGAAAGATTCAGCCACTGCGCTGACGGCAGCCCGGTGAATCCTTCGCATTCGGGTTGTCTCTAGGTATAATAGAATGATTGTATTCACTGGAGTGACGAATCCCATGAGCTGGCGCATTCTCTTGTTGAGTCTCACCCTGGCAACGCTAACGGCGTGGCCCTCCTCCGCAACTCCTCCGGCGGTGCATGTTCTCATGGACAGCGGCTCGCCCTACTATGTGCCCGCCGCCGCCACCGTGACCGCAGGCGGCGCCATCAGATGGGACAACCCCACCCCGACTCACCACACTGTCACCCACGACGGCTGCCTTGAGGAAACGGGGCGCTGCGCGTTCGACTCGGGAGCCGTCGAGCCTGGCGGCACCTATACCATTCCCAACCTACCTCCCGGCCGGTACCCCTATCAATGCCGCATCCATCCGATTATGCGCGGGATCATCATCGTGACCGATTCGCCGCTCCTTCCGTCACAAACCTAGGTCTTTCCTGATCCCGGGTTCTTGCAGGTCGGCGTGACCCTCGTGTAGGCTGCGGCTTCTTTCTTTTGTGATGATGCACCGCCCGATGCGATGAAAGCTGCCGCAGCCATACAAGAGCCGCTTGATTTAAGCGGCGATCGTCTCAGTCTCCTCGCCTGGCGAATTCCCGACCTGGTCGCCTACCAGCATGCCTACGACGAATGGTGGTTGGCCCCGCTCGACGACGACTTTCCGCTCGTTCGGCTCAACGCGGTCGGAATGGAAATGCTGACCAGCATGAACGGCCACATTACGGTCGGTGCCCTCGTGGAGAAATACGGCAATAAGATCTGCGGGCCTGACGGCCAGCCCGGTTCCTGGCACCTGGCACGGTGGTCTATTCCCAACTACTCCCTCTGTTATTTCGGGACAGAACCGCCAGGAGGCCACCGGCACAAGGCCAAATGGGATCTTCTGCTGCAGCAAATCCGCGAGAGCTGGTCAGGACAAGAGGATTTCGAAGGCGAAGAACATCTCGAAGATTTCCATGTTCACGAGCTCAAGGAAAGCGACCTGGAAGACGGTCACTTCGATCTGATCGAAACCACCGTCTCGCACCTCTTCCGCGAACCCTGCGAGGCGCTGGGCGGCACGACTTACGGGCGCCTCCTCATGCGCCAGCTGCGCCGCCTGGGCTGGTTCAAGCCAAAACCCAAGGTGATTGTGGAGATCGGCGGCGGGCTGGGCTATGTCGCCCGAGAACTCGGACAGGAGCTGCTGCCGTTCGAAAAACAGGGGATTCACTATATTTCGCTGGATGTGACTCGCCCGTTCCTCCAACTCCAAACCAAGCGCGCGAAGGCGGGTGGCTGGCCCGGCGCCGGTACTCATGCCAATGGTGAATGGCTGCCGTTTAAGGATAACTCCGTCGATCTCCTCATCGACAACGAAAACATGGCGGATATGACCCCGGTCAAACTGAGCCGGAAAGAGCTCTCGGAAGGCCGTGGGGACACTGCCCAGCATCAGGAAGCGTTGGATTGGATCAGGCGACTGCGCCTGCCACTCGAAAAGGACCTGCCGGAAGAGGTGATTTTCAACCTGGGCCCGATGCGATTCGTCGCCGAGGTTTGGCGAGTCCTGAAACCGGGGGGCCGGGCATTCCTGACGGAATTCGGCATTGAAGCAGGCTGGCCTGCCGCAGTGAAGCTTCCGCACCACACTGAATACGAAGTCCAGTACGGCCACTTACGCCAGGCCGTGCGATGGCTGGGTTTTCAGGAGCGTTATCTCCCGCTGCCTCAGTTTCTCCAGATCAAGCCCGACACGAAGGTCCTGTGCACGGGCGCGGCCTATACGATACAACGATTCTGCCAGGGACTCGGTCAACCCTTCGCCGTGAGAGCGTATACGGAAAGCGAGTTGGCCAAGACGTTGGGTGAGATCCTGCCGAAGCTGCAAGGCTGCCACTACCATGATATCGCCGATCCCGCCTGGTTCGGCCTGATCGACTTCAAGGTGCTGCTGCTGGAAAAGCCCGGCGGCGTGCCTCAAGCCACCTTCACCGAACAAAAGAGCGGGTTCCGCTGGTATTCGCAGCGGTAACCACCGGCAGCCTTATACACGCACGGTGCCGGTGAGCCCTCGCTCACATCGACTGCCGCGGCAGGCGTCAGCTCAAACGGTTCGCCAAATGCAGCAGCACCCCTTCGCGAAGCCCAAGATCGCTGACGAGAACCGTGCCCATGCCAAGCGTCTCTATCATCGTCTTGAGGATGATCGCCCCGGCGGCAATGACATCCTCTCGGCCGCGCTCGAGGCCCGGCATGCCCTCTCGCTGCGCATTCGACCTGCTCAGGAGCTCCGCTTCGAGGCGCTTCACCATGTCGAGCGACAAGATGTAATTGTGAATTCTCGCCGGTTCATAGGCGGGCAGCTGCTGCGCCATAGCAGCCAGCGCCGTGATCGTGCCGGCCGTGCCGATGCAGGTCAGTCCCGGCGTCAAGGGCATGGTGGCGACAGCCGCTTCCGTCTCATTTCGTATCCATTGACGCGCCTGTTCCAATTCGCCCGCGGTAGGAGGATCGCTCTTCAGCACCCGTTCGCCCAGCCGCACCACACCGATGTCCATCGATCGCGCCACCGGCAGCTGGCCGGGTCGGTCCAAAATACATTCCGTGCTTCCACCGCCGATGTCCAAGGCGAGGATGCCGGCCATATCAGCGGGCAGGCCGGAACGAATCCCGAGCATGGTTCGCCGCGCTTCTTCCTCGCCGGAGATCATTTCCACCTGTAGTCCCGTTTCATGGGCGATCAGGTCTAGAAAGGCGTCACGGTTTCGGGCATCCCGGACGGCGCTCGTCGCCACTACCGCCGTCGCCTCAACCTGATGACGCTCGATGATCCGGCGCCAATCTTTGAGCGTCGCGACCACCCGCGCCATGGCATCGGCACGGAGCACTCGATCCTTATCGACGCCCTCCCCGAGCCGAAGGATACGTCGATCGGATCGCACTTCTCGCAACTGTCGGGACGAGGACACTTCGGCAATCAACAAGCGGCAGGTCAAGGTCCCGATATCAATACCGGCAAACATTCGCGGAGCCGTCGTCGATGCGCCGGTCATGCGATCGCTTAGGCCTCTTCTACCGTGATGTCGTTCATTTCCAGAAGGAGCTTGGTCCGTTCGTCTTGCAGCGTACGCACCTGTTTCATCATGCGCACAATCTCGGCATCACTCACCAGACGATCCGGCGCTTCGCCGCGATCATGTAACTCGATCGTCCGTTCACCGATGTCTGCATGCAGATCGTTGAGTTGCTGCTCCACCTTTCGCAACTCCAGGCGGTAACGAAGCAACTCTCCCTCCTCCAGCGCCCTGGCGGCCGCTTTGGCAGTGCCATGGCGTAGCGTCACCCATCCGGCGCGAAGATCGTGACTCAACCGTTGCAGCATTCCCATCGATCGGCCCTCCGCTCCTTCGCCAGGTGGCGCGGAGCTAACTCACATCTCCTAAAGCCAACTTGCCAGTCCAGCGCCGAGCCATTGCCGCCTTGACCGCCTGATGCTGGGGCAGGGTCAAGCCTGGGTCCCGGCTCACCATCGCGAAGGCCTCTTGTCTGGCCAGCTCCAGCAACGGCGCGTCGCGGACGAGATTGGCCGCCCGGAATTCCGGCAAGCCCCATTGCCGCAACCCCAGGAATTCTCCCGGACCTCTGATCCGGAGATCTTCCTCGGCAATGATGAATCCATCGTGTGAATTCACCAGCGCCGCCAATCGTTGTTGGGCAGTGGAGACATTGGCGTCAGGCTTTCCGTCAGGGGTGACTCTCGGCCTGACCTCCCGCGGAAGATACGACGCCATCAAGATGCAGAAGGATTGATGCGTTCCACGCCCGACACGCCCGCGCAATTGATGGAGCTGGGCCAGTCCGAACCGTTCCGCATGTTCGATGACCATGATTGTTGCGTTGGGCACATCAACCCCCACTTCAATGACCGTCGTGGCGACCAGAATCTGAATCGCGCCGGCCTTGAAGGCCGCCATCGTACGCTCTTTTTCAACCGTGGGCATCCTGCCATGTAAGAGCCCGATCTTTGCCTGCAGAAAGATCTCGCGCTGCAGCTGCTCGGCCCCTTGTATGGCCGCCTTGAGATCACTCTTCTCCGACTCCTCCACCAACGGGTAGACGATGTACGCCTGGTGCCCAGCCTTCAGCTCGTCTCCGACCAGCTGCCACGTCTTGTGGCGCTGGCCCTCGGAATAGCGCATGGTCCGGACCGGCTTGCGACCCGGCGGCACCTGATCGATGACCGATACGTCCAGATCTCCATAGACGGTCATGGCCAAGGTGCGCGGAATGGGCGTGGCGGTCATCACCAGCACATCCGGGCGGTAGCCTTTCTCCAGCAGGGTCTTTCGTTGCAGCACACCGAACTTGTGCTGTTCGTCGACCACCACCAGGCCAAGCTTGGCAAACCCCACGCGCTTTTGAATGAGGGCATGTGTCCCGATCGCGACCTGCGCCTCACCCGATGCCAACTGCCTCAGCGCGGCATGGCGATCCTTCGCCTTGCCGCCGCTCGTGAGCAACAGGGTTTTGAACCCGACCGCCTCCAGCAGAGGTCTGAGGTTCAGATAATGCTGCTCCGCCAGGATTTCGGTCGGGACCATCAACGCTGCTTGACAACCGGAGCCACAGGCCATCACCAAGGCATGCAGCGCCACAACGGTCTTCCCCGATCCGACATCCCCCTGCACCAGGCGATTCATGGGTCGCGACGCCGCCATATCGGTCTGGATTTCGTGCCACACCCGCTCTTGGGCGGCCGTCAGGGTGAAGGGCAAATTCTGCGCAAGCTGTCTCAGCTGCGTCACATGAGGATTGAATCGAACGGGTTTGTGTTCTGCTTTCACCTGCTGTTGCCGGAGCACCAGAGCCGTCTGGAGCAGGAACAATTCCTCGAAGGCCAGTCGGCGATGGGCAGCCGTTACGCCGCGGTCAAGCGTCGCCAGGTCTACGTCTGGCTGTGGAAAATGCACCTGCTGAATCGCCTCGCCGATAGGCGGGAAGCGATGCCGCGCGCGCACGGACAAGGGCAGAGCGTCCTGCATCTCCGCGCCATACTCGGCCAGCAAGCCCTGGATCAAGATGCGCATCTGGCGAGAGGTCCATCCTTTCGTCTCGTGGTAGATCGGAACGATCCGTCCCACGTGGAGCAATTCATCTTCCTGCCCGCTCAGCACTTCAAATTGCGTCGGCTCCAGCCGCAGATCCATCCATCCACGCCGACCGGCGACTACTCGTCCGGCCATCATCACCCGCGCTCCATCCTTCAACACGGCTTCCAGATAGGGTTGGTTAAAAAAGACGGCGTGCACCGTTCCGGTGTCATCCTGAACCGTCAGGTCGAGAATCGACAGCCGGCGAGACCGTGCCTGCGTGGCTTCCGCTCGAGTGATGCCTCCGCAGATACACTGCGTGACGCCTGGCAACAGTTTCCCGATCGGGGTGATGGTCGATCGATCGTCATACCGCCAGGGCAAAGTCCACAACGCCTCTTCGACCGTCTGGATGCCGAGGCGTTTCAAGAGCAACGTTCGCTTCGGACCTACCCCTCGAGCAAACTGAATCGATGCTTCTAAAGTAGGCGGCGCGGACACACTCGTACCGGCAGCGTGAGCAGGATGACTGGCCTCTGACCTATCGACGCGAGAAGGACTCGTAGATGAGCCGGCTTGAAGGCGGCGGAGAATTTGAAGCGCTTGCGTCAGTCGATGTTGCTGTTCAGCAGACGTGAGCCCTGCGTGAAAATCGACGAACAGATTCCGTAAGGAAAGCAGATCCATCTCGAGCCCGCGAGGATGGAGTCGCTCACCGAGCGCGCCAATCACCTGGTCCGATACAAAACGGTCCAGGTTTTTTACTGTCGGGAGATGAGCATAGGCATCGCGGCACGCGAATTCGATGGGTCTGGCCACTCGTTGCAGGAATGCTCGAAAGTGCTCCTGGGACTCAGAGGAATCTGACTCAGAGGAATCAGGACGTGGCATCCTGTGCGGGATCCTATCATAGGCGGGCTGGCGGCTCAACGAAGGTCGGGTGAACTAGATGAAGCGTCCCACCATCAACCTGCGCCGGCTTTTGCGACTTTCCTTGGCCCTTTACCACCTCGATGCTAGAGTCATTTCGTGTAGGACTCACGGAAGGATCTCCCATGTATCGACGCAATATTAAGCATATTCTCGGGCCATTGGCCCTGCTGATTGCTGTTTTCGTCTTTTATCAGACCTGGCTCAAACCGCGCTATTTCCACGACGTGCCTGCTGCGCCCCCACAGATCATTGAACAAGACGTGCCCGCCTCTCCCGAAGCCGTTGCGCGCCCGCCGCAAGCCGCTGCGCCTGAAGCGAAGCGATCCCGCACCATCGATCCGGTCAGCATTCCGGTTCCCCGGCATTCTGAATTGCTTGGCGCAATTCACGACGAGCTTGAGAAGCACAATATTACAGCCGCGGAAGCAAAACTCGTGGAACTCCCCGCCTCGATCCTTTCGGAGTCCGCCACCAAGCGCCATGTGGCGATCTTGTGGAATAACCTCGGCATTCTTCAGGAAAATGCCGGCGGAACCGAAATTTCCGTCAAAGCGTTCAAACAAGCCGTGATGCTTGATCCACACAATCCAGTGGCCCACCTTAATCTTGCGCACGCCTACTGGGGACTGCGGGATCCGGGTCTGACGGAGGAGTTCTTGCGGAAGGTGTTGACCTTGTCTCCCGATGAGCCGTTCCCGCACGTTGCCCTCGCAGACCTCCTCCAGGAAAAAGATCGCCTTACGGAAGCGGCCAAACATCTGGCGCAGGCCAAGGATCGTTTGAAAAGGGACCCGGGGCTTCAATCGTACGTGAAGGTCGTGACCGCCAAGGTGCATCGCGCGGAAAATGCCGAAGAGAAGTTCTCCACACATAACAGCGTCCACTTCACGGTCAAGTACGACGGTAATCAGGACCCCGAGACCTGGACCACTGTGCTCGACATTCTCGAGACGGCCTATCGAGAAATCGGCCAGAAGTTCAATTTCTTTCCAACCAAACCCATTATGGTCGTGCTGCATACCAAGGCCCAGTTCCAAGGAGCCACCGGAAGCCCAGTATGGGCGGACGGGTTATTTGACCCTGTCCTCGGGCGCATTCAGATTCCGAGTCAAGGCGCCGCAACGGATCGCGCCTGGCTGACACGCGTACTCCGGCATGAGTTTGTTCATGCGCTGATTCATGAGGAGTTGGGCGCGAGGGGTGGAGCGATTCCGACGTGGCTCAATGAGGGGCTGGCCATGCAGTTGGCCAGTGACTCCTGGCAGGAGATCGGGAGCATGCCGCCCGGAGAACAGAACTTGCTCCCACTGGCGGCCCTCGAGGGAAGTTGGGAAAGTTTACCGGCTGAAACGGTGGGCGCGGCTTACATGGAAGCGAATGCCGCCACTCACTATCTCATCGAACGATTCGGCATGCACAAGGTTCATGAACTGCTTCTTCATCTGAAGGCCCGCCAGACCATCGCTGCCGCCATGCAGGATCGTCTCCTGCTCTCCTATGAAAGTTTCCAGCAACAGTGGGCGGAAAGCCTGGGCGCCACCATATCGGCGCCCAAATCCTCATAGAGATCGTCGCGCCGCTGGATAGATGCCGGCCTCATTCGCACGGGTCGGATGCCAGAATGGAACCGCATGGGGATAACCATTCGTCTCCGGCTCGCTGTCCGCACCATCCTGACTGTGATCGATTTCTTCGAACGAGTCCTCCCATAACAGAATGCCCGAACTGCGATCGTAGGTTCGCACAACCAAATCGAAAATGTGCCCGATGGGTTGACCCATCGCTGTGACCGAACGGTTCCTGTATGACACCCCCACGCGGGCCGGTTCTCTTCGATTCCCCGGCGCAAACTGATCTTGCCACACAAGGTTACCGGTAAGAGGATTGACCGCCCGCACAGAAAAGAGGGATTGGAATGCTTGTGGAGGGTGATCTGCGGCGGGCACTGCGAAGGAAACATGTGGAATAATCGTCGCCTTCACTTTCGCCGATTCGCCTTCGCTCACTTTGAGCAAGTGCAATTGCCCCTCCCAGAGAAATCTTCCCGTTTCCGCGTCATACACCCTCAGCATGAATTTTGAGTTTCCCTGACTGTCGACACCGATTCCTCCTGCGAAAATGCGTCCCCTGTTGCCATCAGTTTCAGCAGCCCCTTCTTCCTTGACGCTCACGTCGAATGAGTCCTCCGAGAGTACGGCGCCCGTCGGCACATCGTACGTACGAACCATTATTACCGACGATCCTGCAGCCTGAACACCGAAGCCCGCAGCCAACACCGGTGAATGATCGCCCGGCACCTGCGCCACCGGCTCGACAATCGACCCATCTCTCTTCCCGCTTCCGGTTGAATGGTATGACGCAGCCATGGAAAACCCCGGGACAAAAGTCACTAACACGATTGACCACACGATCAGACGCAACGACCGCCAGATGTCCACATGGCTCAGCTGAATCGATGTTGCGGCCCTGCGTGATTTGTCGCTTCGATACCCGCATCTTTTACGATCTGTGTGTAGGGTCACGTGAACCTCCTGATGAGGCGGATTGTCACGTGAGGAAGGATTTGCGGTAAATGACTCACCTGATCTGGTTGCCCCCTCAAAGGATGGGCGGGCACATGGCATGGTCGTCCATGAGTGACGCCTGGCGCGAAACCCAAGAACGAGTCCGAGCGCTTGCGACAGAGAGGCGCTCGGGCTATAGTGCCGCAATGCACCATACGCGTTCGGTAATCGTGCTTTTTGTCGCCCTCATTGCCTTGGAATGCGTTCTCTTCGGGATTGAATCGAATTCCTCACTGACGACGATCAAAAACGGTGTCCTGCTGGGATTTCTATTTGCATGTCCCGTGCTTCTCATTGGCGGGATGATGTTGATCCGTCAACCATGGACTATGATGGTGGCGGTCATCTATAGCACGATCGCCCTCGCACTGGACCTCGCAACGATCGTGCAGGAAGCCAGTCAACCATCACCACGCATCACCTTCCTGATCCTGACCCTAGGAAGCAGCCTGCTTAATTTTCTTATCATGGTCCTTGGAGGGCGTTGCCTCCTCACCTTCCAGCCTCGGGCTCGGCCTGCGGAGAGCCATCTTCCCAAGCTTCACCTCCCCTGATCATCGTAGTCGGCCTAGTAAGTATCTTGAATCCTCAGCCAGTGGGCATCTCCCACGCTTGACTACATGAAAACATGGCAACTTTTGGCAAAAATTTTGAACTCGAGCATGTTTGTTGCGGAAATAGGTGCCGGCCGGCGAGGAGGCTGTATTCCAGTTCTCGCAACTGCGCAAATAGAGAGGGCTGCAGGATTCAGGGAACAGCGAGCACTGGAATGGTCACTAAGGCGGGATGGGTGTCTGAAAGGAACGGAAACGTCAGGACCCGATTCGCGAGGACTACGACTTAAAAAGATTCTGGCACCAGCGCACGGCGGAAAGAACATCTTCATAGCGATCAAACTCGACCGCCTTCAGGAACGTAATCGCGACATATTCGTCGTTCATATCGGTCCGCTCAGCGAACCCCGCCTTGAGGAGAGCGGGACGTTTCTTGGATACCGCTGGGCCCAGGAAGTACTTGGCTTGTTTTGCCACTTCATCGGTTCCCAAATCCTCGGTCGTCCCGTCACACATCAAACTCTTCACATCATCCATGGCTATTCCATGCTGACAGAGTAATTGACCATCCGACCGCAGCTCCAGGACCCATCCATCGTCGCCCAAATCGAGGACGAGAGCCCCTCCCGGTTCCAGCTCATAGAATTCGGGAACGTCGGCGCGAAGCTTTGCACGAGCCGCCTCCCAGGCGTGAAGAGCCGCAGTACTCATGCGCGCGACCGCCTGGGTTGGGGCGTGGGATCTTCAGCATCCAGGCGAGCTCGCAGACTTTCTAGCCGGGCGATGTTTTCGGCCAATTTCGGCAGATCATATTTGCGATCCATACGCACGACTTGCTCCAGCATTTCCACCGCGAGGTGTAATTGCCCCAGATCTTCGTAGCATTGAGCCAACACGTACCTCGCCCCTCCGGTCCGGAGTTCATCACGGCTCCGTTCGGCAATTGATTGACTTGTTTGGCAGCAGGCAATGGCGTCTTCATATCGCTTTTGTATCGCGAAGGTCCGACCCATCATGCGCCAGGCATCCGCGACGCCGCCTTGGTTATTCAGGCGACGCATGAGAACCAGCGACTGTTCGTAATATCGAAGCGCGTCATCACACTGCCCGGTTTCTCGAGCCACCAAGCCGAGATCGGAAAACAACACAGCCTTGCCCAATTCATCATGCACGCGAGTCATAATATCGAGCGCTTCGAGATAATACGCTCTGGCGCGGTCCCATTCACCAGCGTCCGCACGGAGATTGCCCAGATTGGCCAATGTTGTCCCGATGCCTTTGTCGTCTCCCAGGACTTTTTGCAACTCCAGGACTTCTTGATAATAATTTTGCGCGGAGTCGCGGCGGCCGCTCACGGCGCAAATGTTTCCAAGATTCCCCAACGTGGCGCTCAGCGCGCGATGGTCGCCCGTCAAACGGTCACACTCCAAGGCTTTTGCGTAACAGGCATAGGCGTCCGTGTAGTGGCCTCGAGCAAAATGCTCATTGCCCTGGCGATTCAGTTCTTCCGACAATCCGTTTCGAAGCGCCATGATTCTTTAGACCTGGAGCGCATGCTCCACCGCCTGCTTGGCTCCTACGGTGATGCTAGCCCCATCACCCACGAGAATCGAGTCGAAGTGATATTTCAACAACCGGCGAAGGCCCTCCTTCGCCTTCGCCACGTCCGCATATCGTTCGGAGGGCAGCAGACTCAAGGCCCCGGCTGGTTTCCCGATCAAGGCATCTCCGACAATCAGCAGGCCTTTCCCCTGTTGAATATAGAGCGCCGACTCCCCCGGAGACTTCTGATCCTTTAGCTGTATCACCCAAATACCGCCGGGCAGAAGCTCTCCGTCCTTGTAGGTTTTTGACGGCTTGACGTCCATGTGAGGCGCATCGGCCTCGGGTACCTGCAATTGGCAGCGGAATTCCGCCTGGCAGGTCTCTGCCTCGCGTATATGGTCGCGGTTCGTAACGATAATATAATCCAACCCTCCCTGGCGCCTGATAAGGGTACTCACATCGGCCGTCATCGGCGGGGGATCGATGAGAATCTTGTGTTCACCGACCGTGAGAAAGAGTCCGTTGAAATCGAGTTGTTTTTCTTCGGAGAACCAAGACCATTGCCACACGCCAGGCAGCAGCTGTTTCACGCGCTTTCCCTCACTGTGGACATCACAAAGTTGAAACCGCCGCCTGCAAGGTTTTGATCATCTTCTCACGAATGCCGGCCTCTGTCGGAAGATCAATGATATCGTCCTCTGATATCGTCAGAAACTTCCGGTTTGCGCCTTTGGTGAGGGAGATGAGAAACATGCTGTTGGTCGGTTTTGTCGGAATCACCACCTCAACGCCTTGGTCAATGCCCTTGATGACTTCAAGAAACGTGAGTTTCCCCTCTTCCCATTCGTCCATGAATCCTCTTCTCCCTGTTACATGAGGCCTGGTCCGCCAGGCGCAGAAGCCAGGAGTTTCTCCACCTCCTGAAGAATGACCTCGGCTCCGGCCAGTTCCATATTGCCCACCCGCTGCCATCGGATCACGCCACGCTGGTCGATCACATACACGTTGGGAATAAATTTACCGCCACCATAGAGTTTGTCCGTGATCTTGTTCGGATCAAGGAGATATGGATAGGAGACTTTCACCGGAAATGCGCTCAGGAACTCGCCCACGTCTCGCTTGGAGTTACCCGATGAATTGATACCGACGACCGCAACATTTTTTCCGGCCACCGCCTCATGAACCTTTTGCAGATTTGTTCCTTGCATCATGCAGGGATCGCAAATATGAAAGAGTCCCAGAACCACGACCTTCCCTTTTAACTGTTCGAGTGAAAGAGGATCTCCGGTGATTGAAGTGAGTGCGAAAGCGGGCGCAGGCTCCCCCACCTTAAAAAATCCAGCAGCAACGGCCACATGGGCTGCCGATACAGGGAAGAGAACCAACGCAAGTATGATCAGAACCCGTTTCATCAGCGCCTCCTTTCGCAGGACAAGCGAGAGAGCAAACCGCTTTCTTCACTCGTCGATCCCTTGCATGAACTATTGTGACTGATCATGCTGGCATCCTAGCACGCGATTTTTTTCAGGAGCAACCACTTCGCAGGGAGGACTGCAGGCTGGCAACGAAGTACCTGTCAGGACAAGGCCGGATCCCTATTAGCAACCGCGCAACCACCGCACCAGCCTATCTCCGATTCGGTCCCACAGGATGTTTTTGGGGAGGGCTGTGAGGAATGGTCTCAGGCATCTCGACAGAATCTGCAGCTTCCTTTGCCCTCGGAACCATGGCAGCGACTGAGCACACACATCGGCATCGGTTCGACAAAGCACTAGGGCCAGTTTCCATCGTTCCCATGAGGAATCCGCGATGGTGACACACAAGGCGTCAAGACTATCTTCATCGATGCCCTGGCCGGGATGCTTGAGTAACTGCCGGGGCATTCTGCGCACGAGGACGGAAATGTCTCCGTCCTTTTCGATCTCAAGGCTCACCGTACGCGGCAGCTCAATGTCGAAGAGATTCTGAGCCATAGCCAAGCCGAGCAAGACCATCCTCCGACATTTCCACTCGCTTGCCTGGAACAATAGCCGGCTCCAGTCTAGCGCGGGTTTTCGGCGCACGAGCTCGGCTACATCACACACCCATTTCAATTGCCCCCAGGCATGGATGGTGCCATGAACGCAGAGCAGAAGGAGCAAATCCTCCGGACAGAGCCCCATGACCGAGGTCGTCGGCAGACGAACCGGCTTCAGTCGACTCCAAAACGCGCGCCGGTCCGCTCGAAAGCCTGCGTGGCGGCGAACAATAGCCCATTGCAGGTCAGCCGCAACCATCCCATTTCTTTTCAGAAACACGTGAGAGGACTCATCCGATTCGGCCCCGGTCTCCATTTCAGAACCACTCAGTCTATATCCCTGCGACCAAAGCACTTTCCGTGCTTGGGAGAGAGCGCCCTCCTCAATAATCAAATCATTGTCCGCACATTCGCGCACTGTGAGATCACCGTAGGCAGCTTGGGCTACCGTGACGCCTTTGAAGGGAATTGCAGTGATCCCCTGTGCAGCCAGCGCACCAAGCAGGACCACGAGTTCTTTCGCAAGCACATTGTTCATCAAGGTCGTCGCTTGATTGTGCCGGCGGTATGCCTCATGAATCGACGACGGGACTGCCGCAGGACAAATGGTGGCAAGATTTCGATAGACCAACGGCGCGATGCCATGGTCTTTCGACAGGCTCCAGACTAACTCCCAGTTGATTGCGTCACAAGCCAGATCCGCGATTTCAACCCGGACAAACTCACTGACGGACGTTCGTGCGCAGAGCACGAGCAACCGACCCTCCAGGCTCATCGACGGGAGGCCGGGGGACGAAATCCTCTGCTTTCGAAAGACTTCTACCCTGCGTGAAGGTTTCCATCGAGCGATCCTGGACCTTATTTGCTGTCCCATCTGATGTCTATCTCCGGCCTAACGGTTTCTAAGAAATGGGGTGCTCACCGCGCTGAAAGCCCCTCACGCTATGTCCGAAGTAACCAAAGAGGCTGGCTCCAGCCGGTGCGACAAAAGTTTGCTGGAAGCGCTCAATCGTGGGCTTGCTCGAAATTGATACGGTGGCGGACATAACGAACAGCCTGATGCAAATCACGGACACCTTCACTCTCGCTTGGTTCTCAACTCAGTCATGTCTGTGAGTTGTCAGCACTTGCGCCGAAAGCATGCAATCGGTTGGCTGCGCTGTGGGCAACGTAGCCGCAGCATGTCGGTTTCTCTATTCCCAGACTGGTTGGGGAGGCATCTCTTTCGGGGGGAATGTAGCCTGTGGGCAAACCGGCAGAAGTAGAGCGACGCACGCCTTGCGCGACGGCGGGAGAGCAGGCATTCCTCGAATGCCTGCCGAGTGAGAGACACTATCGGGAAAGTGCGCGGTCAGAACAGGGCTGGCAGTGACTCGCGGAATTCACGCCGACGAAGTCTAGCTAGCGAGTGGAGCACACAGGGCATGTCAACGTGGCGGTTCGAAGAGCCCGAGCTGCAGTTCTTCCGCTCGAGTAAAGGAGATGGGATATTGCTCAGTGAAGCATGCATCGCAATATTGGCCGGGTGCACCAGGCGCAGCCTTGACCATGCCGTCAAGGCTCAGATAGGCGAGACTGTCGGCGGTAATATATTTGCGAATTTCGTCGGTTGTGTGGCTGGAGGCGATCAATTCTTTCTTCGTGGGTGTATCAATGCCATAGAAGCAGGGGGACACGATCGGCGGCGAACTAATTCGCATGTGCACCTCTTTGGCGCCCGCATGACGTAGCATTTTCACAATCTTGCGGCTGGTGGTTCCTCGCACCAAGGAATCGTCCACCACAACGACACGCTTCCCTTGAAGCACTTCGGGAACGGCATTGAGCTTGACCTTGACTCCGAAATGGCGGATCGATTGCTCCGGCTCAATAAACGTTCGTCCCACATAGTGATTCCGAATGAGCCCGCTCTCAAATGGGACGCCCGATCCCTCCGAATACCCTAAAGCCGCCGGCACCCCGGAATCCGGCACAGGGATCACGATATCCGCGTCCACGGCTGATTCCAGCGCCAATTGTCGACCGAACGCCTTCCGAATCGAGTACACCGCGCTCCCACCGAAAATACGGCTGTCGGGACGTGAAAAATACACATACTCGAAGATGCACATCGCGGGCCGGGTCGGTGCAAAAGGCTTATAACTGGTCACGCCCCGATGATCCAGGACGACCAACTCTCCCGGTTCGATTTCCCGCACATATTCCGCGTCAAGCAAATCGAACGCGCAACTTTCGGACGCGACAATCCAGGCATCGCGAAAGCGCCCCAGGCAGAGCGGACGGAATCCATGCGGATCGCGAGCGGCAATGACTCCCTGATCGGTCATGAGCACCACGGAAAATGCGCCACGAACCTGGGTGAGCGAATCGATCACTCGATCAAGCAGCGTATCCGCCCGCGAATGGGCAATCAGATGGATAATGACTTCCGTATCGGACGTCGACTGAAAAATAGCGCCGTACGCTTCCAATTCGCTGCGAAGCATGGTGGCATTGATGAGGTTGCCGTTATGCGCCACCGCCAGGTTTCCGAAGGCAAAGTTGACGCTCAGCGGTTGCACATTCTTCAGACCGGCGCCGCCGGCAGTGGAATAACGGTTGTGCCCGATGGCCATGGAACCGGGGAGTCGCGCCAGGGCGTGCTGCGAGAAGATATCGGCCACGTGACCTTGGCCCTTCTCGACATAAAACTGTTCACCATCATTGGAGACAATGCCGGAGGCTTCCTGCCCGCGATGTTGCAGCGCATAGAGGCCGAGATAGGCAAGATTCGCCGCCTCCTTATGGCCGTAAATGCCGAAGACGGCGCACTCGTCATGAAATCGGTCGGCCGAGATGAGGGGTAATTCTTTGGCCATGGCGTCTCTACGCTAATCCAGAGCGAGGGCCCGTGGGATCGCCATGGCCCAACGTTCATGCACGGTTAGCAGGTCGAGATCGATAGAGGACCCAGGAGCACTCCGGTCGCCGTCCACCCGAATCACCAACCGCCCGCCTCCGACGATACCGATGCGGGCTGCAGGCACGCCGGCCCTTCGGGCTACATCCAAAACCTTGTCGGCCTCTTCCTGCTTGACCGACAGCACGATGCGCGATTGACTTTCCCCGAAGAGCAACGCATCGCGGCGCAAACCATCACGCGCCAATTCTACCACAGCGCCGATTCGCCCATCGGCACCCGAGATACAACATTCCGCCAGCGCCACCGCTAATCCGCCATCGGAGCAATCATGCGCAGACTGCACCAACCCCTCACGGATCAGTCGAATCGTACAGGCCTGTACCGCTTGCTCGTCCTCAAGATTCAGCAACGGCGGCGACCCCTGCTCGCGATGGTGCACCACTTTGAGGTACTCCGTGCCACCGAGGTCTTCACGCGTTCGCCCCAGGAGAATAATGACATCACCGGCTTGTTTGAACCACTGCGTGGCAGTGCGATCGGCCTGCTCAATCAATCCCACCATCCCGATCATCGGCGTGGGATAGATCGACAGATCGTTCGTCTCATTGTACAAACTCACATTCCCGCTGACGATGGGCACGCGCAAGGCCTCGCAGGCGTCTTTCAGCCCTTCGATGGCCAGCACGAACTGCCACATGACTTCGGGTCGTTGCGGATTACCGAAATTCAAACAGTCGGTGACGCCGATCGGTTCCGCACCTGAACAGGCGAGATTGCGCGCACATTCCGCGATGGCAATCTTGGCGCCTTCGTAGGGATTCAAGAGACAATACCGTCCGTTACAATCCACCGACAAGGCCAGGGCCTTATCGGTGCCTTTCACCCGCAGCACCGCCGCATCCGATCCCGGCCGCACCATCGTGTTGGTCCGCACCATGTGATCATATTGCTCATAGACCCAGCGTTTACTCGCAATCGTCGGCGATCCCAACAGTTCGAGCAAGGCCGCATTGGCGTCCTTCACGTCCGGTAAGGCGTCATAATTCAAGGCCTGCAACATCTCCTGATAGGCCGGCGGCGAGCTGGGCCGATCGTATCGCGGGCCGTCATCTGCCAGAGCCTTAGCCGGAATCTCCGCCACGATGTGCCCGTTCTCCTTGAGCACCACCTTGCCGGTATCCGTCACCCGCCCGATGACCGCGACATCCAAATCCCATTTGCGGCAAATCTTGATGACTTCGTCCTCATGGCCGGCCTTCGCGACCATCAACATGCGCTCCTGCGATTCGGACAGCATGATTTCATACGGCGTCATGCCAGGCTCTCGACGCGGCACATCGGCCAATTCCAATTCCACGCCTGTCCCTTCCCGCGAGGCCATTTCGCAGGCCGAACTCGTCAAACCCGCCGCGCCCATGTCTTGAATGCCGACCAGACAATCGCCGGCCATGAGTTCCAAGCAGGCCTCCAGCAGAAGTTTTTCCGTGAACGGATCACCGACTTGAACGGTGGGACGTTTTTGAGCCGCTTCCTCGTCGAATGAATCCGAGGCCATGGTTGCGCCGTGAATGCCGTCGCGCCCGGTCTTGGAGCCGAAATAGATCACCGGATTCCCCACCCCCGCCGCCTTGCCCAGAAAAATCTTCTCCTTCCTGGCAATGCCGAGGCAGAACACGTTGACCAAAGGATTGAGCGCATAGATGTCATTGAAGACGATCTCACCGCCGACGGTCGGCACCCCCATGCAATTGCCGTAACCGGCGATGCCCGACACCACTCCTTTCAGAAGATGGCGGGTATTCGCATTGTCCAGGCTGCCGAATCGCAGCGAGTTCAGCAGAGCGATCGGCCGCGCGCCCATCGTGAAAATATCTCGGAGGATGCCGCCGACCCCGGTCGCCGCGCCCTGATAGGGTTCGATGAAGGAGGGATGGTTGTGAGATTCCATCTTGAAGACGGCGCATAGGCCGTCGCCGATATCCACCGCTCCGGCATTCTCACCGGGGCCCTGGACGACACGCGGGCCGGTCGTCGGCAATTTTTTCAGATGGATGCGGGAGCTTTTGTAGGAGCAATGTTCGCTCCACATGGCCGAGAACATCCCCAGTTCCGTCCAGTTCGGCTCCCGTCCCAGAATCTCCAGAATCTTTTTATATTCATCCTCGCTCAGTTTGTGCTGCTCAAGGATCGCTTGGGTAATGACCAATGATTTCATGCGTTGCACATCTTTATCGTGAATGAGTCCCGACGCATCCGGCGCTCCTGTTCTCTCGCCGCGTTCACACGCGTACCAATCGGGACTGCTGTTCTGTCTTGCCGAAGGCGCTCAGCATGGACAAAAAAATCAGCCGGCCGTCCTCATTGCCCAGCAGCGTTTCCGCGCTTCGTTCGGGATGCGGCATCATCCCCAACACGTTACCGTCGGCGTTCATCATGCCCGCGATATTGTCCAGCGAGCCGTTCGGATTGGCTTCAGGCGTCACCTTGCCGTCTGGCGTGCAATACCGGAAGATCACCTGGGCATTGGCCTTGATACCGGCGAGCGTCACGGGATCGGTATAATAGTTGCCGTCCGCATGCGCGATGGGAATCTTCAACACCTGGCCGGACTCGCAACGATTCGTAAACCGAGTCGCGGCATTCTCCACCTTCACATACACATCTCGGCAAATAAAATTCAGGGAGGTATTTCTTACCATCACGCCGGGTAACAGGCCCGCTTCGAGAAGAATTTGGAACCCGTTGCAAATACCGATGACCAGCCCGCCGTTATCCGCAAACGCCTTCACCGCCCCCATCACGGGCGAGAACCGCGCAATGGCACCCGTGCGCAGATAGTCTCCATAGGAAAACCCTCCCGGCAGAACCACGGCATCTAATCCTCCCGGCAGGGTATCCTTGTGCCAGATCATCCGCACAGACTGGCCCAGCACATCCTGAAAGACATACGCGCAATCGTGATCGCAATTGCTGCCGGGAAAGACCACCACGCCGATGTTCATCCTTGTGTTCCTACCTCTACCCATCCCGAGCTGCGAGACACATTGACCGGGCAGTCGAACTGGATTCTACTGCGCGCATCGAACGAGCACTGTTTCATCGTGCGCGTTCTGCGCGCAAAGAATCGAGTTCGGCCGCCCGGTCTTGAACCTACTGCAGTTCGTACCGATATTCTTCAATCACCGTGTTCGCCAGCAGTTTCTCGCACATCTGCTTGACCTGCGCATCGGCTTTCGCCGCATCTGTTTCATTGACGTCGACTTCCATGTACTTGCCCACCCGCACGTTCGCCGCATTCTTAAACCCCAGCGAGTCCAAGGCATGCTCGATCGCTTTCCCCTGAGGGTCTAAAATCCCTTGCTTCAGCGTGACATGAATTTTGGCTTTCATTCGACTTTCCCTGCGCGCTCTCGAGCCTGCGCGGTGTTATTCACATATCGACGAATCCAGAAAATGACTCCAATCGTCCCGAGGCCCGCCAGGGACAATAACACGAAGGCCCAACGCCAGGGCGACTCATGAAGATGATAGGCCATCAAGGCGATGGTGGCCGCCCACACGAGAATCGCCGCGACCAGGCCATAATGCAAAAACAACCGCACAAACCGATTCATCGTCCGGCGTCCCACTTCCCACATGTCAGCAGATGGCCCAGCGGAGAGTGAGGCGTCTGCTTCACTTTCCGCTAACCGCACACCCTTTTCAGCACCTCTTGATAGGCCTCTTCGATGCGGCCCAGATCTTTCCGGAACCGGTCCTTATCCATCGACTCTTTGGTCGCCTGATCCCAGAAGCGGCAGGTGTCGGGAGAAATCTCGTCGGCGAGGATCAATCGATTGTGAAAGACGCCGAACTCCAGCTTGAAATCCACCAACAGCATACGCCGCTCTTTGAAGAAGGGGACCAGGACCGCATTGATTTTGTGGCCCAGTTCGCGCATCTCTCTCAGCACGGCCGGCGTGGCGACGTTCAACAAGCGCAAATGATCGTCGTTCACCAGCGGATCGCCCAGCGCGTCGTCCTTGTAATAAAATTCGATGATGGCCGGATCGATCCCTGCGCCTTCCTTGAGGCCCAGCCGTTTGGCAAGGCTTCCCGCCACGACATTCCGGACCACGACTTCCACCGGAACAATCGTCACTTTTTTGGTGAGCATCTCGCGGTCGCTCACGCGTTGGATGAAGTGAGTCTGGATGCCCTGTTGCTCCAGCAGCCGGAACAGCCGCTCCGACACCTTATTGTTCACCACGCCTTTATCGACAATGGTTCCGCGCTTTTGCGCATTGAAGGCCGTCGCGTCGTCCTTGAAGTACTGCAACACCTGATCCGGCCGTTCGGTCGTGAAAATTTTCTTGGCTTTTCCCTCGTAGAGCATCGTGCCTGCCGGTTCGCCACTCATCCTCTCCCCTCCAACTACCGTGCGAACAATTCCAGAATGTCGTCGAGCGGTCTGATCGTTCCCAGCAACGTGGGGTGCCCGAACCGCCGGTCATGCCGGTATTCTTTCACCTGTTCGAGAGCGCGGATCAAACTGTGAAAATCGTCCAGTTTGTCCGTTTCGAAATAGGTGATGAAGTCGAAGTCGTCCAGTCCGCTGGAATGATACAGTTTCCGCTTCACGGTGTTGATGTAGGGCAGCGCGGCCTGCGTATGCTCCTGCATGAGCGCGGCGCGAGTGTCTTGATCCAGCGCCCACCATTCAGCGTCTTTTCTGATCGGAATGACGACGGCGTACGACTTCGCTCCTGCGTCGTTGGCGGGTGGCTGCAACGCCTTTTTCATCTGCTCCGGAAACCCTGGGGCGTAGACAGCCTGTTTGGTCAGGCCATGCAGGTAACTTGTCGCGACGAGATGGCGTCCCAGGCGCGTGCCGAGTAAAGAGGTGAGAAACTGCTGCGTATCCGAGAGGGCAGGCGCATGCACCCGGAGCATGAAGTCGGCATGGTCCGACAGGCCACGAAGCAGATACGACTCGATCGCGATCTTCTGCGAGAACTGCTCGATCAGCCCCTTGACCTCAGACACGGCGATCACACGCGCTTCGCCAGTGAGATCCCACCAGTCGTGATCCATCTGAAACGCCGCAAAGCTGCCGTAGACACCTGGTTGGGTCAACAACGCCTCCCGATCGGCTGCCCGGGCCGGCCACACCGCTGCCCCGAGCAACAGGGCCACCAGCATCGCGACTCTCATCGTTGACGCAGCCTTCATGCGCGCCCCTTCCGACGCCGGCCGGACGGAACGGCGCGAGCCCCGAACACACGGCGAAACACCTGATCCAGATGCCGCAAATAATACATGGGATCGAAACAGGCGGTGATTTCGGTCGGCTTCAAGTGGGTCGTAATGAACGGATCGCGCCGGACCAATTCTTGAAATCCGATCCCGCCCTTCCAGGCCGTCATGGCATTGCGTTGGACGGCCTCATACGATTCCTTGCGCTGGGCGCCCTTTTCGATCAGCGCCAGTAGCAACCGCTGCGAATACACCAGCCCCCCGGTCAAATCGAGATTGCGCTGCATCCGCTCGGGGTACACCACGAGATTTTTAACCAAGTCCGTGACGCGGGCCAGCATGTAGTCGATCAGAATAGTGCTGTCGGGCATGATCACCCGCTCGACCGAGGAGTGGCTGATATCCCGCTCGTGCCAGAGTGCAACGTTTTCCATTGCCGCCAGACTGTTGCCGCGGACGAGACGCGCCAAGCCACAGAGATTCTCCGAGGCAATCGGGTTGCGTTTATGGGGCATCGCCGACGAGCCCTTCTGCCCCTCGGAGAAGTATTCTTCCGCCTCCAGCACTTCCGTCCGTTGCAGGTGGCGAATTTCCGTGGCGATTTTCTCGATGGTCGCCGCCAGCAAGGCCAACGCGGACGCATAGGCCGCATGCCGGTCGCGCTGCACGATTTGATTGGAGACCGGATCCGACGCCAGCCCCATCTTGGCACAGACGTATTCTTCGATTTCAGGCCCTTGGTGCGCGAAGGTTCCCATCGCGCCCGACAGTTTACCCACCGCAATATCGGCTCTCGCGGCGAGAAGACGTGTCCGGTGCCGGCAAGCCTCCTCATACCAAATCGCCAACTTGAACCCGAAGGACACCGGTTCGCCGTGGATGCCGTGCGAGCGGCCGACCATCACGGTGTGACGATGCTCCAGCGCGCGTTTTTTCAGGACGGCGATCAACTCGTCGAGGTCTTCGAGAATCAGATCGAGCGCCTCGGTCATCTGCACGGCCAGCGACGTATCCACGATGTCGGAAGAGGTCAGCCCCATGTGTAAAAACCGGTGGTCGGGCCCGACGGATTCCATGAGCGACTCGAGAAACGCAATCACGTCATGTTTCGTGACTTTCTCGATGTCGGCGATACGCGCCACGTCGATCATCGCATTTTTTCGGATCCTAGCACTCGTGCCGCGCGGGATTTGCCCGGCCCGCTCAAACGCCGCGCAAGCCTGCAATTCGACTTCCAGCCAGATCTCGTACTTGTGTGTGAGATCCCAGATTGCACTCATGCGGGACCGGGTATATCGCTCAATCATCTCTTCCTCAATCTGCGTTTCACGTGAAGCGTCGTTCGTTCCGGAAATCCGAAGGAAGCTCCCGCAAACGACGTCTCACGTTTCACGTTTCACGTTTCCATCGTCCCCCGCCCCCACCACCGGCAGTTCCGGAAAGGCGCGTTTGCGTTCCAACCGGGTGTCCGACCCGAGCACCTTGTCGAGAATCCCGTTGACGAACTTGGAGGCCTCTTCATCGCCGAAACTTTTCGCCAGCTCGATCGCCTCATTCAGCGTGACCTTCGCCGGCACCTCGGGGGCATAGAGCAATTCAAAACAGCCCAGGCGAAGAATATTGCGATCGATGATCGGCATGCGGCCGACCTTCCAATTGGTGGCGTGGGCGCCGATCACTGTGTCCAGTTCTTTCTTATGCTCCCTGACCCCGGCCACCAATCGCTCCGCAAACACCCGCAGATCATCGGCAAGGGGATAGTGCGCCCAGAAATCGTCCAGCCAAGGACCAGCCTGACCATGTATGTCATATTGAAAGAGAATCTGTACCGCCCGTTCACGGGCTTGATGTCGAGAGGCCATAGTCCAACGCCGGTCAGCGTGTCGACCTCGGGGCCGTTCGTCGGGCTGGTCGTGAGGAGGCGGCGGGCGGCACGCCCTCGAGCTCTTCTTTCTTGAGCTGCCGCATGACATTGACCATTTCAATCGCTGTCTTCGCGGCATCGGCCCCGCGATTGAGTTTCGCCGGATCCGCGCGTTCGACCGCCTGCGCCACCGTATCAGTCGTGAGCACTCCGAAGACCACCGGCAGATTCGTTTCCAGAGAAGCCTGCAGAATGCCGCGGCTGACTTCGGCGCTGATAAATTCAAAATGAGGCGTGTCACCTCGGATGACGGCGCCCAGACAGATCACCGCATCGAAACGACCGGACCGGGCCAGCTGGCGGGCGACGAGAGGGATTTCGAACGCGCCGGGCACCCGCACGACCTCGATCGCCTCATCGGACGCCCCGGCGGCAGTCAGCGCCTTGATGCACTCGGTCAGGAGGCGGCTGGTGACGGATTTATTGAATTTGCTCGCGACAATCCCGACAGCCAGACCTGCCGCGTTTTGGGAGCCCTTGCGAAGCTTCATGGAATGCGATACCGATTGAGACGATTCATGGATTGCGCGTCTGTCGAAGAAAGAGGGCGATCATACCTGGAAACCCCCTCAAATGGCTACACGTTTCGGCTGCGCCTCTTCCTACAAACCCGCTCCGGAAGACGAGGCACCGCGGGCAGGTTACACTTTTTTCAATAGGTGACCGAGCTTTGCTTTTTTGGTGCGGAGATACTTTTCATTATCCGCTCGCGGCGCGATTTCAATCGGCACCCGCTCGACCACTTTGAGCCCATACCCTTCGATGCCGACAATCTTCCGCGGATTGTTGGTGATCAAGCGGATCTTGTGCAGCCCGAGCTGGACGAGGATCTGCGCCCCAACGCCATAATCGCGCAAATCGGCTTTGAAACCGAGTTGAAGATTCGCTTCGACTGTATCGCTGCCGGAATCCTGGAGCCCATAGGCCCTGATTTTGTTCAGCAGGCCGATTCCGCGCCCTTCCTGATTGAGATACAGCAATACCCCGCGGCCGTCCTTCTGAATGATTTCCATGGCCCGGTGAAGTTGCTCACGACAATCACATCGCAGCGATCCCAGCACGTCCGCCGTCAAGCAGCCGGAGTGGACCCGCACGAGCATGGGCGTCTCGGCATCCGCCTGCCCTTTCACCAACGCAATGTGCGTGGCCCCATCGATTTCACTCTCGAATGCAATCGCCTCAAAATCACCGAACATGGTCGGCAGGAACGCGCTGGCCGCCCGCCGCACAAAGGTTTCACGATGCATCCGGTACTCGATCAAGGCTTTGATCGTCACCATCTTCAATTTGTGCCGCTTGGCGAACTTGGTCAATTCGGCCACGCGCGCCATCGTCCCGTCTTCATTCATGATTTCGCAGATGACGCCGGCGGGATAGAGCCCGGCGAGGCGCGCCAAGTCCACCGACCCTTCGGTCTGCCCCGCGCGCCGCAGCACGCCGCCGACTTGCGCCTTCAGTGGAAAAATGTGCCCGGGACGCGCCAGGTCAGCCGGTGTACTGCGCGGATCGATTGCGACATGGATCGTCGTCGCGCGATCGGCCGCCGAAATACCCGTCGTGATCCCTTTGCGGGCATCGACCGACACCGTAAACGCCGTGCCGAAGGTGGCCGTATTTTCCGCAGCCTGCGGCGCGAGCTGCAACTCCTCCACCCGATCCGGTGTCAGGGCCAGGCAGATCAACCCGCGCGCATGTTTGGCCATGAAGTTGACCGCCTGCGGGGTCACCTTGCTGGCCGCCATCACGAGATCCCCTTCGTTCTCACGGTCTTCATCATCCACGAGGATGATGAACTTCCCCTTCTTGATGTCGCGAATGGCTTCTTCGATCGAATTAAACGGTGTCGCCATAGTCCCTCAATTGTGCAGACCGGCCTGCGTGGATGCTCAGCTAACCCTTTTCAAATCACCCTGTCAACGGGAAAAACCTTGGGCGTTGGAGGTCTGCGCGACGGACCGGGGACGCCATCGCAGGGCCGAACTCACCGTCAATGCGGCAGCCATGCTCGCCAGCGCCAATCCGAGAAATCCGGGCACAAACGTCCCTGTCCCTTCCCGGAGCAGACCGAACCCAATCGGCACAAAGAACCCGCCGATCCCTCCGGCAGCCCCGACTAGGCCCGACGCCAAACCGATATCCTTTGGAAACCATTCCGAGACGATTTGAAAGATGACCCCGTTGCCGAATCCCATGACAGCGATGGTCACCGTCAGCAGGCCGGCCAGCCAGGGCAAGGCGGGAAGCGATGCAGCCAACGCCGTCGCGAGAGCAAGCACCACAAACAGGCCGGCCAGAACCGGCAGACCGCCCCAGCGATCCGCCACGTATCCACCGACCGGGCGAATGAGGCTCCCGATCAATCCGCAGAGCGCGGCAATAGCGCCACCGATGATCGGGTCGCTGCCGTACTGATCATGCAGCAGCACCGGGAGAAAACTCGTGAGGCCGACAAATCCGCCGAACGTAATCCCGTAGACCAGGCAGAGCCAATAGACCGGCGGCACATGGACCATCCCCCAGGCCTGCCGCCACCAGGCGCCTCCTATGGCAGAACGGGTTGGAGACTCTTTTCTCACCACCAGAGCAAACAGGCCCAGGGTCACCAGAACCGGACCCGCCATGATCCCGCAGGCCCCATGCCATCCCAGCTGGGCTTCCCAGCGTGGCGCCAACAGCAACACCAGCACGGTTCCGATATTGCCGGACGCGACCAATCCCAACACCAGGCCTTGATGAGCAGGAGGGTACACCCGGCTGGCAACCGGCATGGCCACGGCAAAACTTGCCCCGCCGGCGCCCAGGAGCAGCGCAATGGCCAGCAATTCGACATACTCTGTCCCGCTCAACGCCGCCCAGACGATCGCAATCAGTTGCAGGCCCAACACCACAAGACCGGTTCGCCTGGATCCGTACCAATCGCAAGCCCAACCGGCCACCACCCGCGATAACGCGCCGCTCAGAAGCGGGAGCGCGACCACCAGACTCAGTTGCGTCGCGGTCAGGTGAAGATCGTCACCGATCGCCACGGCCAACGCCCCGAAGAGCACCCACACCATGAAACTGACGGTGAGATGCAGCCAGGCACCGGCCAAGGTCGGCCAATGCCCGCTGCGCAGGGCGCTTTCCAATGTTCTGAGACTTCCCCACGAGTTCATGTCGCGCTGCTGATTCCTCACATGACTCCGGTTTTCAGCACCAACGCGCACTATACGAGGCGCGATTTCACCGGCGCAAGAGAGGCAGGAACGGCTCGGCCCGGTTCGTTGTTGCCCGGCACCTGACATCTGGTATAGTCAGTCCCTGTCTTTTTCACGGATTCGATTCGCATGAAACAACGGAAGCCAAAGCGCGATGCCGATTCCGGTTCACAGGCGGAGCTGGACGAGGACGACGTCCATGAATCGGAGTCTCCGGAGCCCATGGAGCCGACGGACGAGGAGGTGACGGAAGAACATGAGGCGGCCGACCGGCAATCCTCCAAGGAGCCGCAGTCCGCCCCCTTAAGCACGTCCCTGGTTCCCGTCACGACCCTGCAGCAATACCTGACGGAAATTCGCCGCTATCCCTATTTGAGCAAGGAAGAAGAGTTACGCCTCTTCGAGGAGTATCAGCTGCGCGGGAGCCGCGATGCGGCGATGAAGCTCATTCTGGCCAATCTGCGGGTCTCCGTCTCCATCGCCTCCGAATACCTGCACACAGGCGCCGACCATATGGACTTGATCCAGGAAGGCAATGTCGGGCTGCTCCAGGCCATCAAGAAATTCGACCCGACGAAAAACGTGCGCTTTTACGCCTACGCGGCCTGGTGGTCGCGGGCCTACATTCTCCGCTACCTACTGAACACCTATCGCCTGATTAAGGTCGGTACCACCCAGGATCAACGCAAGCTCTTCTACAATCTGAAGAAGGAAAAGGCCAAGCTTGAACGCGAAGGTTTTGCGCCGGACAGCAAACTCCTGGCCGACCGTCTCAACGTACGAGAGCGCGATGTCATCGAAATGGATCAGCGGCTGGGCAATTGGGAGTTGTCGCTGGATCAGCCCATCGGCCAGGAGCATGACGGCACGTTGATGGACGTCCTCCCCGCCCATGAGGAGCCCGCTGACGAACAACTGGCCGACACCCAGCTGAAGGCCCTGTTTCGACGCAAGCTGGCGGAGTTCACCAAAACCCTCGACGAGCGCGAGGAAGACATCCTCCGCAATCGCATCCTCTCCGAAACGCCGCTCACGCTGGAAGACATGGGCGCCAAGTATGGCATCACCAAGGAACGCACCAGGCAGCTGGAGGCGCGAATCATTTCGCGGCTCCGGGATTTCATCAAAAAGGATGTGAAGGACTTTGACCGTCTTCGGATGTAAGGCGAGGCGCCAGGGCCGCATCGTCCTCGCCGGGCTCCTGCTCTCCCTCCTTAGTCTCCCTCCCGCCCGTGCCGCCTCCCCGATCACGCTGGAGAATGCCCGCCCCGGGCAGTCCGACTGGGTCCTGACCGATCCCGCCGACCATGAAGTCGAGGGCTACGCCTCGGCGACCAGCATCCAGCGCGGCGAGCCGCTTCGCCTGTACATTCACAGCACCGATCCCGCCGTAACGCTCGCAGTCTATCGCATGGGGTGGTATGGCGGGGCCGGCGCAAGATTAATACGTGGCGGTATGACAATCCCGGGCATCCGGCAACCCATGCCGACGTCGGATCCCGTGACCGGCCTCATCGAATGCCAGTGGCAGGTGTCCTACCTCCTGACCACCGCATCACCCGAGGCTTCTGACTGGCTCAGCGGCGTGTATCTCATCAAGCTGACCGGCTCGGCCAGCGGCAAGCAGAGCTATATCATCTTTGTGATCAGGGAAGACGATCGACCGTCGGATGTTCTCTTCCAATCCAGCGTGACGACCTTTCAGGCCTACAACAATTGGGGCGGGAAATCGACCTATCCGTCCAACAGCCGGGATGAGCAATGGGCACGGAAGGTCTCCTTCAACCGTCCCTACGGGCGGAGCCAGCATCCTCGGGGCGGAAGCGGCGTGGGGGCAGGCGAATTCCTGACCGCGATGTCGATTCATCCGACCCGTGCCCTCTCCACTGCCGGCTGGGAATACAACATGGTGCGATGGCTGGAGCGGAATGGATACGATGTGACCTATAGCACCGACATCGATACCCATACGCAGCCGGAGTTTTGGAAAGGACACCGGGCTTGGTTATCCGTCGGGCACGACGAATATTGGTCGCGTGACATGCGACGCCATGTCGAGGCGGCTCGCGATCATGGCGTCGGGCTCGGGTTTTTTTCCGCCAATACCTGCTATTGGCACATCAGACTGGAACCCAGCCTCCTGACGGGAGAACCGGACCGCACCATGGTGAGCTATAAGGAAGTCGCGCTCCTGGAAGACCCTCTCGCCCTGGATGGCAACCCCTCGAATGATCATCTGATCACCGTCCAATGGCGCGAGGCTCCGGTGCAACAGCCGGAACAGACGCTGCTGGGCGTGATGTTTGGAACGGTCCCAGTGGATGGAGATATTCTCATTACTCAATCTACGCATCCGCTGTTTGAGGGCGTCGACCTGCCCCCCGACCATCGTCTATCCGGCCTGCTGGGCTATGAAATCGACCAGGCGTTTCCCGGCGGACCAGCCGGCCTGACCGTCCTGGCACATTCTCCCTACCTGAAGGATGGACAGGTGAGCCATGGCGACATGACCCTCTATCGGGCCGAAAGCGGCGCTCCCGTCTTCGCTGCAGGGACGATCCAATGGAGCTGGGGCCTCGACGATTACAATGCTCCGTCCTTACGCACCGCCCGATCCAGCGACGCAGTGCAACAAATGACCGTCAACGTATTGAGATTGCTCGTCTCTGGGGCTGCCGAAACGCCTCAGTGAGAAACGCCGGTCGTCTCCCGACTCCCGTAGCAACCTGCGGTTCCGCCTCAGTGCCACCAGGCTCTCATACGGCCCGCGTCGAGCCAACGAGCCGCAGAATTCGTAGAATCAATAACTTGCGCGATACTTTGTCGTTGCATCTGGCGGAAGAATAATTTTATAGTCATCCATTGACTTCCCTCGTCATAGCGCTATCTATGACTCGAGTTTTCTGCAGGTAGCCCTTGCAGTAACACGTCAGAGCTGAATTTCCAGCTTTCACACAACTGTACATCGGGGCCTCGACGCTCACTAATCTAGAAGGAGGATTGGGTATGGCTACGGAATCGAAAGAGAAGAAATCAACGGCGGCGAAGAATTTCCAGCCGCTCGGTGATCGCCTGTTCGTCACCTACACAGAAGAAATGGAACGAACCTCGGGCGGCATTTATGTGCCTGACTCCGCGAAAGAGAAGCCGCAGCGGGGTATCGTGCAGGCCATCGGAAAGAAGGTCGAGAACATCAAGGTCGGCGATCAGGTGTTGTTCGACAAGTATTCCGGCAGCAAGCTGCGGATCGACGACGAAGAGTGCCTCATCCTCAAGGAAGAAGACATCCTGGGTATCTTCACCCACTAATTTTCACCAACCCGACGAACGACTATTCTGACGATTAACGGAGGACGACTATGGCAAAGCAATTGTTGTATAGCGAAGCGGCGCGGGCATCCATCCTGAGAGGGGTGAACCAGCTCGCGGATGCCGTGAAGGCGACGCTTGGCCCCAAGGGCCGGAACGCGATTTTGGACAAGAAGTTCGGCGCCCCGACGATCACCAAGGACGGCGTGACCGTGGCGAAGGAAGTCGAACTGAAGAATCCGTACGAAAACATGGGCGCCCAGCTGGTTCGCGAAGTCGCCAGCAAGACCAGCGATACGGCCGGTGACGGAACCACCACCGCCACGGTGCTGGCCCAGGCGATCTACCGGGAAGGCGTCAAGAACATCACCGCCGGCGCCAATCCGATGGAAATCCAGCGCGGCATCAATAAGGCAGTGGAAGTGGTGATCGCCGAGCTCAAAAAACTCAGCAAGCCTTGCCAGAACAAGACCGAAATCTCCCAGGTCGGCACCATTTCCGCCAACAACGACAAGACCATCGGCGACCTCATCGCAGAGGCGATGGAAAAGGTCGGCAAAGATGGCGTCATCACGGTCGAAGAAGCCAAGTCGATGTCCACCTCGCTGGATGTCGTCGAGGGCATGCAGTTCGATCGCGGATACATCTCCCCTTACTTCGTCACCAACGCCGAGCGGATGGAAGCCGTCATGGACGAGCCGCTCATCCTCATCAACGAAAAGAAAGTCAGCAGCATGAAGGACCTGCTCCCGGTCCTCGAGCAAGTCGCCAAGCTCGGCAAGCCGCTCATCATCATTGCGGAAGAAGTCGAAGGCGAAGCGCTTGCCACCTTGGTGGTCAACAAGCTCCGCGGCACGCTCAACGTGTCGGCCGTGAAGGCACCGGGCTTCGGCGACCGCCGCAAGGCGATGCTGGAAGATATTGCGATCCTTACCGGCGGACAGGTCATCTCCGAAGACCTCGGCCTGAAGCTCGAGAACGTCAAGCTGACGGACCTCGGCCGCGCCAAGCGCGTCACGATCGACAAGGATAACACCACGATCGTTGAAGGCCATGGTGACCCGAAGAAGATCGAAGGCCGCGTGAAGCAGATCAAGGCCCAGATCGAAGAAACCACCTCGGATTATGATCGCGAGAAGCTGCAGGAGCGGCTGGCAAAGATCGTCGGCGGTGTGGCCGTCATCAATGTCGGCGCCGCGACCGAGACCGAGATGAAGGAAAAGAAGGCGCGCGTGGAAGACGCGTTGCATGCCACGAAGGCAGCCGTCGAGGAAGGCATCGTTCCCGGCGGAGGCACGGCCTATCTGCGCTGCCTCAAGGGATTGGATACCCTCAAGGACCTCCCGGCCGAGCAAAAAGTCGGTGTGGACATCGTGCGCCGCTCGCTCGAAGAGCCGGTGCGGCAAATCGCGGCCAACGCAGGAGCCGAAGGTTCCGTCGTGGTCGGCCGCGTCCGTGAGGATAAGAATCCGAACGGCGGCTACAACGCCGCGAACGACGAATATGTGGACATGATCAAGACCGGCATCATCGATCCGACCAAGGTCTCGCGTTGTGCCTTGCAGAACGCGGCCAGCGTCGCGGGCTTGATGCTGACGACCGAAGTCATGATCACCGAGTTGCCGGAAGAGAAGAAAGAGCCGGCCGGTGGCCATGCTGGTCACAACCACGGCATGGAAGGGATGTACTAAGGTTTCCGTTTCTTCTTCGCTGTCGAAGACCGGTCCGGCGGTGGCCCCGCCGGACCGGTCTCTTTTTCGAGCCGAGACGGGCTGCGGCGGGAGTGGCCTTCCGCCGCAGCCACCACCGCATGCAACAGCGCAGAGGTTTCAGGCTGATAGAAGAGCGACCGGAATATGTGATGGACCACCGCCATATGCCGCTGCCGATCCGCTAGGAACTGCTCCCTCGCCCTCTCGCGCGACTCCGCCTCGTACCCCATACGAATCGCACAACGTTGCAACTCATCGTGGTCGTCGGGCAGAGCATGCGTTTGCAAATCGTGCATCATTTGCAACTTATGCTCGACATCCCTCAAAAACCAGTAGGCCTCAGTCAGCCGCTGCTGTTCGTCCTCATTGACGAAGCGATGCCGGCAGAACCGGTGAAGGGCTCCCACGGTCTTACGATCCAAAATATCGGGCACGGCCCTGCCGAGGAGCACTTGAATCGTCTGCACCAGAAATTCGATCTCCCGAATGCCGCCGGTCCCCAATTTCACATTGCGATGTTGATGCCCGCGCATCGCGATTTTCTCATCGATCATTTCTTTGACCGACCGCACATCGCGGATCACCGCCATCGCCCGCTCTCGCGTCAGTGGCTGCGGATCGAGCTGAAAGACGAACCCTTCCGCCATGTGCACGAACGCCTGCCCCACCTTGGGCGAACCGGCGACCGGCCAGGCCTTCAAGAGAGCCAATCGCTCCCAGACCTGGCCGCGCTGGGCGTAATACTTGGCATAGGCTTCCACCGGGCGCGCCAGTTGCCCGACGGTACCTTCGGCGCGGAGCCGGAGATCGACTCGAAAGACGGCCCCCTCGCGGGTCTGTTCCGCCAGCGCCTTGGTCAGCGCCCGCGCAAGCATCTCGAAGTACTCTTCGTTAGATACGGTCTCGACCGTCGCCTGGCGAGGCCCCTTCCCCTTTCGGGTTTCCCCGTCCGCCGACGCATACACATAAATCAGGTCCACGTCCGAGCTGTAATTCAATTCATGGGCGCCCAACTTGCCCATGCCGATCACGGCAAATTCGGTTTCCACCCACGTGCCGTCTGGTCGTTGATGCATGGGCATCCCATGCTGCGCCCTCAGGTCTTTGTCGACGATCTCGTAGGCGGCATGAATCAACACCGAGGCGAGATCGGACAGCGATCCGACCGTCTCTTCAACGGTAGCCAGGCGCAGGAGGTCGCGCACCCCGATCCGCAACATTTCCCGGCGCCGTACGCGCCGCAGCACGTCCAGTTTCAATTCTGTGGCTTTGAGCGAGCCGAGGCTTTGGCGCAACGCCGCCACCATCCCGTCCCTGGTCGGAGCCGTTGTCAACACCTCTTCTTCCGCCAGCCAATAGACCAGCATGGGATCGCGGATGAGGGCAAAGGCCAGTGAATCACTGTTTCCAAAGATTGTGCAGAGTAGTCCCAACATCCTGGGCGAGGCCTGCAGGTACTGCAGGAGGGAGGACCGGTTCGCGCTTCCGGTAAAGAGCCGTTCCCAATGATTCAGCGCTTGATCCGGATCGGCAGTGCGGGCCACCTCAGCCAAGAGACGAGACAGAATCGCCGCCAACAGGCGGCGCGTATGAGGCTCGCCCGCCATGCTTTGAATATTTGTATCCGCATCAACCGGATTGACGAGTCCATAGGCGCTGAGGATCCGCACGACCTGGTCCGGCTCGAGGCCGGACGCCACCAGCAGCGGCGCCGGATCGGGAAACACCGTGGAGCCCCCGGCTTCAGAAGGAGGGGCGGGCGAGTCATGCGGCGAAGAGCGTCGTACCATGGCGCCGCATTATACTGGCGCAATTCTTCCGGTACAACGAGACCACCTTCGGGTATACTCCTCGGCAATCATGCCGCATGCGAACATCGATCGCGACCGGATCCTCGCCACCCTGGCCCCGCTCTGTCCGGGCGTCGAGGCCGACATCCTCCAAGACTTCACGACCAGGATGGATCAGGATTATTTTGCGGCGTTTCCACCCAATATTCTTGCCGGACATGTCAGGCTGGCCGCGCTGCTGACACCTGATCATCCCTGCGAAGTTCGATTCGCAAAGCTCGACCGCAAACGGTGGACGATCACGATCGTGGCCTACGATTACTTTTCGGAATTCGCCACGATCTGCGGACTGCTCTCGGCATTCGGATTGAATATCGAAGAAGGACGCATCTTTACCTCCGCGGAAAGCGAACCGGCGCGGTCCGGTCATTCGCACGCTCCCTACGGCACCCGCCCCAGGCCGCAGGGCCGTCCGGGACTCACGCGCAAAAAGATCGTGGACGTCTTTACCGTAAGTCCCACCGAAGCACAGACGTTCGCCGCCGAAGACCAAAGCCGGCTGGCGGATCAACTTTCGCGCATGATCCTGCTGCTGGATAGCAACCAATTCGACGAAGCGCGGCAACAGGTCAACCGGCAGCTGATCGAACACCTGGGGAAACAGCGCAGTTCTTTCAGCGGCCTGCTCCATACCGTGCACATCACCTTCGACAACAGCCAGTCGGCGACGGACACGATCATGGACATCCGGTCAGACGACACGCCGGCGTTTCTCTACGCCTTCGCCAATGCGCTGGCCATGCGCAATGTCTATATCAGCAAGGCCCAGTTCGCGATCGAAGACGGGAAACTGCACGACCGGTTCTATGTCCGCAACCGTTTCGGTCAGAAGCTCTTGGACCCCAGCGACCAGGAGCAACTGCGCCTCACCGCCGTGCTCATCAAACAGTTCACCCACGCGCTCACCTGGGCGCCCGACCCGGCCAAAGCGCTGGAATCGTTTGATCAGTTCCTCGACCTCGTGCTCGAGGGTTCGCGCCGCGCCGGAAAGAAGCAGGCCTGGGACTTCGTCAACGACAAGAAGACGTTTCCCATCCTGGCGCGCCTGCTCGGGGCCAGCGACTTTTTGTGGGAAGATTTTCTCCGGCGTCAACATGTCAACCTGCTGCCGCTGCTCCAGGACTATCGCGACGCGCCGCTGATCAAGCCGCAAGCCACGCTCCGCAAGGAGCTCAACCGCGCCATCGCCAAGGCCAAAACTGATGCGGCGCGCAAGGAGGCTCTCAACCGCTTCAAGGATCAAGAATTGTTCCGCATCGACATGAAACACATCGTCGAACCGGGGACGAACCTTCCCGACTTCTCGCTCGCGATCTCAGAGCTGGCCGAGGTGATCGTGGAACGCAGTCTCACCGATTGCCAAGCCAAGCTCACCAAGCTGTACGGGTCCCCTCGCCTCTCCAATAAGAAACCCTGCCCCTTCGCCATCCTGGGCGCGGGAAAGTTCGGCGGCCGGGAACTTGGCTATGCCTCCGATATCGAAGTGCTCTTCGTCTACGCAGGTCCCGGGCACACGACGGGAAAACACGGCATCGAGAACAGCGAATATTTCGAACGGCTGGCGCAGGAACTGCTGCAATGGATTGAAGCCAAACAGGAAGGCATCTTCCATATCGACGTCCGCCTTCGACCGCACGGCGGGAAGGGGTCCCTCTCGAACGCGTTCGACGAGGTCTGCAAATACTATAGCGCCGACGGCCTCGCTGCTCCGTTCGAGCGGCAGGCCCTGATCAAGTTGCGCCATATTGCGGGAGACGCCCCGCTGGGCAAGAAGGTCGAAGCCCATCGCGACAGTTTTGTGTATAGCGGCGCTCCCTGGGATCTCGCCACCGCGCTCGACCTGCGACGGCAACAGGTGAAGCAGCTGGTCGAGCCGGGTCAAATCAACCTCAAACATAGCCACGGCGGCATCGTCACGCTGGAATACGCCATTCAATACTTACAGGTCATGCACGGCCATCGCCACTCCAGTTTGCGTACGCCCAACACGCTGCGAGCCTTGGCCGCTCTAATCGACGTCGGCCTGATCCCGCGCACGACCGGCGAGACTCTGCGCAAGTCCTACCTCTTCATCCGCATGTTGATCGACGGGCTGCGCATGGTACGCGGCAACACGAAGGACCTTGTCCTCCCGCCAGCGGACTCCGACGAATTCATTTTCCTCGCCCGTCGCGTCGGCTATCAAACCGAAGATTGGCAAGCCGGGGCCAAACACCTGCTCTCGGACATCGAACAGCATATGAAACAGAATCGGGAGTTTTTTGAGCAGATGTTCGGGAAGGTGTGAGGGACGGAGAAAAGCCAGCCGCTCAAGTCGAGTTGGTATTCCGGGCAGATGGGCGCCGGAACCGTCGTGCGCTCCGGCGGCACTTCGAATCAATGGGCCTCCGCTACGCAGGGCGCCGCAACCGGCGGCCTATTGAAGGCCGCCTGCGGCAGCTAACCGGACGGCCGAAACACAGCATCGCGTGAGGTTTTCTGCGCGAGCGGTGGTCTCTGCGTTTCCATCCGCCTGTTACTATTCAACGCAGGAGACGTAGGCCTTTGGACAGGCTGCATCCAGCCCCCCGGCCGGGTTGCCCTGTAGCGGAATTCGCTGCAACTGGTCCAACACCTGCTGGAAATGGCCGGGCGCGCGCGTCCAGAACAGGTAGTTGGCTCTCAACCGGTCACGGCCGAACGCGAGCAGTTCGGCGATGGTCGGCACCCGCCCCTTCCCGTCATGACGAGTGTTGTCGTAATTGGCCTGCATCACCGAGGGCGTCAATGGAATCATGCCTGACATGTGCGGGTAGTAGAGATAGATTCCTTTGGGCTTGTTCGGATGATCGAAGTTCAATCCCGGATCGTCCGGAAAAATGTCAGGGCCTCCCAACCCGGAGCCGATGGCCTTCAGGTGATCGACGAACTCGGCCAGGATCTCGCGCGGGTAATTCACAAATTGATAGGTCAATGTATTCGGAAAGGCGGCACGCATCTGCCGTTGCACATCCAACAGATTGTCGTAGTACTTGTCGGTGTCGTGGCTGGACACGAGCTCGATCGGCTGCCCGAAAGCGGTCTCCGGCAGGCCGATGCCTTCAAAGCCGGGCTGGCCATTGAAGCGTTTGCCCAGCTCAGCCAGCAGCGCCACCAGCCGATCGCGCACACCCGAGTTCCAGAGTTTGAGGTTATACCCGCGCGGAGTGTGTTGCCCGAAGGTGCTGAAGGGAAAGGCGCCGCCTTCGTAGGCTTCCGTTCGCATATACGACGGCACCGGCAGGACTTGCGGATTGAACGACTTCAGCTCCAGGAGAATCACCAACTGTTTGTTGAGGGGAGCGAGTTCCGCCAGGATTTTTTCGATCCCTTTGAAGTCATAGACGCCCTCCTCCGGCTCCAGCTCCGGCCATGCAAACCGCACCTGGAGGCCACGTAGCGCAGGCGTGGCCCTCAACTCGGCATAGATTTGGGTCATGATGTTCGGATTCGCCCGCATGAAGTTCATGGGCGCATAGTAGTGGCCCGGATGCCATTTCACCACGCCGGGCGTGGTCGGTACTTCGCCCGCAATGGCCGCGGGATCGCCAAGACAGGGCCAGAACAGTACGAGAACAGTGAGGAAGAGGAGCTGCATACATGTCCTTTCGAAACAGATGAACCGCGATGTGGCTTGTGAGCACCACAGGGACTGATGAAGGAGGGGGCCATGCTAACACGAGAGGCCCTGTCGTGCTGTCCTGTGCGGTTCCGTTCGAATGTAGTCCAGGTGATGAGGATAATCGGCTGGGGTCCGTCTGAGTCCAAGTCGGAGGGAAGGGTCGGCCGACACTGAGTGCGGGAGCGTCAAGAAGGTAGGCGCAGGCCGCACCGCGGTCGTTCTCGCGCCGGTGCGACCCGCTCAACATCGCGCTTACAGCTCAAGCATCTTTTGATAGGCTCGCAGAAGGTCTCCGACCGACAGGACACCGATGATCGTGCCGTCTTCGGTGACCGGCAGGTGACGGATGCCTTCTTTCTTCATGACCCGCAGCGCTTCCTTGATCGGTTCGCTGTCTTCAATCGTGACCACGGCCTTGCTCATGCAGGTCACGACCGTCGTACTGTTCGGATCCAACCCCTTCGCCACGGCTTTCCGGCTGAGATCGGTATCCGTGATGATGCCGATATAGCGGGATCCGTCATCGACGAGGAGCGAGCCGATCCGCCACTTCTGCAGCAGGCGACCCGCCTCCTTGATGGACGCGCTCTTATGCACACTGCGGACTTCCGACGACATGAACTCCGCGACGGTACGGCCATCGATCCGCTCTCCAAGGGTTCGCCGCCAATCGCGGCCGACCCTGGCGCTCCTCTTCAATTCGAGCTGTGCCAGGCAGCTTTCCAGCACCTGCTTGCGTTGATGCAGGCTCTCGCGATCCAGATTGTGCGCCCCCGCCTCTTGCGCCTCCTCCGGGAGAATCGCCGCTTCCCCCAGTTTCGCGTACTGATAGGCTTCCAGTTCCTCCGATGCGGCACCGAAGGTTTCGCTGAGCACCTCTTCGGCCTGCTCGTCAAACCCCTCCAACGAGGCGTTCCCTTTGCGACGGGACAAAAACGGCTGGAATGCCACCAATGTCTCACGGACCTCTTCTATGTGCCGGCTCAGCAGATCAGCCGGTTCTTGATTCGATTTCGATCTCTTGGCCATGCTGCCTCCCTTGTTGAGTCCAAGAGAATAACCGAACTGTCCCACCGGCTCAAGCCTTCGAACCGGGTGGCAGGCTGAACATGTTTGGCCTCCCTCCAAGGCAGTTTAAGCAGGGAGCGGTTGAGGTGTGAGCCCGGCCGCATCGTTGCCGGACGCTGCCGGCTTCGCGGACCCCGCCGGTTTAGGTACAGCCTTTCCTCGCACGCGGTGCATTTTGTCCCTTGTATGATACGGCATGAGGTTTTCCAGAACGGCCGGCAGTTTGTCGCACGGCACGTCCTCCATGATTTTGGTTGCCGGTTTCGGATCCGGTCCCGAACGGCCACCCACGAAGATATCGACGGCATCGACCACTTTGCCGCCCACTCGAGCTTTCTTACCGAGCAGCCCGATATCCGCGACGAGGTGATTGCCGCACCCGGCCGGGCACCCGGACCAGTGCAGCGTAATCGGCTTGAGTCCCTCCCCCAACTTCCGTTCCAGAGCGTGCGCCGTTTCAACCGCCCGCCCCTTGGTTTCAATCACGGCGAGATTGCAATAGTCGCTGCCCACACAGCTAACCAGCCCTTTGTAGAGCGGTGACGGATTATAGGCAAATTGCTTCACCAGCGGTTCCTCGGCCAATTCGCCCACGACGCGGTCGTTGATGTGCGGAATCACGAAAGCTTGCGCAGGCGACAGGCGCACCTCCCCCGTCCCGTATCGATCTGCCACCGCGGCGATGTTGCGGAGATCGACGGCCTTGATCCTTCCCACCAAGACCTTCAGGCCGATATAGTTCAAGCCGCGTTGCTTTTGCCGGAAAATGCCGATGTGATCGCGCTCGCCCGCCGCCCTGGCATCGACTCCTGCCGGCGACAATGAACGACCCATGCGCGTCTCCACCTCGTGCCGTAGCCTGGTCTCACCCCACGCTTCCACCAGAAATGCCAACCGAGCCTGGGTGCGATTTTCACGCGGTCCGTGATCACGGTAGATGTGCAACAGCGTCCGGCAGACCTCGAAGGCTTCCGCGGGATTCACAAACATGTCCAACGAACTGGCGATGCGATATCCTCCTGAACCCAGCTTGCCGCCGACCAATACGTTGTACCCGAAACATTTGTCGTGCCCTAAATCATGATAGGCCGGCACCAGCGCGATATCCTGCGTCTCCGTGTGGAGGCAGTTGTCCGTACAGCCGGTGACCGCAATATTGCACTTGCGCGGCAAATTCGTATAAGCCGGGTTCCCCAACACCTCCTGATTGAGGGCACGAACGATGTCGGTTCCATCCATCAACTCATTCGGATTCAAACCTGCGACCGGGCAGGTCATGACGTTGCGCACGCTGTCCATCCCGGTTTGCATCGACGTGAGCCCGACTTCTTCCAATTTGGCAAAGACCGCCGGCACGTGGGCGATCGTCAGATGGCGAAGTTGCACTTGCTGCCGCGTGGTCACGTCGACCACGCCGTTGCCGTAGGCGAGGGCGATGTCCGCCAAAGCTTGCAGTTGAACCGAGGTGGTTTGCCCGCCCGGCATGCGCACGCGCAGCATGAAGTGCCCCGGCGTCGGATTCCGCAGAAACAACCCGTACCATTTCAGCCGTTGGATGTCGTCTTCCGGAATTGTTTCCCACCCTGCTTGCGCATAATGTGCCAACCTCTCGCGAACCGACAATCCGTCTCCCTCTGACTTGATCGCTTCAATTTTGTTCATCACGCGTCCCCCAATGCGACGGAATAGTCCGGTCCGGATTTTCTCAACACCACCGCCCCCTCTCGGCTCAATCGATCCACCACCAGCAAGATCTGTGACGCGCTCAGACCAGAGAGGGCCATCAATTCCTCGAATGACTGCGGCGCCTGCCGCCGGAGAAGCGTCAGCACTGCGGTTTCTTCATTCGTCTTCATGATGTCCTCCCTTCGTCTGAGTGCGCTACAGCGGCACCGGTTGACCGATCCGCTTAAAACGTCTTGTACTCGAGCCACTTGCCGTTCAGCGTGATCTTGCAGCGAGCTTCTCCCTGGCTGCCGGTGACTTTTTCCATATCCAGGGTGAAGTCGATCGCGCTCATAATTCCGTCGCCGAACATTTCATTCGCCATCTCCCGCATGGAATCTCCGTAGACCCCGATGACTTCCATCAGGCGATATTTAAACGGGTCCGTCGCATTGGGAAAATCGGCCCGGATAGGGAACGTGCTCAGGGCGCTGATTTGTTCCTTATCCAAATCCAGCAGCCTTCCCACTTTGCTCGCTTCATCCGGTGACAGCCGGTGGTTGCCGTTCAACGCCGCGGCAACGAACGTCGGATTCTTGCCGACCGCCTTCGCCACCTCTGCAATCGTGACTTTCTTGTTCAACCGTTGCTCCTTGATCGCCTTTCGCATCGCGTCCTTTTCCATTATTTCCTCCAATATGTGAATTGATCCGCCTGCCATGATGCGCGCTCGCCATTCCGCTCTACGATCCGACCACCGCTGATGTGGCCGGGCTGGACACCGGTGCCACCGGAGCTTCGGCTACACGATAGGGACTCACCATCCAGTACAGCCCACCGACAAACAATCCGCCGCCGACCAGATTCCCGAGCACGACAAATAGCTGGTTGTACCAAAAGGCCGCCCAGGTCACGGTCGCCTCATGCGGTAACAAGAGCGCCATGCCCAGTAGCGATTGGTTCGCGATGCTGTGCTCGAAGCCCGTGCCGATAAAGGCGAACAGGCACCAGAAGATCAGCAAGATCTTGGCCGTGTCGTTGCTGGTTCGTCCGCTCATCCAGACGGCCAGGCAGATCAGCCAATTGCAGAGAATGCCCCGCACAAACAGCTCCCAGGCCGGAAGCGACATTTTCACCGCCGCCACCTTTTCGATGAGCTCTGCCGTCGGGCCCTTTGCAAAGACACCCGATTGCACGATCAACCAGGCCAGTCCCATCGAGCCGGCGAGATTTCCAATCCACGACCAGGCATTGAGTTGAATGACTTGCGACCAGGAAAGGCTTCGTGAGAGGCCGCCGACGACGCCGATTAAATTGTTTCCCGTGAACAGCTCCGAACCGGCAAAAATCACGAGCGTCAGGGCAATGCCGAACGACACCCCCATGACGAGTTTCACCACCGGCGACCCGGCCGCCGCCAATGGCCCTCCGAGGCTGAAGATCAACGCGATGCCGAACCCGAGATAGATCCCGGCCAGAGCCGCCAGAATGACATACCCGCCCGGCGACCGTTCGAAAAACGACCACTTCTTTGCCGCCACTCCTGCGATTCGCTCATGATCCGCTGTATGCATCAGGCTCTCCTTTCGGTGGTCATTCTGCCCGCGCACGACAAAAAAAAAGACGCCCTCATCCCGCAATTGGGAAAGGAGGACGTCTTTGTCCTGTTCGGCGAGGTCCTACACCTCGTCGTTATGGTGTGCCGACTTCAGCGTCGGCAGAAACTAAAAAGGCGTCCGCCACTCTTGGAAGAATGACGGACGCCTTTGTCCGTGTGCCGTATGTGATGCAGGTTCGATGTCAGGCGCCATTGCCTGATCTCCCCCGCGCCCTGCATGTATACCATCGCCTCCAGGATTCGTCAAGCGCTCTCGACGAAGAGGCGGCAGGACTACACGTCGTAGTACAGGAAGAATTCGTACGGGTGCGGCCGCAGCCGCATGGTATCGACTTCCTTGGTCCGCTTGTACCCGATCCACGCCTCGATGAGATCTTCGCTGAACACCCCCCCCTTGAGAAGGAATTGATGGTCCTTCTCCAGGTGGTTGAGGGCCTCGTCGAGGCTGCCCGGCATAGTGCGGATCTTAGCCGCTTCCTTGGCCTCGAGATCGTACAAATCCTTTTCCGCCGGTTCTCCCGGATTGATCTTATTCTCGATCCCATCCAGGCCCGCCATCAGCATCGCGGAAAAGGCCAGGTAGGGATTGGCGGCCGGGTCCGGGAACCGGACTTCGATCCGCTTCGCCTTCGGGCTCGGGGAATACATGGGGATCCGGATACCGGCCGACCGGTTGCGGCTCGAATAGGCCAACAACACCGGCGCTTCGAAGCCCGGCGTCAACCGCTTATACGAGTTGGTCGAGGGATTGGTGAGCGCAGCCAGCGCAGGTGCATGCTTCAGAATGCCGCCGATGTAGTGGAGGCACATTTGGGAGACGCCGGCGTATTCTTTCCCGGCAAAGAGCGGCTTGCCGTCCTTCCAAATGCTCTGGTGCGTGTGCATGCCCGATCCGTTATCGCCGAAGATGGGCTTCGGCATAAAGGTGACGGTCTTGCCGTGCCGGCGCGCCACGTTCTTGACGATGTATTTGAACATCATCATTTTGTCCGCCGTGCGTAACAGGCTATCGAAGCGGATATCGATTTCTGCCTGGCCTGCCGTGGCCACTTCGTGGTGATGCTTTTCGGTGGCGATCCCCGCCTTTTCCATCTCGAGAATCATTTCCGTGCGGATGTCCTGCTGCGTATCGGTCGGCGCCACGGGGAAATAGCCTTCCTTGTGACGGATCTTGCCGCCTAGGTTGACGCCTTCCTGGCCCATGTTCCACACGCCTTCATCGGAATCGATGTGGTAGTACGCGCTGTGGTTCGTCTGGTCGTAGCGGGCATGGTCGAAAATGAAGAACTCGGCCTCCGGCCCCCAGTACGAGGTGTCGCCGATCTTAGTGCTCTGCAGATATTTTTCCGCCTTCTGGGCGATGTACCGCGGATCGCGATCGTACATTTCCCGCGTGATCGGATCGACGACATTGCCGATGAGGCTCAGGGTGGGCACCGAACAAAACGGATCCATGCAGGCGGTTGCCGGGTCCGGCACGAGCAGCATGTCGCTGTTGTTGATCGCTCTCCAACCGCGAATCGACGAACCATCAAGCCCGGAGCCGTCCTTGAACAGGCCTTCGGTCAACTCGCTGACAGGAATAGTAAAATGCTGCCAGGTGCCGATCAGGTCGACGAACTTCATGTCGACGACCTGGACCTTATTCTTCTTTGCAAACTCTAACACCTCACGAACGTTCATCCCCTCCTCCTTTCAACCGCCGATAAAAACACCCTTACCACAGCCGACCGTTTACGCCGCATGAGCCCCGAGAAACCGTTCAATTTCGTTGAGAATCGACGCCCGGATTGTTTCCAGGCGGCCGGCGTCCTCCACCTTTTTGCTGTCTGACCCCGTCACGTAAAACACGTCGGCCACCTGATCGAGCCGGGTGGAAATCCTGGACGCATGCACCGACAAGCCCAATTGAAAAATGGCGTTCGTGATAATGTACAGCAATCCCTGCCGATCATCCGCAAAAACATCCAGAATGGTAAAACGATCGGACGTTTCATTGTCGATGCGCACTTCAGCCGGTTGCCGGTGAGCGGGTAATGATCGGCCCATGCTCAACCGGGCCCCGCGCCGCATCACCGCATCGATCGAGTGGCGGCCATTCAACACCTCCGTGATGGTTTCCCCGATCGACTCGCATCGCTCCGCAGGCGGCGCGCCCTGGTAATCGGGATCGGCCACTTGGAACGTATCGACGACCACGCCGTCTTTTCTGGTCACAATCTGCGCGTCTAAAATCTGCAACCCGCCTGCCGCCATCACCCCTGCAATTTTGGAAAACAATCCCGGGATGAGATCGTTATGCGCAATCACGGCATACTCACAAGTCCCCAATGGGGCATGGAATTCCGTCTCCACCACGACGCCGCCCTCTTCCAGGCGCCGAATGGCTTCGAGGTGCACCGCGATACGCCGTGGGCTGGTCCCATACACATATCGCAGGGGAAACTGTTCGAGTTCACAGCGAATCCAGGCCTTGTCGGCCGGGAGATCGCCGGGTGACTGTGCCGCCACATCATCGGCAATTCGCGCCAGCCGCCGGGGCTCATCGGCCGTCGCCCGCTCGCCGGACACTTCCTGCATGGCCCGCAGGTACAACTCGACCAGTAGAGATTCTTTCCATTTGGTGAGCACGTCGGGGCCCACTGCCGCGATGTCTGCAGCGGTTAACGCCAGCAACTTGCGCAGCACTTCCGGCGTGCCGACTTCGCGCGCGAACGGCAAGAGCACCTTTTCATCGTAGGGGTCGCGGCGGAACGCCGTGTGGGCCATCAACAAATGGCGGTGGACCAGCATGACCAGCGTGCGCGTGTCTGACTCGTCGAACCCCAGACGCGCGGCCGTTTCTTCCGCCAACCGCTTCCCGACTTCGCTATGATCTTCTTCATGGCCCTTCCCCAGGTCGTGAAGAAGGAGCGCCAGGTGCAGCAGATCTTTCCGCTTGATCTCCCGGTACACTTCACCGAGCACTCCGGCATGGTCGGCAAGCGCTTCGGCTTTTGCCACCGCCAGCAGACTATGCTCATCGACGGTGTACTTGTGATACTGATTGAATTGCATCAAGCCCCGCACCCGCGAAAACGCCGGCACCAGCTTTTCCAGGAGGTGCGCCCGATGCATGGCTTCCAAGGTCCGCGCCGTCCCCGGTCCCGCCAAAATGGAGAGAAAGGTGCGGCCGGCCTCCGGCGTATGGAACTGTTCGAGAGACAGCGTCTCCGCATGCCGGTGAATATCTTCCAGGAGAGACGGATCGATGCTCAGTTTGCGTGATCGGGCCAGATCGAACAGAGTCAGGAGCAAGGACGGTTGCCCGAGCACCTGCGAACGGAGTTCCGGCGGCACGGTCAGCGCCTCCCCGTCGACCGCAAAATATTTCTGAATGCGCGGAGACGGCAGCCGGCGCACGATTCGCTGCCACAGCGAGCGGCGGCGGCAGCGCTCGACAAATCGCATCATGGCCGCATGCAGCCCCATCGTGTGCCGATAGTATTGCTGCATGAACTGCTCGACGGCGAGCAAATGCGGACGATCGGCGAACCCGAGATGCTTCGCCAACCATACCTGTTCGTCGAACGTGAGAATTTCCTGCGCCATGCCGGCTCGAATATGAAGAAACGAACGGACCCTCAACAGGAATTCGCGCGCGTCCTTGATGGCACGATAGTCGGATTGGGACAAAATTCCCCGGTCGGAGAGTTCGCGAATGGTGGGCGCCTGGAATCGCGCCGCACCGATCCATTGCAGCAGGTGGAGATCTCGTAAGCCGCCCTGGCTTTTTTTGACGTTCGGCTCCAGCAGATACACCGTCTCGCCGAACTTCTGGTACTCACGTTGCCGTTCGGCCACTTTCTGTTCGAGATACCCGTCGAAGCCGCTCGACGCAACTTTGCGTACATACCGCGCATGGAACTGCTGGAAGAGCTCGGGACTTCCCGCCAGAAACCGAGCCTCCATCATGGAGGTGCGAACGGTCAGATCCGCCAGGCCCAACTCAATACAATCTTGAATGGTGCGTACGCTATGGCCGACCTGAAATCCGATATCCCAAAGCGGATGCAGCACCTGCTTCACCAGCTCAGGCATCACCTTGGCCGCATCCTGGTGAAACAGAAACATGAGGTCGATATCGGAATGGGGCGCCAGTTCCCGCCGGCCGTAGCCGCCGATTGCCACCAGACAACAATGTTGAAACCCTACCGTGGTGAGGGCCTCGCCGCCGGTCCGCGCGGCGGTCCGGTACCGGCCGATGATTACACCATCGACCATGTCTGTCGTAGCCGCGACCACCTCGTCGCCCGACGCACCGGCCATCAACCGGTGCTGAATCGCCTGACGCTGTTCAGCCAGCAGGTGGGCCACCGAGATGGGAGCCGAGTCCTGCACCATATGGGAATCCGCGTTCAACGCCTGCGACATATCTAGAGCGCGCTTTCTCCCGTCTCACCGGTCCGGATCCTGACAGCGGCCGTGAGGTCCCGCACGAAGATTTTGCCGTCGCCGATGCTGCCCGTCTTCGCCGCGCGCGTAATGGTCTCGAGCACGCGCTGCACCTGCCCGTCATTGACGGCCACTTCGATCTTCACCTTCGGTACGAATTCAATGGTGTACTCCTGGCCGCGATAGGTTTCTTTGTGCCCTTTCTGACGGCCGAAGCCTTTGACCTCGGTGACCGTCATGCCTTGAATCCCGATTTCAAGAAGAGCGTCCTTCACTTCATCGAGCTTGAACGGTTTGACGATCGCTTCGATTAGTTTCATCCTTGCCTCCAGGGAGTAGTCCTCAGCGGCCAGCTCTCAGCGGAATGAAGCGTCCGACTAGGCTCATGAGAACCGATGGCTTGCGCATCGCTCGCGTCACGAATAGGCGCGTTCGTTATGTTGACTCAAATCCAGACCGGTCGCTTCCTCTTCTGGCGAGACCCGCAGCCCCGTCATCGCATCGACGATTTTGAGGATGGCAAAGGTGCCGGCCAGCGTGAAGACCGTCGTGACGACCACGACCAGGAATTGGATGCCGAACAAGCCGGGGTTGCCGAAGACCAGTCCATCGGCGCCTCCGGGATTGACGACCTTGCTGGCGAAGAGTCCTGTCGCCAGCACTCCGATCACCCCGCCGACTCCGTGGATGCCCACGACGTCAAGCGAGTCATCATAGCCGAATCGCCCCTTCCAGACAATCGCCGCGTAGCAAGACATGCCGGCAACCAAGCCGATGAGGATTGCCGGCAAGGCGCTAATATAGCCCGCCGCCGGCGTGACCGTCGCCAGGCCGGCTACCGCTCCGCTGGCTACTCCCAGCACCGTGGGTTTCCCGCGATGCACCCATTCCGCCCCGCACCACGAGAGGGCCCCCATGCACGCCGCCGCATGGGTCGCGATGACGGCCGAGACCGCCACGCCATTCGCCCCCAGCGCGCTCCCCCCGTTAAACCCGAACCAGCCGAACCACAGAAATCCTGTCCCGAGCAACGTCATCGGCAGATTGTGGGGCGCCATGTAATCCGTTCCATAGCCCCGCCGCTGTCCGAGCACAATCGCGCAAACCAAGGCCGCCGTGCCGGAACTGATATGGATCACCGCCCCGCCGGCGAAATCCAAGGCGCCCATCTGAGCCAGCCACCCTCCGCCCCAGATCCAATGTGCCAGCGGCACATAGACCAAGATCGACCACATGGCGGCAAACAGCACGACCGACGTGAACCGCTTGCGTTCGGCAAAGGCGCCGGTGATCAGCGCGGGCGCGATGGCGGCAAACATCAACTGGAACAGCATGAACGCTTGATGCGGAATCGTGGGCCCGTAGACCGGATGCGGCTGGCTCCCCACCCCGCTGAGCCCGATCCAATCCAGTCCGCCGATGATCCCGCCTTTATCCGGTCCGAAGGCCAAGCTGTAGCCAAATACAATCCATAACAGGCTCACCACCCCCAGGATCATGATGCTCTGCATGATAGTCCCGAGCACATTCTTGGTGCGCACGAGCCCGCCGTAAAATAGGGCAAGTCCCGGCATCAGCATGGCCAGCACGAAGGCTGACGAGACCAAAACCCACGCCGTATCGCCGCTGTCGACCTTGAGCGGCGCATTCTCCGCCCAGGCCTGCTCCGCTCCCGATCCCACTGCCAGGGCGAGTGCCCCTGCCAGGCCCACGATGAACGTTTTCCACTGCGCCGATGCCTTCACGCTTTCCTCCTTCGGCTACGCTGCTTGCCAGAAGGCCTCCTCCCTCACCACGCTCAGGAGGAGGCCCGGCAGAAGCTTAAAACGTCTTCGTGAACTTCAACTTATAAAAATCCTGATTGTCTGTCAGATCTTTCCCTGCCGTGAACCGGAAGGCCATGTTCCCGGGCAGCTTCATTTCAACGTAGGGACCGATCCAGCGATAGTAATCTTGAGCCGCCCCCGGCGCGCTACTGTCGCGCGTCGTCAACAAATGCTCATAGTGAGCCCCGACAGACCACATGCTGTTCACCCGCACGCCGAGGTTCGCCCAGTAGTGCAGAAAGTCCCAGGTGCCCCGGCCGCCGGTCTGGCTGGTGCCCAAGCAATTCGTATCGACGAGGCCGCTGCAACCGGTTGCGCCGCCCCCTCCGCTGCCGCCCTCGCTACGGATCGCTTTGTAGTAGCCCAGATAGAACTCGCCCTCGAAACGATCGTCGAGGTAGTTCGCGATGATATTGGGTACGACGCCTTCAAATGCGGTGGTCCGCTCATTGACGCTCCCGCCGCCGTTCGGGAAAAACCCGCCGCGTGACGAGAGGAGTTGACCATGCACGAAACCGATCATCGGTGTGACGGACAATCGTTTGTCCAACAGGGTGAAATTCAAGCCCACATCCGTTTCGAGCCAGGGCGCGTTATCGTGCACACCGATGCCGTTGATCATGGTCCAATATGTGAAATTAAACGCGAGGGCGATGTTATCGGTCAGACCGTAGGTCCCATAAATAGATGGATTGAAGCCGAAAAAACTGTCGGCCTGCATCGCCATCGTCACCGATACCGGGTGCTTGGTGGTGTCCATCAGGTCGTCCGTCGCAGCCTGCGCCTCGGCACATACTCCTCCCACTCCAAGAACCATTAAGGTTACGCCCAACACCCATGCCCGTGCCTGTCGCCCAACCAGCATATTCATGACGCCTCCAAAGAGAGAAGAAGTGAAAGTGGCCCGCTTCTAACCCGCCGTGCCCGACGAGCTGGAAGTTCCGTCACTCTGGCGCCATTGCCAGTGTTGCTGACCGACGTCGTTGTCGGTCGGGATACGACCTGCCTACCGATATCCGTTGGTGATCGGCATCCGCCGGTCCTTGCCGAATGCCCGATGCGTGATCTTGATGCCGAGCGGCGCTTGCCTGCGCTTATATTCGCTGCGATCGACCATCACCATGACCCGTGCCACAGTCTCCCGATCAAACCCCATGGCCACGATGTCCTCGAGGGCGCGATCCTCCTCGACATAGGCCTTCAAGATGGGATCCAACACAGGATAGGGCGGCAAACTGTCTTCATCTTTTTGATCGGGGCGCAACTCCGCGGTCGGCGGCCGCTCCAGCACGCGTTTGGAAATCACCGGTTCCGGTCCGCGCAGGTTCCGCAGATGCGACAGTTCATACACCATCGTCTTGGGCACATCCTTGATCACCGCAAATCCTCCGGCCATGTCGCCATAGAGAGTTGCGTACCCGACGCTCATTTCGCTCTTGTTTCCGGTGGTGAGGACCAGGTGGCCGAACTTGTTGGAATAGGCCATGAGCAGGTTGCCCCGGATCCTGGCCTGCAAATTCTCTTCAGTCGTGTCGGGGCGATGCCCGGAAAAGGGCTTGGATAACGCCCGGAGATAACTCTTGAAGGTCGCCGTAATCGGCAGGGTATCGACCTGGATGCTCAGTCGCCGGGCGAGATCGGCCACATCCTCACGGCTGACCCTCGAGGTATAGGGCGAAGGCATGAAGACGCCGAGCACATTTTCCGCGCCTATCGCATCGACCGCGATGACCGCCGTGAGGGCCGAGTCGATGCCGCCGCTCAAACCGATAACCACCCGCGTAAACCCGTTCTTGCGCACATAATCCCGCACACCCAGGACCAGCGCGCGATAGGCCTCCTCCAGCCGATCCAATGGCGATTCCATCGCCGGCACCAGGATCGAGGAGGACTTTCTGTCCGACACCCGCACCGCAACTCGATCCACCAGCGCTGCCACACGCGGCGGCAGGGGCTTGGCTCGCCGTTCCCCTTGTCGCGCCCGGCCCACCGCCGCAATATCGAGATCCGCAATCAGAAGATCCTGTTCGAAGGACTTGGCCCTTGCTGCCACCTCTCCGGTTTGATCGACAATCATGCTGCAGCCGTCAAAGACCAGTTCATCCTGCCCGCCGACGGTGTTGGTGTAGGTGACGATCACGCGATTTTCACGCGCCCGGGTGGCTAATACCTGCTCGCGCAGGCGACTCTTGCCGACATGGAACGGCGAGGCGTTGATATTCACGATCACCTCGGCACCCGCTGCTGCCTGCGCACGGGTCGGTCCCTCAGGAAACCAGATATCCTCGCAAATGTTGACCCCAATGGTCGTGCCGTTCAGGACCAGCAAGGGCAGGCGAGTGCCGTGACGAAAATACCGGCTCTCATCAAATACGCCATAATTCGGCAACAGCCGCTTGCAGTAGTTGGCTACCAGCCGGCGTTCACACAGCACGGCTGCCGCATTGTAGAGATCATGCCGGCCGGCCGGTGAGAAGGCGCTTGCTTCCGGCGCAGACGCTCCGGTTGCCTCGCGCCCCACGTACCCCACCACCACCACTAATCCATGGGCTTCCGACATAATCTGGGTTAACGCCCGACGGGTATCTTCAATGAAACGCGGCTTGAACAACAGATCTTCCGGAGGGTACCCGGTAATGGCCAATTCAGGAAACGCCACCAGGTCAGCCTTTGCCTTGCGCGCGTCCTTGATCGATGCCTGAATCACCGCCGTGTTTCCCACGATATCGCCGACCGTCGGATTGATCTGGGCCATGGCCATCCGCAAGAACCGCATCAGCAGGTTTCTCCTGCAATCGCAGCATGCTCAAATCGGCCATTCAACGAGGCCGCAAGGAGCTCGGACACCGAGGCGTACTGTGAGCCGTACGTCGAGGTGGATGATCGACTGAGAACGAAGTTGAGGGCCGATTTCAGCATGCTGTTGTCAAAAAAAAAGTCCTCGGACCCACCGGAGGTGGTGGATCAGAGGACGTCGTTGTCCTGCGCCATCTTTAGAACGGATAGCCTCCTGAGACTCCATTGTCCCCGGAAAAGCTGGCGATGATATAGCACCAGCCGGAATCGACTGTCAACCGATACAGGATGAGGTTGCCTGAAATCCTCCACGGCGCGGAGGCCGGTCTATGTTACAATCCTGCCCCATGCGACGTACCATTCAACCGATCCTCGCCCTGGCTAGGCAATTACCACATGCATGGAAAGCCTGGTTGATCATGCTTCCGTGCCTGCTCCTAGTCGCATGCAGCGCCGTCTCCCCGCTTACGACTGTCGGTGAAGGGCCGTTAGGGTCCGTGGCGCTCGAACGTCTGGCGAGCCGGGGCACGACCGCGAAATACGGCAGTCCTCAGAGCGCGTTTCAGGCATCCCATCCGGCAACCCTCGCGGCACCGGTCGTCTCACGCCTGCTCTCCGGACTATCCGTTTCAGGCCTCGACCGTCCGGGAACCGCCTTGAGACAAGAGCCGTATCCGCTGTTTTCGCAGGAAGAAACGGAGTTTTTTACCCCGCTGATCGCCCGTGCCCTGTCGCAGGCCGAACCGGACCAACGAGTGCGGTTCATGCTTCAAGACGATGGCCTCATTACCCAGGGTACGCTGTATCTCCATAGAACCATCGTCCGGGTCAGTCTCTCCCACTATCGTGCCTCGCGGGGTCAAGGCGACAGCAGACCAGCAACACTCACCTTGTCTTTTACGCCTTCGGAAGCCCTCGTGCGGGATGATGTGCCGCAGTCTTGGATGAATATTGAACCGGAGCAGCCCCGCGTCGCAGTTGCGCTCGAGGCCCTGAATCAGCTCCCGGCAGTGATGGCGGCCCCGTCCGTCAACAAGTCAGTCGCCGACACGACAGTTGCCCCGGCCGCACCGGCATCCGACCAGACGAGATTGCAGCAGGAACTGCAGGCCACGAAGGATGTCGTCGTCAAGCAGGCGCAGGAACTACAATCCCTGAAATCGGAACTGGAATCGCTGCGACGTCAACTCGCGGAGAAGGAATCCGCCGCCCCCAAGGCGAAACCGAAGACGTCCCCGCGCAAAACCTCTCCCGCGCCGTAACGATACGGCAGCTCCTCGGACTCGCGAGCGACGAGCCCGGTCACCTCAAGACTGAAACGCTACGGAGCAGGCCAGGCCAGAACTTCCCTCGCATCGTAGAGATCATCCGCACCCGTGGGCTTCTGCCCCTTATACATCGTCACCGTCATCGACGTGCGACGCGACAGCGCCAGCACATCGGCCCGCTGCGCCAGATGAAAGAAATCGTATCCCTCACGCAAGGTGAGCTCAGCACATCGCCGCCGCAAATACGCATCGAGCTGCGCCTGCGAAGTAAAAGCACTGACGCGATACTCGATGCGGTACACATGCTCTTTGAGCTGTTCGACTTGATCCCGCTCAGCCCCGATTAACGGCGTGTATGGCCCTGTGGCGCACCCAGCCAATGCGATGACACAGGCCATGAACAGTGCACGAGACACGGCCATCACTGGCATTCTCTCCGATGGAAACGAAACCGGTATTGTAGAACGGCGGGCAACATCGTCGCCAGGAACGTCGACCTGACCTATCAGCCCCGGTTTTTGTCGGCCCGATCTTCGATTTCACCCGCCAGCAAAATCGCTTCGGCAATCTCGCGCATCGACTTGCGGAGATCCATGCTCCGCCGCTGAATCAGCTTGAAGGCCTCTTCTTCCGACAGGCGCTTGGACCGCATCAGATACCCCTTGGCCCGATCCAGCAATTTGCGGACTTGCAACGCTTCCTGCATCTCGAACGACTTCTCCAGCAACGTGGTGTGCTCGATGGAAATTGCCGCTTGATTGGCAATGGCCTGCATGAGTTTCACGTCCTCCGACGTGAAGGTGTGCGGTTTGGAGGTATAGGTATTGATCACCCCGATCGCCTTCTCCCGCACCAGCATCGGGACGCAGAGCAGCGAACATAGGCCCTCCTTTGCCGCCATGTCCGGGTACATGTAGGAGCCTTCTTTTGTGACATCCGGGACGATGATCGGCCGGCGATCCTGCACCGCACGCCCGCTGATACTTTGGCCGATCTTGACATGGGGCTTGCGCCGGTACTGCTCGCTCAAACTTTGGGTGGCGGCAATGCGCAGTTCACCGGTCGCCTGATCCAGGAGGATAATGGAACAAATCTTTGATCCCATCATTTGCGCCGTCATCGTCACAATCAGCTGCAACACATCTTCCATTAGACGATTCGACGACACCGTTTCCGATACTTGAGACAGGGTATCGAGCTGTAACGCCTTGCGGGTCATTTGATCGTAGAGCCGTGCGTTTTCGATGGCGCCGCCGACTTGCGTTGCGATGGTCGACAGCAACGCCAATTCATCGGGGCGGTATCGGCGCGGCCGTTTGTGCTGCACGTTAATGACGCCCACAACCTCCTGCTTGGTGGTGATGGGCACGGAAACAAAAGCCTGGTAACGGTCTTCCGGGAGATTATGAAAAAACTTAAAGCGCGAATCATCGCTTGCGCTGTTTGGAATCACCACGCGAGTCCTCTCGCGCGCCACCCAGCCAGTGATGCCTTCTCCCAACCCGATTGTGATACGCCCGATGAGCTTGGGATGGGGATTCTTCGACGCGCGCAGAATCAACTCGTCCCGGTTATCGGACAGTAAATACAGCAGACAGGCATCGGCTTTCGTCGCTTCGACCACCACATCGACGATGTGCCGGAGGACGGACTCCAGATCAAGCGTGCTGCTGATCGATTCACTGATTCGGTGCAACACGTCGACTTCGCGTGTTTTTTCACGCAACGCCTGTTCCAGCTGAGGCACGGTTCGCTTCGAGGCCATCGATCTCCTACCGCGGCTGCTTTCTGATTGAGCTTCGTTGCCGGGAACCTGTGGTACCCGTACGGATCGTGGCATACCAGGCGCGAGTTTCCTCCTTCGCCAACGGAACTATTCGCACCGACCCGATTCGTTCCGGGACCACACAGTACACGGTCCCGGCGGACACTTTTTTGTCCTGCTGCATCGCGTCCCACAATGCACGGAACGGCACATTCGGCATCCGGACCGGCAACCCGGCCGCCGCAATGAGTGTGCGCAAACGGGTGACGACCGCCTGATCGCAAAACCCGAGGTGCCGTGCCAGATCTGCTTCATACACCATTCCGATGGCGACCGCCTCGCCATGAATCAGCCCCCGGTACCCTCCGAGGGATTCCAATGCATGGCCGATCGTATGCCCGAAATTCAGGATGCGACGACGGTCGGCTTCGCGCTCGTCCTCCGACACGACCCGTGCCTTGATTTCGCAGGATCGTTTGACGATTTGTGTGACCGGGGCATCGCTCAGCGTCAAAATCGGCGGCATATGCTGTTCCAAATACTCAAAAAACACCTCATCCTCGATGACTCCGTACTTGATCACTTCCGCCAGCCCGGCGATCCATTCCCGCTCGGGTAACGTGCGCAAAGTAGCCGGATCGATCAAGACGCCTCTCGGTTGGTTGAATGCGCCGATCAGATTCTTTCCTTTGGGATGATCCACTCCGGTTTTTCCGCCGACGCTGGAATCCACCTGCGCCACCAGACTGGTCGGGACCTGCACGAACGGAATCCCGCGTTGATATATCGCCGCGGCGAAGCCGGTAATATCGCCGATCACCCCTCCCCCGAGGGCGAGCAACGTGGAACTGCGTTCAAAACGGGCCTCCACCAGGGCGTCCATGACCGTTCCGATCGAGCGCAAGGTCTTGGTTCGTTCACCCGGCGGTAACACGATCGGAACGACTCCGTAGCCTGCGGCCTTCAGGGCGCGGGCCACCGGCTTCAGATAATGCGCGGCAAGGTTACGGTCGGTCACCACTCCCACCTTGCCGGAACACCGGAGTCGCGTTAGTTCGATGCCGACGTCCTGCAGCAGTCCACGCTTGATGTGAATGTCATAACTGCGGGCCCCCAATTCGAGATGGATGATTTCCCGTGAACGGTCAGCTGTTGCCATGAAATGTTATCCCAAAACCTCGATAGCGCGATGTATTCGCGATCGCGCGGCGCGGACGTTCCACGTGGCCGCGCAGCCCGTCGAGTCACCCGTGGCATGGTCGAGAACCGGATTGAGCGCGGTACGATCGCTGAGGGGAAGAAACCAGGAAGAAGCGCCGTCTACAAGGGGGAGGGCACAGATTCTACGGGATTCGCCCCCATTGAGATAGCGTGCCATCATCAATGGGGGCGATTATTAGCGTGTCGAACCGGGACCTGTCAAGTTGCAGACCGCACGATCGTCGGAGTCAGGAAGATCAACAATTCCTGCTTCGAGACGTTTTCGGTCTTGTTCTTAAACAACCAGCCCAGCACCGGGACGCGGGACAGATAGGGAATACCTGCGACGTTGTTTGACTGCGTATCGACGAACACGCCGCCGATGACCATCGTCTCCCCGTCGCGCACCAGAACTTGAGTCGTCGCTTCACGCCGATCGATGCTCGGACCGGCGGGATTGCTTCGCGCACCGACCGCGTTTCTCGTCGCCCGCACTTTCATCAGAATCTGTTTCCCGATTTCTTTCGGATCACGGGAGGTGATTTGCGGAGTGACGTTCAACTCAAGGTTGGCATCGACAAAGGTGGTCTGAGTGCCCTGCAAGGAAGTCGTCTGGAACGGGATGGATTCACCTTGCGCGATCTTCGCATCCCGCTTGTCCAGCGTCGTGATCTTTGGCGCGGCGATGACCTTGGTCAATCCCAGCAGTTCACCGGCCGACAAACGCACATCCAGCATCGCACCGTCGGTTTTCCCGATTGAGAAGCCGGCGCCCGGCACGGACGGTAATCCAGGGTTGGCCGGCAGGTTGATGAGGAAGTCCGACACCTGGGCCCCGAAAGCCCCGGTGGTGCCGGTCTTAAACGCAGACATCCCGCTCGATGAACCCAACTGGTTCACGTTTTGAATGCCCCACTGCACACCCAGCGACCGCGTATAGGTCGTATCGGCCTGAACGATGCGCGCCTCGATCTGCACTTGCGGCACCTCGAGATCCACCCCGTCCAGCAACTGCCGGAGGACTTCCAATTTGGATTCCGTATCGCTGATGATCAACGCATTGCTCGCGGGACTGACCGTCATCGTTCCCCGCGGGCTCAGATTCTGCCGTAAGGAGGTTTGCACTTCCGTCGCGTTCAGATTACGGATATAGAACACCCGCGTGACGATCGGCTCGGCCTTGGCTCTGGAATCTTTGGCGCGCGCCTCCTCGTCCTGCTGCTTGGCGATATTCTGGAGGGTATCGACCCACACGATATTGCCTTGGCGGATCATGCCGAGCGCATTCATCTTCAACAGCATGTCGAGGGCCTGATCCCAAGGCACGTTGGCCAACTTCATGGTCACTTTGTTTTTGACGCCTTCGCCGACGACGATATTGAAGCCGCTCACTTCGGCGATCAAGCGCAGGACATTGCTGATGTCTGCCTGCTGAAAATCGAGAGAGATACGCCGCCCCACAAAACGCGATGCGCCGGTCACGACTTCGTTGGTCTCGGGCTTCCGATCTTCCTTCTGAAAGGATTCGGCCGTCAGTTCAATCGGCTGAACACGGAACAGCGCAGAGCTGGCCTTGTGAGAGACCACCTTCGATCGAGGCGCTACAGCCTGTTCGGCCGCCGGCGCCGCGTCGCTATCCGCCACCTTCGCGTCATTGGCAGGCGCAATACGCTTTGGTTCAAGCGTGAGGACCAGACGCCCGTCGATGGATGTGACACTGTGCTCCGCGGGCTGGGTAAGATCGAGCACTAATCGCACCTTGTCAGGGTGGTATCCGAATCGCACTTTCGACAGCAGCGCATGACCGACGGCCAACTGCGCCGGCCGCCCCTGCGAGTGGATGTGCGGCATATCGAGCACCATCCGGCGATCTCCGATCATTTTCACCGTATGGTCGAACAGGCCGTTGCCGGTCAAGATCAGCGCCACCTGCCCGCCTTCAGCCTTGGCTTCGACGCCCGTCAGCAACGTCGCGACGGGAGCAGCGCCGTCCGGGGAGGCATCCTTCGCTGATGCACGATCAGCAGGATCTGCGGCACCTTGATCAGCGGCCTGCATGAATGCGGCCAATCCGGTCGTTTCCTCCGGCAGAGCGGCTTGCCCATACCCGGCAAGCCCCAACAGCCCGGCGATCACAGTGACACTCAGCAGCGGATGTACCCCAACCTGTGTTTGTTTCATTCTGTGCCCTCTTTCGGGTGCAGGAGCTTGACGTACTCACGCTCCTGTTTATTCCCGTACACGTCCGTGAACCGCTCTTGAACGATGATGCCTCGTTCGGTGATTGAACTGACCACACCATTGTTGGGCCCGATTCGTGTTCCGCGGCGGATGCTGTACCCCTTGCCATCCGGCGTTTGAACCATGGCCGTGTATCCGTAATTGCCCCAGAGCACACCGATCAAACTCACTTCCGTGAGGCCGACACGCTGCAGCGGGGGAAGACTGGCGTCCTGCTCCACCTGCTGACCGAGCTGGACCATCGGCAGGAAGGGATCTCGGCGCCCGGATGGGTCGTAGGAGGCGCCGGAAAACTCCATCGACAGTGAATCGGCCGGCTGCGAGATCGCGCCTTCGACGCGAGGAGCCGGCGATTCAATGGCAGGAACCGGCTTCTGCCCTTCGGGCAACGGCATGACCTTGAGTGAATCCGCCGGCCGCATGGAGGCCATCTGGCGCAGATGCGGCAAGGATTTCGACTCCGCCGGCAGGGAGAGTCCCCCCACCACCAGAGCTACCGCTCCGATGCTCATCGGCCGTATCCACGTATCCCAGCAGACTCGTGTCTTCACGGTACGTCCTCTTACATTGGGCATGAGCTGGACTCCATTCCTCACTTCGGCTTCGCCGCAGGCGCCGGCGCAGCAGCTTTCTTTTCCTGCGGAGCGGCGTAGGCCACCAGATCGAAGACTGTCTGCGTCACCACGCGGCCTTGATCAACCCGGGCGGCGCCGATTCGGACATCCTGCACGGTCACGATACGGGACAACTTGCTGATGCGATCGAAGAAGATGGCGGCAGTATGGTATCCGCCGGCCACTTCCACATTGATGGGCATTCGAATGAACAACTTCGACGGATCTTCGGCTTGCGTGCCCGGCTTCCACAGTTTCACATCCAGGCCCAACCGGAGGCCCAGATCGGAAACTTGCTTCAGCAACATGACGGCCTCTTCTTCGGGCGGGAGGCGCTCTTTCTTTGCCGCTAATTCGATCTCCAACTGTTTATTGGCCGCCACGAGCTCATCCAGATGTTTGACTTTCAGCGTAAGATTCTGAATCTCGGTATCCAACTGAGCCACCTGCCCTTGCACAGCCTCAAGCTCGACGGTCTTGGGATCGACCACGTAGAAGTAGAATCCGACTAAAATTCCCGCCACCAGTAATCCAAGCAGCGCGACTTTTTGGCCTGTCGGAATGCTGCGGAGGCTGTCTAAGCTGATTGCATTCAGACTCATGTTAGCCTTTCATCGACAGGTCAAGTCGGAATTGATAGGTGTTCATCTTGTTGTCCAGGCCAGCCCGGCTTTCCATCAACTTGATGGCGCCGAACTGATCCGTGCGCCGGAGATTGTTCACAAATTCCACGACGTCATCGTTGGTCAAGGCTCGCCCTTCCAGCTCGACACTGTTGCCTTTCAGATTCATCCGCACCAACCAGACCTTCAGGGGATTCAGGCTCTGGCTGACATGGTCCAAGACTTTGACCGGGCCCGTCCGGCTTTTCTCCAACTGATCGATGATGCGATTTTTGGCTTCGAGCTGCTTTTTCCGTTCTTCGAAGTCCTGGACCGCTTTCACCTGCTCTTTCAACTGCGCCACTTGCTTGTCCTTGAGCTGCTTCTCGGCCTGCTTGGCCTGAATGTCCTCGTCGAGCGAGGCGGCATAGAACCAGCATCCGGTCAAGGTGATCAGCAGCACTCCGACACCGATTAAGGCCTCGGCGCGCACATCCCACTGCGGTTTGGCTTTCCTGGACCGCGGTCCAGTTGCGAGCAAGTTGATTCTAATCATCGGTCCCCCACGGTCCGCAGTGCGAGGCCAACCCCCACTGCCGCCAGCGACCCCATCTCCGCCAATTGCTCAGGATCGACGTTGCACTGCGAGGTGTCGATCTCATTAAAAGGACTCGCAATTTCCACCTCGACATGCATTCGATCGCGAAGCTGTTGAGCCAACCCCTTCACTTTGGCCCCCCCGCCGAAGAGCAGCACGCGAGCGATTTCACTCTCTGAAGACGTGGTTCTGAAGTAATCGATCGTGCGCGCAATCTCCGATGCGACTTCGGCATTGACGCTTTCCATCACGGCCGCAAGTGTATGATCGTCATCTCCCTCGTTTTTCTTGAGCTGCTCCGCTTCCTCGTACGACACCCCCATTTCCCGCTGTACCGCCTCCGAATAGCGGTTGCCCCCCAGCGGGATGTCGCGAGTGAACAACGAGACTCCACCGCCGACGATATTCACATTCATGACGCTGGCGCCGATGTTGACCAGAATGGTGGTGTCATCCTGGGTGGAGGGAGACGTCACGCCATACATGTTTTCCACGGCAAACGCATCCACATCCATCACGACGGGGACCAGGCCGGCGGCCTTGACCAATTCGGTCAACTCATTGATTTTGTCCTTCTTCGCCGCGACCAGCACGATCGACATTTCGCTCTGCTCATCCGGGTTTTCCGACGGCGGCAAGACATAGAAGTCGAGATTGACCTCGTTGATGTCGAAGGGAATGTACTGCTCCGCCGCCAGCTTCACCTGCGCATCGAGTTCCTCGTCGGGCATCGGGGGCAGAGTAATCTTCTTGACGATGACGGCATGCCCGGAAATAGACACCGCGACCTGCTTCAATTTGACGTTGTGTTCCGCCAGCAGTTCCTTGATGGCCGAGACCACCCGCCCTTCATCCATCACCGTCCCGTCGACGATGACTTCAGGCTCGAGCTCTTTCACACCGAACTTCTGCAAGGTATAGCGGCCCCTGTGCTCCTTGATCTGCACCAGCTTGATACTGCTCGACCCGATGTCCAGCCCCAACAGCTGCCGCTGGGGGGAAAACATCGACAGGAAATCCATCTCGGTCAGGTGTTTCAGTGAAGCCAGCATGCTTATACCCTCTCTACGCAACCTCTTTGCGCCCGCCACTCATCACATGCTTGATTTGCTCGACATTCTCGGCCGTGTAGAGACGCCAGTTGCGCCAATCTCGCGGCGGCCCGGTAATCAACCCTTCGCGCTCCCAGCGGAACAATGTCGCGCGCGAGATGTCGAACATCTCGCAGACCTCGTTGGTCTTGTAGAGTTTCTTTTTAGGTCCATCGCTCACTTTCTTCACGCACCGCCTCAAACGCCAATATTCATCGCATTTTTCGAGCTCACAGAATTAAGTATAGTTGATATAGTCCACCTGTCAAGAAAGCGGACCGCCGGAGAAGCGAGCGGGAAAAACGGAGAAACGGCGCTCTGGGACTAGGATTTTTGCAGATCGCGATTGGTCACGGACACATCGTAACCGAGGGCGGCAAATTGTTCCCGGAGGCGCAACGCCATGGTCACCGACCGATGCCGTCCTCCGGTACAACCGATGCCGATACTGAGGTAGCTCCGTTGATCCCGCTCGTAGAGTGGAATCAAAAACGCAAAGAGCTGGTGCAAATGTTCGAGGAATTGACCGGCAGTCTGATCGCCAAAGACATATTGCTGGACCCGGGCGTCTTCCCCGGTCAACGCCTTCAGCTCAGGGACGAAGAAAGGATTGCGGATGAATCGCACATCGAACAGCAGATCGATATCGTACGGGACGCCGAATTTGTATCCGAACGTGATCAACGAAATGGTCATGCGCCGAACGGTCGTCTCGTGACGGAACTGCCGGATCAACAAGTCGCGCAGCTCGTGCACCGTGAGCGTGGACGTATCGATGACTCGATCGGCATGTGTTCGCAGTTCGCTAAGGCGCTCCCGTTCGAACCGCACCCCCTCCACGACGGGCATGTGCGGGAGCAGCGGATGCGGGCGTCGACTCTCCGAGAATCGGCGTACCAGCACTTCCTCTCGGGCTTCCAGAAACACGAGCTGCAGGGCGTGCCCCTGCGTCTTGAGTTCACCAAGCACCTTCGCGAGATCTCCGAAAAATACGCGCTCGCGAATATCGATGCCGAGGGCGACGTTCTTAATTTCACCGCCCTGCTGGTGGCATAATTCGACGAATGTGGGAAGCAAGGCGGGGGGAAGATTGTCGACGCAAAAATAGCCCGCGTCCTCGAAGGCCTTCAGGGCATGGCTCTTTCCGGACCCGGACAGACCGCTGATGACGACGAGATTAAGCGCGGCCATGAGCGACGCGAGCACGGTCGCTCGCAGGGTCAATCAGGGACAGTCTTCCATTGGGCAGCCGTTGCAACACCTGAATCGATCCGCTCAACGCATTGACAAACATCAACAGGGGGAGTTTCTTGGCGTTGAGCGTCTCAACCGCCTCCTCGACCGTCAGAGCGTCGAGCCTCGGGCGCACCACTTCCATCCCGTTATCCTCAGGACGAGGGGCTTTGCGGGCGACTGCGCGCACGCGCGGCTGATCGCCGAATTTGTGATTGACCTTGCGCTCCTTCACCTTGCGCAATTGGGCGCCGAGTTTATCGACAACTTCATCGATCGACGCGTACATTTCTTCGGTCGAAGTTTTGGCTTGTAACCGTCGTCCCTGCACCACGCCCACCACTTCCGCCAGATGGTGGAACTTCTCCACACTCAGGAGAATTTGAAGCGTCCCCAGCTTCAACCCGTAGCGATCGAGCCGCTCCATGCGCGCCTCGATGTACTCCCGCAAGGCCGGAGTGACCGCCACATGCCGTCCCGTGATCATCAAACGCATGCCATCCTCGTTTCTCGGGCCCTGCACGCCACTGTGCGTTCAAGCCCGCCGCGACGATTGTTGTACCGCCATGGAGCGCTCCCCATGGTGCCGGACTTCGCGTCCCTCAAAAAAACTTCCGGCGTTGTGTGGCAGAGGGAATGTTGTCCTCCGCGCGATATTTGGCGACGGTCCGGCGGGCTATTAACACCTGCTGCGTCCGCAATCGCGCGGCAATCTCTTCATCCTTGAGCGGTTTGCGGGCATCTTCGGCCGCCACCATCTGCCGAATCATTTCCCGTACGGTCAGCGATGACAGCATATCGGCCGGTTGATCGGCGCGCTGAAGTCCGGCATTGAAGAAGAACTTCAGCTCCAGCATCCCTTGCGGACAATACATGTACTTGTTGGCCGTCACCCGGCTGATGGTGGATTCATGCATGCCGATGTCTTCAGCCACCTGCTTCAGGACCAAGGGTTTCAGGTGCTGAATCCCCTGCTCAAAGAAACCTTCTTGAAATTTCACGATGCTCGAGACGACTTTGACGATCGTCTTGTTACGCTGCTCGATGCTCCGGATCACCCACTGCGCCGCGCGGAGCTTATCATCCAGATACGCCTTGGTTTCAGCTGATCCCGACTGCCCCGACGACATCAATTGCTTATAGTACGGGCTGATCCGCATACGCGGCAGTCCGTCGTCATTGAGCAAGACTTCCCACAGGCCTTCGTTCTTGACGACAAAGACGTCGGGAACGATGGCGTAGTTCTGCGTGTTGGAGAACGGACGCCCGGGCTTCGGCTCCAGGCCTTCGATGATTCGAGTCGCCTCGAATACGTCGTCCATGGAGATATTGAGCGCCTTGGCGATACGATTATATTGCTTCTTCTCCAAATCCTTCAGATGGTGGAGCACGATGGCTTCCAGCACCGACCCCTTCAGCACCCCGGGCCGCGAACCCAGCGAACCGAGTTGGCTCCGCCCCAGAAACTTGAGTTGAAGCAGCAGGCACTCGGAGAGGTCTCTCGCCGCCACGCCGTTCGGATCAAAGCCTTGGACGTCTTTCAGCACAGATTCCGCTTCCGCCACGGAATACCCGGACCCTGCCACCAATTCTTCCAAGGTCATCCGGAGATAGCCGTCATCGTCCAGATTTCCGATGATCAGGCGGCCGATAGCCTTCTCGCGATCGGACAAACCCGACAAGGACAACTGCCAGACCAGGTGATCTTCCAACGAGGTCGACTTGGCGACGGTCTGCTCGTAGGAGGGAAACTCTTCCTTTGACGACGAGCTGTATTCAGTCTCGCCGCGGCGCATGTCGGTATCGAAATAATCTTCCCAGGTAGAGGCGGAAAATTCTTCGGCATTTTCCCCGCTCTCCGCAGGTTTGTCGTCGCCATCTCCACGCGCCTCGGCGGCCGCCGTCGTTGTGGTATCCGGCTGTTCACGTTCCGTGGCCGCGGCTTCTTCGCTCTCTTCGGTTTCCGCGACCAGTTCGTCCAGCAAGGGATTTTCCATGAGGTGCTGCTGCAGACTTTGCTGGAGCTCCAGGCGAGACAGTTGCAGCAGCTTAATCGCCTGCTGCAATTGCGGCGTCATAATCAGTTTCTGACTCAGCCGAAGATCCAGTCGCAACTTCATCGCCCCACTCCCCTGCCTGCTACAGGCGAAATCCTTCGCCCAGATACACCGCCCGGGCCATTTCACTCTTCTCGATCACGCCGGGAGGACCGGCTTCCAGTATCGTGCCTTCGTTGATGATGTAGGCGCGATCCGTAATCGAGAGCGTTTCTCTCACATTGTGATCCGTAATCAACACCCCGATCTGCCGCTGCTTTAATCGAATGATGATTTGCTGAATATCCGCGACCGCAATGGGATCGATGCCGGCAAAGGGTTCGTCCAGGAGCATGAAGAGCGGACTCGTCGCCAGCGCGCGCGTAATCTCGAGCCGCCGGCGTTCCCCTCCCGACAAGGCATAGGCCTTACTTTTCCGAATATGCACCAGATCAAGCTCTTTCAGCAACGTCTCCACCCGCTCCATCCGCTCACTTCTCGAATAGCCTAGCATCTCGAGAATCGCAAGGATATTGTGTTCCACCGACAACCTGCGAAATACCGACGACTCCTGTGGCAAGTATCCGATGCCACGCCGAGCCCGCTTGTACATCGGCAGATCCGTGATGTCGCTGCCGCTCAATGAAATCCGTCCTTCATCCGGCTGGCACAGCCCCACCATCATATCGAAAATCGTGGTCTTCCCCGCGCCGTTCGGTCCCAGCAGTCCGACGACCTCGCCGGCTTGCACTTCGAGGGATACGCCCTTGACCACCTTTCGCCCGCGAAAACTTTTCACCAGCCCGCCGGCCGCCAGGCGATCCGATGTACCCGATGGCTTTGCCAACCCTTCCTGCGTGGTGTGAGTGACCGGCGTCGTCTCAATCACCGTTTGCCACCGCCTTCACCCTCGATGATGACTTGAGAGTCGCCTTCCACCACACTACGGTCTTCATCTAAAAACATAATGATCCGCTTGCCGGAGACACGCGTTCCTTTTTGCCAGGCTACCGGTTCACCCGTGAGGACAATTTTTTTCTGCTCCTCATAATACACGGCCTTCTGGCACGTGGCATGACCGTCTTCCTTTTTGATATTCACTCGCCCGGTCGCTTCAACCATGCGAATACTGCGCTCGGAAACTGCCGGCGCCGTATCCCGCTCCTTCGACTCGGCCGCCGTGGTGTTCGAGAGACTCTTCGATTTGCTTCCGGTTGCTGAATCCTTATTGTCCGCACCATTGCGACCTGGATGGAAAGACACCACCATGTGGTCTGATTGCACCACCAGCAGTCCGCGTGTCAACACGACGGCTCCGTCAAAAATGGCCGTGTTTTCTTGGTTGTTGACCGTCATGGTGCGAGACGTAATCGTCGTGGGCGCGGAAGTCGCCGCAGGTTCTTTGGCTGCACGCGTCTCTGCGGCCTGTGCTTCCAGGCTTCCCGGCACGGCCTCGCGGCTAAGAAGCAGGCACGATATCCACATGCACATCGTCAAGGATTTGGAATTCCTCTGTATCCATCTTCCCCAACAACCCTTTGCCGGTAACTTGCAATCCATGTCCCTCAATCGTGACATGATCCCCAGTGTGAATTTCATGCCGTGCGTCGGTCCATATAAGGTGATTTGTCTGAATGGTATAGCCACTTTGAGTCTCAACTACAATCGGCGCGGACCGATTCGATAACTGGAAGTTTTTCGTTTGGGTATCCAGCGTCCCTTCGTCGCCCGACAAGGTCAGCTCTTTTCCTTGCGTGCCATAGAGGGTGATCTGCACTTTACTCAGGAGGGCTCGGCTCTCCTTCTCGTACAGGCGAGCCTGTTGAGCCTCCACCTTCCACTGGACGAGATCGCCCTTGGTCTGGGTGAACGTAAAATCCTGAATGCGCGCATCGGCAGACTCGGCAGCGACCGGGGCGACCGACCGCGACGAGCCACCGGGATTGGAGCGTGTAATCAGCAGATACCCCAGAAATGCCGCAAGCACCACGCTGAGCGCTAGAAGACCTCGCCGAAGCCAACGTTCCCACATCGAAAAAAGCCCATGTTTTTAAAGAGCTTCCCGGATCAGACCCGGTGGCATGATAGTAGCATTCCACCTAGACCAAGTAAACAAATCGGGCGACCTTACGGTCTGAGACAATCAGTGGAAGTGCAGAGAGAGGCGGGGAAGAAACCACAAGGCCACGGCGACTGTGACGTCGCCGTGGCCTTGCGCTTATCAGGCTTCGGCAGAGGCTGGACTCTTGTCGGTTGAGTCTTTGTTCTCGCCCGTTGCGGGTTCAGAGGCAGGCACCGCCTTGGGCTTCTCCGCCCTGGTGACCAATTCTATGGCAACCATCTCAGCGGCATCCCCGATCCGGCGACGGGTTCTGATGATCCGTGTATACCCTCCGGGACGATTCTGAAACCGAGACGCGACGTCGCTGAACAATTTTGACACCACCGCCTTGCTTCGCAAGAAGCTTAACGCACGACGACGAGCGGGCAAGCTCCCCTCTTTGCCAAGAGAGATCATCCGATCCGTAAAGCCTCGAACTTCCTTCGCCTTCGCCTCCGTCGTTTCGATACGCTCCTGCTCCAATAGCGAAGTGACGAGACTTCTGAACAATGCCCATCGGTGTTTGGTTTGACGTCCGAGCTGTCGACCCTTCTTTTTGTGGCGCACGGTAGTCCTGTTCCTTTCTTACTCTGAACGTACGCCCGCGTCGCCTGACGGCAAGGCGTCGACTTTCATTCCAAGGCTCAGTCCCATTTCGGTCAGGATTTCCTTGATTTCATTGAGCGACTTCTTCCCGAAATTCTTCGTCTTCAACATTTCCGCTTCGGTCTTTTGCACCAGATCGGCAATCGTCTTGATATTGGCATTCTTGAGGCAATTGGCTGCGCGAACGGACAATTCCAATTCGTTGACGCTGCGGTACAGATTCTTGTTCACTTCATCGGATAGATCTTCGCCGCCTGCCGAGGGTTTCGCATCGGAACGCTCTTCTGGATTGATGAAAATATCCAGATGTTCTCGAAGAATTCCCGCCGCATTGGACAAGGCATCCCGCGGAGAAATCGTGCCGTCGGTCCAAATTTCGAGCGTTAACTTGTCATAGTCGGTCATTCGTCCGACACGAGCGTTCTCGACATGAAAATTCACCCGCTTGATAGGAGAGAAAATCGAGTCGATCGCGATCACGCCGATCGGCAATCCCTCTTCCTTATTACGCTCAGCGGGGACAAACCCGCGACCATGCTTGATGGTCATTTCCATATCGAGCGAAGCATCCTTGTCCAACGTGGCAATGTGCAAGTCCGGCGTGAGGATCGTCACGTCTCCATCGTGTGTAATATCGGAACCCTTGGCTTCCCCTGGCCCCTTCTTTTTGAGACGGATCGTCTTCGGCTTATCGCCCTGAAGGGCTAGCCGGAGGCTCTTCACGTTCAAAATTATGGACGTTACATCTTCTGTCACACCAGGGATCGTGGAGAACTCATGCAAGACGCCTTCGATCTTGACGGTGGTCACCGCAGCCCCGGTCAAGGAGGACAACAATACACGGCGCAAGGAGTTTCCTACGGTGGTGCCGAATCCTCGCTCAAACGCCTCAGTCGTAAATCTTCCGAATGTCGGGGAAAGAGTGTCCTTGTCGACTTCCACCCGCATGGGGATCTGAAAGTCTTTCATCGCTTTAATCATGACTCCCCCTTCAGTAACTCGTGTATGCCCATATATCGTTCGACCATGATTGGATGCGGCACATGGCTCGCCAACCAGGCGTGTCTAGCGTGAATACAGTTCGACGACCATCTGCTCATTGACAGGCAACACAATATGTTCCTTGGTCGGCAAGGACCGAATCGTTCCCTTGTAGGCCGCTCTGTCCAACTCGAGCCATTCAGGAATGCCCCGACCGTCCACAGCCGCAAGCGCCCCTTGAATCGGAAGCAATTCACGGCTCTTTTGGCGGACCTCAACGGAATCACCAGCCTTGACCAGCGCACCGGGCGCCTTCACCTTGCGGCCGTTGATCATCAAGTGACCATGATTGACCAATTGCCGCGCCTCTTTTCGTGAGGCACCGAAGCCGAGCCGGTATACGACATTATCCAAGCGGCATTCCAGGAGGCGCAGCAGGGTATCGCCCGTCACGCCAGCCTGACGTTCCGCTCGCTCGAAGATGCCGCGGAACTGGCATTCCTGAAGGCCGTAAATTCTTTTCAGCTTTTGCTTTTCACGCAACTGCAAACTGTAGTCTGACGTTCGTTGACGGGCCTGGCCGTGCTGCCCCGGAGGATAGCTCCGGCGCTCAATCGCGCACTTTTCGGTCATGCAACGAGAGCCCTTCAGGAAGAGTTTCTCGCCCTCTCTCCGGCACAAGCGGCAGACAGGTCCACTATATTTTGCCACGCTACTACCCCTCCTCTACCTCAACACCTGACATACATCCGAATCAGAAATTTCGTTCCTGCGAAGCTGCGCGAATCTCGTCTACACCCGCCGGCGCTTCGGCGGCCGGCATCCGTTGTGCGGAATCGGCGTCACGTCACGGATCAGATTGATACGCAAGCCTGCGCTTTGCAATGAGCGAATGGCAGACTCTCGTCCAGCACCCGGCCCATTGACATAGACATCAACCTGGCGCATGCCGTTTTCCATGGCTTTTCTGGCCGCAGCCTCTCCGGCTCGCTGCGCGGCAAAGGGGGTGCTCTTGCGTGACCCCTTAAATCCCTGGTTGCCTGAACTGGCCCAGACGACCGTGTTGCCGCTCATATCGGTGATGGTCACGATCGTATTATTGAACGAGGCCTGAACGTGAGCCACCCCGCTCTGCACAATCTTCCGTTCCTTCTTTTTCCCCTTCTTCACACTCATAGCATCTCCCTCAGCGCATGGCGCCTGCTCGGTCTAATCTCTTATGCTCTGGAGCCAGCGGGCTTCTGCGGTTTGCTGCCCACACCTGAGCGTCTTCCTTTTCGGGTGCGCGCATTCGTCTTGGTCCGCTGCCCGCGAACAGGCAACCCTTTGCGATGCCGAAGCCCACGAAATGTCCCGGTGTCGACCAAGCGCTTGATATTCATCGAAACTTCTTTGCGCAAGTCACCTTCCACACGATAGTCTCGCTCGATCACCTCGCGAATCTTGACGATCTTGTCTTCGCTGACATCTTTCACGCGGATCGAGCCATCGACCCCGGCTTTCTTGAGAATCGCCTGTGCCGCCACACGTCCGATCCCGTACACATACGTCAAACCGATTTCGATTCGTTTGTCTTTCGGCAAATCCACGCCAGCAATACGTGCCATAGTTACCCCCTGCTTCCTTTGTTCGATCGCATGTTAAGCTGGCTTAGCAACGCTCCAGGAGCCCCGTGGCATCGTTCTGCTGACGGATCTAGATTCACCCCTCGGGCACGCCTTGCCAAGGCAACTAACATTCGCTCATCCTTGTCGTTGTTTATGGCGAGGATTGGCGCATAGGACGCGAACCACCCCACGCCGGCGAACGACTTTGCATTTTGCACAAATCGGCTTAACTGACGACTTGACCTTCATAGCAATTCCATTTCTCCACTACTTGAAGCGATAAGTAATGCGGCCCCTTGTCAAATCATAGGGCGACAATTGAATCGTCACCTTATCGCCGGGAAGGATGCGTATGAAGTGCATCCGCATTTTTCCGGAGATATGAGCCAATATTCGGTGCCCATTTTCCAACTCTACGCGAAACATCGCATTGGGGAGGGTTTCAGCCACCGTGCCGGTCACTTCTATGACATCTTCTTTTGGCACGTATCGGTACGCCTCCCCGTCTTAGTGTGACAATTGCGAAAGAATCGTGGCCGGGCCAGCCGGTTGAATAGCGATGGTGTGCTCAAAATGAGCAGACCATCGGCCGTCTTGCGTGACCGCGGTCCACCGATCTTCCAAAATACGAACGGCGCTCCCTCCCATATTCACCATGGGTTCGATAGCCAATACCATCCCAACCTGAAGCCGTGGGCCCTGGCCAGGTTTGCCATAATTTGGCACCTGCGGTTCCTCGTGGAGTTGCCGGCCTATACCATGACCGACAAATTCCGTCACGACCGCAAAGCCCGCCTGCTCAACATGGGTCTGTATAGCATGAGAGACATCCGAAAGGCGATTCCCCACCACCGCCTTCGCAATCCCCCGATACATCGCTTCCTCGGTCACCTGGATCAAACGCAAGGCTTCTGAGCTTGCGGCCCCGACCGGCACAGTGACGGCGGAGTCTCCATAGAAGCCGGAGACTATGGCCCCGAGATCGAGCCCGATAATGTCGCCTTCCTTGAGTTTCCGTTTCGAGGGAATCCCATGCACCACCTGCTCGTTAATGGATGCGCAGAGGGTCTTGGGATAGTTGCGATAACCTTTGAACGCTGGAATCGCCCCGCGACCACGAATGGCCTCTTCCGCAATACGGTCCAAATCCTCCGTCGTCATCCCAGGAGCGACTTTCCCTTTTAACAGCGCCAAGACTTCCGCCACCACCTGGGAGGCCTGCGCCATTAGGGTGACCTCCTCGGGCGTTTTGAAGACAATCATTGAGCGCCGAGCCCGAGCAGCACCGCGGAAAGCCTTCCATAAACCGCAGCCATTTCGCCGGAACCATCCAAGTCACTCAAGAGGCCCTTCGTCTGGTAGTAGGCGATCAGCGGGGCAGTTTGCTCGTCATACACCTTCAATCGAGCTTCGATGGTTTCGGGCTTATCGTCGCTCCTCTGCACCAAGGCCGTTCCGCAGCGATCACATTGCCCACTGACTTTTGGCGGTGCGAAGTCGAGATGAAATACGCTCTGACATTGGGGACAGCTCCGTCGTCCGCTCAGACGTCTTATCACATCCTCGCGCGACACGCGGAAGTTGATGACGCGATCAATGTTCAGGCCACGAGCATGTAGGAGGCGCTGTAGTTCTTCCGCTTGAGGAACCGTTCGAGGAAAACCATCCAGCACAAAGCCATTTTGGCAGCCCGGCTCGGCCAATTTCTCTCGCACCATGCCGATAACCACGGTATCAGGCACTAATTTCCCGGCATCCATGCTCTTTTTCGCTTCAATGCCCAACTCGGTTTGCTTCCGAACAGCTTCCCGCAAGAGATCGCCGGTCGAAACCTTGGGCCACCCGAATTGAGCGGTAACCCGATCCGCCTGAGTACCCTTTCCAACCCCTGGTGCCCCGAGAAAAACGAGTCGCATGTGATGTCCTAGGACGTTCTGCCTCGAAGTTTGCCTTTTTGAAGGAATCCGTCGTAATTGCGATTTAAAAGATGCGATTCAATCTGTTGAGCGGTGTCCAACCCCACCCCGATCACAATCAAGAGCGAGGTGCCGCCAAAATAAAACGGCATATTCAATTTATAAATAAGAAACTCCGGGATGACGCACACGACGGCCAAGTAGATGGCACCCGCAAACGTGATCTTCGTGAGCACTGAGTATATGTAATCCGAGGTTCGTTGACCGGGTCGTATACCAGGTACAAATCCGCCATACTTTTTGAGATTATCGGCCATATCGACCGGGTTCATCACGACTGCCGTATAGAAGAAACAAAAGAACACAATCAACCCGACATACATCAGCGTGTACAGAAGCGATCCTGGAGCGAGCTGCGACCCGATCGCCTTGATCCATGGCGTCTCAAAAAAGCCGGCAATGGTGGCAGGAAAGGCAATAATGGAAGACGCAAAGATCGGGGGAATGACGCCTGCCGTGTTAATCTTTAAAGGGATATGGGTACTTTGCCCGCCATACACGCGTCGTCCAATCACACGCTTCGCATACTGAACAGGCACCTTTCTGCGTCCACTCTCGAGAAAGACGATTGCTGCGACAACCGCGAACATAACCAAGGCCAAAACCACCAATAGCGGAAAACTTAATTGCCCAACCTTATACAGATCAAATGTCTGAGCAACAGCCGCAGGCAGTCGGGCCACGATCCCGGCGAAGATAATCAACGAAATCCCGTTGCCGATCCCGCGCTCGGTGATCTGCTCGCCGAGCCACATGAGAAACCCGGTGCCCGCACAGAGGGTAATCACCGTCATGAAACGAAACCCCCACCCTGGGCTCAAGACGAACGCGCCTTGATTCATCTGCTCAAGCCCGACGGCAATGCCGAACCCCTGAATCAACGCGATGACGATGGTACCGAACCGCGTATATTGGATGATCTTTTTGCGCCCTCGCTCGCCTTCTTTCGCCAGCTTTGACAGGTGTGGAATGACGACGGTGAGCAGCTGAAGAATGATCGAGGCGCTGATGTAGGGCATGATGCCCAACGCAAAAATCGTCAGACGCGAAAGCGATCCACCGGAGAAGATATCCAAAAATCCGAGAAGGGCGCCACCCTGTTTCTGGAGAAATTCGGATAAGGCTTCGCCGTTGATGCCTGGCGTGGGGATATGGGCGCCGACGCGATAAACGATCAGCATGCCCAGCGTGAAAAACACGCGGGTTCTCAGCTCAGGAATCTTGAAGATGTTCTGGAAACTGGTCAGCAGACGCTCAAACACAGGGAATGACCTCGGCCCTCCCCCCGGCTGCCTGAATCTTTGCCTCGGCTGACTTGCTGAACTTATGAGCCTGGACCACGAGAGGTTTCGTCAGTTCTCCCTGGGCGAGAATCTTAATCAGCTCTCCCTTACGTCGAACAAGGCCTTCGTTCATCAAGAGTTGGGGGGTAATGGCTTCTGTCGTTTCCAGACCAGCCAGGCTTTTTAAATTGATGATCGTGTACTCAGTTCGGAATTGATTCGAGAAACCATATTTCGGGACCCGGCGAATCAGCGGCATCTGGCCGCCTTCGAATCCGGGCCGCTTCCCGCCACCCGAACGAGCTTTCAGACCCTTGTGACCTTTAGTCGCGGTCTTACCGTGACCGGAACCAGGGCCACGACCAATTCGTTTTGGTTTGTGTTTCGCTCCGCGAGAAGGAGCAAGATCATGCAACTTCATTGGGGACTCACTTCCAGTAAATAGCCCACCTTCGCGATCATGCCCTTAACCTGATCACTGGCAGGACGCAGCACAGTGGCATTGAGTTTCCGCAGCCCTAATCCTCTGAGAACCAACCGATGTTTATACGGGGTCCCAATCGGACTGCGCTTCAGGGTAATGCGGAGACTTGCTTGAGTAGTCGACGTTTTCTTTTGAGTAGCCATGATAGTCCTATGCTTCACTACCAACAGCCCGGCGCAATCGCATAATTTCCTGCGGATCGCAGAGCTGTTGAAGGCCATTCAGCGTGGCTCTGACCGCATTGAATGGATTTCCGCGTCCCAGTGTTTTGGCAATAATGTTGTGCGCGCCAGCCAATTCCACAACCGCTCGCACGGCGCCGCCGGCGATGATCCCTGTGCCATCAGCCGCAGGCTTTAGAAGAACGTGTTCCGCGCCAAACAGACCATGCACTTCGTGCGGAATGGTTCCCCCTTTGATGGGAACGCGAACCAAATGCTTTTTGGCCTGCTCGACGGCCTTTGAAATGGCCACCGGGACTTCGGCAGCTTTTCCTTTGCCGACTCCCACATAGCCTTGCCCGTCACCGACAACCACCAACGCGCAAAAGTTGAATCGTTTTCCACCTTTGACAACCTTGGCAACGCGGTTGATGAACACCACCTTGTCTTTGAGACTTAATTCTTCGGGATTGACTCGCACAACGTCATTCTCCTTTAAGGTCGCCCATTTCCCTTGCTAATCAGCCGAGGCGCCTATCCCGCCCCATTCCTAAAACTGTAATCCACCCTCGCGGGAGGCATCGGCCAAGGCTTTCACCCGGCCATGGTACTGGCGTCCACCACGATCGAACACGACCAGAGAGACTTTGGCCGCCTTGGCTCGTTCAGCAATCAGTTTTCCCACGGCTTTGGCGCCCTCAATGCTTCCCGTCGATTTGACGGCCTTCCGCAACGATTCATCCAAGGTCGAGGCAGCCGCTACAGTGTGTCCGCGAAGATCATCAATGATTTGCGCATAGATATGTGCGCGGCTGCGGAAGACGTTGAGACGCGGGCGCTCGCTGGTTCCGACCACAGACTTTCTAACCCGCTGTTTACGTCGAGCTAATTTTCGGTTTTTTTCTTGAGTGTTCATGAGATGCCTCTACTTGCCGGTTTTGCCCGCCTTCTTCCTCAGTACTTCACCGGCGTATCGGATTCCTTTTTGCTTATACACATCAGGTGGCTTGATGGAACGAATGTTGGCCGCAACTTGACCAACCAGTCGCTTATCGATACCTTTCACCGAAATGAGTGTCTGTTTGTCAACCTTCACATCAATGCCTTGGGGCACCGTGTAAACGACCGGATTGATGTATCCGACGTTGAAACTCATTTCCCGGCCCTGAAGTTGAGCCTTGTATCCTACTCCCGTGATCTCCAGCGATTTCTCATATCCTTTGGTGACGCCTTGGATGATATTGCTCAATTCGGCGCGAACCAATCCGTGCATGGCGCGTATCTCACGCGCGTCACCGGATCGATTGACAACCAGCTGTCCATCAGCGACCGCGACGGTCAATCCATCAGTCAGCTTCCAATCAAGCTTGCCCATAGGTCCCTTCACCGACACGAGACGCCCAGCGACTTTCACATCAACGCCGCTTGGAACTGCAATTGGTTTCCGCCCAATCCTCGACATACGAACCCCGTTACGTTACAGCGATACCGGTTATTACTGCGTGTGAGCCGACTCGTCCTACCAGACAGAACAAAGCACTTCGCCGCCCAAACCTGCGCGCCTGGAATCACTGTCGGTCATAAGACCTTTCGAGGTCGAAATGACGGCGACGCCGATTCCGTTTCTCACCTTGGGAACATCATCTCTTCCGACGTAGACACGGCGGCCAGGCTTACTGATTCGGCGCATGCCCGTGATCATCGGGCGCGCGTCATCGACATAGCGAAGTTGGACAGAAAATACCGGATGGCCATCTTCCTGCATTTCGCCGTACCCCAGGATGAACCCTTCCTTGCCGAGAATATTCAGAATCTGGCGCTTTACCTTTGACACAGGGACTTTGACAACATCCTGGCGCCGACGAGCAGCATTCCCCAGTCGAACCAACAAATCAGCAATGGGATCAGTGATCATGCGTTCCTCTTCTATGCCTGCACACGCAGGCGTCCTCTTCCGCAACTACCAGCTGGATTTGCGCACTCCGGGAATCTCTCCCTTGAGGCTTAAAGATCTGAAACAAATACGGCACATTCGAAAGCGACGCAGAAATCCTCGCACTCGACCACAGAGTCCGCATCGGTGATAGTCACGACACGAGAATTTGGATTTGACTGCCGCCTTATTCTTGAGTGCTAATCTTGACACGATATCCCCCTTTACTCCTGCGTGGCCAGCCAAGGCCATGCCGACCTGTCTCTATCAGAATCCTTAGGCCCGGAACGGCATGCCGAGGTGTTTGAGCAAGGCCTTGCCTTCATCATTCGTACGCGCAGTGGTGACGATGGTGATATCCATGCCATGAATGGATGCGACGCTGTCGTATTCAATCTCAGGGAAGATTAGTTGCTCTTTTAATCCCAGGGTGTAATTCCCCCGTCCATCGAAGGCCTTAGGAGAAATACCCCGAAAGTCTCGAATACGAGGGAGCGCCAGAGAAATCAACCGATCCAGAAACTCCCACATTCTCCGACTGCGCAGTGTCACCTTGGCACCGATCGGCATTCCCTGTCTTAGCTTGAATCCCGCGATGGCTTTTTTGGCTCTGGTCGTGACCGGTTTCTGACCGGTGATAATACCCAGCTCATTGGCGGCGCTCTCCAGCAACTTCACGTTCTGAATGGCCTCTCCCATGCCCACATTCAGGACAATTCTTTCGAGACGCGGCACTTGCATTAAGTTACCGTAGCCAAATTCCTTCATGAGAGCTGGGACCACTTGATCGCGATAGGTGTCTCTGAGTCGCGGCGCGAATTGATGTTCAGTCCCGGCCTCCTGAGAAATCTCAGGTGCCGTCACTTCTTTCTTCGTCGACGACCGAGGAGTTGCCCCCTTGCCGCCTTTCCCCTTCTCTACTTTTGCCATGAACGTCTTTCCTGTTCCGACTATTCAACAGTTTCTTTTGATTTTTTGCTCAGTCTGGTCCGTCGGCCATCCTCCTGGCGCTTAACTCCCAACCGAGTCGGCTTCTTCGTCACTGGGCACAAAAACATCACGTTGGAAATGGCAAGAGGAGCCTCGCGCTCAAGGATGCCACCCTGCCGAAGCTTCTGATTAGGCTTGGTGTGGCGCTTGATCATGTTCAGTTTCTCGACCAGGACTTTTCCGGTTGCCGTATCGACCGACAACACCTTTCCCGACTTGCCTCGCTCTCGCCCAGTCATCACCACAACGGTGTCGCCCTTGCGAATTTTCGTTTTGATTCGTGCCATCCCTACCAGAACCTTTCTTCCTTCAACTACAACACTTCCGGCGCAAGCGAAATAATCTTCATGAACTTTTTCCAACGAAGTTCGCGAGCGACTGGGCCGAAAATACGGGTTCCTACTGGCTCACCCTGGGCATTGATCAGCACGCAGGCATTGCGGTCAAACTTGATATACGAGCCGTCGTCGCGCCGCACTTCCTTCGTCGTGCGCACAATGACCGCCCGACTCACGTCCCCCTTTTTCACGCCGGCCTGCGGGATAGCCTCCTTGACGGCGACTACCACGATATCGCCGAGCGACCCATATCGACGCCGGGTTCCCCCAAGAACGTGAAAACACATGACCTGCTTCGCGCCGGAATTATCGGCCACATCCATGTATGTGTAATTCTGAATCATACCCCGCCCTATTCACCGCCAAAAGGATCTGGACCTTCAGCTCTTCAGGTGTGTTCCGTGTTTACTTTTCAGGCTGCCCTTTGACCATGACGCGGACCACGCGCCAATGCTTGTCCTTGCTGATTGGACGTGTTTCGCTTAACTGAACACGATCTCCGACCTTACAGACATTGCCCTCGTCGTGCGCCTTCAGTTTCGTCACCCGGCGAAGAACCTTTTTGTAAATCGGGTGAATAACCGAGCGCTCAACAGCAACGACAACGGTTTTATTCATCTTGTTACTGACGACGTTGCCATACCACTCACGTCGATGTTGTTGGCCTTCCTTCATACGCCCCTTCTCTCTTACTTTCCGACCGACGGGTCGGCCTGCGTCTGCAGCAATTCTAATTGACGTCTGACCGTTTTCAGGCGGGCAATATCGCGCTTGGTGCTTCGAACCTGCATCGGGTTTTCGAGACGACCAATGCCGAGCTGGAATCGGAAATTAAACAATTCCTGGCGCAACTGTTTTTCCTTTTCGGTCAACTCCTCCAGCGAGAGCCCGCTTAGATCCTTCACATCCATGACATCACCACTCAATACGCGCTACAGGTTACTGAAACTCGCCGCGGACCACGAATTTCGTGGCGATGGGCAGCTTATAGGAAGCAAGCTTCAGAGCCTGCTTGGCGACATCAGGAGCGACACCACCCATCTCGTACATAATGCGCCCAGGCTTCACCACCGCCACCCAATACTCGGGATTTCCTTTTCCCTTACCCATGCGAGTTTCTGCCGGTTTCTTGGTAATGGGCTTGTCGGGGAAAATCCTTGTCCACACCTGGCCACCACGTTTTACAAAACGGGTAATGGCAATTCTGGCAGCCTCAATTTGCCTGCTGGTGATCCAGCCTGGCTCGAGGGCTTTTAAACCGAACTCGCCGAGGGTAATAGCTCCCCCGCGATAGGCCTTCCCTCGCATCCGCCCCTTCTGCATTTTTCTGAACTTAACTTTCTTTGGCGCTAACACAGACCCACCTTTTCCTTATCGAAGTTCCTTAGCCAAGTCGTCCGAGCGTAGAATCAGGTTTCAACTGAAGTGCCGGCAACAACTCACCTTTATAGATCCAGGTCTTGACCCCGATCTGCCCCATGGTCGTATGAGCTTCCGCGAAACCGTAATCGACTTCGGCGCGCAAGGTATGCAGGGGCACCCGCCCTTCACGATACCATTCCGTTCGAGCGATTTCAGCGCCACCCAGACGCCCCGCGACCATGATCTTGATCCCTTGGGCTCCCAGGCGAAGAGCGGACTGCACACTTCGTTTCATCGCCCGTCGAAATGCCACACGCTTTTCCAGCTGGGTAGCCACATTTTCACTCACGAGTTGAGCATCCAGCTCAGGCTTTTTGATCTCCTTCACGGTGATGTACGCCTGACCCGAATATTCTTTCTCCAAAGTGGCTTTTAGCTTATCGACTTCAGCGCCTTTTCGACCGATGATAATTCCAGGTCGGGCAGTATGGATGATCACCCGAGTTTGATCTCCGGATCGTTCGATCTCCACCTTGGCGACGCCTGCATGGTAGAGCTTAGCCTTCACCATCTTTCGAATCTTGATGTCCTGGTGAAGGAGTCGCGCATAGTCTTTATCGGCGTACCAACGCGAGCTCCAGGTGTAGTTGTAGCCGATGCGATAGCCAATTGGATGTGTCTTCTGACCCATGAAGAATAACCCTCAGTCTAAATGTAAGTGCGTTAGCTGCTGTGAGCGGCGTTCGGAGCAGCGACCGCGATCGTAATATGGCTGGTCCGCTTCTGAATGGAATTCGCGCGCCCCATCGATCGTGCCCGAAAACGCTTATAAATAGGTCCGCAGTTTACGACTGCCTGCGACACCCACATCTCTTCACTGTCGCCTAATTCCTTCTGCTCGGCATTGGCCACCGCAGATCGAAGAAGCTTCTCAATGACTCGCGCCGCATGCTTTGGTGTATGCCGAAGCATAGCCAAGGCCATCGGCACTTGTTGGCCGCGAATCATATCGATAACCACTCTCGCCTTCCTAGGCGTCACTCTTACAAAACGTAAATTTGCTTTTGCCTCTGCCATAGCTGACCCCATTCCACCCTGCTGGCCCACCAGCGAACCAGCAATTACTTAAGCGCCACTGCCTTTTCGGTTTTTGCTTGTCCGTGCCCTTTGAAAAAGCGCGTTGGAGCAAACTCTCCCAGCTTATGGCCGACCATATTCTCCGTAACAAAAACAGGAATGAATTTTTTTCCGTTATGGACCGCAAAGGTATGACCGATCATGTCCGGAATAACCGTTGAGCGGCGCGACCAAGTCTTGATGAGCTTTCGGTCCTTCGTCTGATTCATCTGCTCGACCTTCTTGATCAGATGATCATCGACGAAGGGGCCTTTCGTAATTGAACGAGGCATTATCCTCTCCTACTTTTTCCGACGCGCGATGATGAACTTATCCGTCGCCTTATTCTTGCGTGTTTTATAGCCCTTGGCCGGAGTACCCCAAGGAGAAACCGGGTGAGGATTGCCCTGCCCTGATTTTCCCTCTCCCCCTCCATGCGGGTGATCAACCGGATTCATCACCACACCACGAACATGGGGACGCTTCCCTTTCCATCGCGTCCGGCCAGCCTTACCGACAACAACGTTCTCATGATCCACGTTTCCAACTTGGCCAACCGTAGCCATGCAGGTAGACAACACCTTCCGCATTTCACCGGACTTGAGACGGATCTGAACGTACGCGCCATCTCGACCCATCACCTGAGCAGAACCGCCGGCACTACGGATTAATTGCCCCCCCTTACCGGGCTTTAATTCGATATTGTGGATCGTGGTGCCCAGCGGCATACTGACGAGCGGAAGGGCATTTCCTGGCCGCACTTCGGCACCTTCACCTGACTGCACCGTATCGCCGACAGCCAGTCCGACAGGCGCTAAAATATAGCGCTTCTCACCGTCCACGTAGTGCAACAGAGCGATTCTTGAAGAGCGATTCGGATCGTATTCGATGGCCGCAACCTTGGCAGGCACACCCGCCTTGTCACGCCGAAAATCGATTTGCCGATAGAGGCGCTTATGCCCCCCCCCTCGGAAGCGGATGGTTAGACGCCCGTCATTATTCCGCCCCCCAGTGCGAAGATGAAATCCCGTCAAAGACTTCTCAGGCTTCTTCTTGGTGAGCTTTTCACCTTGGATCGCGGTCATACCTCGACGTCCCGGGGATGTCGGCTTATAAATTTTTAATGCCATGGCTGGGTCTCACTCTATCGAAAAGCTCGCCGCTACACAGTTTCGTACAGTTCGAGCTTCTCGCCTTCCTTCAACGTGACAAATGCCTTCTTCCAATCAGATCGTCTGCCCACAAATCGCCCTAGCCGCTTGACCTTGCCGCGAGTATTGACGACATTGACGCGCGACACTTTGACCTTCAACAGCGATTCGACGGCTTGTTTGATCTGAATTTTATTCGCGTCGGGATGAACCAGAAAACCCACGGTATTGCTTTGCTCGCGCAAGGCGGTAATCTTCTCCGTCAGCAAGGGCTGAATTAATACTTGGTGAAGATCGCCTTTCATGACCACACCTCTTTCACACGATCCAACTCACTCTTCGGAATGACGAGCGAGTGGCAACGAAGCACATCATAGACGTTCAATTCTTCAGGTCGCAGCACCGTTACGCCAGAAAGATTTTTCCCAGCTTGGACCACATGAGAATGCGCATCGGCGACAACCAGTACTGCAGTTCCCGTGATTCCAAGCTGCACCAAAAGATTCGCCAGCAATTTTGTCTTGGCCTCAGCAATGGACAATTCAGACACGACAACGACATTGCCTTCGGAAACTTTGGCGGAAAGGACACTCTGAAGAGCGGCGCGATATTTCTTCCTTGGCATCCCAAAAGCGTAACTTCTCGGCTTAGGACCAAACACTGTACCGCCGTGTCGCCACACGGGAGATCGCAAAGACCCGGCGCGTGCACGCCCCGTGTGCTTTTGCTTCCAAGGTTTCTTCCCGGACCCGCTTACCTCACCGCGACGCAATGTTGAAGCGGTACCCTGACGATCACAAGCCCTCTGCATCACAACGGCCTCGTGGACCAGTGAACCATGCGGCTTGCAACCGAAGACTTCATCGGGCAGCTCAACACTACCCACTTTCTTCTTCTTTGAATCAACCACATCAACGATCGGCATAGCTCAACTCTTTTTCGATTTCCGCACAATCAGCAGCCCATTCGCACCACCAGGCACTGCTCCGCGGACGAACAACAGGTTTTCATCTGGACGGGCGTCAATCACTTTCAAACGCTGAACCGTGACACGCTCATCCCCCATATGACCAGGCAAGGCCTTATTCTTCCAGACCCGCGACGGATACGAACTTGCACCGATCGAACCAGGGGCACGGTGAAACATGGAACCGTGGGTCTCAGGTCCGCCAGCATAATTGTGCCTCCTGACGACCCCCTGAAAACCCTTGCCCTTCGACACACCGACAACATCCACCCAGTCGCCTTTTTTGAAGATATCGACCGTCACGGTCGCACCGACAGCCACATCTCCCGTCTTCGGGAATTCACGCAGCCACCGACTGGGAGGAGCCTGATGCTTCTTTAAGTGGCCGAGCTCTCCGCCGGAAAGCTGTCGCTCCTTGACTTCGCCGAATGACAGCTGAACGGCTTCATAGCCATCGCGATCTTTGGTCTTGATCGCAACCACTCGGCAAGGGCCTGCCTCGATGACAGTCACTGGCTCCAGCACGCTCTCATCATAGATTTGGGTCATCCCCAATTTTTTACCTAACAATCCGTTTGTCATGGCCTTCCTGTCGGCTCAACAATGGTCGAGCCGGTTCAACCCTCAGAGCTTAATCTCAACGTCTACACCAGCCGCCAAATTGAGCTTCATCAATGAGTCCATTGTCTCTGGCGTAGGCTCCATGATGTCCAACAGACGCTTATGTGTACGAATCTCGAATTGTTCCCGAGACTTTTTATCAACGTGAGTCGAACGCTGCACTGTAAATTTCTCAATTCGAGTCGGCAATGGAATAGGCCCGACCACCCGTGCGCCGCTCCGCCTGACCGTCTCGACAATCTCCACCACGGACTGATCAAGCACGCGATAATCAAACCCACGCAACCGGATCCGAATTCTTTGATCGACTTTCACGCTCTACTCCTCACATGCCGGCCTACAGACCCGGACATCCCTAAGCTAGAATTTCCGTCACGACGCCCGAGCCGACAGTTTTGCCGCCTTCGCGGACGGCGAACCGCAACCCCTGATCCATCGCAATCGGGCTGATCAACTCGCCCGTCACCGTGACGTTATCGCCCGGCATCACCATCTCCACCCCCGCCGCCAGGCTCACGATCCCCGTCACGTCCGTCGTCCGGAAATAGAACTGCGGCCGGTAGCCATTGAAGAACGGCGTATGGCGGCCGCCTTCTTCCTTCGTCAACACATAGATCTCGGCCTTGAACTTCGTGTGCGGCGTAATACTCTTCGGCTTGGCCAACACCATGCCCCGCTCCACGTCTTCCTTCTTCGTGCCGCGCAGCAACACCCCGATGTTGTCGCCCGCCTGCCCCTCGTCCAACACCTTGCGGAACATTTCGACCCCGGTCACGATCGTCGTCTGCGTCGGCCGCAACCCCACGATTTCGATTTCATCGCCGACTTTCACGATGCCCTTCTCGCACCGGCCCGTCACCACCGTGCCGCGCCCACTGATCGTGAAGACGTCTTCGATCGGCATCAAAAACGGCTTGTCGATGGCGCGTGTCGGGGTCGGAATGTAGGTGTCGACCGCCTCCAGCAACTTCAAGATCGACGGCACGCCCAACGGCCCCTGATCGCCCTCGACGGCCTTGAGGGCCGACCCTTGCACGATCGGGATCTTGTCGCCCGGGAAGTCGTACTTGGTCAGCAACTCCCGCACTTCGAGTTCGACCAACTCGAGCAATTCCTTGTCGTCGACCTTGTCCGCCTTGTTCAGAAACACCACGATGTAGGGGACGCCGACTTGGCGCGCCAACAAAATGTGCTCCCGCGTCTGCGGCATGGGACCGTCGGCGGCACTCACCACCAGGATCGCCCCGTCCATCTGCGCGGCGCCGGTGATCATGTTCTTCACATAGTCGGCGTGGCCCGGGCAGTCCACGTGCGCATAGTGCCGGTTATCCGTCTCGTATTCGACGTGGCTGATCGCAATCGTCATGATCTTGCTGGCATCGCGGCGCCCCTGGCTCTCGCTCGCCTTGGCCACCTCGTCGTAGCTGACAAATTTCGCCATCCCGCGATCCGAACAGATCTTGGTCAACGCGCTCGTCAGCGTCGTCTTGCCATGGTCCACGTGCCCGATCGTCCCGATGTTCACGTGGGGCTTTCGTCGCTCAAATTTCGCCTTCGCCATCCCCGATCCTCCCTAGTTCACGCAAACGAGACCCTATTCACCACGGTGCTTCGCAGTGATCGCTTCCGCAATCTGCCGCGGAACCTGGTCGTAGCGGTCAAATTCCATACTATAAGTGGCACGACCCTGCGTACGAGAACGCAGATCGGTCGCGTATCCAAACATTTCCATCAGCGGTACAGTAGCCTCGATCGCCTGAGCCCCGGCACGAACCTTCATGCCTTGAACTTTCCCACGGCGACCGTTCAAGTTCCCGATGACATCGCCCATAAAGTCTTGAGGCACAAGCACCTCAACCTTCATAATCGGCTCAAGAAGAACGGGGTCGGCTTTCTTGCAGGCATCGGCAAACCCCATGGAGGCCGCAATTTTAAATGCCATTTCATTGGAGTCGACGTCGTGATAGGAACCATCGATCACGGTGACTCGCACATCGCGCAGAGGGAATCCCGCGACGACACCCGTCTCCATTCGCTCCTTGACGCCCTTTTCGATGGCCGGGATATATTCTTTGGGGATAGACCCGCCGACGGTTTTGTTGATAAATTCTAGCCCCTTACCAGACTCTGACGGCTCAACAGTCATGACAACATGGCCATACTGACCGCGGCCACCTGTCTGCTTGATGTACTTCGATTCCGCTTCAGCTTTGCGGCGAATTGTTTCACGGAAGGCAACCTCAGGCTTTCCGACATTCGCCTCAACCTTAAATTCGCGCATCAAACGGTCGACGATAATTTCAAGGTGCAGCTCACCCATACCGGCAATGATCGTCTGCGCGGTTTCTTCATCAGTACGAACCCGAAACGATGGATCTTCCTGCGCCAATTTTTGCAGCGCAAAACCCATCTTTTCCTGATCAGGCTTCGTCTTCGGCTCAATAGCCATAGCGATGACCGGCTCGGGAAATTTCATGATCTCGAGCAGAACCGGCTGCTTCTCGTCAGCCAACGTATCGCCCGTCGTCGCACTCTTCAGCCCGACCGCGGCGGCGATATCGCCCGCATAGACAATCTCGATCTCTTCACGCTTATTCGCATGCATCTTCAAGAGGCGTCCGACTCGATCTTTCGTCCCCTTGGTAACGTTAAGCACAGGCGTTCCCGTCTTCAATGTCCCTGAATAAACGCGGAAAAACGTCAGCTGCCCGGCAAATGGGTCCGTCATAATTTTGAATGCCAGCGCAGAAAATGGCTCAGAGTCGGACGGGCTACGCTCCACATTTTTCCCGGTGGCTGGATCCACGCCAATAACAGGAGGGATATCGATTGGAGATGGAAGAAAATCGACGACGGCATCCAACAATTGCTGCACGCCTTTGTTCTTGAAGGCCGAACCACACAGCACGGGCACCACCTTCATGGCAATGGTTCCCGCACGAACAACGCGCCGAACCTCATCCTCGGTCAGCGATTGCCCGTTGAGATACTTTTCCATAACCTGATCATCGAATTCGGCTACCGCATCGAGCATTTTTTGCCGATAGTCATTGGCTTGATCGACCATATCAGCAGGAATTTCGCCGATCTTATACTTAGCCCCGAGCGTCTCGTCATCGTAAAAATAGCCCTTCATCGAAATCAGATCCACGGACCCGCGGAACTCCGACTCCCGACCAATCGGAATTTGAATCGGGACAGGGTTGGCCCCAAGCCTGTCGATAATGGATTGGACGCTTGCATAAAAATCCGCCCCAATCCGATCCATCTTATTCATGAAGGCGATGCGAGGCACCTCGTACTTATCCGCCTGACGCCAGACTGTCTCAGACTGCGGCTCGACCCCCTGAACAGAATCGAATGCCGCGACCGCACCATCAAGCACGCGCAAAGATCGCTCCACCTCAATCGTAAAATCGACATGCCCAGGCGTATCAATAATATTGATACGGTGCTCACGCCAAAAACAGGTGGTAGCAGCGGCAGTGATCGTAATACCACGCTCCCGCTCCTGCTCCATCCAGTCCATGGTAGCAGCACCCTCGTGCACTTCCCCCATTTTATGGGTCATGCCCGTATAGAAGAGAATGCGCTCGGTGGTGGTTGTCTTTCCGGCATCAATGTGCGCCATGATGCCGATATTTCTTGTACGTTCTAACGGTGTCTGCCTAGCCACAACTCCCCCAGAAAAAACGATTGTGCCGCTATCGGAGCCGAAGACCACTCACTGCGATACCCAGGCCGAATCACGATATCGCAGGCCGGCTCAACAGCAGCACAACTCAAGACTACCAACGATAATGAGCGAAAGCCTTGTTAGCCTCCGCCATACGATGGACATCCTCCCGCTTCTTGACTGACGCACCGGTGTTGTTAGATGCATCGAGCAATTCAGCGGCAAGCCTATCCTGCATGCTCTTCCCACCGCGAGAGCGCGAATACTCCGTAATCCATCGCAAGGCCAGAGAAACCCTGCGAGAAGGCCTGATCTCAACGGGAACCTGATACGAGGCACCACCCACCCGACGCGACTTCACTTCCACGACCGGCTTCACGTTATCGATCGCCGACTTGAAGATCTTCATCGGATCTCCGCCGTTGGTCTTCTCCTGAATCAGATCGAAGGCTCCATAACAAATCCGCTCGGCCGTACTCTTCTTCCCGCCACCCATCAGGACGTTCAAGAATTTCCCTACAAGCTTGTCACGATACTTCGAATCGGGCTGCGCTTCTCGATGACCGAAAAATTGTCCGCGTGGCATCGTTGTCCTATAGAATAAAATCGGTTTTCACTACGCATCCGGGCGATGCGGGATAAATCCTACTTGGGCCGCTTCGCCCCGTACTTTGATCGAGCCTGCTTGCGATCAGCCACTCCAACCGCATCCAAGGATCCGCGCACAATGTGATAACGCACACCAGGCAAGTCCTTGACGCGACCACCACGAACCAGCACGATCGAGTGCTCCTGAAGATTGTGCCCCACACCAGGAATGTAAGTCGTTACTTCCATTCCATTAGTGAGACGCACACGTGCAACTTTACGAAGCGCGGAGTTCGGCTTTTTCGGAGTGGTGGTGTAGACACGAAGACAAACCCCGCGTTTTTGCGGGCAACGCTTTAGGGCTGGACTTTTCGTCTTGGATTTAACGAGCGTCCGCCCCTTCCGCACTAACTGATTAATCGTTGGCATGCACTATACTCTTTCTTGAAAATCAGGCGGTTGCTCAAAGAAGCTTCTGAGCGAAGCCGTCGGATTATAGAGATGTGTACTACTTATGTCAAGAACCTTCTTTTTATTCACGCATTATTTTCTGATTCGCTGCCGGTCGTATCGACCTGCCCAACAGCAACCGGCTGAGGCTGAACGCCCCCCGGCAACTCTGCCGGCGTCTTCGCGCTGGCAACAAATGTTTCGCGATACTCTTCGAAACCGCTGCCGGCCGGGATCAACCTTCCGACAATCACATTTTCCTTCAAACCAAGCAGATTATCCTCTCTGCCGTTGATAGCGGCCTCCGTCAACACCCGCGTCGTTTCCTGGAACGAGGCCGCAGAGATGAAGCTGTCCGTGGTCAGCGCCGCTTTGGTAATGCCCAGCAGGACCGGCTTTCCGAGAGCCGGCTTTCCATCCTTTTCGAGGACTCGCTGATTTTCGACATCGAACATTCCCTTGCTCACCTGACTACCAGGCAAGAAGGATGTGTCTCCTGGATCTTCAATGCGTACCTTGCGCAACATCTGACGGACAATGATTTCGATGTGTTTGTCGTTGATGGACACGCCCTGAAGCCGATACACGTCCTGCACTTCATCCACGAGATACTTCTGCAGCTCCTTCGGCCCTAGGACATCCAAAATATCGTGCGGATTCGCGGACCCGTCCATGAGGGGTTCCCCGGCGCGAACCCAGTCTCCTTCATGCACATTGACGTGCTTACCTTTGGGGATGAAATACTCTTTCACATCGCCCATTTTGTTGTCGACCAGCACCTTCCGCATACCCTTCACAAATCCGCCATAGGAAACTTCACCGTCGATTTCGCTAATAACGGCCTGCTCCTTTGGTTTCCGCGCCTCGAACAATTCAGCCACGCGCGGAAGACCTCCGGTGATATCCTTGGTCTTCGTGGTTTCACGCGGAATCTTGGCCAACACGTCACCGGGATGCACCATAGCGCCTTTTTCGACGAAAATGTGCGCGCCCACCGGTAACAGGTACCGCGCCACAGGCGCTCCGGCGCCGGACACTTTGGCCGTCTTCCCACTGTCGTCCTTGATGGACACACGCGGCCGAAGCGTGGCTCCGCTTTGCTCGATAATGACCTTTCGAGACAAACCGGTCACTTCGTCAAACTCTTCCTTCATCGTCACGCCTTCGAGAATGTCGCCATAGGCGACCTTTCCGCCTGTTTCCGTGAGGATGGTCAGCGAGTATGGATCCCATTCGACCAGTTTCTGCCCCACTTCAATCCGATCACCATCCTTCAACTTGATCTTGGCACCATAGACGACCGGATACTTTTCTCGTTCGCGGCCACTGTCGTCAACGATCGCGATTTTCGCGTTGCGATTCATGACGACCCATTCACCTTCTTTGTTCCGAACGGCAATGCCGGCATTGTGCACATCGGCATTCTTCTTCGCATCCAGGCTCATATACTTCAGATGACCGGCGTGCTTGGCCTCCAGGACCGTTTGCTCGACCACCTTACTCGCCGTACCACCGATGTGGAACGTACGCATGGTCAACTGCGTGCCAGGCTCGCCGATGGATTGCGCCGCAATGACTCCGACCGGCTCGCCCTTTTCGACAAGCCGTCCTCGTGACAAGTCCCGGCCGTAACACAGGCGGCACACCCCGCGTGCCGATTGGCAGGTCAAGACCGATCGGATCTTCACTCGATCAACGCCGGCTTCTACCACTGCCTTGGCCTGCTCTTCGTCGATTTCCTCATTGAACGAGACAATGATTTCACCCGTCACCGGATCGCGGATATCTTCGCCGGCAAGGCGACCCAAAAGACGCTCCTCCAGCGGTTGGATGATTTCACCGCCTTCAAGCAGCGCGCTCACCAGAATCCCGTCGGTTGTACCGCAATCCTCCTCGGTCACGATGACATCTTGCGCGATGTCGACCAGGCGGCGCGTCAGGTAGCCGGAGTTCGCCGTCTTCAACGCCGTGTCCGCCAACCCTTTGCGGGCACCGTGCGTTGAAATGAAGTACTGCAATACCGTCAGCCCCTCACGGAAGTTCGCCGTGATCGGCGTTTCAATGATTTCCCCTGACGGTTTCGCCATCAATCCGCGCATGCCGCCAAGCTGACGAATTTGCTGCGAACTGCCGCGGGCACCGGAATCGGCCATCATGAAAATCGGATTGAACGACTCCGCCTTGGCGGGATCGCCCCCGGCGCCCAATTCTTTCATCATCTCATTGGCCACCTGTTCCGTGACGTGCGCCCAAATGTCGATGACTTTGTTGTATCGTTCGCCGTTGGTGATCAACCCTTCGGAGTACTGCTTTTCGATTTCATTGACTTCATGCTGAGCCTTGCCGATGAGATCTTCCTTCCGGGAAGGAATGTGCATGTTGTCGATGCAGATCGACATGCCAGCCCGGGTCGCATAATGGAACCCCAGGTCTTTGATTTTGTCCAAGAAGGTGACCGTTTCACGATGACCGGCCTGCCGATACACCGCATCAATGAGCTTGGACATTTCCTTCTTCGTCATCAACTTATTGGCATCGGCAAACGGCATCATCGGAGGAAGGATTTCAGACAGAATGACGCGTCCGGCCGTCGTCTGCACCAAGGTGCCGTTACAGCGGACCTTGATCCTGGCATGCTCATCCAGCGCGCCGGCATCGTAGGCAATCCGCGCCTCTTCCGGAGATCCGAACAACTTGCCTTCGCCCTTCGCGCCGACACGCTCCTTCGTCAGCCAATAGCAGCCAAGAACCATGTCCTGTGACGGAACGGCGATCGGCTTGCCGTTCGCGGGGGACAAGATATTGTTGATCGACATCATGAGGACTCGCGCTTCAACCTGCGCCTCTACCGACAGCGGCACGTGAACCGCCATTTGGTCTCCGTCAAAGTCGGCGTTAAACGCCGCGCAGACGAGGGGATGAAGCCGGATGGCCTTCCCTTCGACCAAGACGGGGTCAAAGGCCTGAATGCCGAGCCTATGCAGCGTCGGGGCGCGGTTGAGGAGCACCGGGTGCTCGCGAATGACTTCATCCAGCACATCCCACACTTCAGGACGCTCTTTTTCCACCAACCGCTTGGCGCTCTTGATGGTCGTCGCGGCGCCACGCTCTTCCAGCTTATGGAAGATAAACGGCTTGAAAAGTTCCAGCGCCATCTTCTTCGGCAATCCGCACTGGTGCAATCGCAATTCCGGACCGACGACAATAACGGTTCGGCCGGAATAGTCGACGCGTTTTCCGAGCAGGTTCTGCCGGAATCGTCCCTGCTTGCCCTTCAGCATGTCGCTCAAGGACTTCAATGGACGCTTGTTTGGCCCGCGGATCGCGCGGCCACGGCGGCCGTTATCAAACAGCGCATCCACTGCCTCCTGCAACATCCGCATCTCATTGCGAATAATGACACCCGGAGCCTTGAGCTCAATCAAGCGCTTCAAGCGATTGTTCCGGTTGATGACCCGGCGATAGAGGTCATTGAGGTCTGACGTCGCAAACCGGCCCCCATCCAGCGGAACCAGGGGGCGCAATTCCGGCGGCAGCACCGGGATGACATCCATGATCATCCACTCAGGCTTGTTGCCGGATCGGCGAAATGCCTCCAGGACCTTCAACCGTTTGGCATATTTTTTCTTGAGCGCTGCGGAGGCGGAGGCCTTTGCCTTCACATGCAGTTCATCCCACTGGGTGTTGATATCGACCTTGCGCAGCAGTTCCCGAATGGCTTCGGCGCCGATGCCAACCTTGAACGCCCCGCTGCCGTATTCGGACTGCAACGAACGCAATTGTTCTTCCGAAACCAGCTCCTGCTCGCTCATGCTTGTCGAGCCGGGATCGACCATCACATAGCTCTCGAAGTAGAGGATCTTTTCCAGCTGCTTGAGACTCATATCCAGCAGCGTCCCGATCCGACTCGGCACACCTTTCAAAAACCAGATATGCGCGACCGGCGCGGCCAGCTCAATGTGCCCCATCCGCTCACGGCGCACTTTCGACTGAATGACTTCGACACCGCACTTATCGCAGACGATGCCGCGATGCTTCATGCGTTTATATTTGCCGCAATTGCACTCCCAGTCTTTGATCGGGCCGAAAATCTTGGCGCAGAACAAGCCGTCTTTTTCAGGCTTGAACGACCGGTAGTTGATGGTTTCCGGCTTCTTGACTTCGCCATAGGACCACGAGCGGATTTTTTCGGGCGACGCAATGCGAATACGCATCGAGTCGAACGACACCGAATCCCGCGGCTTCTCAAATAATGTGTATACACCTTCCAAGGTTGATCCCTCCTTAACGGTCGCCTGAGCGCAGTTCTGAGTGGTGAGCTATCCGATAGTTGCTCTCAAAACTCAGCACTAGAATCAGTCCTTTGATTTAACCAGCTCTACATCGAGCCCAAGACTTTGCAGCTCTTTGACCAGCACATTGAACGATTCCGGCAATCCAGGCTCCAGGAACGGCTCGCCCTTCACAATCGCTTCGTACATGCGCGATCGGCCCGGAACGTCGTCCGACTTGACCGTCAAGAATTCCTGAAGAATGGAGGCTGCGCCATAGGCCTGCAACGCCCACACTTCCATTTCTCCCAACCGCTGGCCGCCGAATTGAGCTTTGCCTCCGAGCGGCTGTTGCGTCACCAACGAATAGGGGCCAATGGACCGTGCATGGATCTTGTCATCCACCAAATGGTGGAGCTTCAACACGTACATATATCCAACCGTCACGGGACTGCTGAAAGATTCGCCAGTTCGGCCGTCCATCAACACAGTCTGGCCGCTCGGTGACAACTTGGCCTTCCTGAGGAGTTCTTTAATTTCTTTCTCGGATGCGCCATCAAACACGGGGCTGGCCACTTTGATCCCAAGTGCCCGAGCCGCCCAACCAAGATGGGTCTCCAGGATTTGCCCCACGTTCATACGGGAAGGCACGCCTAGCGGATTTAAGACAATCTCCACCGGCGTCCCGTCAGGCAGATAGGGCATATCCTCTTCCGGCAACACACGTGACACCACGCCCTTGTTGCCGTGGCGACCCGCCATTTTGTCGCCGACCTGGATCTTCCGCTTCATTGCGATGTAGACCTTCACCAGCTTGATCACACCCGGCGGAAGCTCATCTCCACGTCTCAGCCGACCGACTTTCTCATCGTACAAAGTCTGCAGAATTTCGATTTGCTCTTTGGCACGCCGCTCGACGTCTTCCAATTCCTTCTGCTCATCCGGATCGCTGAGAATAATGTGGCGCACCATATCATCCGGCAAGCGCTTCAGAATTTCCGCGGTGAGCTTGCCCTTCTTCTTCAGGATGACGTCGCCCGTCTCAGGGTCCATGAGATCCCGTCCGACGACTTTTCCGAGCAAGAGCTTGCGAACCTTCTTCGTTTTTTCGTCCTCAATGATGCGCAGCTCTTCCTGATGGTCGCGCTGCAATTTCATGTGGTCTTCGCTCTCGATGCTCTTCGAGCGCTCGTCCTTATCCAAACCCTTGCGGGAGAAGATCTTCACGTCGACGACAATCCCCTCCACGCCGGGAGGAACCGTGAGAGAGGTATCCTTCACGTCGCCGGCCTTTTCACCGAAGATCGCTCGCAGCAACTTCTCTTCCGGCGTCAACTGGGTTTCACCCTTCGGCGTGACTTTGCCGACAAGGATGTCACCCGGCTTGACTTCAGCCCCTATGCGGATGATGCCGCTCTCGTCCAAGTCGCGAAGCGCTTCTTCTCCGACGTTCGGAATATCGCGCGTGATATCTTCCTTGCCCAACTTGGTATCGCGAGCCTCTACCTCGAACTCCTCAATGTGAATCGAGGTGAATGCATCTTCACGCACGAGTTTTTCGCTGAGCAGGATGGCGTCTTCGAAGTTATATCCGCCCCACGGCATGAACGCGACCAGCACGTTTTTACCGAGCGCCAGTTCGCCGTGATCGATGGCCGGGCCATCCGCCAGCACCTGCCCGCGCTTAACCGGCTCGCCGATCCGAACCACCGGAGTCTGGGTGATGCAGGTATTTTGATTCGACCGCTGGAACTTGATCATTTCATACACATCAAGCCCCGAATCGTTCCGTTTGCGGCCTTCTTTCGAGTCGGCACGCACCACGATCCGCGTGGCATCCACACTTTCCACCACGCCTTCGCGCTTCGCTTGCACGACGTACCCGGAATCGCGGGCCACGACCGCCTCCATCCCGGTACCGACCAGCGGAGATTCCGCCTTGAGCAGCGGCACCGCCTGGCGCTGCATGTTCGATCCCATCAAGGCGCGGTTGGCGTCGTCGTGCTCAAGAAACGGCACCAGCGCCGTCGCGACGCTGACGACCTGCTTCGGGGACACGTCCATGTATTCGATTTTGTCAGGGGTGGCGGTAATAAAATCACCAGCCGAACGCGCTGAGACGGTTTCCGACACAAGTCGATTGGAGCCATCCACCTTCGAATTGGCCTGGGCAATGATGTACTTATCGCCTTCAATGGCAGAGAGGTATTCAAGGTCGTCGCTGACGCGCCCCTTGACGACCTTCCGGTAAGGCGCCTCGATAAATCCGAATTCGTTGATACGCGCATAGGTGGCCAGAGACGTGATCAGTCCGATGTTCGGACCTTCCGGCGTTTCAATCGGGCAAATGCGGCTGTAGTGCGACGGATGCACGTCGCGCACTTCGAAACCGGCGCGCTCGCGCGTGAGCCCGCCAGGCCCCAGGGCCGACAACCGGCGTTTGTGCGTAATCTCCGCCAGCGGATTCGTCTGGTCCATGAATTGAGAGAGCTGGCTGCTGCTGAAGAACTCTTTCACCGCGGCCACCACGGGCTTCGCGTTGATGAGGTCATGCGGCAGCACCGTTTCCATATCCAAGAGATTCATGCGCTCTTTGATGCTGCGCTCCATGCGCACAAGGCCGAGGCGGAATTGATTTTCCAACAACTCGCCGACGGACCGCACGCGACGATTTCCCAAGTGGTCGATGTCGTCGATTTCTCCTCGACCGATCTTGAGGTTCACGAGGTATCGCACGACTTCGACGATATCCTGTGCGGTCAGCGTCCTCTGCTCCAGGGCAAAATCGAGCCCCAGTTTTTTATTCAACTTGAGACGCCCGACCGGCGACAAGTCATACCGCTTCGGACTCAAGAACAAATTATCGAACAGGGCGCGCGCGGTTTCGACGGAGGGGGTTTCTCCAGGCCTGAGGCGGCGATAGATCTCGACCATCGCCTCTTCCTTCGAGCCGGTGCGCTCCATATCAAGCGTATCCAGGATGACCAACGTCGCATTGGTCGTATCCAGGTAAATGACCTTGAACTCCTCGATATCGCTCTCCAGAATTTTTTCCAGAATTTCTTCGGTCAGCCGCTGGTTCTTCTCAGCGAGAGATTGCTTCTTCCCGCTATCCACCAATTCTGTCAACACCGCACGCCCGACGAGCTCAGCAGGCGTGACAGGGATTTCTTTAACCCCTGCGGCCTTGAGCTCAGCAATCTTTGCCTTCGTCAGCTTCGCTCCTTCCCGCACAAGAGGGTTCTTGCCGCCCTTCTCCATCACCTCCGCCGAACACTTCAGTCCATGATGGATTTCAGGGTCGAGCTTCCGATAAAGCTTCCCCTTGGATACGCGGATCTCTTCGACCGGATAGTACATCCGGAGCAGGTCGTCGGTGCTATAGCCAAAGGCTTTCAGGAGGATAGTCGCCGGCATTTTCCGCCGGCGATCGATGCGTACGTACAAAATGTCGCGCGCGTCGAATTCAAAATCCAGCCAGGATCCGCGGTACGGAATGATTCTGGCTGAATACAGCACCTTGCCGCTGGCGTGCGTCCGCCCCTTGTCGTGGGTAAACGACGCGCCCGGCGAGCGGTGCAACTGACTGACCACCACTCGCTCGGTCCCGTTAATGAGAAACGTTCCGCGCTCAGTCATCAACGGCAGTTCGCCGACATAGACTTCCTGCTCCCGAACGTCCAGGACCTTTTTCTTCGGGCCCTTGTCTTCCTTGTCGAACACAATCAGCCGCACGCGCAGCTTCAGGGGTACGGCGAAGGTCATTCCCTGCTCAAGACATTCCCGCTCATCGTACTTCGGAGTCCCCAACGAATAGTTGGAAAACTCCAACGCAGCCGTGTTGTTATAGTCCGTGATGGGAAAGACGCTGGCTAACGCCGCCTGCAAGCCTTGATCCTTGCGACGATCGGGCTCGACTTCCATCTGGAGAAACTCTTCGTAGGACCGCTTCTGGATTTCGATGAGATCGGGAATATCGATACTCGTACGAATCCGAGAAAAATCCTTACGTTCGACAAACTCCGAAAGAGTCGATTCCGACATTCGTTAGCCCTCCAAGCTCATAAGCAGATGAACGCCTTGCGTCATCTCAACGGACAACCCGCACCGCCACGCCCGGAACAGTGACTGAATCTGTACTACTTGATCTCGACTTTGGCGCCGCTCTCTTCGAGCTTCTTCTTCATCGTGTCGGCCTCTTCCTTGGTCGCGCCGGACTTGATGGGCTTCGGAGCGCCTTCGACCAGGTCCTTGGCTTCTTTGAGTCCCAGGCTGGTGAGCTCGCGCACAACCTTAATGACCTGGATCTTCTTGTCGGCCGGAGCGCTGGCGAGAATCACGTCGAATGAGGTCTTTTCTTCAGCCGGAGCCGCGGCCGCACCGCCGCCACCCGCTGCCGCCACGGCCACCGGGGCCGCCGCCGTGACACCGAAACGCGTTTCGAGGCCCTTCACGAGATCGGCCAATTCCAACACGCTCATGCCTTCGATTGCCTTGATCAATTCTTCCTGTGACAACTTGGTTCCTGCTGCTGCTGACATGTCGCCCTCCCCTTTCTTTTTATCCTGAATGGCTGCAATGACTCGCACAAACTTGCTCAATACTCCGCTCAACGCATAGACCACACCGCGTATCGGACCCTGCATGGCCGACAGCAGCATGGCAATCAAGACTTCCTTCTTCGGCAATTGCGCAATGGCCGCGAGATCCGCCGCCTGCACCAGCTTGCCTTCCAAGACGCCGACCGTGACCTTGATCTTCTCAGATCGCTTTTCAGCCTGGATGAAATCCCGCAAGATCTTCGCCGGCAACACCGGATCATCGTATCCGATCACCAGACCGGTCGGTCCCTTGAAATGATCTTTTGCATCGGCCAGGATGGTCCCGGCTGAAGCGCGGACAGCCAGGGTATTCTTGATGACGCAGTACTCGGCTTTGGCACCGCGCAACTGCCGCCGCAGCTCGGTCATCTGATTGACGGGCATTCCGGCGCATTCCGTCAGAATGGCCAAGCGGGCGCGACCGAACTTTTCCGTCAACTCCGCGATCGCTGTTGCCTTCTCTTCTTTCTTCATGCCTCTCCCCTTACTGAGAACCTGTCCGTTCTCAACTCCACAGCTTCGACAACGCCACCGGATCCAGCTTCACGCCGGGCCCCATGGTGCTCGACATCGTCACACTCTTGAGATACCGGCCCTTACAGGATGACGGCTTTGCCTTGACCACCGACTCCAAGACCGCCTGCGCATTGTCGTACAATTTCTGAACATCGAACGACACCTTGCCGACAGGCACCTGCACGATTCCGGCTTTCTCCACCTTGAATTCCACGCGGCCTTTGCGGATCTCGCTCACAGCCTTACCTACCTCAAAGGTCACGGTTCCGGTCTTAGGGTTGGGCATGAGCCCGCGAGGCCCGAGCACCTTTCCCAGCTTACCGACCGAGGCCATGAGGTCAGGAGTGGAGATCGCGCAATCGAAGTCCATCCATCCACCCTTGATTTTTTCCATCAAGTCGTCAGACCCCACGTAATCAGCGCCGGCCTGCCGCGCCTCCTGCTCCTTCTCACCCTTGGCGAAAACCAGGACGCGGAGCTTCTTGCCTGTGCCATGAGGGAGCGCCGTGGTCCCACGTACCATTTGATCCGATCGTTTCGGATCTACCCCCAGGCGAATCGCCAGGTCGACAGACTCATCATACTTGGCAAAGGCTGCCTGCTTGACGGCTTCGACTGCCTCCTTCAACTCATAAAATCTGGGCTCAATTTTCTCCTGAGCCGCGGCCATCTTCTTTCCCATACTGCTGCTCCTTCACATCCGGCGGAGGTTCACTCGGCACGAATTTACTGGACGGTGATGCCCATACTACGCGCTGTGCCCTGAATGATCTTGATGGCGCCTTCCAGGTCAGCGGCATTCAGGTCGGACAATTTCTTTTGCGCGATCTCGCGAACCTGCGCCTGACTGACCTTGCCGACCTTATCCTTGTGCGGGACGCCTGACCCCTTGATGATCCCGGCTGCCTTCTTGAGCAAATCCGACGCCGGCGGCGTCTTCATGATGAAGGTAAAGCTCCGGTCCTTATAGACCGTAATGATCACCGGGATGATGCTGTCACCATCTTTCTGGGTCTTCGCATTGAATTGCTTGCAGAACTCCATGATGTTCACACCATGTTGGCCCAGCGAAGGACCGACCGGTGGAGCAGGATTGGCCTTTCCGGCCGGGATCTGCAATTTAATTTGAGCTGATACTTCCTTGGCCATGAGTTACTCCCTGAGAACTGCGGACTGCGCGTGACGACCGAGAATCACTCCCAGTTCACCACCAATCCTGTGACTCAAATACGTTCGACCTGCAAGAACCCGAGCTCGACCGGAGTAGACCGGCCAAAAATACTTACAAACACCTTCACGCGGCTATGATCGGCATCCACATCATCGACGGCGCCATTGAAGCCCAGGAACGGACCATCCACAATGCGAACATTGTCTCCCTTAATGAACCGAACCTGCTCGCGCGGTCCCGCTGCTCCGGCATCAACTTGCTTCAGCAACGCATCGACCTCTTCAGAAGAAAGCGGCGTCGGCTGAGCCCCTCCACCGACAAATCCCGTCACCTTGGGGGTCTCTTTGATCATCTGCAAGGTTTCGTCGGCCAACGGCGCTTCCAACTCGACCAGGACATAGCCCGGGAAAAACTTTCGCCGGGACGTCCGTCGCTTTCCATCCTTGATTTCGATGACGTCTTCCGTGGGAACCAGGACCTGTCCGAGTCGCTCGGTGAGCCCCATTTGATTTGCGCGCTCAAGGAGACTGGTCTTCACGCGACCCTCAAACCCCGCATAGGTATGGATGACGTACCAGTTCTTATTGCTCATCATCTCCTCTCAGCTGAACATCCAGCATCGTATCGTCCGGGCAACGCCGGACCTGTCCAGCCGCACCACGCAACTAAATGACCTTGCGCATCAGCCAGCCCAGCACGGAATCCATCATCGACAGATACAGCGACATGAGAATGCAGAACACAATGACGACCGTGGTGGCGCCGATCGTCTCCGTCTTGGTCGGAAACGAAACCTTCCGCAGCTCGCCGCGCACACCTTCGATAAACTCTCGGACAGAGGTGATCAATCGCTGAAACACGGTTACAATCCTCTCGTAGAACTTCCCGGCTGCCAGACTTTCCCAGACTGAACGATCACGTCACACACCTACCCATGACACAAGGGCCCGGCTTGGCAGGGGCACTAGGATTTGAACCTAGACTCTCGGTTTTGGAGACCGATGTGCTGCCGTTGACACCATGCCCCTCCATCCGGAACAGGACCGCTGGCGAGCCAGAGACAAGGCCCCGCCCGGCATCAGCGGCTCTACTTCACTTCCTTATGAGCAATGTGTTTGCGGCAGAACTTGCAGAACTTATTTCGCTCCAACCGATCCGGATCGTTCTTTTTGTTCTTGCGGGTCGTATAATTGCGCTGCTTACAGACCGTACAGGCCAAGTCAATAATTTCTCGCATGTCGTATACCCGTGAGGCGTATGGCGTGAAGCCGGAGCGTGAAATCACCTCCGCGCTTAAAACGCCTACTGCCTCGCGCCTCCCTCTGCTAAGCTAGAATTTCCGTCACGACGCCCGAGCCGACAGTTTTGCCGCCTTCGCGGACGGCGAACCGCAACCCCTGATCCATCGCAATCGGGCTGATCAACTCGCCCGTCACCGTGACGTTATCGCCCGGCATCACCATCTCCACCCCCGCCGCCAGGCTCACGATCCCCGTCACGTCCGTCGTCCGGAAATAGAACTGCGGCCGGTAGCCATTGAAGAACGGCGTATGGCGGCCGCCTTCTTCCTTCGTCAACACATAGATCTCGGCCTTGAACTTCGTGTGCGGCGTAATACTCTTCGGCTTGGCCAACACCATGCCCCGCTCCACGTCTTCCTTCTTCGTGCCGCGCAGCAACACCCCGATGTTGTCGCCCGCCTGCCCCTCGTCCAACACCTTGCGGAACATTTCGACCCCGGTCACGATCGTCGTCTGCGTCGGCCGCAACCCCACGATTTCGATTTCATCGCCGACTTTCACGATGCCCTTCTCGCACCGGCCCGTCACCACCGTGCCGCGCCCACTGATCGTGAAGACGTCTTCGATCGGCATCAAAAACGGCTTGTCGATGGCGCGTGTCGGGGTCGGAATGTAGGTGTCGACCGCCTCCAGCAACTTCAAGATCGACGGCACGCCCAACGGCCCCTGATCGCCCTCGACGGCCTTGAGGGCCGACCCTTGCACGATCGGGATCTTGTCGCCCGGGAAGTCGTACTTGGTCAGCAACTCCCGCACTTCGAGTTCGACCAACTCGAGCAATTCCTTGTCGTCGACCTTGTCCGCCTTGTTCAGAAACACCACGATGTAGGGGACGCCGACTTGGCGCGCCAACAAAATGTGCTCCCGCGTCTGCGGCATGGGACCGTCGGCGGCACTCACCACCAGGATCGCCCCGTCCATCTGCGCGGCGCCGGTGATCATGTTCTTCACATAGTCGGCGTGGCCCGGGCAGTCCACGTGCGCATAGTGCCGGTTATCCGTCTCGTATTCGACGTGGCTGATCGCAATCGTCATGATCTTGCTGGCATCGCGGCGCCCCTGGCTCTCGCTCGCCTTGGCCACCTCGTCGTAGCTGACAAATTTCGCCATCCCGCGATCCGAACAGATCTTGGTCAACGCGCTCGTCAGCGTCGTCTTGCCATGGTCCACGTGCCCGATCGTCCCGATGTTCACGT
>CABVSR010000014.1:0-24741 GCA_902500995.1 uncultured Nitrospira sp.
CAGAGACAATATCCCGCCCCGGCAACATGGCGGCAGCTACCTGTGGAAACGACTCACGCCGCCTCCGACGGCTCCGTAACGGACGCGCGGTAACTCCGACAGAGCTTCACACACACACACTCACGGACGGCCGGTCTGTTACAACGAGGAGGGGCTATGAATCGTGCGCTTCTATTGCTAGTCATGTGCTTGGGCGTCACGAGTATGGCGTATGCCGGCGGGGGGCATGACCATCACGCCATTCCAACCATGCCGAGTCTGGGCGAGACGAAACTGACCATCGAGGACCAGACCGTGACGCTGACGTTCGGGCCCGTGGATCTGCCGACCGGTCACGACGGCGATCTGGCCTCCAGCATGCCGAAGAAGGTCTTCCAATTGCCCGAAGACATGTACATGGTTGGCTACAAGTCCGAAGTATTCACCAAGGACGGCAAGCCGCTTCCGAAGAACTACCTGCATCACATCCTCATGCTGAATAACGACAAACCCAGCGTCTCATGCGATGGAGAGCCGTTGTTTTTTGCCGGAGCCGGACTGGAAATGACAGAAGCCCGTTTCCCGGACGGATACGGAGTGAAACTGGGCAAAGGCCAGAACCTCATGTCGGTGGTGGCGTTTTATCACAAGGCCCCGCCGACGAAAGATGTGATGGCCCGATTTACGATGTATGTCGCCCCGAAGGGCGCCCCGATCAGGGAAATGGATGTCTACCAGGTGGGCGTGAACATCGTCTGCTACAGCAAATTCGCGCAACGGGGCCCTGACCAGACCGATGAAGGCATCGAAATCAAGCCGGGAGTCTCGGTCATGTCTGCGCCTCTCAAATTCAATATGGACGGCTGCGTCAAGTTTGCCTATCCCCATGGGCATGACGAACTCCTGCTGGTGGCTCTGGAGAATAAGACCTCCAAAGAGACGCTCCTTCGCACCGTTCCTGAAGTCGATGCAGACGGGACCTTTCGAGATTTCCGGCCGCATCAGGTCTACCGGGACAGCAAAGGATTTCCAGTCACGAAACAAGACGACTATGAGATGGTGATGGTTCACCATCATCTGTTGCAAAATCCCAATGTACAGTATGGCATGGGTAATTATCTGCTCTACATGACACCGGGCTCCTGTCAGCAGGTGTCGACCACTGCCTCGGCGCGATAGCGGAATCTACTGAAGGCCCACCACAGTCATCCCACTGTGGTGGGCTGGGCAGCCCCTTCGACCCTCACACCCCAGACCCATCAGACCCTCTCGTCCGAACATCTCCTGAGACTGCCCCTGACAACAAGCCTCGTTCATTTTCCTCTTGAACGTATTTTTCCCCTACAGAAGTGGAAACGCCCCCTCAGGCGGCGGACTGGGATTCGCTAGAAGGTGTATGATATTGAACCGGTCATGCGGTCCGGTCAGCACGTGAAGGACACAATTGTCCGCCTGAGAGGGAGAGCATGTTCATCACTGTACGGTGGTGCATTCCCCGGCGAATATGCAGTCGCCCGGCGTACTGAACGCGCCCGTGCATGAAGACCATGAGATCTTCCATGTCCTTGCCCGAACCCTCGCTTCATATCCTCCTGATCAATGAGAATCCCGACGAAGTCAAGCTGGTGACGACGAGCTTACGAAGCTTCTTCGTCGGCTGCCGCATCGAAGCCGGGTACTCATCCGACGAAGCCCTGGCATTCAGCCGCCAGGGCGATTGGCACATCATCGTCATTGACCAAGATCTCAGTCCGGAACGGGGCCTCGATCTGCTCGCGAGGCTTCGCCGCAACGCCCCGTACGCCGCGATCTTGCTTCAGACCAACGAAAGTGACTCGCAAACCGCTGTTCAAGCGCTGCAGCAGGGAGCAGACTTTTTGCTGTTCAAGCGATCCCCCGGTTTCATCACAGAACTGCTGTTTTCGGTCCAGGAAGCGCTCGAAAAACGCGATCTGCAAATGAAGCTGGACCACACGTTTCAGCGGCATTTGCGCGTCATCGAGACGTTGAGTGATTTATTGTATGAACTCGACGCGGAAGGACGCTTTGTGTATGTGAGCCAGACAGTCACCGGCATGCTCGGATACACGGCGGAGGAACTCGCCGGCCGGCATTTTTCTCTCTTGCTTCCTCCGCAGGAGGAGCCCGCCGCGCGCGTGCGGTTGAACGAACGCCGGGCGGGCAGCCGTTCAATACGCCAAGTCGAAGTCACTCTGTATCGGAAATCCCTCCCGGATACTCCGCCGGTCGCTGTCACGGTGGAAGTCACGGCAAAAGGACTGTTCGATTCCACCAATCGATACCTAGGAACCGTCGGATTGTTGCGCGATCTCTCTCAACAGAAAGCCCAGCAGCACCGCCTGGCTGAACTGGAATCGCGTCTCCAAGAGACGGACCGCCAACTCACCCTCTCGCGTGAGGCAGCCCGCGTCTCACGCCAGTTACAACAACCCCTCACATCCTTACTTCAGGACTCCCAACGGTTACTGACGTCTATCCAACACAGCCGGATCGAACAGCATGTTGAGACGATGGTCGCCCAAGCGTCGCAAGCGAGCCAACTCGGGCATCGATTGGCTGAGGCGATTCACGCTCACCCACTTGAATTTATTCCGCTCAACCTGAACGAGGTGCTTCACACGGTTGTCCGGGCTGCACAGAGCGATCCTCAAACCTGCCGGCTACAACTCACCACCAACTTTGCAGGAAATATCCCAGTCATCCTCGGTTCGCGTTCGGCCTTGGAAACTCTTGCGCACCTCTTGCTCACCTATGCCGGGCAATTCACCCCTTCCGGCATGTCGCCACGGCTCATCCTGCACACAGCCGCAATGACGATGGAGGCCCGTGGAGCTATCCCTCAAGAAGTGGCACCACCCACGCGGCTTTTTCATCCGTATGCAACTTTTACGATCCAGGGCAGTGCCGGCGATCCGCGTCCGTCTCCGGAAAGCAGCCCGGAGCACGATCGTTGGGCGGAAAGCCTCTTTCAAGCACATCAGATTGTGCAGGTACACCGAGGCGCCATCGAGATCGAACATGCATCCGACAGCAGTTTGGCCATCACGGTTCGCATCCCTGCTTCGGACGACCTCTTGCTCGCGCCCCAGCCCGGTGAGTCATCGACATCGCCACTCTCGCCCGTGCGATTCGATGTTCACCATCCGGCTCGATCCGGCGCCGCTCAACGTCCTGAACGGCGCCGTTCGGAGCGCAAGCCGTTCTCCTTACCCGTGCAATTGTCGATCGGGAGTACGGTTCTTCGCGGGCTGTTGCGCAACATGAGTACCGAAGGGGCGCTGGTAACGATCCGGGGAATGGAGGCCTCCATCCACCTGCAGCCGGCTTACGTCGTGATCAAGACGCCGGTGAGTTTTCTTGAACTTCAGGGGGTGGTGCATGAACGGACATCCATGTCCCCCGATGTGCCTCCGGCCGTCAAGGACTTCGTCATTTCGTTTTCCCTGGCCGTCGAACAGGAGCGGAATGTGCTCCGGTCGCTGCTTGACGGGCTACAGGACGGCTCGACAGAAATTACCTTCGAAGGTTTGATTCTTCCTTCGCCCTCGCTCCCGGTTGCAGGTCGGAAGACGGAACCCGTTTCATCCCTGCCCATACCGGAAGACCGCCGCGAAGCCGCACGACTGAGCCTGTCGTACCCCGTTCACGTAACTGAGTTTCAAGCCCTCCCATCACACCCATTCGGCCGGATCGTCAATCTAAGCCTGAACGGCGCGTGCATCGATCTGCCCGTGGAGGTCGACCTAACAGGAAGTCCGCAGTTCATCCATCTCAGTCTTCCGGAGTCGATCGAGAATTCACCCGTGCATCCGCGCTCCCCTGTGTCCGGCCTATCATGGACCGCACAGATCGTCTGGAAACGTCCGGCAGGAAGAATCTCGATGCCTCACCGTGCGGCACCGGCAGAACCACGCCATCAGATCGGGATACGCTTCACCAACCTATCCCCCGTGCAAGAACAGGGACTCCGCGGCATCATGGAACCAGAGTTCGACGCGGGCCAACATCTCGCCGCACAGCAGTCCGACGCTCCTGTTCTCACCCGGCCACATACTGTCCGAAATCGCGAAGGATATACCATTGCATTGCGACATGACGCTCCGAGAGGAGAAGGTGGAGAGCGTGACCCGCTGGTGCTCATCAGCCCGGGGTATGGCACGACGCAACATGCCTACGTGGCGTTGGCCTATACGCTAGCCGCACGCGGATTTCATGTGCTGCGGTACGATCACACCCGGCATATCGGACTTAGCGAAGGCGACCCTTCGCAGACCACGTTGACCTCTCTGGAAGACGACCTCGACGCGGTGCTGACTTTCGCCCAGGAACATTGGCCGGAGAGGCCGCTCACTCTGCTGGCGGCGGACCTCACCGGTCGAATTGCATTGAGAAGACGAGACTGGCACAGACGGCTTCGTCGCGTCCTGCTCCTCAATCCCACGCTCGATCTCGGACAATGTCTGATCACCCTCCATCACCGGGATTTGTTGCGCGAACATCTCGACGGTGCACGCCTGGGGTTGGGCAATCTGCTTGGAATTCCACTCGACATCGATCATTTTCTCGCCGACGCAATCACGGCACAATATACGGATCTCACCGCGTTACAGGAGGAGATCGCACAGTGCGCCACGGAAGTGGTGATCCTCGCCGGAGGGCACGATGGCGCTGACGGTTCGATCCCCGCCCCTCCCGTGACTCTGGTGGACGAGGTGATCTCTCGCCTGGGCTCAAGAGGCAGGAAAGTGACATTGCCCTCGTCTATATTGACCGCGGGGCATATTGCGCCGTCGACCCTGCGCGCCAGTTGGCAACAACTTGCGCACCTCTGCCATGCGGGACAGGCCGTTCACACAACGACGACCGCTGTGATCCCGGCGCTGTCACGTGCGACATCTATCCGTGCCCGGTTCGAACGCGATCACCTCCACGCCAAATACGCCATCGGGATCGCGAGTAATGAACGGCTTTGGACAGCGCATACCGATCTTACCCGTACCATGGATGAACTGCCGCCACATTGGCACTCAATTGATCAGCTCTACCAGCTCCTGCAACCGCTCGATGGGAACCTCGCGCTTCTCGATGTGGGGTGCGGGATGCATTCCTTTGCCCGGTTGCTCCTCCTCAATCTTTCGTACCGCCTGCGCGCACAGACGCGGCGCCATACCGATCCCCTCCGCTACGTCGGCCTGGAGTTCACGCTTCCCGCGTTGCATGCGGCGCGAGCCTCAGCGATAGAGGCATCGCAACACCTCGACAAGCTCTTCTCGGGACGCATCTCCGCACCTGCTCCCATTAGTTTGCAATGGTCGTTCGGTCGATCGGCAGAAGCGCTTCCCTTCGCGGATCGTTCATTCGACCGTGTGGCGGCACATCTGGCGCTGAGTTTTGCGCGTTCGCCGGTCCATTGCCTGCGAGAACTCTTTCGAGTTCTTCGCCCGGGCGGAAAACTTGTGGTGAGCGCCTTCACCCCAACGGCAGATATGGCTCGCCTCTACAGACCTGCCTTGCACGAACTCGGCATCGATGCATTCTCGGGAGCGCCCCGCTTAGCCTTGCACCGCATGGCGCAATGCACTGTGGCACTACGTACAGGACAATTACACACGTTTGAAGAAGACAGTCTGACCTGCCTGCTTTCCCCATTCACCCCCGTCGCCCCCCGCCTCGTTCGTACGCTCTCAGGACAGATTCTGCTCGCCGCCGTCGAAAAACCGGATTCCTTTGGCTGAAATAATAGGGCGCATATATACTTCACTCACTAGCATAAAACGTGCAGTGAGTCAGGCGGCACCGCAGACAACCCTGGTGTCCGGACCGGTATTCCCCGGGACTACGACGCCCCATCGAAACAGCCGGTAGATGCCCGTTCTTTCAGCATCCATGGAAATCATCAGACTGATCGGTGACTTTGCAAAGGCCCTGGGATCCGCCCCCGACCTGTCGCATATCGGGCAGCCGATTGTGACGATCCTTTCGCAGTACACGCGTTTGCCCGAAGCGGCCTTATGGATACAAGACGGCGAGAACGCCCAGTATCATTTTCTCGCGTCTCATGGCTATAGTGACCTCTCTGGCTTAGCGTCGGCATTGCCCGTCGATCACCCACTGGTCGTGGGTATTTCCCGAACGCCTCATCTGTTATTTTCCGACGAACCGTCTTCTTCGCCGGCTGCTGCAGCCATGACTACCGTGCGTGCAGCCATGTGTCTCGGACTCCGGAGCAAGGGGCGACTCCTCGGGTTCTGCACCCTGGGTCCACAGAGCAGGGATGCGCGCCTCGACGAAGAGAGCCTAGCCATCGTTGACACGATCGCACACATCGCCGGCAATAGCCTCGATCATCACGTTGCGCAAGACGACCTCCGTCGTTCGTCTACCTTGCTCAGGCGGACCGATCGACTGCGTTCCTTGGAAATCATGGCCGGCGGCTTTGCCCATGAAATCCGCAATCCGCTCACCTCGATTAAAACCTTCGTCCAGCTGGCCCCGCAACGGCAGCAGGATCCGGTCTTCATCAAGGAGTTCAGTAAACTGGCTCTAGCAGACATTCAACGCATCGAAGGCCTGCTCCATGAAATTCTCGACTATGCCGGCTACATGACCCCTCGACCGACCGAAGTCGACCTCAACGAACTCGTCGGCTCCTGCCTGGGTTTCATTTCGTCGAGCGCGGCGCACCGGGGCATCGAACTACAGACGCACCTGTCACCTCAGCTTCCCCCGCTCTCGCTTGACCGGCAGCAAATCAAGCAAGTCTTGTTGAATCTCCTCTTGAATGCGCTGGAGGCCATGCCAAACGGCAACGGCCTCATTCGGATCCATACCCGTCTCCTGTCACAGACGGGCCGCCCATCGTGGGTACAGATGCAGGTCGAGGACCAAGGATGCGGAATCGCACCCGATCACCTCGAACATATTTTCGATCCCTTTTTCAGCACCAAACATTCCAACAGCGCCAGTGAAGGAGCCGGGCTCGGGCTCACGACCGCGCATCAAATTGTCCGGGAACATGGCGGCACTCTCACGGTCGAAAGCCGCGTGGGAGAAGGCTCCACATTCTCCGTCAATTTTCCAGTCCCAGATACAAGCCCCACAGTGTCAGCCGCACGGGAGTAACATGAAAAAACGAGTACTGCTTGTCGATGATGAGCCGCGTGTCCGGGCCTCGCTGAGAACCGTGCTGGAGCCGACGTATGACATTGTCGAAGCGGCGGACGCAGCCGAAGGCCTCCGGAGCTTCAGGCACGATACGCCCGATCTGGTCCTCCTGGATGTCATCCTCCCCGGGGCAGACGGGCTGTCCGCGCTGCAGACGATGCGAACTGAAAACCGGGCCGTTCCGGTAATTATGCTGACCGGCACCAAAGCCGTGAAAACCGCCGTCGATGCCATGAAACTCGGTGCCGCCGATTATCTCTCCAAACCCTTCGATGTCGAGGAACTGCAAATCGTCATCGAGCGCGCGCTGGGCAAACAGGAATTGGAGCAGGAAGTGCGCCAATTGCGCGCGCAGGTCGTGCAACGGTATGCCTTCCACAACCTCATCGGTAAGAGCCCCTCCATGCAGGAAATCTACGCCAAGATCGAGCAGGTCGCCGATAGCCGCACCACCGTACTGGTCACGGGCGAGAGTGGAACGGGAAAAGAACTGGTCGCCAAAGCGATTCACTACAACAGCGGCAGGAGGGAGCGCCCCTTTGTGGCGCTCAACTGCGCAGCCTTGCCTGAAACGCTCATCGAAAGCGAGCTCTTCGGCCATGAAAAAGGATCGTTTACCGATGCCACCGCACGGCGGGTGGGACAGTTTGAATTGGCCCACACCGGCACGCTGTTTCTGGATGAAATCGGCGACCTCAGTCCGGCCACGCAGGCCAAGCTCCTGCGGGTGCTGCAGGAACGAGAATTCACCAGAGTCGGCGGCGTGCAATCCATCAAGGTCGATGTTCGGATCGTCGCAGCGACCAACAAGAATCTCGATGAGATGGTCAGAAAGAACCAGTTCCGCGAAGACTTGTATTACCGTATCAACGTGATTGCACTCTACCTGCCGCCGTTGCGCGAACGAGGCGAGGACATCGCCCTTCTGGCCAAGCACTTCCTCGCGAAACGGATCGAGGAAGAAAAGCGGCCGCCCCAGGAATTTTCCAAAGACGCGCTCGAGTTGATTTCACACTATCCCTGGCCCGGAAACGTGCGCGAAATGGAAAATATCATCGAACAGGCCTTCATCTGGTCGAAAGGTTCCACGGCCATCACCGCGGAGCATTTGCCCAATATCCTGCGGACGGATACCCGCTCCTCGTCCCTTCGGGATGACACCCTCGCCGGACGATTATCGCTGGAAAAGGCCGTCATGGAGTTCGAGCGCGAGATTATTCTGGATGCCCTGAAGCGAACCACGTACGTACAAACCCATGCGGCCGCCATGCTGGGAATCAGCCGCCGCATGCTGAAGTATCGCATGGACACGCTGGGAATCAGCAGGCCCGACAACGGGGCAGCGACCGAGGCTCCACTGCCTCAGGAATGACACACCCTGGCACAACAGTCTCTCCAGGTGTCTCATTCCGGTTCGACCTCAAACAGTGCCTTCGAATATCTTGTGGCCTGAAATATTGAGACCTGCTATATATTGGCCGTCGATAAACAAAGCGGCGGTACAGGTTTTGCGATGACTGTTGAGTGAAGTTCGCAACGCACCTCAGGAGCGCTCTGGATGGGCAGTCAGGTATCAGCTGAACAGATCAGCACAAAACCGTCAGTCCTTGTCGTCGATGATGAAACGGGCCCGCGGGACGCGCTGAAAGTTATCCTTCGCCCCTTCTTCACCATCCATTCCGCCGACAACGCCAAATCCGCCCTCCGAGTCCTCAAGGACCAGCATATCGACCTCATCACGCTGGATCAGAAATTGCCCGACCGCCAGGGCATCGATTTGCTGCAGGATATCAAGCAGGACTACGCAGACATCGAAGTCATCATCATTACGGGCTACGGCAGCTTGAAGTCGGCCATGGAAGGCATCCGGCACGGCGCGGCGGGCTATCTGCTCAAGCCGTTCAACGTGACCGAACTCATCACGTTGATCAACCAGACACTGGAGAAAAAGCAGCGGCTGGACTACTTACGCTCGTTTTTGAAAACCTCGACCGCCTTGTGGGGCAGCGAGCAGGAGGCGGCGCAGGCATGGAAGGAGCTCCAATCGCGCTACTTCGCCATCGGCAATCCCTCAAGTGAATCGACCGGCAGCGCGGCGGAGGTCACCGCCCTCATTCCCTTGTTGTCGGATTTGCTGGAGGCCAAAGACCGGCAACTGCTCAATCATTGCAGCCGGGTGAGTTTCTACGCCTCCCTGCTGGCCAACCAATTGGTACTTCCCCTGCCCGACCAAAAGGCTCTGGCGCTGGGTGCCTTTCTGCACGATATCGGAAAGGTCAGCCTCTCCAACTACAAGTATTCAGCCGATGATGATGAGCATCTCAAAACCAACGACCATGCGAGAGAGTGTTGCGAAGCGGGAGCCCGGATGCTGTTACCGCTGGGGTTTCAAGCCGAGGTCGGGCAAATTGTCGCCTATCACCAGGAGCGCTTCGACGGAAAGGACAATCCGCACGGCCTCGAAGGCGAAGGTATTCCGCTTCTGGCGCGCATCGTCGCCATCGCCCAGGCGTTCGACAACTTGACGGTGGACATGCCGGGACACCAGCCGACATCCATCGACGAGGCGATCCGGCAAATTCTACTGCAAGCCGATACTCACTTCGACCCGAAGCTGACGGAGCTCTTTGCCCAAGTCGTGCGCGAGTGCAAATCGTCTCTGCCGGCGCTCGCGATTGCCAAGACCTCGCCGCCCAACTGACCCTGCCGTTACCGGCGATCTTTCGCCCCCGCGATCATTTCGGCCGCCGCCGCCCGCGCATTCTTGGTGACCGTAACTCCCGCCAACATGCGCGCCACTTCTTCTTCTCGTTCCTCCAGGCTCAGCACCCGGACCTGCGTGAGGGTGCGATTGTGGCGCACCTGTTTTTCTACGAGGTAATGAGCATGCGCCTGTGACCCCACCTGCGGAAGGTGCGTAACGCACATCACCTGATGGTGCCGGCTGAGATTCCTGAGCCGCGCGCCCATCACCTCGGCAACCGCTCCGCCGACACCGGCATCGACCTCATCGAAAATCAGAACAGGCACTCGATCGTTCTCCGCTAGAATCGTTTTCAAAGCCAACATCACACGCGACAGTTCTCCTCCCGAGGCCACCTTCGCGAGCGGCTTGAGCGGTTCTCCAGGATTCGCGGAAAAGAGAAACTCCACCGCATCCTGGCCGGTCTGACCGAAGGGCGCCTCTCCCGATAGGCGTGAGACCTCCACCGCGAAACGAGTCCGCTCCATCCTGAGGGTCCCCAGCTCTTTGGTCACTTGGGCTGTGAGTTTCTTGGCGGCTTCAAGCCGCTTGCGAGACAGGCGCTCGGCCACATCGCGCAGGATGAGTGCGCCCTCCTCGACCGCGCGGGTCATGTCCTGAAGATGGGTTTCCGCATGATCCAGCTGGGCCAGTTGGGCGCGCAAGGACTCTTGCAAGGCCAGCACGGCCTCCAGGGAGCCGCCGTATTTTTTGACGAGTCGATGCAACCGATCCAGCCGTTGCTCGATCTCCTGCAGTCGCCCGGGATTGGCCTCCACGCGATCACGATACCGGCGGACTTGATCAGCCAGATCCCTCAAGGGCACGACAGCTTCCTCCACCGTCCTCCCCCATTCGCTTGTGGTCGCGTCGATCGACTCCATTTTGGATAACAGTTTCCGGGCGCCGGCCAGCAGACTCAACACACCCTGGTCGCCGGCATAGAGCATCTCGTGGAGTTGGTCGGACAATTCTCCCAGTTGCTGGCTGTGCATCAAGCGGGACCGCTCTTGCTCAAGCCGCGTATCTTCGCCCGCCTCGATTCCTGCCTCCGTCATCTCCTGAAACTGGAACCGCAGCAGATCTTCCCGCTCCCGGCGTTGCGCAAGATCGGCGGTCAGAGCGGCGAGTTCGGCCGTCCGTTCCTGCCAATGCCGATGCGCCAAGGCATATTCCTGCCGGAGCGCGTGAAGCCTGCCGAACGCGTCGACCGCGTCCAGTTGAGCGGAAGGCGACAACAGCGATTGCTGTTCATGTTGCCCGTGCACATCGACCAATTTGCCGCCGAGTTCATCCAAGAAATGGACCGGGCAAAGGTTGCCGTTCAGATAGGTCCGGTTGCGGCCCGTCCGTGAAATGATCCGTCGAATGAGGATGTCTCCCTCACCCGAACGCGCAAAGCCTTTGCTCTGCAACCATTCAAGGAGGGGATGGTCGGGAGTCAGCAGAAAGGCCGCTTCGAGTTCCGCTTCTTCGGCCTGAGCACGGATATGATCGGCGGAGGCACGGCCTCCGACCAGCAGGGTCACCGCATCGATGAGGAGAGATTTTCCGGCGCCGGTTTCACCGGTAAAGACGATGAACCCGGCGCCAAAGGTGACGGCCAGCTGCTCGATCACACCAAAATTCGAGATGCGGAGCTCGGTCAGCATGCCGCTGAGAGTCAGGCGCTAGGCAGCGCCGGAGTGTTGCGCAAGGAGCGTATCGATGATCTCTTTGAATTGGCGCTTAGGGCGCGCGCCGACCAGCCGTTCGACGGCCTGGCCGTTCTTGAAGAACAAAATAGTCGGGATACTCATCACTTGATAACGGCCGGCAATTTCCGGGTTTTCATCGGTATTGAGTTTGCGGACCTTCACTTTACCCGCATATTCCGTTGCCAGTTCATCGACGATCGGAGCGACCATCTGACAGGGGCCGCACCACACCGCCCAAAAATCCACCATGACCAGTTCGGATGCCTTCATGACATCCTCATCCCACGTTGCATCAGTCGCTTTCATCGCATCGCCTGCCACAATCCCCTCCTTCTGTCCCGGTGTCCGGCTGTCAGGATCCACGTCCTGAAGCGGCTCCAGGCACTGTTGGTCATCCTATACCAGGGTTTTAAGGAGAGTCAAATCACGGCCTCGCCCATTGCCACTGAGGAGGCGCGGCCGACCACCAATCAGCCGGTCGTGCCTGCCGCCACGCCGTCTGCTCGCGCCACAGCTGAGCGACCAGCGCCTCATCCAAGCGCGCGGCCATCGCCGCCGTCACATCAGCCTGCCGCTGCACGGCCTGCTGGATCACTTCTTTCGCGATCCGCGCCAGCACATCCGGCGGATCGAGCAGATCTTCGATTCGTCCGGCGGCCAAATTGAGATAGAGCTGTTCGACCCGCACCCATTCGTCCCTGTTCGCCAGGTGTTGCAGATAGCCATCAAGGGCATGGTACGCGTAGGTCAGATAGACATAACTCCGGGCGGAGGGCGCCTCCCGGACTTCTGCCTGGCAGGCCTCTATCGCCTGCCGGTAGTCCCCGGCTCGCAGGAACACAGCCGCTCGTTCGAGATGCAAACTCTGTTCTGTCGCGGAGAGAGCGGGCGGAAAGACCTCCTGCGAGGTGATAGCCAAAACCAGGACGACGGCTGCCAAAACATGGCGCCCGCTGTACCGTCCTGCGATGGCGTGGCGTGGTCCGATCATGACAAGAGAATCTCCTGCCGCACATCCAAAGGAAATCAATTCCGGCACGTGCGCTAATAGCGGCTCATCGGCATCGATTGCACAGGCAGCGCATTTTGTATGCGACCATAGGGACCACCCGGCGCAGCCCATGGCAATCCACGCTCTCCCACCAGCAACGGGCCCAGAATGGTCCGCGCCACGATCGTGCCGAAGTTTTCCGTCCAGCCGATCCCCGTCATGCTGAACATGAAGGAGTAACTCTGCCGATCCGGGAACTGCAGGTAATACAGCCCGAGCGACCAACACTTACAGGGATTTTGATACAGCGCGACCACATCGAATTCCGGACTGCGCCCGCCTTTCACATCGTAGTACCCCTTCGCACCGACGGTCCATCCCCAGGGCGTCCGGAAACCGCCGCCGGCCGTCGCAAACTGAATTTCCTTGGTGGGCGCATACACTTCATTGAACGAAATCGGATTCCAGATGTCGCCGCGACGGACTCGATTGCCGTCATGGCTGTATCGTTGTCCGACTTCAATGTACCAATAATTCGATTGCTGGACGCGGAGATCCGTATTCCACTGGCTGACCCCTCCGCGGTACGGATCCACAAAGGCATCCACGGAGAGATAGGAATTCGTCGGCGGCAACATTTGTCCGCCCGTCACGTTCCGTCCGAGCGCTTCATTGATATTCGGGGGACGGAAAAACTCCGGCGCCGTATTGCCGATCAACGCGCGTATCCAGATATCGGACATTTTCCGCCCCTGCACGTCCACCGTCGCCGGCTGCAGGGGTTGCGTCAAGGAACCGATGAACGGCAACACGCCGGGAGCGAATTCCCGCGCCCGCGTCTGCACCGCCCCCACGTGATAACTTTGCGCCACGGTCAGGTCCAGCCAGTTGAAGCTTTGCCCGTTGAGCTGTTGTTCCAGCAACTTCGTGCGGAGGGCGTAGGTCAGCAAATTCTTCTTCGGGATGTCGTCGACCTGATCGATCTGCGCGATCTGGCTCTGATCGCTGCCCGGCACGTATTCATACATCACGCTGGGCTCGATCGTGTGGAGGAAACTCCCGCCTTCTCCTCCGGTATACCGGCGGCTCAATTTGGAGGAGGCGTCCAGCGCGGCCCAGAATGTTTCGCGGTGCAGCGAGCTCGCGTCTTGAATGCCGCGCGTGTAGTACAGCTGCTTATATTTGAAATGCGGCGTCAGCCCGATCACATGCCCGATATCCATGACCTCCGTGGTCACTCCCGGCATGAAATCCATGCGATTGACCGCGAAGCCCTGCTCGCGATAAAAGTTCACGAAGTTCGTGTCGAGATTCAGAAGCAACGGCATCCCGAAGGGCGACGTGTTGGGCAGCACATACCCCACCTCGGGAAGGCGTTGAAAGGTGTCGGGACCGCCGGAATTCAACGGCTGGAGATATTGCCCCAGAAAATACGCGCTGCCGAAGGGCAACCGCTGCGTGGCCAGCAACGCCGATTCCCCGCTGGGCGAGGCCCGCTGCGCGCCGGAGTTGCTCAATTGCTGGAGATACTGCCGGTCTGAGACGAATGACGCCTGCCCGCGCACCAGCAGCGTGTCCGTCACCTGCTGCACGTGCTGGCCGCTGACCATGCCGCGCAAACGCCGCTCATCCGAACTGACTTGATCCACTCCCGACACATTCGGCAATTTGGTCTGCTGCAGAAAACTGGCAAACCACTGGCCGCTCGACCGCCGGTCGAGATAGTAACGGTACGTGAAATCGCTGCCGTAGCCCAGGTTGTTGTAATACGACGGCGCGATGGTCAGATCCTGGCTGGGGTTGATCGCCCAGAAATAACCCTGCTGATAGTGCAACCCGAACCGGTTGTCGTAGCCGGGCGTGGGAATGAGAAACCCGCTATGCCGCTGGCTCAACGGATAGGTCAAGGTCGGCACAGGAATTACAGGCGTATCATTCGCGCAAAGCCAGGCCCGTTTCATGCCGATGCTTTCCCCCGCGTTCACATCGAGATCCTGGAAGGTAAACCGCCAGGCCGGCACTTCGCCGTCCCGCGCATCGCAATTGGTGAAGCTGCCTTCCTTGATCCGATAGTGATCTTCCGACAGTCGCCGGATACTCCGGCCGGTAAAAAACGAATTGCTCAGCCGGATATACATCGACCCGTTGGCCACGACGCCGCCTTCGGTATTCACGTTGAGTTCCAGCTGCTCCGATTTCAGATCGGAGTTCGCATCCCAGAAATGCACATGCCCCGTCGCGGTCAGGATGCCGGGCAGGGCCTTGATCGTCACATGATCCGCGGTCAGCCGCAAGTTGCCCTGTATCACCACCACAGAGCCGTCGGCCTCATAGACCTCCTGCTCCTGAAGGTGATCGATGCGCTCCGCGGTGACGGTCAGAGGCTGGTTGGACGGTGACGCCACGGTCGCAGCCGATTGCCCTTGCGCCCATGACGCGCAGATCGGAAACAGACCGGCAAGAATCGGCAGGCAGAGGAGACGCGCGACGCGGCTGATCACGCGCCGCCAGGTTGGAACCGGATAACGGTCTGGCCCCATCTCAACCACGAACAGGTGAGAGGGAGTCCCCTCGAAGAAGGGCCTTGATCTCGCCGACCAGCATCAAGGAACCCGTGACACATATCAGATCGGATGCGGCGGCCGAACGTCTGGCCATGGCCAATGCATCCGAAGGGGTCGGCGCAACCTGCGCGGAAGGGGCATCGTCTCCAAGCAACCGGCGGAGTTCCGCCCCGGTCGCTGCACGCGGGAGATCCGCCTGCGTAAGGAGCAGTCTATCGGCGAGCGGGAGCAGGGGCGCCAGAAATTCGCGCGGATGCTTATCACGCATCATCCCCACGATCAGGCTGACGCGCGCGGCAGGCCTGGCCTGTCGCCACTCCGCCAGATATTCCGCGAGGACCGCCGCCGCCGCGGGATTATGCGCCCCGTCCACGATGACCGCCGGGTCCTGAGCCACCATCTCCACCCGGCCTTCCCACGCGACCTGCTCGAGGCCGGCCCGGATCGCCCGGTCAGGCACAGTCAGACCCTTCTCACGAGCCAGTTCGATCAGGGCAAGGGAGCAGGCCAGATTGTCGAGTTGAAATCGCCCTTGCAGGGGACAATGCAGATGCTCGGCATGCAGCGCGAGACCGAAGTACCCGCAGTCGGCCAGTGAGGTGCCTTCACAGCGAAAGTCCCGCCCCAGACGCCACACAGGCGCGCCGACATCCGAGGCGCGATCTTCGATCACCCGGTAAGCCGCCTCGCCGATCCGGCCCAGGACGACCGGCACCGCCGGCTTGATGATACCCGCCTTTTCATACGCGATGGCTTCAATCGTCGAACCCAGATAGGCTTCATGATCCAGACCGATCGTCGTGATAGCAGTTACCAACGGCTCCACGACATTTGTGGCGTCGAACCGCCCTCCCATGCCGACTTCGAGCACGGCAATATCGACGCGGCAATCGGCAAAGTACTGGAAGGCAAGCGCCGTGGTGAACTCAAAAAATGTCGGAGCCAGGTCGGGCGCGGAGGCGGCGCGCAAGGCCTCCACTCCTCGGATCACGACTGACTCGGGAATCAGTTCGCCGTCGACGCGAATCCGCTCACGAAAATCGATCAGGTGCGGCGAGGTGTAGAGACCCACGCGAAGGCCGGCGGCTTGCAGAATCGACGCCGTCATCGCCGCCGTCGAGCCCTTCCCGTTCGTCCCGCCGATATGCAACAGGGGGTATCGACGCTGCGGATCGCCCACCCGCCCGAGCAGGGCGCGAATCGTGTCGAGCCCCAACTTGATCCCGTGCTGCTGCAGGCCATACAGGAATTGCACTGTGGAGGAATAGGTCATCGTCGTTACGATCAGATCACCTAGCATGGTGGAACCGGAACTGCCGGCAGGATGCGCAACATGGCCGTCCGCACAGGCTGCCGCAAGAACTGCGGGCGGCGCGAGCAAGCCACCGGGGCGCCCTGTCTGCCCCCGGCTAGAAATGACCGACCAGCGTGCTCACCGCTTCTTTCAGCTGCTTCCGCTCGACGATCATGTCGATCATCCCGTGGTCGAGCAGAAACTCCGCCCGCTGAAACTGATCCGGCAATTGTTGCTTGATCGTCTGCTCGATGACACGGGGGCCGGCAAACCCGATCAACGCCTTCGGCTCGGCAATGATCACGTCGCCCAGCATGGCGATGCTCGCCGTCACGCCCCCGAAGGTCGGATCGGCCAGGATCGAGATGAACGGCAGCTTGGCCTCGCCCAGTTTCGCGACCGCCGCGGAGGTTTTTGCCATTTGCATGAGCGAGAGGATGCCTTCCTGCATACGGGCGCCCCCCGAAGCCGTGACCAGAATCAGCGGCATCCGCGCTTCCAAGGCGCGATCGACCGCGCGGCAAATTTTTTCGCCCACCACCGAGCCCATGCTGCCGCCCATAAATCCGAAATCGAACACACAGAGCGCCACCTTGCGCCCATTGATCGCGCCCTGGCCGATGACCATGGCGTCTTTGCGCCCGGTCTTCTCCTGTTGCGACTTGATCCGGTCTTTATAGGTGCGGGTATCTTGAAACTGCAGCGGGTCTTGCGGTTCCAGCTCAGGGTCCCACTCTTTGAAGGTGCCGAGATCGACCAGCAGATTGATGCGCTCAATGACCGAGATGGGAAAGTGATACTCGCACTTCGGGCAGACCTTGTTGTTACGGTCGACCTCCTTGCGGTAGACGATCTCCCGGCAATGATTACACTTCAGCCACATCCCTTCCGCGGTTTTCGAGCGTTTGGGGGGCTCTGCCTCTTCGGTTTTTCCTTTTTTAAACCAAGCCATCTGTGCTCACCTATAGTACAAGGGTTTGGCCCTCTTCAAGCGCGGTCACATGCCGAATGCCGAGCCGTCCGAGCTCCTGCCGGATCTGTTGCCGGAAGCGCGGCTTCAAATGGTAGGCATAGACCGGCACGTCCGGTCTCGCAATCTTCGCAAACTCCTCAGCCAGCAACGCCGGGGTGAGATGTTTGGCCACCCGTGCCAATTCGGCCATCTCGTCGGGAAATGAACTTTCGATCAACGCCGCCTGCAATCCCTCCGCGCGAGCGGCCGCTTCCCAGAGCGCGTCCGTGCGATAGGTGTCGCCGCTCAAGAGAATGGTCCGCGACCCTTCGCGGAGCAGAAAACCGACCGCCGGCACCACATGGTTCACCGGTACGGGCGTCACCCCCAGGCCGCACAACAATGTCTCTTGTCCGGGCGGAAGTTCGCGAGACACGAACAGAGGCCTGGCAGGATCGGGCAACCGGAAAAAATCTGGATAAACCGTGCCGTTAAAAATGTGCCTGCGCAAACCGTCCAGCACTTCAGGGATCGCCGCGATGACGATCGGGTCTTCAATCTCGCCGACCAGGTTGTCCCCCAAGGTCGGCAATTCGCGGATATGGTCGAAATGCAGGTGGGTCAGCAGGACCACCCGTATGCGCCGCTGCTCCTCCAAGTACAACCTGGATCCGACCGTTCCGGCATCCAGCAACAACGTCTCGTTGATGAGAAAGCCGCAGGTCCCGCATTGAATCGGACCCTGGTCGCCTGCAACGAGCTGCGCCGAACCATGGCACCCCAGCACACGGACATTCATGGCCGTGGCTTTCCAGACCTGCCCCGGCCTGCCGGCATCCCTTCACGATATAGTGGACGAAGCCTCCGCACTGGGCGGCAGAATAACATACCTCTCAAAAAGGCGCACACAGATTTGCGCAGGTCGCGCCTCACCCATGGGCCGCCATGGAGAGCACGAAGCCGTCGCAATGACGCCGCATGGTTCACGATCGATCGATTAGGACGAGCCGCCGCCCAGGCCGATGCGCACCATCATCAGCACCCCCAAGCCGATGCTGGCCAGACAGGCAAGCCCCTGCATCGTCCGATAGGCGCGTGGTCCGATAGTCACGGAATACACCACCGGCAGACTGAGCACCGCCCCCACGCCGACCATGCCCAGAATCGATCCGACCCCGAACACCACGATATAACCGATCCCCTGCCCGATACCCGTCACCGTAGACAAGACTACCAGCATCAGCGCCGCTGATCCGGCCAGCCCATGCGCCATCCCGATCGCCAGCGGCCGCAACGATCCCTGGTACCAATGCCCGTGGGCGTGATCGGCTTGCAGGTGATGGCTGTGCAAATGCACATGCGCCTGCCCGCCATGCTCATGGGTATGGAGATGCCACTGTTCGCGAGACATCCGGCGAGCCAATGAGAGCCCCAGCGCGACGAGCATCACCCCGACGGCAAACTCGAACACATTCGCCATGGATTCGGGAATCGTGAGGTTCAAGGCCATCAACAGGGTGCCGACGCACAACAGCATCAGCGTGTGCCCGAGCCCCCAGAAGAATCCGATGGCCGTCGAGGCCTGCACGGTGGGCCGCTCTGCCAGCACGGTGGAGAGCGCGGCCAAGTGATCCGCATCCAGGGCATGACGAAGCCCCAGCACGAATCCGAGACTCAAGATGGTCAGGGTGTGAGGATCAAACATCGACTGCTCCGGGAGAGGTGGGTCGGCCGATCCGGCAACGGGAGCAGCGCCACGGAAGGTCATCCCCCTCGCGCATGCATTTCCAGGTGGGGATCTTCGCGGAGCCGATTGATCTCGATGAGACGTTGCTCGCGCAGTCCCAAGACCTCCAGCGCCTTGCGCTCTTCAGCGCCCCGATCCGCCCGCCCTTCCCAGGCGGCGGTGATGAGCGCCTTCAATTCATCCCGGGTGCGGCCCTGCCGGAGCGGCGCGCGGAGATCGAGGCCGTCCTTCGCGTAGAGACAGAGGTACCACATGCCGTCGGCGGTCAGGCGGCTGCGATCACAAGAACGGCAAAATGGCGTGGTGGTCGAAGGGATGATGCCGAAGAGGGTTCCATCCGGCAACCGGAACCGTTCCGCCGGCGCGACGCTGTTCTCCTGAACCGGCTGGACTCCACCATAGTGGCGGCCGATCAGGTCGAGCATCTCCGCCTTCGACAGCACCTGCTTCATGGACCAATCCGTGGCGCCGCCGACATCCATATATTCGATGAACCGGACCTCGCCGCCGACCGTTTTGCCGTATTCGATGAGATCGATGAGTTCGTCGTCGTTGTAGCCCTTCATGACTACCGTGTCGAACTTCAGCGAGGGGAACCCGGCCTGCACTACCGCCTTGATCCCGTCGAATACCTGGTGATGGAGATCCCGCTTGGTCAAGGTACGGAACCGGTCGGCACGGAGCGTATCCAGGCTGATGGTGACGCGATTGAGTCCGGCGAAGGAAAGATCCGCCGCCTGGTCCGCCATGAGGACGCCGTTGCTGGTGAGAGCAATTTCGGTAATGCGGCGGTTCTCCGACAGCTGCCTGACGAACCGCGGCAGATCCCGCCGCAACAGCGGCTCCCCGCCGGTCAAGCGAACCTTGTCGACGCCTAACTCGGTAAACACGGCCGTGAGCTCGGCCATCTCCTCGAAGGTGAGAATCGTATCGCGCGGCAACCAGGCGTAATCATCCTCGGGCATACAGTACTTGCACCGGAGATTACAGCGATCGGTTACCGAGAGGCGCAGGCTGCGGAGCGGGCGCCCCAAGCGGTCGTAGATCGTCGGAGCAGGTGTATCGAGCGCGCTGTGGTCCATAATCACTCGAGGGCGATGGAACCCTTGCCGAGGCTGCCGCCCGCGCGGCTACGGGTGCTCCTCGACCCACACCTCGCCTTCCGGGGTGTGCTCGAGTTTCCAAATCGGCGTAATTTGCTTCAATTCGTCAATGGCCCACTTGCAGGCCTGAAAGGCCTCGGCGCGATGTTCGGCGCCGGCAATGATCAGCACAATGTTGTCCCCAATACCGATCTCGCCATAGCGATGCAGGATCGACAGTTCAATGATTCCGAAATCTTTCAGCGCGCGCTCGCGGATCTCGCGCAGTTTTTTCTGCGCCATGCCTTCGTAATGCTCGAAGGTAATGCCGTCGACGTCTTTCCCCTTCGAACGGTCCCGGGCGGTTCCCAAAAAGATGGCAATGCCCCCGATCCGTTTGGAACGCGCGCGAACGCGACGGAGTTCTTCGTCGATGGAGAAGTCCTCCCGCTGCACCCGCACCAGCATCGCCTCATCGTCCGCGACTGGTGGATCGGCCTTGGTGACCTGTTCAAGACTCATGTTCCGCTGTCCTCCCCACGTACCTTGGGACGCGTATCTCGTATTTCCTCTCTCGTATCTCGCGAACAACGCTTTTCACTTCACGAACGACATGCCCCCAAGGCTGCTCAACAAGTCTGTCAGCAAGGCCGCAGCGCGCAGAGCGAGAACGCCGCCGGCAGGCTTGTTCAGCATCCGTCACTCCCACCGGCAAAGGGCGGGAGGAGGGCAATTTCATCCCCGTCCTGCACTTCGAGGTCCTCATGCGCGATATCTTGATTGACCGACACGAGCACTTTTTTTTTCTGCAGCAACTCGCCGATCTTCGGATAGCCCGCCTCGATGACCGCCACTAAGTCTTTCACCCGTCGGCCATCGGGCAAGGCCAAGGCAAGAGTCCCTTGATTCCCCGCCAACATTTTCGTCATGCCGAAGAGTCGAACCGTAACCATCGTACGCTCGCGCTCATGCTCCATCAGCCCGGGCAAGGGGGCCGACCATTACACCGGAACCGGACGTTGATAGGTGCCGGATTTCCCGCCCGATTTCGTCAACAGGCACATGTCGCCGAAGCTCATGCCTCGATCCACGGCCTTGCACATATCATAAATCGTCAAGGCGGCCACCGAGGCGGCCGTCATGGCTTCCATTTCAACCCCCGTCGGCCCCGTCGTCTTGGCCGTGGCGGTGATCACAATCGAGCAGCGTCCCTCACGGTCCGGCTGGGCGATCTCTCGAAAGGCAATATCGACGCTCGTGAGCAAAATGGGATGGCACATGGGGATCAGATCCGGAGTCTTCTTGGCCCCCATCACCCCTGCGACCTGGGCGACAGACAGCACGTCGCCCTTCGCGATCTTTCCTTGCTGAATTTTCTCAAGGGTCTCCGGCCGGAGGAACACGATGGCTTGCGCCGTGGCGAGTCGCTCAGTCGAGGCCTTGGCTCCGACATCGACCATCCGCGCCCGGCCCGATTCGTTGAAATGGGTAAACTCGGCCATTCGTACTGCCAAATCAGCTGGTTGTCTCATCAAAACCGCCGAATTATAGGAGCCGCTGAAAATGGGAGTCAAGCCACGCGCAGACGCGCGACGCCTTCCCGCCGATCATCCCGATGCAAATGCCTCCAGGGATCGAGTAGAGTAGTCTCGGGTAAAGGTACCTGCGTGATGAGCTGGAGGACGCATGTCGATATTCAAACGGCCGGAACTGGAAAAAGACAATCCCGTGGCCCCGCAAATCTATGTCGGACCGCGACGAAAACGGGCTTTGGCGCGAATGAGCGCGTCGATGCCCGGCCATACATCGACCGGTATGGAAGAAGCATTGCAAACCTTGGTCGAGGCGGCCGAAGCCTTTGCGTACAGCCTGCCGCCGACGCAGGACTCCGATCGCGAGCGGCATGCATTGATGGAGGCCATCTCCCAGGCCCAGGCGTTTCTGCCGATCGAAATCAGCCCGCCAACCAGCGCAGGACCCGCGTCGCACAGCGACAGGTCCTAGATATACAAAGGGGGCAGCCACCAGCGTGACTGTCCCCGTAATGTCTACCCAAATCTCATTCAGCTCGGCCGATTCTTTACCACGCTCGCGCCCCGGCTACTCCTTCCGGCACGGGATGTTCAAAAAGCCCGTCCAGCGCGGCCGCAGCGGAGCGAGGGGGCGAGTCGTACCCTTGCGGTACGTTGAGCCCAGGAGCGACGCGAGAACAAAGCTGGACGGGCTTTTTGAGCAGCCCGTCAGGCAGGCTGCTGAATCGCCGACAGCAACCATCTTCCAGTGCCGAACCGCATGAAGGTCCACACCTCGGTGGTTTCCGCCGGCTGCTCCGCGTTGCCCTCCACTACGTAGCCCGGCTCCCCCGGCTGCTTCGCCAGGGACACCGTATAGTCGCGGGCCCGCCAAGTCAGGCTCACCGTGGCGTACTGCGTCGCGCCTTCACTCCACGCTTCACGGACTTCCGCCCGGCCGAGCACCACATCTTCCACGCAATTCGCCACTCCCTCGCTGGCCTGCTCGGCCAGACCGGTGCTGAAGTAGTCCAACATTTCCGGGGTCACCAACCGGCGGAGCGCGGCGATGTCCTGCTTGCTCCAGGCAGTTTGAATCTCGATCAGCGCTTGCTGAAACGCCGCCTTGTCCTCCGAGGTGATCTCGTCTTCAACGGCGACCGCTTTGAAGTCTGAACGTGACGGCTCGGCCAGCAGCGATCCACTCGCGACACTGGTTCGAGCCAGCCCGGAAAAATCCGGCACCGGCCTGCGGCGGGAACGCATATACCACCAGAGGGCGCCGCCGCCCATCACCATCAACAGCAGCAACATGCCTTTCGAGCCTGAGCCGCCGGCCGCCTGCTCGCCCTCACCGCCGTCGGTCGTGCGCGCGCTCGTCTCGGTGGCGCCAAAAATCATGTGCCCCAGCCAGGTCCCGGCAACTGCCCCCGCAATGCCGGCTAGGAGCGGATTACGCTGAAACCACGAAGGCTGTGCGGCCGGAGCCGGCCTTGATGCCGTCGAAGGATTCCCGGCCATCGAAGGGGGCGGAGCGGTGGAAGGTCTCGCCGTTGTGGACTGCTCGATCGGCTTGGCCCCATTGTCCTGGTACGTGCGCGAGCCGCGGCTGCCCATGCTGCCCGATGAGCTCCCCCCGCGCGAGCCGCTGGAAAATCCGCCCCCGCCTCCGCGCGCTTTTGCGAAAGAGATCGTCGGCACCGCCACCAATGTCAGCACGAGACATGCGGCTATGAGTCTGGTTGTCTTCAAGCTGGATATCCTTTCGTTGAACAATCGCGTGATACCGGCCACTTCGTCATCCTACCAGGCCTGCAGGGGAAACACCAACAGGGCATCCCGAGTCCCGGCCACGACATGACGATTCACTGTTTGATACGGTAGCCTACAGGCATGGTATGGAGTCGATCCCATCGAGCCTCGCTGCGGCAGTCGCAGAGAAAGGTCGCATTGTGAAACAAGGCTATCGGCTGATCGTGGTGGATAAGGACGGGGTGCTGGTCTCGGAATTTCAATTGACCGAACAGGCGCTCGCCGCACCGGAGGCCTTCGTCGCCGCGCTCAGAGAATCGGTTGAGGCGATCGAAGAAGCGGAACCCTGACGGCCGCACCCAGGCAAGACGGCGGCTGCGTCTTCACGGCTTCGCCTCGGACAGTTTACGCACCAGCGCGGACATTTCTTCCAGCTTGCGCGCGCCGGCGCTCAGGTCATTTTCCAACCGCTCGATCATGTCGAGACAAGTCGTCACCGTGTCGATGAGCTGAGCCTGCGTCATGCCGGGCAACTTCTGTTCGAGATCCTGTCGGTTCATCGGCAGCGGTCCTTTCTGATCGGATAAGGGAGCTCATTTAATCCGAAACCTTGTCTATTACTCGCGCCATCACAAGAGCCGCACTTCGCAAATCAATATATGCCGCTCCGGAAGAGCCTCCGCTACTGGAGGATCTTCACGTCGGGATAAGCTTTTTGCAGCACAGCGTCGATCTCGATGTTTTTCTGCCGTAACTCCTCGAGTTCCTTCGGCGTGAGCATCTCGGACACATCCAGCCGAGCCGGCTTCTCCAGCTGTGATGGCGGTCGGATCTGATCAGACGAATCGTCTGAAGACATAAACACTCCCTTCGCAAAATGAGGGCGAGCGTGCGTGATGCCGGTACTATCCAGTCGCAAACGAGTCCTGTCAAGGACGACGACCTTGCCGATCGAAGCCGTTTGTCTTTTCATGTCTCATGCGAAGACGGACGGTTTCAATCCTCGCCCGTCTGTAAGGACGGGCGCTATCCCGCACGTCGTCGGGCTTAGCCAAGCTCTCAGCGTTTCAATCCTCGCCCGTCGTAAGGACGGGCGCTATGAGCGGAGGACCGCCCTACGGCGGACTGCAAACCGTTTCAATCCTCGCCCGTCTGTAAGGACGGGCGCTATGTTGCTCGTCGACGGTGCATTCCATCCAGTCAGGAGTTTCAATCCTCGCCCGTCTGTAAGGACGGGCGCTATA
>CABVSR010000014.1:24841-103243 GCA_902500995.1 uncultured Nitrospira sp.
GTTTCAATCCTCGCCCGTCTGTAAGGACGGGCGCTATGGCGTTACCAAAAACCTTCGATTTTCAATGAAGTTGGCGGCATGTTCGCGCGAACTTATCGGACTCACACGGTGCCGGCGACAATCTTCTCTTGCCACCTGAAAAATTCTCCTTTCATCTCATGATCTTCCGCGCTGCGCGAACCCTCCGGGGAATCCGCAGCGCTTGAGGTTCGCGTTTACAAAATCAGTGGCTCGTCAAAATCCACAGAGGTATCCACACCGAAGACCTGCACATATTTTTCTTTGGGTTCTATCAAGCGATACACTCGCAAGCTATCTTCCTTCTCGTCGATAATTTCGAGAAGACACCGCACAAGTTCTTCAAATTGCATCTCACTTACCGCACACTCGAAGACCGATTTCTGCACTCGTTGTCCGAAATTCTGGCAGGCCTGCGCAACCTTGCGCAGGCGGCGGCGTCCTCCAGCCGATTCTGTCGCCACATCATATGCAACGAGGACGTTCATCCCTCTTCCTATCGATAGAGAAATGGTGGATAGGCGGCCAGGTCTCCGCGCAGCACGCGGGCCAATAAGCGGGCCTGCACGTGGGGAACTAATCCCAATGGCATCTTTTGATCGAGGGCTGGGTGAGTGATCTCTTCTTGCTTCCGCTTTTGATAGGCGACGATCACCTCTTTTCTAGCGGCATCCTCCAGATGCACCGCTCCGCCCGGACGAGCATGAAACTGAGCGGCAACCACTTGGCGTCGATTGATCAAGGTGAGGGCCAGTCGATCGGCGAAGGCACTCCGCAATTCTTCCATCAGATCCAATGCTAGTGCGGCTCGACCAGGACGCAGCGCATGCAGAAATCCCATTTGCGGATCGAGGCCGACTCCTTCCAGCGCCGCCACACAGTCGTTCATCATCAAGGCATACAGAAACGACAGAAGCGCATTGACGGGATCGGTCGGCGGGCGCCGGTTCCGGCCATTCATGGTGAAGGTGGCGCGATCTTCTCGAACCATGCGGTCGAACGTTGAAAAGTAGTGTCGCGCCGCTTCCCCTTCAAGCCCACGCAGGTGGTCAAGGTCTTCGGAAAGCGGCACACGACCCAGCACGTTTGCGAGGGCCTCGGCGGTCTGACGTAACGCGTTGCCGTCGTCCGGCTGATCGCTTTCTCGGGCGGCCCGCAAGACAATCTGCCGGCTGTTCTGGATTTTTCCGCCCACGAGGTTCCGTGCGATAGCCAGGGTTGTCGCCTGGTCGCGCATTGCAGTATGTTGCGCGCACCGCAGCAGCACATTGCCTGAGGTCGGCCCTTCCACGCGAGCCTGAAAGCGGCCGTTCCGGTCGAGGAACACAATGAACCGGCCATCCTGAGCGCATCGCGCCATTGCTGCAGGACTGACTAGCACATCGCCGAAACAGACGATGCCGCCCAAGTGGTGTATCGGCACCTGCAACTTCGTTTCCTTTTCAACCTCCACACGTAACGTATCGTGATCCAGTCGGAGATAGGCGCCTTCGGTCGTCAGATAGAGCGTGTTGAGCAACTGATGCATCGGAGTCTTACGACTAGTCCTTTACGACAAACAAATTGCGGATCAACGCCGCTGCACGCTGCTGTTCGACGATCACCGATGGCATGCAAGCTTCACTCAGCGAGCAATGCTTACACCGTGCATCATTCACAGGGGGTGGGATCGTCTTGCTGGCAAGCATGGAGCGGATCGCTGTCACAACTTCCGCCACCCGTGTTCGTATTTCAAACGTAAGGATGACTTCGCGTCGTCTGCGGGATTTGTGGTGAAAGATGGCGCCGCGCGGAACGCTCCGGTTCAGCATTTCCTCCAGACACATGGCCTGAGCGCAAAGTTGCAGGTCATCGTGCTCCTTTTCGCGGCGAGGGCCATGTTTGTACTCGACGGGATATGGGACATCGCCATGAAACTCCACCACATCTGCTTTTCCCACCAGGCCAAGCCGTTTTGACCACAATGGCATCGCCCGTTCCACTCGCACCCCCTCCACCACTTCGGACTCCGGCTCATCCACACGTTGATGTACTGCCTGTCCGCGCATGGTGTAGACATTTTCGTCAAACGTCTGCTCGACATGGATCAAGGCACACTGCCGCGGGCAATAGCTGTAGTGCTCCAGAGCGGAAATCATGATGAGATCGTCTTGATCCGATGCGGCCACTATCCAACCTTGCTGATAAAGGTTACCCCCGGAAAGTCGTTCATTGGCCCTACTATCGGTGCTGTAACTGCATAGTCGTTAAAATTTCTGGGCGGGCCATCGCTGCCATTCGTTCGACGGATCTGGATAAGTTCAAATAGTTTGTGCGCGGGGGCGTTGCCAAGCTCCGAATCATGTTTAAAGATGTAAAGTCCTCGCGTTGTCATTTCACCCCTCGCGGCTGAACGGTCGTGCTCGAACATACTGCTGAGGGCCGTCCAAAGAAGATCAAGATCGATGTCGGAGAAATGGGTCTGCTTCGCTATGAAGGACGAAACAAAGCCATGCGCCAAATAAAGCCCATATGGAACGGTAAACTTTCGTCCCATGGTTCGTTCCTTCTCTAGATCCTTTTCATTAGTAACAGCCATACGTGTGATCGAATGTTCAAGTGTGACAATGGGATCAATCGAGCGAGCAAAAGTGAGCTGCACCGGGCCGCGTACTTGACCGGCAGTTCTCTTAAGTTTGCTCTCGCTATCCTCGTCTCCAGTTGACATGACGGCGCCAAATGTACGGACATCAAAAAAGTTATCGCACATCCACTCCCGCGCAATGTCCTCATAATGCTGCTCAGGCTTAGGATTCTTTTTCTTATCTTTTTGCCACGCTTGCCAGGCAGCAAGGGCAGCTTTGACACGCTCACTCTGTTCATAAGCAAGCTCGATTCTCTGATTCAGAACCGCCTTTTCTTTGATAAAAATATGAAAAGATGGCTGGTCACTCTTAACCATTTCGACATAGTTGCGAATCTTTCTTTTAAGACTCACATCTGTAACTAAGCCAAGGCCCGTTTCAGCATCTAGTCGAGGCAAATTCCCAGCATCAGGGTCGCCGTTGGGGTTTCCGTCCTTCACATCAAACAACAGCACAAAGTCGTAGCGATTCTGAATGGCCATGGTTACTCTCCCTGTTGATTTGCAGTGGTTTTCGCGAACAATGCCTGGCGTTGATGGTAGTACCCGATCGCAAAGCGTCCTTGATCACCAAGGCTCATATGAGCAGGGAAGTCGTTCACTTCCTCCATAATCTGGCCGATCAGACGCTCAAAACTTACTTTCCGTCCTGGATTCTGAAGCTTTGCGAGGTGATGGTTCTTTAATTTCATGAGAGTAGGAAATACTGTCACGGGCGTGGCTGACGCTGATCCATAGAAGCGATCACGAATCGTGGCATTGAGTCCGGGATTTGCCTCCTCCTGAGCTTTTTCAAGGACCGCAAACAGGCACCCCAGGCGATACCCTGAATTTCGGTTGCTTAGATCAAGTGCCACGGCAATCTCCTTTTCGTGTGACATTTGTATGGTACGGTTCTGACGGTTCAAATACGCCTTGAGAATGGCCGCGCGCGGATACGTTACCTCGCGTTCAGCCCGGATGCGGCGCACAGCGTTTTGCAGCAACGATGCAGGATATCGCTGCCCCGAGAGAATAGCTTGCATGAGTTCTCCGCCAAGATTAGGCGGAATATTGTCGCTCTTATTCTGTACAGCGGTAGCCACAAGAAGTCGGAATACGGAAAGGCAAGGCTTCTCGTATGGCGGGCGATCAATCTCAATGTCAACGAAATGCTGTTGAATGGTTTTCGCCAATGCTGCCACGGTGCCGACATGCCAAAAGCGAATGGCGATACGCGCAGCATTAGGGCTTAGCCCAAGTACAAAAAAGCGTGTCTGATCATCATCGACGGGTGCCACACCATGGCGTGGCGCTTGGTATAGCGCCTTGAGGGCTCGCACCGCACGATCGGGATCATCCTTTGGCGGCTCAGCGAAAAGATCAGCGAACTGATCCTCTAATGAACTGGGTTGATCTGCCCAGAATACAGTAGATGCATCGCCCACCTGAATGCGTTGTTTGCTGTCTCTTGCCAACAGGCAATTGACCGCTGTGGTGTAGGCGAACGCGGCCTTCTCCCCAACCGGCGCATTGGAGCCTTGCTTCTTACCCCACGAAGTAAAGGAAGGCAGATTAAAGGACACGACATTGGCTCCGGATGTTTGAGCGCCCCATACGCCTTTAATGGCAGGATGCAGACGTTCAATTTGTGTCGCTTTTCCTGTGATGAGGCAGATGCCATCCCCATCTTGTGCACTCTCCGCTTCCGTCATGGCATCACTTACTGATGGGCGCTGACACACCAGTTCGAGATCACCTTGCAAACGAAACGTCATATTTGGATTGGTACTTCTGATCTCTTCCCACACCTCACCAAACCGCTGCAGGTCGGCAGGTTTTGTGTTATCGAAGAACTTTAAAACAGCCCGCACACCTTCATCGGCTTGAACTCTTTCCGGCAAAGCTTTCACGGCATCAACGAATGCCGCATGCATTTCTTTCAAGCGGTCCCCATAATCTCCTTCCTTGCCTTTTCCTTTCCTGTCAGCCAGCTTCTTCTCGTCGGGCAACCCGAGGACGTACTCGGCATTGCCCCACAGTATATTGGCAGCTACATTGACAGACTTTTTTGCTGCTTGCGGAAGAAGATAATTCTTTGCTCGCTTCTTTTTTCCATCGAGACTGCGAGTATCTTCGATCTGAACGACCGAGCCGGTCTTGCTCACCTCGATCACAAATGGAATTTCCCTAGACTCGAACCCCTCTCGTGGCAGCTCGGGTTTACGTTGATAGTAGTCGTACAGTGCCTGAAGGATCATCCCCGCACCTCCTCGCTTTCCCATGCAGGGACCATGACGGTACCATTCACCAAACGGGCCTGGAAGAAGCGCGGTTTGGGATCAGCGGGATCGCTGTAATCCATGTCGTACAGCATCCAGCCAAGATGCCGCGTTTCTTCGATAGGCGCAGGCTCAGTCTGCACGTCAGCTACTAACCTGAATGCGCAGGCAAACTCGCGGCAACCGAGATAAGGCTGATTAACGCACTGTCCCCGTGAAGCACGTCTCTCAAACATGCTCATGAACTTCACCGCGTTGTTGTCGGGCAACGCGAGCAGATCTGCCTCGCCACTACTAATTGGAACCTTGGAGAGATGCGGAAAGTACGGTTTATGAAAGCTTGGGTCGCTGAGTTCAAAGTGCGCATGGATGCGATAGGCCACGTCTCGCAGAAATAGTCCCGCTCGTTGTTGGCGCTCGTCTTCAACATAGATCCCTAGGTCGCCGGAGCCAATGCTCATCGCAGCTTGAACATTCCGCGTTGAAGCCACAGCCCCTACTTCATTCCGCCGGACACTGATCCACGTGATCGGTTTCAGCACTTCGATCTTGGTCACTCGCCAACGGATGGCTGGTTTCCAGATGATCGCCTCAAAGATCGCTCGGGCAGCCGATGGTGTCATCACGTCGTAAGAGACACGCTCGACCTTCATTTCTGGTCGCGTAAAGCAGGCAAAGTCTCCCGCCACTTCAAGACAATAGGATTTGCGCATAGCGTTCCTCATACAATCAGTTGAGTTACATCCAATGTGCCGCCCACAGTCACACCGATTTTGTCATCGTATAGAGTGCTAACCGCCTGACCAAAGATCCCAGGGTAAACCTCTGATACTTCTCCGTCTGCGACGAGTTTGTCGACCACACGGCGAGGAAGGTTGACGCTATATCGTTGCAACTTGCGCATGAGCCAGCGCTCAGGCCCATCCCTCTTGAGTTTTCCGAGCAGCGTTTGGCTTTCGCCATACCAGACAAGGATGGCTTGGGTCTCGACATCATCGATGAGCCTGAACCTCTCAGCGGCGGTGCGGAATTGAATTTTAAGCTCTCTCGCATCTCTGGTCAGCAAATCGCTAATGCCATATTTATCGAGCGAGTCTGCCATTCCATAGAAATGCTCGAAATATTGGGTGAACAATCCTCTCCTCATGGGGTCAACTCCGCTGCCGCTCATGAGGCTGATCGTTGTTTGCTCTGCCTTTCGAAGCGTGCCGGGAGGCGACTGTTTTGGCGGCATGAACACAACGACTTTGCCGCGATTCAGTCGGCCCTCGCGGTTACAGCGCCCGGCAGCCTGGGCAATTGAGTCCAAGCCGGATAGGGCGCGGTATACCACAGGGAAATCGATATCCACACCGGCCTCGACGAGCTGTGTGCTGATGACACGCGTTGGGACGTTCTTCCTTAATCGTTCTCGTATGTCTTTAATGACCAATGATCGATGTTCTCCGCACATCGCAGCCGACAGATGAAAGGTGCCGTCCGGCATGAGCCGGTGCAATTCGCGACAGTTCGATCTGGTATTCACCACGGCCAAGACCGAATCATGCGTCGTTAGTTCAGCGGCGATTTCTTCCCATTCCTGCCGCGCATGAAAGTCTTTCGGCATCTCGACTGTCACACGTTCCAGGTCGCGGTACAGTGCATTCGGGTCTGCGATGATTTCATGCACACGATTCAGCCCTCGAAAAGTCCACCCGAGCCCTTCGCGCGAGTACAAGGCAGGTTGAGTCGCAGTAGACAGAACGAACGTGACGCCATAGTGCTGTGCCAAGAGGTTGATGATGTCTAGGATTGGCTGCATGAACTCTAGGGCCAGAAGCTGCGCCTCATCCAGAACCACAACGCTGTTCACGATGTTGTGAAGCTTGCGACAAGCAGAAGTCCTGGCCGCGAATAGCGACTCAAAAAACTGCACATTGGTTGTGACAATTACAGGTGCATCCCAGTTTTCTGAGGCCAAGCGGCTTTTGGCGGTTTCCTTCTCCGGATCCAGATTACTGTGATGTTCAACAACGCTATCACCAAAGATGCCTCTGAACACTCCGGCCGTCTGCTCGATGATGCTGGTGTAGGGGATGACGTATATGACTCGGCGTTTCTTGTATTGAACTGCATGCATAAGGGCGAAGGTTAAACTTGACAGTGTCTTACCACCACCAGTTGGAACGGTAAGTGAGAAGATACCGGGCGAGTCTGAGGCACGTTCGCTGCACTGCCGAAGGACGTCGGCTCTCGCGCGGTTGACGACAGATGGCATAGCCCCAGCGGTCAGCATCGTCATGTGTTGATTCAGTTGATCAAGCAGCATGCTCAAAGAAAGGAACTGCCCACGAGGCAACGCGGTCTTACCGTTCATGAAGCTCTCTGTATCAAGGAAGTCACCGTCAACCAGACAGGAAAAGAGCATCCGCAGCCAAAGTGCAAGGCCGGTTTCTCCGCCCAATGGTTTGTTGCTTGGAATAATCGCAGGATGAAGCACATCAGCAGGAACCCTCGCGCTAGAGATAGCTTTCAAGTGCTGCTTATCTTCTAGGCGGTTAGAAAGAGATGAAAGGGCATGCTCGTCCGCATGCCAATCCGGCAAGCCAGCATGATGACCAGCGATCAGATAGGCCAGAATCCTCCCTTTCACGCCGAGCTCCTCGAGAGCATGGAGCGCGCCGGCGGAAGAGTGATTCACCCGTCCCTTCCCGCCTTCAATATGCGCTTCTGGATCAAAACCACTTTCACGAGCTATATAGCCTTGGAAGGCCGAAGAATACTTTCCGAGGTCGTGCCAGAGTCCTGCCAACTGCCCCCAATCCGAAGCCCCAAAGTCTGAGGCATACCCACCTGTGAGAGCAGCCACCGCACGCAGATGATCGTCAAGATCATGAATAACAAACGATCCATCAGCACTCGCACGGACGTGCGCCAGATAATGCCTTTTAGATTCCTCTGAATAAAACTCAGTTGAATTCATGTGCGATGGTCACACCTTTCTACGACATTTCTTCGACGTTCCTGCTGCCAATCTGCCTGAAAACCGCTACGCACTCATCCTTCGGCTGGCGCCTCAGAATACACGTGAAGAACTTCTTTTCATCCTTCTGCATTCTCCTGACTGGTTCACCTTTCGAAGCCGGCGACTCCATCGGTTCAGCAGCCGTGCGTTTGGACAGGCTGAAGATTGCGCCCACCGCGAGAGCGACCATCGCTTTCCCCAACTGGCGTCGATCCAAGGTTTGCTGATTCATCTTGTCCCACCCTTTCACTCGCGCATCCATCACCATCGACATCCACGATTCATCTTGTTGCTTCTTCTGCATCGGTTTCTTCGCCGTACGGCGTGTCCATTCTGCCCACCATCCAAATCGTTTCGTCAGGATCAAACTGGTCATCCTCACGCGCCAGCGGCACCGCGATGCAATGGCCATCCTTGCTATGCCGTTTCAACTCTGACTCCGTCACCGCAAGGTACACATCCCGATTGCATTGGAAACAATGCCGCACGCTTGCTTGAGCCGTCGGCTCTAGCTGCTTCCAGAGTTGCGGACAGATAAATGCGAATCGGCATCTGATCCTCGCTTCGTCATCCCAACCCATCTCATCCTCCCAACGGCAGCGCACTGTAGCAAACACGATGACAGCCGTCCCGCAAAAAATTTCGATTTATGCCTAGGTGAAAGCCTAAACCTTTAGGTTCCTGCCGCGTACCGTACCATTGCGTTGTGACATCCGGGGTCACAACTGGGGCGGATTCACAAAATATTTTTCGTAGCAAGACGGGCGACATCCCCGAGCAGAAAATACAGGTATTTTCTGCGCCTCCGCCGTTGACAGACGGCTTCGTTGAGACTACCGTACCGCCGTCGGCCGACCGGCCGATTTGTCTCTGTCCACTGATCGACGACGAGGCCACCAGCCAGGGAGGTACGTATGGCCAAGACCACCGCATCATCCGGGGGCAAATCCAAAGCCCTGTCCTTACACATCGGTCTCAATGCCGTGAGTCCGGCCGCCTATGGAGGGTGGAGCGGCGACTTGGCCGCCTGCGAGTTCGACGCGAAGGATATGGCGGCGATCGCCAAATCGCAGGGCATGAAGCCCACGGTGCTGCTGACCAAGCAAGGCACCCGCGCCAACATGCTGGCGGCCCTGCGCAAGGCAGCGAAGCAACTCAAGAAGGGCGATTTTTTGTTTCTGACCTATTCAGGCCACGGAGGCCAAGTGCCTGACGTGACGGGAGACGAAACCGACAAGCAGGATGAAACCTGGTGCCTCTTCGACGGGCAGCTGATCGACGACGAGTTGTATTTCGAATTGAGCCGCTTCGGGGCGGGCGTGCGCATCCTGGTGCTCTCCGACAGTTGCCACAGCGGCACGGTCACCCGCGCCAGACCGCGCACTCCGGCCGGTGCTGCCCCATCAGGCCGTTCGAAGATGATGCCGCCTGCCGTCGCCATCCGCACCTATCGCGAGCACCAGCAGTTCTACGACCGCTTGCAGCGCGAGGTGGCCAAGGCCGCGGGTAAGGCGTCGTCCGCCGATCCGGACACGGTGTTGGCGCAACTGGCTGTGAGTCCGCGCCTCACCGCCATCGCCAAGAAATTCAAGGCGTCGGTCGTGCTCATCTCCGGTTGCCAGGATAATCAAACGTCGTTGGACGGCGAACAGAACGGCGCCTTCACCGAGCAGGTGCTGAATGTTTGGAACCACGGCAAGTATCGCGGAAACTACGCCGCGTTCCACGCGCAGGTGAGGGCGGGCCTGCCCTCCAGCCAGTCGCCGAATCTGTTTACGCTCGGCGCCGTCGCCCGCTTTCTCAAACAGCAACCGTTCACGGTGTGAGCGCGATGCGCGGGACAAGCCCCGTCCCATTGGAGAAAACGCCCATGCGCCTGAACCAACTCCTCTGCATCGCGATGGTCGTCCTGTGGTTGGGCCAGGCGGCCACACTCGCCGCGGCGGACATGGCCGGCGCATGGAAAGGCGTGTTAAGCAGCGCCGACGGCAGCCAGGCGGAGGTGCAAGTCGATTTCAGCCCGCAGGGATTTCCGCTGTATTCCTACACCAACAATCAGGGGCTCACGCGGCAGGTGGAATTGGCCCGCGCCGGGCAGACGGTGGAATACGTACCCAGGGGCGGCGGCGTCCAGCGGATGGTCGTGCAGAGCGTCGAACGGGGACCGGGGCAACTGACGGTCCGCATCGCCGGATCATTTGAGCGCGCTAGCCAGGGGTATCTGGATCAACAGCAGGAAGCCGCGCTGTTCGAATACGCCCTCGTCCCCGGCGGCCTGAAGATGCGGGTCACCACCCGCTCCACGTCGCATTTCGGCGACAAGGATATGATCGTCGGCGGCGAGCCGAACGCCGTCGTCGCCGAAGGTCTGCTGCAACGGCTGCATTGACGTGACGAGGGCCGCGCGCATCCGCCTGTTGGAACAGAGGCCTGCCCGATGACCGCCAAGCCCAGTCTGTCCTTCTCCGAGTCACTGACCCCCGAGCGACGCACCGCCTTCTACGAAGCCTATAAGCCCCTCGCCGTCTTGATGATCCTCATCGTGTTCCTGCTGCCCTTCGCCGGGCTGTTCACCTATGGCCTGATCGGGGTGGTCGCAAGCGTGATCATCTCCGTCTTCGGGTATTGCTGCACTCCCTATCTCGCGGAGCGCCTGGGTTTCCGCGCAGGCCGTTCAGCGCTCCGGACGTCTACAGGGAAAACTACCGAATGAGGGCCGCGAAAATTCCAACTTTGCTGTTCTGATTTTGCCTCCTGCCCTACAATGCCTCCTGAAGCGTTGTGGTTCACTCCTGGAGGCCCTGCATGTTTCTCCCCGGTCGCGTCTTCACGTCGAAAAACCGTCGCACCGCTCCACCCATTGCCCGCCGATCGACCGGTCAGTCGATCGACGAACAGATCCGGGCGCTGCACGCGGGATGGGCCGATGTCCTGTCGCTGCCCCTCTGCCTGGGCCTGCTCGCCATGTATGAATGGTGGCGGTGGCTCTTTTCCATGCCCGCCAATCCGCTGCTGTTGAGCATGGTCGCGGCCATCGCCGTCTACGCCACCAGGCGGCGCCGCAAGGCGTACAAGGCAGAACTCAAGCGGTTGCAGGTGGCGCGCGTCCCTGACCTGACCGTGAGTGAACTGCTCGGTCTGCTGCGCCTGGGCGGGAGACGCATTCTGCATGAGCTCACAAGGAAGTTCGACCCTGCGGTGATCCTCATCTCGGCCCGCCGCCTCGCCTCACCCGCCAATGGACTCGCCAAGCGCCTCTTCGCGCGATCCTAGCGAGGCGCGTCGTTCGTCGCTCGTATCTCGTTCCTCGTGAAGCGTCGTTCGTCGTTCGTTCCTCGTGAAGCGTCGTTCGTCTTACGTTTCACGAGATACGCTTCACGCTTCACGTTTCACCTTTCACGCTTCACACCGCACCCCCTTTGCTTGACAGTCTGAAAGCCCATCTACGACAATGCCGCCATGGCAGAGCGCATCGTCATCGAACGGCTGGAGTTCTACGGCCGTTGCGGCGTGACGGAAGACGAACGCCGGAAACCCCAGCTCATCGTGGTCGATCTCGAACTGGACGCGACGGTGGACTCCGCGGCACAGTCCGATCGCCTGCACGACACCATCGATTACGCCCGCGTGGCGGAACGGATCGTGGCGCTCAGCACGACGCTCACCTGCCACCTGCTCGAATCCTTGGCCGAGCAGCTGCTCGGGATGCTGTTCGCCGAATTTCCCGCCGATCGCATCCGCATCTGGATTCGAAAACTCCACGCGCCATTGGCCATGGTGGCCGGGTCCGTCGGCATCCGGATCGAACGCACCCGCGCCCAACAGCAGTCGAAACAGCAGCCCCTCCACCCCGCGCCGTTTCTCGTGCAACAACTCGCGCGGCTCCCGAAGGGCCAGATTCTGGATGTCGCCGCCGGACGCGGGCGCAATGCCCTGTATCTCCTGGCGCAGGGCTCGCAGGTGGAGGCCATCGATCGGGATCCGGAGGCTCTTGCCGCAGTGGAGACGGCTGCGAAAACGCAACGACTCTCCGGCCTCACGACACGGGTGCTCGATCTGGAAGCCTCCGCCGATCATCCGCCCAGCTTGGGCCGTAGTTGTTACGATGCCATCCTGGTCTTTTTTTACCTGCACCGCCCGCTGTTCCCGGTCTTGCTGGAGGCCTTGAAACCGAACGGCATCCTCCTGTACGAAACCTTTACCATCGACAATTATTTTCGCCACCAGCATCCCCGGCGGTGGGAGTTCTGCCTGGCGCAGAACGAACTCCTCCGCCTGACCTCGCCTCTGCGCGTCCTCCATTATGATGAGGGCGAACATGACGGGGGCCATGGCAGCGGGCCATGCTTCACCGCGCGGCTGGTCGCGCAGAAAACGGGGCCGGACCATCACCATGAGTCGCATTGACCTCCACTTGCACACCACCCACTCGGACGGCAGCTATTCCACCCGCGAGGTCATGGCCTTTGCCAAGCAGGCCGGCCTCACGGCGCTTGCGATTACGGATCACGACATCGTCGAGGGGATTCCCGAGGCCACGGCCATCGGGGAAGAACTCGGGATCGAGGTGATTCCCGGCGTCGAGATCAGCTCGCGCCTCGGCGAGAGCGAACTGCACATCCTCGGATATTTTTTGAACTGGACCGATCCGCTGCTGGCACAGCGCCTGCAAACCCTGCGCGACAGCCGCCACCTGCGCAATCCGAAAATCGTCCAACGCCTCAACGAACTCGGCGTTCCCATTACGTACGAGGAAGTGCGGGCCCTGGCCGGTACGGAATCCGTCGGGCGGCCCCACATCGCGCGCCTACTCATGGAGAAAGGGATCGTGACCTCCGCCAAGGAAGCGTTCGACCGGTATCTGGCCAACGGGCGCCCGGCCTTTGTCGACCGCGAATTGCCCGAACCGGCGGAAGCGGTGCAATGGATTCGCGAAGCCGGCGGGGTGCCCGTGCTCGCCCACCCGACCTGGGTCAGAACCTCGGCTGACGGCTTGCGCGTGCTGGTCCGGGAACTGAAAGCGGCCGGGTTGGGGGGGATGGAAGTCCATTACAGCACCCATACGCCCAGCCAAACCACCGAATACCTCGATCTGGCCAAACAATGCGATCTCCTCGTCACCGGGGGCAGCGATTTTCACGGCGTCACCAAGCCTGACATCGAAGTCGGTATCGGGCGCGGGCACCTCAAAGTGTCCGCGAAGCTGCTCGATCCGCTCAGAAAAGCCGCCGCCGTTTCCTGAACTCGTTTCGTCGTTTCACGGCCTCTCGCCTTTTCATCTCGACCGCCCTCGCCCCACTCATTCCGAAAGGGGGCCTCCCCCCCGCGCGTCCGGACCGCGCTCACGCCCGCGTGGCGATGCGTGATTCCCTCGTTTCGTTGACAGGGTACGACCTTCCGTTACACTGAGACACAACGACAAGCCACGCCAACTCATGACCACATCCTGGGGCTGGATCGGCCCATACGTCATCGTCATTGCCCTCGCGTTGCTGGTGGGACCGCTTCTCGCTTCTCTCCCGCTGTTTACCCACACCTTCATCCGCCCCCTGGGCATGAACGTCTCGCAGATCGTGCAGCTGCTCGCCGATGGCATTTGCCTGCTGATGATCTGGTCGGCCGCGTCGCGCGCCAGACGCGACCTGAAGCATAACGGCAAGGGGCAGACCTTCCTTCGCGCCATTCTGTTTCCCTCCGCGGTGTTTCTGATCGTCCTCGCGGCCTTCCAGGCCTACGAAGCACACGGTGTTGCGGTGCTCGGCCCGCCCAAACAACCGCTCTACAATTGGTTGATCACCGGCGGCCTCATCGGATCGGCGACCTGGCTCACGTTCGCCTGGGTCCGGCATGTCGACGCGCTGACAAGCATGTTTGCCGGCCGCACCCGCCGACGGCCGACCATGGAGGATCAGGCTAGGGGTGACAAGCCAGGCGGAGCGCGCGCGGCAGCCGACGGGGTCTCATCCGCCCCGGCGCGCCCGAGCGCCGGCCTCGCCGCCCGCAACGGCAGCGGCATCCCCGCCTCGTTGGGACGATATCAAGTGATCAAGGAGCTGGGCCGCGGCGCCATGGGCGTCGTCTACCTGGGCAAGGATCCGACGATCCAGCGGTTTGTCGCGATCAAAACGATGCGGCTGGACGACATCGACAAGGAAGACGAACTGAAAGCCTTCCGGGACCGTTTCTTTCGCGAAGCGGAATCCACCGGTCGCCTTTCCCATCCCAATATCATCACCGTCTACGATGCAGGCGAGCAGGACGGGCTGGCCTACATCGCCATGGAGTATCTCGAGGGCGTGCTGCTCAACTGTTACTGCCAGAAATCGACGCTGGTCCCGGCCAAACAAGCCCTGCAGATTGTGACCACCGTCGCCGAGGCGCTGGACTATGCGCACAGCCAGGGCGTGATCCACCGCGACGTGAAGCCGCCGAATATCATGATCCTGAAACAGCGCCTGGTAAAAGTGATGGACTTCGGCATCGCCAAGGTGGCTACCGCCACGAAAACGCAGACCAGCATGATCGTCGGGACCCCGCGGTACATGTCGCCCGAACAGGCGACCGGCAAGGATGTCGACGGCCGGTCCGATGTGTTTTCGCTGGGCATCGTGCTCTTCGAACTCCTGACCGGCGAACGGCCTTTCGATGCCGAGAACATGCCGGCGCTGGTCACCCGCATCGCCAAGGCTCCGCACCCGCCGCTCATGAAATACCGCCGCGACCTGCCCACACGCGTGCAGAGCATTCTTGACCGGGCACTGCAGAAGGAGATCCAGAATCGCTATCGTCATGCCGGCGACATGGCGCAGGATCTCCGCGACGTCTTCCAGGTCATGCCGAGATAATTCCGCCCATGCACCACTGGCACATCACACATGGCGCTGCGTCGGATATTGGCCTGGTCCGCCGCCTCAACGAAGACCGTTACCATGCCGACACGGACGCCGGGCTCTTTGTCGTGTGTGATGGGATGGGCGGGCATCAAGCAGGCGAGGTGGCCAGCAGCCGCGCGATTGAGCTCATTGTTCAGCACGTGACCGAGGCGGACGCGGACCCGTCCCTCCCCTTGATCGGGATGGCCCGTCCTGAATTTACGCCCGCCACCAACCGGCTGGCGAGCGCCGTGCGGCTCGCCAATCACCGGGTGCACGAGGAAGCGGCGCGGCGCGTGGACTATGCCGGCATGGGCACCACGGTCGTCGCAGCCCGGCTCCACGGTGGAATTCTGTCGATCGCCCACGTCGGCGACAGCCGGCTGTACCTGATTCGTGACGGAGCGGCGCGGTTGCTGACGGTGGACCATTCGCTGGTTCAACAGCAAATCCAATCCGGACTCCTGGCCGCGGCCGACCGGGCCCGCGCCTCGCACCGGCATGTGCTCACCCGCGCGGTCGGCGTGCACCCCCTGGTCGATGTCGAGTTGGGAGAATGCCCCGTCTTGACCGGGGATATCTTTCTGCTCTGTTCCGATGGACTGACGGCCGGTGTCTCCGCCGACATGATGTTGCGTGTCACCTTAGAATCGACCGACCCTCAGGCCATCGCCCGGCGTCTCGTCGCCCTCTCGAACGCCGCCGGCGGCACCGACAATGTCACCGTCATCGTGGCTCAGGTGACACAGCGTCACCAGGGCTTTTGGAATCGCCTGTGCTCGCACTGGTTTTCGCCCCCTGTCTAGACCTAATGTGAAGGAGCGCCCATGTCTCAGCACCATCCAGCTTCACCCATCCTCCTCGTGAGGGCGCCCCAGGGCGGCACAAGAGAATGCGAGATCACCCGCACGCCGTTGACCATCGGGCGCAAACCGGGCAACGATCTTTGCCTCGACGACCCCGCGGTCTCCGGCCATCATGCGCGCATCGTGCAAATCCAGGAGGTACTGTTTCTGGAGGATCTCAAGAGCACGAACGGCAGCTTCGTGAACGAACAGAAGATCGATCGGCGGCAGCTTCAGGATGCCGATAGCCTCCGGTTTGGGGCTCACCGGGTGATCTTTCGGGACAAGCAGGCTCCGGCGGCGGAACCGGCGATCGCCGGCGAGACGCCGGTCGCCGACCGCACGATCGTGGTGTCGTCTTCCTCAGGAAGCGCGCCCTCTACGCCGGCGCGCACGGTGGGCATCGTGGAGATTCTTTCGGGCAAGACCGATCGGCCGCAGTATTCCTTGACCAAACATGTCTCGCTGATCGGCGCGCAGGACGATGCCGTCATCACCCTCACGGGCTGGTTTGCTCCGAACAGCGCCGCTGTGATCAGTCGCCGGGGCGAGGCCTACGTCATCAGCCAGACCGAAAGCGGCAAACGCATTCTGGTCAACAGCCGCCCGATTCAGAGAGAACATACGCTCCGTCAAGGAGACGTGGTGGAAGTGGCAGGGATTACGTTGCGCTTCGTGTTGCGCGACGAGCGGAGCCAGGCCGCCTGATCAATTGAGGAGACGGCCGCGCTTGGGAAGGAATTGAAAACACCGATCGGACACGTTCTGCGCATGCGATTCCAGACACTGGAGCAGCAGCTCCCCGCCCGCAGACGGCACCTCGCGGCAAAACTGCCGCCGATCCGCCTCGCATGCCACCTGCAGTTGCTGCCGCTGGTCTTTCAGGCGCGCGAGTGTGTCCCGCAGCAGAGGCCGGCAAGGCTGGGACAGTTGGGCCGCCTTGCGCTGCAAACAAGCTCGCCGCTCCCCCTCCCCGTCAGGGCAGAGTGCATCCATTTCCAGATCGCATTTGACCTGGACTCCAGCCGGGAGGCCGGCGGATTCACTCACAGATGAACGGGGTGGCTCCTGGATGGCCGGCGGCGCTTCTCTGGGCGCGACGGCCGGTGACGGCGATAGATCTGGCTCTCGTTCAGCGGGGGGATTCTTGGGCGGTAGGGAAGATACGGGAGAGATCGGCGCGGCAGCCGGCACTGGTTCAGTCGGCAGGTCGCTCTGCGGCAGAAAGTAAAGGAGCAGCCCCCAGACCCCGCCCAGGACCAAACAACTCAGCAATGTGACCAGGATCACGGCGCCGATTCGGGATGAGCCGGCCAAGCAAGCCCTCAGTGACAGATTCGGTGCCGGTGGATCAGCGTGGCAGCCGATGCGGCGGTTGGGCGAAGACCGTCATCGGATGAGGACGGGCGGTTCGCGATCCATGCCACGCGATCCGCGCCGGTCTAGTTTTCCGGCGCTTCGACGATGTGATTCTCGAAACGGGTGCAGCCCTCTGCGAGCAGACGATTCGTCAGCATCTCCCCCGGCCACTCGATCGGCAGATCGGCCGTAAAGACCCACACATCCGGCGAGGTCCATACCGGACCATGTTCCTCCGGCAACTCCGGATCGAAGAGATCAGTCCAGACCGGCATATAGACGCCGTTTCCGCATTGCGTGTGCAGATGAACGATCGTACGCGCCCGCACCATCGGATCGAGGTCACGCCACACGGCAGCCGTTTCGTCGGCCAGGCGATGCAGCCGCACGGCGTTCTGCGCATCGAACAGCGCATACGACGCATAGACCGGCACTTCCAGTGTATCCGGGGCGAGCGCCAACTCGGAACACTGAGCGACGAGGCCTTCGAGCAACGCGCGCCGTTCCGGCTCTTCCAACGAATCGGGCAATCCCGGATCGGGCATCCCGATCAGCTCAAAAAAGAGGAAGGCCGTGTTTTCGACCGGTGGATAGAGCCTCGACGCGATGGCCTGCGTGCGCTGGTTATCGGCGATACTTGCGAGATGTTCATTGAGTGTTTGGAGCGTCAGACCTTCGAGCGTCGCATCGGTCAGCAAACGGGGCTCGACACGCACCACCACACCGGCCGGAATGTGGAGATGCCGATGCAGGAGATCGGCCGTGGCCACCGGATCGATCTTCAGGCCGAGCGGCTGTCCCAGGTTGGCCTGCAGCGGCAACTCCAGGGCGGCCATCAAAGCATAGGCGGTTTTGTCCTCATCCGGCCCGTCCATGATGACGGCGCAGGACGCCTCGGCGACGAGATCGAACATCCATTCCGCCATCTCCTCATCGAGCGCAGCCAGCACGGTCAGGAGATCCTGCTCCCGGCCCTGTTCGATGAAGGCTTGCAGGGTATCGATCGCCGCGTCGGTGTCTCCGTGATCGTGGCGGCGGGCATTGATGAGGTGGATCAAATCTCGCGTCAGTGGATCCGGTCGTGACCAACTCAGCATGGCTGGCCTCCCAGGTCGATGCGAGTCCGTGTTACGCAGTAGTCATTCATCCTGTTGTCCATGTTGCCAAACTTTCCAGAACGTGGCAAGCGCGAATGCGGTTCTCCGTCGCTCCGGCGCGCAGCGCGCCCCGATGACGATCGTCCCTCAGTCTCCGATCACTTTCACCAATACGCGCTTGCGCCGCCGCCCGTCAAACTCCCCGTAAAAAATTTGTTCCCAGGGACCGAAGTCCAGTTTCCCGTCCGTGATGGCGACGACGACTTCTCGCCCCATCAGCTGGCGTTTGATGTGCGCATCGCCGTTGTCTTCCCCCGTGTTGTTGTGACGGTAGGTCGCCTCGTGCGGCGCGAGCCGTTCCAGAAAGGCGTCATAATCCTGGAGCAGACCGGCTTCATCATCGTTGATGTAGACGCTGGCCGTGATGTGCATGGCGTTCACGAGGACCAGGCCTTCGCGCACGCCGCTTTTCCGCACGGCGGCCTCAACCTGCGCCGTGATATTCAGGTAGGCCCGCCTGGTCTTGGTCTCGAACCACAACTCTTCCCGATAGGATCTCATCTCATACACACTCAGGTGGTGCGGCGATTCTGCAACGACGATGTTCGAACTTGCAAGTCCTGCGCGTGTGATGCGGCGCCGGACGAACGCGCGGTCGTCATCGCCCGCACTCCCTTTCTTCTCGCGCCTTCACCCGCGCCGTAACAAGATCTCCGGCCATGACGGGCGGCAAAGCCATCATCGCGCCGTCGCTTTGTCGAACAAAATTGACAGGCCTGGGAGCGGGTGATAAGTACCTACGAAGTAACAGACCCTCGCCATGATTCCGAATGAGGAGGTCCTCCGATGGTGTCATCTACGGGCATTCCTGCGATAGGCAGTACGTGGACAGACTGGCGTCTTCTGTTCGCAAGCCAGCCCGAGCCTGATTTGGAATTCACTGATGACGATTTGAATGAGGCCGTGCCGCCTCCGGCACCGGAGATGAATTCGCCCAAGCGATCGAACAAGGGCCCGCTCCTCTGGATGCTGCTGCTCTTGCTGCTGGGAGGCATCGGGTATGTGGCCATGGATCCCGACGCGGCCATGGAACTGATCAAGCCTTATCTGGATGGCGGCGCGGAGCCTGCTCCACCGGTCGCGCAGCGACCGCACGCTCCCGCACCAAAACCCGTCGCACCCCCTGCGCCAGCCCCTGCTCCCTCTGTGGCTCCGCCTGTGATAGTCGATAGCGCGCCACCTCCTGTGGAAGCGCCTGCACCGATGCCGACACCGGCGCCAACTGCAGCGGTTCAAGCCCCGACTCCGGCTGCTTCTGCTCCAACTGCGGCACCGGCCATCGAGGTCCCGGTTCCGGCGCGGGCTCCTGCTGCCGTCGCACCCGCTCCGGCGCGGGCCAGTAAACCGGCTCCGTCACCCGTGCGAGTCCCCGGTCCGTTGTATGCGGAACGCCAGCGCGTGATGGTTATCGCCGATCCGACTCGGCCCAAGTCGCCCCTGCCCCTCTTCGTCGATGCAGTCGGCAGCAAAACGAGCACGACCGTGCCGGCCAGCACCACACTCACCATTCTGGACGGCGAATATCAGAAGAACGGATGGGTCTACTCCGTGCGCACCCAGGACGGGCGGAAAGGGTGGATTCCTGAACGCAGCCTCAGACTGAAACGTTAAGCGCCTCCCTGCGACCCGCGCCGCAAACGACGGCCCGTTTCTCACGGAACGGGCCGTCGTCTTTTTTTGCCCGGCTGCCCTTGTTATAATGCCGCGCCTGCACCATCGGCACACCGTGATCCGACGATCTACGCAAAAGGGCAGACTACGACGCCATGAGTGAATTACGCGCGATCATTTTTGATTTTGACGGAGTCATCGCCGACACCGAGCCGCTGCATTTCGCCGCCCTGCGTCAGGTGCTGGCCGGCATCGACATTGCGCTGACCGAAACCGAGTACTACACCGATTATCTTGGGTTCGACGATCGCGGCTGTTTTCTCGCCGCGCTCAAGTCACACCAGCGGCAGGCCTCGGCCGACCTCCTCGCCGAATTGATGGATCGCAAGGCGCAGGCCTATCTGTCGGCCGTCAAAGAACAGCTGGCGATTTTTCCGGGCGTGCGCGAGCTGGTGCAGGAGGCTGCCGCTCGCTATCCGCTTGCCATTGCCTCCGGGGCGTTGCGGAACGAAATCGAACTGATTCTCGAAGCAGCCGGGCTCCGCAAAGCCTTTCTCCATATCACCAGCGCGGAGGATGTGACGCGGGGCAAACCCGCGCCGGAGCCGTTTCTCCGCGCCATGGCCGGCCTGAATCGGCAACCGGCACAACCGGCCTTAACCCCGGACGACTGCCTCGTCATCGAAGATTCTCTGCCCGGCATCAGAGCGGCGCGAGCCGCCGGCATGAAAGTCCTGGCGGTCGCCAACACACACACGGTGCAGGATCTCGGCGAGGCCGACGCCATCACGCACTCGCTGGCTGACACCAGACTTGCCGACCTTCGCGCGCGGCTCTGGGCGCCTCAAGGCCGCGCATGAGAATTTGCTCGCTGGTGCCGGGAGCCACGGAAGTTGTTGCGGCGCTGGGCCTCACCGATCAGTTGGTCGGCATCAGTCACGAATGTGATTTCCCGCCGCAGCTGGGCGAGATTCCTGTCATGGTCCGCGCGCGAGTGGACAGCCGGTCGCGCTCCAGCGCCGAGATCGACGCGCAGGTGGGCACGTTCCTCTCGGCCGGTGAGAGCTTGTACGAACTGGACGAGCCGGGACTGCTCGCTGCCAAGCCCGACGTGGTCATCACCCAAGATCTGTGCGATGTCTGTGCACTGACCCCGGCCCAACTGGCCGCAGTGCTCCGCAAGCTCGTCCCGCCGCCCCGCATCGTGACGCTGACCCCGCGACGGCTTGACGATATCCTTCGAGACACAGTCACGCTGGGGATCGCTCTGGGCAAACCAGAAGCAGGCGCGCTGCTGGCGGCACAGCTGCGCGGGCGACTGGATGCCGTGCGGCATCTGGTTTCCGCAGAATCGGCGCGCCCGCGAGTCGCCTGCCTGGAATGGCTCTCTCCTTTCTACACGGCCGGGCATTGGGTGCCGGATATGGTGGAGGCGGCAGGCGGCATCGATGCCCTGGCACATGCCGGAGCCGCCTCGCATACAATCGACTGGGACCGTCTCGCGGCTGCCGCGCCGGACATCATCATGCTGATGCCCTGCGGTTTTACCATTGAGCGCACGAGGGCCGAACTCGCGACGATCACCGGCCATCCTCAATGGAACACGCTGGCTGCCGTCCAACGCGGAGCCGTCTATCTGGTGGATGCGCTCAGCTACTTCAGCCGCCCCGGACCGAGACTCATCGACGGCGTCGAACAGCTGGCGGCCATCTTTCATCCGTCCTGTTATGCCGATCGCCTTCCCGCGACCGTGGAGCGACTCACTCCGCATGAGATTCCGACCTCGATGGCACGATGATGACACCTACTGAAGCGCAGACCTATTGCACCACGCTGACCAAAAAAAGCGGCAGCAATTTTTACTATTCTTTTCTCTTCCTGCCGAAGGCGCGACGCGACGCCATGTATACGGTCTATGCCTTCTGCAAGGAGGTGGACAACGCCGTCGATGAACCGCCTCCCGGAAGCCGTCCGCAAGACGAGTTGGCGCGCTGGCGCCAGGAACTGGCCGCGGCCTATGACGGGACACCGACCTTGCCGGTCACCATCAGCCTCGCTCGCCACGTGCGTGAGTTATCGATTCCCCAGGCGTACTTTGAGGAGTTGATCAAGGGCGTCGAGATGGACCTCTCCACCAAACGCTACGCCACGTTTGAGCAACTCTCGCTCTACTGTTACCGCGTCGCGTCGGTCGTGGGCCTCATCTGCCTGCATGTGTTCGGGACGACATCGCCGCGCGCGCAGGACTACGCCGTCAATCTCGGCATGGCGTTTCAATTGACCAATATTCTGCGCGACCTCGGGAACGACGCGGAATGCGGGCGCGTCTATTTGCCGCAGGAGGATTTCACGCGCTTCGGGTACCGGGAAGAGGATCTCCTTCATCGCCGGTATAAACCTGAATTTACGCAGCTCATGATCTTTGAAGTGAACCGCGCAAAGGAATTTTACGCCAAAGCCGCGCGCGCGCTGGAGTCGCTGCCGCGAGACGAGCGCCGGTCCCTGACCGTGGCCGAAATCATGCGCGGTGTCTACAGCCGGATCTTGCAACGCATCGAGCAGTCGGGCTATCGCGTCTTGGGAGATCGCGTGACCCTGGCCCCCAGCCGCCGTCTGGCGGTAGCGGCCGGCGTCTGGCTGCGTTCCCGCCTCCCCTCGTCGGCTCCATGAGTCAATCGGTGCTCATTCTCGGCGGCGGCGTGGCCGGTCTCACCTCGGCGTTGCTGCTCGCCGAGAAGGGTCACGCCGTGAGGGTGCTCGAGCAGAACTCCCACCTGGGAGGCCGCCTGTGCCACGCGCCGCCGCCCGTTCTGCTCGACGCGCACGAAGCGACCTGGTCCTTGATCAACAGGCTGGGCCAGGACGCGGTGACCAGACGGCTTCGGCATACCCCGCTGGAGTTTCTTCAATCTACCGGCGCTCGTATCCAATTCCTGCATCTTCCCTTGCCCTCCCCGCTCAACACGCTGCTCGGCACCACCCTGTTCCAGGGCCTTTCCATGCGCGACCGCTGGCATCTGTTGTCGTTTCTCGAGCGAACGTGGGAGCAGGATCCGCCCTTGCCGAACGATCTGGATTCGCGCGCGGCCGACGAGTGGCTCACGAGTATCGGCCAGTCGGAGGCGGCCCGGCATGGCGTGTGGAACAGCCTCGCCAGGCTGCTGGTCGGAGCCGCGCTGCCGGAAAGTTCCGCAGGGCTCTTCATGCGCACGTTACGCCGGTGCTTCTTGACCGGGGCGCGCGCGACAAAGCTGATCGTGCCGCCGCAGGGCTTGGATGCATTTCTGCTCGCGCCGCTCAAGACCGAACTCGACCGGCTGAATGTTCAGGTGACACTCAACGCCACCGTGACCCAGCTGCGATTTTCCCAGCATCGCGTCACAGAAGTGGAGCTGGCGGATCGCAGCACACTCACAGCCGACTGGTATCTCTCCGCGCTCCCGCCCCACCGGCTGACGCCGCTGCTGCCGGAACGGGTGATCACCCACTACGCGTATTTCCAGCAACTCAGCCGCCTGAAGGAAGCGTCTTGGGTGGCGGTTCGCCTGCACCTTGATCAGCCGGTCAAGCAGACGCAACTCGTCCTCCTTGAAGGAAAAACCTTTCACTGGATAATTCGGCATCCCGACGAAACGCGACAGGAGCAGACCTCGGTCGTCTGGGCGCAAGCCGTCGGCGAATCCGATCTGCTGCCGCGGGCAAAGGAAGAACTCGTGCAGCGCGCCGTCGAGGATATGGCCGCTGCATTTCCCGGGGCGACCACACCACGAATTCTCGACGGTGACGTCGTTCGCCTTGCCTCCGCCATGGTGGCGAGCAGACCCGGCGCGCATCAGTATCGGCCGATCGCGACGAGCCCGTTCACCAATTTGCTGGTCGCGGGAGCCTGGACGGACACCGGCTGGCCGGCCAATCTAGAGTCCGCTATCCTCAGCGGCAGACGTTGCGCCGAGGCGCTATCAGCTTCGTCTCTCCACCAGTCCTCATAACAGTCGCGGTTCGCTCTCATCATCGTGCACTTCGTTGACAAGCCCCGGCGGTGCCCCTAAGATTCGTCCCTCCACCTGAGAGCGCCATCTCGATGTCTTCACCACAGATCGGCCTACAAGCGCTTGCGGACTCGCTCCTTAATTGCCAGCGCTGCCCGCTCGCCACGCTCGGCCGGCGCCAGGTCGTGTTCGGAGTCGGCAATCCGCAGGCTTCCGTCATGTTTGTGGGCGAAGCGCCAGGCTTTCACGAGGACCAGAAAGGCGAGCCGTTCGTCGGCGCGGCCGGACAATTGCTCAACGAGTTACTGGCATCGGTGGGGTTGTCTCGTGCGGATATCTACATTGCCAACGTGATCAAGTGCCGGCCGCCCAACAATCGCGACCCGGAACCCCCTGAAGTCGACACCTGCAAACCGTTTCTGTTGAAGCAAATCTCGCTGATTCGACCGAAACTGGTCTGCTCGCTCGGCAATTGGGCGACACAAACACTGCTGGAACGCAAGGTGGGCATTACGCGTGTGCGCGGGCAGGCCTTTTACATGAAAGAGTTTGTGCTGTTTCCCCTCCTGCATCCGGCGGCGGCCCTTCACCAAGGCAGCATGTTGCAACCCTTGCGGGAGGATTTCCAGAAGCTGAAGGATTTTCTGGACCGGCACCAGGCGCTCCCGGCGAAGGAACCGAAGAGTTCACAGACTCCACGCACGCTCGACATCGAGCGCCCGGCTTCGGCCGCAGAGCAGATGGATTTATTCGGATCTTGAAGAAGCCGCCGGCCCTGGCCGCCTCGCTGGAACAGCAAGGCGGCAGGACGGCGTCGTTGGTTAGCTACGGGCAGGATGGCTTTCGGCCGCGGTTTCGGGCGACGTATTCTGCTCCTCCGGCTCGGTCGCTTCCTCCTCTTCGGGTGCTCCGAACCAGGCGACTAACATATCTTCCCACCAGACTTCATCGATCTCAGGGCCCGGATCGACGCCGAGAAACGCAACATCGTCGGCCGTGATTCCCTGCCCGACCAGATGCGGCTGGAACTTCGCCCGATCGATGACTTCCTTAGTGGCATAGCCGCCTAAAATCCAGTCATCTGGGTCCGCCCGCCTGGACTTGTACGCCTTCAGATTCAGCTTAAGATACAGGAACATCTGCTGCTGGCGCGCATCTCCGACACCGCTCTGCGGCAGACTGAGCGTCTTCTCGATTTTTTTGCGCCAATGCCGATCCTCGTATCGCGAGGTGATCAACTGCAGCATGATTTTTCCCAATTCGGCATCAAGAGCCATGGTGTGTTCCTTACTCTGTTCTAATGATTGCCCGCTTATCGCCCATACATGCCGGTGAAGGAGGCTTTTCCGAGCGCGTTCTGATTGAGATAATAGCCGACCATCGCCCCGGACGCGTCCTTCTTGAGCGGCAACTGATCGACCTTCAACGCGAACACGGTGAAAATATACCGGTGCGGTTTGTCTCCCGGGGGAGGGCATGGTCCACCGAACCCCGGCTGTCCGAAATCGGTCATACTCTGAATGCTGCCCTCCGGGGCGCCCGCGCCATCCACTTTTCCCGCTCCTTCCGGCAAACCCGTGGTGCCCGGCGGAAGGTTGAAGACCAGCCAATGCCACCAACCGCTGCCGGTGGGTGCATCGGGATCGTAGACCGTCACGGCGAAACTTTTGGTGTCTTTCGGAGCATGCTCCCACCTTAGAGCTGGCGAGACATTCTGACCGGTGCAGCCGAATCCGTTAAACACGTGTTGGTTGCCGATGGTGGCGTGATCCTTGATGGTCGGACTCGTCAGCTGAAACTCCGCCGCCGGCGCGGTCACAGGCATCGCCAGCAGAACACCGAGCATGGAGCCCATTAATCGTCGCATGACCATCCCCCTTTGTCTCTAATTCCCCGCGACCATCATTTCGGCAATCTTCACCGTCGGACTGGCGATACGCCCGCGAAACACCAGATCCGACCCGATGGTGTCTATGGTCGAGTACATCTCCTTCAGGTTGCTCGCGATGGTGATCTCCTCCACCGGATAGGCCAGCTCTCCGTTGACGATCCAGAACCCGCTGGCCCCCCGCGAATAATCCCCGGTGACCATGTTGATGCCGAAACCGATTAGATCCGTCACATACAACCCTTGTTTCACCGACGCCAGCATGTCCTCAGGCCTGGTCGTGCCCGGCACCATGTAAAAGTTCGTCGGCCCCGCGGAAGGGCTTTCCCCGATGCTGCGCGCCGCGTTGCCGGTCGAGGGCAATCCCAATTTCTTTCCGGAGTAGGTATCCAGCAGATAGCTGGTCAATCGCCCGCGTTCCACGACGGCTTGTTTCCTCGTCGGCAGCCCTTCGCCGTCAAAAGGGCGCGTGCCCAGGCCGCCGGGCATCCGCCCGTCGTCATAAATGGTCACAAAGTTCGGCGCGATCTGCCGGCCGAGCTGCCCGATCAGGAAAGAGGCGCCCTTGTACAGGGCGTAGCCCGAGAGGGCGCTGCAGAGATGACTCAGCAGGCTGCCCGCGACTTCCGGATCGAAAATCACCGGAACCCGGCAGGTGGCGACCTTGCGCGCGCCCAGTTTGCGGACCGTTCGCCTCGTGGCCTCCTGCCCGATGGCTTCCGGACTGTCCAATTTGGCGAAGGAGCGATTCACGCCATACCAGTAATCCCGCTGCATGCCGGCCGCGTCCGACGCAATCGGCGAGACCGACAGCGAGAAACTGCTGTTGGCGTACTGCCCGAGAAATCCGTGACTATTGGCCAAAATGATCCGGCCGGATGACGAATCGCATTCGCCGCCTTCGGAGTTGGTAATGCGGGAATCCGCCGCAAATGCTGCCCGTTCGGCCCGAAGCGCCAGGGCAATCTGCTCATCCGTCTGCAACGTTGTCGGATCATGAATCTGCAAGTCGGGAAAGTCGGTAGCCAATTGCCCCGACTCGGGGAGACCGGACACCGGATCTTCGACCACCGCTTGCGCCAAGGCGCAGGTTTCTTCCACGAACCGACCCAGCGAATCGCGGGAAAAATCGGACGTTGATGCGCTGGCCGACCGCTGACCAAAAAAGACCCGCAGGCCCAATCGCTTTTCACGCGCTTTGGTCAATCGATCGACGGCTCCCATTCTGACTTGTACGGAGAGGGTTTCGCCGTCGGCCACCATGACATCCGCCGCCGTCGCGCCTTGTTTCGAAGCGCGCGCCAGCAGATCCTTGGCGACATTCGTATAGTCTTGTTCGCCGATCATTCGCGTCATGATGATGCTTTCGTCCCGCCGACGGTGATTTCGTCGATGCGGATGGTGGGCAGGCCGACGCCCACCGGGACCGACTGCCCTTCCTTGCCACAGGTGCCGATCCCTTCGTCGAGTTTCAAATCGTGCCCCACCATGGAGACCTGCTTCAAAATATCCGGGCCGGCGCCGATCAACGTGGCGCCCTTCACGGGTCTGGTAATCTTCCCGTCCTCGATCAGGTAGGCTTCACTGGCCGAGAACACAAATTTGCCGTTGGTGATATCGACCTGCCCGCCTCCGAAGGAGACCGCGTAGAGGCCTTTTTTCACCGACTTGATGATGTCCTGCGGGTCGGATTCGCCGGCCAGCATGAAGGTGTTGGTCATCCGCGGCAACACCACGCTTTGATAACTTTCGCGCCGCCCGTTGCCGGTCACGGGAATGCCCATCAGACGGGCATTCAGTTTGTCGGTGATATAGCCGCGCAGAATGCCCTTGTCGATCAAGACCGTACGACTGGTCGGCGTTCCTTCATCATCCACATTCAACGAGCCGCGCCGGAACCGAAGCGTGCCGTCATCCACGATGGTGCAGACCTCGGACGCCACCTTTTTCCCCAGCAAGTTGGAGAACGCGGAGGTTTTCTTGCGATTAAAATCCGCTTCCAGCCCATGGCCGATGGCTTCGTGCAGCAAAATCCCCGGCCAACCCCCGCCAAGCACCACCGGCATGACCCCGGCCGGCGCATCGACCGCGCTCAGATTGAGGATCGCTTCCCGTGCCGCCTCCCGCGCAAAGTGCAAATAGCGCTGATCGTTCTGAAAATACTCCAGGCCGATCCGGCCGCCGCCCCCGAATGTGCCGACCTGCCGGTTGCCGTTCTCTTCCGCGATGCAGGTCACCTGCAGCCGGGACAGCGGTTGAATATCTCCGACCATAAGCCCGTCGGAGGTTGCGACCAGCATGACCTTATATTCGGTATTGTAGGCCGCCATGACGTTCTTGATCCGGGGATCATACCGCCTGGCTTCCGCATCGATGGCATTGAGAAGCGTCACCCGATCGCTGGTCGCCACCTCGATCGTGGCGCGGTCGTGCGGATACAGATTCCGGACTGGAACCGGGCGATGGGTGACGGGAACCGGAGCGGTGCCCTGAGCTGAATTGGCGATGTATCGAGCCGTATCGGCGGCGATGTTCAAATCCTTGGCGGTCAACTCATCGCTGTAGGCAAACCCCGTTTTCTCACCGGCGGTTGCCCGGACACCCACGCCCTGCCCGATACTTTTTGTCGCCCGCTTGACGATCCCCTCTTCCATGGAGACCGATTCCGACTGGCAATATTCGAAATAGAGATCGGCGTAATCGACGGCGGACACCTTCACCCGTCCCAGTGCTTGCTCGATCTCCCGATCGGTGACTCCGAAACGCGCCAGCGCGCCGGACTCGTCCTTAGACATGCATGACTCCTCTCGTACGGTGCGTGAGTATAACGCACTCGTTTTAAGAGGCGCAATGCACACACGCTCGAACCACCTGCAAATACAGCGAAATTGGGAAATATTGTTTGACATTCCCCTACCCCGTCGCTAGACTCGCGTTACCTGTCTGAGGATTCACATCGTACTAGAAAAGGTGCCCACGCGGTTCCATGAACGATTCTCGATCCCGCGATATCGAGCCTGCCCCCGACTCCGATCTGCTCTCGCAACTCGATCCTGACCTGCTGCCGAAACATCTGGCCGTAATTATGGACGGCAACGGCCGGTGGGCCGAATTGCGTGGACTGCCTCGTATCGCCGGTCATCAGGAAGGCATCAAGTCCGTCCGCGAGCTGATCTCGCTCTCGCTCGAGCTGGGCATCAAGGTCCTCACCATCTACGCGTTTTCGCAGGAGAACTGGAACCGGCCGGCACAGGAAATCACTGCGCTGATGGGACTCCTGGAACATTACTTGTCTACCGAACGATCCAGCCTGGTCGAAAAGGGCGTGCGCTTCCAGACGATCGGCCGGGTGGCCTCGCTGCCGCCCTCGGCTCTGCGCTGGGTCCGCACGACGGAGCAGGAAACGGCGCGTCTGGACAAACTCATTCTAAACGTCGCCCTCAGCTACGGCGGGCGGGCGGAACTGGTTGATGCGGCAAAAGACCTCGCGCGGGCGGTGCAGGAGGGGCGGCTTTCCCTGGACCAGATCGATGAACGCGCCATGCAGCAGGCTCTGTACACCCACGATCTCCCCGACCCGGATCTGTTGATCCGCACGAGCGGTGAAACCCGCATCAGCAATTTCCTGTTATGGCAACTGGCCTATACGGAACTCTACTTCACCCCGACTCTCTGGCCGGATTTCCGCCGGCGCGACACGTTGGTCGCGTTGATCGAATACCAGCGGCGCGAGCGCCGTTTCGGCCGAGTGTTCAGTAGCGTCTCCTCCTAGTCTCCGCGTGGTGAAACCGGGAGCATGCCAGTGCGAGGAGACGATGTCGCCCACGGCGGACAAGGCTCGGACACGTTCCTCTTCGGAAACGCTTCGCCGGGTCATGGCCGCGGCCGTGTTTCTGCCGATCTTTTATTACCTGGTGCACGACCTCGGGCCGATCGCATTCTTCGGGCTGGTGGTTCTCGCGGGGATGTTAGCAGCGGCCGAGTTCTACCGGCTTCATCTGGCCCAGGCCCCCTGGCCTTGGTGGAGTTGGGCGGGAGTCGCCGCGACCGGATTGGTCTTGTGCAGCTTTCAATGGCCGACCTTCATCGCAGATCGGACCGTGTTGTTCGGTACCGTCCTGCTGGCGCTTTGCATACCGCTGCTCTCGAGCAAACCGTTGCGCGATTCCTTGATGGACGGCATGGTCCTCGTGATGGGCGTCTTGTATATCGGACTGTCGCTTGGCCACCTGCTGCTCATTCGAGCCTTGCCCGACGGAGCCTGGCTCATTTTTTTCGTCGTGCTGGTGACTTGGGCGGCGGATACGGGCGCCTACATTGCCGGCAAGGCCATGGGGCGGCATCCGTTGGCGCCGGTGGTCAGCCCGAAAAAGACGTATGAGGGGTTGGCGGGAGGCATGTGCCTGGCCTGTCTGGGAGCCGTCGTGGCGCGAGGCTGGTTTCTTCCTGCGATCTCATTGACCAGTTGCCTGGTGCTCGGAGTACTCCTGACCTTGGCCGGCCTCGCCGGAGACTTGGCGGAATCGGCCATGAAACGGAGCACGGGCGTCAAAGACTCCGGCGCGCTGATTCCCGGCCACGGGGGGATGCTGGATCGCCTGGATAGCCTCTTGTTCACTGGACCGGCCTTCTACTACTATGTCGCGATCGTCCCTTCGATGTAACGGGTGAACGTTCGCTTGCTCTGGAGCATGCCATGAAGAATATCGTCATTCTGGGTTCAACCGGCTCAATCGGTACGAACACCCTTGATATCGTAGACCGATTTCCTCAGGAATTTCGCGTCATCGGCCTGACCGCCGGCTCAAACACCGACAAGCTCGAAGCTCAAATCCGGCGTTTCCGTCCGGCATTCGCGGCACTGGCCAACGAAGCTGCCGCAGAGACGTTACGGCAGCGCTGCGCCGACCTCCCCGTGACCATCTGCTCGGGCGACGAAGGGGTGGCGCAGGTCGCGCAATCGCCGGATGCCGAATTGGTGATTTCCGCCATTGTGGGGGGAGCCGGGCTGCTTCCTACCCTGGCGGCGATTAAGGCCGGCAAACAAATTGCGCTCGCCAACAAAGAACCGATGGTCATGGCCGGCGCCTTGATGCAGGCGGAAGCCCACAAACATCACGTCCGCATTTTCCCCATTGATAGTGAACACAGCGCCATCTTTCAATCTCTGGAAGGGCATCGGCGCGAGGACGTCAGGCGCATCATCCTCACGGCTTCCGGGGGGCCGCTGTGGAACTTCTCCCGCGAGCAACTCCAGGACGTCAGCCCCGAGCGCGCATTGCAACACCCGAACTGGAAAATGGGCTCGAAGATCACCATCGACTCAGCCACCCTGATGAACAAGGGGCTGGAAGTGATTGAAGCGCGCTGGCTCTTCGATATTCCCGAAACTCAGATCGAAGTCTTGGTGCACCGCGAGAGCATCATCCATTCTCTGGTAGAATACAGAGATCGATCCGTGATCGCACAACTGGGGCTCCCCGACATGCGGACCCCCATTTCCTACGCCATGCGGTATCCTGAACGGATGCCCTTGGATCTTCCGTCGCTGGATCTAACCGAAATGAGCACCTTGACCTTCTTCAAGCCGGACCATGACCGCTTCCCTTGTTTACGACTCGGCTACGACGCGCTGCGGATCGGCGGAACCATGCCGGCCACGATGAATGCCGCCAATGAAGTAGCCGTGGAAGCGTTTCTTCAGAACGGCATCCGTTTTCTCGATATTCCGGAGATCATCCGCAGTACAATGGAAGCTCATGCGCCGAGACCAATCGATGGTCTGGAAGATGCGCTGGAAGCCGACCGCTGGGCTCGGGAAAAAGCCGAGTCCCTCGTGCATGCCTTGACGCGCTAATACCCTGAACCCAAGGAGTGTTTGTGGGAACAATGTTTGCTTGGTCCCCGGATGTGGTGTCGATGCTGACTCACTGGGCCCTCCCGTTCCTCGTGGTCCTGGGTGTCCTGGTGGCCTTCCACGAGATGGGACATTTCCTGGCCGCGCGCTGGGTCGGGGTAAAGGTCTTGAAGTTTTCGCTCGGGTTCGGGCCGAAGATTTTCGGACGGCAAATCGGTGAAACCGAATACCTCCTGTCCATCGTGCCGCTGGGCGGGTACGTCAAACTGTTCGGGGAAGACGAGCATGAGCCGCTGACGCCGGAAGACAAGAAACGCGCCTTCGTGCATCAATCCCTGTGGGGAAAGACCCTCATTGTGGCGGCGGGGCCCATCTTCAACTTCATCCTGGCTTACCTGATTTACACCGCCTATATCGGCCTCGGCTATACCCTCCCCGTGCCGAGTTTCAAGGACATCATTCCTGAAATTGAAGCCGTGCTCCCGGGCTCACCGGCCGATCAGGCAGGGTTGAAGCCGGGTGATCGGGTGATCCGCGTGAACGAGAAAGAAATCTCGACCAATGCTGAACTGCTGAAATACATCTCCCAGAGCAACGGAAAACAGCTCACCTTGGATCTCACGCGCGGGGAGCACATCAAAACGGTCCTCGTGACTCCTAACAAAACCACCGTCCAGGACAACGGCAAGGCCACGGCGGTGTATCAACTCGGTATTGAGGAACGGGCGCCGGTCATCACCGCCGTGATTCCGGGATCGCGCGCGCAGGCTGCAGGCCTGGTTGCCGGGGACCGTGTCGTCCGCATCGACGGGCACGACATCTTCACCTGGTCGCAGATGACGGCGCTGGTGCGGGAAAATCCGAATCGCGCCCTCCAGTTTGATGTTCAACGAGGCGGGGCCGCACAGTCGGTGTCCGTCACACCGATGGGCGAAAAGACCACGATCGACGGCAAACCGGCCGAGGTCGGAAAAATCGGCATCTCTGCGCAGAATCAGACCATTCTGCAAACCAACGATCCGCTCAAAGCCCCGTGGCTGGGAGCCCAGGCCACTTGGGGATGGACCGAGCTGACGGTGGTCGGGATTTACAAGATCATCACCGGCGATATCTCCCGCAAGAATATCGGCGGCCCGCTCACGATCGCCAAAACCGCCGGAGATGCGGCCGAACAGGGCACGTCCAGCCTCGTATTCCTCATGGCCATGTTGAGCATCAACCTGGGGGTCCTGAACCTGCTCCCGATCCCGATTCTCGACGGCGGCCACCTCTTATTCTTTTTTATTGAAGCCATTCGACGAAAACCACTTGAAGATCGGCAGCGAGAACTGGCACAACAGGTGGGGCTGGTGCTGCTGGTTGGTATTATGATTTTTGCGTTTTGGAACGACATCGAGCGGTTGATTTCTCCGTAATCCCCATGCGCGTCTCTGCCACTCTTATTCCCACATTACGCGAAGACCCGGGCGAGGCTGAAACGGTCAGCCATCGCCTCATGCTCCGCGCAGGACTGATCCGGAAAGTCGCCGCCGGCATCTATACCTATCTGCCGCTGGGCCTGCGCGTGCTCCGGAAAATCGAGCGCATCGTGCGCGAGGAAATGAATCGAGCCGGCGCGCAGGAAGTGCTGATGCCTGTCGCCTCTCCCGCCGAACTGTGGCGTGAAACCGGGCGGTGGGATTTCTACGGCAAAGAGTTGCTCCGCTTCAAAGACCGCCATGAACGTGACTTCTGCCTGGGTCCGACGCACGAGGAGGTCATCACCGATCTCTTCCGCCGGGAAGTCCGTTCCTATCGGCAAATGCCCCTGAACTTTTATCAAATTCAGACCAAGTTCCGTGACGAAATCCGTCCGCGTTTCGGGTTGATGCGCGGCCGCGAATTCATCATGAAGGATGCGTACAGCTTCGATCGGGATGAAGCCGGAGCCAGGCTGAATTATCAAAAGATGTATGACGCCTATAACCGCATTTTCGCCCGCTGCGGATTGACCTTCCGCCCTGTGGAAGCGGACACCGGATTGATCGGCGGGAGCTCTTCGCACGAATTTATGGTGCTGGCCGAAACCGGTGAAGAAACCATTGTCTATGCCGACGGCGGCAGCTACGCGGCAAACGTCGAACGCGCCGAGGTGCTTCCGCCCGATGCCTCACCATTGCCGGTTCCTCGCCCGCTCACCGCCGTCTCGACGCCGGGCCGGCGAACGGTGGAGGAAGTCACGGCGTTCTTGAACATCGCGCCGGCTCACCTCGTCAAAACGTTGCTCTATAGCAGCGGCAAGGAAACCGTCGCCATCCTGGTGCGCGGCGATCATGAGGTCAACGAAATCAAGGTCAAGCGCCTCCTCGGCGCGACCGACATCGAACTTGTCGCGCCGGAGTTGATTCCGAAGTTGACTGGTGCGCCCGTCGGCTTTGCGGGACCGGTCGGTTTGAAGCAGATCCGGATCCTGGCCGATTGGGCCGTGAAGGCCATGGCGAACTTTGTGGTCGGAGGCAACCAGGCCGACACGCACTTCATCGATGCGAACTGGGAGCGGGATTTCTCAGTCGAACAGTTTGCCGACCTCCGCAATGCCCAGGCCGGTGACGTCTCCCCCCGCAAAGACGGTATCCTGAAGACGGCCAAAGGCATCGAGGTCGGCCACGTCTTCATGCTGGGCACAAAATATAGCCAGGCGATGAAGGCGACGTTCTTGGATGCGCAGGGCCAGGAACAGTTGGCCGTCATGGGCTGTTACGGAATCGGTGTGAGCCGGGTTGCCGCCGCATCCGTTGAGCAAAATCACGACGCCAAGGGCATCAAGTGGCCGATTCCCATCGCCCCCTTCCACATCACGCTGCTGCCGTTGAGTCAGTCCGAGCCGGTCAGCCAACTCGCCGAGTCCCTCTATCGCTCTATGGAACAAGCCGGCATCGAAGTCCTGTGGGACGATCGCGACGAGCGGGCGGGGGTCAAATTCAACGATGCCGATCTGATCGGCGCCCCCTTTCACCTGGTCATCGGAGAAAAAGGGTTGGCGCAAGGGCAGGTGGAGCTGAAGCTCCGCCACACCGGCGAAACCAAGAAAATCGCGCCCGACCAGGTGCTCCCGACACTCACGGCAGTTCTCCACGCCGCTTCCTAATCTCTCTTCTACCCATTCACGCCGCTCACCACCATCGCACCCGAACCCGCTCAGGCCGATAGCTCCCGCGAACCGCGCGGGTTTGAGAAAGTGCCTTTTGCTTGCCTTGACGAGGCGTTGCGATACACTGACTCACGGAAGAAGCACGGTCCGGCAGTCATTCACGGCGAAGAGTTTCGAGGCCGGTCTCGCGTACCCGACTCAGCGCCAGACTCCCCGTTCAGCCCGTTTGGAGACCAGTTGATGCAGCCCAAAGCTCCGCTGCCTGGTGGCGATGCCGCTGTCAAATCCGGAAACGCCGAACAGGTCAAGCGGATCAGCGCGCAGATTCTCGCCGCCGCCGACATCGACCAGATCCTCCTGGATCTCCGCCATGACATCCTGGGCTGTTTCGACGCGGAAGACCTCACGCTCTTCGTGGTCGATGCAGAAAAGAAAGAAATCTTCTCAAAGATTCCCCATCTCGACACCGTCCAGGAAGTGCGCACACCGATCACCGAGCAAAGCCTGGCGGGGTTTTGCGCCAAGTACCTACGCCCCGTCAATGTCGGTGATGCCTACAGTCTGGTGGAACTCAGCGCGATTCACCCTGCGCTCACCCACGATGCGAGCTACGACAAGAATACGGGCTTCAAGACCAAACAGGTGCTCACCTACCCCGTCGTCGCTGAGAACAAATATCTGATGGGAGTGATTCAGCTCCTCAACAAGAAAAGCGGCGGGCGCTTCACGCGCAAAGACGAAGAGTGCGTCGCAGAAATTGCCAAGTCGCTCGGGACCGCGTTCTATACGCTCCGGAAGACGTCGAAAAAACCGCCGTCCAAATTCGACTACCTGCTGACCAACGGAAAGATTTCCCAGCACGATCTGGATGTGGCCCTCGCCGACGCCAAAAAAGGCACGGCGGATATCGAATCGCTGCTGATCGAGAAATACAAGATTCCAAAATCCGAGATCGGCAAATCCCTCGCGAATTTCCACAAGTGCCCATACATCGAATACAACGAGCGCACGATCGTCGATATCGAGCTGCTCAAGAACCTCAACGTCGATTACCTGAAGAAAAATCACTGGATGCCGCTCAAGCGGGATCGCGCCGCCATTGAGATTCTGACGGACGATCCCGGCGACCTCGACCGCGTCCAGGACATCAAACGCACCTTCCCCGGGCTCAATATCCGCTTTGCCGTCAGCCTCCGGCGCGATATCTCGCTCTTCCTGGCCAGCACGACCGGAACCCCCGACGTCAGCAACAAAATGAATGAGAATGTGTCCGACATTCTCGGCGAACTGGTCAACGAATCCCAGCTCGAAGCGCAGGAAGACGCCTCCACCGCGGGACTCGATGAAAACGACAATGCCATCGTGCGCCTGGCGAACCAAATCATTGCCGACGCGTTCCGGCAAGGCACGTCCGACATTCACATCGAACCCTACGGCGAAAAACGCGACACCCTCGTCCGGTTCCGGGTCGACGGCGACTGTTTCGAATACATGAAGATCCCGCCGAGTTATCGCCGCGCCATCGTGTCGCGCCTGAAGATCATGGCCAGCCTCGACATCGCGGAGCGACGCAAGCCGCAGGACGGCAAAATCAAATTCAAGATCGGCGAAAACAAGGAAATCGAGCTGCGCGTCGCCACCATTCCGACCGCGGGGTACAACGAAGACGTCGTCATGCGTATTCTGGCCGCCAGCGAACCGCTGCCGGTCGATAAGATGGGCTTCTCGGACCGGAATCTGCGCGAGATCAAAGCCATCGCCGAAAAACCTTACGGCATCATTCTTTGCGTAGGACCCACCGGGTCGGGAAAAACGACCACCCTGCACTCGGTGCTCGGGTATATCAACACGCCGGACATCAAGATCTGGACGGCGGAAGATCCGGTCGAAATCACGCAGTACGGACTGCGCCAGGTCCAAGTGCATGCCAAAATCGGATTTACCTTCGCGGCGGCCATGCGCGCCTTCCTCCGAGCCGACCCTGACGTCATCATGGTCGGCGAAATGCGGGATAAAGAGACGGCGGACACCGGCATTGAAGCGTCGTTGACCGGCCACTTGGTTCTCAGCACCTTGCACACCAATAGTGCGGTGGAGACCATCACGCGACTGCTGGACATGGGCTGCGATTCATTCAGTTTCGCGGATGCCATGCTGGGAGTGCTGGCCCAACGGTTGGCCAGGCGAATCTGTAAGGATTGCAGGGAGGCGTATCAGCCTTCGAAGGAGGAATACGAGGAACTGCGCCTGGGGTATGGCCCAGAATATTGGGATGCCCTCAAAGTCCCCTTCGACGCCAACTTCCGTCTCTACCGCGGCAAAGGGTGCGATACCTGCAATCGGACGGGCCTCAAAGGCCGCGTCGCGCTGCACGAGTTGCTCCTGGGCACCGACAAAATGAAGAAGTTGATTCAGAACAAAGCCAAGACCGATGAGATGTTGAAAGCCGGAATGGAAGACGGCATGACCACCCTGGTCCAGGACGGCATTCAGAAAGTCCTGCAGGGACACACGACGTATAAGGAAGTCAAAGCCGTCGCCATCAAGTAGAAGGCGGGCATCTCTACCGGCCCCAACTACCGCGCGGGATGCGCGGATGGGAGCCTGGCCAGCTCCGTTTCCAACCGCGCAAGCTCTCCAGCTCGATCCATCTTTCTCGCGGAAGCCATAGCCTGCCCCAACGCAGACCTGGCTTCCGCAAACGCTCCCTGCGCCAAGTAACTTCGGTAGGCCCGCTCCGCATAGGCCAAGGCTCGATCGGGGAGTCCCCGCCGGTCCGTTATCCTGCCCAATCGCAACAGATCGGCCGCAATCTCCATCCGTTGTTCCGCCGCCTTATCCAGCTCCAGGGCGCGCTCATATTCCCGTTCGGCCGCCTCGTAGTCCTGGCGCGCTTCGGCAAGCATGCCGAGGTTCACATGGTTACTGGCTTCGGATTCCAGCTTCCCCATGGCCTGATTCAAAGCCATGGCTTGACGGAACAGCTCCGCAGCCTGCGCCACTTCACCCTCGGCCTGCCGTACTAGGCCAAGATTGTTCCGGAGCGTCGCTTCGGCTGAGCGATCGGCGCTCTGCTGCGCGAGCTCCAACGCCTCTGCATAGCGCCGTCCTGCCTCTTGCAGACTCCCCGCTTGATGCTCCGCCGTAGCCAAGGCGGTCAGACTGTCGAGCAGAAGACCAGGCTCGCGCAGCTGTTGCGCCAAGAGCACGGCTCGCTCGTGCGAACTGACCGCCTGAGCAATCTCCCCGCGCCGGAGGGCGACACGTCCGATCTCGTTGAGCGCGCCGATGAGGCTCTTCGTATCGTCGAGGCTTTCCGCCAGCCGGCGAGCCGCTTCATAGGCCTCCCCGGCGCGTGGCAGATCTCCTCGCATCATCGACCGATCACCCTCGCGCCGCAAGGATTCGCCCTGCGCGGACAACGGTCCGGCTTGTGGCACGGGGACAGGCGGCGGCTGGGTTCCACATCCCGACCACAGGCACAAGACCATGGCGCAGAATCCCGCCGCCGAACCAGGGGTGATCGCGCTCATCGACGCAGCTGATCTCCTCTCAAACTTTGCGTGCCCTCCCGGAAGGATGAGGGTGGCTCCTTCGGCGCCGGCCCCGCGTTTTGCGCAAACCGGTTAAAAGGAAAGGTGTGCTTGGCACCGCGCACCAGAATCGACATGTCGGCCAGGGTGGTCTCGGCCGTATGAATGACAGGCGCCAATTCCCGGCTCACGTCAGTGACGGAATCGGACAGGCGCTTGACGCTGGTGAGCGTGGATTCCGCGCTGTTGAGAATCTCCGGCAGCCGGCCGGTGGTCTGTTGCACATCCGCCGTCACACGATCGACCATGCTCAACGTCCGCTTGATGGAGCCGGTCATCGCCGGCAGTGCGGTAGCCGTTTGCTCCACCGACGCGATCGTGCGCTGCACCGAGGCGACAACCGCCGGAAGATCTTGCGTGGCCAAGGCGACCTGTTCGAGCGCTTTGCCGCCGGCCTTTAACCCGCCCTGCATATCCTCGGTGATGGTTTCCACGCGCAGCAACGTTTGCTTGACGGCCATCAGCACCGGCTCGACCTCACTGAGCAGATCGCCGATATCCCTCGGCTCAACGGCCCGGATGGTGGCGCCTGCGCTCAACACCGGACTGCTGGCAGTACCCATGCCGATTTCCACCTGTGTCTGCCCGACTACGACTCCGCTTTTGGTGATGCGCAATTCGGAATTGTCCTTCACCATGTCCTGATAACGAGCCAAGAGCTGGAGGGTCAGATCGACCGTGCCGCGATCGTTGAGGTCGACCTGTTTGACCCGCCCGATCCGGATCCCCGAGACGACGACGGGCGCGCCGGGCTCGAGGCCGTACGACTTACTGAGGCTGGCCTTGAGGAGATACTTCGACTCGAACAGATGTTCCGTCCTCGACATCCAAAACCCCGCCACGGCCAGAATCACCGCGGGGATCAGCACGAATGTGCCCACGATCTGCGCCAGCCGTCCGCTGGACAGACGATGCGAATAGTGCATGATCGATCACCTTTCCATTCGGCAAGACTCCACCGGCTTGTCCACATATCGCCGCAGCGGGGCCGGAACCATCTCCCCCACCGCATCACGGGTCCCGTCGGCAGCCACACGCCCCTCGTGAAGGACGACCAGCCGATCGGCTGCTTCGACGAACGGCGACCAGCCGCGCAACGCCGCGAGCACCGTCAGGGGGCGGCGAGCCCGCCATTCATCGACGTAGGTTGTGAGTTCCACCACCATATCGGCGTCTAATCCGGCTACCGGATCATCGAGGAGCAGAAGATCCGGCTCCAGCATCAAGGCCCGCGCGATGGCCCCCCGGCGCGCTTCACCCTGGTTGAGCTCAGCTGGAAACCGGTCTCGCAGAGAAGCCAGACCTAGCCGCTCCAACTGGCTCATGACCATCTGCTCACGGTGGCGGTCCGGTATGGAGCCGCGATGATAACGGAGCGGCAGAAGCACGTTGTTGAAGAGCGTCATGTTGCTCAACAACCCCGGCTGTTGCAGCACCACGCCCACCCGCAGCCGGACGGACTTCGGATCATCGTCTGGAACCTGGCGCCAATCCTGCCCTAAGACCAGCACGCGCCCCGACTCCGGAACAACCAGGCCGGCGGCCAGTTCCACCATCAGACTCTTCCCGGCACGACTCGGCCCGACACAGGCGACCCACTCACCCGAGCCAATCCGGAGATCCATCTCCAGATGAGAATCCCCGCCCAGCATGGGCGCGCGGACCTGCTCAAAGATGATGGCCGCGTCGCTCATAGATACAACGGTACCGTCACCACGACATCGAACAGCAGGCAGAGCACAAAGGAATTGATCATCGCGCGGGTCGTCTGTTGCGGCACCTCCGTATAGGACGATCGGACGGCCAGGCCATGGTAACAACAGACCGCGGCGACCGCCGATCCAAACCCCAGGCCCTTGAGCACCGTCATGAGCACATCCGTTGTGGACAAGGCCCTGACGACGCTTCCCGCGAAGGCATCGAGCGGAATGGTCAATTGCGCGTCGGCCACGAGATAGCCCCCGAAGACCGCGACCACATCGAAATAAATCGTCAGGCACAGCATCGAAAGCACCATGCCGACCATGCGGGGCATGACGACAAACCGGCCGACGGCAATGCCCATGAGCCGCAACGCGACGATCTCGCGTGTCACCGACATATTGCCGAGTTCCGTCGCAATGGCCGACCCGGAGCGCCCGACGACGATGAACGCGGTCACCAGTGGACCAAGTTCGCGAATGACCGTCACGACGATGATGCTGCCCACCAGCGCCCCGGCTCCGAGCCTGGGAAGTTGTGTGCCGGCCTGGGTCACAATGATGATGCCCAGTAGCAACGCCATGACCGTGGTGACCGGCAGCGCATCGACCCCCGTGAAGAGTATTTGTCTGATCAATACCCGGAAGGTTTCGCCGCGCCCCTGCCGGGCTGGCATGAGCAGATCGAGCAGGGCCTGCGCAAACAGGGTGGCCAGTGCCGCCAGATAGGTCCATCCCGCGATGGTCTTCCGCCCCACCCACGTGATCACCGTCGCAACCGACTCCTTTCAGCCGGGCAGGTCAAGCGGCCTCAAACCGCGAACGACGGCGAGATTGTAGGGGACCATCCAGCGTAAAGCAACGAGTCGACGCGGGTTGTCGCAGGATCGCAGAGGGAGGCAGGCCAAACGTTGGCAGGCTGGCACTGACGCGGAGGATGCCACTAACGAAACAGATCGCGGCTTATCCCGGTGGGCGGTGCTTGATCACGAATTGCTGGATACGCTGGAGTTGCGGAGGACGCATCACCAGGAATTCGACCCCGAACTCTCCGCCTCGCGCCCACCGCACGACGGCCTCCTCCACGCGTACCGGCCACTCGTGCCCGTCGGATAAGAACACGGAGACTTTCATGCGCAGTCCCGGCGGCAGGGCCTGTTCGGATCTTGCCATGCAGCCGGTGGACGAGAGATCCAGCAACTCGGCCTCGCCCTCAAACTCATCTTCGCCGATGTACTCCAGACGGCAATCCGCCGACACCCGGCGGGACTTGCGCAATGTTTTAGCCTGTTCCACCCGCTCTCCTCTCCGTCATATGCACCACCGTCACAGAGCCGGTTTCCGTCCTACTCCATTGCAGGGGCAGCGGCGAGGAACCGGCGTAATCGATCCTGCTCGGCAGTACCCATCGAGACGAATTCGACGCCAAAATGTCGGCCCGTCCCCCACCGCACCAGCGCCAGATCAACCGCCGTCGGACTGGTCTCCCCTGGCAGCAGAATAATCAGCGACATGGCATCCCCCACCTTCACCCCCGCCTCGCTGCCGATCATGCATCCGCCGGGCGACAGGTTGAAGATAAGCCCTTCGCCTTCCTCGTCGCCGTTAAAACTGAGCGTCGGCGCGAAAGGGGCAAAGGACAGCAGGCAGGTCTGAGACACCAGGCACCGGGGGTGCTGCCTGAGCTCGATGCGAACGGGCGAGACGTTGTTGTCGTGATCCATGGCGGAATAATGATGCGGCCCGCGTCCGGAGCCGCCAGACCACTATACCGTAGGGAGCGGGAGACGCCGAGTACTTCCCAGGATTTTACCGGCACCCGCCGCCGTGGAGACCGGAAGCAGGCCGGCATTTGAGGCGGGCGTCCTTAACGACGATACAGCGGCGGCTCGCCAGGTGGGCGACTTTTGAACCGCCGATGCTGCCAGAAATATTGCTCCGGCACGCGGCGGACCGCCCCTTCGATCAACCGGTTGATGCGAGTGGCGTCTTCGATCATGTCGCCGGAAGGAAAGTGATCGAGCGCTTCACCCACTTCGATGTCATACCCTGAGCCGTCGGCCCTGCGGTAGTAAAAGCAGGGGACCAACGCCGCCCCGCTGACCTTCGCCAAGCGAGACGTGGCAGTCAGGGAAGACGCCGGCACGCCGAAAAACGGAGCAAACACGCTGCGCTTTGAGCCCGCATCGATGTCGGGGGCGTACCAGACGACTTGGTTCCTGGCCAACGCGCGCAGGATGCCCCGCATATCCCGGTGTTGAATGAGCTCGGAATAGTACCGGCTGCGGCACCGGTTCGCGACCATATCGGCCACAATATCGTTCTGCGGACGGTACACGATGGCCACCGGCTGCTCCAATGCCATGAACCGGCCGGCCAGTTCCGCCGCATGCAGATGCGCCCCGCAGAGCAGAACGCCCCGACCTCGCCTGAGCGCCTCGCGAATGTGCTCCAACCCCTTGATCGTACACTCGCAATGCGCCCGGGGGTCTTTCCCCCACCAGGCCATCGCGATCTCCAACACGCCCATCCCCATCGATTCGAACGAGTGTAACGCGACCTTATTGCGCTCTTCCGGCGACTGTTCAGGAAAACACAGGGCCAGATTCACGCGCACGATGTCGCGGCGTTTGGTGAGCAGTCCGTGCAAGATGCGCCCGCACTGACGCCCGAACGCAAGCTGCGAGCGATACGGAAGCCAGGACAGCAGCCGGAACAGCGCAATGCCGGCCCAGGTGGGCCAATACACCGGATGATAGAGACTACGTGGCTGGCGCCGCTTATGTTGTGTCTGGGTGCTGGACATGACCAAAGGGGTCAGCCATTGTAGGGAAACGGAGCGAGGAGCGCAATCTCCAAGCAAGGCGAGACAGGGGGAACGACATTGCAGCCGGGGCGTCGAAGAGCAGCCGGTGGTAGAGAGAGTTTTGGAGGGGGCCGTAGCGATCGTCAGGCGGCCGGTTTGGTCGCGAGCGTGATGAACTTTCGCAGCCGCATTTCAGCGACCGGCGAGAGATCGACAAACTCCAGGCCATACACCTGTTCCCGCTCCCACCGCACCGTGGCTTTCTCCACCGTCATCGGGGAAACCTGATTGGGCAGGGACAGACTGACGGACACTCGATCGCCGCGCTGGATCCCGGCTTCGCTCATGACCTTCGCCCCTCGCATCGACACATCGAACACCACACCGATCCCATCGCTGCCGCGACCGAGCCACTTGGCGAGGCCCAATCGCGAAAACGAACAGACGAACGGAGCCGGCACGCGCAACCGCGGGTGCTGGCGCAAATCGACGGAAAACTGTTCCTGTCCCGTAGTGCCGCTCATACGTACCCTCCCGTATGTATCTCGGCCACTGTATCGCACTCGTACCGCTTCGAAAAACAAAATATCGAATTCAACCGGCAGCAAGGAGGACCCATCGGCCGCCGCGCCGAGGGGAGGCAGCCGGGCGGCCCGTGCCTCCGCCCGGCAATGCCTCGACTCACTCAGGGCCGCTGTTTTCCCCGTTGCTGCAACATGTCGGCGCAAGCCGGTGAGAGCTCTTGCGTATGCGTTCTCAGGCATTGCATGATGCGCCCTTCTCCCGCTTTCACCCCGGCGCACAGTTTCTTCACATCGTCAGCGCAGGCTTTTCTTCCTGGACGAAGCCCTCGCCCCTGCCCGTCCGATCCTTTCCCGGTACCGGCGGATGAATCGGACGACGTCGCCGGCTGTTCTTGACCGGCCGGCGCAGACGGATCCGATCCGGCCCTCGCCGGTTCGAAAGCCCCCCACAAACCAACCAGCACACAGATCCCGAGCACCATCCAGATCGTCTTTCTTACCGGCTTGACTTCAACAGACATACACCCTCTCCCTTCTTGTTTCTTGCCACAAGCCCGAACAGCCGGCAGCAAGGCGTGACGTTTCTCCGACCTGCAGGGTTCAACGCGCGCACCGATGAAGGGTTGACGACAAACAGCCCGCGTTGACCGGCAGAGTCCTGTTTGGCCCCTCGCAGGAGTTTGACGAGCCTCTTGCGAATTCCCTACCGCTTGACTATTGTAGCGCCATGCAACAAGTTTCCCCGACCCCGGTTCCGGCGCATGTCGTCCACCGCGTGCATCATAAGTTCTGGACCTACCTCCTCTTCTGGTCGATCGTCGCAGGCTCGGTGATTTGTGTCCCGGGTTATGGCTGGTTGTACGGTTATTCCTGGCTGGATTGGACAATGTTTGCCGTCTTGTACCTGGTAACCGGCCTGGGCATCACCGTCGGCTACCACCGGCTGTTGACGCACCGCAGCTTCGAGTGTCCCGATTGGGTGAAGGCCTGCCTGCTGGTCGCCGGCGGATGGGCGCTCCAGAATTCAGGGGCGAAATGGACGGCAGATCATTTGCGTCACCATGCGCATTGTGACGATCCGGCCGATCCCTACAATGCCAAGCGAGGGTTCTGGTACAGCCATTGCGGCTGGCTTCTTAATCCTGTGCCTTGCAACGATGAACGGTTTGGTTCCCGGGTGATGCAGGACCCGGTGGCGATGTGGCAACACCGCAATTATGCGGTGATCGTCCTGATCGGCCTCGCCCTCCCTTTTGTCGTGGGCTTCCTGCACAACGGCTGGCAGGGCGGCATTGGAGGGTTCATGCTGGCCGGCGTCGGACGTACCTTTGCGGTCCTGAATTCGACGTTCTGCATTAATTCAGTCTGCCACATCTGGGGCGAGCAGCCCTATGGCACGGCCGATTCGAGCCGCAACTCCTGGTTCGTCTCCCTCCTCACCTTCGGCGAGGGGTATCATAATTACCATCACACCTACCCGAGCGATTACCGCAACGGACCGCTCTGGTACAATTTCGATCCGTCGAAGTGGCTGATCTATGTTTTATCGAAGTTAGGGCTGGCCTCCTCGCTCCGCACCGCTTCTCCCGGCGGTTGAACCATAGTTCGCTGCGGTTCCTGCGCGTCTCTCCCGCCTCAAACTATTTTCTCGAAGGGCTTGAAACCGGTAGTAATCAGGTCTGCCATCTGTTACGATGCACACTGTTCCTATGACGGGCCGCATGGGAATCACAGTCTCGAATGGCCCTTTACCGATGTTGTTTGTTACCGAGAAGTTGATCGGAAGTCAGACCCAAGTCGCCCCTACCATCGCGCCTTCGGCCCGCTCATTCCCCTCATACCCCTGTTCTCGCGTCGCCGACAATGTCATTTTTCAAAAGGAGAGACCCCTATGGGTAACAAATTGTATGTCGGCGGACTGCCGTATGCTGCCACTGAATCGCAACTGAGCAACTTGTTTTCCGCTCACGGCACCGTTGAATCGGCGCGCGTGATCACGGACAAGTTCACGGGACAGTCCCGCGGCTTCGGCTTTGTGGAAATGTCTTCGGAAGAAGAAGCGAAGGCAGCCATCACGGCCTTGAACGGCTCGGATATGGATGGCCGGCAGCTCACCGTCAATGAAGCGAAGCCGCAAGAGCCTCGCTCCGGTGGCGGCGGGGGTGGACGGTTCGGCGGCGGCGAAAGCCGCGGCGGGCGCAACCGCTTCTAAGCACGACGAGATTCGTCTCGCGGGGGCGCTTCAACCGAAGCGCCCCTTTTTTTTTGCGGCAACCTCACTGCTCATCAGGCCGGCTTCGCAAGCTCTTGAGACGGCCCCGTTTGGATTTGTCGTCCAACCGTTTTTTCTTCGACCCTGCCGTCGGTTTGGTGGGACGGCGGGATTTCCGGGGAATCGCAACCTGGCGTATCAATTCCACAAGACGCTCGAAGGCCAGCGCGCGGTTCCGCTCCTGGCTCCGCGTGTCCTGTGCTTTGATGATGACGATCCCCTCGCGAGACACTCGATGATCCCGCAACGCCAGAAGTCGCTCTTTGTACCAGGGAGGAAGAGAGGACGCCCGTATATCGAACCGCAGATGAATCGCCGACGCAACCTTGTTGACATGCTGCCCGCCGGCACCTTGCGCCCGCACGGCCGTCAACTCGATTTCCTCATCCGGAATCGAGACATGTGCCGAAATAATCAACATACTATTTTGTCCCATCGCGGGTCGACAAGAACCTACCCGGCCCCGCCGTGGGAGTCAATCGAGCGCCGGCGCAACCGGCAAGCCGTCTGCGACCTGGTGCATCCGCCCACCGGAACAGGTTAAACTAGTAGGGCAATACCCTCCGATCACCCGGCATGTTTGCGCTCCCGACGACGACCGTGCACACCACGGCAATTCATACCAGCAGCAAGCGGACGGAGCGGATCCTGCCCATCCTCCTCCTGCTCTGCTTCGCCATTGCGACCGCCGTGGGGTTGTATGCGCTGTCCTATTTGCGCGCCCTGCTGGTTGCTGAACGAGGAAGCGAACTCGCCGTGAATGCCGCGGCCGTCGCAGAGACGCTCGATCGAGTCCTCTTCGAGCGGTATGGCGATATTCAGTTGTTCGCCAACGACGGCGTGATCCGGGAAGGAGCTCCAGAGGAAAAGCGCGAGCGGCTCCAGCACTACAGCCGGCTCTATTGGTATTACTCATGGTTGGGGATCACCGATGCCGACGGCACCGTCATCGCCTCCACCGACGCGCCCTCGTCACAGGGAGCACCGGCGATCACTCCTGACACGTTCGATGCCGTGCGTCGATCAGGAACCATTCACTTCGAACCGGCAGCAGCCTTCGTCACTCCGCAACAACAGAAGGCGGTCGGCTTCATGGCGCCGATCTACGGAGCACGTGGAGAGTTTCGCGGCGTGATGGCCAGCCTCGTTCCGATCGACAATCTCCGCTCGATTTTTGAACAGGAAGGCAGATTGCGCTACGGGCAGGATACCTATGACTGGCTGCTGCTCACCCGGGACGGAGCCCTCATTGCCGAAAAACAGGCTTCTACCGGCAGCACAAGCGGCCCGGCTATACTGGACATTCCCTCCAAAGCTAGAGCCGCCTCCGACCGGAATCAATCGGGGTACGTCGAAGAAGTCCATCATCGCCGGGGGCATTCGGTTGTCACGGGGTATGCCTCGACCAGGGGCTATCGTGAATTTCCCGGATTCGATTGGATTGTGTTGTTCCGCCAGACCCACGACCAGGTCTATGCGCCTGTCGATCGATTGTTGTGGACGGTCGGCGGCATCGGCATTCTCGTCATCTTGCCCTTGACGGGCTACGGCATCTTGGTTTCGTGGAAACTGGGACGCGAGCGAACCGAGCTGATCGCGACGCGGCAGGACCTTGAACGATCGGTGGCCGAGCTGGGGCGCTCCAATGCCGATCTCCAGCAATTCGCCTATGTGGCGTCGCATGATCTCCAGGAGCCCCTGCGCATGGTCGGCAGCTACACCCAGCTGCTGGCGAAGCGTTATAAAGGCCGATTGGACGCCGATGCGGACGAGTTCATCGCCTATGCCGTCGATGGCGCAACCCGCATGCAAAAGCTCATTCAGGACCTGCTCGCCTATTCCCGTGTCAGCACGGGCAGCCAACCGCTTACACCCACTCCCATGGGAGCGGTACTCTCCTACGCGCAAGATAATCTGCTGAGCGCCATCAAGGAAAGCCGGGCGGTGATCACGCACGACCGCCTGCCGACCGTCACAGGCGATGCCAAGCAGCTGGCGCAGGTGTTTCAAAATCTCCTGAGTAACGCTATCAAATTCCACGGGGATCAGCCGCCTCGTATTCACATTTCCGCTGAACGGAAACAGGACGAATGGCTGTTTTCGGTTCGCGACGAGGGAATCGGAATCGAACCGCAATATGCCGGCCGGATTTTCGTCATTTTTCAACGGCTCCATACGCGGGCGGAATACCCGGGCACCGGCATTGGCCTGGCGATCTGCAAGAAGATTGTCGAACGTCATGGGGGGCGCGTGTGGGTGGAATCCGAGTCCGGCAAAGGCGCCACCTTCTGGTTCAGCATTCCAGACCCTCTCCACAAGAACTCCGTCACCCGCTCGCCAGGCGGAGCCACGGAGACCGTATGATTCACCCCTGCAGGCAAAGGAGCCATCGCGATGGTCATTCCCGAACTGGTGAAGCCGATTGAAATTCTCTTGGTGGAAGACAATCCCGGAGATGTTCGCCTGACCATTGAGGCCTTGAAGGAGGCCAAGGTGATCAATCATCTGACCGTCGTGAAGGACGGCATCGAGGCCTTGGCCTTTCTCCGGCGGCAGGGATCGCACAGCTCGGCGCCCCGCCCGCACCTCATCGTGCTGGATCTGAATTTGCCGAGAAAAGACGGCCGTGAAGTCCTGGCCGACATCAAGGCGGACGACAACTTGAAACGTATCCCGGTGGTTGTGCTCACCACGTCTCAAGACGAACAGGATGTGCTGAAGAGCTACAATCTTCACGCCAACTGCTATATTACGAAGCCGGTCGATCTGGATCAGTTCGTCCGGGTGGTCCGATCGATCGAAGATTTTTGGCTCGGGATCGTCGTACTGCCGGCGCCACACCAGCACGGAGCCGCATGAATACCCGACCCATCCATGTCTTGTTGATCGAGGATAACCCGGGCGACATTCGCCTGCTGCGCGAGCTCATCGGGGAAACCAGCGGGCAGTTCAGCCTCACGCAAGCAGGCCGGCTCGACGAGGGAATCCGCTGTCTCAGTGAGGCTTCCATCGATGTCATTCTCCTGGACCTCTCGTTGCCTGATAGCCAGGGGGTGAATACCCTGATCAGAATGCATGCCGCAGCGCATGGGATTCCGATCGTACTGATGACCGGGCTGGAGGATGAAGAGCTCGGCCTCCACCTCATCCAAGCCGGCGCGCAAGACTATCTCATCAAGGGACAGACATCCGCGCCCCTCCTGTCGCGCGCGTTGCGGTATGCCGTTGGACGGAAGCGGCTGGAGGAAGAATTGCGCGAACAGACGCGGTTCCTCCAATCCGTGCTGAACAGCATGGCGGACGGCGTGGTGATGGCCGATGAAACGGGAACCTATCGAGTCTGGAATCCCGCGGCAGAGCACATTCTGGGAAGCTGCCCGGTCAAAAGAACCGTCGGGCAATGGTCGGAAGCCTTCAATATCTTGCACCCTGACAAGGTGACACCCTATCGATCCGAAGACATCCCGCTGGCACGAGCCATCCGTGGAGAATCTGTCACCGGTGCGACGCTTTTTCTCAAACGCCGGAATCAGCCTGACGGGTTGTGGCTGGATGTCTCGGCCCGGCCATTGCGGGATGAGATGGGGTTGGTCAAAGGCGGCGTGGTGGTGTTTCGTGACATCAGCGAGGCCAGACGCATCGATGACGCGCTACGGGACAGCGAGGAACGCTACCGGTTGCTGATCACCAAAGCCAACGACATTATCTATAGAACGGATGCATTGGGCCGGTTTACCTTCGTGAACCCGGTCGCGATGCGCATCATGAAGTATACGGAACCAGAACTGTTGGGGCGCCGGTTCATCGAATTGATTCATCCCCAGCATCAGCCGGCGGCGGAACGATTTTATGGGCGGCAATTCATCCGGCAACAGTCCAGCACCTATTACGAATTCCTGGCCCTTGCCAAGGACGGGAGCGAAGTCTGGATCGGTCAGAACGTGCAAGTCCTACTAGAAGAAGGCACAGTGATCGGCTTTCAGGCGGTGGCCCGGGACATCACAGAACGCAAAAGGGCGGAGGAGGCGCTGCAGGAGAGTGAAGAACGGCTGCGGTCGATTGTGCAATCAACCGGCGACGCGATCATTCTGATGGATACTCGTGGAAACGTCGCATTTTGGAACAGTGGGGCAGAAAAGATCTTCGGCTATACGGCCGGTGAAATCTTCGGTCAGCCGGTGACCCGCATCATCCCTGAACGATTGCGCGAGGCCCACCTACGAGGCCTCGCACGGGTCGCCGCAACCGGACGATTGACCATGCAGACCGACATGTTTGAACTGGTAGGCTTGAGGAGAGACGGCACGGAGTTCCCATTGGAGCTCAGCCTGGCGACATGGACAACCAAATCAAAGCTGTTCATTACCGGCATTATCCGGGATATCAGCGAGCGCAGGCAGGCAGAGGCGGCATTACGCGAAAGCGAAGACCGCTTTCGAGCGATCATGGACAACAGCCCGGCCCTGATTTTCCTCAAAGATCTGGAAGGGCGATACCTCCAAGCGAATCGGCAATTTGAAACGGTGTCCCATTTGGCCCAGCAGGATCTTGTCGGCAAGACCGATGCAGAGATTTTTCCGCCGGCCCAGGCCGCGGCCTTTCGCGACAATGACCGGAAGGTGCTGGAAGCCGACGCCCCCATGCAGTTCGAAGAAATGGCCTTACACGACGACGGTCCCCACACCAGCGTGGTCGTCAAATTCCCCTTGCGCAATGCCGCGGGCCGCCGCTACGCCTTGTGCGGAATCGCCACCGACATTACCGAGAAGCAACGGGCGGAGGAAATCCGGCAGCAACTCGCGAAGGATCGTCTCCTCCTGCTGGAATCCACTGGTGAAGGCATCTATGGCATCGACCGGAAAGGGTGCTGCACCTTCCTCAACTCAGCGGCATCGCGCATGTTGGGCTACCCGCCCGACGAACTGCTTGGCCAGGATATGCATGAGCGTATCCATCATGCCTCACCGGACGGCGCCTCCTATCCTCGGTCGCGTTGCCATATCCACGAAACCCTCGCGGATGGCAAAGGGCGTAAGGTCAGTGATGAAGTGTACTGGCGCAAGGACGGAACGTCGTTCCCTGTCGAATACTCATCCTTCCCGGTCATCGAGCAAGGGCTCGTCACGGCGGCCGTGGTGGTGTTTCTCGACATTACCGACCGGAAGCGGGCCGAGCAGCAACTGACCGCCTCGCATGATCAGCTCAGGAACCTGACCGCCCGCCTGGAAACCGTGCGAGAGGAAGAACGGATTCTCATCGCGCGCGAGATCCATGACGAGCTGGGCCAGGCGTTGACGGGCGTCAAACTCGAACTGTCCTTATTACGCGACCAGCTCCCCAACGCGGCGCAGGCCGTCCAGGATCGCCTCAAGTCGATTTCCGGGCTCGTCGATAGCACGATTCAGTCGGTTCGAAGAATCGCCACGGATTTACGCCCCATTGTGTTGGATCAGCTGGGCTTGGTCCCCGCCATTGAATGGCAGACGCACGAATTCCAGTCGCGCACAGGTATTGAATGCCGGCTCGATATCTTTCTGCGGTCCGCGTCCCTCTCGCAAGCCGCCTCGACCGCGATGTTTAGAATTTTTCAGGAGATCCTGACGAATGTGGCGCGCCATGCGGAGGCGTCGACCGTGCGGATTACCCTCCAGGAACAGAGCGGCGGGCTGGTGCTTGAAGTGCAAGATAACGGGCGTGGCATTACCGAATCGGAACTGGCCGATCCTCAGTCTCTGGGCTTGGTCGGCATGCGCGAACGCGCCTTACTGCTCGGCGGCAACATCGCCTTCGCAGGTCATGCCGGATCGGGAACCACCGTACGAGTAAGGGTTCCTCTCGAACAGCCGCCCCGGGATTGATGCCGCGAACAGGGCTGCGCGCCGCCCCCTCGGGTAGGCGCAACACAGGGAGTCTCTCGTGACAAAAATTCTGGTCGTGGATGATCACGCGGTCGTTCGACAGGGCGTCAAACAAATTCTCAACGAGCAGTTTCAGGGCGCCGTCATCGGGGAAGCGCGAAATGCGGATGAAATGATCGACCGGATCCGTAAGTTCACATGGGACATCGTCGTCCTCGACGTCGGCATGCCGGGAAAGAGCGGCCTCGACGCCCTGAAGGATCTCAAGCAGGTCTCTCCGAAACTCCCGGTCCTCGTGCTCAGCGCCTATCCCGAAGATCAGTTGGCGCGCCGGATGCTCAAAGCGGGAGCCGCCGGATATCTCACCAAAGACAGCGCCCCCAACGAATTGGTCCAAGCCATCAGGAAAATCCTGGGAGGGGGGAAATTTGTGAGCGCCTCCATGGCTGAATTACTCGTCGCCAACCTCAACGATCAGGCCGAGAGACCCCTCCACGAGCTGCTCTCCGACCGCGAATACCAAGTCATGTGTTTGATCGCCGTCGGGAAAAGCCTCAAAGAGATCGCGGACGATCTCTGCGTGGGCATCAGCACCATCAATACCTATCGGGCGCGCATCCTCGAAAAAATGCAATTGAAGAACAACACCGAATTGACGCATTACGCACTCCAGAACCGTCTCGTCAACCGTCTCGTCTCCTGAATCCACCCGGTCGGCATTCATCCTCCCTCCCCCCGAATTTGTAGCACAAACGGCGACAGGCGGAACGGCGAAACGGCGACACTCAATTTGCGCAAAGGGCGATGGTGCGCATTCTCCCTAAGGGGTACACCTAACACTGTCGCGTGTCTGGAGTTCTCGAAGCCGCCTTGGACCTCCCAAACGGAATGCAGGAGGTTGGGGCATCCGGTCAGACGCGTGAACGACGCCAGATCCGCTGGACGATCGTGGTTTGAAAAGAGGACTCAGCATATGCACCAGCTCACCCCCATAGAGGAACTGATCACCCTGGAGCTCAAACGGCGCGGGACCTGCACGCTGGAACTCTTGGCGCAGCGTCTGCAGACCTGCACTTGGAACCAAGTATTCATGGCGGTGGACACCCTGTCGCGCCGAGGGACGATCGTGCTCCGCCCCCTGCCGCGTTTCCAATACCAGGTGTCTCTCGCACAGAGGGGATCGCATGCCTTTCGACCGGTTGCCGCCATGCCGGCCGCAGAAGGTCTCCTCGTGGATCGCTGCAGTTGACCCGGTGACACAACAAGGAGAACCGCCGATGAACCCCACCATGCACCCTGCCAAACAACCGGGACGATCGCGAGTGATGATTGTCGACGCCGAACTGCAGTTCGGACTCAGACTCGCCGATTGCCTGGCCACGAGCGGGTACCACGCAGTGCTCGTGCGGGACCTCGAGTCCACCTTGACTCAACTCAGGGAAATTCAGCCGGCGGCGATTCTGCTCAGCCGGGATTCGGGAGCATCATCCCGTAGCACCCCGGAGGGTGAGGCGCTTCGTACCGTCAATGCGCTATGCCCACAAGCCTCCGTGCTGGCGCTCTCTCAACCGCGGCACCGATCCCCGCGTATGCAGTCCCCGCCCACCGGCGCAAGCCCGGCCGGGGCGAACAGCCCACGGCTTGAACAGCCGGTGGAAGAAGTGCTGTCGGCGACGCTGGGTATCCCTTGCGTACGCCTTCAATAGGTCACATCCGTGAACAACAGATCAGCAACCGACCGCTATCCGGCAAGGAGTCGTGATCATGCCAGAACGTCTGACACCTGCAGCTGACGAACCGATACGAAACATTTCTTCCGCGAGGGGCGGCCGATCGCTTTCCAAACGCAAGGACCAGGGGTCGCCTACCCCGGTAGGCGAGGCTCGCGCCACCGACGACGACATCCGTGCGCGAATCGAGAAGCTGGCCTATGCGCTCTATCAGCAACGAGGACAACAGGACGGGTACGACTGCCAGGACTGGTTGGAGGCTGAACGGATGGTGCAGGCCTCACCTTCCACGCCTCAGAACAAGGGTGGTTCCAGCCCCTCCGGGAGCTCGGCACTTCACAGCGCCTGACAGGAAGCGACGCCATGCACTGACTTCTTCAAAGGAGAATGGATGATGCTGTGTCCTGCGACTCATTGCGGCCATGTGATGGAAGCCGATATTCGCGCCGGGTATGATCCCTGTACCGGGCTTGAATGTCTGCATTGCCCTCACTGCGGACATCGAGGCATGAAGGCGCGAGAAGGCGTCCAACTGCTTTTCACGGGACAACATGAATATGTGTTCAGCTACGGCCCCTCCCTCTCTCACCTGAAAGTCATCCTCTCGACGGTCGCCATCAATCTGTTCAGAACCCAGGGGATACCACCGGCCCAACTGGCCGCCCATGTGGCAGACTGGGCACTCCTCATGGGACAGGTCTGCGGCACGGTCCGCTTCTCGGGCGACCTCGTCCTCTCCAGCTGTTATGAATATTGCCAGCGCGAAGTGGCCAGAGTACCCGCCGTGTCGTCGCTGTAAGGCTATCACCCCGGCGGACTCATCCATGAGCGGTCTACACTTGAGCCATGCCCCCGTGACGGTGGCGATTGTCAGCAGAAACCACCTCGTCCGCATCGGCCTGCAGGCGGCACTCTCCGGGCAAGACCGCATCAGACTCACCGGTGAAGCGGCCGGCAGGCTCGAAACGGAAGCGCTGGTCGCCCGAGAGCAACCTCATGCGCTCGTCATCGAGACGGAGCCGGACCTCGACATTGCGGAACTGGTTCGCACGGTCAAAATCTCCGCCCCGGGGACCCGCATCATTCTGTTAAGCCACATGGACGAAATGACCTCCCGTCTGGGATCCGTCTCGTCCGGGATAGACGGCATCGTCCTGACCATTCAACCGGCGGCCGTGTTGTTGGCCACCATCACCCACGTCTGCTGCCTCCCGGCCGCGACGACCGTCTACGAATTGGGCGGGGGAAGCCGCTCGGGAGGCGCGGACGCCATCCCCGCCGGCCAGCCTGTGCCGAGCCTGTCGACGACAGTACTCGATACAGCGTTAACCGGTCGCGAGCAGGAGATCATCCACCTGATCGGGCAAGCGCTGACCAACAAGGACATCGCCGAGCGCCTGTGCATTTCCAGCGTCACCGTCCGCCATCATCTCACCACCATTTTCGGGAAATTAGACGTGAAAAGCCGCCAGCAGCTTCTTGTCCGGGCCTATAAGCGCGGGCTCTTGAAATTCGAAGAGCGTAGCCTGGCCACGCGCTCACACCATGCGATGTGAGCAGCCGGTCTGGTCTGGAATCATCAATCCCTGAAGGCGAGGAGCACAAACGACTGAGGGCATGGGCCATTGATGAACGGGCGACGGACGGCAGGAGCATCGCAGGCAGACTGCGGCACGTGCTCCAAATCAGGCGACCAGGGCTTTCTGTTTCAGGAATTCCATGAGGTCGGAGAAGGAACCCTCGCGAAGGATGCGCGAGAATTGCGCGTGATACGTCGCGACGATGCTGGCGCCGTCGATACTGAGGTCGTTGATCAGCCAGCGGCCGGACCGCTGCACCACGTCAAACTCGATTCTGGTGTCGACCTCGCGGCCCGCCGGCGCGACCAAGACCTGCGTGTCCGTCCCGGCGAGTTGTTCGGAGAGATAGGCCACCTGGGGAAGAGCATAATCGCGTAATTTATCGGCCAGATCATCACGCAGGACCTGCACGAACAGCCTGGTGAACTGCCGGCGGTCGGCCATGCTGGTCTTCTCGCCGCTTTCCCCTAATGCGCGTTCCGCCATTTCTTCATAATTGAAGGCGCGCCGCACCACCTGTTCGACTTCCCACTGCCGTTGAGCGGACCGGCTGGTTTCTTTCAGTTCGGTCAGCAGGTAGAGCAGATCCTGCATCGTCGTCTGAACGGCCTCGGTGGGGGTCTGGGCTGCCAACGCAGGTGTCGGGGGCGGCATCAGTAGCAGGCAGAAAAGGCAGAACCAGGCCGCAACGGCCAGACGCCTCGGCTTCATCTTCACCATTCCGTAACCCATGTGTCCGCCTTTCCGTCCCGGGATGCCCGGCCTTTGGACATGGTACTGACCCTCAAATCCAGGCGTCAAGCTCGTGGATGTACGTGGCCTCGACCGAGGTCTGCCTGGACCGGATCTCCTCCAGGCGTGGACTGAGAACGGTTTCGGAAAATATCTTTTCCTCTCGCCTGCACCTGGGTATACTCCCGCCATGCTCCCTCGCCCCCTGTCCCTCCTGCTGTTCAGTCTCGCCCTTCCCACGTTGCTGTCCGGCTGTGAAACCACCGATAAGATGCTCGGCGCCGCAGAGCGGGCCGTGGGCAGCAGCACAGGCAGAACGGTACTCGACATCGTCGGCGGCAAGGACCCGGCCGACATCGCACGGCAACGCGTCGAGAACTACGGCCGCGACCCGCAGGCGCTGCTGCGAGACTTGCGGGCGATTCAACGGGACTTCCAGGCGTTGATGGCGGCCCTGACGGGGGAGGTGGGCAAGAAATGGGGCACGAAGGAAGTGAAAGTGCCCGAGCAGAAAAAGTACGTGAAATATACTCAAAACTATCGGAGCCGGGCGATCGTGGACTTCGACGCCGGCAACATCCTCATCGAGACTCTGGACGAAAAAGAGCCTCGCGCAAGTCTGAAAAATGCCGTCGTCACCACGCTCCTGACTCCCAACGATCCGCGCAGCGTGGATCTCTTTTCGGATAAGGAAATCACCCTGACAGGCGACAAGGAGCCCTACTTACTTGGCCTGGTCCTAAACCAGGCCGGCAAGCCGGTTCGCACGCCGGCGGAAGCCGAACAATTCGCGGACGCGATCCTCGCCGGCAGCGTGAAGACTCGCACGGTCGACCAAGAGAGCGGCCCCAAGACGGCCCACATGGTCAACATTCCCATGGTGACCAATTTCTCGCATAAGCAGGCTGAGAAATATCGCACCGTGGTCGGCCAGTTTGCTGAGCGCTACCAGATCAGTCCCAGCCTCATCTTCGCGATCATCCGTACGGAGAGCAATTTTAATCCCTTCGCCGTCAGCTCCGCCCCGGCGTATGGATTGATGCAATTGGTCCCCACCAGCGGAGGCCGGGATGCCTATCGCAAAGCCAAAGGCGAAGACAAGGCACCGTCTCGCGACTACCTCTTCGATCCGGACAACAATATCGAATTAGGCACGGCCTATCTCAACGTGTTGACCTATGCGCAATTGGACGACGTCACGGACCTGGTCTCGAGGGAATACTGCGTCATCTCGGCCTATAACACCGGCGCCGGCAACGTCTTTAAAACCTTCTCCAAGGACCAGCGCGCCGCCTTGCAGCAGATTAACAGCCTTCAGCCGTCCACCCTCTATGACCGCCTTCGGAGCGGACTCCCCTACCAGGAGACCCGCGACTATCTCGCGAAAGTCGTCGGGTTCCGTAAACAATTCGTGAGCATCGCCGAAAACGGCGCCCGGTAATCTAGCCCCGGTCAACCACCGCCTCTCCCAGCCTGTCCGGCATCCTTGCCTTTCCGGCGCGGCTTGGGTACAACAGGCCACGCGACGGTGGAAAGGGTCATCACGAGTTTATCCTCTTCTCACGGCACTGCATGGGGCACTTTCTGCGCGGCTTGTGCGCTTCTGTGCGTCGCCTTGATCCCTGTCTCGACGGTTGAAATCCCGCCGCTCGTCGATTACCCCAATCACCTGGCCCGCATGCACATCCTGGCCGACGGCGGGCAGTCCTTCTGGCTTCGCCAATACTATGAGATCCACTGGGATCTGATTCCCAACCTGTCCATGGATGTGCTGGTGCCGCCGCTTACCCGTGTCATGCCGGTTGAAATTGCGGGTAAGGTATTTATCGGGCTGACATTCGCCTTGCTGGCCGGAGGCACCATGGCCCTTCACGCCGCCCTGCACCGGCGCCGGTCTCCATGGCCGCTTCTCGCCTTCTTCTTCCTCTATAACAGCGTCTTCCTGTGGGGCTTCCTGAATTATCTCTTCGGGCTTGGGCTCGCACTTTGCGCCAGCGCGCTCTGGGTGAGACTTCGTACCGGTTCCACGCGCCTGATCGTTCCGCTGTTTGTCTTCATCGCCTGCCTGTTGTTGTTCGCCCACCTGTTTGCCTTCGCCACCTTTGCGTTGGTTCTGTCGACCTACGAACTGTCGCAATGGTGGAGCCTGCGAAACAAGGAGGTCGGGCTTGCCCGCAGCATCGGCTGGAAGGCCGCTCCGGCGCTCATCATGCCTCTGCTGCTTCTGGCAATGATGCCGACCTTCCGCGCGGCACCGGAGGACTATCCCCTGTGGCTCCGGGGGTCGTCCCCGCCCCCGCTTATTTCGTATCTTCCTCTGTCCTCAAAAATCGAGGCGTTCAAGGGGACCGTTCGTACCGAACATCGCTGGCTGGACCGCATCACTGTGGTCATGCTGGTCGGACTCGTCGGGATCGGGTTGGTGCGACGACGCGCCCTGCTCTTGCCCGAGATGGCGCTCCCGCTCGGCGCCACCGCATTGGTCTCCGCGGCGATGCCCAATACGATCGGGACGACCGCCATGGTCGATATTCGGATGCCGATCGTGTTCGTGCTCCTGGCCATTGCGAGTACGGACTGGCGCGAGGTCAGCCGAGGTTGGAGCCTTGCGGTGGCTGTGGCTCTTTGCGTGCTGTTCGCCGTGAGGATCGGCTCAACCACGCAGGATTGGCGAGAAACGGATCGGCAGTATCAGCAGTTCAAGCAGACCCTCGATCGGTTGCCGGAAGGGACGCGCCTGCTCTCCGCCGTCAAACTGGCCGCCTACGACAACTGGTCTCCGGCAGAGGGACAAATAGCCGAGCCGATGCCGATGGTCAATCTCGCCTGCTGGGGCATCATACGGCGCTCAGCCTTCGTCTCGAATCTCTTCGCGGCACCGGGTCAGCAGCCGGTCAGACTGGCGCCGGCAGTCCGCCCGCTGTTGACCGTCGAAGAGTTCCTGTATCGCGCGCGGCCGATTCCTTGGGAGCAGCTGGCCACGCAATACGACTACCTGGTCGTCCGCCGCGGCCAGCGGTTCATCCCCCCCCTCCCGCCGGCCTTCATTCCTGTCGGATCCGGTGACGCATTTCAGCTGTATCGGACCGGCCGGATTCAGCCGTAACACATGACCGCCAGGGACCCTCGTCCGGAGCGCGAGCCGGGCTTACCGTCCGCCGGCAACCACAGCGCGCGCCGTTCGTCATGCTAAGGTCGGATGCACTCGTTTCCGATCATGATAGAGCAGCGGCATTACACGCCGATCACGAGCCGCACCGGATTCACCCGCTCGCTCAGACCGAACTTCAACTCCCCTCTCAGGTCGTCGGGATTATAGTAGGTGCCGAATACCCTATCCCAAATCGTCAACAGCGCACCCAGGTTTTTCGATTGATGCGCCGGATCGCAGCTGTGGTGAATGTGATGATAGCGGGGAGTCACGAAGACCCGTTCCAGCCAGGACGAGTTCCACGTCACATTCAGATGCATCCAATTGTTACGCAGAACATGTTCCACCATGATCACCTGGAACGCCCATCCCGAGGCATCGTGCAGGAGCGGAAGGGCCGCGACATAGGTGAGATTGAAGAGCGCAATATGCGGAATCGTGGCGCGAATCCCGGCCAACCAGTAGAGAGACGTGGGCGAGTGATGCCACCGGTGAATGCGCCAGACCGGGCTCGTGTGCATCAGGCGGTGGACCCAGTAGAGGCCAAAGTCTTCGACGACGTAAAACAGCATCAGTTTGCCGACTGTGGGGAGTTGATCGAGGGCAGCGGGAAGGTACTGGGGAACGGGGATGCGATCCGTCACCTGGACCACGAGTAGAAACGACAGGTTGTAGAGACCCAGCGCCAAAAGGTCGCGCCAGAAGACCGAACGATACGCAATCGGTCGTGCCGGGCGGAGCCATTCGGCGGCCACACACAACAGAGCGATACTCCAAAACACCAAATAGGGATTGAGCATGTATGCGGCAGGGCCGAGTCAGCCATGAATGGAGTGAACCCAGTCCCCTCCACCCTTCTGCGATCACATCTGGAACCAGTTTCTGTACGGTACACGACCGCGAGAATTTTGTGAAGATAATCGTGGCGATTATACGCTGAGTCGGCCCGCTGACCACTGCTGCGGCCATTCCAGCGGCGTGCCGCGCAAGACAGGGGCGATCACATTACTGATCGTGAAGGGCATGTGACCGATCGGCTTGCGCATAACGCGGCCGACAATCACATTCAAAATAATACCGGCAGGTTTCATCGGAATGAAACACATGTCCCGCTTCGCACTCAAAATGGCACAAGGCCTGGCCGTCGTGCGTACACTTCGCCACCCGACGGCCCAGGGCCTGCTTGCCGCATCGTTCGCGTAACGACCCGTCAATCGGAACGAGGCATGCCGTCCGTAGCGCCATGGCCATCGTCATCCTTTCGCCTTTTCCTGCATCACTCCCCCAGCACGCCCGATTCTGAGCAGTACTATGTCGCAAAATCAGGCGGGGGCCATCTAGGTGTTTCACTAGTAAAGCTGGCGAGCTGAACCCTTTATAGTGAACCGATGCGCCGGAGCCATCGTCAGAAATGCGCGCCGGAGGACAGAGGTGTCCGTACGACTGAATGCCAACAACAGAAGGAGGCGCAGTGGCGGCTCTCGTAGCAGGTGATCCGTTTGCATTCATCGGCTGCAGCGAATTGCGGGAAAGCATCGCCCGCCAAGCCGATGATGAAAAGGAATTGGCGGAGCTGATCGAAGAGGTCCCGCTGGATTCCATCCATTTCCACACGCACAGCTACTTCCTCCGCCACGGGTTGATCGAGGGCGCCTACCCGAACGACTTTGCGCAGTGGGTGGTGATGCAGATCGGGGATCATGTGCTGGGAGAGCGTCTCGCGGTCCTCGACCCCTTCGACTACCCGGACCTGGAAAACCTGCGGGAAGAACTGATTTCCGTCATCGACGACCATCTCTCCCGCAGCCCCATTATTCCGAGGGTCGTGTTCGGCCAGCCCTTCCACTTCAAGCGCTCCAGGATCCTCGAAGTGCCCATCGGTCTGGAGGCGCGCACCCTGCAGGACTTTCGCGACATCGTGGCCGACATCGACGTGAGCACGATCTACTACCATATGTTCGAAGCGCATTTCCGATTACGGCGCGCAGAAAACGATTTCTCGGCTTGGATCCGCACCAGTCTTGGCCTCACGACTCTCGCTGATCGCATCCGCTCGATCAATCCCTACCAAGGCAGCTTGGAGCGGCTCCGGTCCACACTCATCAGCGCCTGCGATGAATTCCTGACCGGTGAGTCGGCAAAGGGCTGATCGATGCTGAATCAAGATCCACTCTGGTACAAGGACGCCGTATTTTACGAGCTCCACGTGCGCGCGTTTTATGACGGAAACGACGACGGGGTCGGCGATTTTGTCGGGCTGATCCAGAAACTGGATTATCTCGAATGGCTGGGGGTGGACTGCTTGTGGCTGCTGCCCTTCTACCCCTCGCCGTTGCGGGACGACGGATACGATGTCGCAGACTTCCACAACATCGCCGCATCATACGGCACCATAGACGATTTCCGGCGCCTGCTGGAGGAGGCGCATCGCCGGGGCATACGCGTCATCGTGGACCTGGTCCTGAATCATACCTCCGACCAGCACGCGTGGTTTCAGGCAGCCAGAACATCCCCGGATGCACCGACCCGGCACTATTACGTCTGGAGCGAGTCGGATCAGAAATATGGCCGCGCGCGCATCATTTTTGTCGATACGGAAAAATCCAACTGGACCTGGGACCATGGGGCGCAGGCCTATTTCTGGCACCGCTTTTTCAGCCACCAGCCGGACCTCAACTATGACAACCCCGAAGTCCGCCGGGCCATGATTGAAGTCATGGAGTATTGGCTGGACCAGGGGCTCGACGGCTTTCGATGCGATGCGGTCCCCTACCTGTTCGAGCGCGAAGACACCATTTGCGAAAACCTGCCGGAGACCCATCGCTACCTGAAAGAGATCCGCAGCAGTATCGACCAGCGATACAAAGGCCGGGTGCTGTTGGCCGAAGCCAATCAGTGGCCGAGCGATGTGCGACCCTATTTCGGAGACGGCGACGAGTTCCACATGGCCTTCCACTTTCCGTTGATGCCGCGATTGTTCATGGGAGTCCGAAGTGAGGATCGCCAGCCGATCATCGACATGTTCAAACATACCCCGGAGATCCCTCCGGCCTGCCAGTGGTGCCTCTTTTTGCGGAACCATGATGAACTGACGCTGGAAATGTGCACCGGCGAGGAACGCGACTACATGTATTACGCCTACGCGCGGGATCCGCAGATGCGGCGCAATATCGGGATTGCCCGCCGATTGGCTCCGCTCCTGGATAACGATCGCCGGAAGGTCGAGCTCTTGAACAGCATCGTCTTCACCCTGCCCGGCAGCCCGATCATCTATTACGGCGATGAAATCGGAATGGGAGACAATATTCACCTGGGCGACAGAAACGGTGTGCGCACTCCAATGCACTGGACCGCGGACAGGAACGCCGGCTTTTCCAAGACCGACCCGTCGCAACTGTTCCTCCCTGTCGTGGCCGATCCGGTGTACGGCTACCAGGCCGTCAATATCGATGCGCAGAAACAAGCCACGCACTCGTTGCTGAACTGGATGCGCCGGATGATCGCGATCCGGAAGAAACACAAGGTCTTCGGGCGCGGAACCCTGCAGTTTCTGAGTCCGGCCAATGAAAAAATCCTCGCCTACCTCCGTGTGTATGAACAGGAAACGCTGCTGCTCGTGCACAACCTGGCGGGATCGTCCCAGGCCGTGGAACTGGACCTCGCCCCGTTCAAAGACGTGGTGCCGGAAGAATTGCTCGGTGAATCGCGTTTCCCTGCGATACACGAACGTCCCTATGTGCTGACTCTGGGACCCTATAGCTCCTATTGGTTGCATCTGCCGGCCGCGCGGCAAGCGTCGAGTGCCTACAGCATGGAATGGAGCGCGATCTGAGAGGTGACTGCATTCATGGGCCGCTCCAGGTGAGGAGAATGATCGAGTGAACCCGGCATTGGATGAATACCGCGAGGTGTCGCCGAAAGGGACGGTGGATTTCCTGTACCGCTTGAGCGACCTCGTACAAGGGAAGAGTTTCCTGCATCTGAACGCGGTCCGTTATGGAGGCGGGATGTCGGAAATTTTGCGGCGGCTCGTTCCAATGATGGTGTCCTTAGGCGTCGATGCTCGCTGGGAAGTGCTGGCCGGGTCACAAGAGTACTTCACGGTGGTGACCCGCATGCTGAACGCTTTGCAGGGCCGCGACGAGAAACTGACCGACGACATGTATCACACCTATGCCGGCGTCATCGAACGCAATGCCAAGGCATTAAAACTCGACGCGGACATGGTGATGGTCCACGACCATCAGCCGGCGGGGCTGGTGGACTATCGTGCCAATGGCTGCTGGCTCTGGCGTTGCCACTTGGACCTGGCCCAGCCTCAACGCCCGGCCTGGGCTTTTCTTCGCCGGTACGTGCTCAAATATGACGCGGCCATATTTTCGTTGTCCGGGTTCGCCCAACGGCTGCCGATTCCAAAATTTTTGATTTACCCATCGATCGATCCGCTGAGCCCGAAAAACCGCGACATGACCCGCTCGGAGATTGCGCAGGTGCTCGACCGGCTCGGCATCCCGCGCGGAAAGCCGGTGCTGTTGCAGGTCGCCCGCTTCGACCGGTTTAAGGATCCCTTAGGCGCGATCCACACCTACCGGCTCGTCAAACGGCACCATGATTGCCGGCTCGTTCTGGCCGGGGCCGGGGTCATGCACGATCCGGAGGGCGAGGCCGTGCTCATGGAACTCCGGGAGGCCGCCGCCCGCGATCCCGACATTCACGTCATTCAACTCCCGCCGGAAGCGGACTTGGAGATCAACGCCCTGCAGCGAAGCGCCACCGTGGTCCTGCAAAAATCCGTCAAGGAAGGATTCGGCCTCACCGTTTCGGAAGCGATGTGGAAAGGGAAACCCGTCGTAGGGAGCACCGCCGGTGGCATTGCCGCGCAAATCGTGGATGGCGTCACCGGCTATGTGGTCCATTCGGTGGAAGGCGCAGGGTTTCGCATCCGCCATCTGCTCAACAATCCCGGGTTGATCAACCGGATGGGCGCGATGGCACGGGAGCATGTCCGGCGGAATTTTCTGATTACCCGGCAGCTGGGCGACTACTTAACGTTGCTGAAACTTCTGCCGGCGGCCTGAACCAAACCTGGTGACTGATGACGACGGTCCTCTCCATGCCGCAAGGCGGCAACAGTGACACCGAGATGCTGGCATCCGGCCCAGAGCTGGGCCCGCCCGATGCCGGTATGGAGTGGCCGACCGGTACGGTTGATATCATGGTCGGACTCTTAACCCTCAACAATGCCGGCTCCATCGAAGCCGTCCTGAAATCGATCCTGGAAGGCTTGCGGCAGTTCTTTCCCGACGCCTCCGCGCTGCTGGTGAACTGCGACGCAGGCTCGCAGGACGAGACAGCCGCTCTCATCACCAGGCTGGCGGCAGGCATCATCCCGGTGCGGACTGTCTCCAATGCCGCAGGCTCCTATACGAATCTCAGCAGGGAAGCGGGCTTCCCCGGGCGGGAGGAAACCATTCACAACTTTTGCCTGACGGCCCGGCGGGTGCGCCCCAAGGTCTGCCTGATCGTGGAGGGACAGCTGCGCTCGTTTAGCCCGGGCTGGATCGATCATCTCGCCAAACCGGTTTATGAACAGGGCGAGGACTTCGTGGTGCCACTCTACCGCCGCCACCGTTATGAGGGCACGCTCGCGACCAACCTGCTCTACCCCTTGACCCGCGCGTTGTATGGGAAACGGTTGCGCTATCCGAGCGGCGGCGCCTATGCACTGTCCGGGAAGTTCGCCGATGAGGTGATCACCCGGTCGACGTGGAGCGGAGCCGCCACCAAATACAGCGTGGATAGCCGGCTCACCACTGCCGCGCTTGCCGGAGGGTATCGCGTCTGCCACACCTGTCTGGGCACAAAAGATCTGGAGAGCAAGCTCGCCCCGGCAGATCTGTCGGTGGTGCTTGCGCAAACCGTCGGCGGTATCTTCCACTCAATGGAAGCATACGAACCGTCCTGGGAAAACATCACCCGATCCCACGAGGTGCCGGTGTATGGCACCCCTGAGTCGGCACCCGATCCCGGCCCCTTGCACACAAGCCGGATGGTGAGTGGATTCAAGCAGGGCCTGCGCGATTTGCTCCCGCTGTGGGAATTGATTCTGTCCCGAGAAACGTTGGGGCAAATCATCGCGCTCGACATCCAAGACCCGGAGGAATTCCGCTTTCCGCCCTTGCTCTGGGTGCAGACCGTCTACGATTTTTCCCTCGCCTATCACAACCAGACCCTGCACCGGGAACACATGCTGAAGGCGCTGACCCCGCTGTACCTGGGGCGGACGGCCTCCTTCGTGCTGGAAACCCAGCATGGGGATTCCGCAGAGGTCGACCGGACCGTGGAGCATCTCTGCCGCGAGTTCGAGTCGTCGAAGTCGTACCTCGTCGAACAATGGAGGTGGCGCGATGAGTGACCTGTGGAGAGAGACGATGGTCGCCGGCTTTCGTGACACCGTCATGCAAATCGTGCTGGTGTTGCCGCGGCTCCTTGCGTTGCTCACCTTTTTGACATTGGGTCTGCTGGCGGCCTGGGCGGTGAAGGTCCTGACCCAGCGCGTGCTCCGCACCTTCGGATTCGATTCGTTCTGCGACCGGTTGGGCATTGTGCAGCCGCTTTCGCAAGCGGGCGTGCGTCGCCCGGTCTCACAGGTCGTAAGCGGGGTGCTGTTCTGGATCGTCTTTTTGTTGTTTGCCTTTATGGGCGTCGATGCCTTGAACCTCCAGGCCACGGCCAATTTGATCAGCCAGATCGTCGCCTTTCTCCCGAACGTGCTGGCGGCGTCCCTCGTCCTCCTCGTGGGGGTGCTGTGCGCGAATTTTTTTGCCGAGGCCTCGCTCATTGCCGCCGTCAATGCTCAGGTGGAGGAAGCCCGGATCGTCGCAGGGTTAGTCCGATGGGGGCTGTTGCTGTTCACGTTTGCGATGGTGCTGACCCAACTCGGTATTGCCAAGGAAATCGTCATCGCGGCCTTTTCGATCACCTTCGGCGGCGTGGTGCTTGCGCTCGCCTTGGCCGTGGGGCTCGGCGCGCGACATCTTATGCGAGAGATGCTTGAACGCCGGTTCAGCCACCACGAAGACAAAGTCGATCAGTTGTCACATTTATGAAGAAAACCATACGCACAGGCACATCGAAGAGCGTTCGACCTGAGCCGCCGGGCCGGGGAAACCAGGAATCGCCGGAAACGCCGGCGACCGAGGGGCGCCTGCGCGTCGCCATTGAGCACATCGAACCGCAAGTCGATGGCGGCCGATACCCGATCAAGCGAGTGGTCGGCGATACGGTCATCGTAGAAGCGGACCTCTTTGCCGATGGCCACGATGTCATTCGAGGCCTCCTGCGCTCCCGCCATGAGACCCGAGACGAATGGCTCGAAACGCCTTTGAGCCCGTTAGGGAACGACCGGTGGCAGGCCTCGTTCGAAGTCACCGAACTGGGGCGCTATCGCTACAGCATCATCGGATGGGTCGATCACTTTGCCACATGGCAGCGCGACATGCGCAAACGCCTGAGCGCGCAGCAGGACGTGACGGTGGACATCCTGATCGGCCGACAGCTGATCGAACAGGCGGCATGCCACGCATCCGGTTCGTCAGGGCGGCGTCTGAAGGACCTCCAGGCGGTGCTATCCCATGCCGATTCCGGCTCGGAGGCCCAGCTGGATCTGCTGCTCGGGCAGGAGGCGGGAACAGCGATGGCGGACTGCGTCGATCGCCGGCTGTGCAGTGCCTACGATCGGGAACTGATGGTCGTGGTCGATCGGCCCAAGGCCAGATTCAGCGCCTGGTACGAAATGTTCCCGCGTTCCACGACCAATGACCAGCACACCCATGGCACGTTCAAGGATTGCGAGGCACGCTTGTCCTATATCGCGGAGATGGGGTTTGACGTGCTCTATCTCCCGCCGATCCACCCTATCGGTGAAACCCACCGGAAAGGGCGCAACAACAATCCGCGAGGTGAGGCGGGGTCGGTCGGCAGTCCCTGGGCCATCGGATCGCGATCGGGCGGTCACAAGGCGATCCATTCCGAATTGGGAACCCTGGACGACTTCAAACAGCTGCTGGCTGCCGCCCAGGCGCAGGGCATTGAGATTGCCCTCGATCTGGCCTTTCAATGCTCGCCTGACCACCCCTACGTCAAAGAGCATCCGGAATGGTTCATGACTCGCCCTGACGGCACGATTCAATTCGCGGAAAATCCGCCCAAGAAGTACCAGGATATCTTTCCCTTGAATTTCGAAACGGACGCCTTTCCCCAGCTTTGGACAGAGCTCCGTTCGGTGGTGGAGTTCTGGATCGATCTGGGCATCCGTATCTTTCGGGTCGATAATCCCCACACCAAACCGTTTCAGTTCTGGAAATGGCTGATCGCGGATGTCAAATCCTCCTACCCAGAGACCATCTTCCTGTCCGAGGCCTTTACCAGGCCGAAGGTCATGTATCATCTGGCCAAAGTGGGATTCACCCAGTCGTACACCTACTTTGCCTGGCGCAACAGCAAGGCCGAACTGACCGACTATTTCACCGAGCTCACTCGTTCTCCGGTGCAGGAATTCTTTCGCCCCAATCTCTGGACGAATACGCCCGACATCCTCACCGAGCAGTTGCAGCATGGCGGCCGCCCGGTGTTCATGGCGCGGCTGGCCTTGGCCGCCACCCTGGGCGCAAGCTACGGCATTTACGGTCCGGCGTTTGAACTGTACGAACACCGCCCGCAGAAACCGGGTCACGAAGAGTACCTGGATTCTGAAAAATACGAAGTCCGGCGATGGGACCTCACCAGGCCGGATAGCCTGAAAGAATTCATCGGCCTGATCAATCGTATCCGCCGCGAGAATCCTGCGCTGCACAGTGACGGCAGCCTCCGGTTTCATCCCGTCGACAACGACTACCTCCTGGCCTATAGCAAACAGTCGGCTGACGGCCTCAACATCATTCTTGTCGTGGTGAACGTGAGCCCGCACCATGTCCATTCCGGCTGGTTGGAATTGGACCTGGCGGCGCTCGGCATTCAGTCGAACCGTCCGTTTCAAGTCCATGACCTGCTGACGAATGCCTATTACCTGTGGCAGGGGCCGCGGAATTATGTCCGGCTCGATCCCCATTCGGCGCCGTCACAGATTTTTGCGGTGCGCCGCGATCTCCGGCGCGAGCAGGATTTCGACTATTACCTCTAGCAGTCCGCGAAGGCGAGCGCAGCATGATCACTGTGCGCGACAACTGGAAGGCGGTGTTCGACGGCGCCGGGCGGGCGAAGCTGGAGGAGAGGTTACCGGCCTACCTCCTCGCAGCTCGATGGTACGGCGCGAAGGCGAAGACCATCCGTTCCACCAGGTTGGCCGACGTGCTGCAGCAAAGTGATGGGGACGGTTCCATGGTCCTTGGATTGGTCGAGGTGGCCTACGGTGAAGGGGGGGCCGACACATACACTCTTCCCATGACGGCCGCCTTCGGTGCGGAGGCCGACCGGATCGCACAGGAACATCCGCAGGCCATTATCGGTCCATTGACCGTCATTGAGCCCCAGACAGAACTCCATGGCATCTTGTACGACGCGGTCTGGAATAGGGAGTGCGCCTATTCGCTGCTGACCAGCATGGGCCGGCGCGCGGAGTTCCGCGGTTCGTCCGGCACCTTGGTGGGATCGGCCACGGAGCTGTTCGACGATACAGCCCTCTCGGCCTGTGCCGCGTCCAGTTCCGTCCTCAAAGGCGAACAGAGCAATACGTCGGTGAAGTTCGGCGACTCCCTTATCATGAAACTCTATCGCCGGGTCGAGCCGGGCATCAATCCCGAACTTGAAGTGGGTCGTACCCTCACGGCACGGCACTTTCTCCATTCCCCCGCCCTCGTGGGCGCGCTGGAATATGTCCAGGAGGGTGCCGAGCCGATGACGCTCGCGCTGACACAACGGTTCGTCGCCAATCACGGTAATGCCTGGGATTATACGGTGACGCAACTCTCCCACTATCTCGACGGCGTTGTCGCCCACAAGGGCCGGGAGCGGCCAGGTGCTGAGAAAGCGAAACAACAGGAGACTCAGGCATCCGAGACGAGTGACGTCCTGTTTCGCTACCGGGATGCGGCGAGCCTATTGGGAAGACGGACGGGCGAACTTCACCTGGCGCTCGGACAACCCAGCGACGCGGTGGATTTTGCTCCTGAGATCTGTTCTTCACGCTATGCAGAGTCTCGCGTCCGGGCCATGCAAGAGGCGGCCACCCGGGCCTTGGCATTGTTGCGGCGCCGATTATCCTCCCTCTCCGACAACGACCGGCAACTGGCCACCGCGGTGTTGAAACAAGAGTCGATCCTGCTCGATCGTCTGGGGGCGCTCGCCCGCCACCCTGTGACTGCCCAGCGTATCCGGTGCCATGGTGATTATCACCTGGGACAGGTGCTGTACACGGGCAAAGATTTTGTCATCATCGATTTCGAGGGAGAACCGGCGAAGCCGTTGGCGGAACGCAGGGCCAAGTTACTTCCTCTGGCGGATCTGGCCGGGATGATTCGTTCGTTCCACTATGCCGCGCATGTGGCGCTGCGTAGCGTTCAAAGCCGGCACCCTGCCGAGCCGGCACTCCCTGACTTGGTGCCATGGGTCGAGCAGTGGTATCACTCCGCCCGCAAGGCCTTTTTGCGTAGCTATAGGACCGTTGCCGGAGAGGCGAATTTTTCGCCACGCTCGCGGCAGGAGTTCAACCTGTTATTGCATGTGTATCTTCTCGATAAAGCCTTGTATGAACTGGCCTACGAGCTAAATAACAGGCCGGACTGGGTCGGACTTCCGCTCAGCGGCATACTCGAACTGACAGCAACCGCACCCGCCGGTGATGAGGCAGACCACGAAGGAACCGTCAATAAGGACGCCCGGCCGCATTCGGCCGAACCAGCGAGAGATGAGGTGAATCAGTGAGCCAGCAACGAACGGCGCAGAATCCCTCTCACTCGGCCAGCAGACTGACCGATGATGATGCGTATCTGTTTAATGAAGGCACGCATTTTCGACTGTATGACACACTTGGCGCGCATCCGATGGTGCGCGAGGGGAAGAACGGAACTTACTTCGCGGTGTGGGCGCCGAACGCGGAACGGGTCTCAGTCATCGGCTCGTTCAATGACTGGGACCAGACGGCCCACCCTCTCCATCCTCGAGGATACACCGGCATCTGGGAAGGATTTATCGCGGAATCCACGAAGGGCGCGTTATACAAATACCATCTCCACTCGCGTCACGCCGATTACCGGGTCGATAAGAGCGATCCCCTTTCCTTCTTTAATGAGATCCCGCCGAAGTCGGCGTCCATTGTGTGGGACCTCGAGTACGAATGGACGGACCGGCAATGGATGGAGGCGCGCCGGCAGAGAAATGCATTGGATGCGCCGATGGCCATCTATGAGATGCACATCGGTTCCTGGAGACGAATCGCCGCCGAGCAGAACCGTTCGCTCAGCTACCGTGAGCTGGCCCTGCCGCTGGCCGAATATCTGCAGAAGACCGGCTTCACCCATGTGGAATTCCTCCCGCTGACCGATCATCCGTTTTTTGGCTCCTGGGGTTATCAGACCACCGGCTATTTTGCGCCGACCGGTAATTACGGCACGCCGCAGGATCTCATGTACCTGATTGATACGTTGCACCACCACGGCATCGGAGTCCTGCTCGATTGGGTGCCTTCCCATTTTCCGACCGATGAGCAGGGGTTGGGATTTTTTGACGGCACGCATCTGTACGAGCATGCCGACCCCCGGCAAGGATTCCAGCTGGATTGGAACACCTTCATCTTCAATTTCGGGCGTAACGAGGTGCGAAGTTTTCTCATCAGCAGCGCGCTGTTCTGGCTCGACAGGTATCACTTCGACGGCCTGCGATTGGACGCCGTCGCCTCCATGCTATACCTGGATTACTCGAGAAAAGAAGGCGAATGGATTCCGAATCAACACGGGGGTCGCGAAAATCTGGAAGCCATCGCCTTCTTGAAGCGATTGAACGAAGAGGTGTACCGACAATTTCCGGATGTCCAAACGATTGCCGAAGAATCTACCGCCTGGCCCCTGGTCTCACGGCCGACCTATCTGGGAGGCTTGGGATTCGGATTGAAGTGGGACATGGGCTGGATGCACGACACGCTGACCTACATACAGAAAGATCCGATCGATCGGAAATATCATCATCACAATCTGACCTTCCGGATGCTCTACGCCTTTCACGAGAACTTTGTGCTTCCCCTCTCCCATGACGAGGTGGTGTATGGAAAAGGCTCGTTGCTGGGGAAAATGCCGGGCAACGAATGGGAGAAATTCGCCAACCTCCGCCTGCTGTTCGGGCATATGTATTCCCAAGCCGCCAAGAAATTGCTGTTCATGGGGGGTGAATTCGGCCAGCCGGCGGAATGGTCCCATGATGGACAATTGGAATGGAGCGCGTTGGAACTGCCGCTCCATCGAGGCCTGCTCCAGTGGATCACGGATCTGAACCACACCTATCGGCGGGAATCTGCGCTCCATGAGGGAGATGTGGATCCTTCGGGCATCGAATGGATCGACTGCCAAGATGCCGATTCGAGCGTGATCAGCCTGATGAGAAAGGGGCGCGCCACCGACGAGATCATTCTCGTGGTGTGCAATTTCACCCCGGTTCCCCGACCCAACTATCGCATCGGCGCGCCCCGAGGCGGATACTGGAAGGAACTGCTGAATAGTGATGCCGCAATCTATGGCGGCCAGGACTGGGGGAACGGCGGAGGAGTAGAAGCGAGTCCGATCCCGCTGCATGGGCGAACCCATTCGATCACCTGTACGTTGCCCGCTCTGTCCGTGCTCTTCCTGAAACACAGTCCGCCCACGCCGTAATCTCTCCGAAGCGTGACTGGGCGCTGTCACAGCCTCACGCTACCGATCCGCTCGTGACCCCACCGTGATATTTCACAGGCCACCGTTGCCATTCACGGTTTCGATATTCCTCTATCGCCGCATCTTATTGTCACCTCGTGAAATCAAGGTGTTGCATCCGTCATTTCATGGATCTTCCGCGGCACGGCTGTTGCTGAGCTACGGGGTCAGAACGGCGACTCACTTCCCAAACATGCCAAATCACTCCGGCCTACCGGCCGGATTTATTAGGAGGTCACCATGACAAGAACCATCGCATTGTATTCCACCGCTTTCGTATTGGGAGCCTGCTCCCTGCTCGGCCTGAACCCGGTTCAGGCTTGGTCCAATGGCCTCGAACCGGTGGTGTGGAACAGTCAACAGAAGTCGTCCGCTTGGGCCGAGGAACTGCTCGGCCAGGTGGTGACGTACCAAACCATGGCGGAAAAAAATCTGATTCCAGGAAGTTTTCAAGCGTATGTCGATCAGACGAGCAAGGTTCGCGAGTTGTACCGGTCCGGGAATCGACGGGCGACCTACGATGGCGTCAATGCATTGATGGTGATGCTGGAAGCGCGGGTCGGCGGCATTGATGAGCACAGCGCGGAGGCCTTGTGGGACTTTTGCTATCGGGTGACTCCCGATGAGTTTCACGCCCGCGACCGGCACATCCGGGCAAAAGGCGCCGACACGGTGAAGGAGCACGAAGAGTTCATGCGCAACATGGAAGAACGGGCGGGGATGAGCTTCTAATCGCCGTTCGTTTCATCGAACTGTGAATCTATTGGCGAGCCGGGGGTGCCCAGCAAGAGCCCCCCGGCCCGCTCTCCCAAACTGTGGGCACCAAGGAGGATTCTCTGTTCCATGATTTCCGAAACGCGGCTTCATGGCCATGCGGAGATTCCTTTTGCTGTGGTGTGCCCTCGCCCTTGGATCGGCGTCCGCCTTTGCGCCCACCTCTGTCAATGCAGAGGCGGGGCATATGGGCTATGGACCGGATTCACCGCTCTTCCTTTCCCCGCCCCACAGCCAGCTGATCCAGGCAGACCAGGACGCGATGCCGGCGGCGCCTTCGCTCTTCGACATTCGAAATTTCTGGATGCGGGCAGACCTTCGCGTCAGGCCGGAATGGCGCAACGGGGTGTGCTTCGGAGGAGGCCCTCCGATTAATGGTGCCTGTAACAGCCTGAACCTCTCCGGATCGGGCACGACCGCGCATAACGGCCGCAATGCGGATGATTTTTTTATCCAGCAATGGGCGCGCGTCGGTGTGGGATACGATCCCTCGCCCACGCTCAATTTTTATGTGGAACTACAGGATTCGGCCACGTGGGGAGGCGGTGGCAACCCGCTGGGGGGAAGCGACGGGGGAGATGCCGGCAATCACCAGTGCGGGATCCAACGACCCGGACAATGCCGCCTCGGAATCCGGGCGGGCTACGCGCTCATCCGCAATCTCGCCGGTGTCGAAGGGCTCAGTGCAAAGGTGGGCCGCCAATACGTCGTATTCGGCAATCAACGATTGTTTGGACACTTCGACTGGGCGAACACCGGGTATTCTCACGATGGCGTCATGTTGAGTTACACCCGGCCAGAGTTTGATGTGAAACTGGGCTGGTTCCGTCATTCCGAGACGGACCTTGGGCAGGCACACCCCGGCGGTAGCCTGACTCCCAATCTGCTGACCTGCAGCGAGGACGTGCCGTCCTCTTCTCCCTGTAATCCTGCCGTGGCGCAGCATGCATCTGACGCGGGAAGCGACGTCGACATGGTGGTGTTCTACAATCAATTCCGTGGCTTCCCCCGCCTGGTTGTCGAGCCCTACTACGTCCTGTACTCCAACCGCCTTCCGGAACGGGCCAATCCTGGGCAGTATCTCCCCAAATCAGCCTCCCAGCTGCGGCATATGGTCGGTCTCCGTGTCGAACTCCGCGACGGCAACTGGGATTTTGGGCAGGAAGCCGCGTACCAATTCGGACAGATGGCGGATGGATTCAATGTCGATAACCAGCGCAACCTGGGGATTAATGCCTGGGCCTCAGGAACCTGGCTCGGCCATACCTGGTATCAGCATCCCTGGAAGCCCCGACTGGCGATCGGATTCGACTATGCCTCCGGAGACGGGGACAGCAATTGCGTCACCCCCGGTGGAAACCTCGCGCGGACCTGTGGCGGCAATGCCAACACGTTTGAAAATTTCTTTCCGACGAATTTCCTGCATGTCGGATACATGCTGAACGGCGCCTGGCGCAATACGGTTCAGCCGCAGGTGAACATCCAGGCCAGGCCGACCGCTCGGGATCACATCGAAATCTGGGCCTTGCGCAAGTACTTGGCAAGCGCCCGGGACAACTGGTACCGTGGATCACAGGGGCCGCTGATCTTTTCCCGGTCCGACAACACAACCACCCATGTCGGCGACGAACTCGATATCGCCTGGAGTCATATGTTCGCCGATGGCAAAGTCTCCTTGGCCGTGATGTACGGCCATTTTTTTTCTGGACCCTATATTCGCCACCAGCTCGGCACTTCCGCGGACCAAGACTGGGGCATCGTACAACTCTGGACAAATTTTTGAATCGCCATGCAACGCGCCACGCTGAATTTTGAAACGCTCCTCGAAGTCACCAATGCCCTGAACTCGCAACGAGACATCGAGAGTCTCTGGCGAGTCATCGCCGATCAAATTCAAAAGGTCATTCCCTGGGATCGTGCGGGCATCACCTTGTACGAATCCAATACCGACGCCTTCCGCTTTTATGCCGTCATCACCAACATGGCCACTCCGGCGCTGGCGCATGACAGCGTCATCCCGCGCAAAGGGAGCGCCGTGGGATGGGTGCATGACAACCGGCGGCTGCACATTCGCGCCAATCTCCAGAAGGAACAAGTGTTTCTGGAAGACCGTTTTTACGCTCAGGAAGGGTTGGGCCGCATGATCAACCTGCCGCTGCTGGTGCGGGAACATTGTCTCGGCACGTTGAACATCGGCAGTGTGCGAGAAGGCCATCCCGACCCTGACGACTGCAAGTTTCTGCAGCAAGTCGCCACGCAGATCGCCTATGCCATCGATCACGTCTTGGCCTATCAGCAGATCAAACAACTGAGCGAGCGTTTACGCCGCGAGAACGAGTATCTCGCCGAAGAGGTGAAAGCCAGCCGGAATCAGCGTCTGCTCGTCGGCGCCTCGTCGTCATTCAGCAAGGTCGTCGAGCTCGTGAAGGCCGTCGCTCCGACCGATACGACGGTCCTCCTCCTCGGGGAGACCGGCACAGGCAAAGAGGTGTTGGCCCAGGCGCTTCATGACTTGAGCGCGCGCAGTGAAAAACCGTTTATTCGGGTCAATTGCGCCGCCCTGCCCTCCGGACTGATTGAAAGTGAATTATTCGGTCATGAACGGGGGGCCTTTACGGGGGCCCAAGTCCGGCGGGCAGGACGATTCGAATTGGCCCATACGGGCACGTTGTTTCTAGACGAAATCGGCGAAATGCCGTTGGAGACGCAGGCCAAACTCCTGCGCGTGCTGCAGGACGGCATGGTGGATCGAATCGGCGGGACGCAGCCTGTCTCGGTCAATGTCCGCTTGATCGCGGCGACCAATGCCGATCTGTCCGCCGCGATTCACCAGGGAACCTTTCGCGCCGACCTGTACTACCGGCTTCATATCTTTCCCATCGCCGTCCCTCCCCTCAGGGAGCGCCGTGAGGATATCCACCTCCTCGCCCAACATTTTCTCGCGCAGATCGGGGCCAAGCATAAGCGACCACATCTGACCTTTGATCCGCAGACGATGGCACGGCTGCTCTCCTACAACTGGCCCGGTAACGTCCGCGAACTGCAAAACGTTATTGAACGGGCCGTGATTCTTTCCAGTTCATCACAAGTCACTGTCGATGAAATGCTGCTTCCGATTCTGCAGACCGGCCGTTCAACCCAACAGAACCGGACCGACAGCCTCCAGGACCTCGAACGCAATCACATCATCCTGATGCTGGAACGGACCAAATGGCGCATTTACGGAGACCACGGGGCGGCCAATCTGCTGGGCCTCAATCCGGAGACGCTTCGAAGCCGCCTCCGGAAGCTCGGTATTCGCCGGCCAGTCCCAAGATCAGCGGAAACCAGCCCAATGTCCTAACAATCTTACCTTCAAAGCCTGAGCATTCCCCGCGCCATATCGCTCATTTGACCAAGCCGTCACGGGCATGATAAATTGCTTAACCGTACGAGTGACGAGCGATATCCCACGCCTCGCGTTTCCGTTTTAGCCGCGCGATCGCTGCCTCAAGTTACGCTCCTCCTACGGCCCATTTCTCCTCTTTTGCTCAGGGAATGGGCACAGCAGGGAACGAGAGCCTCCTGCCCCCCTGCACCAGTTTGATGGCCTGGACATCGCCATCCTGTTGTTCGCCGAAAGGAGTGTACGATGAAGATAACGTCCGTCTGGCGTGGCAACCAATCCAACCATAAAAAAAAGAAGCGGACTATTCCCAAGCTGAGGATCCGATGGACTGAACTCGGTCTGGTTGATCCTGCTTTGGAATCACACGAGACGCCCATGGATCAGATCCGTCGGCAGGTCACGGCGCTGGCCAGCACAGGATTTGGAGCGGAGACCCGCGCCCGCTCGGAACAAACCCAGGCGCGGCCCTCACGTCCTCATACGCGGACCAGCACGACCCGCCCCGCCAGACGGCCGGCCGGATCATAACAGCCCTATTTGCTTCCCGATCGGGAAAGACGGATAGAAGGAGGAAGCCATCGCACGAGCAGGCAAGACGACCATCGCGAAACGCGATCGAGAAAAAGCCAGACAGGTCAAGCAGCGGGAGAAAGAAGCCCGCCGCGTGCAACGGAAGGCCGAGAAACCGGAACGGCCCGCGACAGCAGATGGAGTTGATCCGGACCTGGAAGGGTTGCGGTGGGGTCCCCAGGAACCCCTGTACTAAACAGCGGTTCCTGGGACTGCCTTGAACGCGACCTCGTTCTTAGGATGACTTCACGATAAAGCGGTCTTCTCCGAATACTCCGCGCAACTGCTTGCTGACGAGTGAGCGGTATTCACCCTTCTCTTTGGCCATTCGAACCATTCCCTCGGCATCCGTCAAAATCAGAAGGTCCTCCTCCGCAATGAGGACTCGATCGCCCTTGCCGACGTTAATCCGATACTGGGTGCGTCCATCGGGATTCCGGCTTGGACCAGTGACGATTTCCGTCAGTCCATCAATATGCCCCTTCTGGCCGTCCAAACGATGTTGTACCATCGTCCCATCCGGAATTCTGACCCACTGGCTCGCAGCTCGCGGTGCATCCTGGTTCTGATCACTCACCTTCATTCCTCCTTTAAACATCCGCTCGTCAAACTTATTACGAGACCGGTCCGAGATCGCTTCCGTTCTTGATTTCGCCGTTCGCCTCCCGGGAACCGCCATCGGGAGTCTGTCGCCATCGCTGGCCTGCTCCTCCGCGTCGGCGTCGCCGTTCCGACTCACTCCTGGATGCGTGGCCGTCCGGTCGCGGGGATGGCGACGGTGACGTCGGGCTCCCCTCTGCGCGAGGCACCGCTTGACCGAGCAATCGCTCGATTGCCCGAAGCTGTTCCTGATCGTCCGCCGTCACAAACGTGGTCGCCCGGCCGGTAGTCCTCATCCTGGCCGTGCGCCCGATTCGATGTACATAATCTTCCGGGCAATTGGGCACGTCATAGTTGATCACGTGCGCAATATTTGCCACATCGATGCCCCGTGCGGCAATATCCGTCGCGACCAATACTCGATACGTCCCTCGCCGGAAACCTTCCAGCGCAGCGCGGCGCTGCGGCAGGGTACGCCCCCCATGCAGCACTGCCACACGATGACCGGCTGAACCTAGAAGATTGCCCAGACGATCCGCCCGATGCTTGGTCCTGGTGAAGACCAGCACGGTATCGGACTCGGACTCCACGAGGGACATCAAAAGCGAATTCTTGCGATCATGCGTCGTGTGATGCACGGCCTGAGAGACCCCGTCGGCAGTGGTCGCAGACTTGGTGACCATGACCCGTACCGGGTCTTTCACACTGGCCTGCGCCAATCTCGCGAGGTCCGTCGGCATAGTGGCCGAGAAGAGCAGCGTTTGCCGCTCTTCGGGCATCGCGTCCAGAATCTGATTGATCTGCGGCGCAAACCCCATATCCAGCATGCGATCGGCTTCGTCGAGCACGAGAATGCTCATCGCCAGCAGACTGATCGTCCCGTTCCACATATGATCGAGCAGCCGTCCCGGAGTCGCCACGATAATATCAGGACGCTGCCGCAAGCCTCTCACTTGCGCTTGCATGTCCGCCCCGCCGACGACCGTCGTGGCAAATACCTGCAGGTCTCGGCCCAATGTATCAATGGTGGCTTGAATTTGAATCGCAAGTTCACGCGTTGGAGCGAGAATCAATGCCCGCGGCTGCCCTTTGGGCATGCCGCTCAGCCGCTCCAACATGGGAACTACAAACGCGGCGGTCTTTCCTGTCCCCGTCTGCGCGCAACCCAAGACATCCCGACCGGCTAGGGCAAAAGGAATAGCCTGAGCCTGAATGGCCGTGGGTTGGGTAAAGCCGGCCTTGATTAGATTTCGCAGGAGGGTGGGAGACACACCAAGAGAGTCAAAACTTGTACACGCAGTCGTCTGCACACAGCTATCCTTTCGTTGTGGATCGCATTAAGACGGGATCAGAGAACCAAGGGGAGGGTGAATCCGGAGGGAGTCAGCTCCAAACTGGACCTGGTCGCGATGCGATCGCGCGGTCCACGTTGAGGAGTGCAGCACCGGTGGACCGATACAATGCTGCAGTTGATCACACTGTACCGCACAGCGCCCCTAGCGGTCAACCTGTCCTTGCATTTCGCCATGGCTCACCCGCTGCTTCGCGCGCGAGTGGGGCGCACTATTCTCCGTAAATATCCGACAGTCCGTCTGGTCCTATGCCGCTTCGCGA
>CABVSR010000015.1 GCA_902500995.1 uncultured Nitrospira sp.
ACGACAGCCAGCTTGGAAGGCTGGAACTCTACCACTGAGCTACGCCCGCCCACGGCGACCCTTTACCAGCACGTCAAATACGGTGCAGCGAACGGCCGGAGACTAATGCGGACCCACGTTCGCTGCATGCAGTCATCATTCTGCCCAACCCGCCACGCATCGGCGGATTGAAATCGGCTCAGTTTGGTGGGCAGGCAAGGGTTCGAACCTTGGAAGCCATAAGGCAGCAGATTTACAGTCTGCCCCCTTTGTCCACTTGGGTACCTGCCCGCGAGATAGCGCATTCCAAACGTAAGCACGTTACAAATCGAGTCGAATACACGAGCACCAGAGACGTTCATTTCTGGGATCAGAGAATGAAGTAAGCCCCGCCACGCACAGTTCTCCAGCAACTTGTCAGAGCTGGAGAGCTGATAAAATGAAGGGCGATCTGGCTTCGAAAGCAGCCGATTTTATTTGTGACGCGTTCTATTGTCAAGGGGGTATGTTCTATGCAGGAACAAAACTACGGATCGATCGAGGACTGACAGGTCCCGCGCGTACTCGGAACGGGTCGCGGACGTTGAAGCACCTGAGCGGCTTGTCGAATGATGTCCGGCTGACTCCCCAACACATCCTTCATGAGCCGCAAGAGTTCTTGAGGCGACAGGCGAAACTCAGGGGCCAGAAACCGCTTCCGGGCCATTTGCTTTTCGCTCGGGTCTTCGGGCTCGTAGTACCCGCTCAAGGTGGCGTCTTGCTCAGCCTGATTGAGACGGGCGAGCCAACCAGATGTTTTAGGGGAATCCCGAGACTCCCGCCTTGGCTTGGTATCAACTTCCAACTGTGTCCAGACCGCCCACCCGATGAACAGAGCCCAGGTTTCGTTCAGAGCTTCCCACGATTCTGCTTCACTGAGAAATCGTTCTTCTTTGAGGCCCCGTTTCTGAAGCACCGGCGTGATAAGGACCTGCTGATACCGGCATCGCTGCTGCTCCCGGGCAAACGCGATCAAGGATGCGTGCGACTCCGAAGGTGCAGCCTCCTGCTCGAGGAAGTCCATGTATACGTGGAACAATTCGTGGTACAGGGTCTCCAATTCCTTGTGTGTCAGTCGTCCCAACGGACGTAGCGTGCGGCCTGCCGCATTCAGAGACAAGGATCGATCAAGCACCATCCGATGATCTGCCGGGTGATATTCCGCGGCAAACGCATGCAGATCCTCGAATTCAAAGGTCACGAATCCCGCCGGTATTTGTTCCAGGAATCGAGTGGGAAGGGCGAGGGCCTTTGCCTCTGACACCAGGACAGGCCAGAGGCGCGAGGAATCAGCCGTGCTCGCCGGACCCTCAGCATGGGCCGGTGCGAACAACAACAGTCCCAGCAGCACTCGTAGGGCCAAGGCTGCAACTCCGCCCGGTAGCAGGCCGAGATAGGCACGTACGCACGGCATATTCGCCTCGAATGGGAACCCACCGCGAGGAGCGTTCTAAAATCGAGCGGCAGCGGCCCTACAGGTACCGGTCCCGATCACGCTCCCACTGACCGTGCCCCTCCTCAACCAACGCCAGCGATTCGAACAGGCGAGGGGACACGTGATCAAGGAACCGGGAAGGTTTGGACAACAACATCCCCGAGCTTCTGTCGTACACATTGATCGGATAGGTCAAAAACAGATAGCGCTTCGCGCGCGTCACGGCGACATATAGCAACCGCCGCTCTTCTTCCAGCTCTTCATCCGTATTGAAGGAAAACACCGAAGGAAACTTCCCGTCCACGACCCACAGCAGAAACACGCATTGCCATTCCAGCCCTTTGGCGGAATGAATTGTGGACAGCACGACTTGCTCGTCGTCAGACCCCGATGGTTCCACCCCAACCGCACTGCCGTCAGGCGGAGCCAAGGCCAAGTCCGCCAGAAATTCAGTTAAGCCGGGGTAACTCTCGGCAATCGTATGGAGATGATCGAGATCCCGAATCCGTTTCGGATAGTCGTCATGGTGGTCTTTGAGAATCGGCAAGTAGTATTCGTACACGCGGTTCACCTGCTCGGTCGGGCTCAAATCGTCGCTCTTCGAGAGATTCTCGAGCACCAGCGCCAGTTCCTTCAATCCCTTCCCCGACCGTCCGCCGCTGTCTCGCAGCACCTGATACGGATCGTTCACCCGCACCATGGCCGCTACGAGATCCTGGGCTTTTTTGGGACCGACACCTTCGACCAGCATGAGCACCCGATGCCAGCTCACCGCATCGTGAGGATTCACCACCACGCGCAAATGGGCCAACACATCTTTCACATGCGCGGCTTCAATGAACTTGATGCCGCCCCGTTTCACAAACGGTAAACCGCAGCGTGACAGCTCGATTTCCAAATCGAACGAGTGAAAGCTGGAGCGAACCAGCACCGCGATCTCATTCAGCGGGACGCCTTCCTCCCGCAGCTCCAGAATTTTTTGCGCGACAAATCGAGACTGCGCGTTCTCTCCGGCAGCCTCGACCAGCGCCGGCAACGGTCCATCCAGCTTGCGCGTGAAGAGATGTTTCGTATACTTCTCCGGCGCTTCCTGAATAATCTCATTGGCCAGGCTGAGAATCGGCTGCGTACTGCGATAGTTTTCTTCCAGCTTATAAATGGTGGCGCCGGGAAACCAGGAAGGGAATTCCATGATGTTGCGAAACGTCGCGCCGCGGAAGGCATAGATCGATTGCGAATCGTCCCCCACGACCATGACATTGTCATGGGTAGCAGCCAACTTTCGGATAAGTTCGGCTTGAAGACGGTTGGTATCCTGGTACTCATCCACAAGGATGTAGCGGAATTGCCGTGAGATAGCCTGCCGGGTCGGCTCATCCTTCGTCATCACATCGCGCAACAAGACGAGCAGGTCGTCATAGTCGAGCAATTGGCGCTGGCGCTTGGCGGCTTGATAGGCTCGCTGGAGCTTTCCCAGCGAATCGAGGTGATCGGCGAAGTGTGAAAACTCATCGAGAACGATCTCCTCCAGTCCTCGCAGGGTGTTTTCACATTTGCTGTAAATTTCCGCGATGGTGCCCTTGCGCGGGAACCGCTTGTCTTTCTCATTGAGCCCAAGTTGAGCGCGCAACAGCGCAATGAGGTCCTCGGCGTCCCCACGGTCCATAATCGTGAAACTCGGCTCGATTCCGAGCACCCGACCGTGGCGGCGCAAGAGCATGTTCGCCACCGAGTGGAACGTCCCGCCGCACACCCGCTGGCTGCGCGAGCCGATCAACGCGCCAACCCGTTCGAGCATTTCTTCCGCAGATTTGCGCGTGAACGTCAGCAGCAGAATCTGTGACGGATCGACACCGGAATCGATCAAATAGGCGACACGATGGACGAGGGTGCGCGTCTTTCCACTACCCGCACCGGCAATCACGAGCGCGGGGCCCTCCGCTGCCGTCACCGCCGCATACTGCTGCGGATTGAGCTCTTTGGCATAATCCAACGAAAACTTCTTGACGATGTCCTGGTCGGGAGTTCGCTTCAGAATGTAGGGTTTTGTTTCTCGGTCCATGCTGGCATCCGGTAGGCGCTAGGCTCACGACGGGAGCGGTCGCGCTGTATAACATACCATCCCATGCCTTGCAACGACACGCATCTGCCCCACGATCCATGGTCGAATCGAATGCGATCAACACTTGGAGCTTCATGGTGAGTTGTATATAATGCCGGACCAGCAAGGAATCTCTATGCCGATCAAATCTCATTCGTTGGCTCAACAGATGCGCACCGTCGCGGAACTCATGCTCGCCGTGTCGGGTGAATCGGTGTCGGTCATCAAGCGGGCCGTTCCGGAACAGGCTTTAAAACTCAAGCGCCAGGACGAATGGGGGATTTATCTCGAATTTTTGCGGGCGATGTTCAACCTCACGGATCGGGTATCCGCCCTGCACGTCCCCCTCAAAGAACAACCGCAGTTCATGGACGAACTGACCGATACGGTCATCGATCAACTCAAAAAAGTCTTGGAACCGGCCTTCGGAGCCGGCGACGATCAGATGGAAATCGTCATGACGATCGGAGCGGCCGTATCCGAAAGCCGCCAAACTTATGAGCGGTACCGGTTTCTAGTCACCGAAGACAGTCCCGCCAAGAACGATTTGTACCGGGATTTCAGCGACCGAGTGGGCCGCGCCGTGGGCGCGCCGGGCAATTCGAAGGTGACGGCAGCTGCCACGCTGTGTATCGCTGCCGTGATTCCTGCCCTGATCGGAATCTTCGAAGGCCAGACTCCATCGCTACCGGCAGAAGGAACGGCCGCTTCCAATCCGAGCGCCGCGAGCAGCACCCCCCGAGGGACCACGGGGACCGATATTAAGCTCGTGAGCGTGATGTCGAGCATCAAGGGAGAAGAAGTTGAGACGCGGTGGGGACTCCATCCGCGGTTTCGTCAGGACCTGACACAGGAGGAGGCGAAACAATTGACGGCAACCATGAATCGCGTTGCCAAGATCCTCGGAGAGCGCTACGCCACCGTCGCCTTTTCTGACCAATGGGCATCCTGGCACAAGGCCGGGCACGCCTGACACCCATTCCGGAAGCGGGAATGGTACCGCCCCCCTTCCTCACCCAACCGATCACATTCCACGGAGGCGTCGTGCAAGCACCCGATCACATACAGCCACCTCAAGATATGGTTCCGCAAAGCCTGCATCGACTCGGAGAACTGGCCCGCAATCTCTGGTGGAGTTGGAACCAACCGGCGCGGCAACTATTTGAATCGATCGATCCCACCCTGTGGTTCCTGACCCACCATAATCCCGTTCAACTTCTCGCCGGGGTGAAGCCTGAACGATTCGCCGCGCTGGCCGCGGATCCCACGTTTGTGCGGCAATACTCCGCCGTTCTGCGCAGCTTTGACGAATACATGAGCAGCAAGCACACATGGGCCGCCACGGAATTTCCCGCGCTCCAGAATTCTCCGATCGCGTACTTCTCGGCGGAATTCGGCCTCCACATCTCGATTCCGATTTACAGCGGAGGCCTGGGCATCCTGGCCGGAGACCATTGCAAGGAAGCGAGCGACTTAGGGATTCCTCTCGTCGGTCTCGGCTTTATGTATCCGCAAGGATACTTCAAACAGCGCATCAACCCCGAAGGCTGGCAGGAGGCGACCTATGTGCCGTTCAATAGGTACGATTCGCCGATTCACCAGGCGCTCACTCCCGCCGGAGTTCCTTGCACCATCAAAGTAGAAATCGGGCATCGCCAGGTCACGGTGCTTGTCTGGCAGGTCCGAAACGGCCGGATGTCTCTGTACCTGATCGATACCGATGTGCCAGAAAACACTCCTGAAGATCGAGCGCTCTCGGCGAGACTCTACGGCGGAGATCAGGAAACGAGGCTCTGCCAGGAATTTCTTCTCGGCATCGGCGGCGTCCGGATCCTGCGCGCCTTGGGCATCGCTCCCGCAGTCTGGCACTGCAATGAAGGCCACTCAGCGTTCCTGACGGTGGAACGGATTCGCGAGCTTGTCAGCAAGGGCCACAGTCATGCGGAAGCCAGCGATCTGGTCCGACAGAGCACGGTGTTTACCACACACACCCCCGTCCCGGCCGGGCACGATATTTTTCCGTTTCATCTGATGGATCGATATTTTCACAATTATTGGGGCCAGGTCGGCCTGTCTCGCGAAGAATTTTTGCGGCTCGGAGAAACGCCGGAGAGCGCGGGCCATGGTTTTAACATGACGGCGCTCGCCATGCGGCTGTCGGCCCATGTCAACGGAGTGAGCCGGGAACACGGGCGCGTCTCGCGCCAGATGTGGCAACACCTATGGCCCGGTCTGGCGCAGGATCTGGTTCCTATCCGCAGCCTTACCAACGGCATTCACGCGCCGACCTGGATCTCGCCGGAATCGAATTCGCTCTACGGCAAATACCTCTACCCAGACTGGGCGGAGCGAATCGACGATCCCACCATCTGGCAACGGGTCACCGACCTGCCTGATGACGCGTTGTGGGCCGTTCGACAAACCACCAGGCGCAAGCTCATGCGATTCATCCGGGAGCGCGCGCGTGATGGATGGATCCGCGGCCATCTTCAACCGATGCAAGCCATCGCCAGGGGAACACTTCTCGACCCCGAGGCCCTCACGATTGGATTTGCCAGACGGTTTGCCACCTACAAGCGGGCGACCCTCCTGTTCCGCGATCTTGAACGTCTCAAACAGTTGCTTCATAACCGGTGGCGGCCCGTCCAAATCGTCTTTGCAGGGAAAGCCCATCCCGCCGACGAACCAGGACGGTACTTTATTCACGAGGTTCTGAACTTCTGTAACGATCACAAACTCGGAGGGCATATTGCCTTTCTCGAAGACTACGATATGCACATGGCCAAATATTTGGTCCAAGGCGTCGATGTCTGGCTGAACACGCCCCGTGCGCCGCTGGAAGCGAGCGGCACGAGCGGACAAAAAGCGGCCTTGAATGGCGTGATTAACCTCAGTGTGTTGGATGGGTGGTGGCAGGAGGGCTACAACGGCGCCAATGGATGGGGCATTCAACCTCTCCCCGAAGGGTCGGACACGCAAGCCCAAGACGCGCATGATGCCGAACAACTCTTTCGCCTGTTAGAGCAGGAAGTCGTGCCGCTGTTCTATCAACGCGATCTTGACGGGATTCCACGCGGATGGCTGCACATTGTCAAAGAGAGCATCAAAACCGTTGCCCCCCGGTTCTGCACCAAACGGATGGTCAAGGAATACATGAGGCAGCTGTATGCACCGGCCACCGCGCGCACGCCGAACAAATGGTAGCATGATCGGAGAGAGGTCTTCGTCTACCCGCGCCCGTTGTTTTTCCTCTGCTGTCGCGCTGCCTGCCGGCCTCTTGTTCTTCCTCTGGATGTGTCCCGTGCCGGCAGAGGCGGCCACCTCTTCGCCAAAAACCTCACCGACATCACTGGAACGGGAAGCCAAAGCTCTGTATGAAACGGCCAACTACAGCCGTGTCGTAGACCTTATTCAGCACCCGCCCGCTGGACAAGAACCAGACGCAAAAGCCATTCGCTACGCCGTCCTCAGCTACGTGAAGATGGGAAAACCCGAAGAGGCGTGGAAACAATACCCCAAACTTACCTCTGGGGATCGTCCTGATGACCCGGCATTGCTACGGGAGATCGCCAGGTCGTTCATCGTGTCCCGGGTCCGTGACCCGCAGGAACATATCCGGATTGCCGCCTATACGGCGTTGGCAGAAATGGGCGAACGCGATACCTTGCCGCTTCTTGAAGACGGGCTGTTGGATTCGTCGGCCCTCGTTCGCGCCAGAGCTGCAGAAGCCATCGGGCGAAGCGGGTTGGCTGGGCGCTCCGCGGCACTCACACGCGCGCTTCGGGATGAAGCTCCCGGTGTGCGTATCGCCGCCATTGATGCGCTCAGCGAAGCCAAGGTGGCAGGGATTGCGGATCGACTCACCGAGATTGCCCGGGTCGATGAGGGGCCGGAGTCCGTTTTTGCCTTTGCGGGTCTCTATAAACTAGGCCGTGCTGATGTCCTGACGGACATTTCCAGCGCGGTCACCCTGCCCGACCCAGAGGTACGCATGGCGGCATTGGGGGTGTTGGGACGACTGCGGCGCCCGGCAAGCCTCACGATCCTGAGCCAGGCCGTGTATGATCCTCATCCTGCCGTACGTGCCTTTGCAGCCGGAGCGTTGGGAGAATTCGGCAGTGTTGAAGGAATCGCACCACTGACTCACGCACTGGGAGACGAAAATCCCCGCGTCCGCAGCGTCGCCGCTTCCAGCCTCGGCCGTCTCGGTGTTGTGGAGTCCCGAAGCGTCATCCAGCCCTTGTTGCGGGATTCAGACGAACATGTGCGTATCAGCGCGGTAGAAGCACTGCTCCGTTTGGGCGATACCGGTGTCATTTTGAATGCCGCAGCGCTTGCGCGGCATCCCGACCCATCCATTCGCGGCGATACCGCCCATGCGCTTGCGTTCGCGACCACCTCCAATACGCTTCCTATACTCGAAAACCTGCTCCGAGACCAGCAGCCGCTTCCTCGGCTCATGGCCGCCCGCGCCCTAGGAAAGTCACCACTCAAATCGCTCATTCCCGCCGCGAAAATCGGCCTGCAGGACTCCGATGCCGCCGTGCGGATTACCTCGGCGGGAAGTCTCCTGCGCATTTTGTCCCGTAAGGACACGAGTCGCGCCCACTAGAGCATGCCGACATGCGAGTCCATCCAGTCGGTAATGCGTCTGGTCCTCTGCCCGGGCTGAGATACCTCCGCGCAAACAACGCACGAATACCCTGTAAGCAGAGACTCTCAACATGTGGCGCAGCAGAAATATTGGAAGCGGACCTTTGACGTGGCGCCACGGCGTCGTTGATCCAAAGAGGAGAATGCGCAGGCCGAAGGTTGAAATTTCTACAAGAATTTGGCGGATCTATAAGGTGATCGGTAGAAAGCGCGAAATCGCACGAGCTGCTGCCTGAAGAAACCCGGGTAGCCCAGAGGAGCTGATGGTACGGCTGAGGTAAGTGATTGTGAAAGTTAATCTGGCAGAGGAAGGTCGAAAGTCAGATCGGATGACGGCGGAAAGAACCGGACTGACTCCTTCGCAAGGAACGTCTTCTATGAAATAACAGCCGGCTGCTTCTTCCACTTCGCAAGAATGCGTTCCACCCGCATCTTGACCACCATATCCGTATCTTTCAGCAAGGGCTTGATCGCCTCCCGACCACGCTCATCACCGATAGCCTCGAGTGCCGCCGCCGCCGTCAATCGGGTAAACCAGTCTTTGTTCTGCAACATCTCGATCAAGGGATCAATGGCTTCAGGCGACTTAATTCGGCCCAATGCTATCACCGCCTGCTTCCGCACTAATTCCTCTTTATCCTTTAATGCCTTGATGAGGCCGGGCAAAGCGGGCTCACCCAGATTCACCAACGCATCGGTCGCATCTTCCATGAATTCATCGTTCCGAAGCTGCTGCATCAAGGGCTCAAGCACCCGTTCATCACGGATTTTCCCCAAAGCCATGATCGCAGACTTCCGGACATCCCAGTCGCGCAACAATTTGAGCAGTACGTCCACGGCAGGAGATCCAATTTGCCCAATCCCTTCAATTGCAACCTCGCGAACCTGCCAGTCCCCGTCGCGAAGCGCCGCGGCGAGAGGCTCGACGCACCGTTCATCTCCCATTTCGCCAAGCGTAATAGCGGCTTCCCGCCTCACCACCCAATCGGGATCTTTGAGAAGGTCGATCTGGATGTCGATTTCATCTTTGACCTTCTCCTCTTCAAGCACCACTTCTTGCATCGGTTCGGTGAGTTCATGCCCCTGCCCGGAGGATTCCATGGACGCTGTAAGTTGGTCCGAGACTTGATCGGTCAACGCCTCGTCTGCAGCTTGGCCGACAGGGGAAACAGCCTGCGCTTGCTCTTCTCTTTCACCAGCATGTTCCATATCAAAATCCTTATCCCGCAGGAGAGGTGAGTTGGGGTCAGACACCTTGGTACCGTGACTCGTTATGATTTGGCTTCGGCCTGTTTCCCTGCTGCGTGCTTCTTCCTTAACGAAAGCGCCCGTCGCTTTCGTTGCGCTCGCTTGAGTCGTTTACGCAAGGAGCGCACCGCAGTATCACCCGACTTGCCTTCGTCTTTCGTAGCAGCGCCGATTTTCTTCTTCAGGCGCATTTCGTCTGATTCACCGGTCGGTTTCTTTCCCATTCAGTTCCAATCTCCCACGATTAAGGCCAGTACAGACAAGATAACAGCCCGCTCAGGGGCTAATCTAGAACGGGCAGTCTAATCAAGTGCAGGAGGAGGTGTCAACTAACGGAATGTCGTGTGTTCGACCTAGGAGACGAGGAGCCCTGGGACGGTACTATGCGCCGAATGATCGGCAGCCAACATATTGCCGATCCGCCGTTCACGGCGGACATATAAGGCTTCCTGTAGCATCATGCGAAGAGGCACGGCTGGTACGTTTACGTCTTTTTCTCGGCTCGTATTCCGCTTCAGGGGGCGGGTATTCATATTCAACAGCGTACCCGCCACAGAGAGAATCCTCGACGAGGGCACGTGTGTCACGGGATGATGATTGCCGATGACTTCTATTTGCACAACGCTGGTACCGGCTTCCAACATGCCCAGTTCATGAGCTGCAGCCTGAGACAGATCCAGCATCCGACCTGTCACATATGGACCTCGATCGTTAATTCGAACCTGGACGGATTTTCCATTGGTTAAATTGATCACCCGCACGAGACTGCCGAGCGGCAATTTACGATGAGCGGCGGTATAGGCTGTCATGTCAAAGACCTCCCCATTCGCCGCAAGTTTCCCGTGAAACTCCTTTCCATACCATGAGGCGACGCCTCGATCTTTGATACCGAGATCCAAGGAGAGTTCGCCTTTCGGAAGGGCTGAACAGGCACTCAGGAGGAGGCAGGAGACCAAGGGAACAACAACTGATCTCGTTTTGCAGCGAGAAGGGTTCCGAGAATTCCTGACCATAGAAGCACCTCGTTTGAAAAGCCTGAAATCACTACCTGAACCCGCTTCCAAAGGTGATTTCAAGCTACGGGAGATTCTCCTCGGCGACAATACCGTCTGGGTAGCACGGCCCCCTACCAACGGGCAGATCCTCTGTATCACCGAATTGCCGTCACACCTGGTCTCATCGGCACACGGTAAGGGCTCCACACCATTGTAGACTGACCAGCGCGTTATCGAGAGAGTGCCGCTGTCCAGCCCTAACTTGGCCCTGAGGCGACCTGATTACGGATGACTCACTACCGAAACCGAATAGCACGATCTTCCAACTTGGTGTTCACAACGAACCGTTCAAAATTCTTTTCCAACACTTCGGCGAGAAGCTCTTCCCCGTCCTGTGGTTCAAACCAGAGGACATTGTCATGACTGCCTGAATGCGCATCAGTTCGAACGATCGAGCTACCGTCCTCGCGATTATTCGCCTGAATCACCAACTTGCTGCGCGCCTCAATATCCGTCAAAAAAACCCCCCGTTTCGCATCGACCGTCAGGTCCAGAATTTTGCCGGACAAGATGATATTGGGACCAGTTTCGGATTCCGATGGAGCAACCTTCTGGTACTGCACCAACCAGCCTTTGCGCTTTAAGTAGTCGGCAAACGCTTGGCCGGTTTCCTCACCTGCATTCCCACTGGTGACGCGAAAATCAGTTTCGCCACCCCACATCGAGCTTCGGCTTCCAATCTTGGCATGATCGGCCCGAACGTCTTCAAATGGCACCACGACAACCCGCGGTCCCGCCATCGGCTTAGCGGCTGGAGCAGCGTTGGCCATATCCTTGGAGACTTTGGGAGCCAGATTCATTGAAATGATGTCGCCTTTTCCGGAGCAGCCCAATAGGAGCAGCAGTCCAACGGCTACTGGCGCAGACATCACCCGCACCACATACTGTCGAATCATAAAATCTCACTACCTCCTTGTGGAAAACAGATCGCGAATACTAAAAACGTTTCAGATCAATTGCGCTGGAGGACTATCGATCGAACGTTCAACCCGTCTCGAGTCTTCACGTATTTCAATGTCACCTTATCTCCGGCATGGATTTGATCGAGGGGGATCCGTTTTTTCCCGCGCGTAATAGTGGCGCCCTGCTTAATCACTGCCCCGACCATTATGGCTTCGCTCGATCCATGCTGACCCTTTACCACAATGACTGGAGGATCCTCACCGGCATTGATGCTCTCAACTGTGCCCTTGATCTCATAGACAGGGGTGCCGGCTGCGTAGACTGATGTCAGGACGCTTCCGAGTCCGGCGAGGACGACACACAGCGCAGCGCCAATTACCAGCACACCGAGCAAACTCGGCCGCGGTTGATGGGGGTCACTCTTCATTCAATGAGCTGTCGTCGTTACGCATCGGACGTGGCTGCCCTTGATAAAGTCGCGGAACTGTAGCAGTTACGCATCACGCTGTAAAGACGGGTGCCCCCTTTTCTTGGTCCGGCTGACTACGCCGCATCCTTCTCTTGACTGCATCCCACACGGTCGGTAAGATCAGGCGCGATCGTCACACCACGCGCCGTATCAACCAACAGCAGGAATCACACCCAGCCGGCCGTCAACCCCGACTGCATGATCGAAGTCTGTAACATCACCAAACGGTATGGCCACCTGACCGCGATTGATCGCGTAACCTTTCGTGTTGAGAAAGGTGAGGTCCTGGCATTTCTCGGCCCCAACGGGGCGGGCAAAACGACGACCATGCGCATCCTCACCTCCTTCATCCCCGCGACGGAAGGAACCGCGCAGGTGGCAGGCTTCGATTGCGCGGAGCAGCCGGAAGAGGTGAAGAAGCGAATCGGCTATTTGCCGGAAACCCCGCCTGTCTACCAGGAACTCACCGTTGCCGAATACTTATCTTTTGTCGGAAAACTTCGCGGGTTGGCCGGGACAGGTCTGACCCAGGCGTTAGACCGAGTCATAGAACGGCTTTCGTTGGGGTCGGTCCGGAAGCGGCTTATTGCGAACCTCTCGCGCGGCTACAGACAACGGGTTGGGTTGGCCCAAGCACTGATTCACGATCCGCCCGTTCTCATCCTGGACGAGCCCACCGTGGGGCTCGACCCGAAGCAGATCATTGAAATTCGTGAATTGATCAAAAGCCTGGCCGGTTCACACTCGGTCATTCTGAGCACACACATTCTGCCGGAAGCCACCGCGGTCTGTCAGCGCGTCGTCATCATCAACGGGGGGCGAATTGTCGCGGAAGATACCCCTGATCAACTATCCGCCCGCCTGCGGAAGTCTGAAAAAATCAGTGTCACCCTGAAAGCCCCGCCGGCCGATGTGGTGGAACGGTTTAGCGCTGTCCCGGGAGTCGAGCACGTACTGGCAACTGCCGACCCGCAAACAGTGCTGATCGAATGCGCGCTGGGGAAAGATATCCGGGAGGAGGTGGCGCGCTTCGCCGTCGGACAAAACTGGGGACTTCTGGAAATGAAACCCGTCTCAATGACGCTGGAAGATGTCTTTCTGAAATTGACGCAACGGGAAGACGAAGTGCCGGCGTCGAACGCAATCCACGTCGGCGAACGATCCTAAACAATGCCACCTGTTCAAGCTATCATCGCTAAGGAATTGCGTTCGTACTTCGTCTCGCCGATTGTCTACGTCGTTGGCGCAGTCTTTCTCCTGACCTTCGGGTTCCTCGCCTATCTCTATATCGTGTTCACCGGAGCCCAAGCTATCCAACTGATGCAAATGCAGGGCAGCACGGCGCAGATCAATCTGAACGATCTGGTGTTCCGTAATCTTTTTGCCAGCATGCGATTTGTTCTCCTGCTGATCCTTCCCATTCTCACCATGCGACTGCTGGCCGAAGAACGCAAGCTGCGGACCTTTGAGTTTCTGATGACCGCTCCCGTACGGATCAATGAAATAATCGTCGGGAAGTTCATCAGCGTCTACCTGGTGTTTGTGGGCATGCTACTGTTGACGACTTTGGTCCCGCTGACGCTGGCCCTCTTCAGCGATTTTGACTGGTATCCCGTGCTGACCGGTTACCTTGGACTACTTCTCCTGGGCGGCTTTTTTCTCGCCGTCGGCCTCTTCGCTTCCTCCATCACCGAAAACCAGATCGTGGCTGCGTTCACCAGCTTCGGCCTCCTCCTGATGTGCTGGTTGTTGGCCGGCCTCGGCTCCCTACTGGGCGATACGCCGGCAGGACACGTGATTTCGTACCTTTCGTTTATGGAACACTACGACCACCTCGTGCGCGGCCTGATCGACACCAAAGACCTGATGTATTACCTCAGCGGAACCGTACTGATGCTGTTCCTTGCCCACCGCATTGTGGATGCCTCCCGATGGAAATGACGCGCAGTCCCCTTCCCATCGGTGCCATCGGAACCGGTCTCGCCATTGCAGGAGTCATTGCCTACAGCCTGGCTCCCGATAAACTCTGGCTCGTCACGTTGCTGGAAGGCGTGGCCCTCGCCTGCTTTATCTGGGCGTTTGCAGCCCATTTTGAGCAGGTCAAACGGTTTTCATCCCAACGATCCACGCGCATGGGCGCCAACAGCGCGCTGGTGGTCGCGCTCTTTCTCGCCATCTTGGCCGTGGTGAATTTTCTGGCTGCTCGTCATTCGATCCGCTGGGACTTTTCAGAGAATCAGAACTACACCCTCGCCCCGGAAACCTACCGGGTGCTCCGCAATCTCACGCGAGACGTGAGTATCACCGTGTTTACGCGGGAAAAAGACCCGGGCTACCAGGGCTACAAGGAACGGCTCGACAGTTATCGTCAAGCCAGCTCGAAGTTGACCGTGCAATTCATCGATCCGGAACGCCAGCCGAAAGTCGCGCAGAATTACGGCGTCACCCGTACCGACGTGGCCATTTTCGAAAGTGGCCCGCAGTCGGTTCGTATTACCTCCCCGGCAGAAGTGGAAATTACCGGCGCGCTCGTGCGGGTCTCTAAAGATTCGAAAAAACGGATCGTGTTTTTGGAAGGCCACGGCGAGCGCAGCTTGGAAGACAAGGACCGTGGCGGGATGGCCCTCACCAAGGAAGTGCTGGAAAAGCAGGGCTACGAGGTGGGCACCGTGACGTTGTTGCAAGAACCCGCCGTGCCAAGCAACACCGATGTCCTGATCGTCGCTGGCCCTCGACGCGCCATTACGAAGGAAGAACAGGAACGCATTCAGGCCTATGTCGTGAAGGGCGGTCACCTGCTGATGTTGCTTGATCCGGACACGCAAGCGAGCATGGATGACCTCCTCAAGGTCTGGGGCCTGGAACTAGGGCCCGGGGTTCTGGTCGATTTGCAAGACCGGCTTGCACAAGGCGACCTCACGGCCCTCCTGGTGCGCACGTTTACCGACCACGAAATCACGCATGAACTGACGGCTGCCGTGTTATTCCCTTTGGCCCGCCATCTGGTTTTTCACGAAGAACAGGGGAAGGACTGGGACTACGTGCCATTGGCGCGTACGTCACCTCGCAGTTGGGCCGAAACCGATATGAAGGGGCGGGTCGTCAGCTATGACGAAAAGGCCGATGTGCAAGGGCCGTTGGCGCTGGCCGCCGCCTTAACGCCCAAACAAGCCCCCGAGGAAGGCAAACCCCGCCCCGCCGTGGTCGTCGTCGGCAATTCCGCATTCGCCAGCAATGGATTCATCAATTTCGTCGGAAATAGTGACTTCTTTCAGCGCACCGTAGGATGGCTTTCGGAAGAAGGCGACCTGATTTCGCTCACACCCAAAGACCCGGCCGTTCGACCTTTTACTCCCAACCCGCTCCAGGAGCGGATCCTACTCTACGTGCAAGTGATTTTCCTCCCGGCCATGACCGTGCTCTGCGGCCTCCTGGTCTGGCGGAAACGGCGCCGTTTGTAGACCATGGCGCGTTATTGGCCGACAGTGCTCCTGGCAGGCGTCCTTGCAGGCCTAGGCCTGTACCTCTACTTCGTCGAACTCCCTGAGCAACGCACCGAACTGGCCACCGCCACCCAAGCCACACAAATTTTGCCCTTTGAGCAGGCTCAGATCACCGCACTACGGGTTCGCAGCCATTCCGGTGAAGTAGTCCTCAGCCAGACGCCCGGCCACCCGTGGACCATTACCGCACCCATTCAAAGCGACGCCGACCAACGTCAGGTGCAAGCGCTCGTGCGCGCGCTCGTCACGGGGAAAGTCTCGCGGCTGGTCGAAACGCATCCGGTCTCCTTGGCGCCGTTCGGTCTGGATTATCCCTCCACGGTCGTGACCGTGACCGCTGGCGATCGCGAGGACACGCTCTCGATCGGGGACGCCGGCCCCCTCTCCTCGACCCTGTATGTGCTCAGAGCGTCAGACGAAGCGGTGCTCCTGACCGATCTCGCACCGAAAGACTTTCTGAACCGGACGCTCCTCTCCTTCCGGCGGAAAGAGCTGTTGCAGTTTAACCAGCAGGACACAGAGCAACTCCGCCTCACCTATCCAACAACGGAAATCGTGCTGCAGGGCATTGACGAGAAGCCCAAGAAGAAATGGCGTATCCGGTATCCCATTGAGGCCGAAGCGGATCGTACGGAAGTCCAAGCCCTCCTGTTCCGCTTGGAAGATCTCAAGGCCCTAGCGATCGTTGACCCCGGACCTGAACGGGAAAAACTCGTACCGTTGCTGACCAAGCCCAAGGTGAAGATCACCGTCCATGCGGCCGGCGCGGATCAGGCCGTGCGGCTTTTTCAGCCCGATCCGGCCAGTGGCGAAGCCTACGCGCAAACCGCTCCGGACGGCCCCATCTACAAAATCAGTCCGTCCATGATTAAAGAATTCACCAAAGACCTGTTCGTGTTACAGGACAAGCGGCTCCTCGGAGTCGAAACGGGCGACATCGCACTGCTGTCAATCAAGACACGAGAGGAACAATATACCCTGGTTCATGACCGCGACGGATGGATGCTCGACGATCAGCCGACGGAAAAATTACGCCAGGACGTCGCCGATCTCCTGGTCAGCCGTATCGTGAATCTGCCCGCCGAAGAGCGGGTCCTCAAGCAAGTCGGCCCGCTGGCACCCTACGGACTTGTCGCCCCGGTCGCCGAATTCGTCGCCACCGGAAAAGACGGTCGTGTGGCCGGACGCCTGGCCCTCGGCAATCAATCGGGAGGACTCTTGTATGCCATTGGCCACCGAATCCCCGGCATCTTCCAGGTTCGGCCCGACATCCTGACCCAGATTCCTTCCCGGTTGGCCCTGCTCGCCGGCGGCCAGGCAACTCCGCCCTAACCGCCCGCAGAGGTGTTTCCAGGAAGAGGAAGATTATGCTACTGTGCGCCCATCGCTCTTGATCAAGGAGGATCCTTCAATGATGAACTCGCGTTTTCACGGGGCCGTTGTTCTGTCTTTATCTCTGCTTTTCCTCAGCGCCTGTGCCACCGAGCAAGCCACGACCAGCAGCGGAGCCGCGCCTGCCGCATCGACGAGTGGGGCAATGAAAACCGCCGCCCAGGCCTACGACTCGCTGCAAGCCTGCCTGGACCGGATCCCGTCCTCAGGCACGGCAGGGAATCGCATGATCGCGGAAGAAAGCTGTCGCCGGGATGAGACGCTTCGCCAGTCCATCGCGGGGAACGCAACCACCAAGAGCGGGAACCGTGCCGCGGCCGGTGCCGCCGGTGATAGTTTGGAAGCCTGCATGGCTCGCATTCCAAAGGACGGCTCAGTGGGTCAGCGGATGCTGGCCGAAGAGAGCTGCAAGCGCGATCAGGCCAACCAGCGGTAAATTCGGCATTCCGTTATGATCCGCCCTGCGCCTCCGAAGGTGACCACAGCCCTTCGGAGGCAGCCCTCGCGGTAGACCATCTCGACGGCTTTCAGTATCGTACGACGACGCCCCCGTAGCTCAGTTGGATAGAGCAGCGGTTTCCTACGCCATTCTGACGCATCAACACCTGCTACACCTGGAAGAAGGAATACGCGCGTCTCGGCGTGAGCGAACTGCGCCGACTGCGGCAGGTGCAACAGGCGAACCCCCGGCTCAAACGGCTGGTAGCCGATCTCTCCCTCGACAAGCACATGCTCTCGGAGGCCCTACGAAAAAAAGTCTAAGGCTCGCGCGCCGTCGAGAACTGGCTGGTTGGTTTCAAGAAACCTTCCGCCTCAGTTGCCTGAGGGTCTGCCGGTTGGCGCAATTCGGCCGCGCCTCCTGGTATCGCCGGAGTCGGGCCAAGGATCAGTCTGCTTTACGACTACGCGTTCGCGATCTGGCTGGATTTCGGATGTCTGAAAAGTTAGTTGGTCAGGTGCTTGCTCGTGTCCTGAGCCAAGGCCGAAGCTCTCGGTCCATTACCGTCGACCATGGCACCGAATTCCAATCACGCGCCTGGGAAGATTGGGCGTATCGTCGAGGCGTGCAACTCGACTTCATTCGACCGGGAAACCCGTTGAAAATACCTTCATTGAATTCTTTAACGGGCGGCTGCGCGATGCGTGTTTGAACGTCCACCAGTTTGCCTCGCTCGCCGAAGCCCAAGCGATCATCGAAGCGTGGCGGAAGGATTACAATGACCGTCGCCCACGCAGCTCACTCGGTAACCTGACACCGGATGAGTTTGTTGGACAACACATGATCGGCCATCCAATTCCTCGGTATCCCCTCAGCAGCCTCTCCTTAACGTCGTGAACACCGGCGGCCGCAGAGCCGCCGGATCACAAAACATTGACGGCCTCGACGATCCCGGCCTCAATTCCCGATGCTCAGGCTGGAACCTTTTTGTTTCGGCGGATACTTCTGCAGGCTTGCCATATGCCGCCCCAATCGTTCCAGGATTTCGTTGAACAAGTACGACTTCTGCTGTGAGAGCGTCGCCCGAGGGCCTGGTGCCTGCTCGTAGCTCTCATAGGGATCCTGTCGGACGTTGAACAACCAGGGAATTTCCAGTTTCGTCGTGGTCCCGTAATAGCCATCGCGAACGAAGAAGTGAGCCTTCCACTGGTTCACTCGCATGGCCTGAAGCCGGGATTCCGCGTAGTAGATGAACTCGTCTCTGGCGGATTCATTCGTCTTGCTTGTCCAGTAGTCGAGATTGTTCACCCCATCGATGTAGTTCTTATGCTCCACACTGGTCCCCAACTTGTCACCCTTAGCGATTCGCTCACGGATGTCACCCGCGCCGGCGGCCGCCGACAACGTGGTGAAGACGTCCTCGTGGCTTTGAATGCCGTTGAGCTCCGATCCCTGCGGAATTCTGCCCGGCCAGCGCACCAACATTGGGACCCGCATCCCGCCCTCCCAGGTCGTCATCTTTTCCGAGCGGAATGGAGTGGTGCCCCCGTGGGGGAACGTGGAATGCTCGACGCCGTTGTCCGTTGAGTAGATGACGATGGTGTTATCCGCGATGCCCATCTCGTCCAGCCGCTTGAGGACCATGCCCACCTCCTCGTCGTGCTGAAGCATGCCCGCGCCATAGGCATCGTTGTAGCTTGTGTACTGCTTTGCTTTGTCGCGATACTTCTCCGGTACCCGCGTAAAGGTGTGCATGCGAGTGGTCGCAAACCATACGAAGAACGGCTTGCCGTCCGCATGAGCCTTGTCCATGAACTTCAGGCCTTCTTTGACAAGTTCTCCATCCACTGTTTCCATCCGCTTTCGAGTCAACGGACCGGTGTCGACAATCCGCTGCTTGCCGACTTTCCCGAATCGAGGATCGACGGTGTTGTCTTCGGTGTCGGTCGCCCAGGTGTGCAACACCCCGCGAGGACCATGCTTTTTCTTGAATTCAGGATCTTGAGGGTAGTCTTCGTCTTCCGGTTCTTCCTCGGTGTTCAGGTGGTATAGGTTGCCGAGGAACTCATCGAATCCATGGACCGTCGGAAGATGTTCGTTCCGGTCACCCAGGTGGTTCTTGCCGAACTGCCCTGTGGCGTAACCCTGTGTCTTCAACACTTCGGCGAGTGTGGCATCGTGGGCCTGCATGCCGACCGGACCCCCGACCATACCCACCGAGGTCAGGCCTGTCCGGATCGGATACATGCCCGTAAGGAAAGCGGCACGACCGGCGGTGCACGACGGATGCGCGTAGTGGTCGGTAAACACCGCACCTTCTTTCCCAATGCGGTCGATGTTCGGGGTGCGATATCCCATCACCCCGCGACCGTAGATACTGAGATTCGTGAAGCCGACATCGTCGCCCCAAATCACAACGATATTGGGCTTCCCCCCCCTGATCTTGCCGAAGGGATGCCTGTCCCGAGTTCTGCCGAGGGGTCGGCGACCCATGCCCACGGCGCGGCCAACGCCAGGACTGCCGCCACAACAGCGACAGCCTGAGTCTTCAGAAGAGTTGCGAGTCGCTCCATCATTCGTCCTCCATGTCGTCGTGTTCCACCATGCCGTCGGAATAAGTCCCGATGCCGGTGCGTGCATGCGCGTAGTGTTGAACCAGACGAAAAACGATTTGCCTCCTTGGTCGCCTTCGCCACGCACTTTTGTTCTGCGCCCAGGATCTCCTCGTCTACCGCTTTCATGCGCTCCCTGGCCAGGTCTCCTGTATCCTCGATTTGGCGTCCGTAAACAACGCGCCCTCTTTTGCGATCCGATCATGGAGCAACTGGTGGCAGAATGTTACTCAAAACGGAACCCCCGGTGTACTGTCAAAACTGACAGTGAACAGGGCAATAGTGGGGAGCCGGAAGGGTTTATAGCGGAATGCTCGAGCCCTCCAGCGACAGGCTTTCAGACAGGTTCACAACAGAACCTATCGCGCCGAGGCCTACGATAACGAGCTCAATTAGAATCGAAATTCGCTCTGGAGATAGAAGTAATCACTATCCTTGGCCGGAGGATTCCCAGGAACCTGCGCAAGATGTGTCACGTAGGATCCCTTGAAGAAGTGGTCATATCCCGCATCGAATGACAAGTAGGTGCCCATGCGCCAGCGAGCGCGGATTTCCACATCCTGCCCCAGGTAGTTGCCGGCCGCGCCAGTCGAGTCCTGCAAACCGGAACCGACCCAGGCGTCTTTCGACTGGGCGAGATGCCATACACGCCACTTCACCATCATATCGACGTCTCGCACCGTATGCAGATCAAGACGAAGCCCCGGCGAACTGATATTCGATCGAAAAAATGGCCCGAAGATCGAGCTGGGGCTCAATTCGGCCCGCCGGGCTCCGAAGAGGGTGTCGAACGTCCCGCTCTTGCCGCTGGTTGGATCGTTGGTGCCGCTTGCATAGTCATACAAGGCAGAGATGCGGGGCGTGAAAAACCCACGAAGCGTGTAGCCCACTTCAAAGTGCTGGAAGTACGCGAAATGATCCATGTGATTGCGTGTGCCCACTTGGAAGACAGTCTCTCCGTTATAATCGATCTGTTCGACTCCAGGAGACCGAAAATAACGGAGGCCGTAGGTCCCAAACTCCCGCGGGCCGGTATCCCCGCCGCCTTTGATGCCGAAGTAGTACAGATCAACCAGCATCCAGGGCTCGCGGCGGTCTTCATACTGGACCCCCCAGAACAGCGTATTCGTCACCGGTTGGAGCACGCCGAACGTTTCCGCCACCGGTTTCACAAGAAACGCGCGCGTTCGCCAGACCTCTGCTTGAGCCACGTTCCAGTGGAGCCCTTGAAAGGTGTTTGTCGTGTTCCGAAATTCATTGCGAGCGATCAACCGGCGGTCGCCGAAATCCATCGTCATTCTGCCGAGGTGGAGGTCAGTCCGCAGTCCGGTGCCAAAGACATTCTCCAGCTTCACCGCGAGGATCGCTTGCAACAAGCGGTCTCTGCTGAACAGCGAACCGTTCAGCGTGTCCGCGGTGCCGCTCGATTCCTGCACGTCGGTCGAATTTTGCCCTTCGACGAGAAAACGAAATATTTTCCAATCGGCGCCGACCCGAAGCCGAGATCGTAGGGCCATCCCGTTGATGGTCGTATCTTGATCTTTCCGAAAGTTGTTCGACAGGCTTTCATACCGCAGACGGTGCGACAGTCCGATGTCCAGCCATTCCGGGGTGTCTGCCAGAGCCCGGAGATAGCGATGCCACCTGACCTGACTGCGATCAATGAGAATTTCATCCGCAGTTTCGCGCCACGGTTCCTGTTCCGCTTGATGGACCTTCTCATAAAAATAGTCCTTCACTTCCCTGGGCGCATCGTGAGCCTTTCGACCTATCTCTCCAGCTGTCTCCCCGACCGATTCGAACAGTGTCCGGTCCCCCGTTGGGGAGTCCGGCGCTGCCGCCTCTTTTCCAAAAGAAACCGGAATGGTCACGAGTGACCAGAGGGCGAAGCCGAACAGCACAACAACCATGCGAACCATCAGCGGACAGCTACGGATCAGGGGTCCGGAAACGCCGCCAACAAGTGCCGTGCATGGAGACGAAAGAGAGCTGCCCTCGGTTGTGACCTTCATTCGGCCACCGATGAGTCCTATTACGGCGCGACAGCTCGGCCTCGTCATCATCTCCGCGCACTGATCAACATAAAAACCGGCATCAGTGGCCATGAGATCAGGCGCGATGTGCCTGCTTTCCGGTGGAACGTTTGAACCTGGCATGTTGCTGTCGAGAGCGGCACCGGGATGAAGCATGCTACCGCATAGCAGTTCTTCTAGTAGGGGACGGCATCCGATCATTCAGGAACATGTGCGTGGATCATACACCAGTCTCCCTCTACGGGAAGGGGTCCAGCACCATTCACAACTTCGCATGTTGATCCCTCGGGAGGATGAAACGAGTTGGGTCCATCAGGGACGTTGCGCCTTGTACGGCGGATTCCGTTGGTCGCTTCGCACCAAGCGGAACCCCACATGATTGGTGCCGGTGTCCGGTTCGCCTTTGCCGCGCCCACCGGCGATGTAGCGAGAACAGTATTGATCCGTACACAGAAAGGATCCGCCCTTGTGCACCTTTTTCTTCACCCCTGGTTCGCTAGGGTCGACACTGTCCGGAGGGCCCTGAGGATTACGGACAATGGATCCTCCAGCGGCCAACGTCCGGTAATAATCGTGACGATACCAGTCACTCGTCCATTCCCAGACATTACCGGTCATGTCGTACAAACCGTAGCCGTTCGGAGAAAATGAGCCAACCGGCGCTGCGGTCGCATACCCGTCTTCCACCGTATTGTGATCGGGAAAGTGGCCTTGAAATGTATTTGCCATGATCGTCCCAGCAGGCCTGAATTCGTCACCCCAAGAATATGCCTTCCGGTCCAGGCCTCCGCGTTGGGCGAATTCGAACTCCGCCTCCGTGGGCAGGCGTTTACCGGCCCACTTGGCATAGGCCAGGGCGTCGTCATATGCGATATGGACGACGGGGTAGTTGCCGCGTTTGGCGATATCGCTATTCGGTCCCTCAGGGTGCCGCCAGTTTGCTCCCTTGATATAACTCCACCACTGGAAATGATCGTGAAGTTTCACCGGATGCCCCGGCGGCGAGAAGACGACCGATCCTGCGACGAGATTCTCAGGCGGGGCACCGGGAAAGTCCTCCGCGCGGGGCGCTCGCTCGGCAATGGTCACATAGCCGGTCGCGTTCACAAATTTCTGAAACTGCGCGGTCGTCACTTCGGTCTTATCCATCCAGAATCCATCCACATACACCCGATGCAGCGGATGCGCGTCAGGAAATTCATCGGTCCCCATCCAAAATTCGCCGCCTGGAATCCAGAGCATTCCCTCGGAGGCCGGACCAGGAGGTGCAGCGAGATTCAGGGTTGGCGCCTCGCTTTGCGCGCTTCCATCGCCCGTCGGCTGGCGGGATTGTCGCGCCGCCGAGATACCCATGTCGCAGGTCATCGTGGTTTGTTCCTTTTCGCGCGGGCTAGAGCCTCCTTTAGCGGCCAACAGGTACACGCCGGCGACCGCTAAGACCAATGTGCCAACTGTGAAGAGGATAAGCAGCTGTCCGCGAGTCATTACCGTGTGTCCAGTTTCGTGAACGCCGAACCTTGTAGCGTCACGTCGTCCATGATGGTTTTTGCAAAACATCACTCCGAGGATCGGTCGTTTCAAGCCCGCATGTGACGAACGGTGTTCGTCGCGGAGAGGACTTTGCCGATCTTGTTCGCATACAGGCGTTTGAGCTTGACCTCCGCTTCTTCAACCAGCAAGGCGTCGCTCAACAGCTTCTTCGCCTGCTCGTTCGAAATGGTTCCCTTCCCGGCATTGAACGCCTGGGCATAGGCGTTGATCGCCTGGCCCATCCTTTGGTTGATCGATTCCAGATCCTTCTGGTAGGCGTCATAGAGCGGCCAGAACTTCTTGCTCTCGGCCTCGCTGAGGTCCATGTTGCCGGCAACCACGAGTTTTTTGTCGGCCTTCACCTTCTGCATCAGAATGTGCATGTTCGTGTCAGTCTCGCCGCCGGGACCAGCGCTCGGGCCCAGGTTCTGAGCCAGCGCCGGTGCGATCAGCAACACCCATGATCCCACTATCAGTGCGAGCAAACGATTCACGTGACCACCTCCATGGTTAAGCGATACTGGTGAGGCTTAAGTTTCGTGCGTCACATGTCAGACGCGTAGTCGGCTCGCCCATTCGGTTTCGCCATGTCCGGCATGGTGGGTCGCAGATCGGGACGGCAAGCCACATCCACCGCCTTTTACCCTGCTGTCCAGGCCTTCATGGAGATCGGCTCAATTTCCAAAGACTGATTTTGGAAGCAACAGCGCGATCTGTAGCCGCACCTGCCAATCCGCACCGCCGACCTCGGGCCGCACAACGTTGGCGTAATAGCCGCAATTAGCGTTGAACGGCAATTTGCCGATAAAAAATACTTTCCCGAATCCGCCGCCGACCGGCACCGTCCATTTGTTGCCGCTGCCAGCTTCCAAATTGCCCGTGATGATCGGAGCGGAGGTGAGATACCAGCCGTGGTCAAAGTTATAGTTAATAAAATATTGAGAGAAGAACAGGTTGACGTTCGGTCCACCGGCTCCCGTAAAGGACCACACGTGGCTGGCCACGGCTCCGATCACCCAGGGGCCCTGAATGGTTAACGCGACCGCAGACGGTCCGGCGGCCCATCTGCGCGACCCGAGCTGATCGTCACTCGTCGTCGGCAACTGCACAGACGGCCCCACGCCCCACAGCAGGGAACCGGAGTTCGCCGGCGAGAGAAATGCAGAGAAATTCGTCGGGCTGAGCCCCCAGGTATTGCCCTCTGGCGTGCGAAAATCTGGCTGCTTGACGATCGGCAGGATCGTCCGAGTGATCAGATTCCATTCGCTGTTAAGGCTGATGGGAATCACCGGCTGCACGTTTAGCACGTTCTGCACCCGATTGTGGGGCCCGATCCCGCCGTTCATGTTGCTCTGGAAGGGAATACTGATGAGATCGGCGACGGGATTCTGCGTTTTCTTGGCTAGGTCTGCCTCCGAATCCCCCGCATTCGCCACAGGGGTGAACATCAAGACAGCGGTAATCGCCGCCCACATCATCAGGGTCGACCACTGGAGATAGGCTGAAATGCACCCACCGGTCTTATTTCTAGGCATACTCACTCATCCTCTCGTGCAACTCCGGCCGCCGGCATCTTGTCTATCACGAGACCGCTCGATGTCCTCATAGCGAAGTGTGTCCGCCGCTTGGCCCGAATGAGACGCCTTGCGAACCCCATGCGAGACTGACGGCGAGATAATGGACCATGACGTCTTTGAATTCGCCAGACACCTGTCCGGCCAGCGGCCCGCGATTTTGCGAGACCGACAGATTGCCCAGATACGCCACCTCATAGCTAAGCCCGAGTTTGATATTCTGGCTCTTGAGCCAATTGATGCCGATGCCGAATTTGTACGACGCTCCGGTGGGGAGGGCCAACTGCCGGTTGGCCGCGCTGACCATGGAAGAATCGTACGCAAAGCCGCAATTGAGCAGCCATTGCGAATTCAGCTTGTATTGGCTTCCTATCCCCACATGGTAGACGTCGTTATAATCGATGTTGGCCGTCACCGACGGGTTGAGGACGCCCCCGGTCAGTCCGACCTCTGCCGATCCGAACCGGCTCCAATTTTCCCAGCCGAAATCGCCCATGATCGCCCACCGTGCATTCAGTTCGTGATAGGCGCTGAACAAGACATGCTGCGGCACGGTGAGTCCGAGATTGACCGTGCGATTGAGGAGCCCGTTATTCTGAAGAAGGGTGCCGACGGTACCCAGGTCCGAGAAGGCGGGCGTGTCTGAGAAGTTGAGCGTGATCGGTGAAAAGTACGTGACGCCGATCCGGGTCATGTTCGTCGGTTCATAGAGAACGCCAAACTGCCCGCCGACTCCCGCAGTCGTGTCCCGTACGCTCATCTCTCCGGCGCCACTCCCTGTCGGTGGGAGATCGTTGAGGTTCGCGGTCTTCCTTAAGTAGGCCATCATCACGTTGGGACCGCCTCCAATAGAGATCCGTTCGGTCAGCTGGTAGCTCGCCACCATGGGAACGGTCACCCCGATTAAGGCCGCTTGTTTTACGTAATAACGTCCAGCCCATTCTTGCTCATACCCCAAGGCAAGGCCGAACGTGGACAACAGCCCGATCCCGACTTTGAAATCCTTACCAAGGCTGTGAACATAGTAGACGCCTGCGCCAGGGGCCAGGCCGATCGGATTTCCACCCCCGCCGCCGCCGAACTGCGCGACCTCAGGATTGAACAGGCCCTGAAAATACAGCCCTTGCAACGTCCCTTGAAATTGATTGCCTTCGAGGTGGCCCATGCTGGCGGGATTTTTGTACAGCGCGGAGGCATCTTGTGCGCGAGCCGCTGCCCCGGCTCCCGCCAGGCCGTTGCTCAGTTCCATGAACAATCCGCCTGCTTCGCAGAATCCCGCCCACGACAGGATCATGAGCCCGGTCGCCAATGCCATGGCCCACACGAGCAACCTCACTTCAAGAACGGTTCTCGAGGGGCGCACGCTCAACGTCCGGTCCTTTCGCTCGCCAGCACCACATATTCTTAGGACGATGTTTTCTCCCCGCCGGGGCCGAAGGTCACTCCCTGAGAGCCCCAATTCACGGTCAAGGCAAAGAAGTGCATCATCGCGTTGTTAAAGTGACCTGAGACCTGTCCGGCCAGCGGTCCGCGATTCTGGGCAATCGAGAGATCTCCGATATAAGACCATTCGTAACTGAAGCCCAGTTTGACGTTGGGACGCACCAACCAATCGGCCCCGAGACCGAACTTGTAGGTCGCCCCAACCGGCATGGCAAATTGTCGATTGGCAGCTGAGACCATTGAAGAATCATAGGCAAAGCCGGTGTTGAGCAACCATTCGGGGTTAAGCCGATACTGGCCACCGAGCGCGACATGGTAGGTATCGTTGTAGTTACTCACGGTCGTCAGCGATGTCGGATTGGCCGTGTTCACCGAGACCTCGACATCGCCGAACCGGCTCCAATTGTCCCAGCCAAAATTCGCCATGATCGCCAACCGGTCGGTGAGCTCGTGATAGCCGCTGAGGATGACGCGCTGGGGCACGGTGAATCCGAGATCGATTCTCCGGTTGAGCAACCCGTTGTTTTGGAGAATGGTGCCGATGGTCCCCAGATCCGAGAAGGTCGGCGTGTCGGAAAAGTTGATTTTGATCGGAGAATAGTAGGTCACGCCGATACGGGAGCCTTTTTTCGGCTCAAACAGGACGCCGACCTGGCCACCCACTCCTACCGCCGTGTCCTTGACCGCGATCTGGCCGTCTCCTGCACCGATCGGCAGCAGGTTATTGATATTGGCGGTGTATTTCATATATCCGAGCATGACGTTCGGTCCGCCGCCGATGGAAAACTTCTCGCTGACCCGGTAGCTCGCGACCGGCGCGAACGTGATGCCGACCATCGTTGCCTGTTTCACGTAGTAGCGGCCGACAAAGCCCTGCTCATACTGCAGCCCGAGGCCGAAATTTCCGAGGACACCGAGCCCGACTTTGAAATCTTTGCTCAGGCTATGGACATAGAACGCACTTGTGCCGGGCACGATACCGATCGGATTGCCGCCGCCGTTTCCGCCCCACGGGACGTTGGTGCCGTCAAACCCGCCGGTAGGGAAGTATAAGGCCTGCAATCCGCCTTGAAATTGGTTCCCCTCCAGGAGACTCATGCCTGCAGGGTTCTTGTACAGTGTGGAGGCATCTTGCGCACGCGCCGCCCAACCGGCCCCAGCCAAGGCGACATCCTCCGTTCCGAATTCCGACATAAACAGCCCACCGGCGATCGAAATATTCGGTATCGCGAGCAGGACGGTCACACTCAACCACGCAAACAGTACCTTCGCTCTCATGTCGATCCTCCTTCACAATCAAGGCATCTTTTCATCAGCCTTGTGACTCTGGGCGGCATCACTAGAGCAACATATTGACCCGCCATCCGAAGACAAATGCTTCATCCGCGACTTTGCTTAAGCCCGGCTTAATGTACTGAAGGTCCGGAGTAATATTGAGCCAGGGCGTGACTTGAAAGTTGTAGAACAGCTCCACGCCGGTTCCGTTCCGAATGGCAAATAACGCTTGCGGAACAGGGCCGAACTCCGTGCTGGCTCCGACGTAGTACCAACCCAGTCCCCATTTATCGCCTCGGTAGCCCTTGAACGGGCTGTCACCGGCAATGCCGCCGCTGACAAAAAATCTCACGGGAGTTGGATTGCCGTCGCTTAATGAGGCCCGTCCGAATACGCCCCATCCACGCTCCTCATCGCCCGCATACCGCACGAAGAATTGATCAAACCCATAAAACACCGTGTAGCCTTGGGAAACGGTCTGTGAAGCGGAGCCGCCGATGGCGGGATACTCCGGTGGAGGCGACAGGAGAAAATTGAGATTCCGCTGGTCGTACCGTTTCCAAACGCCTCCGATGTGTTGGTCACCCGGCAGACCGAAGAACTTGGTCTTGAGCGTCACTTCGCCGCTCACAATGACGCCTTTGGCATACAAATTGTTCACCCCCAGCGTATCCGTGGTTCTGTCCTGAGGATCACGGGCGGAAACCGCGATCCGGCCCCACTCCTGCGGGCTGACGACTCCGGCGGCGAATGAACTGTATGGGAGAGCCGTTAAGAACGCCGGATTCGCCACGAGCGCCTGATTCATGAATTGCTGCGTGCCGTTGCCCCCGGCAAACCGATCCTGATCCATCTCGCCGACCACAACTTTCTTGCCCGCAAAGACAACCAGATTCTGAGAAAGCGGTTGCACCACAAAGAAGTTGGTGAGGTACGGGACCCCGGGATTGTTTGGCGACGGAGGTAGCGTAGCGCCAAACACGGCCGGCACACCCGCGCCGGTCGATAGCGAAACGTTTCCGTATTCGCCCCACCAATGCTCCGCAGTGACGATCAATTTGCCTTTCGGCAACCCGCCGAACTTTTCGAGATCGACGCCGAGATCGTATTGGCCGCGCCCCGTGTACGCGAACCGATTACCTTTGAGGAGAGGCGGGGGAACCGCGGCGCTGATACCACCCTGGAATCCAAAGCCGAACTGGGTCACGTTGCCGGCGAACGTCAGCCCGAGTTCCTGAAGCCGTGATCGATACCCACCCCAGTCGCCGGTGAGTGTCGGACGCGTCCACAAGTCGCAGAACAGGCATGCAACCGCATCGGAGTTGCCAGGCGTGTGTTCTTGCGATGGCTGATCGAGGCGATCTTGGGCTGAAGCCGGCTGCGCAAGCGCTATCAGAGCGAACAACAGGAATGTCCAGAACATGCACCCTTATAGAGAAGAAACCCGCGGCCAGAAACTGTCAAGAATGACAGGTGCGAGGGAAGACGCTTAGATCGACGCTCATGTAGAAAGTTCGTCGAGGCGGTTCATGTGTCGAGCGTCCAGGCGAGTGAGATGATCACCAGTTGCTGGTCACGTGCAAACCCTGCTGTATCGGGGCCTGCCCGGTTTTGGACACCCCCCACGCCTGCAGCCCGAACTCGAGCCCCATCGGGAGTCGGAGGCGTCCTCGATCCCCACCCTTCCTGGTGAGTCAGGCAGCTGGTGAGACCAGGGAACCGCGGTCTTGTCTGTATCGGCCAACGCCTTTAGGCTTTGGGCTCAATACAATTCGTTCCACCGCGCCATTGACAGAGCCGGAACTGGAGCTTTTCCGCCCAGAACCGGTAGGCTTCCTCGATGTCATGCCATGAGCTAAACACGCCGCGAAGGCTCTTGGTTCCACCCCGCCGATCAACTGCGGCGAACAATATTCCACCCGTTTGGGAATCGGTGATCTTCAACTCTCCACTGGCGCTGCCCGTAAATGCCGACACTCCGGTGACTCCGCTTTTCACCCCCGACAACAGACGCAGCTGCGGGACAATGCTGGAAATCGTGTCCAGCACCACCATGGATTTATCCGCCTCTGTCATAGCAGCTTGAACACGCATCACATCCGGCCCCGGCTGTGTCGTTAATTCATAATCCTGCTTCAGCGACTCGTGAATTCTTGCCCAGAGCGCATCTGCCAAGCGCTGTCGATCCTCTCCAGGCACCTTCGCCATTTGCGAGTCTTTCCCAATCCACACGGTTACGGGATCGAGAATGATCTTCTTGTATTTCGGCCAGTCGGCATCGGGATTCTTGAAAAGCAATAAGGCCTCATCCTCATGGCCTTCCATGACTAGGCTACGTTTCCCTTCCTTAAGCATGGAATAGTCCCCGAGGAACCCAGACTTTTCCACCGACTTCGCTTCTTGTGTGGAAGCGCAGCCGCTTGCACCGATCAACAATGCAATTCCAAGTACACCAATGATGGCACGCATAGTAGTCTCCTTCTCGTTTCACGCTTCTTGGGCCAGGTTGACTCCGGCGGAGGGCGGAGGGCGCCGCGTGAATCAGGATAGTACGTGAGGCAGACCATATTGCCGACTGTCAGAATTGACAGTAGACAAGGATTTTTGATCGAGGCCAGACTGGCAGTGAACTCGTCGCTGTTGCACGCGGTTCCGATGAGCGCCTGTCTTCAATGTTTCCAGGGCGCAGCATCACGAACGCATAAACGGAGATGCGGTCGCCGCGGATTCGGGACCTCACCACGACGGATTCCTCGGTAGCCATGAAATCTTTAGACATGCGGACGCCGTAGACAGGTTCTCCGCGATGCGGAGCGTTCACAAAAACCTCGGACCATGACATGATGCTGCATGTTCATCTGAAACTGTTGCTCTTGTTGCTTGTGTTGGGCTGTTCCGCCTGTGCGAAGCTCGACATCACCACTGAACATGACGGCTCGACGGAGTTCTCGCAATACCGCTCGTTCGCATTTGGCGATCCGACCGAGATCGGTGATGAGCGAACACCTGACGAAGCCATGCTACGGAGTTACCTTGAACCGGCCATTGCTCACGAACTGATACGAAAAGGACTACGACGGGTCGGCCAGAACCAAGGTGGCGATGTGGCCGTCTATTTCTGGGTCAACGTGGACTCCGCGACCCAGAGAACATGGCGGAGTGCGTATGGACCAAGCGGGGCTTATGGAAAGGCATTTGAGTCTCAGCTGGAGCGTAACGGCACACTGGTTCTGGACTTTGTGGAACCAGTCCAGAAGCAACTGGTCTGGCGCGCCACGATTCAAGCGCCTTTGGAATCGACGAAAGAGCAAAATATTGACCTGGCAACCGAGGCGGTGGTGCGGGCTCTGGAACACTATCCCCCTACAAAGCGCAAGTAGCACGTTGAGGTCCTGCCATCTCGGGCCGGTCCGTTCGGCCACGGGTACGGCATGAAGCCCCAGCCTTCTTTCTAGAGCCTATACATTGTCGGGACAGGCGCGACCTCATACAACGAGAGGTCTTGGCGGGTAAGAGCTGAGCTTCTCCTGTCAAAAGTGACAGTACTCTTCGCCACCTCGGCCCACCTAAGATAGCGGCGGCACTCGCTCGAGGAACCACTCATACTTCACAATCGGGAGATGGCTGATGCGATGTGGGCGTCTGTCGCAGCCGGCTTTTCAGAATCGGCAGTATTCGCCGAAGCATGGGTTTCTTATCACCCCGCGGAGCAAAGGAATCCGGATGGTTCGATCGAATCTTAGAAGCGGCGTCATGTCGGCCCTTGCTCCCTGGGCGTTGCTCGTTCTCGCCTCATGGACGATCGGTTGTGGCGGCTCTCAGATCGCAATTCCAAGGCCGACCGACGCGCTCGCGCCCCCACCTGCTTCGCCACCCGTAGCACCGTCGACGGTGAATCTGGCGGTCACCATTCCCCTCGTCGAACTGGCTGCGGCCGCTGATGAGGCGATGCCAATGTCCACCGGACAAGAACATGCCTGGCAAACAGGCGCGCATTCGTCGGATCAAGAGGCGCTTCAGTATCAGTATTGGGTCATTCGCGGACCGCTGAACCTCAGGGTCGCTCGTGATCAATTGCTTGGCGAGTTCACCGAGATGCAGTACCGACTCGCGCTCAAGACGACGTCACCGGGAGGCATGGTCCTGGAGGGGCGGTGTGGATATGGGGAGGATCCTCCCAAACATATGAAGCTGGTCACGCGCACCCGTTTCAGTTGGACGGAGCAATGGACGCTTCGAACAGACACGGCCTTCGATCCGCCCGAGTTCCGCGATTCCTGCCGACTGGCAGGGATGAACGCCGACGTCACGCCGATCGTGCGAGCGATCGTCGAAGCCCGGCTGCCTGCGTTAGCCGTCGCAATCGATGCCAAGGCGAAAGAGCGTAGCGAAACCAAACAGCGCGCGCAGAAAATTTGGAACTGGCTGCAGCAGCCCTTCGACCTGGGTCGGGACCGGTGGCTGATGTTGAACCCACAGCATGCACAGGCGAGCCCCATCGTCTCCAAGGGACCGGACATCCGCACATCGGTCGATCTGGTTCTCAAGCCGCAGGTTCATGTGGGGGCAAAACCTTCTGCGGAGCACCGTCCCCTCGAGCCCCTCCGAATTGCCCCCGGCTCCTCGGACGGATTCCATTTAGTTATTCCGGTCGTCGCGGACTATGAGGTCATCAATCGTCGGCTGCAGGAGCGTGTGGTGGGACAAGTGTTCGACAGTCCCATCGGCGAGCCGCTCAAGATCTCGTCCGCCCGTCTCTATGGCAGCGGTGCCCAACTCATCATCGAACTCGGCGTGACAGGGGCCATGAACGGAGTATTGTACGCTACCGGTCAACCCGTCTACGACGAGGAGATGCGACTCTTACGGTTCGAGCAGTTTGATTATACGGCAGACACGAGGAATGTCTTGGTGCGATCGGCAGACGCGCTTTTTCACAGAAAGATTCTCGCCAGGATCGAACCGGAAACCCGCATTGACTTGTCCGACCGAATCGATGAATTGCGACATCGACTGGCATCCCTCTTGACGCGAGAGATAGAGCCGGGATGGTGGCTCGAAGCCACGGTGAGCCGATTGAACGCCCTGGGGATTTATCCGGTGGCCGGGGGAGTGGAAGTGCAGATCGTCGCAGACGGCGCAATTGAAATTAGCCCTCGGTGACGCGAGAAGGCTTTGCCTCAGGGCTTCGGGCCTTCATCGTCGCGTAGGGTCAGTGTATCTCACCAGGGTTGGCAACCACGGGTTTTGCGGACAGTCCCGACGGGAGGAAGGGGTTCCGTTTCAGGCACACACACCGTCGCCGACCAAGTCAGACGGCGCATGCCTTCCCATTCGCTATCCCGACTCTGGTTCTAAAAAAGAAACTTTCGGCCAGGCGAGAGATCCCTCGCGAAGGGATGTCTCCTTATGATGATTTGTTGCTGTCCGTGATGGCGATGCGAGGTGACACATACGTCCGACCGGCGAGAGCTTCATGAATCGCGTGCCCGAGCTCGACCGCCATGCTTGATTTAAGAATATACGCCGCCGCACCAGCCGCCAAAGCTTCGTGCACGAAGTCTTCATCACCATGCACGGTCAGAAACACCACTTTTGCCCGCGAGTGCTCCGCCCTTAGGCGTCTCGCCACCTCCAGTCCGTTGCAGACAGGCATCGAGAGATCGAGCACGACGATGTCCGGGTTCAGCCGAGCCACCGCGTCTAAGAGTTCTCCGCCGTCGCGGGCTGTGCCGACGATATCGAAGTCGGATGCCAACATGGCCGCGACTGCGTCCAAAACAGCCCGACAATCATCGGCAATGATGATCCGCGAGCGTCTTGTTTTGGTCGGGATTTTGGTCATCAGACGAAACAGCAGCTATCTGTCGCGCACATGGCGCCACGATCAACCGAATAGCGGATGAAGTGTAATGACGTCTGAGACAGGCGGATACTGGCAAAAGTGACAGGCTTCGGGAGATCGTCATCCGCAGCAGAACACGGGGGGCAATCATCGGCAGGTTTTCTTCAGCTATTCTGTCTCCTTGAGGTTCTTTTCTTCACCGGAGTGTCAGCAAGCAATGGAACAACCGCGCGCACCTTCGTCCCGGCCGACGACGATTCGATGCTGAACTCACCCCTGACGAGGCGGAGGCGTTCCCGCATGCTGATCAAGCCAAGAGAGTCTTTAACCGTGATGGCATTAGGATCAAAGCCTTTCCCATCATCGTCGATGATCAATTCAATGCCCTCCGGTTTTCCCATCAACTTCACATACGCCTCCGAGGCACCGCTATGCTTGAGCACATTGTGAAGCGCCTCCTGGGCCACCCGATACAGGGACAGCGCAACATCGGCATGACGGGGGAACGCAGAGCCGCTCTCGATAAAATGCACCTGGAATTGTTTCCGTCGAGATAGATCACGGCACAGCGCCCGGAGCGCCGCGCTGAGGCCGAGATATTCGAGCTTTGCCGAATGGAGGCTCGTGGATAATTCATGCACGTTGACGCCGAGTTCATTGATCTGCTTGATCGCCTGTTGGGCCAGTCCCAACTGCGTGGGAGCGCCCACGCCGATTTCCGAGCACAACTGCTCGAGTTCAGTGGCCACCAATGCCAGTCCCTGGTCGATGTCGTCATGCAAGTCCCGGGCGATGCGACGCCGTTCCTCTTCCTGGGCGGAAATCAGCCGACCGCTCAGCTCACGCAATCGTTCCTCTCCAAGCCTGCTTGCGGTGGTGTCCATCATGAATCCACTCAGGATGGTTGGCTCGCCGACCGATTGGCTGACGGTGACTAAATCGTGCAGCCATTTCACGCCCCCGTGGACATCCATCATCCGATAGTCCAATTCGTACCAATCATCTTGCTTCGACAAGTCGCGACGTTTTTTCAAGACGGAGGCCCGGTCTTCGGAGTGCAGGTGCTCTTCCAGGAAATGCGGCTCGAACCATTGTTCCATCGGATAACCGAGGAGACTGATGGCCTGAGGGCCGACGTACGTGAATCGTCCCGTTTCGAGGTCGAATTCCCACGGGACCAAGATGGTGTTCTGCAGAAACACTTGGCGCCGCTTCTCTGCGTCCCGAGCCGCTTCTTCCCTCCTCTGCCTGGCCATTGAATTGGCAAAGACTTCTCCTATCAACCGCAACCGGCGAATGTCTTGGGTAGACCACATTCGTTCGCGATTGAAGCAACCGATCGCGATCGTGAAAATGGTGGAGTTGTGCAAAAAGAGCGGAACCGTCAAATTGGCGCTGAAGCCGCTGCGTCGTGCATATTCGCGCTCCTCCCTGGCTTCGCAGGGGAGGTCTTCCAGTCTTGAGAGGCGGACGACTTCCCCCCGTCGTAGCGTCTGGACATACCATGCAAATTGCCGAAGCAGGCTATTGGGTGGAAATGAAGGCTTGCCTGGCACCGCATAACACTGAAGGAATCGGGAAGAATTCGCGTCGTGGGCTATTTCTCCGAATGTTGAGCGGTCTACCCCGAACCATTCGACCACCTGTTTCAAGCCGTTCTTCAACGCGTCCTGCACCCCGTCAGCCGCCTGGCCCGCGAGGCCAGTCGAGAGGGTTGCCAGGAATTTCTCGAAGGAAGGTCGGTTGCGAACCACGCGCGAACGTGCGTCGTCGCCTCGGCGTCTCAAGACTGGTTGAACAGCCTTGCTCGCGATGGATCCAGTTCGCTTGGCTTTGCTTCGAGATTTCACCTTGGGCATGGTCAGCCTTTCCTATTCATAGAACGTACTGGACAGGCATTCTTATCGCCGACCCATATCTCAGTCTGGAGGATTTGTCCCACGAGCGCGGCAGTCGCCATTCGTGGAACATGGGACAGTTTGCGGAACGCTGTGACAGTCAGTTCAAGACCGACCGGGATCATGATGAGAAACGCGACGATCGGGACGGCAATATCGAGGACGGCTTTCATCAACCACCACCCAAAACAATCGTGGACGTTGAGGGACCGTGAGCTTACTCAGGAACCCTAGGAATTACAACATAAGGGTCTTGCTATCGCGATTTACCCGCAGATGGGTAAGCGGCAGACTGTCATTTTTGACAGTAGTGATACACCGCCGATTCTGGTATGTGAAAATTTTTATCAATGGAAGAAAAAGAATTTGGAGGGTGCAACTCGGTTTCCGAGATCGTCGGAAGCAGATAGTTGATCACCTATGGGCCTCTCGACACTTATCGCCTGCCACGAATGCGATCTTTTGCAACGCCGAGTGCCGTTGGCCAATGCCGGCGTCGCCCGATGCCGGCGTTGCGACGCCGTCCTCTACCGTGGAAGTTCTTCGGAGGACTCGGATCGAGCCCTTGCGTATACGCTCGGCGGGTTGATTCTGTTCCTGATTGCCAATGCCTATCCTATCGTCGCACTGGAACTCCAAGCCAATCGTCAGGCAGCGAGCCTATATGATACCGTTCATGCCCTCTGGGTCGACGGGAGAGAAGACGTCTCGCTTCTCGTGGCGTTCACGACGTTAGTGACGCCCGCGCTCGAAATCTCCCTGCTTCTCTATCTCTTGATCCCGCTCCGGTTCGGCCGAACACCGTCGGAGACAGTGGCGGTACTGCGCTTTCTGCAGAGGGTCAAACCCTGGAGCATGATGGAAGTCTTTCTGCTCGGCATTCTGGTATCGCTCGTAAAGCTCGAGCACTTGGCCCATGTCGAGCCAGGAATCGCTCTCTGGGCATTCGGGGCGTTGATTCCTGTCTTGATTGCTGCAGCCGGAGCGTTCAATCCGGATGATATATGGGCGAAAATCGATCACGTGGCATGAATCAGCATCCTGTGACAGCCAGACAGGTCGGCCTCTGCGCCTGCCATACCTGCGGATTGCTTTCCAAATGGAAGCGGGATCACGCAGGCTTGACCTGTCCCCGTTGTAGCAGTCATCTGCATCTGCGAAAACCGGACAGCATTGCCAGGATGTGGGCCTTTTTAATCGCGAGCTATCTCCTCTTCCTTCCGGCAAACTTGCTGCCGATCATGCACACGAACTCACTGTTCGGTGCGCAATCCGACACGATCATGAGCGGCATTGTCTATCTCTGGGTTTCCGGGTCCTGGCATTTGGCGATGGTGGTCTTCATCGCGAGCATCCTCGTGCCCTCCGCCAAATTATTGGCCTTAACGTTTCTTGCGGTGTCGGTCCAGAAGCGCTCGCAATGGGACCCCATTCAGCGAACGAACCTATATCGCATTGTGGAGTTAGTCGGACGTTGGTCCATGCTCGACATTTTTGTGGTCTCTGTTCTCGTGGCCTTGGTGCAACTCCAATCGTTAGCGACGATCAGAGCCGGGCATGGCGCAGTCGCATTCGGCGCCGTCGTGGTATTAACCATGTTTGCCGCGATGGAATTTGATCCGCGATTGATCTGGGATCCACAAGACGACCCACGATGACGAACCAGACGTCGGACATTAACATGGAGCATCTGCCGGAAGCTCGAGTGGAACGGAAACCAGGCCGGAGGTTGCAAGTGGTCTGGTTGATCCCCATCCTCGCCGCCTTGATTGGCGGCTGGCTGGTGGTCAAGGGCATTTTGGAGAAAGGACCGACCATCACGATCACGTTTAAGAACGCGGAAGCGTTGGAAGCCGGCAAAACGAAGATCACCTACAAGAACGTGGATGTCGGCGAAGTGAAGTCGATCAAGCTGAGCCCTGATCGCGAGGGCATCGTGGTGACCGCGGAATTAGTAAGGGAAGCCGCGTCATACCTGGTCGCCGATACCCGATTCTGGGTCGTCCGTCCGCGCATCGCAGGGGGGCAAGTCTCCGGCCTGGGAACGCTCTTTTCCGGCGCCTATATCGGAATGGACATTGGAAAGTCGGCAGCCGAGCAACGCGACTTCGTGGGGCTCGAGGTGGCGCCTATCGTCACGGCAGATGTGCCGGGCCGGCATTTTCTGCTTCACGCCGAAACATTGGGGTCGCTCCAAATCGGTTCTCCCGTGTACTTCAGACAGGAGGCGGTAGGAACCGTGGTCGCCCACGAACTGAACAAGGACGGCCGGGGGGTGACGTTCAATGTCTTTATCAACGCGCCATACGATCGCTACGTGACCTCGGATGCGCGCTTCTGGAATTCCAGCGGCATCGACGTGAGCCTGGATGCCGGCGGGATCAAAGTCGACACCCAATCCATCGCCGCGATTCTCGTCGGCGGCATCGCGTTTGAAACATTACAAGGCTCAACGAATCAGGCTCCCGCCTCGGAAAATCAGGAATTCTTTTTAGCGAATACGCGAGCCGAAGCGATGAAGCGCCAAGATGTGATGTCACGTCCGTTCGTCTTACATTTCACCAAGTCGCTGCGAGGGCTTTCGGTCGGGGCGCCGGTCGAGTTCAGGGGGATTCTCGTGGGCGAGGTCAAATCTTTAAACGTGGAAATAGACGACTCATTTACGACCATTCGCTTTCCCGTCTCTGTGGATATCTACCCGGCACGGTTGCTGAACCTTGTGAAAGGCGAGGGTCCCACCATGGTGAAGGATGAAGCGAGTGCGCGAACCAGGTGGAACGGAATGGTGGCCAAGGGCCTCCGCGGTCAATTGCAGGCGGGGAACCTATTGACCGGCCAACTGTACATTGCTGTCGATTTTTTCCCTGACGCCCCGGCTGCTCATATCGACTGGGCCAATACTCCGCCCGTTTTCCCGACAATCAGCAGCGGATTTGAAGAGCTTGAGGGAACCCTGTCCAGTATCGTGAAAAAAATCGACAGCATGCCCCTGAACGACATCGCGGCCGATGTTCGACACAATCTCAAAGCGTTGAATCGGACCCTGGACAGCGCCGACCGATTCATTCGAGGCATGGACCAGGTGTCGCCCACCGCCAAGTCGGCCCTGGATGAAGCCCGCAAGACATTGAAGCTGGCGGAACGGACATTGTCGTCGGACTCGCCGGTACAGTACGAGCTTCAGGAAACTCTTCGCGAATTGGGCAAAATGGCCCAGTCGCTGCGACTCTTGACCGACTATTTGGAACGTCATCCCGAGTCCGTCATCCGCGGCAAGAAGGACGGTAACAGATGAGAAGGTCCATCGGCCGATCGATGACACTCGCTCTCTCGCTGGGACTGGCGCAGGCTTGCACCTCCTCGCCGCCGGTGCATTTGTATACATTGAGTAGCATGGAAGTATCCGGCCACTTTCCTTCCGCCCAGTCCGCCAAAGACCGCCGGATCATGGTCGGTCCCTTGTCGATCCCCGACGTCGTCGACCGCCCGCAGATGGTCGTGCGATCTGGTCCCAACCAAGTGATCCTGGTGGACGATCATCGCTGGGCAGAACCGCTGAAGAGTGAGGTAACCCGAGTCATTGCTGAAAATATCGGTCGGTTGATGGAAAGCGGGCGAGTATGGGCCTATCCGGAGAATGCCGGTGGGTTGCTCGATTACCGTGTTTTGGTCGCCATTCAGCTTTTTGAATCGACACCGGGCCGTGATGCCGTCATTGATGCCTTGTGGACCGTTCAATCTCTGCGCCAGGCTGGATCGGAAACCAAGACCGGCAGGTCACGCGTGGAAGAATCTATATCGGGGAAAGGATACGAAGCGATTGCGGCGGCACACAGCCGCGCGCTCGGCGTCGTCAGTCGCGACATCGTCGAAGCCATTCGCTCATTCGGAGAGGCCCATGACCAATAACCATCCGGGCAGGCTGGCACAATGATACGCAGGGCACAGGCATAGTGGACTATGAGCCCCTCGGACCTCCGTTGCGTATGCTTCCGAGCGCGACCATAGGAGCACGCGTGGGACTCTACGAAACTCCAAGATGAACACGCACTGCCGTTCAGCGGCTTTTCTTCCAACACTGCCGCCCACGACCAGTCTCATCCGACACAACGACTCATATGCGTTGGAAGTGACTTCCTGCGCAACATCCACGTGGCATGTATGCGACGACCATTCGGCGTAATGTTGATGGCCTTCTTGGCGCTCCTGCAATGCGTCCTACTGCTCATCTTCTCCAGACTCCAATTCAATATCGATGCTGCTGGGCCGGGATTGTTCTTGCTTCCGTTGGTAAGATTAATGTTGGCCTACGTTCGCGAAGGCGGTATTTTTTTGACGGTAGGATTCTACTTGGTTTTCGCATTCGCAACGGTGCTGAATAGAAGCTGGGCTTGGTCAGTGGGACTTGCAGCGGCATGTTTGAACCTGCTCGGCATCATCCCTTCCGTACTTAGCGGGACCATTCCTATTCGGATTATGGTGGTAGGCGCTTTTCCTTTGGCCCTACTGGTCTACTTATCTTTTCCCACCAGAAATTCGTAATGACCTATGAGCTTTTGGCTTCTGGTTGGGAGACCCCGCCGACCTTCCTCGAGGGCTAGAGGACACTGACCTTCGCAAACCGGTGCCGGGACGTTCGCATGTGGCGAGACGGGACGCACAAGACACGTCAACTGCCGCAAAATGCGATAATTCACAGAGCGTTGTCCCACCATCGAGATGACCGGTGCTCCAGGTCTAGTGAGCGCCAGCGCTCAAATATTCACTCCCGGAAAGGACGATCGGCCGACGGATATTTGGTACGGATATTGAAGTGAGATGGAGTCGTATGGGAGGTCTGTGTGTCGTACGGGAAGTCCGTGTGATGAGAAGCCGACGAATAGCGTAGCCAAAGCGGGGCGACCTCACTTATCCGGCACTCACAACACTCAATCCGTCGATGCGCCTCCTAAAGGTAAGGCCAGTGCGGCTCTGCACTGGAATGCGTCAACAGGGGGACGTGATGTATCGACCCACAGTCATTATCGCCGATGACCATGCTATGGTTCGCGCGGCGTTGCGGAAATTATTGGAGCAGTCTTGCGAAGTCCTGGACGATGTTGGAGATGGGCTGGCCCTGATAGAGGCTGCTGTCCGACTCAAACCGGACATTATCTTGATCGACATTGCGATGCCACTGCTGAACGGACTTGATGCGGGACATGAACTGAAGCGGAGCGTACCGAACGTGAAATTGATCTTTCTGACCGCTACTCAAGATCCCGATATTGCGCGCAAGGCATTCCGCATCGGCGCATCCGGGTACCTGATCAAGAATAGTGCGGCGTCTGAGCTTTCGCAGGCCATTCATGATGTGATGTGCGGCAAATCGTACCTGACACCTCTCGTCAGCCAGGACCGGGCTGATTTGCTCCGGGAGAAAGCCTACGAGGGCGATAGCAATCTACATCTCACGTCTCGCCAAAAGGAGATCTTACAGCTTTTCGCAGAAGGCTACACGATGAAGGAAGCGGCCGCGCGGCTCCATATCACCCCGCGAACCGTGGCCTTCCATAAATATCGGCTGATGGAAGAATTCGGCCTCAAAAGCAATGCGAGTTTGATTCAATTTGCCATGAAGCAAACCCTCTTTTTCGCCTCCAATCCCCGTTGAGAAATTGTCGTCGTCTGAAAGTCTCCGCGGCCTCCACGACTCTCATGCTGGCGATGATTCTGAGATGCGCGAAAGGGTGCCAGGGCTGCTGGAACCGGATTTCCGGAGCGTGGTTAGCTTAAATGGTTGAGCAAGAAGTCGACGTGTATGACAGGCAGATCACAACCATTCTTTGCGCGATCGTCAAGGATCCTGTCGTGATAGGCATTGACCATCCGCGAGATCCTTGAGGCCATTTCATTATCGCGAACCTGCGCAGCAGCAGATCTGCCCAGTTGGCATGCAACCAGTTCGCGCGCCGAGATCTCTCCTTCCATCCCCTATCGTTCCTGCCGGCGTTGAACGCCTATGATTGATGTTACTACGACGCGCGGGATGGAGTGCTTGTCCCATCTCCTTCGATCATTTTCGCATTGCTCTCGGGGTAGGGGCGCTGTGCTCGTTACTGTCCAGTTCCGAAATGCCCAGTCGCTCGGCAATCGTTTCTTATGCTGGTCGCTGTCACCGGCCTGAAGGTATATAAGATTCTGGAAAATTGAATACTCCCGCTCAGATTCATTCGCCTCGATCCGTTCGATCGGGTCTTGGCGCATGTGCTCAAACCATGGATAACAGTGCAGGTTGGGGCGACCCCATGGCGTGAATCGCAGGCAGCGCATCATCTGCACGGCCTAGTCTTCCATATAGTCGTGAATCAAAAGGCGAACTGAACTCCCGCTCCGATGTTCGTATTGTGCGCGCTTTGGGATTCGAAACTTTGCTTGCGGCTTGAATACTGAACGCCGCCGAATAGTTTCGATTGCTCCGTTAACTTCCGCACCAGAATGACTTCCCCTTGGTAGATATTTTCATGCGCCCCGCGTCGTTCGTCGCTTGCGAAGTCGGACGTCCAGTTGTTGCGCTCAAAGTGGAAGGCAGTGAGGAGCGTCAGTCGATTCGTCAGCTCAATGTCCAGGTCGGCGGACAGATAATGATTGACGTAGGAGACGTCGTCTTGAAATTGTGGTTGATGCCGGCCTTCCGCCAGGCCGCGTTCATAATGGTAGCTGATCCCGAGTTTCATCCAGGGCAGGACTCTCCAATCGACGTGAGCGCCGATCGTACCGAAATCCGTGTTCCGCTCCGCAAAGCTTTCATTGTACCGGCGCAGGCCATATCGGGCCAGCAGGCGAATTTCCAGGTCAGGCGTCAGCGCTCGCTCCAGCCGTGTCGACCAGATGTGGCTGCTGAGCTTCTCGGCGGTGAGCCGCAGCATGCCGGACCGGTGCTCTTCATTGTCGCCCAGCAGCTGGGCCGGCGCGTAATAATAGCGCATGCGAACGCGCGTCTCCGGCGCAAATTCGTGAACCACTTGGGCGCGAAGGCTGGCCTGGTTATACCGCGTGTGGTCGGTGAAAACGAATCCCTGACCGCGTAGATCGAAGATGGTGGTGCCATATGCGCTGTGATAGGAGTGGCTCAGATCGAGTTGCGGTTCAAGTACGACATCGGAGCCTTGTTGAGTCAAGCGCGTATCGAGCGCCGGTTGGGTCGGGTCGCCATCGCGAGACAGACGTCGAGTGGCCGAAAAAATTCCGACGTCGTCGGTATAGAACAGGATGGCCTGTCCTTGGGCCCTCAATTCGGCGGATGCCGGCACCGTGACCGCCACCGATGTCAGGATCACTATAACACCGGCTAGCAGCCGAGCTCGCCTCACGCAGGCCATCCTCCCACATGTCCAGCCTAGTTCTGTAGCACTCTGTGGAGATTAGGGATACTGGCAAAGAATACAGGCGGACCAGTGCGTGTATCTGGCCACATGCGCCCATATTCGCCTGCAATCGATGACAAGAGGGAATCCACGCCGGACAGAATAAGAGAGTCACGGGCCCATTCGCTTGGTCGATCTCGGAGGGATCGCCCAGGTGGATGTGGCATGCGCACATGTCGGCAGCGATTCATGCTCGCGCTCCTCATAGAGGCTGGGAGGATCGGCGCGACAAATCCGTTACATCGGTCCTCATTGAGGAGGCAGGAACTGTCAGTTGTGACAGTTCCGATCCCGCTGAATTGGTGACATGGCTAGAACCTATCTCAAAATAGTTGTGCCGATGAAAAAAATCCCTATATGCGCTCGCATGCTGCGCTTGCGCGACGACCAATGGGAACGGATTCGGGAACATTTTCCTGAGGAACACATCCCGGACAGCCGTCCCGGCCGCAAGCCGGTGCCTGCGCGAGCCATCCTGGAGGCGGTGTTGTGGATTCTCAATACCGGCGCACAGTGGCACCTGCTCCCGCAATGCTATCCCAACTACAAGACCGTGCATCGCCGGTTCCAGCAGTGGTGTGCACGCGAAATTCTGCGCGGCATTCTCACGCAGTTGGCGAACACGTTGCGCGAGGAAGGCGCGATGGACGAACGCGAGAGCTTCATCGATGCGACATTTGCCATGGCGAAGGGCGGCGGCGACGGCATCAGCCCCACTCGCCGGGGCGAGATAAGAAGACCGAGCGGCTTTTTTCGGGAGAGATGGTCTAGGAGTTTTCTAGCTTCCGAAAGGTAGCTGAGCGAAAACTGACGATGTTGGATAATGCTGCCGACATCAAAGATCTGCGTTCGCCTCTAGGAAATCGGCTGGAGCTATTGAAGGGGAGTCGGGCTGGGCAGCACAGCGTCAGGATCAATGATCAGTGGCGGATTTGTTTTGTGTGGATGGCGGATGGGCCTCATGACGTTGAGATCGCCGATTATCACTGAAGGAGACCACGCGATGATCAAGAATGGCATGCGGCCTATCCATCCAGGGGAAATTCTGTCGGAGGACTTCATGAAACCGTCAGTCCCACCGATCAATGCCAGCATGCTCGCCAAGTCGATCGCCGCCGCACGGCTGGCAGCGTTCTTCAATACCACAGCTGAATTTTGGATGAACATGCAGCAGGCTTATGAGTTGCGTCTTGCTGAGCGAGCTTTGCCGGAGAGGGTCAAAAAGCACATTGAGGAAAGTAGAGAGGCACTAGTAAGGGCCTAATGAAATGGGCTACGCGGGAGTGAATCTAAGTCGTGAGTACTGAAAAATTCGCTGGGTAGTTCTTCGCCTTAAAAGGGCCCTGGCCATCATTAAAATCAATTACTTAGGCACTAAATCATTCCAGCCCCATACACAATTTTACAATGACTCACAAATAGGTTGTCCGATATGGGACACGCAAGAAAGTAGCGGTTAGTCATTTATCCAAACCCCTTTAGTTCAGATGGTGTCCCAAACGGGATTAGAGGACTTTTGCAGTAGCCTTAGCAACCCATTGGCTATCCCTTTTCGAGGGTTCATACGGCTGCGTATGCCGCGGATTACGATTGTCCCCATTTGCTGCCTCAAACTATGAAGAATAAATGAAAACCCCCTGCCTTCGACAAAACCGGGGAAAGGATCATACTCCTGGAGAAGCACGATGCAGTCGTTCAGAAAAAGAGACTGTATCCAAGCATTCTCGCACCTCCTCCAGGTCAGGCGACAAGTGGTCCCCCATACAATCAACGGCTTACAGACTGTAACATTTCAATCTGTTATACGGTTTCGCAACGGCTTTGCCGTCGCCTGAGTGCAGCGAATGTCTTGATTGCTTGTTACATGGGCAATTCGAAGGCCCGGGAGACTACGATGGAGTGCCGCCCTGAACGAGTTAGTTCTCTCTGCTTGTTTCAACCTTGCCGACTTTCGGGAACTGGTTCGTGGCACTTTCCGGAGTGCCGGTACTGCCCTCCCTTTGTTTCTTGTCGTCGGCACGGCGCGATGGCGCTGCTCACAGCATCATCGCGCCGATAGATCTCCAGTCACGAATACTTATTAGGCCTCTGCGGTTTATTGGGCATATGCTGTCTTTCACGACGGCGGCATGTTCTCAAAAATAACTGTTAGTTCCCCGGATGTGCGAAGGTTTCCATCTCCTGCAACTTCTTCAGCGCTGCCGCTGCCTTCAAGGTGTTGTAGTTGATGTTGCCCGCGCTCAAACTGCCTCCCTCCTGGAACGGGTACTGCGGAATGGTGGAGAGAAAGCCCTTCAGTTTTTGCTGCACGGGGATAAAGAGCCACATATTGTCGGCATACCAACGCATATACATGGCCGATTCACGCGGCGCCTTCTCATAAGGATCTGCCCGCAGATTCACGATCTCCGGCCAGCCCGTCACATCCCGAACACCCGTGGCAATGTTGCCGTTTACGACTGCGAAGGACACTTTCCAATCATTCCAGCGTACGGCATTGAGTTCGCCGCCCTGGCCGAAGTATAGAATTTCTTCGCGTGGACCTTTCTTTGCCTCACCTTTCAGGTAAGGCACGAAGTTGTATCCGTCGGCATGGACCTTAAACGTCTTATCGTTTGCCGCGTGGCCCTGGCGCAGTTTTTCGACGATATTGGGTTCACCCGCCGCCGCCATTAAGGTCGGCAGCCAGTCTTCCTGCGAGAAGATTTCATTGATGATCGTGCCCGGCTTGATGACACCAGGCCAACGAACAACCATTGGAACACGGAATCCCCCTTCCCAGGTGGTGCCCTTTTCGCCGTGGAACGGCGTCGTGCCGCCATCAGGCCATGACCCGGTTTCTGCTCCATTGTCGGTCCCATAGACCACGATGGTGTTCTCAGTGATGCCGAGTTCATCCAATTGTTTCAACACCGCACCGACCATATCGTCGTGCTCGACCATCCCATCTGGATAGAGCCCGATACCGGTGCGCCCTTGAGAGGATTTCTTCAAGTGCGTCCACACATGCATGCGCGTGGTATTGAACCAGACGAAAAACGGTTTATTCTCCTTCGCGGCCTTCGAGACAAACTTCTGCTCGGCCTCGAAGATTTCCGTGTCAACCGTCTGCATGCGATCTTTTGTGAGTGCGCCAGTATCCTCGATTTTTTGACCGCCCTTGCCATCGGCCCACGTATGCAACACGCCCCGCGGACCAAATCGCTTCTTAAACTCCGGATCCTTGGGATAGTAATAGGTCTCCGGCTCTTCTTCCGCGTTTAAATGGTACAGATTGCCGTAAAACTCATCGAATCCATGCAAGGTCGGCAGATGGGAATCCTGGTCTCCGAGATGGTTCTTGCCAAACTGACCGGTCGTGTACCCTTGCCCCTTGAGTAGGTCGGCGATGGTGGGGGCCCAACTGGGGATACCATGCGGGGAACCAGGCATGCCGATGGTCAATAGTCCCGTGCGAAATGGATGTTGCCCGAGAATGAACGACGCACGACCGGCCGTACAGCTTTGCTGGGAATAGGCATCAGTAAACAGCGCGCCCTCTTTTGCGATCCGGTCAATGTTGGGCGTCTTGTACCCCATGATCCCCTGATTGTACGCGCTGATGTTGTGCACACCGATATCATCGCCCCAGATCACAAGGATGTTGGGCCTGCTCTGTGCGGCACTGGTGGGAAGGCTGCCTCCGGCGAGAATCGCGAGCAGCACCAAGAATGAAACAGGAGATCTCATAAGACCCTCCTCATGGACAGCTCACGGGCAGTGGATTGGATCGAGAAACTAGTGGGGGGAATGTTACTCAAAACGGATCAGCCTGAATACTGGCAAAGTTGACAGGGGAAGGAACACAGTCGGCCGATGAAGCCACACGCACCGCAGAGGTTTGCACATCCGATAAGGATGGTCACTTATTAGAAACGAAATTCGCTCTGGAGATAGAAGTAATCACTATCCTTGGCCGGAGGATTCCCAGGTGCCTGCGCAAGATTCGCCTGAAAGGCTCCGCGGCCTCCACGCTCATGCTGGCGATGATTCTGAGATGCGCGAAAGGGTGCCAGGGCTGCTGAAAACGATTTCCACATCGTGATCAGCTTAACCATGGCGGAGCAAGCAGTCGACGCGCAGGACCAGCAGATCACAATCAATTTTCACGCCCTCGTCAAGGATGCCGTCGTGATAGGCATTGACCATGGGATTATGTTGTCCCGTCGCATCCCGCTATGGAGCTTCAGCAGCAGATCGGCGAGATCCTAGGCCATATCATTATCATGAACCTTCGGATGCGCGGAGCATCAAAACACCATGTAGACGTTCTCATGTGCCCCCCGGCGCTCATCTCCCTCGAGGCCGGATGTCCAATTGTTCCGCTCATAGTGGAAAGTTGCCATCAGCAGCCTCCACCACTCGGCCAGTTCGATATCAATATCGAACGATCCATAGTGGTTGACATACGAGACATCAGCAGCAATTTCTCTGTATTTGCGCATCTCGTCATAGTGGTAGCCCAGCCCCAGCTTCACCTCGGGTAAGATTCTCCATTCGATATATGGACCGAGTGTCCAGAAGTCGGTGTTCCGTTGGGGAATACGACCACGGCAATGAAGATCATCGGTCACAAGTCTGAGAAGATGTGGAAGCGCTACCACGCGCTTGAAGAGCGAGACTTGACGCAGGCGGCTGCGAAATTGGATAAAGATAGTCAAGCGACTGAGGCGGACACTGTAATGACACTTGCCGATTCCTCGGCCACGCAGTAGAGTATCAAGCCACTGAAAGTGAAGAATGCCCCCGTAGCTCAGTTGGATAGAGCAGCGGTTTCCTAAACCGCGGGTCGCACGTTCAATTCGTGTCGGGGGCACCAATTTTTCAACAGGTTAGCGAAACCTGCTCTGACCGAATCCCCGATTGTGCTAAATTTGTGCTAAACGTCCTTCCCGCATCGAAAATCGCCACTCCATCCCGCAAACTTTCCGGATAATGGTGCGCATACCGCTGAGTCATCATCGGCGACTTATGCCCCAGAATCCTTTGGACCTTGTACAAATCCACACCGGCCTGCACCATGCGAGTCGCGCAAGTATGGCGCAGGTCATGGAACCGGAAATCCGACACCTCTCCGTGCTTCAGCGCCAACCGAAAACTCCGTCGTAAGTTGGGAGCATCCAAGGGTGTGTGTGCCGCGCTCGTAAACACCAACTCCGAATCCATGAGCCGGGTACCGACCTTGTTCTGCAGCGTCTCTACGAGCGTATGACTCAGCGGAATCGTCCGCCGCTCCCCGTTTTTCGATTTAAACACCGTGGCGGTTCGTCGATTGAGGTCTACACCGGCCCATGTGAGATTGAGAATTTCCCCACATCGCATCCCGGTATGGATCGCGAACACGATGACTTCTTGTAACCACGGTGCTGAAGCCGCAAGGAGGCGTCGTTCCTCCTCACACGTCAGCCATCGATCCCGCGTATTGTTTTCCCGTTCCATCGACACCCGGCATACCGGATTGTCCTTGGTCCATTCCCATTCGCGACACGCTAAATTGAATGCCTTCTTCAGGAGCGCCAATTCGCGATTGATCGTGGCCGGTGTGACTCCATCCGCATACCGTTTGTTCTTAAATGCTACGATGGTTTTCGGTGTCACTTGTTCCAACTTGGGATTGCCAAAATGCGCGGTCAGATTCGTGACCATGTTCACATATCGACGGTAGTGTGAGCGCCGGCTGGCATGCTCGCGCAAATATCGATCCATCAATTCTCGGAATGTCCTGGCTTCCTCTTTCGGTATGTCAAAGTACTTTCCTTCCACGATCTGGACTCTGACTTTACTGAGGATAGCTTCGGCCAACTTTTTGTCCGAGGTTTCGGTCGATCGCCGCACTTGCCGCCCCTGATACGTAAACGACATCCACCAAGTATTGTTCCGTTTAACGAGCCCCATGCTGCTCCTCCTTCGTGCGTGGGCTCGGTGTGATGGTTTCCCCGTGGCGGGAAGTATAGGCGGCATGTTTGGCGGCCGCAATCAGGTGGTCTACGTCCTCAGCGTTCTGCCGGGAAGGCCGAGGAGGCTTTTGGGGGGAGGCGGGGCTAAAGCCATTGAGCCAGGCCTGGATCGCCTCAGGTTCAAAGCGGACGAGACCGTGGATGCGACGGTACGGGATTTTATTCTCAGAAACCCAGAGGTAAAGTGTGGACGGCTTGATATTGAGCCAAGCCGAGAGTTCTTTGACGGTGAGCATGTGCAGATACACCGGGGGAGTCTGACGACACCCCCAGTCCCCCTAACATGGGCTGCCCGCGTGACCGCCGGCAGACCGGTGAAACCGATTGGGTGGTTGTTTGAGCAAATTGCGGTGTCGGTCTTTCCACCGAGCAATGCCCCTGACAATTTCGTTCAGTAGCCATTCTTCCCCTCCAGGGGTGGCGCAAATGACCGCCAACATCGGCGTCAGGGTGTCACTCACCCATCGTTTTACATTCTGCAGGGTCTGCACCTGCTTCTCCTGGGCCAATCGCCCCTTCTGAAAACCCTCCGTCAGGAGGGCATACCACTCCAAGACTGGAGCCCGGTACCGTTCTTCATCCTCGGCATCCTTCGGGATCTGCCGGAAGTCCACATACGATCGCAGCAAGCCGATAACCAACTCCTTCCAATCGGCTTCTTCTAACGTGGCCAATGCTCGGGCACACTGTTCGGCGCGATTCTTCTTGAGTTCTAGTTCCCATCGAGTCCCATACTCGTGCCAGTTTTCTTGTCCTTTGCTTTGGAGTTCGAGACGCTTGTCATAGATCCGCAGCAAGGTCTGACTCTGCGGACTGCCGAAGTACATCGTCTCTCCGGTCGTCGCTCCTGTCCCATGCGTCAGGTTGGAGACAATATGCCGGACCTGAGCGGCACGGGTCACACACTGGCCCGCAGCGACAGCTTCCCGAATGGTCGAGACGGGGACCGTGCCAGCTCGATCATCCAACGCACAATCAATGCGCGTGACATGCCCCTGTTGAGCATGAACCCACTTAAGGAGAGTGCGAATTTGATCCAGTGTCAGGGCGGACGCCAGGCCGCCCGACAGATCCACATGGATTTCATTCGGACGACGCGGCGCATTGGTGCCCAGTTTGCCGACCCCGCGCAATCCGTCTGCCCGCATCCAGGACAATGGATAGCCCCGGAATCCGCCTTTGGCCTTGTTCCAGTCCCCGCCGAGGACCTTCATGGTCTCTTGCGGATTGCTGGCCAGGACGGTAAACGCCAGCCAATCAATCGTGAGGGTGAAGCCAGAATCCATGGACTCTATCGAATTCCTGTACGGAGCGCTGTGGGTAGCGCCCCCGTGTTACCAAGACGGGGGCCATTCCGCTCCGCCCCGCAGCCTGCCGGCATGCGGCGCGGACCGGCTTTGCCTATGTGGTGATCCGGAAGATTTTTCCCCATGCTGCTTACTGTTTCGACTTTCGACCTCGCTTTGTCTTTACCGGATCGTGCGATCCTTTTTCGGGACTTTTCGCCTTCCCATTCCGAGATTCATCGCTTTCAAATTCATGGAGGTATTTTCGGGAGAGCTGGGCGAAAGTTACGCCAGGACCGGTTTGTTCCCACTCCGCTTCGCCATCCTCACGGTATCCGATTGGCTTTTCTCCGACGTTCTTTGTCGGCAGATCTTCGCCCAACTGATCTAGCCCAGCTGCTAGAATGTCGCCAATCAGGTCAGTCATAGTTTTTCGAGGATACATCTCGCTCAGCGCTGCAAGTTGTGCTGCCACTCTAATTGGTAGGCGGACTGTGTACTGCTTCGTCGTGAGCCGTGAATTATCAGGTGCATTCCAGATTGTGTGCAGGTCTTTTGTGTTCATATGATCTCCCATATAAGAAGTCACATATGGACGTTTATAAAGTCTACCAAAAAGTCTACGCGAGGTATGCTTAAAATGCAAGGGCATGTACCAGGCTGTCTCGGAGAATAATTCTCCACATTATTGCCCAATAAAGCGGATTGAATACCGATAGGCTAAGACTCATAAAATGAGTGCATTTGGTTTGCGAAGCCGGAAGGTGCATCGCACGGCGACACACGTAAACATTACAAATTTGGCATCGTATGCCTCCCTGAGATTTAGATTGCGGATTTCTCTCAGGCAAGCTAATTTCTAGTAGGCGATAGCTATCGCCTCACCCTTCGCGACAGGATATTCATTTTTGAACCGATGCTAGATTCTTCAATCAAAGTTGAATCCGCCGCCATTGTTCTCCTTGGATCGTTCAATCCCAAGATATTTCATCCTGCTTGGCTTGCATCTGAAAACATGGTGACAAAACAGGAGTCGGAAAGCGCCGAGATTTCTGTTGTTCATCCAGAAGTGACTGCGTTCACAATGAACAAAATCCAATACGAGATCACTCGCGACCGATTTGTAATCCAAACCACTTATTCTCCGTCCTTTAACGTAATGAAAGACCTAGTCCTGGGGATGTTTGGCCTTTTGCACTATACCCCGGTACATGCATTGGGATTAAACCGCGAATTCCATTTTTTGCTGGAGTCGGAGGACGCCTGGCACAGATTAGGGCACAAAGTCGCCCCGAAGGATATTTGGGAGGGAATCCTTGAAAAGCCAGGAACACGGAAATTGATAGTGGAAGGTGTTCGGTCTGATGGTCGGGAGGGATGTGTTAGAATTGAATTCGCGCCGTCGGCTCGCATTCACCCCGGGCTATTTTTTGCTATAAATGACCATTTTCAATTAGCAAGTAAGAATGCGGCATCTGGGTGTCAGGAGATGCTGGATCTTGTAAGGCATGAATGGGGTGCTTCTATTGAAAGGTCAAAGGCCGCTGCTTTCAAGTTTTTGGAGAGAACATGACGTCCAGATCTTCTGCTCTAGAATCCCCTTCGGATATGTTTTATCAAAGTAGTAACGAAGCGGGGCTATTTGACAGTGAATTGCCTGCGTCCTCCACGCTGGAGGAGACAAGAAGGCCTTTACTTTATCTGGAGAAACTAGCGCCTAAATACAAATTGCCTGTAGGCACAAATAACTCTCCATCTCCAGGCGCTACTTATGACAATGGTATGGTGCTTGAACTGCAGGATAGTGCTCCTCCTTTGGTTTTTCCGAAACCATTGCCACCACAACTGGACCACTTCCAGCCATTGCAAAGCTGGGAGGGTGTTGTTAACAACGTCGAAGAGCATGCATTTTCGACTACGTTGAGGGATCGTTTAAAGAAGTCTCCTGACCAAGTGGCAGAGTTTCCACTAGAAGAGGTGTCTCTGGTAGATCGGGAGCTAGTTCACCCTGGTGCTATTTTTTATTGGGACATTGGCTACAGTGAAGATAAGACCGGGCAACGAATCCGAGCCTCATTAATAAAGTTTCGCCGACTTCCAGCCTGGACTACTCGCGAGATTGAGAATGCAAAGCGCGATGCTTCAAAAATGAGAGAGAATCTTGGCTGGGAGTAGTTCGAGCCGTAAGCCGGATGACGACGAGATAGAAATTTCCATATTTGGTCCCGGTTACGGTGAATGCATTTTATTGCATTTGGGTTTCGGCTACTGGGCCGCAATAGATTCTTGTCCCGCGTTCAATTCCTCCGAGCCTGCCGCTCTTCACTATCTCAGCTCAATTGGCGTAGATCCTGAGTGCATAAGACTCATTCTCGCCACGCATTGGCACGACGACCACATTCGTGGCATTAGCGACATATTTTTAGCCGCTAAAAATTCGAAATTTTATTGTTCTGCCGCACTCCGCTCGCAGGAATTTACGGATCTCGTCATCCTTTCCAAGAAGCTTATGACGGACGATCCAGGGACAAACGAGTTCAACAAAGTAATGCGCATACTGGGGGAAAGAGGAGGTAGGCAACGAAAGGCCTCGATTGGGCCAGAGTTTGTCATTGCTGGGCAGGTGATGGCGAGAAGAGATCAACCGTTGCCTTTCGAGCTTCATGCCTTGTCGCCCTCAAGCGCATCTCTGACACTGGCATTTAATGAGATCAAAAGTTGTCTCGAAAATACTACGGCAGGAAAAACCGTCCGTCAGAGGACGAAGAAACGAATAGTTGCTCAAGAACCTAATCATGTGGCTATAGCATTGTGGTTGAAGCTAGGCGATAGAGCCGTCCTGCTAGGATCGGACCTCGAAGAATCAGCCAATCCTTCTACCGGTTGGACAGTCATAGCAGACTCCTTGGTAAGGCCATCTGGAAGGGCCGATGTATTCAAGATTGCACATCATGGTTCTGAGACTGCTCATCAACCGCGCGTTTGGGAAGAGATGCTTGAGGACGAGTCGATCGCCGCAGTAACCCCTTTCATCAATGGGCGACTTCAAATACCATCGGAGTCCGATGTCAGACGGATACTTTCATGTACTCGCCGTGCATACATTACTTCCCCGGTAAAAACAAAACGTACTAGATGGGCAAACAAAACTGTTGAGAAGACGATTAATGATACGGTGCTAAGTATTTATGAGTTCCCGCAATCAACAGGGCAAATCAGACTTCGTAGGAAGCACTCATCTTCTAATGGAGCAGCGAATTGGAATGTCGAGCTCTTGGGATCAGCCTGCGAGTTACATTTGGCCCATAAGTGATAGTTGCTCGTATGAGGCCATGCGAAGTCTCTGGCAATAACGAGCAGTGAGTAAAATCAAAAACAACTTTCCTCAAACTCTCCTCTCAACCCTGCCTTGTAAGCCGAACTATGTACAATCCAATGAATTAATATTGGCATCGGGTATGGGGAGAGATGCGTCAGTCTGGCCCCATAAAGATACGCTATTATGACCCAAGGGGTATAAGTTGTCGTACGCGGCTAGATCTTCGAGATTATGTTGCAGTAATGGTTGTTTTTCTAGGTGTATTGTTAGTTCGGGCAATTCAATTCCATTGTCTTGAAAAAACCGTCGGATCCGGCGCAGGGTCGGTGTATCTTGTAGGATAAGAAGGCGGGCAGCTTCGTACAAAGCATCTTGAATCTGGTTGGAAGCGCAACCTCGTGGTCCCACTAGTTTGAAATGAGTTTCGACTTGACCGACAAACTCGCGCAATTGAGCTAGTTGTTCACGCACTTTAGCATCAGGAGGTTCGGCTGCCACGAATGGGACATCATGGTAGGGGCCATGTTCCAGCTCAATTGTTTCCGGCCCCCGCGCATCAGGATCGAGTTCCTTGTTTCCGGCAAGGGGTACTGCATTCTTGGCCATGCGCATCTTCTTTTTCTCTGGGTATTCCGATGCGTTTAGGTAGGTAGGATCAGCGGGTGAGACGGTCCGACTTCGGTACATTCCAACACTATCGAGATAGGAAAAGGAAATGTGCCAGATTAAGCAGGAGACATTGCCAAGTGTATCGCGCCACCCATAGAGATGGCCATTCAGAACCTCTGCTCTAGATATCGGCGGTTCTGCTCTTGAGTCGACAATGTTAAAGTTCAGCGATTGTAATGTTTCTACACGCCTCCAGAAGAGAAGAGAGTCGAAGGCACGAAGTGCATTGCGATTAAGTAGGAAGTCGGTACCCACTCGGGTATCAGAAGCTTGGGCAGATGAAACATTTACATATCTGCCTGGAAACGCGTCAATGAGTATTAAAAGGCATGCATCCCGCGTCCTATTCTGTCTCGCAAGAATATACCAGGTGGCGGCATCCCAAAGCAGTGTTTCGACACCTAGATTGCCGGAAGGTCCTCCATCAAAAAGGTGGAGGTAGGACGCTTCACCCTCCGATAGAAAGTCTCTTAGTGTGATGTTATTAAACACTGCTGGAAATGCTGCAGAAGCCATTACCGCGTGTGATACCGGAAAAGAATCAAGCGCTGAATTTAAACTATCGAAGAATTGTTGGTTGAATACAAATCTGCCCCCAGTGTACGAAGTGGCATTTAAACTTAATGCAGGAACATCTGGACGAAGGCTGCCAAAAGTATTCTCCTTAAACAAATAATGGTCGAAAACCTCGGCCATGACATCTGAGTAATCGTAATCGGTAAATAAAGTCATGAGCATCTTATGGGGAAGAAATAGTCGCCATAGCCATGCACTGTAGAAATCGGTGGCCATCAGGCTTTTGAAAGTGGCCCAATCGGATGAGGTCGTCGGCTTGAAGAAGCTGTAATAAGCAGCAGGAAGTGATCCGCCAGAGACGGATGATACATTAGTGACATGCTTCATTATCCCTAGTTGATCTAAAAACTCAAGGCCTGCTGCCCCAAAGTTGGCAGCGCGACTTCCACCTCCGGAGATACCGACCCCTACGAAAACCGCTTTCTCCCTCCTCTTCGACTTATCGTGCAGTGAAGCGGATTTTTGGCCAGGAGAAATACGTGGGCCGTTCTCAATGGCTTCCTTTGGCTTGTTTAGGTAGCTATGAATGTGAAGAAATGAACAACCTGACAGAATAAGAATGGCCGAAGCGATGATTAAAGTATGGCCAAAGTAACGCAAAGGTTATCCTCGTGCAGTGAGACTATTCCGTTCGATAATTATTTTGAGTCCACCTCGCCGGAATTGTTCTGTCCGTCTTGAGTCGGAATTAAAGCAAGTAATGGAACAGCAGTCAATAAATTGGGAGCCACTTCTGGTTGCAGGGTGGGCGGTAAATGTTGCTGTGCTAAATTTGTGCTAAAAATTTTCAAAACCCACCGATCCTCATCGAATCTATCGATTCCCTAGACAGCACCCAAGCAGTTGTTTCTACGGCTAAAATGGGGAAACCATTTGATGCACCGAGCATTTCAAAAATTGTCCTGGCCTGTTTCCTAAACCGCGGGTCGCACGTTCAATTCGTGTCGGGGGCACCAATTTTTCAATTGAATTATCGCTTAGTTCTGTGGGAGCACGCTCTCCCACCGTCCCCCCAGCTCCTTCACTGTAACGGTCCTTGTAACGGTTTCCGCCTTGTAGTAGTCACTCATCTTCGACGCTGCTTCCTTTAGGTCGGCTCTATCGGATTCTGACCGTGGTGGATAACTGGAGTCGCTCGAGGGCCAGCGGCCTCGCCCCATCACGGTGGATCATCGGACGGAATTCCAGTCCCGTGCTCTCGAGGATGGGGCGTATCGTCGAGGTGTGCAACTCGACTTCATACGACCGGGAAAACCCGTCGAAAATGCCTTCATTGAATCGTTTAACGGGCGCCTGCGGGACGAATGTTTGAACGTGCACCAGTTCGCCTCGCTCGCCGAGGCACAGGTCATCATCGAAGCCTGGCGGTGTGACTATAATCAGCGTCGCCCCCACAGCTCGCTTGGGCACCTGACACCGGATGAGTTCGTCAGGCAACGTCAGGGGCAACCGATCGTCGAAGCGGTCGTCTACTCTGCCTAAGAACCGTCTCAGAACGGGGCCAACGTCAGTGCCAGAAAGTTCTCCTTCATGAGTGTCGTAGTTTACGGGGAGCTTATGAGTGAGCATAAGGAGGCGTATGTGCGCTTTTCTGCGCTGGTGGCGGGAATTGTGCGCATCGTCCAGAACCGGAACATCGAGCAAGCACAAATCGGCTCGTTTTTGACCCTTGCGCGGAAAAAAATTGGCAGGCATTCCCGGTGTTCTGGGATAGGAGCAGCGGTGAGTGAAGCCGCGAGGTCAGATCATCGTAAGGAAGCAGGCTCGCTGGGTTAGGCTTACCGTTTCCAGCTTTCGGCGCTGAGTCCGGCGATGCGCTGGAAGTGCGCGAGGTTGTTCGTGATCAACGGCAGCTGCGCTTCGAGAGCGGTAGCTGCAATCAGAAGGTCGGCATCGGGCAGCAAGGCCCCCTGTCGATGAGCTCACCGTATAATGTCGCGGCACGCTCTACAACTTGGTCGGTTATCGGGAGAATGATGCTGGCCTGGCAGAGCAACGTGAAGGCTGCCTCTTGAGCCTGCGCTTGTTTCGCCTTCAATCCCCGCAACAGTTCATAGCGCGTGATGATCGAGAAGGCCAGCCGCTGGTGCTCCGCCAGATAGTTCCGCACCCGCTGCACGACGAGAGGATGCTGCTTGAGGAGTTCGGAGAGAATATCCGTATCGAGCAGGACAGCCGGTTGCGGCATTAGGCAGCCGGCTCACGGAAGAAGCGCTGGCGATCCAATGCGATGGACTCAACCTGCGTGATCTCGTCGACAGTCAGCCCTTGATAGACCTGTGCAGCACGCCGCAGAATTTCGTCTGCACCGAGCGTAAGCTCGGTATCAACCGTGACTTGCACTTCCGCGTCATCGGTCAACGCAAGAGGTTCCAGCGGCTGCAACACTCCGTCATGATAGCGGGCTTTAATTGTTTGTCGCATCGGAAAACCTTCCCCTGCATTCGCCTATTGGCGGCGGTGCATCGGTAGATACCTATTCTACTCAAACGGCGTCCAAATCTCACCACTTGTCGAAAGAACGCCCATTAGCCTGCAAAATGAGTTGGGCAGTCGTCGGCACTGCCTGACGGTCTCAGGGAAAGGGTTCACTCCACATGCCTGTGCTAAAAAATTTGAGAACCCACCGATCCTCCTCGAATCAATCGATTCCCTAAAAAGCATTCAAATAGTTATTTCTGCAAATAAAATGGGGAAACCATTGATACACCGAGCGTTTCAAAAAATGTCCTGGCCTGTTTCCTAAACCGCAGGTCGCACGTTCAATTCGTGTCGGGGGCACCAACCACTCCTCCTGCTCTGACTGCCGGCTCGCGAAACAAACCTGCTGTCGCCTTCTGCATCTCGTCCTTCACGCCTCCGCCATCTGCACGGCTGCCCTTAGGTCTTCCGGCTCAGCGCAAATTGTTCTCATTGCACAGTTCTCTCCTGTGAATCTCCGCTCCCAATCGGGCTCTGGGTGTCTCATGGCCTTGCGCCACCAGTAGAATCAACGGGTTGCTTCAGCACACGACAACGGTACTGAGCTTGCAGTGGAGGCTCCACATAACAAAAGGAGTTCCATCATGATTGAGTTTCCGCTGATCCTCATAGGGTATGCTCTTCTGCCGATCATTGCCTTGCAGCTCATGCTCATGGCTGACCGTCCCCAACAGAAGGCCGAACAAAACGCCTTTCCACAGGTCGAAATCCTGTAAGCCTGCGGCGGCTTCGCGAGCCATGCGTGGAGCCGCCGCCTTGCCGGGGCGAGTGTACATTCCGCCGACCCATCCGCTACCAACAAGTCAGGCGCCGGTTTTTCGAGCACATCCACCGCTGAACAGGCTTGCACCTGCTTGTGCTTCTAAGTAGGTCAGGGTATACCAAATAGCTCGCCATGACCAATGTACTCGACGAACGCCGCAAACGTAGGTAGAATTGGTCAGGTATCATGTAATGAGATCATCGCGTTCGTGCTTTGCAGGCAACAGGAACGGTTCTTGAGACAGATTCACCCTATAGTTGGCAATCAGGGCTCATCTTCCTCTCGCAGGTCCATGAAACGGACCCCTCCACTCATCAGCCTGGTTGTGCTCCTGCTCGCCATGGCCGGATGCCATGGATATAATCTTGTCGAAACTCCGACGACCGACGGCTTCCACTCCAAGCTACCTGCGCCCTACACGAGAGCCGTCGTCTGGGGCGGACGCGCCGACACAGTCCAAAGCGCCAGCACCTGGCTCCTCAAGAAGGGCCTTCTTGTCGTCGACCAAACCAAAGTCCTCCAAGCGGCAGCTGATCAAAAAGTCAGCCTCTCGGGATATCAATATCTGGAAACCGACGTGCTGAGAATGGCGAAACTGGTCGGTGCCCGCATAGTGATCTTCAGTAACGCCGAGGTGGGCTCCTGGGAGGCGCTGGATTGGCGGTCGGGAATCCCCCGTAGCCAACGGGTCTATTCCGCCACGATTGCCTTACGGGCCGTGGACGTCAACACGGGCGAGATTGAATGGAGCGGGAAAGCCCAGTCCACTGAACGATTCAGCAATATCGAAGAAGGGATCAGCCTGCTCACCTGCCATGCCCTCGCCACCGCTTGGGGCATGCGTAACCCCGGCTCCGTGGCTCCTGAAAATATCTGCCCACCGGGATCGGGCCTCATGAGCACGGAGACCACCAGGCCACAAGCCGCTCCGGCGGCATCATCTAGCAAAGAAAACCTCACCCCCTCGATGAATAACTAGCCCCGCATCCTTCCGCTGCAGCCGGCAACTCGCATCTGCACGCCGGACCTCACACCGGCGGGCGTATAAACTCGCTCTTTTGTCGATTTTCTGGTTCTGCGCGTTATACTGCAGAAGCACGGCTCACGACTGCCTCGTCACCGGTTTTTGCCATGGCGCAATACCTGCTCATTGTTCTCCTCTGTGGAAGTCTCCTTGCGGCCTCTACTGCCGAAGCCGGGGAGAATCATCCGTTTTGGACGGAACAAGCGCTGTTTCATTTCGGCGAGGATGTCTTTTTTACCGGGCGGGCCTCTTGCGCACCCACAGTGGAAGAAGGGCGTCAACGTGCTTATCTAGCCGCGGTCCAGGAGGTGAAGAATTTCACACGCGCCGAGGAAATCGGCGGGTTTCCGCTGGATACCCAGATGATTTTCGAGGACAGCCATCCAGCCGACTGCGCCGCGGGGCTGGTCACGGTGTGGCGGTTGTTGCGCGCTCCCCGCGTGGCCCTGCAAGGGCTCGCCCGGCATGCCGGCCGCGGGAAGCCGGCCGACATTTCGCCGATTCTCGCGCAAGTCGCTGCGGTTCGGAACCTCACGCCCCGTGTCGGCATGCTGCGCGACGAGGTGTGGAACCGATACGGCTTGCCCCGATCCATTTGGGCACGCCCTGAACAAGGCGAATTGATCTGGGATTACGCCCAATTCGGCCTGACCATCGTGTTTAACCAGGAGGATATCTTGACTCGCTGGCGGCTCACCGGTCCGAACCCGCGCTCCAGCGATGATGGTTCACCGGCCCCCCGTCCCGAGCCCGTCACCGGGAAGGATCTTCCGGCCATCGACCTCACGAGCCGCCTCCAGCAACTTGAAGCACAACAGGATCTTGAGCGCCGTCATCAAGCTCAGCGTTATTGCTCGTTGCGATTCGCGGATGTGCCCGAACCGCTGCGTCCCGCTCAAGGCACCTGCGAGCAACGGGAATACCAACGGCTCAAGGAGCATCAGCCTCGATTCTAATCCACAGACATGAGACACCCTCATGAAGGAGTTCCGGCATGGCCACCCACGGAACACAGCACGTGACCATCCTGATCGTTGACGACGATCCCTCGACGCTCCTGCTGGCAGCCAAACCACTGCAGGACCATGGATACACGGTGCTCAAGGCGCCGGGAAGCGCAGAAGCCCTCAAGCTCTATGCGGAACACCCGGTACCCATCCACCTGGTCATCACCGATATCTTTCTCCCACCCCCCGGGTTTCAACTCTCGGTCGAGAAAAATCCCTACCCCCGGGTCAACGGTCTCGAGATGGTCGACCGCCTGCTGGAGAACAAACGCGATCTCCGAGTCATTCTCATGTCGAGTACCTCAGCACCCGACCTGCAGAGCCGCGGCCTCATCCGGGAAGGTTTGCCCTTCCTGAACAAACCGTTTACCGGAGAAATCCTGCTGGCGCTCGTCGAGGAGACATTGGCCGGACCTCCGGCCTCACAGGGTCCTGCTAAACCGTCCGCCTCCGCCAAGGGTGACGTCGAATGGGTCGACTGAATATCCCCATGCTTCTACCTCACGGCGCCGGCGAGTAAAAACAGGGATTGCTTGTCAGGTCACACCCCCTCGGATAGACTTTCTCACGAGAGGGAGACTTCGCATGGCACGAGGGAAAGCCAACGAGGCGCTACGCAGCAAGACCAAACCGAATGCCGTCGATGAACTCACACGCGGCATCGCCACGCTCCGCGAATTGAGCGTACAGATCGAGGATCTGAGCCGCGATGGATTTCCCTACCGGGAAGCAGTCCGCGCCAGAACCGAACTCTCGTTGCGTGAAACCATCAGACGATTGTTCGGTGAAAAGTCTCCCGAATACCAGGCGCATAAACATCACAAACTCAAGGTCGGCAGCCGCGCAGAATCCGCCCAGAGCACCGCGCTCTTGAAGGAATGCATCGCCGCGCTGGAAATTCAGAAAGCTGAGTTGCTCGGTCTCAAACCCGATGAGATCCTTGCCCTGGTCGCGCCGAAACCGGATCGTCCGGCGCTGACTGTGGTTCCACCTATCACCTCGCCCGATGGCCCCTCAGCTTCGGCAGCGTTAAGCCCTGCCCCGGTTGGAACCGGTTCCCTTGCCGACTCCCCTGTGCCGGCCGCCATAGCAGCAGTCCCCATCAACCAGCAAGCCCTATCGCTGCCACCCTCTATGGTTGCGGTGGTTCCGCCCTCCGCAACGCCTCCGGCCGCGGACAGCATGCCAGTATCGTCTCGCGACAGGCCGGAACCGCCCCCGGTCCCGCAATCGGTCTCTACCGCCTCAGCACCGGCCGAAGTCGCGGTGGTGTCACTGGCGAGCGGCTCATCATCTCCTACTGCGCCATCGCCCAAGACCACCAGCACACCTTCATCCACGCCGCCATCGACAACCAATCCCATCTCGAAAGCAGCCGTACATGTTCCCGTTTCCGAGCCAGCCATTCCTCCTGTCGCGCCGACTACGAATGCCATTCCCCAAGGAACCATGCCACCCGTGCCTCATACGACCTTGCGCCCACGACCCGCGCCACCAGTCAGCACCGAATTTCCTTCTCCGACTCAACCGGCAGTGAGCGTCGCGACCACGGTGACACCGCCGGCCCCGAAGAATCCTGAGCCATCACAGCCGGTCGCCTCAGCCTTGCTTGCACCTTCCGCCGCCTCCGGCACTGTTCACGCTCCAGACATTCGAACCGCGCCTCCAAGCGTTCAGGCTCTGGTGGAGACAGGACCCAGCCCGACACCGATGCTGCAGCAGGAACCGCCCCCTCCACCCAGCGTGGTGCCATCTCCTGCACCTGTGCGATCAGCAATCCCCGTGTCACCCGAGATCCGAATCCCCGAAAAGACTCCGGAGGCCAAGGTTTCCGCCGAACCGGGCACGCTGGACATCTTGCGGAGGGTCTGCGCGAGATTCCACCTGGTCGCTCGCCAACTGCGGCTCAGGAAGGAATATCGCCCGACGCTTGAGATCAACGACGAGTACGATTTGCAGGATCTCTTCTACGCGCTGCTCCGATTGCAGTTCGATGAAGTCGGGACGGACGAGTGGACTCCGGCCTATACGAACGGCACGCCCCGCACCAGCTATCTTCTCGATTGGGAAAAGACCGTGGTCGTCGTCAAACAAACTCGCTCCGGGCTGACGACGAGGGATCTTGCAGAACAGATTGCGGCTGATACCGCCCGCTATTCCGCTCGGCCGAATGCGGCCACGTTGGTGTGCTTCGTCTACGACCCGGACGGACGTGTGGGAAACCCTCGGGGATTGGAGGCCGACCTCTCCTCGGCCCACGGACCTTTCCGCATCGAAGTCATTGTGGCGCCCAAGTAAGACAAGGCCTTTCTGGGTGGGCGGAGTCGCCTGCATCGTGTTGACTTCATCCTCGGCAATCCGATAGGTTTCGATTCGCACAAGCCTGCACCGCGGCGACGCCATTCTAAGGGAGAAGTCCTGCATGCCCGACCGAGCCTACGTCCTGATCAACGTGCACCCCGGTCAAACCGCCGACGTCGTGAAAGCCTTGGCGGACATCAAAGAGATCAAACAAATCGATCCCTGCTGGGGCAAACCGGACATCTTCACGATCGTGGAGATTCCTCATCAGGACGCCTTGACCCAGCTCGTGCTGGCGAAAATTCACGCCATTCCCGGTGTCGAACAGACGGATACCCACAACGTCTACCGGCTTCAGGAGACGAAACCCAAATGACGCGGCTGATCCGGAATGTTCTGCTCCTCACCTTGATCGCCGGATGCGCCGGAGGTCCTCCCCCTCCTGCGCCGGATGTGATGGAGGTGAGGCTCGAGGCTTCCGCCGACAAGGTCCAAACCGCAGTGACCGACGTCTTGACACAAGGCGGATACACTGTCGAGCAGGAGGAAGGCGGCAACGTGACGACCGGGATGCGACAGGAAGTCCGCGGTCCCTGGAATGGATTGTTGCGCTGGAGATTTGGCGTCGGGAAAAGCCGTGTCGAAGCGCGGATCGTGCCGCAAGACGACAACACCACCCGCTTACGGCTGCAGGTATTTTATCGCGGGAAAGACGGGCTGTTCGACAGGTGGGAAGATGCGGAAACGCCGTTGCCTCAGAGCGCCGCCAACGAAATCCGATTGATCAAGAACGCCCTCCAATTGTTGTAGTCCCCGCCTACTTCTCCTCGTTCTCTTCGCCGAAATCCAAGCCGAACCGTTCTGCCATCCGATAGAGCGTGCGCCGATCGATGCCGAGGATCTTCGCCGCCTTCACCTTATTGCCCCGCGTCTCTTTCAACACCCGCGAGAGATGGCGTTTTTCCACTTCGTCTAAGGTCAGCAACGCGTCCTGGTCCCCCTCGGACAGTCCAGCCGCAGGCTTGTCCGGCGGACCGGGCTCCGCCCTGATCGATTCGGGAAGATCTTCAGGCAAGAGCAACGGACCATGACTCAGAGACACGGCCCGCTCGACCGCATTTTCCAGCTCGCGCACGTTGCCCGGCCAATGGTAGCGCTTCAAGCAGGCCATCGTGTCAGGGGCAAATCCTCTCACACGCGAGGACTGCTTGGCATATTTCTGCAAAAAATGATGCGCGAGCATCGGGATATCTTCCTGCCGGTCGGCTAACGAAGGGAGCGCGATGCGCACCACATTCAACCGGTAGTACAAGTCATCGCGGAATTTTCCTTCTTTGACCAGGCCGGCCAGATCCCGGTTCGTGGCGGCAATAATGCGCACATCGACTTTGACGGAGGATGTACTGCCGACACGCCGGACTTCCTGCTCCTGCATCACCCGCAGGAGTTTGACCTGGAGCGCCTGGCCGAGATCGCCGATCTCGTCCAGAAACAACGTGCCGCCATTGGCCGCCTCGAATAAGCCGGCCTTCGCGCCGACGGCCCCGGTGAATGCCCCTTTTTCATAGCCGAACATTTCCGACTCGAGCAGATGGTCGGGGAGGGCGCCGCAGTTCACGGGAATGAACGGTTTGTCGCGACGGGGGCTATTCAGATGCACGGCTCGTGCGATGAGCTCCTTGCCCGTTCCACTTTCCCCCTCGATCAGCACCGTGCTCCGCCCGTCAGAGACACGGGCGACCAACTTATAGACTTCCAACATGGCGGGACTACTGCCGACCAAGTGCGACCAGGGTTCCCGCTCGCGCGCATCTTCTCGAAACCGGACATTTTCCCGAACCAGGCGGCAATGCTCCAGGCTGCGCTGCACGACCAGACGAATCTCGTCCCGCTTGAAGGGTTTCGCCAGATAGTCGTAGGCCCCCTGCTTGATGGCTTCGATCGCGCCTTCCAACGATCCGAACGCCGTCAGCAGAACAATCGAGGTCTCCGGGCTGAACCGTTTGAACTCTTTCAGCACTAAAAAGCCGTCGCCTTGTTCCATGCGGATATCGGTGAGGACGACATCGGGAGGCGCATGTTTCCCCCGTTCCACCGCGGCTTGGCCGCTGGCAAACGCTTCGACGTCGTACCCTTCTTTGGTGAGCGCCTCTGCCAGCAGGCTCCGGGCGGCTTCATCGTCATCGACCACGAACAGTTTTGCCTGACTCATCAGCCTCGTGCTCCTACGGTGCCGCGGGATTCGCCGGCAATCCGGGAAGTACCACGGTCGCCGTCGTCCCTCTTCCCACTTCACTCTCCAGTGTCAGCCGGCCGCCGTGCGTCACCACGACCTCACGGCTGAGAAACAATCCCAAGCCCGTTCCCTTGCCGATGGCCTTCGTCGTAAAAAACGGTTGGAAGGCCCGCTCCACATCCTCCTGCGGGATTCCGCATCCGGAGTCCGTCACTACAAGCATTGCCGTCGTATCGAGATCGGCCCGTCCCGTACAGGCGCCGCGCTCCCGTTCTTCTGCCGACGCGGGACGCGCCGCAGCCGACACGGTGACCTGCCCTCCCGCTCCGGTCGCCGCCAATGCATTGGTGAGCAGATTCACCAACACTTGATGAATTTTTTCGGCATCCGCCCAGACCAGCACCGACGGCGCGACCTTGGCGTGAAGCGCCACGCCTTTCGCATGGTATCCCGGCTCCATCAGCGCGACCACCGGCTCAATCAGGCGCTCGGCCGGATACCAGGTCGGTTCGGGCTTGCGTTGCCTCGTGGAGGAGAGCAGATCTTGAATGATCCGGACCACACGATTCAACTGTTCATCGATGATCCCGATCCGTTTGTGCATCTCAGCGGTGAGACCCGGTTCTTCCGCCAAGGCCTCCACATGCCAGGCGATGGAATGCAAGGGCGTCCCGACTTCGTGGGCCACCGACGCCACCAATTGGCCTACCGCCGCCAGCCGCTCCGACCGCGCGAGTGTGTCCTTGAGCTCGACCAGCTGCGTATTGGCCCGCAGGAGATGTTCCGTTTGAGTCGCGAGCGCCGCTCGCGCCGCTTCTTCCCTGGCTTTCCGCTCCTCCCACGTGACGCCGAGATAGGCGACCCCGGCCAGCACGCATACGACCATGATGCGATTGAAGACAACCGTCGTGAACCGTTCTTTTTTCTTCGCCGGCTGAAAGAGACCGATGAACGTCACGAGAATGCACAGGGCCAGGGTCAACACCATGAGCTGCCGGTTCCGAACAGTGGCCACGAGAAAAATCGGAAGCACAAACCCGAATGCGCCCACGACATTCAACGGAAACATCCATTCCATCACCGTCACGATGAGGAACAGGCAGGCGGCAATTCCGAGCACAAGTTGATTGCGGCTTTTCATGACGATCCTGCGCTTCGTGACGCGGGCGGGGTGGCGCCGGCGGCCCGAACAGGCCGCACAGCCACCATGGCCGCCTGAACCTGTGGGCAAGGCGGGTCTAAGGCCGAGGCTGTTTCCCGAACGGAGCTACGGGTGCGCGGCAGGAGGGCGGAGCATACGGATGGCTGCAGCAAGGGATTGCACTCGCTCATCCTGTTGGAGTTCCTCCAGCGACAGCGACAATTTGCGCGACCAGTTCGGATAGGCGTCTACGGTACCAGGCAAATTCATCTGTGTCACTTCACCGATCACATCGTCTAGGTTGGCCAAGACGACCCAGGCGGGCGATCCCGCGAGATACAGGTGGATCGCGCGGCAGAGATCCGGCGTCATCACCGGCACGGATTCCTGCTGAGCGCTCACGCCGGGAGGCAGCAATCCCGCGCCCTGAAGTGCCGCAAGGAAGTGCTGTTTGTCTGTCGCGCGTTCGTCTAACGCCTGCTGCACCGCCTGTTCATGCGCATACATGCCGAGCCTGGCGCGCAGCCGGATATCCTCCCCGCTCCAATAGCCGGTCAACGTCGGAAGATCATGGGTGGTGACGACCGCGAGCGATTGATCGGGATAGGCCGACGGGGGTTTGCAGGAGCCGTCCCAGTTCCGTTCGAAGTAGAAGACGCGATAGGAGAGAATCTTGTACCGGGCCAGCTGCTCGCGAACATAGTCCGGCACCGTCCCCAAATCTTCGCCGATGACCAGGGTCTGGGCACGGGTGCTTTCCAGTGCGAGAATCCGCAACAAGTCCTCCGCCGGATACTGCACATACGCCCCCGCCGCCGCCGTCAACCCGCGAGGCACCCAGAACAGCCGGAACAACATCATCACATGATCGATGCGAATCGCCCCGCCCTGCCGCAACGTTTTCCGGAGCAGCTCGATGAAGGAACGATACCCAGTCGTTTTCAACCGGAGCGGATGAAAGGGGGCAAACCCCCAATTTTGTCCCTGGGGAGCAAAGGCGTCCGGCGGGGCGCCGCAATCTGCGCCCAATGCCAGGGTATCCTGCAACATCCAGGCTTCCGCCCCGTTGCGATCGCTCCCCAGCGCCAGGTCCGGATACAGCCCGACCGTCATCTGCACCTGAGAGGCGCGGGTATTGGCAGCCCGGAGCTGATCGGCAGCCACCCATTGCACATACTGAAAGAAGCGGACCCGTTTGCGATGGCGCCGCGCAAATTCCCGTAGCGCAGGCGAACCGGGACTCCGGTACTGGGCCGGCCATTCCGGCCAGAGTTTCGGCGCCTGCTCAATGAGGCGCCGGTCTTCCTCCAGCACCTGAAATAAGGCAAACCGCTCCAGCGACTCCCCTTCATCCCTGATGAAACGCTCCAGCAGCCATCCCCTGGCGCTGGTGGGCTGCAGAGAGGGTTCGGTGCCTGCATAGTTCTCCGTGAGGAATTGCCGGTAGGCGAGATCCAGCATCGTGCGCTTCGCCTTGACCACGGACTCGGAGTCCACGAAATCCGCCGCGCGCGCCTGCTCCACGATGGTCTGAAATTCCGGACTGTGCCGGAGCCGCTGCGCCTCAGGCGAGGCGTGGTATTCTGGCAAGCGATCCAGATCGACGTAGAGCTCGTTCAGGAACAGGCGGCTCGTCGGAGAATAGGGACTGAGGTGATGCGGACGCGAATTTTTCAACGCATGGAGCGGGTTCAGTCCGATGATGCCGGCGCCCAATTCCTTGCCGGCCCATTCGACCAGACGGGTCAAATCCGTAAAATCGCCGGCGCCCCAATTCGTCCGCGATCGCAACGCATAGAGTTGCACCGCCAATCCCCACACCCGCTCCCCTTGCGCCATTCCGGGAGGAACATAACAATGCGCGGGAGCCACCAGGATACGGAGCACCCCCTTCGTGGTGATCGTTCCAACGGTGCCTGCCACTGAGAGGTCGTAATAGCCGAGGTCCAGATTGGGAACGAGCGGTAATTCAAGACGGACCATACGCCGCCCTGCCACCACCTGAACCTCGCGTGGGGTCAGTCCGGGACCGGCATCCTCACGATGAACGATCGTGCCCTTTTCATCGCTGAGGTGCCATGCCAGAACGAACTGTTCCTCGTCCTTTTCCTCGAGGGGGAGACGAAATGCCCACCCCGTCGGGCCGTATCCCTGTTCGAGAATCAGCATCGGATCGCAGGCCTGCCTCCACGGCGCCTCGTCCCAGTCGATGAGAGCTTGCGCCAGGGACTCGCGCGTCGCCGTGTCGAATCCCATGGCCGAGAGAATGGCGCGACGCGTGTCGTCGCTGGTCACATGGAGGGTTCCGACGATGTCGTAATAGTCAGGGGAAATGCCGGCCCGCGAGGCGAGAAGGCAAAGCAGGTCTTGCTCGGTGCCGTCGTACATACGTGTCGTGGCCGAGTGTGAGTGAAGACCTCCGTCAAGTCAAGGCGTCCTACGTTTTCCCGCACGGAGTGCGCTACAATCCCCGCATGACCATGCTTGCGCAGGAACAACCCCACGCTCGACCCTCCGCACTGGTTTTCCCCGGAACACACCGTCTACCCAGGCGATGTCTTTGATGAGCCACCGGTCACTGGTTCGTTTCGGCACGAGTTCCTGGGCCTACGAGGGCTGGCGTGGTCAAATCTATCGCCGCTCGTATCCGGCTAACCGGTTCTCCAAGGATAGCCTGGCCGAATATGCCGCCTTTCCTCCCGGTGAGGCACCGCTGTTTCGAACCGTCGGCATCGACCATTCCTTCTATCGGCCGGCCGGCGCCGCGCAACTCACACATTACGCAAGCCAGGTTCCACCCGATTTCCACTTTTGCTCCAAGGTGTGGGAAGAACTGACGGTTCCCGTCTATGCCGATCTCCCGCGCTATGGCGCCAAAGCAGGAAAACCCAACCCCCGGTTTCTCGACAGCAGTCTCTTTCGCGACCTGGTCCTGCAGCCGTTTCGCGAGGCCCTTCCCGGACGGATCGGCCCGTTCATCTTCGAATTTCAGCGAAGCGGATTGGATCCTCGCGCCTTTCTCGACGCCCTGGACCGATTTCTGACCGATCTCCCTGCCGGGTATCCCTATGCCGTGGAAATCCGGAACCCTGCGGTCTTGAGTCCCCGATACCGGGAGATCCTGCTTGCGCATCGGGTCGCTCACACCTACAACCACTGGACGGGGATGCCGCCGCTGCTGGCCCAGCATCGCCTCCTCAGCGAACGTTTCACCGCTCCTTTTGTCGTGCTGCGCCTTCTCACGCCGCTCGGCCTCCCCTATGCCGATGCCGTGGAGCGTTATGCCCCCTATACTCGCATCGTTGCCCCGCAGCCGCAGATGCGCCGGGATGCTGCTTCGTTGATCGACGCAGCCACTTCCCAAGGCGTGACGCCCTACGTGCTCGTCAACAATCGTTCGGAGGGCAATGCGCCTCTCACCATTGAAGCCATCGCCGGGATGGTGGCCGCGCTTCCTGACCCACCGACATTGCTGCCGCCTACCACGCGTGGTAGCATAATGTAGTGCGAGCACCCCGCTCGAAGCGCGTCCATGAGAATCTCGCATGAAAGGGGAGGATCTCGTATGACTCCGCTGCTGTCTTTGTCCCGAAGCGGCGCCCTCTTCGCGGTCGCCGTCCAGTGTTTCGCCTCGTGGATCCCGGCCCAGGCCGCATCTGATCAGTCCCGCGTGGATATCACCGGAGATTATCGTTACGCGTATCACCAGCCCGAAACGGCCTCGGAAGCCAAGCAGCATGCCTGCACAGAAGCGCTGCATCAGGCCGTCAGCACCTCGGCGGCCGTGCGTGAACATACCGCGTCGATCGTCGACTCCAAACTGTTCCATACACTGGTCCATACCCTGGCTGCCCAACACGTCACCGATCGGCAGATTCTCCAGCAAAGCGAACAGGGCCGCACGGTGTACTGCAAGGTCAAGGCGGTCTTCGAGGCAGACGCAGTGGAGCGCGTTCTCATTGCACAGACCGCGAACGGATCAGAGCAGGTGCTGGATCAGAATCGAGCGCTCAAAATTCTCGCCGCGCACGAGGAGGCAGACGGGACGCTCGTGATCACCTATCAGGCGCGCAAGCGTCTCGATTGGTTGGGCACGGCCTATCAGGGCGGGCTGCGCGAAGCCGCCGACGTGATGGTGGACTTCTACGATGAACAAGGCATTCTGGTTCGAAGCAGCCGCCACCCGGCGAGAAAGTCAGCGGCGGCGGGCGATGATGTGATGAATCCCGGTGAGATTGGGACGCTCAAAATCCCGAAACCGCTGAATGCGAAAACCTTCCGTGTGTGGGTCGTGAAGTAGCCGCGATCGTTCCGAGGGGTAAAACCGGATCACTCCGGTTTTACCCCTGGTCTCCGTCAAGTTCACCTCCAGCGCCGCAGATACCTATCGATCGCCGGACGACGGCATATTGATGCCGACCCGTTCCAGTCCCATGATGACGGTCAACGCCGTCGGGGCATGTTGGACGATTTCCTTCTGGACTTCGATGCGGCGCAGATCGACAAATTCCGGCGCGGTCAATCCCAAGGATTCCCGGTAGGCGCGATCGGCGATCCCGCGCTGCTTCTCGGCCTTTTCACGCGCCTCTTCGGCCTTTTGAAACTCGACCATCGTAATCTTCCGCTGTTCCTGGACGATGGTTTGCGTGGTCTGCTCAACCACACCCTTCGGCGGGAGGATGCTGCCGACCACCACCCGATTCAACCGGATCGGCATGTTTTGCTTATCGATGAGCTTGCTCTGCACCTCGCGCGCAATCGCGTCCTGCAATTTCGTCCTGGTGGTCGGATCGGTCGTCAATTGAAAGAGCGGGTACCGTTGCACCTCCTCGCGAACGAAAGTCCGGAACGCTTCCTTGACATTGTTTTGATACCACGTCGATCCATAACGACCGATGAGTTCAGGCGAACGCCCTTCGACGACATTCGCGATCAGGAAGGCATCGAACGACACCGGGGCGTTTTCTGCGGAAATGATGTCGAAATGTTCGGAATACTGCAGTGGCCGGACATCGACCTCGATGACCTTCGTCGTCGGTGCCACCCACACCCGGCCGGTTTTGGACGGGGCCGGATCAATGCCACCGTGGCCGAAGAAGAAGGGCTGCTCGACCATGACGCCCTCATGTCCAGCCTCGATCGCCACACATCCCGACGTCGACAACGATGCCCCCAAGACCCCTACCACCCCCAGCATTAACCAGGCTCCCTGTCGCATAGGTTCCTCCTCTGAAAAGGCCTTGCCAACGAACCGAGCCGCCCTGCGGTCCAGGCTGGCTTGATCGGCCTCGGTTGGCCATGCACGTACCTTACGAACCACTGGAGCAGGTTGTCAAACCAGGCCTGAAAGCGGGGAAGAAAACCGAAGAGGTTGAACCGGAAGGGACGACAGGTGGAGGGCTAGTAAATTCCCGCCTCGCGCTGCAACCAGCGTACGTACCGGATGATCTGCTCCACATCCGCCGGGGTCACGCCCTCGATTTTGGGCATGTTCCCGAACTCCCAGTGGTGCGCGCGCACGCCGTTCTCCGCTGCCCGCTGGAACGCCATATCGGCATGATGATTCGGTTCATAGATCTTGTGGACCAACGGAGGGCCTTGCTTGGTTCCGATAGCGCGGAGGCCGTGGCAGGCGGAGCAATTGGCGGAGAATTTTGCCTCGCCGACCTGCAGCTCCGCGGGCGTTACCCCACCGGCCGGCCTCGCCGCATCTTGATTGGTCGCGTTCGATTCGCAAGCCGGCAGGGCCGCGGCCAGGACGACCAGGCCGATTCCCGCCACCCAGGCTCTTAACCTCATCTGTTGACGCATGTACCGGCTCATCACGCTCACTCAGGTGGATTCTTCGTGGACTGGTTGGACGGTGATTGATTCAATTGCTCGCGCAACATCTGCGTAGTCCGATGCAAGGTCATCCGCCGGTAAAGTCGCGCGCCGATGGGCGCAACGATGACCAGCGCGATGATCAGATACATGAAAAATTCTTCAGGCGTCATGGGCGTGCTCGTTAGAGTATCGCATAGGGGACGGGATCCTCAACTCCCGCCTGGCGAAAACCTTCCCGCCGAATCCGGCAACTGTCGCAACGGCCGCAGGCTAGGCCCTCTGCATCCGGATCGTAACAACTATGCGTCAACCGGAACGGGATCTGAAGTTCCTGTCCGCGCCGGATAATGTCTGCCTTGGACAGCAGTAGCAAGGGTGCGCGGATCTCAACCCCATGTCCCTCCACCCCCATCTTCGTTCCCAGCCGGGCGACGGTTTCAAAGGCGCGAATAAAGTCCGGACGACAATCCGGGTATCCCGAGTAGTCCAGGACATTGGCGCCAAAGTAAATGGCGGACGCCTGCAGGGTTTCCGCATAGGCCAGGGCCAATGAAAGGAAGATCGAGTTGCGGGCCGGAACATAGGTAACCGGGATCTCTGCGGCTCGTGCCTGCTCCGTGCGATCTTTGGGCACGTTCACATCCGCCGTGAGGGCCGACCCGCCGATGGCCCGCAAATCAACCGTGACCACAACGTGGCCGTCGGCTCCCAATGTCTCAGCGACGGCGCGCGCCCGTTCCACTTCCACATGGTGGCGCTGCCCGTAGGAGACGGTCATGCAGAAAATGCGGTATCCCTCCTGTTGCGCAATCGCTGCCGTTACGGTGGAATCCAATCCACCGCTCAACAAGACGACCGCATTCGGCTGGAGAGGAGTCATACAGGCAGGAAGGGATGGAGCGGCCTGGCGATACCGGTCACAGGCCCGCGAACGTCCTGTTTCTCATTGGATGCACTCCGCGAACAACGCAGGACAAGGAGGGGGACTCACCTCGTGGGTCAGTCCCGATCCTCTTCCTTCTCAATTTTCTCGAGGAGTTCCTGGCGGGATTGGCATTGCACGCATAACTTCGCGAACGGCACTGCCTCTAAGCGCTTTTCACTGACTTCGATGCCACATTCGGCGCAGATACCGTAGGTCCCTTCGCTAAGCCTGGTCAAAGCCTCATCGATCGCCTGCCGCTTCCGGTTGCGCATCTCCATCAGAGAGATTCCCAACTCGCGGTCCAGATCCATGAGGGCTTGATCGCCGACATCACGGGCCGATTCCAGGCGGCGCTGCTGATCTTCCGTCAGCGACTGACCGAGGTTGCCCTCGATCTCGCGCATGATTTCCTGACGTTTGCCGAGCAACATCCGCTGGAGGACTTCCCGCCTCCGCTGGCGTTCTTCCTTTTCTTTCGGGGTCTCTTTGAGCGTCAGCGCGGCCACGACGCGTGCGGCTACGCTATCTTCGTCTTTTTCAGTCATAGATGTAACAGGAGCCGGCCGCTCTTTCTTCACGGGCTTTGCCGGAGCGACAGCTTTTGCTTTCGTAGTTGGTGTTTTTTTCTTCGCGCCGACTTTCGTCGCCATAGAGTCTCATGCCCTTTCGTGATGAGTGCAAGGCGAAAAAGTTCGGGAGATATATCACGCTACAGATCGTTTGACAAGTACCAAGGTCCCCAAGATCTTGGGGACTACGGATACACGATCATGGAGTGCACGTTGTACCCCGCCAGCCGTTCACGCCCATGCAGACTTTTCAGCTCGACGAGAAAGTCCAAGCCTGCAATCTCTCCGCCGAGCTGGCCGACCAAATCGACAGTCGCCGCCGCCGTGCCCCCTGTCGCCAGCAGGTCGTCCACGATCAGGACCCGTTCGCCGGCCGAGACGGCATCCCGATGAATCGCAAGCACGCTGGAGCCGTATTCGAGATTGTATTCGACTTCATAAATGTCGGCCGGCAATTTCCCCGGCTTTCGCACCGGCACGAATCCGGCGCCAAGTCTGGCAGCCAGCGTGCCGCCGAGGATAAACCCCCGCGATTCGATCCCGATGACTTTCGCAATGCGCTGCCCCTCATACCGGGCGGCCAGCTCATCGGCGATCGCACGAAAGGCTTGCGGGTCTTTGAGGAGCGTAGTGATGTCGTAGAAGAGAATGCCGGGCTTAGGAAAGTCGGGAACTTCGCGGATGAGAGACTTGTAGTTCATCGGCATGATCGAATCGGAACGTTCTCATAACAGATCCGCCCGCTTCATGGTTTTCCGCTCAATGATCCCGCGGAGTCTGGCCAGCGCGGCGGTTTCGATTTGGCGGACTCGTTCGCGAGTCAGCCCCATCTCCTGGCCGATCTCTTCTAACGTCCGCGACTCGGCGCCGTCAAGCCCAAACCGCGCCAAAATTACCGTGCGCTCTTTTTCGGGCAACTCATTGACCCAGGCCATCAGTTCGGCCCGCCGCATCACACCCTCGGTGGTATCGGCCGGCGTGAGACACGATGGATCCTCGATTACATCCCTGAGAAAGGTGTCCTGCCGGTCGCTGATCGGGCTGTCGAGCGAGCAGGTGGTGCGAACCAGCTGCTTCAGATCATCGACCTCGGCAACACTGGTCTTCAACTTGGCCGCTACTTCCTCGGCCCGAGGCTCCCGGCCGAGCTCATGGACCAGTTGCTCCACCTTGCCGAGGTACCGGTTCAACCGTTCGACGACATGCACCGGCAATCGGACCAATTTGCCCTGATTGATAATCGCGCGCTCGATGTACTGGCGTATCCACCAGGATGCATAGGTGCTGAAACGGAAGCCGCGTTTGTAATTAAATTTCTCCACCGCCTTGATCAGGCCGAGATTGCCTTCTTCGACGATGTCGGCAAACGGGAATCCGCGATTCATGTAGCGCTTTCCGATACTGATGACGAGCCGGAGATTGGCTTCGATCATTTCCTGACGCGCCGCTTCGTCGCCGGCCATCACGCGTTTGCCCAGCGATTGTTCCTGTTTGAAGTTCAAGAGGGTCGACTTGCGGACTTCGCGCAGATAACTCTTGATGGTGTCGAGGCCTTCCGCACGCCCGGATTCCGCTTGGCGCTCTTCTCCACCGGAATCCTCCGGCTCGGAGAGGCCTTGCGACTCCGCATCTTCATCCTCCTCCGCGCGCGCAGCACGCGGGCGCCGGGTCAACACCGGCGTATGGTCTTCGCTATCCTGTCGGACGGTTGCACGTCGAGCCATAATGTCGTCACCTACTACCGGATCGTAAAATCGTGGTACCGGCCCGTCGCCTGCCCCCACTCCACCTGCATCTGAGTCACACGCGCCCCGACCGGTCCCTTATTCAGCTCCGCCAGGAATTCCTCAAGTACGGGCCGCCCACCTTCCACATCCACCGCAACCTGGCCGCTGTCGAGATTTTCCACGCTCCCGGCCAACCCAAGCGCAGCCGCCTTACGGCAGGTGAAGGCCCGGTAACCCACCCCTTGCACGCGACCACTGACGAGTATTCGAGCGCGAACCGATTCGCCCGTATCGGTCATCGTCTCACCATTGTCTGAAGGGAATGTTTCCGTGTAAGCCGATTTCGCCGTCTCGCACAGAATAGTCTCACAGCGCCTCTCGGTCGTCACGCGATTTACCACTTTACACGGCAGTTCCACACCCATACGCCTATCTTATCGGCAGGTACGTATCAAACCATGAGAGCGGAGCCAGGGCGCGACCGGACGGCGACTGCAGGCGAACCTACTTCAGACGCACTGAAGGGGAAACCAGACAGATCGATGGTACGCAAGACACATAACCGACGGTTGAAGCATGACGCATCGGCTGCTGGATGGGAATCGCGCCGCCTTCGGAAAGAGCGGGCCAGGATTGAGGGAGGTGTGTTGGTCGGGGCGAGAGGATTTGAACCTCCGACCCCTGCGTCCCGAACGCAGTGCGCTACCGGGCTGCGCTACGCCCCGACCGGGCAGATCAAAAAAACGGAAGCCGGATTGTCTTACAACGGAGGGGTAAAACGCAAGCCGTGAGATTCGGCCACCGCTTGGCACGTAATCTTCCCATTCATGACGTTGACACCTTTCGCCAGACCGGGGTCGGATTGAATGGCCTTCTGAACCCCTTCCGATGCCAGCCGAACAATGTAGGGCAATGTCACATTGGTCAATGCTCGCGTCGACGTGTGCGGCACAATCCCCGGCATGTTCGTGACGCAGTAATGCAGAACCCCGTCGACTCTGTACACAGGATCAGAATGCGTGGTGGGCCTGGTCGTTTCCGAGCACCCGCCCTGGTCGACGGCAACATCCACGATGACGGATCCTGGCTGCATCTTCGCCACGAGATTGCGTGTGATGACCCTGGGCGCTCGCGCCCCCGGCACCAGCACGGCGCCGATGACCAAGTCTGCCTGCCCGACCGCCTGTTCGATAGCCGATTCCGTTGCCGCACAGGTGGCGATACGACCTCCATAGAGATCATCGAGCATGCGCAGCCGATCCAGATCCAGATTGATCACCGTCACCCTGGCGCCCATCCCGACGGCGATTCTGACCGCCGACGATCCCACCACCCCCGCGCCCAACACCACGACATGGCCCGGCTGTACACCAGGCACGCCCGCCAGGAGCACGCCGCGGCCCCCGTGCACCGTGCCGAGATAATGGGCTCCGATCTGTACGGCCAGACGGCCGGCGATTTCGCTCATCGGCCGCAGCATCGGCAGGCTATGATCCTTCGCTTCGACGGTTTCATAGGCGATGGCGGTGACCTCTGCCGCCATCAGCGCCTTGGTCAGATCCGGCAAGGACGCGAGATGCAGATAAGTGAATACCACCTGACCGGGCCGGAATAACGCGCATTCGGAGAGCTGAGGTTCCTTCACTTTCACAATCAATTCGGCCCGCCGAAAGACTTCGTCCTTCGAGCCGGCGATCTCCGCACCGGCCTGACGATAGGCATCGTCCGAAAATCCGCTCCCTTGTCCGGCCGAAGGCTCCACCAGCACCTGATGGCCTTGCTGCCGCAACAGCCGCGCGCCGTCCGGCGTCAAGCTCACGCGATACTCGAAATCCTTCACCTCTTTCGGAACTCCGATCAGCATAAGCTCCTCCTCGCCCTGCGCCCGCCATTCGTCCTTCTTTGCATTATACTCCGGCCGACCTGTGTACGCGTCCCCACTCGACCTTGCTACGCGAAAGATCAGTGCGGTAAGATCCGAACTCTTTGGTTCTTCCTTCTAGAGGAGCACGTCGCACATGGATGCCGGAACCTGTAACGCCTGCAGCACCGCAGGCGCACCCTTGATGAAGTTCTCGCTGGGGAAAGATTTCTTCGGACGCACGTATGACCGCTTGTCCCCTGCTTCGGACCAAAGCCCGAAATGGTATTGCGAACCCTGCTCCATGATGAAGAATCTGCAACGCGATTTCCGCGATATCCGGGCCGAATTCGACAAACTCGCCCAGGGTCAGGCTTCCGCGCTCTCGGAACCGGAGGCGAAACAGCGCGCGCAGCTGCGCCTGCGAGAAATCGCCGCCATCGCCGGCAGCCAGACTGCCAGCTCGTCGCTTCTGAATGCCGCCGATGTGAAACACCTGATCGACCAGTTTCACGCGTCCGCCTGAACGGTCAGAAAACAGATGGACTCAATCCATTGACGCGTTGACGATGACCGGCTATCAACGACATATTTTTGTCTGCACCAATAAGCGCGAGCCCGATGATCCTCGCGGCAGCTGCTCCAAGCTCGGCTCCGAGGCGCTTCATGCCTGCTTCAAGCAAGAAGCGAAACGGCTCAACCTCAAGGGAGTCGTGCGAGCAAATAAGGCCGGCTGCCTCGACTATTGCGCCCAAGGCCCCAGCGTCGTGGTGTATCCCGAAGGCACCTGGTACCGCGTGCGGTCCGAAGCCGACGTGAAGGAAATCATGGAACGCCATATCGTAAACGGAGAACCGGTCGAACGGCTCCTGATGCCGGATCAGCCACGGCCTCCCCTCCTCTCTCCGCTGAAAACTTGAGACGCTCGATCCACCACATCTCGCGAGAGCTATATGCCAGCCGATGACAAATGGAAGGCCAACATGGAGAAGGTGGCCTGCATGAAAGCATTTCCCGGGTTGCTCCGCTCCTGGGATCAGCTGATTGGAAAGACCGTAGAGGTCGTTCTCCCGCTGAAGAGCAAGACAGGCTCCACTGCCCTCATCTGCAGCGACGGCTCGTTTCTCGTAGCGGCGCCGCTGAGCGCGGAACCCTACGAATTGGGCGAAGCTCTGCAGGCAGGCCGGCAATACCTGCAACCCAAACACGCCGAGGCCTATGCCGGGTACGACCGTTTGGTCAAGAAGGACCGGGATGCACAACGCACCGCCCGCCTGGAGAACATCCTGGGCGCCATTCAAAACAATGTGGAGCAGATCCCCGAGCTGAAAGATCGGCTCGCGCAGCTGGTCAAGGAGTGGAAGTGAGCAGTCTCCCGCAAAAAAATATGTTCGAGATCTTTTCGCAAGGTCTCTTCGAAGGAGTGAAACCGATGCTGGTTATCCGTGATCACCTTGTCCGTCATCCTGATCGCTGCACCCATCAGGCTATTTGTGTCCCCATTTGCCCGACCAGCGCCTGGCTGTCGACGCCTCCCTACAAATTCGATCCCTCCCGCTGCCTGGAGAGCTGCCGGCTCTGTTTGGACGCCTGCCCCTCCCAAGCCATCTATGCAGTCTTCAGAAAAGGCGAAAAACTCCTGGAGCCACAGAAGAAGTAGGGGATGGCTGGCACGGACGCGCGATGAGGCATGTCCATCATGTACTGCGTCCCGCTAGCCAGACGATGTTGCTGGTCATCCTCCGCCGGCTCCTATGAAACGCTGCCCTTCAGGCAGCATGCCGTCGCCGGCTTTCCTATTCTCTATCCAGAAACATTCTTTGACACGATGGGCTTTGCCTCATCGCGCATCCGTGCCAGCCGCGAGGGGAAGAACGGCAAGACAATGCCCTCATCAGAAAGCAACGCGGAACAGCCAGGCAACCCCTGAGAAAGATGAACAGAAGAAAACATCTGCTTTCTCTATTTCGGCGCACTCGCCCTCACACGACCGACGGAGTTTGATCAGACCAGCCCGCGGCCAGTCTTAGACGATCTGCTTGCGGAGTCTGCCCCAATAGGCAGTGCCGACATACCCGCAGGCGCCGGTCAAGGTGGTGAGAGCCATCACTCGATAGACCACCGAGCGCGGAGCTTTGACGTTCACGGTGGGATCGAGCAGATCCGGGGCCGCGGCGACACGTTTGAGCGTTTCACCGGCCAGCAGAATCGGCCACATGCAGGCGAGTCGCTGCCGGATTTCCAACCGCGGCAGCGCCATAGTGTAGAGCCAGCCTTGATCCAAATGGTCGACGGCCTGGCGGATCAGCCGCAGCAGAATCGGTCGGAATGCAGGAAGATTTTTTGGCTGGAGCAAATCCGCCGGGGTCAGCCCGACTTCTTCCAGCCACTGCGCCGGCACGTAGCAGCGGCCGTTGCGAAGGTCGCGGGCGAGATCTTTCACAATGTTCGTCAGCTGCAAGCCCTTACCGAAGCGAACGCCGACTGCAGCCATCCGCTCCACATCCCAATGCGACATGGCCGGCCGATGTGCGCAGACCATACGCGTCCAGAATTCCCCCACGCAGCCCGCGACGAAGTACGTATACTGATCCAATTCTTCCGGGCGCTCCAGCGCTGCGAGGGCTTGGTCCGATGAGCCGGGAAACCTCGTCAGATCCATTTCCATTCCCTTCGGCAGCACCTCCATCAGCCAGCGGATGCGCGCGCGATCCTCCTGCTCGAACTGCCGGTAGAGAGACACACACTCCGGCAATCGCTCCAGGAGCACGCGTTCAGCCGAGTCGGTCTGGTGCGGCAGAAGGCCCGCCTGAATCGCCTCCAGCGCTTGCGGCTCAACCTTGTCGCCCGCGAACTGGCCGCGGAACATGTTGAGGTACTGAAGACGTTGGTCTCGCCCGATCAGATCAGTGTCGGCAATGGTGTCGGCCGCCCGCGCGAGCAAGTAGGCAAGCCCCATCTGGTCCCGGACATCCGGCGGGAGGACATTCAACGTCAGGTAAAATGAGCGGGATACCTGCTTGAGAATGACGTGAAGGAGTTCGTGCGTGGAAGGCCGATTACTCGTAGCGCACCCTGCTATCTGACTTCGAGTGTGCCTTCCATGCCTTTTTCCCGATGGCTGGGGAAAAAGAGGAGCTTCTTATCGCAATAGAAGGCGTACCTGCCCGGTTTCGTCGGTGTAAATTGCACCGTCACCGTCTTGCCGGCGCTCACATCCCGTTCGATCGAGAAGCCGGCTGCATCATCCCTCAACACAAAATTGTGCGGAGTGATGGTGGTGATACTGGTCAAGATCAGCTCAACGGGTTTTCCGGCCTGCACGATCAAATGCTGCGGGGTATAGGAATAGCTATCCAGGATCACCGTGGCCCGCTGCATGCCGTCCACCTGATCGACCGGCACCCGCAAAGGAGGACCTTGCGGCGACTCTTCGGCCCCCAGAACCGCAGTTGGACCCTGGACGCTGCACAGTCCAGCCATGATCAACAGACTGAGGCACCCTGACCTGAGACCGTTCCGCATAGCCGAGTTTCTAGCAGAAGGCCGCAGAATGGGTCAACCGGCTGCACCGATCCGGCAGATGCCGGCTCGGCGACTTGACGGACCGAAAACCTGGTATTATCTGTCAACACCGGAACGCATCCTGGCTCCGCTGCCCAAGGAGCCAACAACCGGTTCGGACATTCGGTATAATGACATCCAAGGTTCGCGCCTCTCCGTAGTAGAAGGGCGACCCTCCAAGGAGGAGAGATATGAAGTCGTTGAAGGGTATCGGGCTGCTGATTATTTCGAACATTCTCATTTACCTCACCCTGTCGATCACCGTCAGAGTGCTGGTCAACATCGTCCTGCCCGCGTTCGGCATCGACGTACGCGGCGCCTTCCGTCAGGAATTGCTGGTCTGGTCGTTGGTCATCGGCTTCGGCGGCGCGTTTATCAGCTTGCTGTTTTCCAAACAAATGGCCCGGGCCATGTTGGATTGCACGCAGATCACGCAGCCCCGCACGCAAGCGGAACAGGTTATTTACGGCTCAGTCCGCGAGATCGCGGAACGCCTCCACATCACCATGCCCGAAGTGTGGGTCTACGATTCACCTGACCCCAATGCCTTTGCCACAGGGCCCAGCAAGAACAACGCGATGGTCGCGGTCTCGACCGGTCTCTTGGCCAATCTGCGTGAAGATGAGGTGAAAGCGGTCCTCGCCCATGAAATGGGGCACGTCTTCAACGGCGACATGTTCTCCACCACGGTGCTCGCCGGCTTGATGAATACCTTCGTGCACTACATCAGTAACTTCGTCTACCAGACCGTGGCGCAGCCGCAAGGTGATCGAGAGGAAGGACAGAGCGGAAGCCCGATTTTAGGCTTCGTCGTCTATCTGTTCTTGCAGGTCGTGTTGTCGGTCCTGGCCATGCTGGTCGTCAGCTGGCACTCCCGGCGCAGGGAATATGCCGCGGATGCATTTTCCGCCAAGGTGTACGGCAAAGAATCCATGATCAAGGCGTTGCAAGCCATCGATCGCTGGGTGAACCGGGCCCAGTTCGAGTACTCGACGCAAGATGCCTTGGCCACGATGAAGATTTCCGGCAATACCTCCGGCTTCCTACACTTGCTGGCGACGCATCCTCCGATCGAAGAACGGGTTGCGGCGTTGGAACGTTTGTAACCGAAGGAGTCTTACTATGCCGATCATTCGACCGACGTGTTCATGGAAGGGACTGGTCCTCGGGCTCATCGCGGGTCTCGGGCTTGGCGCCATCGAACTAGGCCTGGGTTCGGTCGATGCGGCGGAACAGGGAGCGACACGCATGGCTGCCAAAGCATCAACCGTGTACGACTTCACGTTGAACGATATCGATGGGAAGCCGGTCTCGCTGAGTCAATACAAGGGCAAGGTGGTGATGCTGGTCAATACAGCCAGCCTGTGCGGCAATACTCCTCAATATGCCGATCTTGAACAGATCTACGAGACCTATAAGGACCAGGGGTTCGAGATCCTCGCCTTCCCGGCCAATAACTTCGGGCAACAGGAGCCAGGCAGCAACGAAGAAATCAAAGGATTTTGCCTGACCAAATACAGCGTCGGCTTCCCGCTCTTCAGTAAGATCAGCGTGAAGGGTAGCGACAAACATCCCCTCTACCGCTACCTCACCGAACAGAGCCCCTTCCCCGGCGAAGTGGAATGGAATTTCCAGAAGTATCTGGTCGATCGCTCAGGCAATGTGGTGGCCCGGTATCATCACGGCATGAAACCGGTGGCCGACCAGATCGTCAAGGACGTCGAGCGGTTTCTCGCCAAGTCTTGAGCCGGCTCAGGTCTTCTTCTCGAACGTGATATGCGATCGATACTCTTGGATGGCAGCACCCAATGCGGCCTTTCCAAGAGGAATGTTCGCCTCTAACGCATCCTCCACGCCCCGGTCGTCGATGATCACGTCATATCGATCCTGGATATTGGTTCGAACCGCTGTGCCGTCCTTGAACGTGCGCGGCATATAAATTTCGGTCCACACTTCCTTTTCCACCAAACAGACATCACAAAAACGCTCATACAAGAGCGTCAATTTCTCCGGATCGGTTTCCTTCATGCCCCTGCTCCCTCGATATGATCAGTGACTCGCACGCCCGCATCATCGGGCGCGGCAGACGAACGTTAGACCAAGCAGGGGAACATATTCAACGGGAGGGAGGATCGGACACTGTGGGGGGCGACACCTCACCTGACGGCTGATCGATCACCGCAAACCGCATCGTTCCCACTTGGTTCACCGCATGGAACGGCTGCTGGCCGAGTGACGTGATGTAGATCTTCACCAGATACTTGCCCTGCGGCCAGTGCGGCGAGGGCTGCTTCAACTCCAGAAACCCATACCGTTCGTGGCCCGGCACCTCCAGGCTATCCTGCACGATGGCCGCGTCGCGGGTTTTCCCGTCTGCTCCGATGGCAAACACTTGAGCGGCAAATTGGGCTGGATCTTCAAGCGGGGCGACTTCGAACACGATGTACACCGCCGGCGTATCCGGCGCAAAGATCGTGGTCCCAGGCGCAATCGGTTTGAGGCGAGGATCCTGGGTAAACCAGCCTTTGCGGCCGAATGTGTCCCACTCCACTTCATAACCGCGCGCCATCTTGATCCACGTGAAGAGCGACTGCGGTACACCCTTTAGTTGCACATCCAGGGACGGCGTTTCAGTGGGCTCAAACTCCGTCGTCAACTGCTCTTTCGGAACCATCAGATCACGCGCTTCGGTGCCCATCTGCCACCAACCGAGTATCGAGGCGAATGACAGCGCAAGCGCCAGCGGAGTGCACCATCGCCTCCCCTGCCGGCCGATCCAATCTCCATTTTGTTGTGAGGCCAGGGCATGCATATGAATATCGTACTCACTGTGAGAAGGAAGGGTCAACCGGCCTGCAGGATTTGATCGAAACAGAGGGCAAGGCAACGGCCTCTGTTATAATGCGGTTCGTTCAATATTTTCGCCGGGCCGCGCACCTGCGCCCTGACAGGGTTCATGAACCATTCACCTTCCTTCTCGGCTTCATCTTCTCACCAGGTTTCCCTGCCGGACGAGAGTGACAGTGCGGGCCATGAGGCCAAAGCCAAGAGTCAGGGGTACGGCGTCCGCGATGCGGCCTGCCAAGCAGCGGCGCAGGGAGGCGGGGAACACTATTTCTCGGCGTTTGCGCTACTCCTGCAGGCTTCCCCCTTCCACATCGCCATCCTGTCGGCCCTGCCTCAATTGGTCGGGGTCGTCGCGCAACTCTCATCGGTGAAGTTACTTCGCTATCTGCGACTCCCCAGGCGCCTCCTTCTCGCCGGAGGCCTCGCTCAGGCCTGTTGCTGGCTATTGATTCTCTCGCTGCCGCTGATCGGCCCTCACTATGGCCCCTGGCTGCTGATCGGGTGCGCCATGCTCTATTTCGGCTTTGGGCATGTCACCACCCCGGTCTGGAACAGCCTGCTGGTTGACGTTGCGGAGGACGATGGTCGCGGCGCCTATTTCGCCAGGCGGGCTCGCACGACCGCGCTCACCAGCTTTCTGGCCCTAGGGCTGGCAGGGGCCATCCTGACACTCGGCCAACGATGGGAGATGAGCTGGCTTGGATTCCTCATCATTTTTCTCGGCGCCGCTGCAGCCCGGATGGGCGCCACCAGTTGTCAGGCCCACGTGTCACGGCTCATGCCGATGCACCGGCTCGACGCGCCACACGGATTCCGGCATTTTTGGGCCCACGCCGCGAGCGGCGATTTTCGCCGGTTTCTGCTCTTCTCGGGATTGATGCATTTCGCCGTGCTCCTGTCAGGGCCGTTTTTTGTGATGTACCTCTTGCGGGATCTGCACTGGTCGTATTTGCAATACGCCGGGTGGATGGCAAGCAGTATCGTGGCTCAATTTCTGACACTTGGCCCCTGGGGGCGGATCGGCGACCGCTACGGGAACAAAGCCTTGCTGGGGATGACCGCTTCAGCCGTGCCGTTTCTCCCGATGGGCTACCTCTTGAGCGAGCACTATCTATTTCTGCTGACCGTCAATTTTTTCGGCGGCGTGATCTGGGCAGGGCTGTCGCTGGGTTTACAGAATTATGTATTCGATTCGTTGCGGCCGCAGGAGCGCACGAGAGGCGTGGCGCTGGCCAATGCCGTCAATGCGGTGGGATGGGGCCTCGGCGCGCTGACCGGCAGTTGGCTCGCTGCCCTGATACCTGCCGAACTCTCGATCGGCTCGTGGCACCTGGCACCGGCGTCGAACCTGCCGTTTCTGTTTTGCGTCTCCGGGGGGTTGCGACTCGCCATCGCCGCGAGCCTGCTGCGCACATTTGCCGAGCCCCGTCGTATTGCCGTTCCGTCCCAAGGGCATCCGGTCTGGGAGTTGCCCTTCCTGAAGCCTCTGATGGCGCGGCTGCCGCGGAGAAGCTCACGCGTGGCCCCGTAGACTGCTCATGAGCCGGCTCTACATGCCCGAGGGCCGGCGCTCACCCTCTTCCTGCTTGAGGCGGTCAAAGCCTCGATCCGCATTGCCTTTGACCTGCTCGGGTGACGGTTGTGCCATGGGTTTCGGTCTTTCGCTCGCGCAGCTCGCCACGAACAGCATCGCGACGGCAATGCCGCCGACCAGACCGATGACGCGCCCTCCCACACGTAGCCTGTTCCCTGTCTGCTCCATCTTCGCCTCCTCCGGTTGAGATGCGGCCGTCGCACCTGCCGCGCCCGCATTATGGGATAGTGCCTTGCCTCCCTCAACAGGAAAACGCGGGCGCGTCGGCCACGTTGACTGGTCTGGGTAAAGGCGTTATTCTCCGCACCTGCGCACTTCTCCGATGAAAGGAATCCGATGTCGCTCCACGATCGTTTAACCCAAGATTTGAAATTGGCGATGAAGTCCAGGGACCAGTTGCGCATGGACGTCATCCGCATGATCAAAGCCGCCGTGCAATACAAGGAAGTCGAACTGAAGCAGGATCTGGACGATGCCGGCATGAGCCGCATCATGACCACCCTGATCAAGCAGCGCAAGGAGGCTGCGGAGCAGTTCGAAAAAGGCAATCGGCAGGACCTGGCTGCGAAGGAACGGCAGGAGATCAGCATTATCGAAAGCTATCTTCCCGCTGCTGTGTCTGCCGACGAACTGGCGCGCATCGTCGCCCAGGTCATCAACGAGTCCGGCGCCACGTCGCTCAAAGACATGGGCATGGTGATGAAATCGGTCATGGCTCGCCTGGCCGGCCAATCCGTGGACGGAAAAGTGGTCAGCGACCTGGTGAAAACCGCCCTTCAACGCTGAGCGGCCCGGCTGCCGGGCTCAACCTCTCCGGTTTTTCCGCCGATACTGAAACCGTCAATCGGCGGCGGAGGGGCGGAACCTCCTGCTCCACTTCTTTGTGCTGGGCTCGTGAGAGCGAACCGCCGCCATCTCTCCCCTGGCCGGATGAGGCTTCGACATGAGCATTTTGATCGTTGACGATTCTCCCGATCAGCAACTGCTGCTCAAAACCATCCTCCACAAAGCGGGCCACCAAGACCTCCTCATCGCGGACTCGGCCGCCTCGGCCTACGACCAGCTCGGCATTCAGCAGCCGCAGCCGCAGGAAGGCCCCCATGCCGTCGATCTGATTCTCATGGATTTTCTCATGCCGGGCATCGATGGCGTGGCCGCAACGCGCCATATCAAGAGTCTGGACGCGCTACGGGATATTCCCGTGATCGTGGTGACGGCGAAAACGGCTCTCGGCGACCTGCAGGCCGCATTTGCCGCGGGCGCCATGGACTTCATTACCAAACCGGTCAACAGCGTGGAGTTGCTCGCGCGGGTCAATTCCGCGCTCATGCTGAAGAAGGAAATGGATTGCCGGAAAACCCGGGAACTGGAGCTTCGCCGAAGCAATGAGGATCTGCAACGGGCGTTGCGCGAAGTCAAAGTGCTGAAGGGACTCGTGCCGATCTGCGCTTCGTGCAAGAAAATCCGCAACGACCAAGGCTTCTGGCAGCAGTTGGAAGAATATATCCAGCAACATTCCGAGGCGGAATTCAGCCACGGCCTCTGCACGCCATGCATCAAAAAGCATTACCCTGGTGTTTACCCAGACTAGCTGCTAGCATCGGCTGACGACATACTTTCAGGGAGACACTGACCATGGGTATCCTGATCGTCGATGATTCGGCAGACGATCGTCTGTTGATCCAATCCATCCTCGCCAACGCCGGGTACGAAGAAACATTCGTGGCAGAATCCGCCGCCGCCGCATTTCGATTGCTGGGCCTGGACGGGATGCGCCAGATGACCGGCCGGGTCGATTTGATCCTGATGGACATCGTCATGCCCTCCACCAACGGGATCGAAGCCTGCCGCCAGATCAAGGCCGTCGAACGGTATCGCGACATCCCGATCATCATGGTCACCGTCAAGACCGACCCGGTCGATTTGCAGTTAGCCTTTGCCGCCGGCGCCATCGATTACGTCGCCAAGCCCATCAGCAAGATCGAACTGTTGACCCGCGTCCGTTGCGTGCTACGTCTCGTGCATGAAATCGAACGCCGCCGGGCGCGCGAACAGGAACTACTGGAGGTCATGCGACAATTGCAGGAGGCCAACCAGATGCTGCTGCGCCTCTCCTGCCTCGACGGGCTCACCGGCATCACCAACCGCCGGCAGTTCGATGACTTCCTCGATCAGGAATGGCGCCGGGCCGCCCGTGAATCCACCCCGCTCTCGCTCATCATGCTGGATATCGATTATTTCAAAACCTACAATGACAGCCACGGCCACCAGGCCGGGGACGAGTGCCTCCGCCAGGTTGCGCAGCTCATTTCCAGCCATGTCAACCGCCCGGGCGACCTCGTGGCGCGCTATGGCGGCGACGAGTTCGTCATCGTCCTGCCCGGCACCACCGTGGATGGCGCCGCACAGGTCGCCGATACCCTCAGGCGAAAGGTCTGCGAGGCGGAGATGAAACATCCGAACGGCGATCCGGTCACGATCAGCTTGGGCTTCGCCAGCACGGTTCCCAGCCGCATTGCCGCCCCCACCGACCTGATCCGTGCGGCCGACCAGGCGCTCTATCAAGCTAAGCAGGAAGGGCGCAACCGCGCGAAACAAGCCGGCGTCCTGTCGCTCGTCCACCATACTCACAAGGACTGATGGCCTCTCGCCGCTGCGACGACTGTGCCGTTTCCACCGACTCGCGACACGATGCGGCCAAGATGAACTGACGACCTCCGGACGAAGACATGGCCAAACGCATCCCGCAAACCAGACGCACAACAAGCACCACCCCAAAACGCACCCTTCGCACCACTTCCCGCCCGCAGACGGCACTCCAGCGCGAGCAAGCCGCGCGCCGCCGCGCCGAACGCGCGCTCGAACGCGCTTCCAAGGAGCTGCAACGCCGGGTCGAAGAGTTGCAGAAGGCCAAAGATGCCGCCGATGTCGCCAATCGCGCCAAGAGCGATTTCCTAGCCAGTATGAGCCATGAAATTCGCACACCGATGAATGCCATCATCGGCATGGCCGATTTGTTATGGGATACGACGCTGACTCCGGAGCAACGGAAGTATCTGCGGATCTTTCGGCGCGCCGGGGCCAGTCTGTTGAGTCTGATCAACGACATTCTGGATCTATCCAAAGTCGAATCCGGCCGGCTCGACTTGGACAGCATCGATTTCGATCTGTCTGAACTCATCGACAAGGCAAGCGAAATGCTGGCGCTCCGGGCCAACGAAAAAGGGCTCGAACTCGTCTGCCACCTGGCGCACGATGTGCCCTGCCATCTCATCGGCGACCCCAACCGCCTCTATCAAATCCTGCTGAACCTGCTCGGAAACGCGATCAAATTCACCGAGAAAGGTTCCGTGGTCATGACCATCACCAACGATCCGGATTGTTCCGCGCCGGGCGCCATCCGATTTTCAGTCACCGACACAGGCATCGGCGTTCCCCACGATAAGTTGACCGCCATCTTCGACACCTTCACCCAGGCACACAGCACCATCGCGCGCCGCTACGGGGGCACCGGGCTGGGATTATCGATTTCCCAACAACTCGCCGCGCTCATGGGCGGGCGGATCTGGGTGGAAAGCGCCATCGGTAAGGGCAGCACCTTCCATTGCGCCGTTCGACTGGGCGTACAGACTGCGCCGGCCCCCTCCAAAGCGGCGGGCGCGCTGAATCTCGGCGGGGTACGCTGTCTCGTGGTGGACGATTACCCCACCAACCGCCTGATCCTGCGGGAGACGCTCTTTTCGTGGGGTGCCGCGGTGGTCGAAGCCGACAGCGGGGAACAGGCCATGGAGGCTCTGAACGCCGCACTGGCATCGCAGGAGTCCTACGATCTGTTGTTGCTGGATTGCCGCATGCCGGGAATGGACGGGTTCGAGGTCATCGAGCGCATCCATGCGGATGCCCGGCTGCAGGACCTCACCATCATCATGCTGGCATCCGATCGCTGGGCCGACGACATCGCGAAGACGTACGATCTCGGCCTCGGTGGCTACCTGGTGAAGCCGATCCGCCGGTCCGATCTCCAACAAACCATCAGCATCGCCTTGGGCCGAAGTAAGCGCGGCTTGCCGGCAGCCACGTCGAATGCACCGGCGACGGTCGCACCCCAGGGACGATCTTTGCGGATCCTGCTGGTTGAGGACTCGCCGGACAATCAAGTGTTGATTCAGTCGTATCTCAAGCAGACGAATCACCGGATCGACTTGGCCGACAACGGGCAGATCGGCGTGGCGAAATTTCAGAACGGGCACTACGACTTGATCCTCATGGACATGCAGATGCCGGTCATGGATGGACTGACCGCCACCCGCACCATCCGGCGCTGGGAGCAGGAACAGGGCCTTCCCGCAGTCCAAATCGTCGCGCTGACCGCCTTGGCGCTGAAAGAGGAATCGGCCCGGATTTTCGAAGCGGGGTGCAATGCCCACATGACCAAGCCGCTCAAGAGAACCACGCTTTTGGAACTGCTTTCGGCCTATGAGAAGACCCGCGCGCAATGATGTCCCCGCCACCTGAACCAGGACGAGGCAGGATCATCATCCGGATCGATCCCGACCTCGAAGCGATTGTCCCAGGCTTTCTCGCCAACCGCCGCCGTGATCTCGAAACCATCGAAGCCTGCTTGAAGCAGGGCGACCTGAACACGATCCGCCTGCTGGGCCATCGCATGAAAGGCGACGGAGGCGGGTACGGATTTGATGAGATCAGCGCGATCGGCGGTCGGCTCGAGCAGGCCGTGATGAATCACGACCGGCCGTCGATTGAAGAGCAAGCGGCATCATTGAAAGATTTTTTGCAGCGTGTCGAGGTCGTGTACGCCCGCGAGAACGGGTCCTAGCGTTTCCCGTCAGAGGGGACCGAAGAGGGCACACTCGAACGGTAGCAGGTCCAGGATCTCCGCTTCGGACGTTCGACTCCCATCGTAGCGGCTCCATTCGGAACTGAACAGAAGAGCCGGCAAGTCTTTCGCGGGCAGGATCTGAGGCACATCGGTCAGGTTAAAAAAGGCTTGCAGGGTCTTGTCGCCTTCTCCTTTGGTCCCTCCCCTCACCATCTCCAGCATCGCCGGCCCCTTGAGTCCCCGATGCAGGCGGCTCGTCCGTTCCGCATAATTGCGCATGGCCGGCCAGACCCGCCTGGCTTCCAGTAGATCCCTATAGAGCCGGCGCAACCCCGCGCGATGCGGCACCTCCTCCCACTGCCACGTGAGACGGGAGCGGGCAAACGTGGAGGGCGACTGGGGATCCGGCACTGGGATGTCGCCGGCATGAAACGCCTCAAATTCCTTGCTACGCCCTTCGCGAACGGCTTCGATCAGTTCCTTTGCTTCGAAGGAGCAGAAGAACTGGAACGGATGCTCCTCGCCATACTCTTCCCCCATGAACAACAAGGGAAGGTGTGGAGCAAGAAGCAGGAGGGATGCGGCAAGTCTCTGGAGGGGCGGATGAACAAGATGACTCAAGCGCTCGCCGGCCGCCCGGTTCCCCACCTGGTCATGGTTTTGTATGCAGACCACAAACCGGTTGCCGGACAGGCCCGCCGCCGGCGCACCATGGCATCGGTTTCGATGATGACTGAAGCGCCCGTCCAGGACGAAGGTGTGTTTCAGCGCATGACTCACGTGCTCCGGGTCGCCGTAATCCACATAGTAACCCTGGCGCTCGCCCGTGAGCAGCGCATGAACGGCATGATGAAAGTCGTCGCTCCATTGGCCGTCGAGACCGTAGCCGCCTTGAGCCGGCGGACGAAGAAGACGCACATCGTTCAGATCGCTTTCGGCGATGATATACGCGGGATAATTTCTTCCCTGGGCAGCTTCATCGGCCGCCTGCTTGATCTCGCTGAGAATATGGGTTGCGCCGCTGTCGTAGATCGCGTGCACGGCATCCAACCGCAATCCATCCATATGGTACTCGCGAATCCACATGCGAACATTCTCGGTAATATAGCCGCGAACCGCTTCGCTTCCCGGCCCGTCAACGTTGACCGCCGGTCCCCACGGCGTTCGATAATGATCGGTGACGTATGGGCCGAACTCAGCTTGATAACTCCCTTCCGGGCCGAAATGGTTGTAGACGACATCCAGCACGCAGGCCATGCCCTGTTCATGGCACGCATTGACAAGCCGTTGAAGCCCTTCCGGCCCGCCATAGCTGTTTTGAGGCGCAAAGGGATGGACCCCGTCGTATCCCCAATTCCTGGTTCCCGAGAACTGACCGACGGGCATCAATTCCAACGCGGTGACACCAAGCTGCCGCAGAGAAGGAAGGCGGGGAACGATCGCGTCAAACGTGCCTTCATCGGTGAACGTGCCCACATGGACTTCGTAAAAAACGAGATCGTCCCAAGCAACGCCTTTCCATGCGGCATCGGTCCATCGAAATTGAGTCGGCAACACGACCGCCGAAGGTTGCGAAACACCATCCGGTTGCCAGCAGGATGCTGGATCCGGTCGGTCAGGGCCTTTATCGAGTGAATACGCATAGCGCCGGCCATGGGGCGGCGCCGCCTGCCGGAAGAAAAAGTATCCATGCGGTTCTGCGGTCATCGGCTCGACCTGCCGTGCCGCGCCATCAATCAGAATGAGGTCTACCGTTTTGGCGTACGGAGCCCATACACGCCATTCCATCATGCCGCCGGCTGCCACATAGGCGCCGCACCGCCGTCTCACCGTCTCCATTCCGCCGCCTCCAGGTTTCGTTCTACCAGCCCCCGGGTCTCGATAACCATTGGGCGGCACTGGTGCAAAGGATAGACCACCGCACGATCATGGTCCTATGTGAAAGAGTCCTGCGCGATCGTCCCTTCTTCTCCCTCACCACCTTCATTATGGAGACGAGTCACACGGAAGCGGGAGCCGGCATGGAAGAGGTCATTATCAATATCTGCGCTGAACTGGCTGAGTCGCCTTGCGCGGTGGTAATGGCAGATCTCGAAGCTGCCTGTGCAGTGAACGAACGTCCCAACATGCCGACGTCCGACAGGAAGTATCCGAATTGGTCGCTGGTCTTGCCTTGCTCCTTAGATCAACTCGAAGCCGCCGACCTTCCCGACAAGCTGGCGCAGATATTAAACCGTCGCCACGCGGAACACATCGGCGTCTCACCTGAGCCTTGCTGACGGAGCTGCGCGGACACCATCCATCTTGCCCAACCGCTCACAGTTGCTACTCATCTTCCCATCGGCAATAGCAACTGCATCCGCATGGAGCCAATCCCGCACGAGCTCCGGGTCGTCCGCTGCGGTAAGCCTCATGCGTTTTTGACCACATAAAAAACAGGTCCAGCGCTCAAATTCAAGTTGGCCGGGCCTGTTATCGGATACCCAATGATGGGCGTGTAGAGTTCGTTTGGAAAGCTTGATCCCTGCTGGAAAAGCGTAGGTCGCGACAAATTTTTCGTTCAGCATGAAGGCACCGTACCTGAATTCGAGCCTCAAATGGCTTAGGAAAATCCCTGGTTTCCACGCCGTCGCCTCTCTTTCTCACATAAAGGTCGTAGGCATACGAAGAGGCCTCGGTTGGGACACAGCGGTGAAGGTCGGCACAGGAGGAGCCTGGGCTGGCGGGAGGAACGAAGGGAGTTCGTATCGATCAATGCGATCAAAAATTCGATGCAGGTTGAGGGCAGAGAGACGCGCGGCGAAACGTTCCAGCGGCAAGCGTTGATCACGAAATGTGGCGATTTCGACCTGCAGCGTTTTCTCGGCTGTCCCATCAAAGGGCACAATGACGAAGAGATGATAACGCCCCTCGACTTGCCGTGACAGGATGCTGGCCAGGGGAAAACTGTGGACCAGATACCGGATCAGTACGGTGACCTTCTCTTCGGCGCCTTGATTGCAGTACCAAGCCATGATGTCCCCTCCCAGCCGAAACGCTGCCAGGACTCGACGGTTCTACCGCTCACTCCAGCGGGCTGGTCTTGTCAGGAGGCCCACTGTGGCGAGACCGCAAATCAGAAGGAGCAGAAAGAGACTCGCCAGAAGCAGAATCCATGCTTTGAGTTCCTGTGTCATGGCGAAATCGTAGCTCTTCCCCGACAGTCCGTGACCTAGGAAAACCGCTGGACATCAACGAGAAAAGCGCGTGCGAGCTGCGAGATGAGGGAGTTACACCACGAGGGACTAAGCGCACGGGTCTAGGTCTCTATAGGCCCGTTTTTAGCAGCCTTCTGTGGTGTGACAGGACTCCATTAAACGTAAGCCTTGAATCTCATGCGTCCCTTGTTCCGATGAGACCAGTTCGAGCTGATAAAATGCGTTGTAGACGAACACTCCTGTCCCAATGAGAGTAACTCTGACAAAATATGCTCGACCCGACTCAACGTCTACCGTTGCATTGCGCTTTTTCGGCCAGCCTTCCATCTCAAAGGTTACGCGCCCTGGCTTACTCACGAACGGGTAGTACCCCTCTGTATCGAGTCTGGACAAGATCTTTCCATTGGCAAGAATCGTATGACGGTCTTTGTATCCCTTCTGAATGGGGAAATATAGGTAGACTATCGCGCGATCGGGTCCAAAGTTTTGCACGGTCGAAAGAACGGCCCTGTGGCTTGACTGCATCCCGTATTGATTAAAGCTGCAAGGCTGATCAGAATCTGAATTACAGCCAAGCCTCTCCTTGCGGGCATAGATATCTCACCTTCATTGACGATTTTGTCTCAGTTCGCAATTGGCGGTTTGCCACTCAATCCTCAGGCTCGTTTGGTCTACCTTCGCGGGGAGGGTGATCGGATCGGGCCAGAATCTTGAAATTGCTCAAGTAATTGAGTCGAGCATTGTTGAGCTGCCTGAGAGAGCTGTTGCTCAAGAATGTTGTTCCCCGGTTCCACCTGCTCATGGATTTCGTCCGGCATGTCTAGTACCTCTACTTGGCAACGCCCCTGCCAAAGCACGGTGCGGTCCTGGAGATGGATGAGTCGGGCCCGTGCGCTGAAGTAGAGGTTGATTTTTCGTCTTAGTAAACGATCGACACTTAATCCCAAATCAACAGGATAGGGGCTCTTATCACTTAAAAAGACATTCTCTGAGGCGAATTCAAGAATATCTGCGTTCCCGAATAAGTCCTGCAATTCTCCCATCCCACGCTTCATACAACACGGTGAGATCAATGAGTACTCATGCCTCCAGAAAGCTGGTTCTTCGACGGCTTGGATGTTCATGAGCCCGTGTTGACTCACTAAATTCAAGAGGAGCTGCTTCTTCACCATAGTTATCGGATCCACGGAATAGATCGTACGAGGGGGCCAAGGACTATACTGCACGATAGGTATGAGACCTTCTCCATATTGCCAATGTACTGCTTGAATCAGTGGTAAACTACTCAGATTCCTCCGTTGATGATCGGAAAGGTTAATCCTGCCTGTCCCTCCTATGCACCCCAAACTCGTGAGAATACATGCCGCCACGGCACATGCCTTGGCCACTAGAATGATCATTCGGATTCCCCCTTTTTATTATCAATTCGTTGAAGTGATAAGGGGTCTAGTCTTGTAATCCCACATCTGCCCTCGACTTCGTTCCCACGTGCGCCGCGACTGCTTCCGCTCCTTGGCACACACGTCAGGGACATTCAAAATGGAACCTCCGGTTCCAGGCTCCAGCCAATGACACACACTCCTCGAGACCGGGAAAAGAGCCGTGGCTTGATGAGCCGTCGCGTCGCATGAGCGGAAGAAAAGCAAACTACTAGAGGGATGGATCCTGCACCGCGAGGAAGAAGACTAGCTCCGATGAAAGGCTGACACGAGCAAGGTGGGTTTGGTGGAGGGCAGGGGAGTTGAACCCCCGACCCCTACGTTGCGAACGTAGTGCTCTCCCAACTGAGCTAGCCCCCCACAACTGACACGGCATTATACACAACCGGCGCCCCAGTCTCTAGCAGGATGCGGAAAAAGTCCGCCAGCGGCGTTCTCGCATCAGTCAGAGGCTCACCGTACGGCACGAGTACGATTCGCCTCTTCGTTCGCTGCGGCCTTGCTGGACGGCCTTTTTGCGCATCCTACGGGCGATTCTGACGCGTGAACGGCCCCTGTATGAAACGCGACGTCTGACGCAATAATCGAGTTTTGCGCAGCCTGATAGCGGGCCACGGAAAAAGTCCGTTGGCGGCGATCTGCGTCACACTCATGCTTCTGAGACAGGAGCAGAATCGGCGAGGCATGTCATGGTGGATAATGGAACCCGGTAGCCGGCGGATCTGGTTCCGTGACCACCACCCGCCGCCCTTCCACTCGCAGCCGCCCCTCGGCATATAGCTGAATGGCTCGCGGATAGACGCGATGTTCATGCTGGAGAATGCGAGCGGCTAAGGTCTCGGGGGTATCCCCTTCAGCGATCGGCACGGCCGCCTGAATAATGATCGGCCCTTCGTCCACCCCTTCCGTGACGAAATGCACGGTACAGCCGGAAATCTTGCATCCGTGCTCGATGGCCTTCTTCTGCACATCCAACCCCGGAAAGGAAGGGAGTAGCGACGGATGAATATTCATCATCCGGTTCTCGTAGGCGGAAATCAAAACGGTGGTCACAATCTTCATGTAGCCGGCCAACAGCACCAGGTCCACTTCGTGCTTCTGCAAGACCTCAAGAACCGCTCGATCATAGGCCTCCCGGGTATCCGGTCGTCCCGCGAAGGGCTTCGGATCGAGCCAGACCGCCGGCGCACCATGCTTGCGAGCCCGTTCCAGCGCGAGGGCCTCCTTCTTGTTGCTGAGCACCACGGCGATTTCGGCCGAGAGCGCCCGCTGTTCGATCGCGTCGATAATCACCTGAAGATTGGATCCCCGTCCGGAGGCCAACACACCCAGCCGCACAAGCCGAGGAGCCTTAGCCGACATAATCGACGACTCCTTCCTCGGTCTGCTGCGCGACCATCTCTCCAATGTGATAGGCCTGCTCCCCTAACTCGCGAGCCTTGGCCATCACGCGGTCGGCATGCTCGGGAGCCACCACCAGAATCAGGCCGATCCCCATGTTGAAGACGCGGTACATCTCGTCCACCGCCACCGATCCGCGCGCCCGAATTGCTTCGAAGATCGGCAGGATCGGCCAGGACCCGCGGCGAATGCGCGCACCACAACGAGCCGGAAAGACTCGCGGCAGATTGTCGGTGATGCCGCCGCCGGTGATGTGGGCAATCCCTTTGATCGGACAACTATCCATCAGCGACAGCACCTGCTTGGCATAAATCCGCGTAGGCGTCAGCAAGGTTTCGCCGAGCGTCCCGCCCAATTCCGGCAGCACCGACTCGACCGCCAGCCGCTGTTGCTCCAGCAACACCTTCCTCACGAGCGAAAAGCCGTTGCTGTGCACCCCGCTCGAGGCCAACCCGATGATCACGTCACCCGGAACGATCCGCCTCCCATCGATGATCTTCGGACGATCGACCACGCCTACGGCAAAGCCGGCCAGGTCGTATTCGCCGTCACCATAAAATGAAGGCATCTCGGCCGTTTCACCGCCGATCAGCGCGCATCCCGCTTGGCGGCATCCGTCGGAAATCCCCTTCACCACCGCTGCCGCCGTCGCGATGGAGAGTTTGCCGGTGGCAAAGTAGTCGAGAAAAAACAACGGTTCCGCGCCGCTCACGGCGATATCGTTGACGCACATGGCGACCAGATCGATACCGACCGTGTCGTGTTTATCCATGAGGAAGGCGATCTTGAGTTTCGTCCCGACACCATCCGTCCCGGAGACGAGCACCGGATCCTGGTAGCGATTGGCTTGGAACCGGAAGAGGCCGCCGAAGCCGCCCAGATCGGTCATCACTTCAGGACGAAAGGTCGCCCGCACATGCGGCTTGATCCGCTCGACGAATTCATCGCCGGCATCGATATCAACCCCGGCATCACGATAAGTAGTCATAGGGGCCGCATCTTAACGAGCCGACTGATGGCGGGTCAACAATAGTCTCTCACCCACTGGGGCGCTTCATGAGTCTGTCAGACATTCACACGACAAGGGATGCTCAAACAGCTCATCCAACTAGGCCGCAGGCGAGAAAGAACCGGAGGCGTACCCTCTGGGGTACGTTGAGGATCGATTCGAGCCGAGAACGACGTTGGGGAGCTGTTTCAGCGGCCTGTTCGATCGAGCAAGTTGCTCAAAACGATTGTCCAGCAAGGCCGCAAGGAGCCGACTCGACTGAGGCGTACCCTCGGGGTACGTCGCAGGGAGAGTCGCGACTGAGAACGCCGCTGGCAGTCGTTTTCAGCAACGTGCCTCACATTTCGGGGCGCATCTCGACATCAAGCAACTTAATCTTCCGATGCAAATGGCTGCGCTCGATCTTGAGATCTTCCGCCGTGCGCGAAATGTTCCAGTGATGCTCGCGCAGTTTTCGCGCGATGAACTCCTTCTCGAAGGCGTTCCGCGCATCACGGAGGGAATCGTAGGGCCTGGTCAGCAACGTGTTGGCCGGTTGCGCGCCGGCGGCCGGTTGCGCGGCGGACAGTTGAGGGCGCACCTGGAGCGCGACGGACGCATGCGCCGCTTCGATCACCGGTCCCGGCACCATGATCATCAGGCGCTCGATCAGGTTCCGCAGCTCCCGGATATTCCCCGGCCATTCATACTGCATAAACACGTCCATGGCCTCCGGCGATACCTGCTTGATCTTCAAGCCTTGCTCTTCCGCATGCACGCGTAGGAAATGCTTCACCAGCAACGGAATATCCTCGCGGCGATCGCGCAGGGTCGGCACCACGATCGGCACCACGTTCAGCCGGTAGAACAAATCCTCCCGGAACGTCCCCTTCTCGATCTCCTGCAATAAATCCTTGTTCGACGCGGCCAACACCCGCACATCGACCTTGATCAGCTTGGTCCCTCCCACACGCGTGAACTGCTGTTCTTGGAGCGCGCGTAACACCTTCGCCTGGGTGCTCAGGCTCATGTCGGCAATCTCGTCCAAAAACAAGGTGCCGCCGTCGGCCTGCTCGAACTGGCCGCGCTTCATGGTCGTCGCCCCGCTGAACGCGCCCCGCTCGTGGCCGAACAGTTCGCTCTCGATCAAGGTTTCAGGAATCGCCGCGCAATTGACCGCCACGAACGGCCGGTTCGCCCGGTGGCTGTGTTGATGGATGGCTCTGGCCACCAACTCCTTGCCGGTGCCGTTCTCGCCGCCGATCAGCACCCGGCTGTTGGTGGGACCGGCCGTCTCGATCAGCTGTTTCAACTGCTGCATGACCGGCGCCTGCCCGATGAGTTCGAACTTTCGCTCCACCTTGGTGCGGAGCGAGCGATTCTCCTGCTCCAGCCGGTGTTGATCCAAGGCGTGTTTCACCCGCAAGGTCACATTTTCGAGGGAGAGCGGTTTTTCAATATAGTCGTAGGCGCCCAGCTTGATCGCTTTCACGGCGGTCTCGATCGATCCGTGCCCGGACATCATCATCACTTGCGTGCTCGGGACCAGTTCGCGCAGACGCTTAAGCGTCTCCAGCCCGTCCATTTCAGGCATCCAGATATCCAGCATCATGAGCTCGGGCGGATTGATGGCGCACAGACGGAGGGCCTCCATGCCGCTTTTGGCTACGCTCACGTCATACCCTTCATCCTCCAGGATGCTGCTCAAGGAGTTCAGGATAGACACTTCGTCATCGACAATGAGAATCGAACCAGACATGCATCCCCCACATACGATCCGGCAACGGCCACAGGCTCGCCTGATCCGCTACACCGGCAATTCGAAGGTGAACAGGGCTCCTTTCGGCTGATGGTTGCCCGCATGAATCTGGCCGTCGTGATCGGTCACGATCCGCCGCACGATGGCCAAGCCGAGGCCGGTTCCCGTCTTCTTTCTGGAAAAATACGGCACAAACAGTTTGTCTTGATCCTCAGGCGCGATACCCGTGCCTTCATCCGCCACGGTCACCACGGCGCGGCGCTGCTTGGTGTCGTACCGCGTGGTGATCCACAACCGGCCTTTGTGGTTCATGGCATGGATGCCGTTATCGCACAAATTCACCAAGGCCCGCTTGATCTGTTCGCGATCGAAATTGAAGGGCGGCAGATCGGCATCGAGCGAGACCACGCAGGTAATTTCTCGATGCGCGCTGTCATAAAGCGCCACGACCTCTTTCACGACATCGTCCAGCGAGTTCATCGTCATGTGCGGGGCGGGCATCCGCGCGAACTTGGAGAATTCATCCAGCATCTGCTTGAGGCTGCCGACTTCATTGACGATCACTTGAGTGGATTCGTCGCAGATGCGGTCGAAATCCGGCGCCTTATCCTGAAATTTTTTGCGGAGCCGCTGCGCGGAGAGTTGAATGGGGGTCAATGGATTCTTGATCTCATGCGCGATGCGCTGCGCGACTTCCCGCCAGGCCGCCGCCTTCTGCGCCTTGATCAACTCCGACAAGTCCTCAAAGATGAGCACAAAGCCGAGATCCTTGTTCGACTCATCCTTCATGCGCGAGCAATGCACCCCCATGGTCAGGAAGCGCCCCTGCAGATCCAACTGCCCTTCCAGCGCGATGTTGTCCCGCTGGTCGGCCAACATGCGGTCATACACGGACTGGAACAACTCCAGCTTGTATTCTTTGAAGACTTCGTTGGCCGATCGGCCGCGAAACCGGTCGGCCCACAGCCCCAGCATGCGTTCTGCAGACGGATTAAACGTGGTGATGAGGCCCTGGCGATCGATCGACATGACCCCCGCCGCAATCGTATCGACCACCGTTTCGATATAAGCACGCCGGCGATCCAGTTCGAGGTTCGATTGGCGCAGCGAGACGTTCGCCTCCTCGACTTTGCTTTTGCTGCCCTGCAGGTCGGCGGTCATGCGATTGAAGGATTCGACCAGCGTCCCGATTTCATCCGTGGCCTTCGCTTCGATGCGCACCGAGAGATCGCCCTGCGCAATGGCCTCGGTTGCTTCGGCCAACCGTTGAATCGGCACCGTGATGCCGCGTGCGACATAGAACCCGAACCAGGTGGCGCTGAACAGAATCATCACCGTGATGACGGCCACCAGCAGGTAGGCCCCCGCCTTGATGGGATTTTTCATCGCCTTCATCTGTTTGTATTCGGCATATTGGCGGCCGATGCTTTCCATTTTTCCGAGCAACGATTCGGGCACATAGGCATCCACCACGACGACGCCGTCGATTTCTCCGCGCCGCACGCTGGAGGCAATCGGCACGCCGGCCCGCACCAGCCGGCCGGTCTGCGCCTCCTGCACCGACGTCAGCTCCTGCTTGCCATTGATGACCTGTAGCACCAGCTGGCCGATCGGCAAATCGAGCACAGTCACCGGCACCTCAGGATCCAAGGCCTTCGTCAGCGTTTCCATTTTCGAGGAAAAGACCTCGATACCGGCCGTCGCATATTCGGCCCGTTTCCTGGCGATCGCCGCCACCAGCAGGTCACGCTGTTCCGGCAGCAACAATTCCTCGCGAAAAATCTCATGGCTGATGGCGCGCGCGCTGTTGATCGCCAGCGACACATGCCCCGCATGGTGCATGCGCGCGACCTCGTAGGAATCCTTCATCACATGCTCGATCTGATCGTTGAACCAGACATCGACCGCCTTGTTGACCAACCCGCTGGCCACCAATGCGAGCAAGACGGTGGGAATCAGGGAGAATCCGATAAAGGCCGCGACCAACTTGGCCCGAAAGCCGGACCCCACCAGCCGGTGCCGCCGCTCGAAGTAGGCTTTGATGAGGTTGCGGGAGAGGAGCAGCGTGAGGACGACGAAGCCGATGAGGTCGAGGTTGACCAGCAACAGCACGAACGCATAGCCGGTGCTGGGGAGAAAGGAATCGGATTCCTCCCCGACCGGGACGGCCATTTGCGCATAATAGAAGGTCAGCGCGAGGCACGGCAGCAGGAGGATCAAGACGATCCACACCGGCCGGACATGGCGTTTGCGCCGCTCGCTTTCGATGGATGCAGGCGACGACGGCTCTTTGTCGGGCAACACACCCGGGGGAATGAGCTTGGTCATGTCCGTCGATTCAGGCATCGGCATCACTCCGGATCACTCCCGGATCCTTCGACTCTGCCACACTATAACGAATTCGCGAGGAAAGTCTCAAAAGCCGGAGGAGTGCTTCTCACAGGGGCCCACGACAGGATCGGTTGACTGGGAGGGACCGAGCGGCCGGGCGCCACCGGGGGAAGGACGGACCATGCGACACAGGAACAGGCGAAGAGGGCGATCACCACTTACGGAGTATGGATCGATGATTTCCCGGAGGTCAGGCTGACGAACTTCATTCGCAAGGCATAGAGCATGTCTTTCATCACCACCTGCTCATCCGGCGTCAGGTTGCCCCGCGTTTTCTCTTCCAGCATGGACAAGAGGTCGATGATTTCTTTTGCTTGCGGGAGGTTCAGCGGCATGGCGGGCTGTTGGGGATCCAACTGTTCCCCCATCAGCATCAAGGCCGAGCTTCCCATGGAAATCACAAAGGAGGAAAAATTGACCGGCAGGTGTCCGGCATGTCCATGCGCCTCAGCGTGCCCGGACTCGGCCGGAGCCGGTTCGGGAGCCTGCGGCGTGGGAGCCGATGCGGCGGCAGGTGCTTCTTCGCTCCGCCCTCGACGATCGCGGATGACGAATCCTTGTTCCTGCTCATCACCCATACGCCTACCCTCCGATCAACCGGCCATCCGATGCAGGGGCGTACCCTATCATAGGCCTTGGAGAGGCGCAAGGCGGCGCATTGTTGCCGTAAATATCCGACAGTCCAGAGTAGACTCTGGACATGGACATCAGAACTCGAATCATTCTTGCAGCGGACCTAGCGACGCAAGGGCTCTCGATCTCTGCGATTGCCCGCCAACTGGAT